>NZ_JAAQWP010000022.1:0-1119 GCF_012985535.1 Pseudomonas sp. WS 5021 | reverse complement strand
TTTTCATTTCGGACATACAGCGGGCTCCTTCATTTGCTTAGGCTCTTTAATCGGGTTGTTCGGCGAGCCGTAGCCCCAGCAAGAAGTTGTGACTTTGACCTGATTACAGACTAAAAAATGCACCTTAAGATCACAAGACTCTGTACCTGGCCACTCCGGAATATCCACTGTGACTCTATGGTGCTGATAATTGGCTTTATGTTTAGCTTGTGCGGCTCGATAGCCATCAGTTCCTAACGGCGGCCATTTTGAGTAAGCGAAAGGGTCAGGGTCGACCTCCCACTCGACATTAGCCTTCAAACCAGGTCGCCACTTAGTCGGCATGATGATGCAGCACGAACTCCCGCCTCCTCCATGGGCCCTGTAACCATTGACCGAAAACCAATTGATTGCACTCAAGGTATGGTTGACGGCCTGTATATTCCCGCCCGCCATTTCGTTATCCGCAGAGGAACATCCGAATAGCATTAAGGCCAACAAGCCACATAATCCTTGCATCAGCAATTTTCTCATCATTAATTTCACAGCCTTAACCCCCCTGATCACAACCAAACTAAAAATTTCGCGCACGTAGCTAAATAGTCACTCCATGGTTTGCTTGTTGTAATTGGCTGCCACCACCGAAGTTCTCGTCGGCAAACGACCACTGACAGGAAAAACCGGAGAAGCCCAAGCTTTAGCTATGGAGTTGCTTTTCATTTCGGACATACAGCGGGCTCCTTCATTTGCTTAGGCTCTTTAATCGGGTTGTTCGGCGAGCCGTAGCCCCAGCAAGAAGTTGTGACTTTGACCTGATTACAGACTAAAAAATGCACCTTAAGATCACAAGACTCTGTACCTGGCCACTCCGGAATATCCACTGTGACTCTATGGTGCTGATAATTGGCTTTATCCTTAGCTTGTGCGGCTCGATAGCCATCAGTTCCTAACGGCGGCCATTTTGAGTAAGCAAAAGGGTCAGGGTCGACTTCCCACTCGACATTAGCCTTCAAACCAGGTCGCCACTTAGTCGGCATGATGATGCAGCACGAACTCCCGCCTCCTCCATGGGCCCTGTAACCATTGACCGAAAACCAATTGATTGCACTCAAGGTATGGTTGACGGCCTGTATATTTCCG
>NZ_JAAQWP010000021.1:0-1231 GCF_012985535.1 Pseudomonas sp. WS 5021 | reverse complement strand
TGAATCGCCCCGGGTTTCCTAGACACTCTCCAGGCTCGCTGCGTAACGCTTTTCAAACTCTACCGGTGACAGCTGATTGTTGAAACTGTGGCGTCGTTTTGGGTTGTAAAACATCTCGATGTAATCGAACACATCATCCCGAGCATCCTGGCGTGTAGTGTAGATTTTACGCTTGATCCGCTCCCGCTTTAGCAGCTGGAAAAAGCTCTCCGCCACAGCGTTGTCGTGGCAGTTACCTCGACGACTCATGCTGGCTACCAGGTTGTTAGCTTTCAAGAAGCTTCGCCAGTCTGAGCTGCTGTACTGACTGCCTTGATCCGAGTGGATCATCACCTCTTGCTTCGGCTTACGTCTCCAAACCGCCATCAGCAGTGCATCAATGGCTACGTCGCTGGTCATCTGCGACTTCATTGACCAACCAATGATCTGGCGTGAAAACAGATCGAGCACCACGGCCAAATACAGCCAGCCTTCATATGTTCGGATGTAGGTAATGTCTGTGACCCAGACTTTGTTGGGTTCTCTGACATCGAATTGGCGCTTCAGTAAGTTCGGTGAGGCAACGGCTGGTTTACCGCCATATTTTCCCGGCCTCCGTCGATACCCAGTCTGAGAACGTAAACCTTCAAGGCGCATCAACCTAGCTACCCGGTGACGGCCACAGCTCTCACCAACCTCTCGCAGGTCATCATGGATCTTGCGATAGCCATAAACACCACCGCTTTCCAACCAGGAGTGTTTGATCAGTCCAAGCAGTCGCTGATCGTCCTTGGCTCGCGCAGATTTTGGTTCTGATAGCCACGCGTAGTAGCCGCTGGGATGAACCTTGAGCGTCAGGCAAAGCCGTCGAATCGCGTAATGACCCGCTTGCTGCTTAATAAAGGCGTACTTCAGCCGCACTCCTTGGCAAAGTACGCGGCGGCCTTTTTTAAGATGTCTCGCTCCTCCGTCACCCGTTTCAGCTCGGCCCGTAGACGACGAACCTCAGCGCTCTGATCATCCTCCTCAACGCGCTGTTCCTGGGGCTTGGTGTAGCGCTTAACCCAGGCATAGAGGCTGTGCACGGACACACCCAATCGTGCAGCCACCTCCGAGACAGGAAGCTTCTTTTCGGTCACTTGTTTGACCGCCTGGATTTTGAATTCTTCGGGATATCGCTGGTTGCTCATGGCACCTCCTAATGGGCCTCATTTTAAGGCTTGGAGGTGTCTACGAAACTAGGGGCGATTCA
>NZ_JAAQWP010000020.1:0-2369 GCF_012985535.1 Pseudomonas sp. WS 5021 | reverse complement strand
GTAAGCGTACGCCGAACTCACCTTGCGCGACTCAGGCAGGCGCCCACTGATGCGGCAGCAGTTGGCCGACCTCACTCGCCCGTTGCGTCGGCAGGCGTGTCAGCACGTCCTTGAGATAGGCATACGGATCATGCCCGTTCATGCGGGCCGACTGGATCAGGCTCATGATCGCCGCCGCGCGTTTGCCGCTGCGTAGCGACCCGGCAAACAACCAGTTCGAGCGCCCCAGGGCCCATGGACGAATCTGGTTCTCGACCTGGTTATTGTCGATGGGCACAGCACCATCCTCGACATAGCGAGTCAGTGCCTGCCAGCGTTTAAGGCTGTAATCCAAGGCTTTCGCCGTGGCCGATCCGTTGGGCACAAGATCACGCTGGGCCAGTATCCAGTCATGCAGTGTATCGAGGATCGGTGAAGCCTTTTCCTGTCGTATTCGCCAGCGTTCTTCATCGCTCATGTCCCGTGCTTGCCGTTCGATTTCGTACAGGCTGCCCATCGCGTGCAGTGCTTGTTCGGCCAACTGGCTTTTGTTTGCAGCGTGCAGATCGAAGAACTTGCGGCGGGCGTGGGCCATGCAGCCGATTTCGGTAATGCCTTGCTCGAAGCTGGCCTTGTAGCCAGCGAAGTCGTCGCAGACCAGCTTGCCATTCCACTGACCAAGAAAATTGCGCGCATGCTCGCCGGCACGGCTGGGACTGAAGTCATACACCACGGCCTTCAGATCGGCGAAGGGTGTGGTGCTGTAGGCCCAGACGTAAGCCCGATGGGTTTTCTTCTCGCCTGGGGTGAGCATTTGCACCGGGGTTTCGTCAGCGTGGATCACGCGTTGGCCCAGCACGGCTTCGCGCAGGGCATCGACTAGCGGCTGGAGCTGCACGCCGGTTTGTCCGACCCACTGCGCCAGTGTCGAGCGAGCGATGGCCAGGCCGGCACGGCCAAAGATTTTCTCTTGCCGATATAGCGGCAAGTGGTCGGCGAATTTGGCCACCATCACGTGAGCCAGAAGGCCGGCGGTGGGGATGCCCTTGTCGATCACCTGGGCCGGCACGGGGGCCTGGATCAGTGTTTCGCACTGGCGACAGGCCCATTTCCCACGCACATGCTGTTCGACGGTGAAAACGCCCGGCGTGTAATCCAGCTTTTCGCTGATGTCTTCACCGATGCGTTGCAGCTGGCAGCCGCAGGCGCATTGGGTGTTCTCCGGTTCGTGGCGGATCACGGTGCGCGGAAATTGTGCCGGCAGCGGTGTGCGCTTGGGCTGTTGGCGGGGTTCGGCTGGAGCAACCGGGGGATTGACAGCTTTCAGCTCCGCCTCGATGGCGGCGATGTCAGTGTCGAGCAGGTCGTCCAGCAAGCTACCCTGGTCAGGGCTCAGTTGCTCGCTACGCTTGGCAAACTTGTGCCGTTTGTACCAAGCGATTTCGTGTGTGAGCTGCTCAATGATGGTTTGATCACGGTGGATTTTCTTGCCCATCACGTCGACCTGCGTCAGCAACTGCGCGGCCAGTGTGCGCAGTTGCTCAGCTGTCAGTTGGTCGAGATTGGGCGAGGAGTTCATGCTGCTGATTGTGCCAGAGCAGACGCTCTGCGCAGATACACCGATGGGCTAATGGCCGGTGCTACAGCACTGTGATCGCGCCGCCCGCACCGACCCGCTGCCAGGGCAGCCCCAGTACCAACGCCTGAAGTTGCTCGGTGTCGAGTTCAACTTCCGAGCCGTGGCGGATGCCTGGCCAGTGAAACTTGCCCTGGTTCAATCGCCGCGCGGCCAGCCAGATACCCACGCCGTCATGCACCAGGACTTTCATGCGGTTGGCGCGGCGATTGGCGAACAGATAGGCGCAGTGCGGCTTCGCCGCACCGAACACCGCCACCACGCGGGCCAACGCGGTTTCAGTGCCCGCGCGCATATCCATGGGTTCGGTGGCGAGCCAGATACTATCGATACGGATCACTGGGCGAGCCCCCGGACAAAGCGGGCGCATCCTTCAGGATCGGAAGCTGGCCATTTCACTGTGATCGATTGCTCGCCCAGCGGTAGCTCGATAATCACAGCTGGTTCAACTGGTCGTTTTGGCGTAACTCTCGCAGGAACGAACGCCGGCAACGCCGCTGGCAGTTGATCTCGATAAAGCGGTAGCCACTTGCGAATGACGTTGGCATTGATGCCGTGGCGGATGGCAACGCTGGAAACGGTCGCACCGGGTTGCAGGCACTCCTGAACAACCTGGGCCTTGAACGGTTTGGGGTAAGAGCTTCGTTGGCGCATGGAAATCCCGGCGATAAGGGCTATCGCGTCCGCTTAAAAATACGCGGACACCATCGTCCTTAATGCTGGAGTTCGGAAGGTGAGTTGGCCGGACGGATAC
>NZ_JAAQWP010000001.1:0-1393436 GCF_012985535.1 Pseudomonas sp. WS 5021 | reverse complement strand
AGCACCCACACGAATTGCTTGATTCAGTTGTTAAAGAGCGGTTGGTTAAGATCTTTCGTCTCAACCGAGGCGCGCATTCTACAGCAGCCTCATTTGCTGTCAAGTGATTATTTTCAGAAGTTTCGAGATTTTCCTCAACAACTTCAACCACTTGCGCCTTCGATCTCTCGTCAGCGGGAGG
Source organism: Pseudomonas sp. WS 5021 (assembly GCF_012985535.1). NCBI lineage: Bacteria > Pseudomonadati > Pseudomonadota > Gammaproteobacteria > Pseudomonadales > Pseudomonadaceae > Pseudomonas > Pseudomonas sp. WS 5021. The sequence continues at coordinate 1,393,255 of NZ_JAAQWP010000001.1, read as the reverse complement.
CGAATTCTACAGCGTTACACGCTGCTGTCAACACCTCTTTTTCAACTTCCTTTTGGCTTCGATGAACTGAAGCAACCTACTGCCGAAAACTACATAACTCTTTGTTTACCAAGGAGTTTTCCGTTTCGACTGCGCCGGAAGTGGGGCGAATTATAGACTTCTAGAATCTGCCGTCAACCATTAATTCAATTTATCTATCGAAGACCCCGAACCCCCTCAGAACCCTCTCTTTATAGAGAGAAGAACCCACTAATTGAGCAATATATTGCTCAATTAGTGGCAGTTGATCATCATAGTGCCTTCTGCCTCTATATGAACCTGGACGAACACCCCCAATGACCACTTCATCCCGCAGCCTGGGCTCGGCACTATTCCCCGTCGGCCTACTGCTGATTGCCATGGCCTCGATCCAGTCGGGCGCCTCACTGGCCAAGAGTATGTTCCCGATTGTCGGCGCCCAAGGCACCACCACGCTGCGCCTGGTTTTTGCCAGCATCATCATGCTGCTGTTGCTTCGTCCCTGGCGCGCAAAACTCACCGCCAAATCACTGCGCACCGTCATCGTGTATGGGATGGCGCTGGGCGGCATGAACTTCCTCTTCTATATGTCATTGCGCACCGTTCCCCTGGGTATCGCGGTGGCCCTGGAATTCACCGGCCCACTGGCCGTAGCCATCTATGCTTCGCGCCGCGCTGTCGACTTCCTGTGGATAGCCCTGGCCATCGTAGGCCTGCTGCTATTAATACCGGTTGGTGAAGCCAGCCAAGGCATCGACCTGACCGGCGCCGCCTACGCACTGGGCGCGGGCATCTGCTGGGCCCTCTATATTTTGTTCGGGCAGAAGGCCGGCGCAGACAACGGCGTCCAGACCGCCGCCCTCGGCGTGATGATCGCCGCGCTGTTCGTGGCCCCTATCGGGATCGTTCACGCCGGTAGCGCACTGCTGACACCCTCGCTGATTCCAATCGCCATTGGCGTGGCGATTCTTTCCACCGCCCTCCCCTATACCCTGGAGATGGTCGCCCTGACCCGACTGCCCGCACGCACCTTCGGCACCCTGATGAGTATCGAGCCCGCATTCGGCGCGCTTTCGGGGCTGTTTTTCCTCCAGGAATACCTGTCCCTGGCGCAATGGCTGGCGATCGCCTGCATTATCATGGCCTCCGTCGGCGCTACCCTGACCATGCGCAGCCAGTCGAAGCCAATCGTCGCGGCAGATTGAGACAGGATTTAACGAAGCTCTGGTATTTGCCGCTCAATTAGGCCATGTTTAGTCTGTAACTCAGTGTCAGTCATGGAGATTTTCGAATAGGGACATCCACGGACGCTACACTTGAGAGCGAGCAAAGCCAGCATCGGGCATTCCAACGGCGCGGCTATTAAGGATGGTAATGAAGCGAATTTTGATAGTGTTTGTCGTGATCGCCCTGGCTGGGTGTGCCGCGACCACCAAGACAGAAGTCAAACGCGGAAAGAAAGGGTTGCATATCAACTGCTCTGGCCTGTCCTCCTCCTGGGACCAGTGCTACACCAGCGCAGCCAATTCGTGCGGCAAGAAGGGCTACCGGGTCATCGCCAAGTCCGGCGACAACACGGAAGAGCCGGGTGATTATCCCTTCGGTATCAACCCTGCCGGCTATACCAGCCGCAGCATGATAGTGCTCTGCAAGTAAGAGCTCATTGCTGGGTGATTCTCTGGCTGAGCTCTTTATAGCTCGATGAAAGCACCTGCGCTTGAACGTGCGGGTCAACCATCATCCTGGCAACCACCAGCGCCCCCACACACTGGGACAAAATGGCCCAGGCCAGGCTGTCACTCTCCAACGTCCGCGCCCAGTTGGCCTGCAGCCGACAGATCCACGCCTGCGCCTGCTGACGTACAGCTATATCCGCACGCGCAATATCCGCCCCCATGCTTGGCAACGCACACCCGTCCTGCACCTGCTCTACGTGGGCCATGCTCAAATAGATCTTCAGGCACCGCCCCAGGCGCTCGCGACTCTGCACTTCCCCCGCCCCCAAACGCTCAAGGCTTTGGCTCAATTCGCGCTCGACGATTGAACCGAACAGCGCATCCTTGGAGGAAAAGTGGCTATAGAACGCGCCCCCACTCAAGCCAATGGCTTTCATCAAGCCGTCTACACCAACGCTGGCAAACCCTTCTTTCTTGGCCAGTGCCGCGCTGCTCTGCAGAAGCTTGTCTCTGGTTTGCTGCTTGTGACTGACTGAATAGCGCATTGCCTCTCCCCCAAAATACATGACCTTGACGCCTGTCGAATCGTAGCATAACGTTCGTTTAGTTAACGATCGTTTACCCAAGGATCTGCCATGACTGAGAATAAGAAAATCGTACTGGTCGTCGGTGCAGGCGATGCTACAGGCGGCGCCATCGCCAAGCGTTTTGCCCGTGAAGGTTATGTCGCCTGCGTCACCCGGCGCAGTGCCGACAAGCTGCAACCCCTGGTGGACAGCATCCAGGCGTCCGGCGGCGAAGCCCATGGCTTTGCCTGCGATGCACGCAAGGAGGACGAGGTGATCGCGCTGATCGAGCAGATCGAACACGAGCTGGGTCCGATTGAGGCATTCGTGTTCAACATCGGCGCCAACGTGCCGTGCAGCATCCTCGAAGAAACTGCGCGCAAATATTTCAAGATCTGGGAGATGGCCTGCTTCTCAGGCTTCCTCAATGCCCGGGAAGTGGCCAAGCGCATGGTGACGCGCCGGCGCGGGACGATCCTGTTTACCGGTGCCACCGCCGGGCTGCGCGGCGCAGCGGGATTTGCCGCCTTCGCCGGGGCCAAGCACGGCATCCGCGCCCTGGCCCAAAGCATGGCGCGCGAACTGGGCCCGATGAACATCCATGTGGCCCACGTGGTGGTGGATGGCGCCATCGACACTGACTTCATCCGCGACAACTTCCCCAGCAAATACGCCCTCAAGGACCAGGACGGCATCCTTGATCCCGCGCATATCGCCGATAACTATTGGCACCTGCACAGCCAGCCACGGGATGCCTGGACCTTCGAGCTGGACCTGCGCCCCTGGAACGAAACCTGGTAAGCACGCCTACATAACAATAAGCAGCGAGCATCCGACATGAGCAAAACCCTGGAATTCTTCTTCGACCTCGGCAGCCCCACCACCTACCTGGCGTACACCCAACTGCCCGGAATCTGTGGCGAAACCGGCAGCCAACTGGTGTACCAGCCCATCCTCCTGGGCGGCATTTTCAAGGCCACCGGCAACGCCTCGCCCATCACCATCCCGGCCAAGGGTCGCTACATGCTGCAAGACCTGGCACGCTACGCCAGGCGCTACGATGTGCCCCTCAAGTTCAACCCGCACTTCCCCATCAACACCTTGACGCTGATGCGCGCCGTCACCGGCATTCAGCTACGCCAGCCAGAGCGCTTTGTCGACTTCATCGACTGCCTGTTCCAGGCGTTATGGGTGGAGGGGCGCAACCTCGGTGATCCGGCAGTCGTCGCGCAAGTCCTGACGGAACACGGCTTCGATCCGGCAAAGGTATTGGAGCTGACTCAGGATGAGGACGTAAAGGACGCCCTCAAGCGCAAGACCGAAGAGGCGATTGCCCGTGGCGTGTTTGGTGCGCCGAGCCTGTTTGTCGATCAACAACTGTTCTTTGGCCAGGATCGCCTGGACTTTGTCCGCGAAGCCTTGAGTTAAAATCTGCAAGCCGCTCGCAGGCCACGCCTGCGAGCGGCCGGGCCTTATATAGCGGCCGTGCGCAGCTGCAACCATTCCAGCGCAGCGCCACTGAGCAACGGGCTCAGGCGTTGACGCACCTCGCCATGGTAGTCGTTGAACCACTGCCGCTCCTCGGTCGTCAGCAACGACGGCACCAGGCAACGGGTATCGATTGGGCACAGCGTCAGGGTTTCGAACTTGAGGAACTCGCCAAACTCGGTCTTGCCCGCCTCTCGGTTGAGCACCAGGTTCTCGATACGTACGCCCCAACGGCCCGGGCGGTAGGTACCCGGTTCAATGGAGGTGATCATGCCCGGCTGCATTGCGGTTTGCGGCGCGGCTGCGGCTTGGTACGCAATCACCTGCGGGCCTTCATGGACATTGAGGAAGTAACCCACCCCGTGCCCGGTGCCATGACCATAATCCACGCCTTCGGCCCAGAGCGGCGCGCGAGCGATGGCGTCCAGCAAAGGCGAGAGGATGCCCTTGGGGAATTGCGCACGCGACAGGGCAATCACCCCCTTGAGCACCCGCGTGCAATCGCGCTTTTGCTCCTCGCTCGGCGTACCGATGGGCACCATCCGCGTGATATCAGTGGTACCACCCAGGTACTGGCCGCCCGAATCGATCAACAACAGGCCATCACCTTCGATGACTGCATGCTCTTCTTCGGTGGCGTGATAGTGCGGCATCGCGCCATTACTGTTGAAGGCGGCGATGGTATTGAAGCTCAACGACACGTAATCCGGGCGCCGCGTACGCGCGGCCGTCAGGTGTTCGTCAATCGTCAACTCGGTGATGCGCTCGCGGCCCAGGGCCGAGTCCAGCCAGGCGAAAAACTCGCACAAGGCCGCGCCATCCTGCTCCATGGCCCGGCGAATATGCTCGGCGTCCGCCAGGCTTTTACGGGACTTGGCCAGCGTGGTCGGGTTGAGCCCTTCCACCAGCTTGACCCCACTGGCCAGGTTATCCAGCAACCCTGCGGTCACGCGTGCCGGATCAACCTGCAGGCTGGCACCGCTCGGCACCTCCCCCAGGGCCGCGGACACTTCGCTGTAGTCACGCAGCGTCACGCCATCGCGCTCCAGCACCCCACGCAACTGGGCATCGACCTTGCCGAGGGCCACAAACAGGGTGGCCTGCTGCTGGTTGATCAGGGCAAATGACACAAACACCGGGTTGAACGAAACATCTGCACCGCGCAGGTTGAACAGCCAGGCGATGTCGTCCAGGGTGGCAATGAAATGCCAATCCGCGTTCTTTTCTTTGAGGCTGGCGCGCAGTGCCGCGAGCTTTTCGCCACGGCTGACCGTGGCCTGGGGTGGCAGGTGCTGATAGATCGGCTGGTTTGGCAGGGCCGGACGGTCGGTCCAGACCTCGTTCAACAGATCGATATCGGTCCGCAGGCGCGCCCCCCGCTCAGCCAGTTTGCCGCCCAGGGTGCGGGCGGACGCAACGGCCATCACCGCGCCGTCCACCGCCACTACGCCGCCTTCCGGGGTTTGCTCACCCAGCCATTCCAGCGGGCCGGGCTGCCCTGGTTGCAGCTTCACCAACTCGATGCCGCTGCCGTTGAGCTCCTTGCTCGCCTGCTCCCAGTAACGGCTGTCAGCCCAGACCCCGGCAAAATCAGGCGTGACGATCAGCGTACCGACCGACCCATGAAACCCCGACAACCACTGCCGCCCCTGCCAGTAGCCCGGCAAGTATTCGGACAGGTGCGGGTCGGCCGATGGCACCAGCAAGGCATCGATGCCCTCCCGTTTCATCAACTCGCGGGTATGCGCCAGGCGCTGGGGAACCGTTCCATGGGTCAAAGGCTGCGTAGTCATCATGTCTCCTGCTAACCACTCATAATTGTTATGTGTTTCAAACTGCCCAGAAGGCCGGTGCGCTGGCCAGCGAGCGCTTGATCAATTGCACCGCCTGATCGATATCCTGCGCGGTGGTAAACCGCCCAAGGCTCAGGCGAATGGTGCGACCGGCGCTGCGCGCATCATGCCCGAGGGCAAGCAGAACATGGGACGGCGCATTGCTTGCCGAATTGCAGGCAGAGGTCGCCGAAAACGCGATACCGGCGCTCAAGGCCGCCGAGTTGAACTCACCTTCGCTGAACGTCAGGCTCAAGGTGTGAGGAATGCGCTGGGTGGCGCTGCCGTTCAGGCGCACACCGGGAATGCTCAGCAATTGTTCAAGCAGACGCTGGCGCAGGGCGACAATACCCGCCGACTCTTCGGCAAAAAATTGCCCCGCCAACGCGAAGGCGCTGCCCATGCCGGCGATCTGGTGTGTTGCCAGGGTGCCCGAACGCAACCCGCCTTCATGGCCGCCGCCGTGGATCTGCGCCGTGACGTTCTGCTGCGCCCGCGGCCCGACATACAACGCGCCGATACCCTTGGGGCCATACAACTTGTGTGCAGAAAACGACATCAGGTCGACCGGCCAGCGCGCCAGGTCGATCTCGACCTTGCCGGCGCCCTGCGCCGCATCCACATGCAACAGCGCCCCATGCTCACGCACCCGCGCGCCAATGGCCGGGATGTCGTTGAGCGTACCCAATTCATTGTTGACCAACATCAACGACACCAGGAACGTGTCTTCCCGCAGTGCCTGGCTGACGGCCTCGGCGGTGATCAGGCCCTCGGTGTCCGGCACCAGGTAGGTCACGGCAATCCCGGCTTCCTGCAACTGGCGCGCGGTATCCAGGGTCGCCTTGTGCTCGATCTGGCTGGTGATGATATGGCCACCGGCCACACCCCGCGCCTGGGCCACACCCTTGAGCGCAAGGTTGTTGGATTCGGTAGCGCCTGAAGTCCAGACGATCTGTTCGGCCTGGGCCCCAACCAGTTCCGCCACCTGCCGGCGCGCCTGCTCGACCGTGTGCCGGGCCTGTTGGCCAAAGGCATGGGAGCTGGACGCAGGGTTACCAAAGTTGGCGTTGAAACCCAGGCACTCGATCATGACCTGGATGACCCGCTCATCCACCGGTGTGGTGGCGGCGTAGTCGAAATACAAAGGACGTTTATTCATGACGTTAAAGACCCGCAGAGCATGTTCCCGAGAGCAGCGTCCCAGGGGCAGCGATCAGTACAGAGATCGTCAGGTTAACCCGATCGGATGCCGTTAAAGAATTTAAAAGTGCGTAGGAACGCTCCTGAAATTGAGCTTAACAGGCTCGATGAAAAGGATGGAAAACAAAAAGCCCGAAGTTCCTGCGGGGAACCTCGGGCTCGGGACCACAGCCAATGCTTTTAGCTGGGGCGGTCATGCAACATCACGTTGCGTTCGGCATTCATTTCGCCCTGGCGATCAAAGCCAAACGGCTTCTGCGACCGGCCAGCCAGCTCGGCTTTCTTCTGTTGATATTCGTCAAACGACAGACCACGACGATTGAGTCCCTCCATCGCCAACTGCCTGGTTTCCTCGGCGGTATACGGGCGCAGTTCGGGGCCTGGCTGGGCGGCACAACCGGCAAGGAAAGAGGCAACCAGTAACAAGGCAACAGAGAGGGTGTGGTTCATGGCAAAGGTCCGGCGAATGGGGCGTCAAGGCAATGAACACAGGCTACTCCTGCCCCCTCCCAGGGAAAAATCATCCGCTGTGATAGTCGCTATCAGCCAATCCTGCATATTCTTTACAGGTCTATAAATAGAGAAATACGTTCGTTTACGGAATAAACAAGACGCTCTATAACGGTCCCCCAACGCCGCAACTGTTGTTTACACAACTGTTGGCCAGGCGACACTCTCTGTTGAACATCGCTCAAGGACTTGTCATGGATGTTTTCTGGTTCCTTCCGACCCATGGCGACGGCCATTTCCTCGGTACCACCCAAGGCGCTCGCCCGGTCACCCTCAACTATCTGAAACAAGTAGCCCAGGCCGCCGACAACCTCGGTTACCACGGCGTGCTGATTCCCACTGGCCGTTCCTGCGAGGACTCCTGGGTGATTGCCTCGGCGCTGGTGCCCCTGACCGAACGCCTGCGTTACCTGGTGGCGATCCGCCCTGGGATCATCTCGCCCACCGTGTCCGCGCGCATGGCCGCCACCCTTGACCGCCTGTCCAATGGCCGCCTGCTGATCAATGTGGTGACCGGCGGCGACCCCGATGAAAACCGTGGCGACGGCAGCTTCCTCGACCACAGCGAACGTTACGAGGTGACCGATGAGTTCCTCAAAATCTGGCGTCGGGTATTGCAGGGCGAATCCGTCGACTTTGAAGGCAAACACCTGAAGGTGCAGAACGCCAAGGCCCTTTATCCGCCGGTCCAGAAACCCTACCCGCCACTGTATTTCGGTGGTTCGTCCGATGCCGCCCACGACCTCGCCGCCGAACAGGTGGACGTGTACCTGACCTGGGGTGAACCACCGGCAGCTGTCGCGGAAAAACTCGCCGATGTACGTGAACGCGCGGCGCGCCATGGGCGCACCGTCAAATTCGGCATTCGCCTGCATGTGATCGTGCGCGAAACCGAAGACGAGGCCTGGAAAGCGGCAGCCAGGCTGATCGAGCACATCAGCGACGAAACCATTGCCGCCGCGCAAAAATCCTTCTCGCGCTTTGACTCCGAAGGCCAGCGCCGTATGGCCGCCCTGCACGATGGGCGGCGCGACAACCTGGAAATCGCCCCCAACCTGTGGGCCGGCGTCGGCCTGGTACGCGGTGGTGCCGGCACCGCCCTGGTGGGCAACCCGCAGCAAGTGGCCGAACGGATCAAGGAATACGCCGACCTGGGCATCGAGAGCTTTATCTTCTCCGGCTACCCGCACCTGGAAGAGGCCTATCGCTTTGCCGAACTGGTGTTCCCGCTGCTGCCCGAACCCTACGCCAGCCTGGCCGGACGCGGCATCACCAACCTCACCGGGCCGTTCGGCGAAATGATTGCCAACGATGTACTGCCTGCCACCGCCAAAGCCTGAACCAACCTTTGTAGGAGCCGGCTTGCCGGCGATGGCGATTTGTCAGTTACGCCGCTATCGCCGGCAAGCCGGCCCCTACAGTGGGTCCTCAGTGCATTTGATTTTTTCAGGAGCTGCGCGTGACAGCCAAACCCCATAGCGTCCTGCCGTCCCCCTTGCAGACCGCCAAGCTGCTGGCCGCCGAGTTCGCGCTCAGCGCCGTGGAGCGTGACGAGCGCGGCGGCACGCCCAAGGCTGAGCGCGATGCCCTGCGCCACAGTGGCCTGCTGGCCCTGAGCATTCCCACCCAGTACGGCGGCCTTGGCGCACGCTGGAGCGAAACCCTGGAGATCGTGCGCGAGTTCGCCAAGGTCGACAGCTCCATCGCCCATGTCTTCGGCTTTCATCACCTGATGCTGGCCACCGTGCGCCTGTTTTCCCGCCCGGAACAATGGCAACCCTGGTTCGAGCAGACCGCCCGCAAGCACTGGTTCTGGGGCAACGCCCTCAACCCGCTGGACACCCGTACGGTGGTCAAGGACTTTGGCGGCTGGCGCGAATTCTCCGGCAAAAAAAGCTTCTGCTCCGGCGCCAGCGATTCACAAATGTTGATCGCCTCGGCGGTGGATGAAAGCGCCGGCGGCAAGCTGTTGATCGCCGCCATCCCTAGCGGGCGCAGTGGCATCACCGTGCACAACGATTGGAACAGTATCGGCCAACGCCAGACCGACAGCGGCAGCGCCAGCTTCGAACGCGTGCGGGTCGAAGAATCTGAACTGCTGCTCGACCCTGGCCCCCTGAGCACGCCCTTTGCCTGCCTACGCCCGTTGATTGCGCAATTGACGTTCACCCATATGTTCCTCGGGATTGCCGAAGGCGCGTTTGAAGAAGCGCGCAACTACACCCTCGCCGAGACCCGGCCCTGGCACAAATCCACCGTCCAGGATGTGCGTCAGGACCCATATGTGCTCAACCACTACGGCGAGTTCTGGGTCGCGCTGGAAGGCGTGCGCCTGCTGGTGCAGCGGGCCGCCGAGCTGCTGGACCAGGCCTGGGACAAGGGCCCGGCCTTGAATGAACAGGAGCGCGGGCAACTGGCGATTGCCATCGCCACGGCCAAGGTCGCCGCCACCCGCAACGGCCTGGAGCTGTGCAGCCGCCTGTTTGAAGTCACCGGCGCCCGCTCCACCCATGCCTCGCTGCGCCTGGATCGCCATTGGCGCAACCTGCGCACCCAAAGCCTGCACGACCCGGTGGACTACAAACTCCACGAACTGGGCGACTGGGCCTTGAACCAGTCCCTGCCCACGCCAACGTTCTATTCCTAGAGGTGCCCATGCAGCTTTTGACCCTCCCGCCCTCGCCCGCCCTCGCCACGTCGATTCGCGCCACCGCGCAAGTCTTCGAAGACCCGAAATCCCAGGCCTTGCTCGCGCATATCCAGCAAGTGGCCCCCAGCGAAGCCAGCGTGCTGATCATCGGCGAGACCGGCACCGGCAAAGAGCTGGTGGCCCGCCATATCCACAACCTCAGCGCCCGGCGCAACCGGCCCTTCGTGGCGGTCAATTGCGGGGCGTTTTCCGAATCCCTGGTGGAAGCGGAGTTGTTCGGCCATGAAAAAGGCGCGTTCACCGGTGCCCTCAGCGCCAAGGCCGGCTGGTTCGAAGAGGCCGACGGCGGCACCCTGTTCCTCGATGAGATCGGTGACCTGCCCATGGCCATCCAGGTCAAGCTGCTGCGCGTTTTGCAAGAGCGCGAAGTGGTGCGCCTGGGCTCACGCAAGAGCATTGCCATCGATGTGCGAGTGCTGGCGGCGACTAACGTGCAATTGGAAAAGGCCATCAACGCCGGGCATTTCCGCGAGGACCTGTATTACCGCCTGGACGTGGTCAGCCTGGAACTGAGCCCGTTGCGCGAACGCCCCGGCGATATCCTGCCCCTGACCCGGCACTTTATCGACGCCTACAGCCAGCGCCTGGGCTACGGCCCCATCACCATCAGCCCCGAGGCCGAGCAAAAGCTCAAGAGCTACAGTTGGCCGGGCAACATTCGCGAACTGGAAAACGTCATTCATCACACCTTGCTGATATGCCGCAATGGCGTGATCGAGCGCGATGACCTGCGCCTGTCGAACATGCGCATCGAGCGCCAGGACGATAGCCAGCACGGTGTCGACAACAGCGCCGAAGCCTTGTTGGAGCGGGCCTTCCAGAAGCTGTTCGACGAACAGGCCGGCGCCCTGCATGAGAAGGTCGAAGACGCATTGCTGCGTGCAGCCTATCGCTTCAGCCACTACAACCAGGTACACACCGCCAACCTGCTGGGCCTGAGCCGCAATATCACACGCACCCGCCTGATCAAAATCGGCGAACTGGCAGTCAACAAGCGCCGCCCTGGGGCAAACCTGCAGGGCGAACGCATGTTGCACCTATCGATATAGGTTGGCGCTGCGCTCGGTGCAATCGTGCGCGCCGCTGCTTGATGAAATGTTCAGGGAGCCGTGACAGTCGTCGGCTAGCCAGAGGCCACGAAAGACCTGGCCTATAGTGAAAAGACCGGAAAAACCGGCCCCTGGCAACCTTCAAGGAGAGCGACATGAGCGTCAAACCTATCCCCGAGGGCTATCACAGCATCACGCCCTACCTGGGCATCGACAAGGCCGCGCAAGCCATCGAGTTCTACAAAAAAGCCTTCGATGCCACTGTTTTCATGCGCCTGGACATGCCCGACGGCAAGGTCGGCCATGCCGAGCTGCGCATCGGCGATTCACCGATAATGCTGGCCTCGCCCTGCGATGAAATGGCCTTCGCCAGCCCAGGAGCGCACCCCACCAGCGTTGGCCTGCACCTGTATGTGAAGGACGTCGACGCCCAGTACAAACAGGCGATCGCGGCAGGCGCCATCGCGATTTCCGAACCCAAGGATCAGTTCTACGGCGACCGCTCTGGGACACTCAAGGACCCCTTCGGGCATGTCTGGTTCCTCGCCACCCATATAGAGGAGTTGACCGAGGAACAGATTCGCCAGCGCGCCAAGGACCTGTTCGCATAACCCCCATCACCTGTAGAAACCGGCTTGCCGGCGAAAAACCCGGGAACAACGCGGGGCAGCCAATACCCAGCGTTATCGCTGGAGATTTTCGCTGGCAAACCAGCGCCTACAGGGCGCTTGTTGCGCATCGGAAACATTTGCTTTCATTTGCGTCTTAGGGTTTTGCGATTCTCATCCGTCTTAACTTAGATACAGCCCGTCGCGTAAGCAAAAGCTACGACCGGCCTTTCCCGGGCCTCCTCTGCCCCCCTCCGATCAAGACCCCCATAGACATGTCGAAGAAGTCACGCTCCAAACTCTGGTTTCTCGTACACAGCTGGCTGGCGTTGCCCATCTGGTTCTTCGTACTGATCGTATGCGTTACCGGGACCCTGGCGGTGGTCAGCCAGGAAATCGTCTGGCTGGTCAACCCGGAAATGCGCGCCAGCAAGCCGTCGGACGATGCCGAACTGCTCACCTACGACCAGATCCTCGCCGCGATCAAGCAGGCCGAGCCCAAGGCCATTGTCGAGTCCATCGTCCGCCCGGATGAGTCGCACTTTGCCCTCGACGTCGACATCAGTTACCCCGACGGCCGCTCCGTAGCGGTCTACGTCAACCCGTACACGGGGGTTATCCAGGGCATCAGCCCGTCGTTCAACTTCCGCCAGTTCACCCGCGCCCTGCATGGCTGGTGGCTGGTGCCGTTCACCAATGGCTTTAGCTGGGGCTGGTACCTGGTGTCGTTCCTCGGGCTGCCCATGCTCGCGTCGCTGGTCACGGGCCTGGTGGTCTACAAACGGTTCTGGAAGGGTTTCTTCAAGCCGACCCTGCGCTTCAAGCATGGGGCGCGGATTTTCTGGGGCGATTTCCACCGCCTGAGCGGCATCTGGTCGATCTGGTTTATCGCGGTGATTTCCATCACCGGCACCTGGTTCATGATCCAGGCGATTCTTTCGGACAACCAGATCACCATCTCCAGCGAGGCCATCGTGCCGGTGATTTCCCGGGACAAGGTGCCGCTGTCGGCCCCAGGCGTACCGCCGCCCATGATTGCCCTGGACGATGCCATCAACATCGCCACCCAACGCATCCCAGGGTTCGAAGTCAGCTTCGTCGGCCTGCCGAGCAATGCCTACAGCCACTTGAGCATCGGCGGCCGCGGCTGGTACCCGCTGATGTTCCAGACCGCCGACATCAACCCATACAACGGTGAAATCGCCGCCACGCACCTGCTGTCGGACCGCTCGGGCCTGGAGTTCGTCACCGAATCCATGCGCCCGCTGCACACCGGCGACTTCGGCGGGATCTGGATCAAGCTGGTGTGGTTCTTCTTCGGCCTGTTGCTGAGCATGATGGTGCTCAGCGGTCTGTTGATCTGGAGCAAGCGCACCGCCCTGGCCACGTTGCACGCTCTCAAGCGCAGCGCCAAGGCCCCGCGCAACACGGCGCCGGCCAATCCTGTCGGCGCCATGCAGGCTGAAACCTCGGAGGGCAAATAATGAGCAAGGCCACCACCGTTCAGGCGCCCTCGCCGCTGCGCGCCTTCTGGCTCAAATGGCGCTTCCACATCAATATCCTGCTGTTGCTGGTACCCCTGGGCTTTATGCCCAAGTACTTTGCCGACGCCGCGCTGTTTCGCGGCGACAGTGGCCTGGGCGAGCGTGAGGTCGGCGAAGTGCAGGTCGGCCCGTGGAGCATCACCCTGGCCGAGCTGCGTAATGAAGCGCCCCGCCCCAATCCGGCCGGGCCGATGAAATCCTTCAATGCCGCCCTGTGCGCCACCTGTGGCGAGCAGGTCAAGGCCACCTACCTGCGCATCGGCAAGCCTCGCAGCCTGCGGGCCGCCGGGGTGATTTTCTTCGGCACCCCGTACCGCATGGGCGCCGCCCTGCCCATCCCTGAACGCACCCCACCCGACGCCGAACTGTGGATCACCATGGAAGGCTGGGACGGCAGCATGCAGCAGGCCTCCATTCCCTTGAGTCAGGCATCGCCTGCCACCGTCGCCTGGTTGAACAAGCAAGGAGTTAAACCATGACTTTACTGCGCCTGACCCGCGCCTGCGCCGCGCTGATCCTCAGCCTGGGTGCGAGCAACTACGCCCTGGCCCACAACCCGATGTGCGAATGCAAGGAAATCCCCGGCGAGCAGATCCAATGCACTGGCGGTTTTTCCGACGGCAGTGGCGCGCCCGGCGTGACCCTGGATGTGATCGGCTACGACGAGACCATCCTGGTGCCCGGCAAGCTGGGGGCCGACTCGACGCTGACCTTCAAGAAACCTGCCAGCGAGTTCTACGTGCTGTTTGACGCCGGTCCCGGCCATGTTGTCGAGATCGACCAAGCGGATATCCAGGCACCATGACCGGCACGAGCCCAGGCAGCACCCAGGTGGTCCGGCCCGCCGGCGCCGGCCATGAAACCCTCTACGTCCTGCTGCTGTGCCTGATCATCCTGGCCGTCGCCGGCACCGTGGTGTCCCTGCATGGCGAAACCCAGACCGTCGAGGCCGTGGCCAGCCACCAACTGGACGCGCGCCGTGACCTGAGCGCCGCCGAGCAAGGTATCTACGCCGACCTGCGGGTGACCCTGGATGAAATCCAGTTGCTGGAGCAGGAACACAGCGCCCTGCCGACGCCCGCGCAACTGGCCGAAGAAGGCTTCGCGCCCTTCGCCCAGGACGCCAGTTCGGTCAGCCGTGGCGACCATCGCTGGCAGTTGCTGGCGCCTTCGGCGTACCTGGGCTTGAGCCAGGCCAATGACACCAGCGGTTCGCTGCTGATGCGCGTCAACGGAGCCGAGCCGGATATCTGGCTCAACCGCAGCGCCAACCTGGCTGCCCCCACCGACCTGAGCGACCAGGGGTTGATCGCCGCTGGCTGGCAGCAGGTCGTTGCGCAATTCGACGCTGGCGTCACCCGCCAGCATCGCCACTGAATTCACGCTGTTTCCGAGAGAAGATCGATTACCCATGTCTATGTCATCTCCCTTGCTCCGCCTGCTGCTGGTGGGCCTGTTCAGCGTCCTGCTGACACCCCTGGCCAATGCCGAGGCGGCCAAGCGCCTGCGTATCGGTATCACCCTGCATCCTTATTACAGCTACGTGGCCAATATCGTCGGCGACAAGGCCGAAGTGGTGCCGCTGATTCCGGCCGGCTTCAACCCCCACGCCTACGAGCCGCGCGCCGAAGACATCAAGCGCATTGGCACCCTGGACGTGATCGTGCTCAATGGCGTGGGTCATGACGACTTTGCCGACCGCATGATCGCCACCAGCGAGCGCCCGGACATCCCGGTGATCGAAGCCAACGCCAACGTGCCGTTGCTGGCCGCCACCGGCAACGCGGCCCGCGGCGCCGGCAAGGTGGTCAACCCGCACACCTTTCTGTCCATCAGCGCGTCTATCGCCCAGGTCAACAACATCGCCCGGGAACTGGGCAAGCTCGACCCGGACAACGCCAAGACCTACACCCAGAACGCCCGCGCCTATGGCAAGCGCCTGCGCCAGATGCGTGCCGATGCCCTGGCCAAGCTCACCAGCGCGCCCAACGCCGACCTGCGCGTGGCCACGGTGCATGCCGCCTACGACTACCTGCTGCGTGAATTCGGCCTGGAAGTGACCGCCGTGGTCGAACCGGCCCATGGCATTGAGCCAAGCCCGAGCCAACTGAAGAAGACCATCGACCAACTGCGTGAACTGGACGTGAAAGTGATTTTCTCGGAGATGGATTTCCCGTCCTCCTACGTCGATACCATCCAGCGTGAGTCGGGGGTCAAGCTGTACCCGCTGTCGCATATTTCCTACGGTGAATACAGCGCCGAGAAGTACGAAGTGGAAATGACCGGCAACCTCAACACCGTGGTCCGGGCCATCCAGGAGTCGGGGGCATGACGGCGGCTGAACACCTGAGCGTGGCCAGCATCGGCCCGACGCTTGAATTCGATAACGTCTCGCTGACCCTGGGCCGTACCGCGATCCTCGATAACGTCAGCTTCCAGGTGCGACCGGGCAGTATCCACGCCCTGGTCGGCCCCAACGGCGGCGGCAAGAGTTCACTGATCAAGACCCTGCTGGGGCAGACACCACACCAAGGCCAACTGAGCCTGCACTGGCCGAACACTCCCGGCACCATCGGCTACGTGCCCCAGGCCCTGGAGTTCGACCGTGGCCTGCCGATGACCGTTGACGACTTCATGGCTGCCATGTGCCAGCGGCGCCCGGCGTTTCTCGGTGTGTCCCGGCATTACGCCGGGGCGATTGGCGAGGCGCTGGAGCGCGTGGGCATGCAAGACAAGCGCAAGCGCCGGATGGGCGCGCTGTCCGGCGGCGAGCGCCAGCGTGTACTGCTGGCCCAGGGCTTGATCCCGGCGCCGCAACTGCTGGTGCTCGATGAACCGATGTCGGCCCTCGACGAAGCCGGGATCCAGGTGTTCGAACGCCTGCTGGGCGACTGGCGCCAGGCGGGGATTACCGTGCTGTGGATCGAACACGACCTGGAGGCCGTGGGCCGCCTGGCAGATCGCGTCACCGGCCTGAACCGCCGCTTGTTGTTCGACGCCACGCCCAAGGAGGCACTGACCCCGGAGCGCCTGCTGACGCTGTTTTCCACCCACCCACGGAGCGCAGCCCAATGAGCTACGAAGCCTTTCGCTTGATGGTCCAGGGCTGGGCCTCGTCCGGCTACCTGCCGGAAGCCCTGGCCTATGGGTTTGTGGTCAACGCCCTGCTCGCCGGCCTGCTGATCGGCCCGGTACTCGGTGGCCTGGGCACACTGGTGGTGGTCAAGCGCTTTGCGTTCTTCTCCGAAGCTGTCGGCCACGCCGCACTCACCGGCGTGGCCGTGGGCATTCTGCTGGGGGAACCCTACACCGGGCCTTATGGCAGCCTGTTCGGCTACTGCCTGTTGTTCGGCATCCTGCTCAACTACCTGCGCAACCGCACCGGCCTGGCCCCGGACACGCTGATCGGCGTGTTCCTCTCGGTGTCCCTGGCGCTGGGCGCGAGCCTGTTGCTGATCCTGGCGGGCAAGATCAACGTACACATCCTGGAAAACGTGCTGTTTGGTTCGGTCCTGACTGTCAACGGCAATGACCTGCTGGTGCTGGCCGTTGTCGGCTCACTGGTGATGGCCCTGGCGTTGCCGCTGTACAACCGCATCATGCTCGCCAGCTTCAACCCGCAACTGGCCGCCGTGCGTGGCGTGGCGGTGAAGACCCTGGACTACCTGTTCGTGATCCTCGTCACCCTGATCACCGTGGCGGCGGTCAAGGTCATCGGCGCGATCCTGGTGGGTGCCCTGCTGGTGATCCCGGCCGCTGCGGCGCGCCTGTTGAGCCAGTCGCTCAAGGGTTTTTTCTGGATCTCGGTGGTGATCGCCACACTCAGCACCCTGTGCGGGATTCTGCTGCCGATCATCTTCGACCTGCCCATCCCGTCCGGCGCTGCGATCATCCTCGTCGCCGGCATCGCCTTCGCCCTGGCCGCCATCGCGCGCGGCACGGTCCCCAGCCTGAAAGGGAATCTCGGATAATGCGCCCTGTTCTACGCCCCCTCGCCCTGGCCATCGCCTGCCTGATCAGCACCCCGCTGCTGGCGGCCGGCACCGCCAAACCGCTGCCGGTGGCAGCTCAATCCGCCAAGCCGGTCAAAGTCCTGGCGGCCCTGCCCGTGACCTTCGGGCTGGCCGAAACCCTGCTCAAGGGCACCCAGGTCAAGCTTGAACGCGCGGCACCGGCCAACCTGCCGGGCTCGCGCCAGACCTCGTACTTTACCGGGCGTGGCGCGCCGGCCTTGCATACCCTGGCGCTGGATGCCGACGCGGCCATCGGCCTGCGTTCGCTGTGGCCGGACGACCCGCTGTACCCGGTGGCCCGGCGCAGCAATATCCGCATCGTCGAAGTGGACGCCGCCCGCCCGGTAGACGGCGGTTTACCGGGCGTGGCCCTGCAACCGGGGACGGTGGATGGCCTCAATAGCCAGCCGTGGCAATCGAGCAACAACCTGGGGCGCATGGCCGATGTCATGGCCGCCGACCTGAGCCGCCTGGCGCCCGGCGCCAAGGCCCAAATCGACAGCAACCTGGCCAGCCTCAAGCAACGCCTGCTCAAGCTGACGGCTGACAGCGAGGCGCGCCTGGCCCAGGCCGACAACCTGAGCGTGGTCAGCCTGAGCGATCATTTTGCTTATCTGGTGAGTGGGTTGAACCTGGAGTTGCTCAGCACCGATCCACGGCCGGATGTCGAGTGGTCTGCGCAGGCGCTACAAACACTGACGACCAGCCTGAAGGACAACGACGTGGCGTTAGTGCTGCACCATCGTCAACCGGCTGAGGCGGTAAAAGCGGCTATCAGTGCAGGGGGGGCGAAGTTGCTGGTGCTGGGTACTGACGGTGCAGACCCGGTGGCCGAACTGGAAGGGAATGTGGATCAGGTGATCAAGGCCTTGGTGCCCTGAAAGCAACGCAATACCCCTGTGTGTGCGAGCTTATGTGGGAGCGGGCTTGTGTGGGAGCAGGCTTGCCCGCGATGGCGGTGTATCAGTCAACTAATCTATCGACTGACACTCAGCCATCGCGGCATAGGTATCTACACAACTCTTTTATCTAGTGCTTATTGGGTTTGTGTACATATCCGTTGCTGCAGTCACGGCCACTTAGGGTTCCGCCCTTACGGCGGGTCACTTTCGAAGAGCGCGAAAGTAACCAAAGCGCTTTTGCCCCACCACTCGGTGCCTCGCCTAGGCTCGGCATGCCCGCAGTCAGGCATTGCTCCGTGGGCCCGCCGCGATCGGCCATCCATGGCCGTGTCGCGGCTACCCCGGCATCCATGCCGGGGCGCCCACTGCGCAATACCTGCCTGCGGCCAGCGTAGTTTAACGGGGCGCCTAAGATCAAAAGCCAGATCAAAAGCAGAGCAACAACAGCAAAGCCAGAGAGCGAAGCTGCTTTCCCCTGTAGGAGCTGGCTTGCCTGCGATGACGCCCGAAAGAACACATCAGAGTATCTGGTATTCATTCGTCATCGTTAACGACCATCGCAGGCAAGCCAGCTCCTACAGGGGTACGCGCACGCCTTGACGATCAGGTCGGCTGTCAGGCCGCCTCGCTTTGCTTGTGATTTTGATCTTAGGCGCCCCGTTAAACCACGCTGGCTCCCACATTTGCTTGTGTTCAGCCAGCAACAACCTGCGCATCCATCTTCTGGCGCAAGCTCAGCGGGCGCATATCAGTCCAGACCTCTTCGATGTAAGCCAGGCACTCTTTCTTCATCCCGCTTTTACCCACGGTGCGCCAGCCTTCTGGCACGGCCTTGTAGTCGGGCCAGATGGAGTACTGTTCTTCATGGTTGACCACCACCTGGAACAGGATGTCTTCGCGGTCAAATACTGAGGTCATTGCGGTTCTCCGTCACTTAAAGGCTGCCACGCACTGCGCGTGGCTGATGTATGTAGGAACGTATAGCGGTGCAGGAAAATTAGAGGCTCGCCACAGCCGCTGCCAAAGCCCGACCGAAGATCTCTGCCACGCGGTCGATTTCTGCCCCGGTGATGACCAGCGGCGGCAGGAAACGCACCACGCCGCCATGGCGCCCGCCCAGCTCCAGGATCAACCCGCGCTTGAGGCATTCGCGTTGCACCAGCGGCGCCAATTGCCGATGGACCGGCGGGTGGCCCTGGACGTCGGGCGTGCCGTTGGGGTTGACCAGCTCTACCCCGAGCATCAGGCCGCGCCCGCGGATATCCCCCAGTTGCGGGAAGTCCCGCTGCAGGATGCGCAGGTGTTCAGCCAGGCGCTCGCCCATGGCCGCCGCGTGGTCGGCGACGTTATGTTGCTTGAGGTAGCGCATCACCGCCGAGCCGGCCGCCATGGCCATCTGATTGCCGCGGAAGGTCCCGGCATGGGCGCCCGGCAGCCAGGTGTCGAGCCACTCGCGATACACCACCACCGCCAGCGGCAAGCTGCCACCAATGGCTTTGGACAACACCACCACATCCGGAACAATGCCGGCATGTTCAAAGGCAAACATTTTGCCGGTGCGAGCGAAACCGCTCTGGATCTCGTCGACGATCAACGCCACGCCGGCCTGCTCGGTAATGCGTCGCAGGCCGCGCAGCCAGTCGAGGTCGGCCGGGATCACGCCGCCTTCGCCCTGCACCACTTCGACGATCACCGCCGCCGGCAGCAAAACGCCGGCCTCCGGGTCGTTGAGCAGGTTTTCCAGGTAGTGCAGGTTGACCTTGACTCCCTCTGCCCCACCCAGGCCGAACGGGCAGCGGTAGTCATAAGGGAATGGCAAGAATTGCACGCCATTGGCCAGCAAGGCGCCCAACGGCTTTTTCGGCCCCAGGCTGCCCATCAGGCTCAATGCGCCCTGGCTCATGCCGTGATAACCGCCCTGGAACGACAACACCGTGCTGCGCCCCGTGGCGGTACGCACCAGTTTCAGCGCGGCTTCCACCGCGTCGGTGCCGGTGGGGCCGCAAAACTGGATCTTCGCCTCCCGCGCCAGTTCCGCTGGCAGCAGGCCGAACAGGTCCTGCACAAACTGGTCCTTGACCGGCGTGGTCAAGTCCAGGGTATGCAGCGGCAACTCGTCGAGCAGCACCTGCTGGATCGCCTCGATCACCACCGGGTGGTTGTGCCCCAGCGCCAACGTGCCGGCTCCGGCCAGGCAGTCGATGAAGCTGCGACCTTCAACGTCCTCGACATAAATACCCTTGGCCCGCTTGAGCGCCAGGGGAATGCGCCGTGGGTAGCTGCGGGCATTGGATTCCTGCTGGCGCTGGCGGGCCAGCAGCGGCGATTCATCGAACTGGTAAAGCGCTTCCGCAGGCGTCGGGCTGGCCGACACCTGCAAATCTTCAATGCGACTGGTAGCGACTGACATCTCTAGATCCCTCAATACGCTGATGATGGTGACCAAACTGCCAACCCGTTGACGTCTGGCCCCCAAAGGGCGTGCGCACGGATTTCCTGTTCTGGAAACGCTTCAGCGGCGTGAGGATTTACACCCGGCTCAGTGAAAAACCGGCAAATGGCCGGTCACTCGCCGGCACTGGTGTACTTTTCATTCAGTGCATACAGAATCGCGCAGGTCTCGATATCCAGTTGCCCACGATAATCGGCGGGCCGGAAGTGCATCTGGAACGCACGCAGGCGCTGCTGGAACGCCTGGCGGTTTTTCGCCGGGGCGTAGCCGTAGCGCTGGAAGGCCCGTTCGACCTCCACCTCCTGGGGCAACCCCATGCGAAAGCGCCGCTCATAGGCACTTTTGGCCTGTGCATCGAACCAGGCGCCAATGCCCGCTTCGAACAAACCGTGCCAGGGCAAGCGTGGCCCCGGGTCACTCTTGCGCCAGAACGCCACATCCGAATGGCCGACGATATCGGTGGCGCCGATCTGCGGATGACGGGCGCAAATGTCGCGCAGCAGCGCGATCAGCACGGCGATCTGCTGCGGATCATAGGCAGGAAAGGTAAACACCCCACCCTCATCGCGGGCCAGGTTGACGATCTCGATGCCGATGGAGCGACTGTTGACGTTATCGCGACCCGCCCAATGACTGGCGCCTGCATGCCAGGCGCGCTGGCGTTCATCCACCAGTTGGAACACCCGCAATTCGTCGTAGCCGGCACTTCGATAGCTGGCCTCATGGGGGGCGGGTAACAGGTAATGGGCACTGACACCCTGCTGCGTCAGGGAGCGCAGGGAGGAGGGAAAGGGCGCGGCGGTGTAATGCACCACCACCTGGCGCACGGCTTCACCATTGCGTTGATTAAAATCTTTGGCTGGATAAGTGGAATCGATGACCAACATAGGCGCTGTCCTTTTCAATACAGGCTGAGTCATTCAGCCGGCAAACCTGCAAACACAAAAATTGCCGCCATCCTGAAGCGTCGGGCCCCAGGATGGCGGTAGTTATGTGTATGCAAGCAAGGATCAGCGCCGCAGCGGCATCCCCAGGTCGACCCGCAGGCCGTCGGGCTGGCTGTCGAAGGCCAGGGAACAAGAGCATCGCTGGACAATCGCCTGCACGATGGCCAGGCCCAGGCCACAACCGCCGCTGTTGCCATTGCGCCAGAAACGCTGGGTCAGGTGTTGCAGGTCTTCGCTGGAGATCGGCGCGCCATGGTCGCGCACGCGAAACACCACTTGATTGCCCTGGGTGAACACGCTCAACTCCACCCGCGTATCGGCCGGGGTATGGCGCAGGGCGTTATCCAGCAGGTTACGCAAGGCCGCCACCGCCAGGCCCACGGGCATTTCCACCGGATCCTGGGGCAGGTTGTCCGGCAGGATCAGGTCGATGCGGCGGTTGTCGCCGGCGTTGGCGTCCTGGATCGCCAGGCGCGCCACCTGTTCGGCACTGGACTGCAAACCGTCATCAAACGACAGGCTGCCCTCGACCCGCGCCAACAGCAGCAACTGCTCAAGGGTGCGATGCAGGCGGTCGGCGCCCTCCTCGGCATGGGCCAGGGATTGATCGCGGGCGGCGCCGTCGGTCATGCGTGCCACTTGCAGGTGGGTCTTGATGGCCGTAAGCGGGCTGCGCAGCTCGTGAGCGGCATCGCCGGTCAGCCGGCGCTCGCGCTCGATGGTCTTGGCGATGCGTTGCAACAGTTGGTTCTGGGTGTCGAGCAGCGGCTTGAGCTCGCTGGGCAACGGGTGAATCTGCAACGGCTCAAGGGAGTCGGCACTGCGCCGCATCAAGGCATCGCGCATGCGGTTGAGCGGCACCAGGCTCTGGCCGATCCCCAGCCACAACAGGCACAGGCAACCCAGCAAGGCCACGCCCACCGGCACTGAGGCCGCCAGCAGGATCGACATGTTCAGCGCCTCGCGCTCCACCTGACGGTCGGCGGTGGTGATGAACAAATCACCCCGGGCCAGGGTAAAGCTGCGCCAGGCAGCGCCGTCGATGATCTGGTCGCGAAAGCCACTTTGCCGCGATTCCAACCCCTGATCCGGCGTGGTGTGGCTGCGGGCCAGCACTTCACCCCGCAACGAGCTGACCTGGCACGCCATGCCACCGGGCACATTCAGTTGTTCGGCGCCAAAACGCTTGCCCTCGCCCACGCTGGCCAGGCCCGGCATCTGCTCCATCAGCCCGGCCACCATGCGCGCCGAGGCCACCAGGCGCTGGTCCAGGGAAAACATCATCTGGTTGCGCAGGTCGTTGAGCATCCAGGCCGCCGCCAGCGCCCAGATCAGCACAAAAGCGGCGCCCAGCTTGAAGGTCAGACGCAGGCGCAGGCTCATCACGAGGCGTCGTCTCCAGTATCCGCCGGGCCCAGGCGGTAGCCCAGACCGCGCACGGTCTCGACAATACCGTTGCCCAACTTGCGGCGCAGGTGGTGGATATGCACGTTGAGGGCGTTGCTTTCCAGTTCATCGTTGAACCCGTAGACGCTGTCCTTGAGCTGCTCGCTGGACAGCACCCGGCCACGGTTGTGCAGCAATGCCTGCAACAGGGCCTGTTCGCGGCGAGACAAGTCCACCGGCTGGCCGCCGAGCAAGGTTTCGCGGCTGCTGGGGTTGTAGCTCAGCCGGCCATGCTCGATCAGGTTGACGCTGCGCCCGGCCACCCGGCGCAACAGGGTTTGCAAGCGTGCAGCCAGCTCGCGCAGGTCGAAGGGCTTGAGCAGGTAATCGTCGGCACCGGCTTGCAGGCCGTCGACGCGGTTGGTCACCGAGTCGCGCGCGGTGAGGATCAGCACCGGGATCTCCAGCCCCGCACTGCGCTGTTGCTGCAGCAATTTGAGGCCGTCTTCATCCGGCAGGCCGAGGTCGAGCACCATGATGTCGAACTCCGCCGCCTTGAGCATCGCCCGCGCCGCCGCGGCCGTGGCTACGCGCTCGACCGTAAAGCCCTGGGCGCCGAGACCGGCAACGATGCCACTGGCAATCAGGTCATCGTCTTCACAGACCAGTACGTGCATGCTGAACCCTTTGCAAAAATGCTGATTTAAAGGAGGGCGGATTAAGCACGCATTATGCCGGCAAAAGATGCGCGCCTTGAAAATCCCTACACTCTAGAATAGCCCGGTTAATCATCGGTTAATCAGCACCACACATTGTGTGCCCACTTGCATCGAACTAAGGCTTGACCATGCGGCATCTGTTTATCTTCCTGTTGGTGTTGTTCACCGGATTGGCCCAGGCCGCGCCTGGCAACAATCCGTTCGAGACCAAAGCCGAGTTCCTCCCGGTAGGCAAGGCCTTTACCTTTACCTCCGAGCGCCTGGCTTCCGGTGAAACCCAGCTGTATTGGCAGATTGCCGACGGTTATTACCTGTACCAGCAACGCATGAAATTCGAAGGCCTGGCCGAACAGCCCGTGCTGCCCCAGGGCGAGGCCCATAGCGACGAGTTCTTCGGCGAGCAACAGGTGTACCGCCAGGGCCTGGAAGTGAAACTCCCGGCCGGCGCCACCGGTAAGGTCAAGCTGGGCTGGCAGGGCTGCGCCGATGCCGGCCTGTGCTACCCGCCGCAATCGCTCACCGTCGACCTGGGCGGCAACCCCGCCGTGGCCGCCACCGCCGAGGCCCAGGATGAAAGCCTGGCCAGCGGCCTGCAACAACGCAGCCTGGGCTGGAGCCTGCTGGTGTTCTTCGGCCTGGGCCTGCTGCTGGCGTTTGCCCCGTGTTCGCTGCCGATGCTGCCGATCCTCGCCGGCCTGGTAGTGGGCAGCGGTGCCAGCCCACGCCGTGGTTTTGCCCTGGCCACCAGTTATGTGGTGTGCATGGCGCTGGTGTATGCCGCCCTCGGCGTACTGGCCGCGCTGGCCGGCAGCAACCTGGCTGCGCTGCTGCAAACCCCGTGGATCCTCGGCAGTTTCGCCGCGCTGTTTGTGATCCTCGCCCTGCCAATGTTCGGTTTCTTTGAACTGCAACTGCCGGCCTTCCTGCGCGATCGCCTGGACAACGCCAGCCGTCGGCAAAACGGCGGCAGCCTGGTCGGCGCTGGCGTGCTCGGGGCCTTGTCCGGCCTGCTGGTAGGCCCGTGCATGACCGCGCCCCTGGCCGGCGCCCTGCTCTACATCGCACAAAGCGGCAATGCCCTGCACGGCGGCCTGATCCTGTTTGCCATGGGCATCGGTATCGGCGTGCCCTTGCTGTTGCTGGTGACGGTGGGCAATCGCTTCCTGCCCAAGCCAGGCACCTGGATGAATGTGCTCAAGAGCGTGTTTGGCTTCCTGTTCCTCGCGACCGCCGTGTTGATGATCCGCCCGGTCGTCGACGAAAGCCTGTGGCTCGGCCTGTGGGGCGTGCTGGCACTGGTGATGGCCTACTGCGGCTGGAGCCTGGCCCGCGAGTACGGGCTGGTCGCCAAGGCACTGGGCGCAGGTTCCCTGGTCCTGGGCCTGTGGGGCGCGATCCTGGTGATCGGCGCAGCCGGTGGCAGCGATGACCTGTGGCAACCGCTCAAGGTGTTCGGTGGCTCGCCGGTGGCCGGCGCGCCGACCGCCCATGACAGCTTTACCACCATCAACGCCCCGTCAGCCCTGCAAACCCAGCTCGACAGCGCCAAGGCCCAGGGCCAATGGGTGCTGCTGGACTACTACGCCGACTGGTGTGTGTCGTGCAAGATCATGGAAAAACAGGTGTTCGGTAAACCCGAAGTCATGGAGGCCCTGAAAAACGTGCGCCTGCTGCGCCTGGACGTCACCGCCGACAACGCCGCCAGCCGTGAGCTGCTGGGCCGCTACAAAGTCCCCGGCCCACCGAGCTTTGTGTGGATCGGCCCGGACGGTGCAGAGCGCCGCGCCCAGCGCATCACAGGTGAAGTGGACGCCGCAGCCTTCCTGCAACGCTGGACCCAGACCCGGGACGCACCCTGATGCTGACCTTGACCATCGGCACCTTTGCCATTGCCTTGAACCATCTGCTGCTGATCAGTGCGCTGGTCCTCGCCACAGTGGTGGGCTGGCGCGTGGCCAAGCGTGGCGGCGAGAACCCCGAGTCGGTGCTGTTCAGCCTGTTCCTGCTGGGCATGCTCAGCGCGCGCATCGGTTTTGTATTGATGTACTGGTCGTACTACCGCGATGACCCGCTACAAATTGTCGACCTGCGCGACGGCGGCTTTCTCGTCTGGCCGGGGGTGATCGTGCTGATCATCGCCGCCCTGCTCTGGAGCTGGCGCCGCCCGGCCCTGCGCAAGCCGCTGACCGCCGGCGTGGTCAGTGGCCTGGCGTTCTGGGCGCTGGCCAGTTTCTCGTTGAACATCTATGAAAAAGGCACGCGCCTGCCGGATATCGCCCTGCGCAACGCCGATGGCGAAACCGTGCAACTGGCCGACTACCAGGGCGGCCCGTTGGTGATCAACCTGTGGGCCACCTGGTGCCCGCCCTGCCGGCGGGAAATGCCGGTGCTGGAAAATGCCCAGAAACAACGGCCTGACGTGACCTTCCTGTTCGTCAACCAGGCCGAAAGCATGCAAAGCGTCAGCACCTACCTGGCCACCCAGGGCCTGAACCTGGACAACGTACTGTTCGACGCCAGTGGCCGCCTGGGCCAAGCCGTGGGTTCGATGGCGCTGCCGACCACGCTCTTCTATCAAGCCGATGGCCGGCTGATCAACAGCCACCTGGGCGAGCTGTCCCAGGCCAGCCTGGCCCGCGCCATGGAATATTTCGACCCCACGGACTCGACTGCCGCCAAGACGGCCCCTTCAAGGAAACCCTTATGCCCCGCCTCCGCCACCTGCTGACCCTGCTGCCCCTGGCACTCGCCGCCAACCTCGCCCACGCCGAAGAATGGCCGGCGCCGATCAAACAGATCGAAGCCAAGGGCGCCAAGATCATCGGCAGCTTCGATGCACCGGGCGGGCTCAAGGGCTATGCCGCGCAGTACCAGAACCGTGGCATGGCGCTGTACCTGACCGCCGACGGCCAGCACGTGCTGGCCGGCAACCTGTACGACGCCAAGGGCAATGACCTGAGCACCGCGCCCCTGGAAAAACTGGTCTACGCGCCGATGGCCAAGGAAATCTGGGCCAAGATGCAACAGAGCAGCTGGATCCAGGACGGCGATAAAAACGCGCCGCGCACCGTCTACCTGTTCAGCGACCCCAACTGCCCGTACTGCAACATGTTCTGGGAACAGGCGCGGCCCTGGGTCAAGGCCGGCAAGGTGCAGTTGCGCCACATCATGGTCGGGATCATCCGCGAGGACAGCCCCGGCAAATCGGCGGCGCTGCTGGCCAGTAAAGACACGGCCCAGGCCCTGCAAGAACATGAGTCTGCGGGCAAAGCCAGCAAGCTCAAGGCCCTGGCCAAGATCCCGGCCGAGATCCAGGCCAAGCTCGATGCCAATATGAAGTTGATGGAAGAGCTGGAATTGTCGGCCACCCCGGCGATTTTCTACCTGGATGACAAGGGCCAGTTGCAGCAGCAGCAAGGGGCGCCGTCGCCGGATAAACTGGGGAAAATCCTCGGCCCGAAATAATCGCTCGACGCTGGCCGGACAAGGCCTCCAACGGTTGGAGGCCTTGTTGCGCAGCTTACATCTCTGTCACAGTCAAGCCAGTCACGTCGTAGTCATTGCCCGGCCCCCCCCCCATCTGCAGGTTGTCCAAGGTGAGCCGCACCGTAGCGGCCTTGGCCTGGAACACGCCCTGGAGCAAGTACCAGGTGGCAGGAGGTAACATTTCCGCTGAGATTGGCACCCCCTGGGCCGTGAGGATCAAGCGCGGCCTGTTCACTAACAGCGGAATATCACGGATCCACGCACTGAACCGATAGGAACGCCCCACCTGCAGCCCGCTGAAGTCCTTGAACAGTTTCACACGCTGCGTGGCTGGATCGCTGGTATCGGTGTACCCCCAGTCCTGCAAGAAATACCCGTTCGCCGCTCCAGGCACAGCACCTAGCTTGAGCACCAGATCGCCAGGATTGGTGGCGCCGGGTCCTCTGTTCCAGCCATTCCAGCCTTTGCCGGCAGGATCGAAGTCGGTGTGGTCGGAGAATGCCTTACTTAACAGCAGCTGCAACGCCGGAAACACCACCGCCGTACTTTCCTGGCTGCTTCCATCAGCAGTGACTTTGCAGGTGAACGTCAAGGTGCTGAGATCCTTCAAAAGCTCAAGCTCGATTCGCCTCAACGCTTGCTTGAGCCCGGCGCTGACTTCTGCCTCCGTCACGACCTTGCCCAGGTAAACATTAAAAATGTACGGGCTGCCATCCTCCCTGGTCCCAATCCCGCGCAGCCAGACTCTCTGGTTCGGCAAGATAAACCACCAGGGTTGCACGGTAATGTCCGCATCGGCGCTGAAAGTGCGCAAATCCAGAATGTTGTTGGTAGCCTGCGGCACCACCGGCGTCGGCAAACGTACGGGCACACTAATCTGCAGGTCGAGGTCCGGGGAAGTTGCCACTTTGCACAGACTGGTGACGGTGTAGTTGATCTTCACCGTCTTGCCGATCCCATGGATCACTGCTTCCCGGGGAATATGGAAATCCACGTAGCCTGGATCACTGCTGCCAGGCTTCGACATCACTGGTAGGCAAGTACCGTCTGTGCGCGTCCAGCACACACTGATTGTATGACTAGGGTTGATCAGCGCGTAGGCCACGCGCACCGTCACGCCATCCCGGCCGTTGTAAACCGTGAGCTGGGTGCCCACCGCTTCGCACACCGTGGGCGCCTTGAGCTCCAGCCCCTCCTGTGCGATGTCCAGAAGCAATACCGGGAATCTGTGGGCACTGTCCTTGTCCAGCTGGCCGTTGAAATTCACCGCAAAATGCACTTCAAAAGCGCTGCAATCCGCCAGTTTTTGCAGCTCGTGGCGCGGTAACGGCGCCTCGACACCGGTCAACCACTGCTCGGTGACCGGTACCCCCTCCAGCACCTCAAAGCTGTATGGGCTGCCGCCTTCCAACTCTCCGGTCACCCACAACCAGCAGGGCTGGCCCAGGGCAATGTAAGGCCAGGCAACCACCGTTGCGCTAGCATCGCCGCCGAATGTACTGAGGTCCAGGGTGCTGCCCGTCGCCTGTTCCACCGCCAGGTTGGGCAGGCCGCTGATATCCAGGACATGCACTTTTTGTGGCGGCGACTCCCATTCGCCGCCACACACACGTGACACGCTGTAGCCCAGCAATATCTGCTGGCGCAGGTTGGCGCTGATCGCCGACGGCGCAACGGCGAATACCAGGCTCTGCTCCCCCTGCGCCACAACGCGACACTCCAGCCCCGGCGACCCAGGCCCAGGCGTGCCGATGAACGTGGGGCAAACCATATCCCCCGGGCACATACGCTCGTACGCCACCTGGATATGCGCGCCGTCCTGCGTGTTCACCGGGTTGACGATCCAGCCGTCGGCGCCGCAGTCCACCGCCTCGACAAGATGGGGCTTGGGCAACTCCAGGTGCGGTTCGGTGAGCAGGTTCACCAGCAGCGAAGGAAACGCACGATAGACCGGCCGCGAATCCCTGGGTGGCAGAAACTCAACGCTGAACAGGATGTACAACTCGCTGTCATGCTTGAGCGCCGCCAGTTCGGCCCGGGGCAAGGTCCGGGTCCAACCGTTGCGAATATCCTCTTCACTGACCGGCTCCCCGTCAAAAAGGTACAGCCGGGCTTTTGAGCCATCCGGGTAGACACCACCGATATACAGCTGCACACGTTGCGTGGTGCCGATAAATGGCCAAGGCGCAACATGGATCGTCACCGGGTCATCACAGCACATCTGCCCAAGGTCCAGGCTGTTGAACGGGGCTTCGAGGATCTGCGGCCGGGGCAGGTTGGACGGCAGCGGGATCCAGACCACGCCATCAGGCGACGCTTGCTCGCCGCCATCACGGGTCACGGTGTAGCTGAAATTCGCGAAGTTATCCAGGCGCATACCCACGAACTGCGGCGGGATATGGAAGTCGATACAGCCTTCGTCCATACCGCTCTGTGGGGGGATAGGGGCACAATCGCCGTGGGTCGATTCCCAGCACAGGGAGATACTGTCAGTGCTGCGCATATCCTCGTAACAGACACGTACCGTTGCGCCCTCCAGCAATTTGAGCGGGTCCACCTCAGCCTGGCCTTGCGCCTCGACCAATTTCGGTTCGGGCAAGTGCAACGACGCATCCACAAACAACAGCACGGTTGTACGGGGATGAAACTCGTGGGCGTTTTCCGGAAGCTGGGTTTCGTAGATCGGATCAACCGGCACCGGCGGCTGGGGTGAGGTGCCATCAAAGATCACGGCCATGTGGATGGTCAGGGCCGAGTAGTCCTCGCGCCGTGCCATCCAACTGCGCGCGAGCTTGAATTCAAAGATATGCCCGGCAATGGCCTCGGCGGCCGTCACCACATGGTCCCGAGCGACCCAGCTAAACGCGAACGGCGGCTTGTGCTGATCGCCTGCCACATTGATAAACAGCCGCTGCCCGGCTTGGATCATCGGCCACGCCTTGACCCTGATGGTCTCATCGCCGCTGAATGCCTTCATATCCAGTTGCCAGGTGCTATGGATGTATTGCGCATGGGCAAACACCGGCAGCGATGCCTGGAGGTCCTGCTCGCGGATCTGTTGGACCTCCAGTTCCAGCACCAGCGACTGCTTGAGTTGACCGCCCACAGACGCTGTGTACCAGATCAACACGGTATGCCCGATGCAGGTACTGACCCACTGCCAGGGAATGGGAATGTCAATGCTGCCAGTGGTACTGCCTGTTCGCACAATCGGCTCGAACACCGGCTCGTCCTGATCCCGGATGGCCCAGTACAACGTCACCGGTGTCGCGCCCATCCCGGCAAATGCAATAGTTGCGCGCGTGCCGTCGATGGCGTCGATGGGATACAGGATGTTGTTGTTGGCGGCGTATTGAATCTGCGGATAGGGTAATTCGACGGTGGCTTCAACAACGGGCTGGGCAGCGGCCGGTGACGAACTTTGGGGCGCAGTTTTTTTAACCATGACAGGACCTCCAGTCCAGGGAAAGTTAACCAGCAGGCCTGACCGCCAGGCCAAAAACTGCTGTTATCTAACGCTTGGAATACAAGCCTTGCCTACTGTCAGAATTGACAGTTCACACACCGACAATGCGCATAACCGACCAACGGCGGAACGCCCGCAGCATCTGCGGGCGCCGCCTTTGCCGGCTTAAAGCCCCTCCAGCTCAGCCATCAAATCACTCAGCCGGTCCACTGTGCCGGCGCTGATATCATGGGCCGCCAAGCCCTCGATGTACGTCGCCAGTTCTGCCACCGTGCTGCATTCGAACATCGCCCGCAGCGGTACATCCCGTTGCAGGCTCTTCTGCACCCGCGAGGCGATTTGCGTGGCCAGCAGCGAGTGCCCACCCAGCTCGAAGAAGTTATCCAGCACGCCCACCTGCTCGACCTTCAGCACCTGGGCCCAGATCGTGGCCAGGGTCTGCTCCAGTTCGCTGCGCGGCGCGAGGTAGTCCTGGCTGTGCAACTGGCCAATCTCCAGGGCCGGCAGGGCCTTGCGGTCGAGCTTACCGTTGGCGTTCAGGGGCAGGCGCTCCAGCCACAGCCAGTGCAACGGCACCATGTACTCCGGCAGTTCGCTGCGCAGGCGCTGCTTGATGCGGTCCAGGCGCTCGCCAGGGTTAAGGCTGGCATCGCTCGCCACCAGGTAACCCACCAGGTGTTTGCCATTGACCCCCTCCTGCACGCCCACCGCCGCATCACGCACCTCGGGCTGCTCATGCAGGCGCGCCTCGATTTCACCCAGTTCGATGCGGTAGCCGCGAATCTTCACCTGATGGTCGATACGCCCGACGTACTCCAGCACCCCATCACTGCGCCGCCGCGCCAGGTCGCCGCTGCGGTACAGGCGTTCCCCCGGCGCTCCAAACGGATCCGGCACAAACACTTGGGCGGTGCGCAGCGGATCGCTGACATAACCGCGCCCGACCCCGGTGCCCGCCACGCACAGCTCGCCCACCGCACCTTGCGGCACCAGCTCCAGCGCGCCGTCGAGCAAGTACAAACGGTTGTTGTCGGTCGGCGTGCCAATCGGCAGGTAGGTGCCACGGGTCGAGGCCAGGTCGACATGGAAGAACGCCACGTCATCCGAGCATTCCGCCGGGCCGTAGGCGTTGACCAGGCCGATGTCCGGATAACGCAGCAGCCATTGGTGCGCCAGCGCCGGCAACATCGCCTCGCCGGTCGGCAGCATCCAGCGCAGGCCGTCCAGGCTGATGTGGTCCTGGGCGAGCATGCCCTGAATCAGCGACGGCACGCTTTCCAGCACCGTGATGCCCTGGGCCTGCACATGCGCCAGCAAGCCCTGCGGGTCATGGGCAATGGTGTTGGGCACGATATCCACCCGCGCGCCAAACAAGGGCGCGGCGAGGAACTGCCACACGGAGATATCAAAGCTTTGCGAGGCGGTCTGGGCGATCACATCCTGCTCGCTCAGATGCAGGTACGGCACCTTGCTCAATTGGTTATTGAGCATGCCGCGCTGCTCGACCATCACGCCCTTGGGCAGCCCGGTGGAGCCGGAGGTGTAGATCACGTAGGCGAGGTTGTCCGGGGCGCTGTAGATCCCAGGATTGCTGTCGACACCTGCCAACTCCTCCCACACCAGCAACTTCGGCCGCGCACCACAGGCAAAATCCTCGAGCAACGCCTGCGCCTGCTCGCGGCAGGCCGCAGTACACACCAACAACGGCGTGCGGCTCAGGTCGATGATCCGGCTCAAGCGCTGGCTCGGCAGCCCGGGATCCAGCGGCAAGTAACCGGCACCGGCCTTGAAGCTGCCGATGATCATGCCCAACAGATCCAGGCCACGCTCGGCCAGCAGCGCCACCGGCTGGTCGAGGCCGACACCCGCCGCGACCAGGGCATGGCCCAGGCGATTGCTGCGCTGGTTCAGCTCGGCATAGGTCCACTGCCGGTCCAGGCAACTGGCGGCAATGCGCTGCGGATGCTGCGCCACCTGCGCCTCGAACAGTTCGACGTAGCTGCGCTCAAGCGGGTACTCATGGGCGCTCTGGTTGCAAGCGTCCACCAGGAACACACGCTCCTGCGCGCCAATCAGCGGCAGGTCGGCCATATCGCCATGGAAGCCCTGCACCAACGCCAACAGCAGGCGCTTGAACTCGGCGAGCATGCCTTGCACGGTGCTTTGATCGAAATAACGCTGGTCATAGGACAAGTGCAAGCCCAGGTCATCGCCCGGGTAGCACACCGCCGTCAGCGGGAAGTTGGTGTGGGTGCGGCCCGAGTCCGAGGTCGCGTTCAGGCTTTGCGCGCGGTCCAGCACCGAGACTTCCACCGGAGCGTTTTCAAACACGAACAGGCTGTCGAACAGCGGCTGGCCCTTGGGCAGTTCGCTGTGCTCCTGGATGGTCACCAGCGGCAGGTACTCGTATTCGCGCAGTTGCATATTGCTGTCGAGCAAGCCACTCAACCACTGGCGCACGCTGCACGGCTGATCGTCCTCGGGCAACTTGACCCGCAGGGCGATACTGTTGATAAACAGGCCGACCGTGCGCTGCATGTGCGGCATGTCCACCGGGCGCCCGGCCACGGTGACGCCGAACAGCACGTCACGCTCGCCGCTCAAGCGCCGCAGCACCAAGGCCCACGCCGCCTGGGCGAAGGTATTGACGGTCAGTTGATGAGCCTGGGCCAACTCGCGCAATTGCGCCCCATCGCGCTCATCCAGGCGGGTATAGCAGTCCCCCACCACCATGCCGCCGCTATGGCCGGCGTGTTCCCGCAGGAATGGCCGGTCGCTGGGGATCGGTGTGGTGCGCTCGAACCCTTGCAGGTTCTGCTGCCACCACTGCCGCGCCTCGGCCAGGTTCTGGCGTTGCAGCCAGGCAATATAGTCGCGATAGCGCGGCGGCGCGGCCAGTTGTGCCTCGCGGCCCTCACCCAGGGCGGTGTAGATATCGAAGAAGTCATTCATCAGCAACGAGCGGCACCAGGCATCGATCAGGATGTGGTGGTTGCTCATCATGAACCAGTAGCGAGCCTCGCCGACGCGGATCAGGCGCAGGTGGAACGGCGCCTGGTTGAGCAGATCGAAACCGGCCTCGCGCTCGCTTTTCAGCAGGGCTTGCAGGCGTGGCTCCTGTTGCTCGGCCGGGGTGCCGGTCCAGTCCAGGTACTCGATCGGCGTGCTGCCGGGCTTGTGGATCACCTGCAACATATCTTCGCCGACGTTCCAGCAGAATGACGCACGCAAGGCTTCATGCCGGGCGATCACGGCCTTCCAGGCCAGGGCAAAACGCTCGGGGTTGAGCTCGCTGTTGATGCGGTAGCGATCCTGCATGTAATAGAGGCCGGTGCCCGGTTCCAGCAGGGTATGCAACAGCAGGCCTTCCTGCATGGGCGTCAGCGGGTACACGTCCTCGATGGCGCAGGCCGGCACCGGCAACGCATCCAGCTGCGCCTGGGTCAGGTGCGCCAGGGGGAAGTCGGACGGCGTCAGGCCACCGGCATCGTCACGCAGGCAATGGGCGATCAGGCTGTGCAACTCGCCCAGGTAGGCATCGGCCAGTTCGCTGATGGTCTGGTGGTCGTGGCGCTCGCGGCTGAAGGTCCAGCGCAGCACCAGTTCGCCGCCGTACACCTGGCTGTCCACACTCAAGGCGTTGGGCAGCGGTGCGGCCGGGTCATGGGCCGGGCCGGCAGATACGTCCAGCGGGTGGAACAGCGCCTGGCTGTCGAAGCTCTGGTCGAACTGCCCGAGGTAGTTGAACGTAATCGAAGCGCTCGGCAACGCCGCCATGGCCTGGCGACAAGTGCTGTCGGCCAGGTAGCGCAGCACGCCATAGCCCAGGCCCTTGTGGGGCACCGCACGCAGTTGCTCCTTGATCGCCTTGATCGACGCGCCCTGCCCGCTGGCCTCCTCGATATCCACTGGGGTCAGGCGCAGCGGGTAAGCGCTGGTGAACCAACCCACACTGCGGGTCAGGTCGATTTCGTCGAACAGCGCTTCGCGGCCATGGCCTTCCAGCTGGATCAGGGTCGATGCATGCCCGCTCCAGCGGCACAGCACGCGGGCCAATGCCGTCAGCAGCAGGTCGTTGACCTGGGTGCGATAGGCGCTCGGTGCCTGTTGCAGTAACTGCCGGGTGCGCTCGGCATCCAGGCGCACGCTGACCGTCTCGGCATCGCGATTGCGCAGGCTGCCGTGCGCCCGGTCCACCGGCAACGCAACCGGCGGACCGGCCAACTGTTGCTGCCATAGGCTCAGTTCTTCGCGCAGGGATTCGCTGCTGGCGTAGGCCTGCAAACGGGCGGCCCAGTCGCGCACGGCACTGGTCTTGGCCGGCAGGCTGACCGCCTGGCCGTCGCCCAATTGGCGATAGACGTTTTGCAGGTCTTCAAGCAAGACGCGCCAGGACACGCCGTCCACCACCAGGTGATGGATCGCGATCAGCAAGCGTTGCTGGCCAATCGGCCCGTCCACCAGCAAGGCGCGCAGCAGCGGACCGTGCTCCAGATCGAGGCTGCGCTGGGCATCGGCGAACAGCGCCTCGCACTGCTGCATATCCGTCACCTGGGCCAGCCACAACACGCCGCCTTGCGGCACGGCCAGATGCTCGGCATGCCATTGCGCGTCGCGCTGGGTGAAACTCAGGCGCAAGGCGTCGTGGTGTTCCAGCACGGCCAACAGTGCCTGCTCCAGGCGACGGGGATCGAGGGCCTGCACCGGCGCCAGCACCAGGGCCTGGTTCCAGTGCTGACGCGCCGGGATCTCGCTGTCAAAGAACCACTGCTGGATCGGCGTCATGCCCGAGGGGCCAGTCAACACACCTTGCTCGGCAGTGATCTGCTCACTGCGCGTGGCCACTGCGGCCAGGGCCTGCACGGTCTGGTGCTGGAACAGGTCACGGGGGCTGAAGTGAATCCCCGCCTGCCGCGCCCGGCTGACCACCTGGATCGACAGGATCGAATCGCCACCCAGCTCGAAGAAGTTATCGTGCAGCCCGACCTGCTGCACGTTGAGCACCGCACACCAGATCGCGGCGAGGCTCAGCTCCAGCTCATTGCTCGGCGCCACGTACGCTTGCCGATTGGCCTCGGGGTCCGGTTGCGGCAAGGCGCGGCGGTCGAGCTTGCCGTTGGCGGTCAGCGGCATGCTGTCGAGCACCATCAGGTGCGCGGGCACCATGTAGTCCGGCAGTTGCGCCTTGAGGTGGGTCTTGAGTGCCTCGCGCAAGGCGGTGTGGTCGCTGGCATCGCTGACCAGGTACGCCGCCAGTTGCTTGCCACTCGGCGCATCCAGGGCCAGGACCACCGCCTCACGGACCGCCTCATGCTCAAGCAGGCGGGTTTCGATTTCGCCCAGCTCGATGCGAAAACCACGGATTTTCACCTGATGGTCGATCCGCCCCAGGTACTCCACCAGGCCATCGGCGCGTTGGCGCACCAGGTCGCCCGTGCGATAGAGCCGTCCGCCATCGGCATACGGGTCGGCTACAAAACGTTCGGCGGTCATGCCCGCACGCTGGTGATAACCCTGGGCCAGGCCGGCGCCGCCCACGTACAGCTCACCGGTGGCACCCTGGGGCACCAGCGCCAGGTCAGCATCCAGGACGTAGGCAACCCGCGCGCCGATGATGCTGCCGATCGGCACACTGGCGGCACCCTCCTCCAGCACCTCGGGGGCCAGGCTGGCCAGGGGCATGACCACCGTTTCGGTCGGCCCATAGGCATTGAAGAACAGCGCCGGCTGGAACGCCGCGCGGATGCGCTGCAGGTGTTCGCCAGTCAACGCCTCGCCGCCGGTGATGCACATGCGCACCGGTAGGGTCTGGTTTTGCGTGGCCAGCCATTGCGCCAACTGGCTGCCATAGCTTGGGGTAAAACCGAGGATATTGATGCGATGCTCACGGATCAGCCCGCAGATTTCTTCGGCATCCCATTGACCCTGGGCGCGCAACACCACCTGCGCGCCACTGAGCAACGGCACCAGCAGGCGCTCGGTGGCGGCGTCGAAGTTGATCGAATAGAAGTGCAGCTCGCAATCGTCGGGGCGCATGCCAAAGCGCTCGATCACCGCCTGGCAATGCATGGCGATTTCACCGTGGGACACCACCACGCCCTTGGGCTTGCCGGTGGAACCGGAGGTGTAGATCAGGTACGCCTGATGCTGCGCCAGGCTGATCGCCGGCAGGTCGCTGGCCGGGTAGTTGGCGAGCACCGGCAGGTCATCTTCCAGGCACCAGCAACTGACGCTGGCGGGCAACTCGCCAAGGGCCTCGAACATCGCCGCATCGCTGAGCAACAGGCCGATGCCGCTGTCTTCGATCATGTAGTGCAGGCGGTCCAGCGGGTATTCCGGGTCCAGCGGCACATAGGCGCCACCAGCCTTGAGGATCGCCAGCAGGCCAATGACCATTTCCAGGGACCGCGGCAGCGCCAGGCCGACCCGCACCTGCGGGCCCACCCCACGCTCGCGCAGCATCCAGGCCAGGCGATTGGCGCGGCTGTCCAGCTCGCAGTAGCTGAGGGTGTGGCCGGCGAACGTCAGCGCAAGCGCATCCGGACGGGCTTGCACCTGGGCGCTGAACAGATGATGGATGCACTGGTCGAGACGATGCTCGCCGGCCTCGATGCCGAGGCTGTCTTGCAGGGCGCGCTGTTCATCGACTTGCAGCAGCGGTAGCTCGCTCAGGCGCTGTTGCGGATCGGCGATCAGCGCCTCCAGCAGGTTGCACCAATGGGCGGCCATGCGCGCAATGCGCGGCTCGTCGAACAGGTCGGTGCTGTAGGTCAGGC
The DNA here is from genome assembly GCF_012985535.1 of Pseudomonas sp. WS 5021. NCBI lineage: Bacteria > Pseudomonadati > Pseudomonadota > Gammaproteobacteria > Pseudomonadales > Pseudomonadaceae > Pseudomonas > Pseudomonas sp. WS 5021. The sequence goes on along the minus strand of NZ_JAAQWP010000001.1, from coordinate 1,355,907 downwards.
AGCAACCCAGGCGATGGTCGAGGTCGGTGACTTCCAGGTTGAGGTCGAACTTGGTGGCACGCGCGTCGTTGGCCAGGTATTCGACCGTCATCCCGGCCAATTGCCGGCTTTGCTGGAACTCCCAGCGCTGCACGTTGCACATCACCTGGAACAGCGGGTTATACGCAGCACTGCGCGGCGGTTGCAGGGCTTCCACCAGGTGGTCGAACGGCAGGTCCTGATGGGACTGGCCTTCGATCACGGTGTGACGCACGTGCTCAAACAACTCAGCGACACGCATCTGCCCGTCGAGCTGGCAACGCAGTACCTGGGTGTTGAGGAACGCACCGATCAGCCCTTCGCTTTCCGGGCGGATGCGGTTGGCCACCGGCGCACCGATGCGCAAGTCGGTCTGGCCACTGTAGCGGTAAAGCAGCGTCGCCAGGGTCGCGGTCATGGTCATGAACAGGGTCAGGCCATGCTCGGCATTGAAGGCGCGCACCTTGGCGGCGAGTTCATCGCCAAGGTCAAAGCGGTACAGCTCGCCCTGGTGACTTTGCACCGCCGGGCGTGGCCGGTCGGCGGGCAGTTCCAGTAGCGGATGCTCGTTGCCCAACTGCGTGGTCCAGTAATCGAGCTGGCGCTGGCGCTCGCCGGCCTCCAGCCATTGGCGCTGCCACACGCTGTAGTCCAGGTACTGCACCGGCAACGGCTCCAGGGGCGATTCGCGCTCATCGATAAAGGCTTCGTAGAGCGCGCTGAGTTCACGGGCAAAGATGTCCATGGCCCAGCCTTCGGTGACGATATGGTGCAGGGTCAGCACCAGGTAGTGCTCCTGCTCGCCCGCCTTGACCAGGCAGGCGCGCAACAACGGCCCGGTTTCCAGGTTGAATGGGCTGTGAGCTTCCTGATCGGCCAGTTGCTGCAAGCGCTGTTGACGCTCAGCCTCGTGCAGTGCCGAAAAGTCCTGCCAGCTCATGCGCACGCTGCTTTGCGCGGCGACTTTCTGCTGGGCCACGCCATTGACACTTGGGAAGGTCGTGCGCAGGGTTTCGTGGCGCATGATCAGGGCTTGCAACGCCGCCTCGAAACGCCCCACATCCAGCACCCCGCGCAAACGCGCCATGCCGCCGACGTTATAGGCCGGGCTTTCCGGCTCCATTTGCCAGAGGAACCACATGCGCTGCTGGGAATAGGACAACGGCACCGCCTGGCGGCGGTCCACCTTGCCAATCGCGGTCTGCTGGTTGCGTTGGCCGCTGGCCTGGATCAGCCGCACCTGCTCGACAAAATCCCCCAGCTCACTGGCTTCGAACAAGGTGCGCAGCGCCAGCTCCACATCACAGGCCTGGCGTGTGCGGGAGATGATCTGCGTGGCCAGCAGCGAATGGCCGCCAAGGGCAAAGAAGTCGTCGCGCAGGCCGATGCGCGGCAGGCCCAGGACCTGGCGCCAGATCGCAGCGATCTGCTGTTCCAGGGCGGTTTGCGGCTCCACATGTTCACGCACCTGCCACACCGGTTCCGGCAAGGCACGGCGGTCCACTTTACCGCTGGGGCTCAGGGGCATGACGTCGAGGCGGATCAGTTGCGCCGGCACCATGTACTCCGGCAATTCGGCGGCCAGGGCGGCTTTCACGTCCGGCTCATCCAACTCGCCGCTGGCCGTGTAGTAACCGATCAACTGCGCACCGCCGGCGGTGTCGCGGATCAGCACCAGCGCCTGGGCGATACCGTCCTGGGCCAGCAACCGCGCCTCGATTTCTTCCGGTTCGACCCGAAACCCGCGCAGCTTGACCTGCTGATCCAGGCGCCCGAGGTACTCCAGTACCCCGTCGGCCGCCCAGCGCACGCGGTCGCCGGTGCGGTACAGACGTGCGCCGGCCGCGCCCAGTGGGTCGGCGACAAACCGTTCGGCGGTCAGCCCTGCACGCCCCAGATAACCGCGCGCCAGGCCGATGCCGCCAATGCACAGCTCACCCGGCACACCTGCGGGCAGCAGGTTGAATTGCTCGTCCAGCACCCGGCAAATCACATTGCCCAAGGGGCGGCCAATCGGCGAGCGTTCGCCATCGGCACGCTGGCAGTGCCAATGGGTGACGTTGATCGCGGTTTCGGTAGGCCCATAGCGGTTGTGCAACTGCACCGCCGGCAGTAGCGCCAGGAGGCGATTGCGCAATTGGGCGGGCAAGGCTTCGCCACCGGAGAATACCCGGCGCAGGCTGGTGCACTCGGCCGCCAGCGGCTCATCGACAAACAGCTGCAACAGGGGCGGCACAAAATGCAGGGTAGTCACCCCATGTTCCTGGACCAGTTGCGCAATCCGATGGGGGTCACGATGTTCGCCGGGGCCGGCCAGGACCAGGCGGCAACCAATGATCAGCGGCCAGAAGCATTCCCATACCGACACGTCGAAACTGATCGGCGCCTTTTGCATCAGCACATCGCGTTCATCCAACTGGTAGGTGGCCTGCATCCACTGCAAACGCTCCGCCAGGGCCCCATGGGTATTGCCCACGCCCTTGGGCTGGCCGGTGGAGCCGGAGGTGTAGATCACATAGGCGAGGTTGTCGGCATTGAGATGCAGGCCCGGCGCCTGGGTCGGCCAACTGTCGAGCTTGAGGCTGTCCATGGCGATCACCGACACGCCCGCGGCCACCGGCAACTGGTGCAGCAGGTGGGTCTGGGTCAGCAGCAATTGCACGCCGCTGTCGGCCAGCATGTAGGCCAGGCGGTCGGCTGGGTAGTCCGGGTCCAGCGGCACATAGGCGCCGCCGGCCTTGAGGATCGCCAGCAAGCCAATCAGCAATTGCGGCGAGCGCTCGGCGGCAATCGCCACGCACACGTCCGGGCCGACGCCTTTGTCACGCAGGTAATGGGCCAGGCGGTTGGCCTGGGTGTGCAGTTGGCCAAAGGTCAGGCTGGCGCCGTGCCAGACCAGGGCGGTGCGCTCGTCGGTGTGCTGGTTGAATTGCTCCGGCACCAGGCACTGCGCCGGCGCGCAGGGTGCCTCGCTCCAATGGCGTTGCTCGGCGTGTTCGTCGGCCTGCAACAGTGCCAGGTCGCCCACGGCCTGCTGCGGTTGCGCGCAGACCGCCTGCAACAGGTTGACGAAATGCGTGGCCAGACGCGCGATGGTGCTGGCGTCGAACAGTTCGTCAGCGTAGTCGAACGACAGGCTCAGGCGCCCATTGCGGTCTTCTTCGCTGTGCAGTTGCAGGTCGAACTTGGCTTCGCGGCTGTGCCATGGCAGTTCTTCGGCCAGCAGGCCCGGCAGGCGGCGCAAGGCGCCGAGATCACGCTGCTGATGGTTGAACATCACCTGGAACAGGCCTTGCTCACGGGCTTGCGGGAAGGCTTCCAGCAGTTGTTCGAAGGGCAAGTCCTGATGGGCCTGGGCCTCGGTGGCTGCCAGGCGGGTGGCCGCCAGCAGCTCGCTGAACGGCAGGCGCCCATCCACTTCGGCGCGCATCACCAGGGTATTGATAAAGAAGCCGATCAGGCCCTGGGTTTCATGGCGCCCCCGGTTGGCGTTGGGCACGCCGATACGGATATCGCGCTGGCCGCTGTAGCGGTGCAACAGGCTCTGGAACGCCGCCAGCAACAGCACGAATGGCGTGGCCTGGTGGGCCTGGGCGGTCTGGCGGATGGCTGCGCCGAGGCTTACATCCAGGCGCACGCTGTAGCGTGAAGCGCTGCGTCGGTGCTGGGCCGAGCGCGGGTGGTCGGTGGCCAGGCTCAGGGTGGGATGGTCGTGCGACAGTTGCTGCTGCCAGTACGCCAACTGTCGCTGGCCCTCGCCTTCGGCCAGCCATTGGCGCTGCCAGCTGCCGTAGTCGGCGTACTGCACGGCCAGGGCCGGCAGCTCGAGGGCCTGGCCCTGGGACGCGGCGGCGTAGAGGCGCGAGAATTCGTCGAGCAGTACATTCAGCGACCAGCCGTCCGCAATGATGTGGTGCAGGGTCACCAGCAACTGATGATCTTCATCGTCCAGGCGCAACAGGGTGACCCACAGCAGCGGGCCCTGTTCCAGGTCGAACTGGGTGCGCGCCTCGTCCTCGCGGATCTGCGCGGCGCGGGCTTCACGCTCGGCCACGGGCAAGTCGCGCAGGTCGATGACTTGCACGGCAAACTCGCGCTGGGCATCGACACACTGCATGGCCTGGCCGTCGCGCTCATAGAAACGTGTGCGCAGCGCCTCATGGCGCTGGACCAATTGCGCGAAGCTTGCGTGCAGCGCGTCTTCGTCCAGCTCGCCGCGCAGGCGCAGGGCACCGGGGATGGTGTAGGCGCTGCTGTGCGAGTCCAATTGCCAGGTGATCCACAGGCGGTTCTGCGCCAGGGATTGCGGCATATCCTGCTGGCGTGACAAAGCGCTGATTGCGCCTTGGGCCACGCCACCGTCCTGTTGCAATTGGCCGACGCTGGCGGCGAAATCAGCCAGCACCGGCGCCTCGAACAGCAGGCGCAAATTGAGTTCCAGGCCCAGGGTCTCGCGCAGGCGGGCGACTACCTGGGTGGCGCTGATGGAGTTACCGCCGAGCAAGAAGAAGTGATCATCGGCCGCCACTTGTGCGACCTGCAACTGTTCGCACCAGATCGCGGCGATCTGCTGTTGCAACCCCGACGCAAGCGCCTCATCACCCGCCTGCACGGCCTGGCCAGGGAACTGCGCGTAGCTGTCGAGGCTGCCATCGGCCAGGCGGGTGCGGCAGGCCGAACGCTGGACCTTGCCACTGGAGGTTTTCGGCAAAGCGCCGGGATTGAGCAGCACCACCACGCACGGCGCTTCTTGATAGGCCTCGGCCACGGCCTGGCGAATGGCTTTGACCAGGGCCTCGGGCGGCAGGATTTTCTGCACGCTGCGGCTGATTTCTGCGGCGATGCCAATGCCTTCCAGGCCCTGGTCATTCACCGCAAACGCGGCGACACGGCCCTTGCGCACCACTTCCACTTCGCGCTCGACGGTTTGCTCGATGTCCTGGGGGTACAGGTTGTGCCCGCGCACGATCAGCAGGTCTTTCAGGCGCCCAGTGATAAACACCTCGCCGTCGCGCATAAAGCCCAGGTCACCGGTACGCAACCAGGTGCGACCGGCGTGCTGCACGAACGTCTTGGCGGTGGCTTCGGGGTTGCGCCAGTAACCGTGGGCAATGCTCGGGCCGGTGGCCCAGATTTCGCCGATGCAGTTGTCGGCCAGTTCGGCCAGGGTATGGGGCTCGACGATCAGCACCCCATGTTCGGGCTGGCTGCTGCCGCAGCTCATGATCGCACTGCCCTGCCCAGGCTCCGCCCGGTTGGCGGCCAGCGCCTGTTCGTCCAGGCGCAAGGCCGGGATGCCCTGGCCACGGGTGCCGCCGGCGACAAACAGGGTGGCTTCGGCCAGGCCATAGGAGGCAAAGAAGTTGCTGGGGGTAAAGCCGCATCGGGCGAATTTCTCGGCGAAGCGTTCCAGGGTGTCCAGGCGGATCGGCTCGGAGCCGGAATAGGCCACGCGCCAATGGCTCAGGTCGAGGCGCTCGAAGGCCGAGTCGCTGACCCGCTCGCTGCACAGGCGGTAGGCGAAATCCGGGCCGCCGCTGATGGTCCCGCGGTATTGGCTGATCGCTTCCAGCCAGCGCAAGGGGCGGCCGAGGAAGTATGCGGGCGACATCAACACACACGGCACGCCACTGAAGATCGGTTGCAACAGACCGCCGATCAGGCCCATGTCGTGGTACAGCGGCAGCCAGCTGACAATCACGTCATCGGGGTTGAGGTCGATGCCAAAGCCGCGACGGATCAGCAATTCGTTGGCCACCAGGTTGCCGTGGCTGACTTGCACGCCTTTAGGCAAGGCGGTGGAGCCGGAGGTGTATTGCAGGAAGGCGATATCGTCGTCCTGCAGCTGTGGCGCAACCCAATCGGCAGCGAGTTCGCTGTGCAGTTCATCCACGCAGAGCAACGGCGGCGCTGCCTGGATCTGCCCCAGGGCGTCGCGCAAGCCGCTGCTGGTCAGCAACAGGGTTGGCTCGGCATCGGCGATGATCGACAGCAACCGCTCCTGGTGATGACGGCGGGTGGACTCCGGCGGATAAGCCGGCACCGCGATCACCCCGGCGTACAGGCAACCAAAGAACGCCGCGACATAGTCCGGGCCGCTGGGGAACAGCAGCACCGCACGCTCGCCCGGGCCGGCCGAGGCCTGCAAGGCGGCGGCGATGGTGCGGGCGCGCAGGTCCAGGTCACGGTAGGTGAGCACCACGGTGTCGTCGGCGGACTCGGCCAGGAAGCGCAGGGCCACCTGGTCCGGCGTCTGCGCGGCACGGCGCTGGAGGGACTGGACCAGGGTACGGGGAAGTTCGAAGGCGTCCATCATGAGGGGTTCCTGCCTGAAATCGGCTTACGGGGAAATCGGGGATAGAGGGCGTGGGCGTGTGGCGGCGTGTTCAGCCGGTCGCCAGGGCCGCCCGCCGTGCAGCGCCATGGCGCCAGCGGGTCAAATGTTCGTCGGCGTAGCGCCGCACGCAGCGCAGCAGCGAGCTTTGCTGCTGCACCAGGAAGAAGTGGTGCCCCTCGAACATGTCCAGGGAGAAACCGCTGGCAGTGTCTTCCTGCCAGTCGAGCAATTCGTCGGCGCGCACGTCGTCCTGCTTGCCACCAAATACATGGATCGGCATCGACAGCGGCTCGCGCTCGCCGTACTGGAAGCTGCCGCACAAGAGGAAGTCGGCGCGCAGGATCGGCAATGTCAGCTGCATCAACTCGCGGTTGGCCAGGGCGTCCTCGGGGGTGCCCTTGAGCGTGCGCAGGCGCTCGATCAGTTGGGTGTCGTCTTTTTCCTCGGCGTATTCACTGACATCCCGGCGCGCCGGGCCGGCGGTGGCCGAGGCAAACAACGCCAGCGGCGCAGGCAGGCCGCGTTCGCGCAGGGCGTGGGCCAGCTCGAACGCCAGCAGGCCACCGAGGCTGTGGCCGAACAAGGCATAGGGGCCATCGAGTTCGGCGCTGATCTCGCCGGCCAATTGCGCGGCGAGCGCCTTGATATCGCGCTGCAAGGGTTCGTCCATGCGCATGCCACGCCCTGGCAACTCCAGCGGGCACACCTGCAACCACTCGGGCAACGCCCGGCGCCAGCGGCTGTAGAACATGGCGCTGGCGCCCGAATAGGGCAGGCAAAACAGGCGCAAGCGGGTCGACGTGCTCATCTCAGACCACCCCTGCCTGGAACGCTGGGTTCTCGCGATACAAACGCATGTCGTCGTCCTCCGGGTGCAAATCCATGGCCGGCGTGTTGGCTGGCCTGTCACCAATGAGAACGGATGGCACGGCAAAATAATTAGTCTGCAGGCCGGGGCCCGCACACAAAGAGATGCACCTCACAGTTTGCATTTCGGTATAAGATTAGTTCCACTTCTCATTTGACAATCATTATCATTAAGAATAATTTGTTGCCCGATGTGTAGGAGGCCTCAGCAGGGATGCCCTCCACTAACCTCATTTGCAGCAAGGTGATTTCCATGACGGAACAAGTATCCACAAGCAGGTGCGATTCACCGTTACTCCAGGCGTTTGTCGATAACCGGCTGATCCTGGTCAAGATCGCGGCGCGCATTACCGGCTGCCGTTCCCGCGCCGAAGACGTAGTGCAGGACGCCTACTTCAGACTGCAATCGGCGCCGCAGATCACCTCATCGTTCAAGGCGCAGCTGAGTTATCTGTTCCAGATCGTGCGCAACCTGGCTATCGACCACTACCGTAAACAGGCCCTGGAACTGAAATATTCCGGGACGGAAGAGGAAGGCTTGAATGTGGTTATTCATGGCGCTTCACCGGAAACCTCGCACATCAATTTTTCCACCCTGGAAAACATCGCCGACGCCCTGACCGAACTGCCCCAGCGCACGCGCTACGCGTTCGAGATGTACCGCCTGCATGGCGTGCCGCAGAAGGACATCGCCAAGGAACTGGGCGTGTCGCCGACCCTGGTCAACTTTATGATCCGCGATGCACTGGTGCACTGTCGCAAGGTGTCGGGAACCCATAGCGATACCTTTGCCCGACGGGTCTAACCACCGGGCAAGTGCAATGAGGGGTGAGCTTGTGTGGGAGCGATCCGACAAGCCCGCTCCCACATTTGATCTTCATTGCCCCGAAGATCTCAGGCCAACCCACACCGCTCAAAAAACCGCTCCCGCCCCAGAATCATCAGCGCCGCGCGCTTGTGGGGGAAATCGAATTCCTTCTCGCAGTGGAAGCACTGGTTCTGCATATGCCCGATCATCTTCCCATTGTCGGCCCTGGGCTCGGCTACCACGCGCTGGGTGCGCGGGTCGTCGAGAAACAGGTAGTGCACCAGCGCCGACAGCCAACTGGCAACCTTGTGCGGCCCGCGATGATGCTCCTCACCCACCAGCATGTGGATACCGCGGTCGTAGTCGTCTACGTCATAGAACGGCGCGATGCGATCTTCCTTGGCCCAATACGCCTCGAAATAGGCAAAGGGCTCATCGTCGAAACAGCCGATCAACGTCAGGGTATGCGGGTCGGCGGCAAGCTTGTGCAGATAGTCCCGGTGTTGCTCCAGGCTGCCGCTTTCCTGCCAGAAGTTGGCGACCCGCGCGCTGTTCTGCCAGCGATTGAAGCGAGCCAGGTCCACATCGATCTCCAGCGTGCGCAGTGAGATCCACGCGCCCAGGCGTGCGTCAAAACGTCGGTAGACTTCACCCTGCGGCTTGGGCGCACGCAGCGGGTGGCGCTTGCCCGTGCTGAAGATCATCTGCTGTGGATAGGCACCGCTCGACGGCTGGCCCAGCCAGGGCTGTGGCAATTGCCAGAACAGCGTGCGCTCGCAACGCAACTGCCCCGCCACGTCCGTGGCCAGCAGCAGGCCGCTGCGCAGGGCCTCATCCGGGGCGTGTTCGAGGTGCCAGAAGAGTTGCTGGCGCCCAGGCTCCCGTGCAAACAGCCAGTAACACGCGGCCCACACGGCCTGTCCCGACGGCACCTCAGCGGGGTTTTGCAAATGCAGGTGCAACGCGTCGCCGCGCTCCAGGCGCAGGCGCGCCAGGGGCTGGCCTGAAAGGGTCAGGGTCAGGCGGCTATCGCTTTCATCTGCGTTCAGGGCGGGCCCTGCCGGCAGTGGCAGGGCTGACAAATCTTGGGGATTGGGCATGGAAGGGGCTCACGGTAATCGTCGACAGTTAGACGAAGTGACGTGAACCAGCCGCAAAAATTTAAGGCACAGGTGTCGCGATCAGGGCGCGTCAGCCACCGGCAGCACATCGATGCGGTACGGTTCGAAGATCTTCACCAGTTCGCCGCTGTCGCGCAGGCCCTTGAGCAACGCGGCAAACGCCGGGCCGCTGATCGCCGCCTTGGGCCGCAGCAATGCGTAGTGGTGGTAGACCTGATCAATGCGCTCCGACACCAGGAACTGCCCGGCGGTGTCGACATTGCGCACCATGAAGTCGCTGAGGTAGGAGCGCGTCACCAGGGCGATATCCGCGCGGCCACGGGTGACCATCAGCAAGTTGCTGTCATGGGAATAGGTCAACGTGGCGTTGAACTGCGCGGCCATGGCCTTGGGGTCGGGGTTGAAGTTGGCAAAGGCGTAGTGATAACCGCTGAACACCGCCAGGCGCTTGCCCTTGAGGTCGGCGAAATACGCCTGGTCACGACCGGACTGGCGCTGGGCGACGAAAATCTCGGCGTCCTCCAGGCCCATGTCAACGCTGGTATGGGCAATATCCTGCCATCCCCACTGCGGGTTCTCGAAGATGGCCATGTCGACCCGACCCTGCTCGAAATCACGAAAGCGCCGGGGGATGGAAGTGGGTACCAGTACAAACTGGTAGTCACTCTGCGCACGGTTCAGTGCCTCCAGCAGTTGCGGCAGCAACCCGGTGTCGGCACCCTGCTCCGGGCGCACGGTATACGGCGGAAAATGCGCGGCACCGATCCGTACCAATTGGGCCGCCCAAACCTGCGTCTGCCACAAGGTGCCCATCGCCAACACTGTAAGTCCTGCAGCCAGCCGCCATGGCGAAAACATCAGGCACGCACCGTTCAAATCTGAATCTCGCTAAGCTAGGCGTTTTTGTCTGTAGAGACAACTTTCTACCCGACAATTAATGACCTGCGCTCCCCGCCTAATCGGCCTTGAGCACCAGCAGCAACGCCTCGTCGGCCAATTGTTCGAGGGTCATGCTGCCCTGGGCGCGAAACCAGGTCGTGGTCCAGGACAACGCCCCGGTCAGGAAACGCCGGGTGATAAACACGTCGCCCTTGATATAACCCGCCTGCTTGGCCTCGCCCAGCACTTGCAGCCAGATGTCTTCGTAGACATCGCGCAACGCCAGCACCTGGGCCTGCCCTTCTGCCGACAGCGAACGCCATTCGTACACCAGCACCGCCATGGCTTCGCCGCTGCCACCCATGATCGACTGCAACTCGCAGCGAATCAGCGCCAGCACCCGCTCGCGCACGTTGCTCGCTTGGGCCAGGGAGGCGCGCATCATCGCGGTGTTGTAGTGGATGGTTTCTTCCATCACCGCCCGCAGGATTTCGTCCTTGCTCTTGAAGTGGTGAAAGATGCTGCCGGACTGGATCCCCACCGCACTGGCCAGGTCACGCACGGTGGTGCGTTCAAAACCCTTGTTGCGAAACAGGTGAGCCGCGGTCTGCAGCAGTTTGCCCCGGGCGCTGTCGGGGTCGGTCAGTTGCCCGCCGTCCACCATGCTGCGCATTACCTCCAGGGCTTTTTGCTCGTCCATGCTGCTCTCCTCAACTACTTTGATTGCGTCATGGCCGGCAATTTAGGCCGTGACAGCCACCCAAGCAAGCGCTTGGGCAGAAGTTGTGCTCCCAGTTTACAAACCAAGCGCTTGCTTGGTAGTCTCGACCCAGCGATTTTCCAGAGAAGGACTTCCCATGGACAAGACCGTTCGTATCGGCTGCGCCAGTGCATTCTGGGGCGACACCAGCACCGCCGCCGCGCAGTTGGTGCAAGGCGGCGCGCTAGACTACCTGGTGTTCGACTACCTGGCGGAAGTGACGATGTCGATCCTCGCCGGGGCGCGGATCAAAGACCCCCAGGCCGGCTACGCCACGGATTTCATCGAAGTGCTGGCGCCCTTGCTCGGCGATATCCAGCGCCAGGGCATCCGGGTGATCAGCAACGCCGGTGGCATCCACCCCCAGGCCTGCGCCGCCGCCTTGCAGGCCGCCTGCGACCAGGCCCGGGTGCCGCTGAAAATCGCCGTGGTGCTGGGCGACGACCTGCAACCACAGTTCAAGCAACTGCAGGGCATCGAGGATATGTTCAGCGGCGCGCCGTTGCCGGCGATGTGCGTGTCGACCAACGCCTACCTTGGCGCGCCGGGCATCGTCCAGGCCCTGCAACTGGGCGCCGATATCGTCATCACCGGGCGCGTGGTGGACAGCGCGGTGGTCAGTGCGGCCCTGGTGCATGAATTCAACTGGGCGTGGCAGGACTACGACCACCTGGCCCAGGCCGCGCTGGCCGGGCATATCATTGAATGTGGCGCGCAGTGCACCGGCGGCAACTTCACCGATTGGCGCCAGGTGCCGGACTACGAGCACATCGGTTTCCCGATTGTCGAAGTCAGCGCCGACGGCCAGTTCACCGTCAGCAAAGTGCCGGGCACAGGCGGCCTGATCAGCCAACTGAGCGTCGCCGAACAACTGCTGTATGAAATCGGCGACCCGCGCGCCTATCTGCTGCCGGATGTGATCTGCGACTTCAGCCAGGTCACCCTGGAGCAACAAGGCGAAAACCGCGTGCGCCTGCGCGGCGCCAAGGGCCTGGCACCCACCGACCAGTACAAAGTCAGCGCCACCTACCCCGACGGTTTTCGCTGCACCGCAAGTTGCCTGCTGGCCGGCATCGATGCGGTGGCCAAGGCCGAGCGGGTCAGCCAGGCAATCATCAACAAGACCTCGCAGCTGTTCAGCCAACGCGGCTGGGCGCCCTACAGCGAGGTCAACATTGAATTGCTCGGCAGCGAAGCCACCTACGGCGCCCACGCCCGGCGCCAGGACTGCCGCGAAGTGGTGCTCAAGCTGGCGGTGCGCCACCCCAGCAAACAGGCGCTGGTGCTGTTCGCCCGGGAAATCGCCCAGGCAGCCACCGGCATGGCGCCGGGCCTGACCGGCATTGTCGGCGGCAGGCCCACGGTGTACCCACTGATCCGCCTGTTTTCATTCCTGATCGACAAGAGCGCGTGCCGTCTGAGCGTCGACTTCCAGGGCCAGTCCCACCCCTGCGAACTGCCTGCCAGCGCGGCCCTGGGTACGCCTCACGCGCCCCTCGACCCGCCCAAGCCCGAAGGCCGCGCCGATGCCAGCGTGCCCCTGGTCAAACTGGCCGTGGCGCGCTCCGGTGACAAGGGCAATCACAGCAATATTGGCGTGATTGCGCGGCGGCCCGAATACCTGCCGTGGGTCGCCGAAGCATTGACCCCGGAGGTGATCGTCGACTGGATGAGCCATGTGCTCGACCCACTGCACGGGCGCGTCGAGCGCTGGTACCTGCCCGGCAGCCACAGCCTCAACTTCCTCCTCGAAAACGCCCTGGGCGGCGGCGGTATCGCCAGCCTGCGCATCGACCCGCAAGGCAAGGCCTTTGCCCAGCAACTGCTGGAAATCCCGATTGCCGTGCCCCGTCACCTCGCCGATCAACTCACCTAAGGAACTCCTGCCGTGGCCTTCGACTCGATCTTCAAAGCCGACCTGTTCCAGGGGCAAACCATTATCGTCACCGGCGGCGGCAGTGGGATTGGCCGTTGCACCGCCCATGAGCTGGCGGCACTCGGCGCCCATGTGGTGCTGGTGGGGCGCAAGCCGGAAAAACTGCAACAGGTCACCCAGGAAATCAGCGAGGACGGTGGCCGCGCCAGTTGGCAGGCCTGTGATATTCGCGATGAAGAGGCAGTGAAGGCACTGGTCAGCCAGGTCATCGAAGCGCACGGGCCGATCCACGGCCTGGTGAACAATGCGGGCGGCCAATACCCCTCGCCCCTGGCGTCGATCAATCAAAAAGGTTTTGAAACCGTGTTGCGCACCAATCTGGTGGGCGGTTTCCTGATGGCGCGGGAAGTGTTCAATCAGTCGATGAGCAAACACGGCGGTGCCATCGTCAACATGCTCGCCGACATGTGGGGCGGCATGCCCGGCATGGGCCACTCGGGCGCGGCGCGCGCGGGGATGGACAACTTCACCAAGACCGCCGCGTTCGAGTGGGGTTACGCCGGGGTGCGGGTCAACGCAGTGGCGCCGGGCTGGATCGCCTCCAGCGGCATGGACACCTACGAAGGCGCATTCAAGGCAGTGATCCCGACCCTGCGCGAACATGTGCCACTCAAGCGCATTGGCACCGAATCGGAAGTCAGCGCGGCGATTGTGTTTTTGCTCAGCCCCGCCGCCGCGTTCGTCAGCGGCAGCACGCTGCGCATCGACGGTGCGGCCAGCCTCGGCAGCCGCGCCTGGCCGCTGCACAAGGCCCAGCCGCCGAGCCCGTCGTTCAATGGTTTTCACCGCGCCTACCTGCCGGATGTGCTCAAGGAGGGCCAATAAACCATGCCGGTCATCGACTCCCAACTCGACACCCACAGCCCGCAGTTCGCCCAGAACCGCGAGGCCATGCTCAGCGCCATCAACCACCTGCGCCAATTGGAACAGAACCTGTTGGACAAGGCCGCCGAGGCCAAGGGCAAGTTCGACAAGCGCGGCCAACTGCTGCCCCGTGAGCGCCTCAACCTGTTGCTCGACCCCGGCGCGCCCTTCCTCGAACTGGCGAGCCTGGCCGGCTATAAGCTGCACGACGACAAGGACGGCAGCGCCGCCGGTGGTGGGCTGATTGCCGGTATCGGTTATGTCAGCGGCGTGCGCCTGCTGGTGGTGGCCAATAACAGCGCAATCAAGGGCGGGACGATCTCCCCCAGCGGCCTGAAGAAATCCCTGCGCCTGCAACAGATCGCCATGGAGAACAAACTGCCGGTGGTGACCCTGGCCGAAAGCGGCGGCGCCAACCTGAATTACGCAGCGGAGATTTTCGTCGAAGGCGCGCGCAGCTTTGCCAACCAGGCGCGGATGTCGGCCATGGGCCTGCCGCAGATCACCGTGGTGCACGGCTCGGCTACGGCCGGCGGGGCCTATCAGCCAGGGCTTTCGGATTACGTGGTGGTGGTGCGCGGCAAGGCCAAGCTGTTCCTGGCCGGCCCGCCGCTGCTCAAGGCCGCCACCGGCGAAGTGGCCACCGATGAGGAACTGGGCGGCGCCCAGATGCATGCGCAAACCGCCGGCACCGCCGAATACCTGGCACAAAACGACGCCGATGGGGTGCGTATCGTGCGCGAGATTGTCAGCCTGCTGCCCTGGGACGACCGGCTGCCGCCCCAGCCGGCGCGGGCCTATGCCGAGCCGCTGTATGCGATTGAGGAACTGCTGGGTTTGATCCCCGAGGACCCGAAAAAACCTTACGACGTACGGGAAATCATCGCGCGTATCGCCGACGCCTCCAACTTCCTGGAATTCAAGGGCGAGTTCGATGCCCACACCGTCTGCGGTCACTTGCAGATCCAGGGCCGGGTCTGCGGGTTTATCGGCAACAACGGCCCGATCACGCCCAAGGGCGCGAGCAAGGCCGCGCAATTTATCCAGCTGTGCGACCAGAGCCAGACGCCGCTGCTGTTTTTCCACAACACCACCGGTTTTATGGTGGGCACCGAATCCGAACAGCAAGGCGTGATCAAGCACGGCGCGAAGATGATCCAGGCGGTGGCCAATGCCCGCGTGCCCAAGCTCACGGTGGTGGTCGGCGGTTCCTACGGCGCCGGCAACTATGCGATGTGCGGCCGTGGCCTGGACCCACGCTTTATCTTCGCCTGGCCCAACAGCCGCACCGCCGTGATGGGCGGCGCCCAGGCCGGCAAGGTGCTGCGCATTGTCACCGAGGCCAAGCAATTGAAAGACGGCCTGGTGCCCGACCCCAAGGTGCTCGACATGCTCGAACAGGTCACCGCGCAGAAACTCGATAGCCAGTCCACGGCCCTGTATGGCAGCGCCAACCTGTGGGACGACGGGCTGATTGACCCGCGGGACACCCGCACGCTGCTGGGCTACCTGCTGGATATCTGCCAGCAAGCCCAGGTGCGCCAATTGCAACCCAACAGCTTCGGCGCCGCGCGCTTTTAACGATCAGGAGAACAATAAAAATGATCTTCACCCAGGAACACGAAGAGCTGCGCCGTACCGTACGGGGTTTTGTCGAACGCGAGATCAACCCCCACGTCGACGACTGGGAAAAAGCCGGGCGCTTTCCCATCCACGAGATTTTCCGCAAGGCCGGCGACCTCGGCCTGCTGGGCATTTCCAAGCCTGAGAAGTTCGGCGGCATGGGCCTGGACTACAGCTACTCGATTGTCGCCGCCGAAGAGTTCGGCACCATCCGCTGTGGCGGTATCCCCATGTCCATCGGCGTGCAGACCGATATGTGCACCCCGGCCCTCGCACGTTTTGGCTCCGATGAGCTGCGCGATGAGTTCCTGCGCCCGGCCATCAGCGGCGAACAAGTGGGCTGCATCGGCGTCTCGGAAACCGGTGCCGGCTCCGACGTGGCCGGCTTGAAAACTCACGCCCGCAAGGACGGCGACGACTACGTGATCAACGGCAGCAAGATGTGGATCACCAACTCCCCCAGCGCCGACTTTATCTGCCTGCTGGCCAATACCTCGGACGGCAAGCCCCATATCAACAAGTCGCTGATCATGGTGCCGATGAGCACCCCCGGTATCAGCGTCAGCCCGCCCCTGGAAAAACTCGGCATGCACAGCTCGGAAACCGCCCAGGTGTTTTTCGATGATGTGCGCGTGCCCCAGCGCAACCGCATCGGCCATGAAGGCGCGGGGTTCATGATGCAAATGCTGCAATTTCAGGAGGAACGGCTGTTTGGTGCGGCCAATATGATCAAGGGCCTGGAGGCCTGCGTCGACAGCACCATCGCCTACTGCAAGGAACGCCAGACCTTCGGCAAGGCCCTGATCGACAACCAGGTGATCCACTTTCGCCTGGCCGAACTGTCCACCGAGATCGAATGCCTGCGCGCGCTGGTCTACCAGGCCACCGAGCAATACATCAAGGGCCAGGACGTGACGCGGCTGGCCTCGATGGCCAAGCTCAAGGCCGGGCGCCTGGGCCGCGAAGTCAGCGACAGCTGCCTGCAATACTGGGGCGGCATGGGCTTTATGTGGGACAACCCGGTGGCCCGCGCCTATCGCGATGTGCGCCTGGTTTCGATTGGTGGCGGCGCCGACGAGATCATGCTGGGGATCATCTGCAAACTGATGGGCACGCTGCCGGGGAAAAAGTCGTGAAGGCCTGTGAAACCCTGGTGCTGGAACCGCACAACGGCGTGCTGCACATCACCCTCAACCGCCCGCAGAGCCGCAATGCCATGAGCGTGCAGATGGTCAGCGAACTGCGCGCAGTACTGGCGGATGTCGCGCCTGACGAGCAGGTGCGGGCATTGGTGATCAGTGGTGCCGGCGGGCACTTCTGTGCAGGCGGCGATATCAAGGACATGAGCGGCGCGGGTAGCCGTGAAGGCTTGCGTGATCTGAACCGGGTGTTTGGCGCGCTGTTGCAGGAAGTCGAAGCCCTGCCGCAGGTGGTGATTGTGGTGTTGCAGGGCGCGGTGCTGGGCGGCGGGTTTGGCCTGGCGTGTGTCAGTGACATCGCCATCGCCGATCACCAGGCGCAGTTCGGCTTGCCGGAAACCAGTTTGGGCGTGCTGCCGGCGCAGATTGCGCCGTTTGTGGTGCGGCGCATCGGCCTGACCCAGGCCCGGCGCCTGGCGCTGACTGCGGCGCGGTTTGACGGGGTCGAGGCGCAGCGCCTGGGGCTGGTGCATTTTGTCGAGCATGACCCCCAAGGGTTGGCGCAGCGCCTGGATGAGGTGTTGGGGCAGGTATTGCGTTGTGCACCGCGCGCCAATGCGCGGACCAAGGCGCTGTTGCTCCAGAGCCTGGATCAACCGTTGGAACTGCTGCTGGACCAGGCTGCCGATTGGTTTGCTGAGGCGGTGACCGGGGAAGAAGGAATCGAGGGGACGCGGGCGTTTGTGGAGAAGCGCAAGGCCAGGTGGGTGAGTTGATCTTGAAAACACCACATTCCCTGTGGGAGCTGGCTTGCCTGCGATGCGGGCACCTCGGTCTGTCAGGGATACCGAGATGATGCAATCGCGGGCAGCCAGCTCCCCCACAAGCCCGCACCTGCGCAACCAATCAAACAGGGAGCGAAAATGCCCAGTTTCAATAAAATACTGATCGCCAACCGCGGCGAAATCGCCTGCCGGATCCAGCGCACCGCCCAAGCCCTGGGCTACCGCACCGTGGCGGTCTATAGCGAGGCCGACGCCGACGCCCTGCACGTACACATGGCCGACGAAGCCGTGAACATCGGCCCAGCCCCGGTGCAGCAGTCGTACCTGAACATCCCGGCCATCCTCGAGGCCGCACGCCTCACCGGCGCGGACGCGGTGCATCCAGGCTATGGCTTTCTCTCGGAAAACCCGGAGTTCGCCAAGGCCTGCCTCGCCGCCGGCCTGGTGTTCATCGGGCCCAGTGCCCACGCCATCGAGTTGATGGGCAGCAAGCGCCTGTCGAAAATCGCCATGCTCGCCGCTGGTGTGCCGTGTATTGCCGGCTACCAGGGCAGCGCGCAGGACGACGCCACCCTGCAAAGCGAAGCCGAGCGCATCGGTTACCCACTGATGATCAAGGCCAGTGCCGGCGGCGGCGGACGCGGCATGCGCCTGGTGCACACGGCTGCGCAGTTGCTCGAACAACTGCACACGGCACGCTCCGAGGCCCTCAATGCCTTTGGCAGCGACGAGTTGATTCTGGAGCAGGCACTGATCGCGCCGCGCCATGTGGAAATCCAGCTGTTCGGCGACGCCCACGGCAACCTGATCTACCTGGGCGAGCGTGATTGCTCGGTGCAGCGCCGCCATCAGAAGGTCATCGAAGAAGCGCCCTGCCCGGTCATGACCAGCGAGCTGCGCCAGGCCATGGGCGAAGCGGCGCTCAAGGCCGGGCGCGCCGTGGAGTATGTCGGCGCCGGCACCGTGGAGTTCCTGCTGGACCGGGACGGACGCTTCTATTTCCTGGAGATGAACACCCGCCTGCAGGTGGAACACCCGGTCACCGAACTGATCACCGGCCTGGACCTGGTGGACTGGCAACTGCAAATCGCCGCCGGCCAGCCCCTGCCCTTGCGCCAGGAGCAAGTGACGCTGAGCGGGCACGCCATGGAGGTGCGCCTGTACGCCGAGGACCCGGCCCAGGGTTTCCTGCCACAAACCGGCGAGGTGCTGCGCTGGGAGCCGGCTGCCGGGGTGCGGGTCGATCATGGCTTGCTGGCCTCCCAGCGCATCAGCCCGTTCTATGACCCGATGCTGGGCAAGATCATCGCCCACGGCGCCACCCGCGAAGAGGCGCGGCGCAAGCTGCTACGCGCGGTGCAGGACTGCGTGCTGCTGGGGATCGCCAGCAATCAGCGCTTACTGGTGGACTTGCTCGAGCACCCGCAGTTTGTCGCGGCGGATTTCAGCACCGGGTTCATCGCCGAACACTTCAGCGACATTGCCCGCCCCGCCATCAGCGACGAACAACTGGCAGTGGCCGCCGCACTGTTCTATCGGCACAGCGCGGCAGCGCATCACCCTGCCCTGGCGGGCTGGCGCAACAATGCCAGCGTGCCCTGGACCTATCGCCTGGGTGTTGATGAGCAGCGTCATGAGGTCAGCGTGCGGGTATTGGCGCAGGATCACGTGCAAGTCGGCGCTGTCGATATCCACATCAAGGGCAGCGACGGGCACTGGGCCAGCCTGGTCATCAACGGCATCCGGCGGCGGCTTGCCTATCACCTGCAAGGCTCCCAGCTCTGGCTGTTGTACTCAGGTCACAGCCTGTGCGTGAGCAACCAGACGCAAACCGTGGCCAGTCGGGAAGCGGCCGCCAGCAGCGGCACGGTCAAGGCGCCGATGGACGGTGCCATCACCCTGCTGCAGGTGCAGGAGGGGGATGTGGTGAGCAAGGGCCAACTGTTGCTGGTGCTTGAAGCGATGAAAATGGAGCACCCGCTCAAGGCAGGGATCGATGGGGTGGTCAAGGCCATTGCAGTCACCGCCGGCGATCAAGTGCGTAATCGCCAGGTATTGCTGCAGATCGAGTAGCCCTGGGCGGAACTACCAGGCTTGGCTACGCTCTATCCCCATCAGAAAGGGATGAGTACGGGAACCTGCGATGCCTGATTGGCTGATTATTGATCTTGAAGCCACAACGGATGACGGCGGCTGGCCCGTGTCAGAGATGGAAATCATTGAGATCGGCGTGAGCCTGGTCAACCGCCAGGGCCGCGAGCTGGACCATTTCCAGCGCTTCGTGCGGCCCTTGCGCCGGCCGTTGTTGACGCCGTTCTGCCGCCAGTTGACGCACATCAGCCAGGCCAATATCGACAGCGCGGCGCCCTTGACCGAGGTCTGGCCACTGTTTGAGCGCTGGCTGGGCCAGCATCATCCGCGCCTGGAAAGCTGGGCCAGTTGGGGTGACTATGATCGCCAGCAACTGGAACTGGAGTGGCAGCGCCATGGCCTGGCCAGCGTGCTGGCCCAGACGCCCCATGTGAACCTCAAGCAACGCTTCGCCAAGGCCCGGCGCCTGGACAAGCCATTGGGGCTCAATGGCGCCTTGCAACTGGCGGGCATGCAGTTCAACGGCCAGCAACACCGGGCACTGGAAGATGCGCGCAATACGGCGCGTTTGCTGCCGTTGATTTTGCCCGTGTAGAAGGCATACTGGCCGACCTTTCTTGCCCCTTTTTTCGAGGATTCACCCATGTTCAAAGTCAATGAGTACTTCGACGGCACCGTCAAGTCGATCGCCTTCGGCACCCCAGAAGGTCCGGCGACCATCGGCGTCATGGCCCCGGGTGAATACGAGTTCGGCACCGCCCAGCGTGAAATCATGCACGTGGTCTCGGGCGCGCTGACCGTCAAGCTGCCAGGCAGCGACAGTTGGGAAACCTTCGCCGCCGGCAGCCAGTTCAATGTGCCTGCCGACAGCAAGTTCCAGCTCAAGGTGGCTGTAGACACCGCCTACCTGTGCGAATACCGCGGCTAAGCCTTTCCCGCGCACAAAAAAATGCCCGTCTCGCTGAGACGGGCATTTTTCATAGGGCCTGGGTTATTCGAGGATCGTCACCGGCATACCGACTTCCAGGTGGCCCACCCCGTCATTGACCAGGTTCTGGCCGAACATCACACCATCGGGCTCCTTGCGGTAGGTTTCCAGGGTCGCCAGCGGCTGGCGGTCGGCGCTGCGCTCACCCGTTGCCGGGTCGATGGTGGTGAGGATGCACCGCGAGCAGGACTTGACCACCCGGAACTCTACCTCCCCGATGCGCAGGCGCTTCCAGCCGTCCTCGGCAAAGGCCTCACTGCCTTCGATCACCAGGTTGGGGCGAAAGCGCAGCATTTCCATGGGCCGGCCGATGCGCTGCGACAAGTCGTCGAGGGACGCCTGGCCGATCAGCAATAGCGGGAAACCGTCGGCGAATGCCACTTGGTCATCATCCTTGCCATAGCCGGCCGCCGTGGTGCGCGCGCGCTCCAGGGGCACCTGCACCAGGCGGGTCGGTTTGCCGACAAAGTCGCTGACCCAACGCGCGGCTTCATCGCCGGCATCGGGAACCCGCAGGGTGTCGCGCCAGATGGTCACACCGCGCAACTCGGCGTCAGCGCCGGGCAATGCCACGTCCAGCGTGGGCTGGCCAGCAGCACTCAAGGTCAGGCCTCCAGCGCCGTTCCAGAGGGCCGACAACTGACTCATCTGCGCTACCGCGCGCTGGGTCAGGAAGCGCCCGTTGGCCTCGTCCACCAACATCCAGCGTCGATCCCCGTCCAGCCCCAGTTTATCCAGGCCGATATGCGCCAAGGTCTCTGCCTTGCCCGACTTCAAGGGGTACCGATACAACGCGCTGAGACGAAGCATGAGCCTGGGTTCCTGTGAACAAAAACGTCACCCTATACGAGCACGCTGCCAGAATCAAAACTTCCCCGGTCGGCAACGTGGCCAGAAGGTATCAGGCTGGGACTTCGTCCAGCATCAGGCGCTGGCGCACCACATCCACCAACTTGTCGGGCTGGAATTTGGAGAGGAAGTTGTCGCAACCGACCTTCTTCACCATCGAATCGTTGAAGCTGCCGGACAACGAGGTATGCAACACCACATAGAGGCCACGCAGGCGCGGGTCGTTGCGGATCTCGGTGGTCAGGCGGTAGCCGTCCATCTCGGGCATTTCGGCGTCGGTGAAGATCATCAGCAACTTGTCGGTCATTACCTGGCCGCTGTCCGCCCACGCCTTGAGCATGTTCAAGGCCTTGAGGCCATCACTGGCGATATGCATCTTCACCCCCAGTTGACCCAGGGTGTCACGCAGTTGCGACAGGGCCACGTTGGAGTCATCCACCAGCAACACTTCGCGGCCACGGGCACGTTCGAGGACCGGGTCCTCGAGTTTTTCCCGGGAGACCTTGGCGTTGTAGGGCACGATCTCGGCGAGGACTTTTTCCACGTCGATGATTTCTACCAACTGCTCATCCACCTTGCTGATGGCCGTGAGGTAGTGCTGGCGACCGGCGCTGGCCGGCGGAGGCAGGATCGACTCCCAAGTCATGTTGACGATGCGGTCGACGCCGCCCACCAGGAAGGCCTGCACCGAGCGGTTGTACTCGGTAACGATAATGGTGCTGTTGGGCCCCGGCACCAGCGGACGCATGCCGATGGCCTGGGACAGGTCGATCACCGGCAGGGTCTGGCCGCGCAGGTTGACCACGCCGCAGACAAACGGGTGGCGCTGTGGCATCAGGGTCAGCTTGGGCAACTGCAGGACTTCCTGCACCTTGAACACGTTGATCGCGAACAACTGACGCCCGGCCAGGCGAAACATGAGGATCTCCAGGCGATTCTCACCCACCAATTGCGTGCGTTGATCTACCGTGTCGAGAATGCCAGCCATTGAAGACTCCTGGGTGTGCTGAAAGATTTGCTGCCTACTGGAGAAGGTTATCGGCAGACGGCGCCAGACCTTGACCCTGGGTAAAATGCCACGTAAATGCATTGATGTCACACTGACATCATGCTTTACTGGCATCACCTCCCATCCGGGAGTCAAGCGGCGCCGCCAGACCCTCAAACGGTCACAAGGTTCCGCCATCTAGGGGGTTCCCCTAGTCGCAATCAGGTCCAACCTGATATTCGCAATATCCAATAGCCATTAATGTGACGCCATTCTCATTGCATGAATGGAGTCAGGCTTTTGTTTGCTATCGCAAGCCCGCGGCCCAAGGGCCTTCCAGGCGTTATCGCCTGGGCAATCGAAGTCATGCGAACACCCCTGGTTGTTTCCACTGCACGCAGCGCCAGCCATCGCGACGCTGATCACTCAAATAAAAGTACTACTCAAAATTCAGAAACGAACTACAGATTCCGGTCATATTTCGGCGCTAGTTTGAAGCCGTTGCTACGGTGCTACATCTCATTATCTGACCGTATGTTGTGGAGACTTTCATGATGAACGACGGTAAAGAGTGGCAAGACGCACTTCCCGAGTTCCTCCTGGAGGCAGAAATGCTGCTGGCCAAGTCAGAGGAATGCCTGAGCCACCTGCATTTGATCCGCAACGATAACGACGCCATCGATTGCATGAAAAGCAGCTTGGTCAAACTTGCCGAAAAAGCCGATGCCATGGCGCTGCCAGCCATTGGCAATTTTTCCCGGCACATCCAGGACCTGATCAGCAACGCCCAAAGCCCGATGCAACTCCACGACGCGGCACTTGCCGCCCTGCATGACTGCCTGACGCTACTGGCCTGGCAGTTGGAATTGATCGATATCAAGACCGGTAAACTCAGCCTGGATGACGCCGAGCAAACCATCTTGATTGAAACCGTTGCCCAGCAGATTCCCCAGAAGGACGCTGGCACGCACTTTCGCCAATCCTTGCACTGCGCCTCCTAAACCTTTCGTGCGATTAAGCCAGGCCGCCAGCGGGCGACCAACTAAGTCTGCGGAAGGTATTTAGCCAGCCAACTATCAATAAGCCTGTATTGGTAATAACGATGCAAGTCTCGTTTAATAGTACAACTTGGGCTCGCTGAACTAAGTACTGCACAGGCGACCAACGGTAATTGTTGGTGGTACTATTACCGCGCTCGACGTGGCTGCCCCAGATGTAAGAAAATCCGAGAAGCCCCTCGAACCAACACCCAACTCACTCGCTTTCCAAACAGAGCCCGGCCAGCGGTCATGACCGGTCTACCCGCAGCGAACCTCCATCGGCTCCATCTGCTATGTACGCCAGCCCCAAGTCACTTATCGCCAGGTTCGTCTCCCCGGGCACTACCCGTTGGGTCACGCTTGGCCTGTGCCTGTGCGCGACCCTGGTCAGCCTGTGGGTGTATGCCCACGAAGCGCCGCTGCCGATATTTTTGCTGCTGCTCAACCTCGCCGCCCTGGCCGCAGCGGGCCTGCAGCGATGGCGCTCGCGTAAATCGATCAAGTTCCAGCCCCAGGAGTTGGCCGACCGCCTGTTGCAGGTCCAGGAAAACGAGCGTCATCGCCTCAGCCGCGAATTGCACGACGATATCGGCCAATTGCTGACCGCCGCCAAGCTGCAAAGCGATTGGCTGCAGCGCCGCCTCCCGACAGAATTGCAGGAACAGTGCGGCGTACTGTGCAACACCCTCAACGAAACCCTGGCCAAAGTGCGCGACGTGTCGGCCATTCTCAACCCACGGCAACTCACCAGCCTGGGCCTGGAAGCGAGCCTGCGCGCGCACCTGCTCAAGACCCTGGAAAACACCCCGGTGCACTGGAGCCTGGAATGCCAGCAACGCCTGACCGGGATTCCGGAAGAGATGGCCGTGGCAGCCTTCCGTATTACCCAGGAGGCCGTGACCAACATGCTGCGCCACGCCCAGGCGCGCAACCTGCTGGTGCGCCTGCGACGCTTGCCCCAGGGGCTCTCGCTGTTTATCAGCGATGACGGCCAGGGCTTCTCGCCCGCCACCGACCCAGGCCTTGCAGGGCAAAGCGGGATGGCGGGCATGTCCGAGCGCATTGATCAACTGGGCGGCCTGCTGACGGTCAATAGCCAACCCGGCTTTGGCACGCGGATCGAAGCGCTGTTCCCCTGGGCGCCGCGCACCCTCGAGCGGGCCAGTCCCCCTAAGGTTCTAGAGTGACCTGCAATTTACTCCTGGTAGATGACCACGCACTGATCCGCGCCGGCGTGCGCGCGCTGATCCTCGATATCCCCGGCTATGCGGTGATTGGCGAAGCCAACGACGGCGCGCAAGTGCTCGCACAATTCGACGCCTTGCAGCCCGATATCGTCCTGCTGGATTTGTCGATGAAGCACACCAGCGGCCTGGATGCGCTGCAGCAACTCAAGCACGCCTACCCCAAGAGCAAGGTGCTGATCCTTTCGATGCACACCGACCCGCAATTGATCATGCGGGCCCTGGAGGCCGGTGCCCACGGCTACCTGCTCAAGGACACCACCGCCAATGAGCTGGAACACGCGCTGCTGGCACTGCGCAACAACGAGCGCTACCTGAGCCCGGCGATCGCCCACACGGTGATCAACCAGGCCTTGATCCACAGCCAGTCCCACCCGGCACCTCCTACACAGCGCCACAACCTGACGGCACGCCAGCTGGAAATCCTGCGCCTGATCGTGCGCGGCAAGTCCACCCGGGAAATCGCCCACGGCCTGGGCCTGAGTATCAAGACCGTGGAAGCCCACCGCTCGCAGATCATGAAGCGCTTGCAGATTTTCGATGTGGCCGGCCTGGTGCTGTTTGCCGTGCGCGAACAAATCATCAGCCTGGACGATTAGCCAGCAACGGCGAATCCACCGGCAAGTGCACCTGCAAGGCCTTGGGCAAGGCGCAAAAACGCAGGTCATCGCCTTTGAGCGGCTCGCCATCGAGGTTGATGTCCAACCCTTCGGCCACCTTGATCTCCACCCACGGCAGGCGTGCCCGTACGAACAGGTTGTCCAGGCCCCAGCCGTCGGTCATCAGGCTGCGCAAGGTGCCGACCACTTCCTGGGGCGCGGGCAGGATGCTGATATCCAGCAGGCCATCATCGGCCAGGGCGCCCGGGCACAGCTCATGCCCGCCCCCGGCCTGGCGACCGTTGCCGATGCCCAGGGCCAGCAACTCGCCGCGCCAATGGAAGTCCGGGCCCACCAGTTCCCCATAGGCGGCCCGCAGCTCGCTGAAACGCGACAGGCCGGTGAACAGATAGGCCGCGCCACCCAATACCTTTTTCAGGTCTTCGGAGGTGTTGGCGGTAACCTGGCTGCCAAAGCCGCCGGTGGCCATATTGAGGAACACCTGCCCGCCCACCTCCCCCAGGTCGATGGCTTGCGGCGCCACGTCCAGCAGCTCCAGCGCCAGGCGCGGCTCCAGCGGCACCCCGGCCGCCCGGGCGAAGTCATTGGCGGTGCCCAGGGGCATCAGCACCAGGCTGGCGTCAGTCTTGGCGCGTGCCATGGCCTCGGCCACGTCGCGCAAGGTGCCGTCGCCGCCGCCCGCGATCAGGCGTGTGTAGCCGGCATCCAGGGCTTCACCTACCAGGCGCTGGGCATCGCCGCCCTCCCAGGTGACACGCACCGCCAGCTCCCACCCCTGCTCGCGCTTGCCTTGCACTGCCGCCCGCACGTCTTCGTTGAGGGCTTGCTTGCCGTGCAGAATCAACAGTGCCTTGGGTTTGCTCATGGGGTGAAGCTCCTATCTTTGGAGGGGACCTGAGGGATGTTGACCTTCAGCAGTCAGAAAAAAGCCATTGGGCTGTAAATTAATTCTTCAGCCCAACACTTCACTCAGGGGAATGAAATTCACCCGGTCACCGATGGCCAAGGTGCTGCCCTCCCGTACTTCCACCAAACCCTCGGCCCAGGCGGCGCTGCGCAATACACCAGAACTCTGGTTCTGGTAGATCACCGCCCGCCCTTGCTCCAGGCGCCCGCGCAGGTATTCGCGACGGTTGCCCGGCTTGGCCCAGACGAACCCTACCGGCACCTCGAAACGCAGGGGCTGCACCACCTCGACCCCCTGGCGGCGCAACAGGTATGGCCGTGCCAACAGGGCGAACGTGACCAGGGTGGACGCCGGGTTCCCCGGCAGACCGATCACCGGCACGCCGCGAAAGTGGCCGAAAGTCAGCGGTTTGCCAGGCTTGATCGCCAGCTTCCACAAGGCCAGTTCGCCCTCCTCGCGCAGTGCGATACCGAGGAAATCCGCCTCTCCCACCGAGACCCCGCCGGTGGACAAAATCAGGTCCACCGAACCCAGTGCGCCGAGGCGGGTACGGGTCAGTTCCAGGTCATCGGGCAGGATACCCGCGTCGATCACCTCGCAACCCAGGCGTTGCAACCAGCTGCACAACACCCGCCGGTTACTGTTGTAGATCTGCCCCGGCCCCAACGGCAGGCCGGGCTCGATCAATTCATCGCCCGTCGACAGCACCGCCACACGCACGCGCCGCACCACCGCCAGGCGGTCGCGCCCCAGGGAGGCCGCCAGGCCCAGTTCAATCGGGCCGAGCCGCGTACCCGCCGTCAGGACTTCTTCGCCGACCGTAGTCTCCTGGCCCTTGGGCCGGATGTTTTGCCCTACGTGCAGCGCCTGGGTGAAGCGCACGCGCTGGTCGGCTTGCACCTCGGCGTTTTCCTGCATTTCTACGCAGTCGGCGCCTTGCGGGACCGGGGCGCCGGTGAAGATCCGCGCGCAGGTCCCCGCCGCCAGGGGCTCCGGGGCTTGCCCGGCGAAAATACGCTGGCTCACCGGCAGCGGCTCACCCGTCCAATCGGCAGTGCGCAAGGCGTAGCCGTCCATCGCACTGTTGGGCCAGGGCGGCAGGTCAAGGGTGGAGACCAGCGCCTCGGCCAATACGCGCCCGTCGCACTCAGCCAATGGCAGGTATTGCTGCTCACGGATTGGCGCGGCCTCGGCCATGTTCAACAAGCGCTCAAGTGCTTCTTCTACCGGCATCAACGCGCCGGTCTTGCCCGGCTTATCCACGGGATTCACACGGTTCGGCCAGCTTGAGGTGCGGCACAAAATTGCACGGGCGATGGCGGGCATCCAGTTGTTCGGCGAGAATCCCGTCCCAACCGGTACGCACCGCGTTGGTGGAGCCCGGCAGGCAGCACACCAGGGTGCCATTGGCCAGGCCGGCCAGGGCGCGGGACTGCACGGTGGAGGTGCCGATATCGGCCACCGAGATCTGCCGGAACAGCTCGCCAAACCCATCCACCTGCTTGTCCAGCAGGCAACTGACAGCTTCCGGGGTGCTGTCGCGGCCGGTAAAGCCGGTACCGCCGGTGATCAACACCACTTGCACCACGTCCTCGGCGATCCAGTGCGCCACTTGCGCACGGATTTTGTAGAGGTCATCTTTGAGCAGTACCCGCTCGGCCAGGCGGTGGCCGGCCGCGAGCAGGCGGTCAACGAAGACTTGCCCGGAGGTATCGGTTTCCAGGGTGCGGGTATCGCTGACGGTCAGTACAGCGATGTTAAGAGGTACGAAAGGCGCATCAGCCTTGGCTTTCATGGCTCGGTCCGGTTGTCTAAGAAACAGCCCGATGTTATATCACAGGCCCCTATTTCACTGCCTGCGCGGAGCCGTCATGCCATTCAATTCTTCGCCCCTGCCCTGCTCGATCCTGTTGCTGGCCGGCGGTCGCGGCCAGCGTATGGGCGGCCTGGACAAGGGCCTGCTCGACTGGCACGGGCAACCGCTGATTGCTCACCTGCACCAGTTGGTGCGGCCGTTGACCGATGACTTGATCATCTCCTGCAACCGCAACCAGGTGCAGTACGCCGCCTATGCCGACCAGTTGGTAAGCGACGACAGTCCGGACTTCCCGGGCCCCTTGGCCGGTATCCGCGCCGGGCTGGCCGCCGCGCGCCATGAACATCTATTGATCTTGCCCTGTGATGTGCCGCACATCGATGGGCAGTTGCTGGCAGACCTGCTCGACACCGCACGGCAACACCCACAGGTGCCGGTGATGATCCGCCATGGCGAGTTCTGGGAGCCTTTGCTCTGCGTCATACCGACGCGCCTGCGCGGTGATGTGGAGCGCGCCTGGCAGGCTGCAGAGCGCAGCCCGCGCCAGATCCTGCTGAAACTGGGGGCAAAGGCGCTCGAATGCGCCGAAAACGATCCGCGCCTGGCCAACCTCAATACACCAGAGTTGTTGCACCCACGCCCCGGCGTGTCAGAATGAGTGCTAGAACAAGGAACTTTGCCGACGTTGCACACGTCACAAGGTCAGAACTCAACACAGCATTACTCTCGGAGAAGACTCATGACTCAACGGACCATCGCCGCTCTCATGCTTGCACTGGGCCTTGCCACCCTCGCCGGTTGCGCCTCGCCAACAGTGATCACCCTGAATGACGGTCGCGAAATCCAGGCTGTCGACACCCCTAAATTCGATCAGGATTCGGGCTTCTACGAATTCGAACAACTGGATGGTAAGCGTACCCGCATCAACAAGGATCAGGTTCGCACCGTTAAAGACCTGTAAGTCTTAACGCCAGATACAACAAAGCCCGCTTTTGAGCGGGCTTTGTTTTATCTGGCGCGTGGGAAATATCACCAGTCCAGCACGATTCTGCTGCTGAAACTGCGCTGCTCGCCGGTTACCGGGTCGATAAACCGTACACCCTGGGCCAGCAACTTGAGCGGGTTGGCGTAGTCATCCACGGCATCCTTGATGACCTCGGGATAAAACGGGTCGTTGCAGATGCTCGCGCCCAGCGCCGTCATATGTACGCGCAGTTGATGCTTCTTGCCGGTCACCGGAAACAGGCCATAGCGCCACAGGTCGCCGTTTTTTTCGCGCACCTGCACCGCCGTTTCCGTGTTGCTTGCACCGGGCCCTTCCTGCATGCGGAAGAACGGTTCGCCCTCCACCAGGCGACTCTTGTGCACCAGCGGGAATGTCAGCGCAGGCAAGGCCGGGGCAATGGCTTCGTAGATTTTATCGATCTGGCGGGTGGGGAACAGTTGCTGATACGCCGAGCGGCTTTGCGGGTTGGCCGAGAACAACACCAGCCCTGCGGTATGGCGATCAATGCGATGCAGCGGCACCAACGACGGGTTATCCAGGCTACGGATCAGGCGGCGCAGTAAAGTCTGCTCGACATATTCGCCGGCGGGCGTCACTGGCAGGAAGTGTGGTTTGTCGGCCACCACCAGATGCTCATCGGCGTACAGGATGGTTTCCTGCACCGGGATCGGTTTTTCATCCGGCACTTCGCGAAAGTAGTGGATGCGCAAGCCTTCCTTGTAGGCCAGATCCACGGCGATGGGCTGGCCGTTGCCATCCAGCACCCGACCACGGGCGATGCGGTCCAGCCATTGCTCGCGGCCGATGGCGCGAAAATGCTCGCACAGGCAATCGAGTACCGTCACCCAGGGGCCAGGCGGCAGGTACAAGGTACTGGCTTGGTTCTGGGCAGCGGAAAAACCGGTATCGGACATGCGTACGCTCAAGGCCTGGAAACAAAGGGGGCATTATCCCCCAGAAGCTCAAGCCCTGACCAATTCGGCCCGCAACACCGGCGAAGCACTGGCAGCCTCGGTGAATTCCTTGAGCCAGCGCAGCACGTCCACCGCCTCCCAGCGGCCAGGGTCGTACAAGGCATACAGCAATCCCTGGTATCCCACCACGTCCAGTTGCTTGTGATAACCGGCGCGCTGAAACAATGCTTCGATTTCGGCAAAGCAGGTATTGAAATGCACTTTGTTGAACGGCGTCTTGCCTTCCGTGACCAGGCCATCGAGCCGCAGTTCATTCACCGCATCGCGCACGACGTCGACAGACATGCGGTTGACGCTGCTTTTCAGTTGTTCGACATTCACCACGGGCGTTCCCTCTCACTCAATCGCTGTACAAACATACAGTAACCGAATAATCAGCAACCTGCCATGGGGATGGCGCTAGATTAGAAAGGCGACCACCTGTTTAGTGTCGAACGGCCAACCCAGTTCCGCCCCGGTATCCACCCGGCGCAGCACCGGAATACTTAGGCCGTAGGCTTCGAACAGTGCTTCGGAATCAGCGATATCCACCAACTCGACCAACAGCCCATGTTCGACCAACGGCATGATTTCATCTTCGGCAAGCTCACACAGATGGCAGCCCAGGGTGCCGAACAACTGGCATTCAGGAGGCATGATGTACAGACCCGATAAGAAACAGGTCCTCATTCTAGGCCGCGGGAAAAACCTCGTCGAGTCATGCCAAAGACCTGATCCAGATCACCATGGCCTATAACTGATTCAGCGATTCTCGCGGCTTTTTTCCTGCAACACCCCGACGGAGATGTCTGTGTTTGCCAACCTGCTGATCATTCTTGCCTCATCCCTGGTCGTCATTGCACTGTTCCGCCGGCTGCAACTGCCGCCGGTGCTCGGCTACCTGTGCGTGGGCCTGGCCGTCGGGCCAACCGCCCTGGACTGGGTCAATGACAGCGAAGACCTGCCAGACCTCGCCGAACTGGGCGTGGTGTTCCTGCTGTTTTCCCTGGGCCTGGAGTTTTCCCTGTCCAAGATGCTCAGCCTGCGCCGGGTGGTGTTTGGCCTCGGCAGCCTGCAAGTGTTGTGCTGCGCCGTGGTGCTGGGCGCCTTGCTGCTGTTGATGGGCATGTCGCCGGTGGCCGCATTGCTGCTGGGGGCAGGGCTCGCGCTGTCATCCACCGCGATTGTGAGCAAGGAGCTGACCAGCCTGGGGGAGATTTTCAGTAGCCATGGGCAAAACGCAATAGGCGTGCTGTTGTTCCAGGACGTGGTCGCGGTGCTGTTGCTGACCCTGGTGCCGGTGTTCGCCGGCAGCAGCGAGCAGGCCTGGTATTGGGCTCTGCCGCTGACCCTGGGCAAGACCGTGGTGCTGTTCCTCGGCCTGCTGCTTGCAAGCCGTTGGCTGCTGCCGCGCCTGTTCCACGAAGTGGCCGCCTCGCATTCGGCGGAGCTGTTCGTACTGCTGGCCCTGGTGATCGTGCTACTCACGGCCTGGCTCACGCACCTGCTGGGCCTGTCGCCGGCCCTCGGCGCGTTCCTGGCGGGCATGCTGCTGGGGGAAAGCCATTACCGGCACCAGATCGAAGCGGATATCCGACCGTTTCGCGACATTCTCCTGGGGCTGTTCTTTGTCAGTATCGGCATGCTGATCGACTTGCAGCTGTTCATCAGCCACAGCCTGCAGATCCTCGGGCTGACCCTGGCGCTGATGTTGATCAAGGGCTGCATCGTCGCCGCGCTGGTCAAGCTGCGCGGCAGCGACAGCGAAACCGCCTGGCGCAGTGGCCTGGCGCTGGCCCAGGGCGGCGAGTTCTGCTTTGCGCTGATGGCGCAGATGCAATTGAGCAATATGCTGCCCGGCGAAATCAGCAGCCTGCTACTGGCAGCGACGTTCTGCTCCATGCTGCTCACGCCCCTGCTGCTGCGGGCCGCGCCCGCGATCGCGCTGCGCCTGCATCGCAAACCCAACCAGCAAGTGCAACTGGAGGCCATCACCGCGCTCAATGCCGAGCTACGCGGGCATGTGGTGATCTGCGGCTATGGCCGGGTCGGTCAATCCATCGGGCGTTTCCTGCGCCGTGAACAACAAGCGTTCATTGCCCTGGACGATGACCCCGAGCGCGTGCAGGAAGCCGCCACCGAGGACAGCAGCGTGCATTATGGTGATTGCCGGCGCGGTGCCCTGCTCAGCGCCGTCGGCCTGGAGCGCGCGCGCCTGGTGGTGATTGCCGTGGACAATAGCGACGTGGCCCTGGCGGTGCTCAAGGAAGCACGGCGGATCAACCATAAAGTGCCGATCCTGGTGCGCACCCGCGACGACAGCCAGCTGACTGAACTGAAAGCCGCCGGGGCCAGTGAAGTGGTGCCCGAGCTACTGGAGTCAAGCCTGATGCTCGCCTCGCACGCGATGATCATGCTCGGCCTGCCCGACCAGCAGGTGCGCGACCGGGTCGACGAAGTGCGGCGCAACCGCTACCGCTTGCTCCACGGTTTCTACCAGCACACCGACGACAACCGTGCAGCCCCGATCAATCCTGACTGACGGCGCCAATCTTATGGATCGACAAGTCCGCGCCGTAGTACTCCTCTTCCTGGCTCAAGCGCAGGCCGCAGATGCGCTTGAGCACGCCGTACACCAGCAACCCGCCAGCCAGGGCCACCACCACTCCCAGGGCGGTGCCGATCAACTGGCTGATCAGGCTTACGCCGCCCAACCCACCCAAGGCGCTCTGGCCGAAAATCCCGCAGGCAATCCCGCCCCACACGCCACACAGGCCATGCAGCGGCCAGACACCCAGCACATCATCGATCTTCCACCGGTCCTGGGCCGCGATAAAGCACCAGACGAACAAGCCGCCAGCCACCACACCGGTAACCAGCGCGCCCACCGGATGCATCAGGTCGGAGCCCGCGCAGATCGCCACCAGCCCGGCCAACGGGCCGTTGTGCAGGAAGCCCGGGTCATTACGCCCGATCACCAGTGCCGCCACGGTGCCGCCCACCATGGCCATCAGCGAATTGACCGCCACCAACCCGCTCACCCCGGACAAGGTCTGCGCGCTCATGACGTTGAAACCGAACCAGCCGACGATCAATATCCACGAACCCAGCGCCAGGAACGGGATGCTCGAAGGCGCGAACGCCACCAGGCGCCCATCGCGATAGCGGCCCTGGCGTGGGCCCAGCAGCAACACCGCTGCCAGCGCCAGCCAACCACCCATGGCGTGCACCACCACGGAACCGGCAAAGTCGTGGAACGTCGCACCAAAGGTCGCCAGCAACCAGGCTTGCAGGCCGAAGTTGCCATTCCACACCATGCCCTCGAAAAACGGGTAGATGAACGCCACGATCAACGCCGTGGCGCACAGCTGTGGAACAAAGCGCGCCCGCTCGGCAATCCCCCCGGAGATGATCGCCGGGATGGCCGCTGCGAAGGTCAGCAGGAAGAAGAACTTCACCAGGCCGTAGCCATGGTCGGCACTGAGCACCGCGGCCGGCTGCATAAAGCTGACCCCATAAGAGATCCAATAGCCTATAAAGAAATAGGCCAGGGTCGAGACCGCAAAGTCACTGAGGATTTTCGACAACGCGTTGACCTGGTTCTTCTGCCGTACCGTCCCGACTTCCAGGAACGCGAAGCCGGCATGCATCGCCAGGACCATCACCGCGCCGATCAGAATAAACAGCGTATTGGAGCTGTGGACCAAGGTGTCCACCGCGCTTTGCACATTTTCCATGGGGATTGGCAGGCCTGCAGTTGAGGAAAAAGCACCAAAGCAGTTCATCGCCCAACGATCGCGCACTAAATTGGCACTGCGTGCTCTACCCTTCTACAGAGGATATGAACCGCTTTGGCGCGACGACTGTTGAAGACAGCAATGACTTGCGGGTTTTTCCACGGGTTTTAGTGATTTAGGGTAAGGTTTTTCAAGGCTTTGGCCGAAACCGCCCACATTGCGCGCAAACCTTTGGGCTGGCGCACCATGGCAAAGCAAAAGCTGTACCAGACAATTGCAGTGAACCTTCAGCAATGCCGGCGACTCTCAAGCAAAACCCCGCTCAAGCACCAGACAGCCACTCACGGAGATAACCATGGCCAGAAAAACGGCGAAGACTGCTCAAGAAATACTGATGGAAGATTTCCAGACCCTGGTCAGCGACACCGAAAAGCTGCTGGATGACACCGCGATTCTGGCCGGTGACCAGGCTGATGAACTGCGCTCGAAGATCCACGACAGCCTGCTGCAGGCCCGGGAAACCCTGAAATTGACCGAAGATTCCCTGCGCGAACGCGGCAAGGCGGCGGTCACCGCCACCGAAGATTATGTACAGGCCAACCCTTGGCAATCCGTTGGCATCGCTGCCGGCGTGGGCTTTCTGATCGGCCTGCTGGCTACAAGGCGCTAATCATGTCTATCGGCGAAACCGGCTCGTCCACGGGCCCAAGTTCCTCATCGCGGCGCCTCGGCGCGGCTGTCCTGGGCTTGCTGCACAGCCATGTCGAGCTGTTCGGCATCGAGTTGCAGGAACAGAAGGCACGCACCGTCAGCCTGCTGCTGTTTGCCGGACTGGCACTGGTGTTCGCCCTGTTGCTGCTGGTGGGGTTGTCGGCGCTGGTCATGATCCTGGTCTGGGATACCTATCGCCTGACCGGGATCATCAGCCTATGCGTGTTTTACGTACTCGCCGCAGCGTTCTGCGGGTTGCGCTTGAAGGCCGCGGTGTTCGATGAATCCACGCCTTTCCACGCCACCCTCGAAGAGTTGGCCAACGACCGGGAGCGCCTGCTGCCATGAGCCTGACTGAACTGCCGCAAACCAATTCCCGGCGGGAAATGCGCAAGGCCTTGATCCGCCTGCGCATGGAAATGCACCGCCAGGAAATTCGCCACGAGTCCCAGCAATTGCTGCTGCCCTTGCAAAAGGTGCGCAACCTGGGCCAAAGCTGGCAGGACGGGTTCGGGATCAAACATGCGCCGCTGTGGGGCGTCGCCGCTGTGACCCTGCTGGGATTCTTCACCGGCAAAGGCGCCAAGGGTGGCAGCATCGGCACCATGACCCGCCTGGTAAGGCTCGGTGCGGGGCTGATTCCCTTGATCAAGCTCGCGATGCAGGGTGCCTCCCGCAAGTCCTGAGACAATTGGCTGCATTCTTGCAAACGGATCAGGCCCGGTTCCCTCCCTACAGGTACCGGGCTTTTTTCATGCCGAAGCACCCTAAGGAGGCTCTGTGATTGACGGGCAACCGCTCGCCTGTTTCCAACCATTTATCGACACCGCCACCGGGCGCATTGCCGGGGTGGAAGCACTGGGCCGCCTGCGCCAGGCAGATGGCCAACTGCACTCGGTCGGCCCACTGTTCGCCGATGCCCGCACGCCCACTTCGGCGCTGCGGCGCCTGGATCGCAAGATCCGCGACAACGCCCTGAGCCGCCTGCATGAAGCGCCTGAAGACTGGTTCCTGAGCCTCAATATCTCGCCACGCTGGATCACCCTGCTGCGACCGGGTCAAGCCCTGCCCAGCCTGAAACAGCTACACGCCCATGACGTCGATCCAAAGCGCATCGTGTTTGAGATCACTGAACTGGGAGGCGACAGCCAGCGCCTGGCCGAGGTCGTCGCCCGCTACCGCGAGGCGGGAGCGCGGATTGCCATTGATGACTTTGGTGCCGGGTATTCCCAACTGGATCGGGTCCTTGCCCTGCGCCCGGATATCCTCAAGCTGGATATGCGCCTGTTCCAGGCAGCGGCCCTCGGCGGACCCAGCGGTGAGGTGGTGCGCGCCCTGGCGCAAATGGCGGAAAAAACCGGATGCTGGATCATTGCCGAAGGCGTGGAAACCGAAGCGCAACTGCGCTTTGCCCTTGAATGTGGCGCACGGTATGTCCAGGGCTACCTGTTTGCCCAGGCGCAACTGGAGTGGTTCGCCGCCGACGCATTCGTCCCGCGTTTCGCCGTGCTGCGCCAGGCTTACGTGCAGCACAAACTGGCCGAGCGCGGGCGAATCATGCTGCTGCGCCAGCAACTGATCGAACTGATGCAGATCCTGCAAGGCTGGGCGCTGGCCCAGGAGCCTCTCAGTCAATTGCCCTGGCTGCCGGGCTTTCCCCGGCTGCTGCGGTTTTATCAGTGCGATCGCCACGGCACCCAACTGACCCCCAACTTCGAGTGGCGCCAGGATGCCTGGCAAGCCGACAGCCACTACCTGGGCCACAACTGGTCATGGCGCCCTTACTTCTATCACCTGCTGGCCGAAGGCTGGGAGGAACGCCGTTTGATTCTGTCCAGTACCTACCGCGATGCCACGACCAATCAATACTGCCTGACAGCAGGACAATTCTTCGATAACGGTCAGCGCCTGCTGTTAATCGATATTGACGCCGCCGGCCTGTAGTTTTTCGCTTGCTCCAGGCCCGCCGAACCGGGAAGCTGGGGGTCGACATTCATCCCACGGAGAGCCCTCGCCTTGGATTGGCCTACCCTGCTTACCCGCGAACGCCTTGGAAAACCGCTGCACAGCCCAGAAGAGCTGGGCCGCAGCCCGTTTCACAAAGACCATGACCGGATCATCTTCTCCGGGGCCTTTAGGCGCCTGGGCCGCAAGACCCAGGTCCATCCGGTGACCAGCAACGATCATATCCACACCCGGCTGACCCATTCGCTGGAAGTCAGTTGCGTGGGGCGCTCCCTGGGCATGCGCGTGGGCGAAACCATTCGCAGCGCCCTGCCTGACTGGTGCGACCCCAGCGACCTGGGCATGGTGGTGCAATCGGCCTGCCTGGCCCATGACATCGGCAACCCGCCGTTCGGCCATTCCGGCGAAGATGCGATCCGCCACTGGTTCCAGCAGGCAGCCGGCCGTGGCTGGCTGGACGACATGAGCAGCGCCGAGCGCAATGACTTCCTCAATTTCGAAGGCAACGCGCAAGGGTTCCGCGTGCTGACGCAATTGGAATATCACCAGTTCGACGGCGGTACGCGCCTGACCTACGCCACCCTGGGCACCTACCTCAAATACCCATGGACCGCCCGCCACGCCGACTCCCTGGGCTACAAGAAACACAAGTTCGGCTGCTACCAGAGCGAATTGCCGATCCTTGAACAGATCGCCCAGAAACTCGGCCTGCCGCAACTCGAGGAACAACGCTGGGCACGCCACCCACTGGTGTACCTGATGGAGGCCGCCGACGACATCTGCTACGCCTTGATCGACCTGGAAGACGGCCTGGAGATGGACTTGCTGGAGTACGCCGAGGTCGAGTCGCTGCTGCTGAACCTGGTGGGCGATGACCTGCCGGAAACCTACCGGCAACTGGGGCCCCAGGACTCCAGGCGACGCAAACTCGCGATCCTGCGGGGCAAGGCCATCGAGCACCTGACCAACGCCGCCGCGCGGGCGTTCGTCGAGCAACAGCAGGCGCTGCTGGCCGGGACCTTGCAAGGCGACCTGGTGGAACATATGCATGGCCCGGCCAAACGTTGTGTACTGAATGCCAAGGACATGGCACGCAAGAAAATCTTCCAGGACAAGCGCAAGACCCTGCATGAGATCGGCGCCTACACCACCCTGGAGATCCTGCTGAACACCTTCTGCGGCGCTGCCCTGGAACAGCATGGCGGCCGTACTCCATCCTTCAAGAATCGACGCGTCCTGGATTTGCTGGGCAACAGCGCACCCCATCCTGACTGGCCGCTGCATCGCTCATTCCTGCGCATGATCGACTTCATCGCCGGCATGACCGATAGCTACGCCAGTGAGATGGCCCGGGAAATGACCGGGCGTTCCTACCCTCAATGACCCATGGCCCAGGCAGGTTTTCCTGCCTGGGCGCTTGCCTCGAAGAATCGACCTACGCAAGCACCAGAGCAGCCTGATCGAATTTGCCCCAACACCCGATGAATAATCACCCCTCTCTTATCCACCCCAGCGCTCAGCTCCTACATTCACGCAAACCCAAGATAGCCCGACGTCTTGCTCACAGGGCAAACAGACACAGGCACTGGCTGGCATCTTTGCGCCTACAGCTACTTCCACGGAACTTCCTATGCCCGAACGACAATTGCGCATCCTGCTGGTGGAAGATCACCCGTTTCAACTCCTGGCCATTCAGTGCCTGCTCAAGAGTTTCGGCTACGACCAACTGACACCCGCCGCAAATGCCGAGCAGGCAATCAAGTTGATGCGTACAACCGAGGTCCCCTTCGACGTGATGTTATGTGATCAATGCCTGCCCGACCTCACCGGGTTGGAGCTGGTGGAGATAGCCAGCCATGCAGGCTTTGTCAAAAGTGCTGTATTGCTAAGTGGCCTGCCCGCCCTCGAACTGGAATATTTGAAAACCCTGGCAATACAACGTGACTTGCGTCTGCTTGGATATTTGGCTAAGCCCTTGAACAAAGAAGCCTGGATCGAATTGATCAACCAATCAGCGCTAGCCCACGACTAACGAGTCCCCATCTGGCATTTACCCCCAAATCACCCGGCAAAGCTGAAGTACCCTACTGCATCAACATACCGAGAGCTGCCAAAGTAACTTTTCAAAATTTAACGTAGGACATTAAACGCATTCACAAATGAAATATCGCCCCCATCCCTCTTACAAATAACACTGCACAGCTTTCAAACCTTTCACCTAGGAAACTCTTACAACACGGCCAACAAAGCCTTAGCGCGTTGTAGTCCAATACCTTTTTTATGGTAGGAATTTTCCTGTTTTATATCTGCTCAGCCTTCCCTTCATGCTCCTACCCTACCTTCTGAGCTAATGTGCGCGCTTATTTGCACTAGTATGGAATTGGCTCATGAATACAGTCTTTATTATTGACGACCACCCGGTTATTCGACTTGCAATCCGAATGTTGCTGGAACATGAAGGTTACAAAGTTGTCGGCGAAACAGATAACGGTTGTGATGCAATACAAATGGTCCGCGAATGTCTGCCAGACCTCATCATACTTGATATCAGCATCCCCAAGCTCGACGGACTGGAGGTTCTCTGCAGGTTCAATGCAATGAGTACTCCAATGAAAACGTTGATTCTGACCGCCCAGTCCCCGACACTTTTTGCCACACGCTGCATGCGTTCAGGAGCCGATGGTTATGTCTGCAAAGAAGGTGATCTGAGTGAACTACTAAGTGCCATCAGGGCTGTACTTTCAGGTTACAACTATTTCCCAAGTCAAGCATTGAACACCACCGGCGCCGAACTCGGCGAAAATGAAGAACTGAATCTTTTCAAGTCAGTCAATGACCGAGAACTTATGGTCTTACAACTTTTTGCACAAGGCCGTACAAACAAGGAGATTGCCAAAGGTATGTTCCTCAGCAATAAAACGGTCAGCACTTATAAAAAACGACTAATGCAAAAACTCAAGGCCAAGTCCTTGGTAGAACTTATCGAGATGGCAAAACGCAACGCGTTAGTGTGAGAAACAGGATGCCAAGGCGTTTAAAGGACTATCTAATCATTTTGAGTGCCGGGCTGTGCTTGAGTACAGCCGTGTCAGCCACTCAAACCGCTCCAGAACGCTACTCATTGCTGAGTCGTGCCGGTACCGTTCAGTTGGACACCCAACTGAACCCCACGCAGCGCCAATGGCTACAAAACAAACGTGAGTTGGTGCTGGGAACCTCGACACCCGACTACCCACCCTTCGACATAACCGCCAGCGGCCACGATTACGAAGGTATTACTGCCGACTACGCGGGGATCCTGGCCAAAGCCCTGGCATTGCCCGTCACGGTGTTGCGCTACCCCTCGCGGGAGGCGGCCATCCAGGCGCTGGAAGACGGGAAAATCGACTTGCTGGGCAGCGCCAACGGATTTGAAGCGAGCAACGCCGACATTGTCCTGTCAACGCCCTACGCGGTCGACCAGCCGGTACTGGTCACCCGTGACGCAGAAACCCGCCCGCTCAATGACGGGCTGGCGGGCATGCGCTTGAGCCTTGTCTACCACTACCTGCCGCTAAAGGACGTCGAAGCGCTGTACCCGAATGCGATCATCCAGGTCTATCCGTCTTATTTGAATGCGCTGAACGCCGTGGCCTTCGACCAGGCCGACGTGTTCCTCGGCGATACTATTTCCACCCATTACATGATCAACAAGGGCTACCTGAAGAACATCCGCATGGCCACTTTCGGCAAGCACGAAGCCTACGGCTTCAGCTTTGCCGTACACCGCAACCAGCAAACCCTGCTGGGCATCGTCGATGCGGTCCTGGCAGGCGTAGGGACCTACGAGCGGGAAAACATCGCCAAACGCTGGAGTGCGGGTAGCGATATCCTGTTGACCGACCACAAGCTGCAGTTGAGCCAACGTGAAGAGCGCTGGCTTAAGGACCACCCGGTGGTAAAAGTGGTCATCAACGGAACCCTCGCGCCACTGACGTTCATCGATTCCGACGGCCAGTTGCGTGGCATGACCGCTGACCTGCTGGAGTTGATACGGCTACGCACGGGCTTGCACCTGGAGTTCCAGAACACCCGTAACGTCAACCAAATGATCGAGCAGGTCGAAAACGGCAACGCCGATATTATTGCCGCCATCAGTCCCAGCCGCGAACGCGAAGCCAAGCTCGACTTCAGCCGTCCCTACCTGCAGAACTCCTACGTTCTACTGACACGCAAGGAGCCTGGAGCGCCCTCGACTCTTGAGCAACTAGCGGGAAAAAAACTCGCGATCACCGAAGGCAACCCCTTGGTGGACTATCTGCGCCGGGAGTATTCGCAGATCACCCTGGTGGAGGCCAGCGATACCTTCAAGGCCTCGGAAATGCTGGCCCAGGGGCATGTGGATGGGGCCGTCAACTCATTGGTTATTGCCAACTACTTCCTCTCATCTCATTTCTTCCAGGGCCAATTGCAGATCAGTTCGAGTATCGGTACACAACTGGCCTCGTTCTCCCTGGCCACCTCACGCAGCGCCACCGAACTGGCCTCGATCCTCGACAAAGCACTGCTGAGCATCGCGCCGGATGAACTTGGGGTGATCAACAACCGCTGGCGTGGCTACACAGCCGCGTCCGACAGCTACTGGCGCAACTACCACCGCTTGATTATCCAGATCATCAGCGCCGCCGGGCTGCTGCTGTTTACATCCCTGGCTTGGAACGGCTATATGCGCCGGCAAATCAAGCACCGGCAGATGGCAGAGCGGGCCCTGAGCGATCAATACGAGTTCATGCGTGCCCTGGTCAATGAAACCCCGCACCCGATCTACGTGCGCGATCGCAACGGTTTGCTGCAGACCTGCAATGACAGTTACCTGCAGGTCTTCGGCGTCAAGCGCGAGGAGGTCATCGGCAAGAGTGTCATGCAGAGCAGCCTGGCCAGCGAGGCGCAAGCCAACCAGTATCATGCCGACTATCTGCGGGTGGTGGCCGAAGGCAAGCCGCTGATCGTTGACCGCCCGCTGCATATTCGCGGGCAACACCTGACGATCTACCACTGGATCCTGCCTTACCGTAACTCCGTTGGTGAGGTCCAGGGCATCATCGGCGGCTGGATCGACATCAGCGAACGTCGCCAATTGTTCGATGACCTGCGCGCAGCCAAGGACCGCGCCGATGAGGCCAATCGCGCGAAAAGCACGTTCCTGGCAACCATGAGCCATGAGATCCGCACCCCCATGAACGCGGTGATCGGCATGCTGGAGTTGACCCTCAAGCGTGCCGACCACGGGCACCTGGACCGCCCGGCCATCGAGGTGGCCTACAACTCGGCCAAGGACTTGCTGGAGTTGATTGGCGATATTCTCGACATCGCGCGCATCGAGTCGGGCCGCCTGAGCCTGGCGCCGGAGCGCGTCAACCTGCGCGAACTGATCGAGTCGGTAGTGCGGGTGTTCGATGGCCTGGCACGCCAGAAGAATCTCAACCTGCTGTTGGCGTTCAATCCCGGCGTCGACGAGCGTGACGTGCAGATCGATCCGCTGCGCTTCAAGCAGATCCTCTCCAACCTGGTGAGCAACGCCATCAAGTTCACCGAACAGGGCGAGGTGAAGATCAAGGTGGATATCCAGGCCACCGGGCAGCCGCAGCAAATCCAGATGAAACTGGTGGTCGAGGACACCGGCATCGGTATCAGCCGCGACGACCAGCAACGCCTGTTCGAACCTTTTTCCCAGGCCGACAATTCCGGGCACCTGGCCAGGAGCGGCGCGGGTCTT
The DNA here is from genome assembly GCF_012985535.1 of Pseudomonas sp. WS 5021. Classification (NCBI taxonomy): domain Bacteria; kingdom Pseudomonadati; phylum Pseudomonadota; class Gammaproteobacteria; order Pseudomonadales; family Pseudomonadaceae; genus Pseudomonas; species Pseudomonas sp. WS 5021. Next base: position 1,314,100 of record NZ_JAAQWP010000001.1, on the reverse strand, counting down.
GGACTGGTGATCTGTCGCAGCCTGTGCGAGATGATGGGCGGGCAACTGGCCTTGAGCAGCGTGCCCAGTGTCGGCACCCAGGTATTTGTCTCGCTGCAGATGACCAGCCTGGCACCTGCCTACCCGCTGATCGAGCTCAAGCCTGCGCCCCAGGATGCGGCGGCAATCCTGAATGTGCTGGTGGTGGACGACCATCCGGCCAACCGCCTGCTCATGTGCCAGCAACTGGGCTTCCTCGGGCACCGGTTCACCGCGGTCCAGCACGGCGCGGCGGGGTTCCAGGCCTGGCGCCAGGAACACTTCGACCTGATCATCGCCGACTGCAACATGCCGGTCATGAACGGCTATGAACTGGCCCGTGCGATCCGTGAACATGAACAACGGGAAAACATGACGCCCTGCATCATCCTGGGCTTCACCGCCAATGCCCAGCCGGAGGAAAAACAGCGCTGCCGGGATGCGGGGATGAGTGACTGCCTGTTCAAGCCCATCAGCCTTACGACACTGGAGCGCCACCTGGCCGAGATCACCCCGCTGGCGCCAGCGCGGATCTTCGATCTCGATAGCCTGAACGCCCTGACTGGCGGAGATCCGTTGTTAAGCCGGCGCCTGCTGGAAGAACTGTTGAGCAGCAGCCGTCGTGATCGCGAGGAACTGATGGCATTGCTCGCACAAGGCGCTCACCAGGACCTGATCGACCAGGCCCATAAGATCAAGGGCGCCGCCAGGATCGTCCAGGCCCGCACGCTGGCCGAGCAATGCGAGATGCTGGAGCAGGCTGGCGAGGACGCGGATCGGGCCCAACTGGCCATCTGGGTCAAGGCCATCGAAAACGCCATGTTCGATCTTGAGCAAGTGCTGCAAGAACAACTGGATTCCCTCACCCTGTAGGAGCCGGTTTGCCGGCGATGGTCGCTAACGAAGACGTGGGGCACCTGAGACCCCCACGCCATCGCAGGCAAGCCAGCTCCCACAGGCAATGCAGCTCATTCAGCAGGCAGTCAACCGCAGAAAAATTGCCGCCAGCCGCTCAATGCCCGCCTGATCCTCAGGCCTGAAACGCGCCAGCTTCGGACTGTCCAGGTCCAGCACCCCAATCAACCTCCCATCCTTGACCAAGGGCACCACCAACTCGCTGTTGGAAGCACTGTCACAGGCAATATGCCCAGCAAACGCATGTACATCCTCCACCCGCTGGGTTTGCCGCGAAGCCGCCGCCGCACCACACACCCCTCGACCAAACGGAATCCGTACACACGCGATCTGCCCCTGGAAAGGCCCGAGGACTAGTTCCTCATCACGGTTGAGATAAAAGCCCGCCCAGTTCAAGTCATCGAGTTGGTTGAACAGGAACGCCGAAAACTGCGCCGCGTTGGCGATAAAGTCACGCTCATCGGCCAGCAGCGATTCCAGTTGCGCACAAAGCATGGCGTAGCCATCAAGGCCGCTGCCCGCCTTCTGTAAATCGATCATGGCTGGCGCTCCAGCAATTTAAGGCCCACCCAGTACCGGGCGAATTGGTAGGCGCACCGGCCGTTGCGATTGCCGCGACCCGTGGCCCAGCGCACAGCAAGGATGTCGAGGGCTTCATCGCGCTGCCACTGCAAACCCGCCTTGTTCGCCAGCTCGCCGATCCAGTGCTCCACCACGTCCAGGAAGTGTTCCTGGGTGAACGGGTAGAACGACAACCACAGGCCAAAACGGTCGGACAAGGCGATCTTGTCTTCCACCGCCTCACTGGGATGCAACTCACCATCCACACGTTTCCAGTTGTCGTTGTCGCTCTGGTTTTCCGGCACCAGGTGACGACGGTTGGAGGTCGCGTACAGCAACACGTTTTCCGGGGCCTGCTCCAGCGAGCCGTCGAGCACGCTCTTGAGCACACGGTAGTCGCCTTCGCCAGCCTCGAACGAGAGGTCATCGCAGAACAGGATAAAACGCTGCGGCAGCTTGAGCAGTTGCTCGACCACACGCGGCAGATCGGCCAGGTGGTCACGCTCGATTTCGATCAGGCGCAAGCCGGCCTTGGCATGCTGGGCCAGCAAGGCGCGGACCATCGACGATTTGCCCGTGCCACGCGACCCCCAGAGCAACGCATGGTTGGCGGGCAGGCCGTCGAGAAACTGCTGGGTATTGCGCGCCAATTGCTCGCGCTGTTTGTCGACACCGATCAGGTCGGACAGGCGCATATCCAGGCTGACTTCCAGGGGCAGCAAAAAGCCGCTGCGCCCCTCGCGCTGCCAGCGGGCCGCCAGGCAGTGGTTCCAGTCAACCGCCACGCGAGGTGCGGGCAACAGGGGTTCCAGACGAGCAAGCACCGCATCGGCCCGCTCAAGAAAGGCATTCAATCGAGAATCCATGACTATTCCTGTGGCAAGTTCTTGAAAAAGATGGCGTATTGGCAACCCTGACGCAGTTGCCAGACGGCTGCACCTTAAAAAACGATTCATACCGGGCAAGGCTGGCGCTGAGGATGTTCAGCTATGCTTGCCGGGCGAAGGGAAACGTGAAGTGGCTCAGCACCCAATGGATATCAAGTTCGCCCACCGCTTGTCTTATAAACAAGCCAGACTGACTGTGCTGGTTGGTTTCGTGTTGGGAACCTTACTCAGCCTGATCCAAATCGGCATTGATTATGCCAGCGAAGACGCGTCCATCAACCGTGAAATACACGCGCTGCTTGAAATCAGTCACAACCCCGCCTCACGTATTGCCTACAACATCGACGCCGAACTGGCCCAGGAGTTGACCCTGGGCCTGCTGCACTCCCCCGCCATCACGCGGGCACAGTTGGTCGACAACAATGGCCTGGTGCTGGCTGACGTTGATCGGCCCCGCAAGGAGAGCAGCTACCGTCCTATCAGCGACTTTTTGTTCGGCGCCAACCGCCAGTTCGAAGACCGCCTGTACCTCACCCATATGCCCGGCGAATCCCTCGGCGTGTTACGCCTTGACGTCGACACCTACGCATTCGGCAGCCGATTCCTACGTCGAGCAGAGATCACCCTACTCAATGGCTTTGCCCGTAGCCTGATCCTGACCGGCATCCTCCTGGGCCTGTTCTACGTGATGCTGACCCAGCCCCTGGTGCGGATCATCCGTGAGTTGAGCACCCGCAGCCCCGGCAGCGCGCCCCTGGCTCGCCTGGATTGCCCGCCGGGGCACGAACACGATGAGATCGGCGTGCTGGTCAACGTCGCCAACCAACAGTTCGAGAACATGGAAACCGAAATCCAGCAGCGGCGCCACGCCGAGGACCGCCTGACCGAGTACCTTGGCCAGTTGGAAGACATTGTTTCGGCGCGTACCACCGAACTCAAGGCGATCAACCACCGGCTAAGCCAATCCAACGAAGAGCTGGAGGCCTCGAAAATCAACGCCCTGGGCATGGCCCAGGCGCGCGCGGCGTTCCTTGCCAACATGAGCCATGAAATCCGCACCCCGCTCAATGGGCTGCTTGGCATGATCGCGCTGTCTCTGGACAGCGCGCTGAACGCCGAGCAGCGCCAACAATTGTCGATCGCCCATGACTCCGGCAAGGTTTTGGTAGAACTGCTCAACGATATTCTCGACCTGTCCAAGTTTGACGCCGGGCAACTGGAACTCGAAAGCATCCCCTTCGACCTCGGCTCCCTGGTGGAAGACACCGCCAACCTGTTGTCGCAGAACGCTGCGCCCAGCGTGGAGTTGACCTGCCTGATCGATCCGCAGTTTCCTGCCCAGGTCGTGGGTGATCCGACGCGGGTCCGGCAGATTGTCAGTAACCTGCTGTCCAATGCCTTGAAGTTCACCCGGTTCGGGCGCGTCGATGTGCGCCTCAGTGCGCAACCCGACGGCGTGCGCATCGAAGTGTGCGACACCGGCATCGGCATTGCGCAGGAAGCCCAGGCGCGGATCTTCAAACCCTTCACCCAGGCGGGCGCCGGCATTACCCGCCAGTTTGGCGGGACCGGCCTGGGGTTGGCGCTGACCCACAATCTTTGCGAAGCCATGCGCGGTCGGCTGACCATCAGTTCGGAAACCGGCTTCGGCAGCCAGTTCTGCGCCGAACTGCCACTCCCCGCCCACACCCCGGCGACACGACTGGCGCCGTTGAGCGGCGAAGTCGCGGTGATTACCGGGGCCAGCAGCGGGCTGGCAGAACTGCTGCACACCCTGTTGCCGCACTGGGGGCTGACGCCGCACTGCTACACCATCGACGATGACTTGACGGGCCTGGCACCGGACATCCTGATCACCGACTGCCCCGAATGCCTGTTCCGCCTGCGGCCGACCGTCAGCGCTCCGATCCTGCTGGTCACCGCCTACGGCAATTTCATGCCCAGCGAAGAAGTGGCCGCCCTGGCACCGCTGCAACAGCAGGCGCGCCCGCTGAGTCGCACGGCGCTGTATCAGGTCTTGCACCGTACCCTGCGCGCCGACAGCGAAATCGTCCTCGACCTGGCCCAATTGGAGACCAGCCCGGTTGCCCATCGGGCGCGTATCCTCTTGGTGGAGGACAACCCGGTCAATCAACTGGTGGCCAAGGGCATGCTCGGCAAGCTGGGCTGCGAGGTGGTGGTCGCGGCCCATGGCGGCGAGGCGCTGAAGCAGCTGGAAGAACAACGTTTCGATATGGTGCTGATGGACTGCAACATGCCGGTCATGGATGGCTACGAGGCGAGCCGGCAGATTCGCCGCAGCGGGCGCTGGCCGCAGCTGCCGATCGTCGCGCTGACCGCCAATGCCCTGGCCGAGGAACGCGAACGGTGCCGGGCCGCCGGCATGAACGACTACCTGGCCAAACCCTTTCGCCGCGAAGAACTCAACGCCCTACTCGACCTCTGGGTGCCGACTACGACAAATCTGTGATCTGCCGGAGCAACTGGTCCAGGCCATGGCGCAGGGTATCTGCCTGGCTCAGGTCCACGCCGCTGTCGCACAACAGGCGAGCCTTCAGCGGCTGGACGCGCTCACGCAGCGCTTGGCCCGCTTCGGCAAGGCTCAAGTGCACTTCACGCTCATCATGGGTACTGCGCCGGCGCGTGATCAACGTCAGTTGCTCCAGGCGTTTGAGCAGCGGCGTCAGCGTCCCGGAATCGAGCAACAGCCGTTCCCCCAGCGCCTTGACCGTCGGCTGCGGCGGGGCAGCGGCATGCCACTCCCACAACACCAACATCACCAGATATTGCGGATACGTCAGGCCCAACTGGTCGAGCATTGGCTTATAGGCTCGTGTCACCGCCCGGGAGGCGGCGTACAGCTTGAAGCACAGCTGGTCATCCAGGGCCAGGGATACGGCAGGCAAGTCAGTCATTTGAGCAGCGCTTCGATCTCTTGGGTCAATTCCTGGGGTTTGGTGGTCGGGGCAAAACGCTGGACCACCTGGCCGTCGCGGCCGATCAAGAACTTGGTGAAGTTCCACTTGATGCCCTTGGAACCCAGCAGGCCCGGCGCGCGCTGTTTGAGTTGCACAAACAGCGGATGGGCCTCGCCCCCGTTGACATCGACCTTCTTGAACAGGGGGAAACTGACGCCGAAATTCAGCTCGCAAAACTCGGAAATAGCCCCCTCGTCACCCGGCTCCTGCTTGCCGAACTGGTTGCACGGAAAGCCCAGCACCACCAGGCCCTGGTCCTTGTACTGCTGCCAGAGCTGCTCCAGGCCTTTGTACTGTGGAGTGAAGCCGCACTTGCTGGCGGTGTTGACCACCAGGATCGCCTTGCCGGCGAAATCCGCCAGGGTCTTTTGCTCGCCCTTGATGGTGGTGCAAGGGATGGACAGCAGGTTATCGCTCATGAGATCGCCTCGGACACAAAGAAGAACATGAAACATAGTGTACGATTAAATTGCATGCAATTTAATTGACCAGACTAATGACTCGACATCACCCCGCAGGAACCGGCTTGCCGGCCCCTACGAGGGGCATGGTGTCAGCGTGGAACCAGGTCCAGGCACACCGAGTTGATGCAATAGCGCAGGCCTGTAGGCGGCGGGCCATCAGGGAACACATGGCCCAAATGCGCATCGCACTTGGCACAGGTCACTTCCGTACGGATCATCCCGTGGCTCACATCCCGAATCTCAATCATCGCGCTATCAGCAATCGGCTCATAAAAACTGGGCCAGCCACAACCGGCATCGAACTTGGTCTTCGAGTCGAACAGCGGCTCATTGCAACAAATGCAGTGATACACGCCATCGGTCGTAGTGGCGTTGTACTTGCCAGAAAACGGCCGCTCGGTGCCCTTGAGACGGCACACCTGATACTGCGCCGGGTCGAGCATTTCCCGCCATTCATCCAGGGTTTTATCCAACTTTTCCATCAATGCACCTCGACAACTGAAAAAGCCTGATCTGTGTCTTTTCCATGGATCAGGCGGCACGTATGATTGCGCCTCTTCAAAGCGCCAGTCTGGCACCCGCGTTATCGGCATTCAAACGTATTTATGGGTCAGGCCACACGCAGGATTCCCAGCACGGTAGTCTTCACATCGTCTGGATCGTTCATTTTCGGGATCACATCGCCATGCAGGTCAGCAAATCGAACAAGCTCGCCAACGTCTGCTACGACATTCGCGGCCCAGTGCTCAAGCACGCCAAGCGCCTGGAAGAGGAAGGCCATCGCATCCTCAAGCTGAACATTGGCAACCCGGCGCCCTTTGGTTTCGAAGCACCGGACGAAATCCTCCAGGACGTGATCCGCAACCTGCCCACCGCCCAGGGCTACAGCGACTCCAAGGGGTTGTTCAGCGCGCGCAAGGCAGTCATGCAGTACTACCAGCAAAAGCAGGTAGAAGGGGTTGGTATTGAAGATATCTACCTGGGCAATGGTGTCTCCGAGCTGATCGTGATGGCCATGCAGGCCTTGCTCAACAACGGCGACGAAGTGCTGGTGCCGGCGCCTGACTACCCGCTGTGGACCGCTGCCGTGACCCTGGCCGGTGGCCATCCGGTGCATTACCTGTGTGACGAGCAAGCCAACTGGTGGCCGGACCTGGCCGATATCAAGGCCAAGATCACGCCCAACACCAAGGCGCTGGTGATCATCAACCCGAACAACCCGACGGGCGCGGTGTACTCCAAGGAAGTGCTGCTGGGCATGCTCGAACTGGCGCGCCAGCACAACCTGGTGGTGTTCTCCGACGAGATCTACGACAAGATCCTCTACGACGACGCCGTGCACATCTGCACCGCCTCCCTGGCCCCGGACCTGCTATGCCTGACCTTCAACGGCCTGTCCAAGTCCTACCGGGTCGCGGGCTTCCGTTCCGGCTGGGTCGCCATCTCCGGGCCCAAGCACAATGCCCAGAGCTACATCGAAGGCATCGACATGCTGGCCAATATGCGCCTGTGTGCCAACGTGCCGAGCCAGCACGCGATCCAGACCGCCCTGGGCGGCTACCAGAGCATCAACGACCTGGTGCTGCCCGCCGGCCGCCTGCTGGAGCAGCGCAACCGCACCTGGGAGCTGCTCAACGATATTCCCGGCGTCAGTTGCGTCAAACCCATGGGCGCCTTGTATGCGTTCCCGCGGATCGACCCGAAAGTCTGCCCGATCCACAACGACGAGAAGTTCGTCCTCGACCTGTTGCTCTCGGAAAAGCTGCTGGTGGTCCAGGGTACGGCGTTCAACTGGCCGTGGCCTGATCACTTCCGCGTGGTGACCTTGCCCCGTGTGGATGACCTGGACATGGCCATCGGCCGCATCGGCAACTTCCTGAAGTCCTATCGCCAGTGACCTCGCTTTCGCTGTACGACCCACAAGAGGTCGTACAGCGAGTATCTGGCAACACATCTACGCGCCACACTGGCAGAAACACCCGTTGGCTTCACTCTCGTCCCTTTTATCCTGCACTTTCCAGTAATCACGGGGCCCAACGGCTTACGGAGGGGAATTTCCATGGGCATAAAGCCTCGGAAAATCCCTGCAAGGTTCTACGTTCGCGCTGTAGGACACAGTTTGAAATAGTCGCCCGGTTGAATAGCCCACTGCCGCACCTTATATACCCCGCAGTACGCGACATATTAAGCATGAGGAGAATTCTACAACCATGATGCGCATCCTGCTGTTCTTGGCCACTAACCTGGCGGTCGTGCTGATTGCCAGCATCACCCTGAGCCTTTTCGGCTTCAACGGGTTCATGGCGGCCAACGGGGTTGATCTGAACCTCAATCAGCTGCTGGTTTTCTGTGCCGTCTTTGGTTTTGCCGGCTCGATCTTCTCGCTGTTCATCTCCAAGTGGATGGCGAAGATGAGCACCAGCACCCAGATCATCACCCAGCCGCGCACCCGGCATGAGCAATGGCTGCTGCAAACCGTCGAGCAACTGTCCCGCGAAGCCGGGATCAAGATGCCTGAAGTCGGGATCTTCCCGGCCTACGAGGCCAACGCCTTTGCCACTGGCTGGAACAAGAACGATGCTCTTGTTGCCGTCAGCCAGGGTTTGCTCGAGCGTTTCTCGCCCGACGAAGTGAAGGCCGTGCTGGCCCACGAGATCGGCCACGTAGCCAACGGTGACATGGTTACCCTGGCACTGGTGCAGGGCGTGGTGAACACCTTTGTGATGTTCTTTGCGCGGATCATCGGCAACTTTGTCGACAAGGTGATCTTCAAGAACGAAGGCGGCCAGGGTATCGCCTACTACGTGGCGACCATCTTTGCCGAACTGGTACTGGGCTTCCTCGCCAGCTCCATCGTGATGTGGTTCTCGCGCAAACGCGAGTTCCGCGCCGACGAAGCCGGTGCCCAACTGGCCGGTACTGCCGCGATGATCGGTGCCCTGCAACGCCTGCGCTCCGAACAGGGCCTGCCAGTGCACATGCCTGACACCCTGAATGCCTTCGGCATCAACGGTGGCGTCAAGCAAGGCCTGGCGCGGATGTTCATGAGCCACCCGCCACTGGAAGAGCGGATCGACGCACTGCGTCGTCGCGGCTGACAGCCAAAGGGTAGAAAAAGGGGCGACTGAATCGCCCCTTTTTTGTGGGTGCGTGTTTTACCGCTGCGCCAACTGGTAAACCCGCTCCTCAAGGCGCGTGACACCGCTCTGGGCGAACTTCGGGCTCTCGGCCAGGATATCCCGCTGCTCCAGGACGCTCAGGCGCCAGCGTCCTGCCAGCAGCCTCCGGACTTCCTCATCACTGACCGCAAACGGCGGCCCGGCCTTCAGGGCCTGCTCATAATCCAGGCTGATCAACAGGCCACTTTGCACCTGGGGCGCAATCGCCTGCAAATGCGCGGCATAGCGCTCACGCATCAACGGCGGCAAGGCAATCAGCGCCGCACGGTCATACAGGGCGGCGCACCCTGCCACATCTTCACGGCTCAATTCGAAGAAATCGCCGCACCACAGCTCGATAGTGCCAGCCTGATAAACCTTGAAACTGTCCCGCTGGCTGATTTGTGCAGCCACGCACTGCTCCTGGAAAAACTCCTCCACGGCCCTTTCCGATAGTTCCACACCCAGGACCCGGCAGCCCTGCTGCGCCAGCCACATCAGGTCCAGACTCTTGCCGCACAGCGGCACCAGCACCCGGGCCCCGCTGACCAACCCCAGCCGCGGCCAGTGTCGCTGCAAATAGGGATTGACCTCAGGCAGGTGAAAGCCGATCTGATTACGTGCCCAGCGGTCATGCCAAAAGGTGGATTCCATGAATAGCCCAGAAAATTCGATCAAATGGCGCTAAAACTTATATTAGATTTAGATCAATGATCTGATTAAAGATGGTCCCATCTTAACCTTGAGGACCCTGCTCATGCTGCCCAGCCTGTTTATTTCCCACGGCTCGCCCATGCTTGCCCTACAACCTGGCGCCAGCGGGCCGGCTCTTGCACGCCTGGCCGCCACCCTGCCCCGCCCCAAGGCAATCGTGGTGATGTCCGCACATTGGGAAAGCCGTGAACTGCTGGTCAGCGCCAGCCCTGCCCCAGAGACCTGGCACGACTTCGGTGGTTTCCCTCGCGAGCTGTTTGCGGTGCAGTATCCAGCGCCCGGCGATCCGGCACTGGCGCAACAGATCGTCGAGCTGCTCGCCGCCGATGGCCTGCCCGCCCGCCTAGACCACCAGCGCCCGTTCGACCATGGCACCTGGGTGCCGCTGTCTTTGATGTACCCGACGGCCGATATCCCTGTGGTGCAGGTCTCCCTGCCCAGCCACATGGGCCCGGCGCTGCAAACCCGAATCGGCCAGGCATTGCGCAGCTTGCGCGAACAAGGCGTGTTGTTGATCGGCTCGGGCAGCATCACCCATAACCTCGGTGAGCTGGACTGGCGGGCCGGCCCGGAAAGCATCGAGCCCTGGGCACGAGAGTTCCGCGACTGGGTCGTCGACAAACTCGACACCCAGGATGAAGCCGCCTTGCACGACTACCGCCGCCAGGCGCCCCACGCGGTGCGCAGCCATCCCAGCGATGAGCACTTATTGCCGCTGTACTTCGCCCGCGGCGCGGGTGGGCAGTTCAGTGTGGCCCATCAGGGGTTCACCCTGGGCGCGTTGGGGATGGATATCTATCGCTTTGATTAGCCGCGGCTTTTTGTAGGGGCCCGGTAAAACCCAGGCATAAAAAATCCCCGAACCAGTCGGGGATTTTTTATGTTCGATCAATCAACCCAAGGGTCGATCAATCTTCGCGATAGCGACGCAGCTTGAGCTGCTTGCCAGCAACACGGGTGTCCTTCAGCTTGGCCAGCAATTTCTCCAGGCCATCTTCCGGCAGCTCCACCAGGGAGAAGCTGTCACGCACCTGGATGCGACCGATCGCTTCACGTGCCAGGCCACCCTCGTTGAGGATAGCGCCCAGCAGGTTCTTGGCTGCGATGCCATCACGCGCGCCCAGCGCGGTACGGCAGCGAGCACGGCCTTCGGCCAATGGAACCGGAGCACGACGCTCACGATCACCACGGTCTGGACGATCACCGGTACGCTCTGGACGATCACCGCGCGGAGCGTTGTTCGGCACCAGTGGACGTTCTTTCTCGATCGCTGCCAGAGTCAGGGCCTGACCGTTGGTAGCCTTGCGCAGCAGGGCCGCAGCCAGGGCACGCGGGGTGCAACCGATATCGGCGGTCAGGCGGTCCAGCAGGTCGCCGTGGGTCGATTCAGCGTCAGCCACCAGCGGCGACAGGCTGTTGGTCAGTTTCTTGATGCGCGCATCGAGAACAGCCTGGGCATCCGGCAGACGGACTTCAGCAACTTTCTGACCGGTTACACGCTCGATCACTTGCAGCATGCGGCGCTCACGTGGAGTCACCAGCAGCAGTGCACGACCTTCGCGACCGGCACGGCCAGTACGGCCGATACGGTGAACGTAGGACTCTGGATCGTACGGCATGTCCACGTTGAACACGTGGGTGATACGCGGAACGTCGAGACCACGAGCCGCTACGTCGGTCGCCACAACGATGTCCAGACGGCCATCCTTGAGGGAGTCGATCACGCGCTCACGTTGGTTCTGGGCAATGTCACCGTTCAGCGCAGCGGCTTTGTAGCCTTTGGCTTCCAGGGCACTGGCCAGGTCCAGGGTCGCTTGCTTGGTGCGCACGAACATGATCAGGGCGTCGAAGTCTTCGACTTCCAGCAGGCTCAATACAGCCGAGGTCTTCTGGTCAGCGTGAACCAACAGGTGAGCCTGTTCGATCGCGGTAACGGTCTGAGTCTTGGTCTGGATCTTCACGTGTTGCGGATCGCGCAGATGGCGTTCGGCAATGGCGCGGATAGACTGTGGCAGGGTAGCCGAGAACAGTACGGTCTGACGGGTCGGTGGCAGTGCCTTGAAGATGACTTCCAGGTCATCCATGAAGCCCAGCTTCAACATTTCGTCAGCTTCGTCGAGAACCAGGTGGTTCACGGTCGACAGTACTTTTTCGTCACGGCGCAGGTGGTCGCACAGACGGCCCGGGGTGGCGACAACGATCTGTGCACCATTACGGATTGCTTTCAGTTGTGGGCCCATAGGCGCGCCGCCGTAAACGGCCACAACGGTAACGCCTGGCATTTGCTTGGCGTAGGTTTCGAAAGCGGTTGCTACTTGCAGCGCCAACTCACGGGTTGGCGCCAGGATCAGGGCTTGCGGCTCGCGCTTGGCAGGATCGATGCAGTGCAGGATAGGCAGGGCGAACGCGGCGGTTTTACCGGTACCGGTTTGCGCCTGGCCAATCATGTCTTGGCCGGCCATGATGATCGGGATCGATTGCTGCTGAATAGCCGAAGGTTCTTCGTAGCCGGTCGCGATGACGGCAGCAAGAATGTTCGGGTTAAGATTAAAAGCGGCGAAGCCGCCGGTTTCCTGGGTCATGGGTCTGCCTCTAAGTGCATCCGCAAAGACCCATGCTCCAAAGCTGCGCATGCCGTGTTGAGACTCAAGAGTCGCCCTGGCTGCTTTGTCGGCGGGGATTTGCGAAAACGAATGAATGAAAAAGATTCGTCAAGGGAGAGTCCGCTGTGCGGACGTGCAGCCGAAGCTGACTTCGGGGAATTGCGCTACCTAAACGCGGCCCGGTTAAAGGCCGGCGCGCACTATACCGGAAATCCCTGAAAAAGGGAGCTTTTTTTATCGGAAAAGACCATTCGACTGCTCTGCGTCACAGGCTTTGCGCATCCTCGCAGGAGCGTCTATTTTTCAAAGGCCCGGCCCTGTTGGTCATTGCGCTTAAACGCTTCACCTTTTGCAGCGGGCCCTTCGGTCCGAAACTGCCTTTCGCGCCCGAGGATCCAGCCATGAGTCAAGCCAGCAGCAGCCGCGTCAGCCGTGAACTACAAGGGCATGTCCTGCTGCTGGGGCTCGATCGGGTAGCCAAGCGCAACGCCTTTGATCTCGACCTGCTCAACGAACTGAGCCTGGCCTATGGCGAATTCGACCGCAACGAAGAAGCACGGGTGGCCGTGGTGTTCGGGCATGGCGACCACTTCACCGCCGGGCTGGACCTGATCAACGTCGCGCACACCATGGCCCAAGGCTGGCAACCGCCACTGGGCGGCTGCGATCCGTGGGGTGTGTTCGCCGGGCCCAGGGTCAGCAAACCGGTGATCGTGGCCGCCCAGGGCTACTGCCTGACCATCGGTATCGAATTGATGCTCGCAGCAGACATCAACCTGTGTGCCAGCAATACGCGCTTTGCGCAGATGGAAGTACAGCGTGGGATCTTTCCTTTTGGTGGCGCCACCCTGCGCCTGCACCAGATTGCCGGCTGGGGCAACGCCATGCGCTGGCTGCTCACGGGTGACGAGTTCGATGCCCATGAGGCCCTGCGCCTGGGGTTGGTGCAGGAGGTCATGGCCAGCGAAGACCTGCTGCCCCGGGCGCTGGCGCTGGCCAACCGGATTGCCAGCCAGGCGCCGTTGGGCGTGCAGGCGACGTTGACATCGGCACGCCAGGCGCGGGATGAGGGCGAGACCGCTGCGGCGGCCGGGTTGCCGGCGCTGGTGGAGAAACTGCTGGGCAGCGAGGATGCCAAGGAAGGGGTACGGGCGATGCTGGAGAAGCGGCCGGGGGTGTTCAAGGGGTTGTGAACAGACAGTGATGGCCTCATCGCCGGCAAGCCCGCTCCCACAGGGGGAGATCTTGGCCATGCAGAATAGCCACAGAACAAATGTGGGAGCGGGCTTGCCCGCGATGAGGCCAGTGCAGGCACCTAAGTCGCCGGCCGAACCGCCTTGATCAACGCCTGCAACGAATACCCCAGGCGCGGCGCCAGCGCCTCGGCCCGCGCAGAAACCGCCGCCAGGTCCAGCGTCTGGTCCAGGTCCGCCGGCACGATCAGGATCACATTGCCCTCCTTCACCGGCAACTCCCAGTAATGTCGATGATAAAGCCCACGCAACAACGCAGCGCCCAGGGGCTTGCCATCATCGGTGGCCCACTGGTTGATCACCAGCCAGCCACCCGGATTGAGCTTCTTCTGGCAGTTTTCCAGGAAAGTCCAGGCCAGGTGACCAACCCCCGGCCCGACATCGGTATACAAGTCGACGAAAATCAGGTCCGCCGGCTCCGCTGTCTCCAGCAATTCCAGGGCATCGCCAACACGGATGTACAGCCGTGGATCATCATCCAGCCCCAGGTATTCAATGGCCAGGCGCGGCACATCCGGGCGCAGCTCAATGGCCTCGACGTCTTCCAGCGGCAGGAACTTGAGGCAGGCCTGGGTCAGCGTCCCAGCCCCCAGGCCAAGAAACAGCGCACTTTCGGGCTGCTCATGGCACAAGGCGCCAATCAACATGGCGCGGGTGTAGTCGTACTCCAGCCAGCTGGGGTCGGCAGTGAACACACAGCTCTGTTCGATGGCATCGCCAAACTCGAGAAAGCGGTAGTCAGCCACTTCCAGCACACGGATCAAGCCGAAGTCATCATGGACCTCAGCCAACAGGCGCTCGACGCGCTCCTCAGTCATTTCATCTCCTAATGGGCCCGGGCACGGGTTCAAGCCGCCTGGTAGCAAGCGGGAAAGGCGCGATTGTCGGCCAAGCGGCGCCAGCAGGTCACGCACTAATTGCTGATAACATGCACGCTCCCGACATTCATTCGAGTTCACGATGAGCCAACCCTGGAGCCCCGACAGCTGGCGCGCCCTGCCGATCCAGCAACAACCCCGCTACCCCGACGCCGCGCACTTGCTGCAGGTCGAGCAGAGCCTGGCCAGCTACCCGCCGCTGGTGTTCGCCGGCGAAGCCCGGGAGCTGCGCCGCCAGTTTGCCGAGGTGACCCAGGGTCGCGCGTTCCTGCTGCAAGGTGGCGACTGTGCCGAGAGCTTTGCCGAGTTCTCTGCCGCGAAAATCCGCGACACCTTCAAAGTGTTGCTGCAGATGGCCATTGTCATGACCTTCGCCGCAGGCTGTCCGGTGGTCAAAGTCGGGCGCATGGCCGGCCAGTTCGCCAAGCCGCGCTCGGCCAACGATGAAACCATCGATGGCATCACCCTGCCTGCCTACCGTGGCGACATCGTCAACGGTATTGGTTTCGACGAGAAAAGCCGCGTCCCGGACCCCGACCGCCTGTTGCAGTCCTATCACCAGTCCACCGCCACCCTGAACCTGCTGCGCGCCTTCGCCCAGGGCGGTTTTGCCGACCTGCACCAGGTGCACAAGTGGAACCTGGACTTTATCGCCAACTCCGCCCTGGCCGACAAGTACAGCCAACTGGCAGACCGTATCGACGAGACCCTGGCCTTCATGCGCGCCTGCGGCATGGACAGCTCGCCACAATTGCGCGAGACCAGCTTCTTCACCGCCCACGAAGCACTGCTGCTCAATTACGAGCAAGCCTTCGTGCGTCGTGACAGCCTGACCAACGATTACTACGACTGTTCGGCCCATATGCTGTGGATCGGCGACCGCACGCGCCAACTCGATGGCGCGCACGTCGAGTTCCTGCGCGGGGTGAACAACCCGATCGGGGTCAAGGTCGGCCCGAGCATGAACCCCGACGACCTGATTCGCCTGATCGACATCCTCAACCCGGATAACGACCCCGGCCGCCTGAACCTGATCGCGCGCATGGGCGCCAACAAGGTCGGCGATCACCTGCCCGACCTGATCCGCGCCGTGCAGCGCGAAGGCAAGCAGGTGTTGTGGAGCAGCGACCCGATGCATGGCAACACCATCAAGGCCAGCAGCGGCTACAAGACCCGGGACTTCGCGCAGATCCTTAGCGAAGTGAAGGAATTCTTCCAGGTCCATGAAGCCGAAGGCACTTATGCCGGTGGGATTCATATCGAAATGACCGGGCAGAATGTCACCGAGTGCATCGGTGGCGCGCGGCCGATTACCGAGGATGGCTTGTCGGACCGCTACCACACCCATTGTGACCCGCGGATGAATGCCGATCAGTCGCTGGAGCTGGCGTTCTTGATTGCCGAGACGCTCAAGCAGGTCAAACGCTAGGGCAGGCGTGGCCTGATCCACCGCTATCGCGGGCAAACCCGACTCCCACCGTGGTCAATGTGGGAGCCGGGCGTGCCCGCGATAGCGCCCTATCTGCCAGCCTCCAGTGCCAGCATCGCCACCCGCAACCGGGTCGCGCTATGCCGCTGACAATTGATCTGCACCTGCTCCAACCCCAACCAATCCGCCATCTGCCGCAGGTTCAATGCCAGCGCCAACATCCCCGCCTCATCCAACCCCGGCTCTTGCTCGTGCACGGCATGCACCGCCAGCCGGCCATTGGCTCGCTCGGCGCGCAAGTCCACCCGTGCGGCGATCCGTTCGTTGTGCAGGAACGGCAGCACGTAATAGCCGTACACCCGCTTGTCCTGCGGGGTGTAGATTTCCAGGCGATAGCGAAAGTCGAACAGGCGCTCGGTACGGCTACGCTCCCAGATCAATGAATCAAAGGGCGACAGCAAGGCACTGGCCGCGACCTTGCGCGGGACGGTTGGCTCGGGCAGGCAATACGCTGGCTGTTTCCAGCCCTGGACCTGGCACACCTGCAATTGCCCGTCCTCGACCAATTCGGCGAGGCGCCCACGACTGTCTGCTGGGTCCAGGCGAAAGTAATCGCGCAGGTCCTTTTCCGTAGCGATACCCAGCGCCGTCGCGGCATGCCGCAGCAGGCCACGCTGGGCGCTGTGTTCACTCAAGGGCGCCTGTTGCAGAATCGCCGCCGGGATGACCCGCTCCGGCAGGTCGTACAGGCGCTCGAAACCACGGCGCCCGGCCACCGTCACCAGGCCTGCGGCAAACAGCCATTCCAGCGCGTGCTTTTCATCACTCCAATCCCACCATGGCCCGGCGCGCTCTTCACGGGTCGACAGGCTGCCCGCGCCCAACGCGCCCTGCTGCTCGACGATGGCCAGCACGCGGCGGATAGTGGCCTGTTGCTCGCGACCAAAACGCGCCATCTGCTGATAGATCCCCTGCCCCTCAGATGCACGCTGCATGCGCCAGCGCATCAGTGGATAAAGGGCCATGGGCAGCAGCGAGGCTTCATGCCCCCAATACTCAAACAACGTGCGCTGGCGCCCCTGGCTCCAGGCCGCCTGCTCGAGCAACAACGGCGAGTAACTGCCCAGGCGGGAAAACAGCGGCAGGTAGTGGGAGCGCACCACGGCATTGACCGAATCAATCTGCAACACGCCCAGGCGCTCGATCACACGGTTAACCTGGGCGGCCTTGATCTGCGCGGGCGGCTGGCGCCCGGAAAAGCCTTGGGCCGCCAGTGCCAGGCGGCGCGCCTGCTTGAGGGAAAAACTCAGTTCTGCGGGCATGTGCATCTCCTGATTGCGCCCGCGAACTGTAGCGCGATGCCGGTCATTTACCCAACGGGTCGTTCCAGAAATGGCGGTGGCGTTCCTGCTCGACATCGGCCCGGGTCAAGCCAATATCCTTGAGTGAGTCATCGCTCATTTGCGCCAGCACCTGACGCTCGCGCTGCATGGCGTACCAACGAAATACCCTTTGAAACAGCCCGGCGAATGGACGTCTCACCAGCAACACATAACCTTTTTGGCCTTTCATCATCTCGCCCTCCAGTGGGGATGACTAAAGTCTGTGCCCAGGACTATGATCAATCCAACGAATGTTTCTTATGCAATACATCTCTGAGATTGATCAATTGAACCACTACCCGAGCATCGATACCGACGTGCTGCGCACCTTCGTCGCCATCGCCGACCAAGGTGGCTTCACCCGCGCCGGCGAGAAAGTCAATCGCACCCAGTCGGCGGTGAGTATGCAAATGAAGCGCCTGGAGGAGGACGTGCTGCAACGCAAGCTGTTCGAGCGCGACGGCCGGCAGGTCCGGCTCACGCCCGAGGGCCAGGTGTTGCTGGGGTATGCGCGGCGCATCCTGAAGCTGCACAGCGAGGTGTTCAATACCTTGCGCGAGCCGCATATGGTCGGGCTGGTGCGCATCGGCACGCCGGACGACTACGTGATGCGCTACCTGCCCGGTATCCTCAAGCGCTTTTCCAAGGCCTACCCGCTGATCCAGATCGAGATGCACTGCGAAGGCACGCCAGTGTTGATGCAGCGACGTGACCTGGCGTTGACGGTGGTCAGCCGCGAACCGGGAAATGAAATCGGCGAACTGCTGCGCAACGAGCGCATGGTCTGGGTAGCGTCACCGTGCTTCTGCGTGGATGAACACGAGACCCTACCCCTGGCGATCGCCGGCCTGGACAGCTTTTGCACGCAATGGGCCCGCGCCTCGCTGGACGCCGTGGGGCGCGAGTACCGCCTGGCCTATCACAGCTCCAACGGCGCGGCGATCCAGGCAGTGGTCGGAGCCGGGCTGGCGGTGACGGTCATGATGGAAAGCCTGGTCACCGAAGACCTGCGCATACTTGGCAGCGACGAAGGTTTCGGCCCGCTGCATACGGTCAACCTGCGCCTGCTGCGCAACCCGAACATGACCTCGCCCATCACCGAATGCCTGGCCGAGTACATCCTCGACGGCTTCAGACTTTAAAGGTCAACATCACCGCGCACACCACCAGGAAGCCGCAGAACAGACCGCGCAGCAGGCGCTCTGGCAATGCGTGGGCGATTTTCACCCCCCAACTGATACTCAGCAGCCCGCCGACCGCCAGGGGCACGCCGATCAGCCAGTCCACTTCCTGGTGCCATGCGTAGGTCACCAGGGTCACCCCGGTACTGGGCAAGGCCAGTGCCAGGGACAGGCCCTGGGCAACCACCTGGGTGGTGCCGAACACACTGGTCAAGACCGGCGTTGCAACCACCGCGCCGCCGACACCGAACAGGCCTCCCATGGATCCCGACGCCGCGCCCAACACACCCAGCCATGGCCAGGAATAGCGCATCTGCGCAGAAGGTGGCGCATTGCTGGTGACCATGCGCAACAGGTTGTATGCCGACAGGGCCAGCAAAAATGCGATAAAGCCAATGCGCATCACGCCCGCATCGATGCCCACCGCCCAGATCGACCCCAGCCAGGCAAAGCAAAAACCCGTGATTCCAAGCGGCAAGGCATGGCGCAGCTCAATGCGATTGCGCTGGTGATAACGCCACAGCGCCAGCATCACATTGGGTACGACCATCACCAGCGCCGTGCCTTGGGCAATCTGCTGATCCAGGCCAAACAGCACGCCCAGCACCGGAATCGCGATCAGCCCGCCACCAATGCCAAATAGCCCGCCCACGGTACCCAGGGCTATGCCCAGCACCACATACATCGCCATATCCACCACAACCACACCCCTGCACTGTCTCAAGCCCTGCATGCTACGCAGTCCACTCTGGCATGGATACGCATAGCAACGCACAATGGCTATGCCAAATCCGCACAAGCGAGCGCCCTATGAGCCCCACTACCCTGACCGATCAACTGGGACTGTTTCTCGATGTGCTGGAGGCCGGCAGTTTTTCCGCAGCCGCGCGACGCCATCCGCTGACCCCCTCCGCCGTGGCCCGGCGCATCGACAGCCTGGAAAGCACCTTGGGCAGCCAACTGTTCCTGCGCAGTACTCATGCGGTATTGCCCACCCCTGCCGGGCTCGCGTTTGCCGAGCGCGCGCGGCGGATTGTGCGGGAGCTGCAATTGGCTCGGGCCGAGGCCGTGTCGCTGAGCCATGCGCCCGAAGGCCTGATTCGCGTGGACGCACCCGCCGCGTTTGGCCGGCGACACCTGGCGCCGGCAATTGCGGACTTCCTGACGGTCTACCCGGGCCTGGACGTACACCTGCATCTGATCGACAGCTTTGTCGACATGCAGGGCGAGCACCTGGGCAAGGTGGACCTGGTGCTGCGCGCGGGGCATATCGTCGACACGCGGTTGATCGCCACACCCTTGGCCAGCATTGTGCGAATCGCCTGTGCCAGCCCAACCTACCTGAAAAACCGTGGTACACCGACCCATCCCAGCCAGCTCAACGAACACGACGGCCTGGATTGGGAAGGCCTGGCGCCGATGTTCGCCTGGCGCTTTGAACTTGATGGGCGCAAGAACATTTACCGTCCGCAGCGTATCCGCATGAGTGCCAACAATGCCGAAGCCTTGCTGTCCGGTGCCCTGGCCGGGCTGGGCATCGCTCACCTGCCTACCTGGCTGGCCAGCGAATACCTGGTTCGCGGAGAACTGGTGCCGTTATTCTGCGAAAATGGCCTACCGACCGCAGAAAGTGCCGGCATCTACGCCCTGCGCCTGGAGCAGCAGGCCAACGCGCGCAGCCGCCTGCTGCTGGAGTACCTCAAGAGCCGTTTCAGCCCCGTCCCACCGTGGGATCTGGCGTTGCAAAGTGGCTGGGGCTGACTGCTGCTGTAGCAAGCAACCCGGAGCAACTGTTCGCCGCTCATGTAGGCATCGGCCAGATTCCCGGTGGTTTTGGCCTGGATATCGACCTTTACGTATCCCTCCACGGACGGGAGTAAAACGAAGCGCAAAGCCTGGTGGACGCCGCGCATCAGGTCTGCCCGTACTCCAACGCGACCCGTGGCAATGTCGATGTGCGTTTGCATATCACCGTGTGACTGGCCAGCAGGCATAAAAAAACCCGACTCTTGGCCGGGTTTTTTATCAGTGACGCCAGAATTACTTCTTGGCGCGACCTTTGTACGAACCACCTTCACGGGTGTCGATCTCGATCATGTCGTCGATTTCGATGAAATCAGCAACTTGCAGTTCGGTACCGTTAGCCAGCTTGGCAGGCTTCATCACTTTGCCCGAAGTGTCACCGCGAGCGGAACCTTCGGTGTAGGCAACCTTACGCACGATGGTGGTCGGCAGCTCTACGGAAACCAGACGCTCTTCGAAGAAAATAGCTTCGCAGACGTCGGTCATGCCTTCTTCGATAAACGGCAGAACGCCTTCGATATCTTCAGCGTTCAGTTCGTACATGGTGTAGTCGGTGGTGTCCATGAACGTGTAGGTGTCGCCGCTGATGAAGGACAGGGTCGCTTCCTTGCGGTCGAGGATCACGTCTTCCAGCTTGTCATCGGCACTGTAAACGGTTTCGGTCTTGTAACCGGTCAGCAGGTTCTTCAGCTTGGTCTTCATGATCGCGCTGTTACGGCCCGATTTGGTGAACTCAGCTTTTTGAACCAACCATGGATCGTTGTCGATCTTAATTACGGTACCGGGTTTCAGTTCTTTACCAGTTTTCATTGCATATATCCGAAATTTGGATGGGATTGACAAAAATCAAGGTGGCGTATCATATCCAATTTTCATAAAACTGTACCAGCGCCGTCGCAAGATCAGCCTGCGAGGCCTGTTCCAGACACCATTTCTCGGCATGCACGGTCAGTTCCGGCCAATGTTCAAGCACGGTTTCCCAGCTTGAGGCCATGTCGCTATCCGTGTTCCAGGCCTGCCATAGGGCAATCAGCGCAGTTTTCGCGGGTGCAGACAGGTCCTGGGTGTACAGCGCGAGGAACGCATCGAGCTTGTCCAGGTGAATGTCTTCATCCTGGCGGTAGATATGCCATAGCAACGGGCGCCCAGCCCATTGCGCGCGCACAAAGGAGTCTTCACCGCGCACGGCATTGAAGTCGCAGCACCACAGCAAGCGGTCGTACTGCTCCTGGCGCACGAACGGCAGCACCTGCACCGTCAGCATACCGCGCACATGAATATCCCCTGCCGCCAATGCCTCCACTCCCAGCCAGCGCTGCACATCGCCGAGGATGCGCCCTTCCGGCACGAGCAGATGGGTGGCTTGCCCGTCCGCTGCCAATACCTGCAGCCAACTGGCCAGGCCGGCATTTTCGTAGGCAAACAGCGAGATCAACCGCGCGCCCACCGCCGGAAAAACACCCAAGCACTGTAGGAACTGTTGCTGGGCCTGGGGATCACCCTGAAACGCCTGACGCCGCTCGATCAACCCGGCCTCACGCAGCAAGCCGCCTGTGCCCGGACGGAAGCCTGGAAAGAAGAAGTACTTTTGCACGCCCTTGAACTTGACCGATGGCAGACCGTGACAGCCGACCACCCACTCCTCGGCACTCAGGTAATCCAGGTTCATCCACAATGGCATGCGCTCGCGGGCTGCCATGGCCTCCATGTAGTCCGGTGGCAATTGGCAGGCGAAGGCGGCGATCACCACGTCCGCCGTCGGCGTGGCCGGCCAGTCTGCGGGCCAGTGGCGCACATCCACACCCTCGCGCCACTGCTGCGCCAACTGCACATCCACCTCGGGGCACATGCGCTCGAATGCCCGCAGGTCATCGACCCACAGTCGCACCGCACAGCCCTGTTCTGCCACCAGTTGCCGGGCCAGGCGCCAGGTCACGCCAATGTCGCCGTAGTTGTCGACGACGCTGCAAAAAATATCCCAGCGGGCTTTCATTCCGGGCTCCATCAGTCAAAGGCTCGATTGTCCGCATAAATGCCGCCAGGCAGAAGGGTTGATCGCGATTATTCTGCACACAGGCTGTGCGACAATCCAAAGCTTGCCGCAACCGCCCGCCAGGAGGCCGTCATGTCCGATCGTCCGTTGTCGATGTTCAAACTCAGTATTGCCGTGGC
Organism: Pseudomonas sp. WS 5021; assembly: GCF_012985535.1. Classification (NCBI taxonomy): domain Bacteria; kingdom Pseudomonadati; phylum Pseudomonadota; class Gammaproteobacteria; order Pseudomonadales; family Pseudomonadaceae; genus Pseudomonas; species Pseudomonas sp. WS 5021. Next base: position 1,291,704 of record NZ_JAAQWP010000001.1, on the reverse strand, counting down.
CCTGGGCCTGTGGCTGGGCTTTGTCGCCATCGCGCTGACAGGCTGGCTGGCCTCGCGCTACCTGCTTGAACAACCCGTGGCCGCCGTCACCCAGGCCGTTCAACAACTGGGCAAGCCGCCAGCCGCAACCCCAGAGCCGCCAAACCGGATGTTCGAGCAATACCAGCAAAACCTGCACAAGCAGGAACAACAACAGGCGCTGGATCAGGCCCGGGACAACCCGCGCAACCTGGCCAACCCCAAATGCCAGTTCTGGCTCCAGCAGGACCAGAACGCCCCCAACGACAAGAGCCGGGCCAACGTCCTGCAATTTTGTGATTGAGCTGTAAGCCCCCATGAATAAACACGCCGTCCTCCAGTTGATCCTGGAAAAACTCGCCGCCGACCTGGATGTGGCGCAACGCGCCGCGCAAACCGCCTACGAAACCGCAACCCACGAAGAAAACATCGCCGAGAACAAGTACGACACCCTGGGCCTGGAAGCCTCTTACCTGGCCGCCGGGCAAGCCAAGCGCGTCGAGGAAATCAAGCAGTCACTGGTGGTGTGCCAGAACCTCAACCTGCGGCCCTACGAGGAACAACGGGGGATCGAGGTGGGCGCCCTGCTCGGCCTGGAAGATGACAACGGCCGTCAGCAATGGCTGTTCCTCGCGCCGGACGCGGCAGGCCTGAAAGTCTATGTAGTAGGACAGTTGGTGACCGTCATCACCCCTCGCTCGCCGCTGGGCAAAAGCCTGCTGGGCAAGTTCGAGGGCGATGAGGTGGAGATTCTGGTGGCAGGCGCCCGGCAACAATTCGTGGTGACCGAGGCCCGCTAGGCCGATCAGTGAACCGGCAGTTCAACGCCGTCGAACAGTTCTTCGAGTTCCTGCTTGTTATGGCACTGGATCGCCTTGGCCATGACTTCACGGGTCAGGTGTGGGGCGAACTTCTCGATGAAATCGCACATGAAGCCGCGCAGGAACGTGCCCCGACGGAAGCCGATCTTGGTCACGCTGGACTCGAACAGTTCGCTGGCATCCAGCACCACCAGGTCGCTGTCGAGCTTGGTGTCGACGGCCATCTTGGCCACGATGCCGACGCCCAGGCCCAGGCGCACGTAGGTCTTGATCACGTCGGCATCAGCCGCAGTGAACACTACTTTTGGCGTGAGGCCGCGATGGCTGAAGGCTTCGTCGAGTTTGGAGCGGCCGGTGAAGCCGAACACATAGGTCACAATCGGGTATTCCGCCAGCGCTTCTAGGGTCAGCTTCGGCAGTTTGGCCAGTGGGTGGCCCTGGGGCACCACGACGCAGCGGTTCCAGCGATAGCACGGCATCATCACCAGGTCACCGAACAGCTCCAGGGCTTCGGTGGCGATGGCGAAGTCGACGGTGCCATCGGCCGCCATCTCGGCGATCTGCATCGGCGACCCCTGGTGCATGTGCAGGGCCACGTCCGGGTACTGCTTGATGAACGAACTGATCACCGGCGGCAGCGCGTAACGGGCCTGGGTGTGGGTGGTGGCAATCGACAGGGTGCCTTTTTTCTCGTTGGAAAATTCCTGGGCGATCTGCTTGATGCTTTCGACCTTGCGCAGGATTTCGCCGGCAGTGGTGATGATGCGCTCACCGGCAGGCGTGACACGGGTCAGGTGCTTGCCGCTGCGGGCGAACACTTCGACGCCCAATTCATCTTCGAGCAGGCGGATCTGTTTACTGATACCCGGTTGCGAGGTGTAGAGGCTTTGAGCCGTGGCGGAAACGTTGAGGTCGTGGTGCGCCACTTCCCAGATGTAGCGCAGTTGTTGAAGCTTCATATGTGTCCCTCAAAGCAGATAGACGCCACGGATATCAGCGACGGTATATAACTATATTAAAGGTTGGATTGATAAATCTAGAACTTTTTATCGTTTACGCCCCATCACACATCTTCACTGCGTCGACGCTGCAACAAAGGCACCAGATACACCGGCACCTGGGACAACTGCAACACCCGCGCCGCCGTCCGCCCCAACGGGGTCGAGATTCCTGCGCCCTGGCTATGACTTCCTACGATCAACAAATCCACCGAGAGTTTCTGCGCCTGGTCGAGAATCACTTGGGCGGGGTCCCCCTGGATCACCCGCACCGAACGAATCGCCTGCAAGTCCTGCTCGCCGTCCTGCAACTCTTCACGAAAACTGTCCAGCACCCGCTGTTCGATGTTCGCCATTACCGTGTTCAGCCCCTGGCTCTGCCATTCGCTCAAGGCCTGCTCATCAAGATAGGTTTGCAGCACCGATTCTGCGAACAGTCCGATCGGCTCCACCACATGAATCACATACAGGTCCGCCTTGAACGTACGCGCCATCGCCAGCGCATGTTGCATCACGTAAGGCGCATACACACCCAGGTCTGAGGCATACAACATCGACCGAATCATAGAACCTCCTGGACTGCCAGGATGGCGGGGATTGTTTCAGCTTAGCAGCGCCTCCGCGACTGCGATGAACTTAGCTCTGGACCTGGACTTTGGGCTCATTGCTCACGCCATGGGGCACATGTCCGGTGGCCACGACCTCCCTGGCTTTTTCGCAATGGCCGGCCTGGTCGTCAAAAAAAACATCGGCAGCGAACGCTTCAAGGAACGCTGATTTTTCCAGGCCACCGAGAAACAGCGACTCGTCCAGGCGGATATCCCACTCACGCAAGGTGCGGATCACCCGCTCGTGGGACGGCGCCGAACGTGCCGTCACCAGCGCCGTGCGGATCGGGCATGACTCATCGGGGAACTCGCGCTGCAACAGATTGAGGGCCGCCAGGAATCCCTTGAATGGCCCACCCCGTAGCGGTTCGCGGGCCGCTTGCCGCTCGCTGGCCTGGAAGGCTTCCAGGCCGCCACTTTGGTAGACGCGCTCGGACTCGTCGGAGAACAGCACCGCGTCACCGTCAAAGGCAATCCGCAGCTCGGCACTGGACGCGCGACGGGCGCCGCCGGACAAAATGGTCGCTGCCGCAAAACCGGCATCCAGCGCGCTGCGCACATCTTCGGCGTGAGTCGAGAGAAACAGGTGGCTGCCAAACGCCGCCAGATAAGGGTGGGGGTTACGCCCACCGACAAAGGCTGCGCGGGAAATATCCAGGCCGTAGTGCTGGATCGAATTGAACACGCGCAGGCCGGTATCGGCACTGTTGCGCGACACCAGCACCACTTCGACCCGCGCACGGCCGAGGCTGGCATTGAGGGTCAGGAGTTTCTTGACCAGGGGGAAGGCATCCCCCGGCTCAAGGATTTCTTCCTCGTGGTCGATCTGGTATTTGCGGTAGGCCTCGACGCCCTGGGCCAGGTAAACCTTATGGCTTTCGCCCAGGTCGAACAGGGCCCGCGAGGAAATCGCCAGTACCAGTTTGTCGCTCATGCCTTTGGCCATGTCTGCTCCTCAGCTCTTGCGTCGATCAATAAAGCCCAAGGCCTGATACAGCGCCTGCATCCGCGGCAATTGGCAGCCGGCGGCCCGGGCGGCGGCCAGCGGGCGGGCGTAGATCGCGGCCAGTTCCAGGGGGCGCTGGTGCAGGTGATCGTGATACATGCTGGGCCAGTAATCCGTCAAACGCTCGGTCATGCTGAACATCTGCTCAGCGTACCCCGGCGCGATCTCATGGCCGCACGCGTGGGCGCCCTGCACCACTTCGGCCATCAGGCCCTGGATCAACTCCCGACTGGATTCGTCGGCCATCAACTGCGAGGTATTGGCACCGAGCAACACCGACAGGCCGTTGTACGGCACATTCCACACCAGTTTATGCCAGCGCGCCTGGTCCAGGTCTGGCATGGCCTGGGAGTCGATCCCGGCCTGGCGGAACAGGCCCGCGCCCTCCTCGACAATCGCCTGGCGGCGTACAGCATCATCCGTCGCGTTGCCGCTGTGATAGCCAAGGCTGACCCGGCCCATGGCCTGGTGCTCGACGATCCCCGGCCCGGAACGGTGCACGCAGATGTAACAAAGACCGCCAAGCAAATGCAGGGACGGCGGCAGATGCTCGCGCAGGCCATCTTCGACACCCAGGCCATTTTGCAACAGGACAACCTTGGCATCGGGCGCCGCCACCTGGGCAATGGTTGGCGCCAGTTCAACGTTGCCGGTGGTCTTGGTGCCCACCAATAGCCAGTCGCAAGGCGGCATGTCGGCCGCATTGGCGTAGGCCTGGACCGGGTGCAGGCTCAAGGCGCCATGCACCGCGCTATTAAGTTGCAAGCCGCGCTCACTGACCGCTGCGAACTCACTGCGCAGCAGGAAATGTACGTCGAACCCGGCGCGCGCCAGCATCAACCCGTAAAAACCACCGATGGCACCGGTGCCGATAATCCCAATGCGTGGCCCTGGCTCAACTGCATTCGTCATGGCAACTCCTCTGGTTCCTGTTTGAGCGCCTCATCTATAGCGGCACTGAGCTCGCCGGCGTTCAGGCCAACCTGTAGCGCACCGTGCAGTTGACCCTCGCACACTACAAATATGGCCGGCAAATGAAAGATCCCGTAACGCTGCACTGCGCCACCATTATGCCCAGCGTCGACCCAGCAGATGCGCGCAACCGGCAGGTTCCACCCCGGCATCTGTTGGCGTGCCCAGCGGCAACTGGCACAGCCAGCGCCGGTAAATACCAGCAGCGAAGCGCCAGGTAGCGCCAACAACTGCTGGTCGATATCCAAATCCGTCAATTCAAACGCTTTCACTCGATCTGCACCACGACCTTCAACCAGGCAACACACTATCAGGCCGCACGACAACGCGCGCAATTGCCCATTGTCGAGCAGGCTTGTACGCGCTAAGGTTCGGCTCCCCGCTGCATTTAAATCATGCTGTGCTCCGCCGCACGGGGTTCGCTGGCGGCCGGCACCCGTGACCCTGACGAGTAACACGATGGCTGATTTACCGATCAACGACCTAAACGTCGAATCCAACGAGACCCTGATCACGCCCGATCAGCTCAAGCGCGAAATCCCTTTGAGCGACGCTGCCCTGCAGACCGTCACCAAGGGCCGCGAAGTCATTCGTGACATCCTCGACGGCACTGACCACCGCCTGTTCGTGGTGATCGGCCCTTGCTCGATCCACGACCTCAAGGCTGCCCACGAGTACGCCGAGCGCCTCAAAGTGCTGGCGGCGGAAGTGTCCGACACCCTGTACCTGGTGATGCGCGTGTATTTCGAGAAGCCGCGCACTACCGTCGGCTGGAAAGGCCTGATCAACGATCCGTACCTGGACGACTCGTTCAAGATCCAGGACGGCTTGCACATCGGTCGCAAGCTGCTGCTGGACCTGGCTGAAATGGGCCTGCCAACGGCCACCGAAGCCCTGGACCCGATTTCCCCGCAATACCTGCAGGACCTGATCAGTTGGTCGGCGATCGGTGCGCGTACCACCGAATCGCAAACCCACCGCGAAATGGCCTCTGGCCTGTCCTCGGCCGTGGGTTTCAAGAACGGGACCGATGGCGGCCTGACCGTGGCGATCAACGCGCTGCAGTCGGTTTCCAGCCCGCACCGTTTCCTGGGGATCAACCAGGAAGGTGGCGTGTCCATCGTCACCACCAAGGGCAACGCCTATGGCCACGTGGTACTGCGTGGCGGCAATGGCAAGCCCAACTATGATTCGGTCAGCGTGGCCCTGTGCGAACAGGCCCTGAGCAAGGCGAAGATCAAGCCGAACATCATGGTCGATTGCAGCCACGCCAACTCCAACAAGGACCCGGCCCTGCAGCCGCTGGTGATGGAGAACGTGGCCAACCAGATCCTGGAAGGCAACCAGTCGATTATCGGCCTGATGGTCGAGAGTCACCTGAACTGGGGCTGCCAGGCGATTCCCAAGGATCTGGCCGACCTGCAATACGGCGTATCGATCACCGATGCCTGCATCGACTGGTCCGCCACCGAGACCACCCTGCGCAGCATGCACGCCAAGCTCAAGGACGTATTGCCCAAGCGCAAACGCACCTGACGCACACAAAAACGCCGGGCTAAGCCCGGCGTTTTTTTATGCCTGCATGCTGGCTTTTACAGCTTCGCGGCGTGGCGCTGGTGGCGCTCCATGTAGCGCTCCACGTAGGAGCAGGACGGGATTACCGTATAGCCCATGCTCTCGGCGTATTGCAGCGCCTCTTCGGTCAACGCAGCGGCAATGCCACGCCCACGCAGGGCATTGGGCACAAACGTGCGGTAGATATCCAGGGTCTGCTTCCCCAGGTCCATGTAGGTCAGATAGGCACGATGACCGTCCACATTGGTCTCGAACTGATGACCAGCCTGGTCATGGTGGATGGACAACGCCTCGCTCATCACTACTCCTCGCGGGTCTTGGTTTCTGACCCCTACCTTACCGATGTTTTTCCGGCGAAGGAACATCTACGCCACCCCGTGCCGGTTTCGACAACGAGAAAAGCCCTACAGTACTCACGCCCCGCACCAAGGAATAGTAGGCACCAATCCTGTCATTGCTCAAGAGACGCTCGTCAACCATCGGGCTGGCGGACATAGAAAGGGCTGATCGAACATCCTGTGGTCGATAGCCTGAACATTGCCGACAGTTGAAGCTTGAGACGAACCACCGCTTTTAAAGTCACCTCTACATGCGCGAAAGATGCCCATCAGCGTCTGGACAATCTGAACAATAGTATTGGCGCAGATATATAAATTGACATCGACTTACAACGTTTAACACTTGCCAGGCGGCGCTTTCAGCCTGGATCCAATCTTTGACCGCGCAGCAAAAACTGGATATTTTTTATACAAACTCGCTAAAGATTAGCCAAAATAGATTCGGCACAAGAATTTTTTTTGCTTCTTGCGCTACGTCAGTTTACTTACTACAAGTAATGGGTAGTATGTACGCCGGCTATTAGCTCACTCTGAGATACTAGCCATTAAATAGAAAGTCCTTGAAGGGGAACACGATGAACAACGTTCTGAAATTCTCTGCTCTGGCTCTGGCCGCAGTTCTGGCTACCGGTTGCAGCAGCGTCTCCAAAGAAACCGAAGCTCGTCTGACTGCAACTGAAGACGCAGCAGCTCGCTCCCAGGCTCGTGCAGACGAAGCCTACCGTAAAGCTGATGAAGCTCTGGCTGCTGCTCAAAAAGCACAACAGACTGCTGACGAAGCTAACGAGCGCGCTCTGCGCATGCTTGAAAAAGCTAGCCGCAAGTAATAATCCTTCGGGGTTGTTATCAAGCCGATCCATTTTTGGATCGGCTTTTTATTGCCCGGGATTGGGCTTCAGATTCCAGGCAATAAAAAGCCCGCCAGGGGCAATCCGTGGCGGGCTTCGTCTGGCACCAGTCACTACTGCTGCAGATCGACCGGCATGCTACTGACCATCGGCGCCGTGCCCGGCTCGCCGATTTGCGCAGGCAAGCCATCTTCGGCCGCCACCACATCACGCACCTCATCCCAGTTGACCCGCAGGTTATTGGCCAGGTCTTCACGCTTAAGCATGGCGTTGATCACAGCGGTGTGCTTGTCGACCACCGACGGCGTACCGTCGTCATTCAAGGGCGCGTGCGCCTCCAGGTAGACCTTGCCGCCGCTGATACCGAACTTGTAGGCATCATTGATGATCCGCACAGGCGTGCCCACCGGAACCATCTTGGCCATCTCCAGCACGTTGCTGTTGAACATGCGGAAGCAGCCATGGCTGGTACGGGTGCCGATGCCGAACTTCTTGTTGGAGCCATGAATCAGGTAGCCCGGCGTCCCCAGGGTGAACTTGAACGGACCCAGGGGGTTGTCGGGACCGGCCGGTACCACGTTGGGCAGCGGGTCGCCGTCTGCCGCGTGCTCGGCCTTGATCGACGCGGGCGGGGTCCAGGTCGGGTTGGGGGTCTTGGCAATGATGCTGGTATGGGCAATCGGCGAGCCCCAGCCTTCACGACCGATCCCCAACGGGAAGGTGTACACCACGTCCTGGCCCTTGGGGTAGTAGTACAGACGGTACTCGGCCAGGTTGATCACGATGCCTTCCCGGGGACCCGGTGGCAAAATGAAACGGGTCGGCAGCACAATCTCCGCCCCAGCCCCCGGCAACCAGGCATCCACGCCGGGGTTGGCCGCGACCATCTCCGAATAGCCCAGGTCATAGGTAGCACCGAGGTCGGCAAAGGTGTCTTCGTACTTGGCCTTGATCACCTGGACCTGGCCGACAATGTCTTCACCCGGCGGCGGCAGGGGCAGTTGCAGGGCCGCGACAGGACCGGCTGCACACAAGGCAGCGAGAGACAGGCAACGGGTGACGACAGGCAAGCGCGACAACATCCGGAAAATCCTTCGCAGATCGACGGGGGTAAAATGGCGATTGTAGCGTGTACCTGCCCTTAAAGCTCGAAGCGCAGCTCAGGCCAGATAGGCGGCGTACCACGTTTTTGCGATTCGAGAATCGCCCGGCACAAGGGGCACAGGCGCTGGTCCTGGAAGATCGAGCGATCCACCGAGGACCAGCGTGGCTGGGCTGGCAGCAATGTGCCGCAGAGCGTCCGGTCGATGGTACCGCCCAGTTCCAGCTGGCGCGTCACCAGGTGTACCTTCACTTCCTGGCAGGCGAACAGATCCAACTGCTCGTCGGGCTCGATCAGTTGGTAGGCAAACAGGGACCAGGCGGGACGCGACGACATCGGGGGCTCCAAATCGGGGGCGCCACCTTAGCCGAAAGGCCGCTGCTAGAAAAGCGTCATAACAGCGGTTTTAGCGTCGGCCAGACATTTTCCAGCAACTTGGCCTGGGCACCGACTGCCGGGTGCAGCTGATCAGCCTGCATCATGTCCGGATGGCCACCCACGCCCTCCAGGAAAAACGGCACCAGCGGGACGTTTTTTTCCTTGGCCAGCACACCATAGACCTCAGCAAATGCCGTGGTATATCGCGGGCCATAATTGGGCGGCAACTGCATCCCCAGCAGCAACACCTTGGCGCCACCGGCCTTGGACTGGTCAATCATCGACGCAAGATTTTGTTGCAATTGCGCTGGAGGCTGCCCGCGCAAGCCGTCGTTGCCGCCCAACTCGATCACCACCACGTCCGGCTTATGCTCTGCAAGCGCCGCCGGCAGCCGCGCCAAGCCTCCGGCGCTGGTGTCGCCGCTGATGGAGGCATTGACCACCTTATCGTCGAAACCCTCCTTCTTGAGCCGTTGCTCCAGCAGTGCTACCCACCCTTTGCTGGTATCCAGGCCGAAACCGGCACTGATACTATCGCCAACGATCAGGACAGTACCCGCCGCTGCGTTCTGGGCCATGCACATCAGGGCCAGGCCAGCACTCAAAAACCATATTCGCATCGGATTCTCCATGGGCGCATGCATTCTCACCGCGCAGAACCTTAGCAAAGTGGTTCCCAGCGCGGAAGGTGAACTGACCATCCTGCACGAACTGAGCCTGGAACTGAACAAGGGCGATAGCCTGGCTATCGTCGGCAGCTCCGGTTCCGGAAAATCCACGCTCCTTGGGCTGCTGGCTGGGCTCGACCTGCCCAGCAGCGGTGAAGTCACCCTCGCCGGCCAGGCCCTGAGCGTCCTCGATGAGGACCAACGGGCACGTATCCGCGCCGAACACGTCGGCTTTGTGTTCCAGTCATTCCAATTGCTCGACAGCCTCAATGCCCTGGAAAACGTCATGCTGCCCTTGGAGCTGGACGGTCGTAAGGATGCCCGCGAACGCGCCCGGCACTTGCTCGAGCGGGTCGGCCTGGGCCAGCGCCTGACCCATTCGCCCCGCCAGCTTTCCGGTGGCGAACAACAGCGGGTCGCGATTGCCCGGGCGTTCGCGGCCGAGCCGGACGTACTGTTTGCCGATGAACCCACCGGCAACCTCGACAGCCATACCGGCGAACGCATCAGCGACCTGCTGTTCGAGCTCAATAAAGAGAACGGCACCACCCTGGTGCTGGTGACCCACGACGAGCGCCTGGCCCATCGCTGCCGACGCCTGATCCGCCTTGAAGCCGGCCTGATGGTCGAGCCCCTGGAGCCTTGATGGCACGATTGCCGCTGTTGCGTCTGTTCAGCCTTGCCCTACGCCAATTACTGCGCGATGCCCGCGCCGGTGAATTGCGTGTGCTGTTCTTCGCCCTGCTGGTGGCGGTGGCCGCCAGCACTGCCATCGGCTACTTCGGTGCACGGCTCAACGGTGCGATGCTGCTGCGCGCCACCGAGTTCCTTGGCGCCGACCTGGTGCTGGAGGGCAGTTCCCCAGCCCGTCCCGAGCAGATAACCAGCGGCACACAACTGGGCCTGACGCACGCCAGGGTGGTGGAATTCTCCAGCGTTATCGCCACTGACAACGGCATTCAGTTATCGAGTATCAAGGCGGTCAACGAGCAGTACCCGCTGCGCGGCCAACTGAAAAGCGCGGCCGAACCCTTCGCCGAAGAAACCTCGGGCGGCGGGCCGAAAGCCGGCGAGGCCTGGGTCGAGGCACGCCTGCTGACGGCACTGGACCTGAAAGTCGGCGACAGTATCGATGTCGGCATGAAAACCCTGCGCCTGGCCCGGGTGCTCACCTATGAGCCAGACCGGGCGGGCAACTTCTATAGCCTCACCCCACGGGTGATGATCAACCTGGCCGACCTTGAGGCCACCGGCGTAGTCCAGCCGGGCAGCCGGGTCAGCTACCGCGAACTGTGGCGCGCGCAACAAGCCAGCACCGCCCTGCAAACCTACCGCGATCAGATCACCGCGGGGCTGGCCGCCAACCAGCGCCTGCAAGACGCACGGGACGGCAACCAACAGATCGGCGGCGCCCTGGGCAAGGCCGAGCGCTACCTGAACATGGCCAGCCTGGTCGCTGTGCTGTTGTCCGGGGTGGCTGTGGCCCTGTCGGCAAACCGCTTTGCCAGCCGCCGCTTCGACGCCAGTGCGCTGTTGCGCTGCCTGGGTCTGTCGCGCCGGGAAACCATGCTGCTGTTCAGCCTGCAACTGACCGTCCTGGGCTTGCTGGCCAGCCTCGCCGGTGCGGCGCTGGGTTGGCTCGCGCAACTGGGCCTGTTTTACCTGTTGCATGATCTGCTGCCGGCAGACGTGCCACCCGGCGGATTGCTGCCCGCTGTCGCCGGCATCGGTACCGGGCTGGTGGCCCTGGCCGGCTTCGCTTTGCCGCCATTGGCCGCCCTGGGCCGAGTGCCGCCGCTGCGGGTTCTGCGCCGCGACTTGCTGCCGATCCCCTCCAGTACCTGGATGGTGTATGGCGCGGCATTGTTTGCCCTGGGCCTGATCATGTGGCGCCTGAGCCTGGACCTGGTGCTGACCTTCGCCCTGCTGGGCGGTGGGGTGATCGCCGCGCTGATCCTCGGTGGCCTGCTGCTGTTGCTGCTGCAAAGCCTGCGCCGCCTGCTGGCGCGCGCCGCCCTGCCCTGGCGCCTGGGGCTGGGCCAGTTGTTGCGTCACCCGCTGGCGGCGGCGGGCCAGTCCCTGGCGTTCGGCCTGATCCTGCTGTCGATGGGCTTGATCGCCCTGCTGCGTGGCGAGTTGCTCGACACCTGGCAGAACCAGTTGCCCAAGGATGCACCCAACTATTTCGCCCTCAACATCCTGCCGGCCGACAAGGATGCCTTCGGTGCTCGCCTGCTTGCACTGCAGGCCCAGGCCGCGCCCTTGTATCCGGTGGTGCCGGGGCGCCTGATCAGCATCAACGGTGAGCCGGTGCAGGAAATAGTCAGCAAGGATTCCAGTGGCGATCGTGCGATACAACGGGACCTGAGCCTGACCTGGGCGGCGGACCTGCCCCCTGGTAACACCCTGACATCGGGCGCCTGGTGGGCGGATCAGCCGGGCGATGAAATACCTGGAGTATCGGTAGAAGCCAAGGTCGCCGAAAGCCTCAAGCTCAAGCTCAACGACCACCTGATCTTCACCGTTGGTGGGGAAAACCGTGAGGCTCGGGTCACCAGCCTGCGGGAAATCAACTGGGATAACTTCCAACCCAATTTCTTCATGATTTTCCAACCGGGCACCTTGAGAGACCTGCCGGCCACGTACCTGACCAGCTTCTACCTGGCCGCCGGGCATGACCAGCAGATCGTCGATCTGTCCCGGGCTTTCCCGGCAGTGACCATCCTGCAGGTCGAGGCACTGCTGGCCCAACTGCGCAGCATCCTGGCCCAGGTCACGCTGGCTGTGGAATACGTGCTGCTGTTCGTCCTGGCGGCGGGCATGGCGGTGCTGTTCTCCGGCCTGCAGGCCACCCTGGACGAGCGCATTCGCCAGGGTGCCCTGTTGCGCGCCCTGGGGGCGGAACGCAAGTTGCTGGTCAAGGCCCGGCGTATCGAGTTCGGGCTGCTGGGGGCGGTCAGCGGACTACTGGCGGCGCTGGGTACCGAGTTGGTGACCCTGGTGCTGTATCGCTATGCCTTCGACCTGGTCTGGCACCCACACCCGTGGCTGCTAGTGCTTCCGCTGATCGGCGCCGTGCTGATCGGCGGTGCCGGGGTATTCGGCACCCGCCGCGCGTTGAACGCCAGCCCGCTGGCGGTACTGCGCGAAGGCTGAGGAAAAAACCGGCTCCCCTCTGGGAGCCGGGACGGCAATCTTGCAGGCGCCATCGCCGGCAAGCCGGCTCCTACGTGATGTACTCGATGCCGGTGATCCACCAGCACACTTCGCCGCCTGGCGTCTGCACAATGGCCTCATCGTCCACCTCCTTGCGCAACAAGGCCCTGGCCATGGGTGAGTCAATGGAGATGTAGTCCATGCGCTCATAGATCTCGTCATAACCCACGATCCGGAAACGCTTGGTCTCGCCCTGCTCGTTCTCGATATCCACCCAGGCCCCGAAGAACACCTTGCCCTCCTGCTCGGACATGTACTCCACCACCCGCATGTCTTCCAGGCGCTTGCGCAGGTAACGCACCCGGCGATCGATTTCGCGCAGCAGCTTCTTGTTGTACTGGTAGTCGGCGTTCTCGCTGCGGTCTCCCAGCGAAGCGGCCCAGGTCACCTTGCGCGTAGTATCCGGACGCTTTTCTCGCCACAGGTAATCCAGCTCTTTCTTCAGCGCCTCATGACCTTCTTTGGTAATCAGCTTGGTACTCAAAAGCGTCACATCCCCAGGAAATATCCATTGGTTCAAACCAGCCTTGCATCAGCCACGGATGCACTGGCTGGCTGCCGGCAACCGGTCAGGTTTGATAATAAATGAACGCCAAAAAGTAGCCAGGCCTGATTCCCTCAGGTCAGTCGGCCCTAGGCACGTTGCCCGGCTCCTGCTCGACCTTTCCCACAGGAAACAAGGTTCCATCCAGGCGATAGAGCAACGCCTTTAGATCCCCCCTGAAACCCGACAATTGCCCCAGGCCATTCGCCAACTGTTCAGCCTGCTGTTGGGATGCCCTGTCATGGGCCTGTAGCCTGAACGACTCATCTTCCAGCTGTCGCGCCCAATCTTCCAGGCGCCGTTGTTCCGCCTCCTGCAACTGCGTATCCCGGACCAGATTTGCCTCGCGGCTATCCAAGGCTTCTGTACGCTGTTGCAAGGTAACTTCCTGGGCGCTGACTTGTTGGTGAGCCCGCTCCAATGTTGCTTTTTCCTGGAGCAACTGGCTGCGCTGTTCCTCCAACTCCTCCTGTTGCTGGAGCACCGCGCGCTTTTGCTGCGTCAACTCATGTGCCACTCGGGCCAGATTGGTCAGGGTGGTGTCTACTTCAACCAGGGTCGACTGATCCGCGACTACAGGTGGCCGCTCCTGCACCTGCTGAACGGGGGCGGTTGGCGTCGGCAATGGCAAGGACTCAACGGCCCGGATGGCGGGCACCACCACCGGCGGTTCTTCCTGGGACTCAGGCGGCAAATCCTCCGCATGACTTGCTATACCGGGTGGCGACACCATTTTTGATGAGAAGCGAATAGACGGCACAATCAACTCGGTGCTCTCAATCGCGGGCAAGCCAATGACTGACGTCCCAAGGGTGATCACCTTCATCACCAATGCTTTCTTGATCATCAGCGAATGGTGATCCTCCGGCCGAGCCGTCGGCAGCTTGCTGCCCTTCAGGTCGATGAAGTGATAAGGCACCTGCGACTCTGAGGCGTTGCCATCCTTAGCGCCAGATGCCGTGGCCAGGGTGATGATCTGCTTGAGGACGCTCATTGCCAGTTGCAGGCTCTCCTTGGACTCGATGCCTCCAAGAAAATACCGCTCGGCTTTTTTGCGCAAGGCGGCGAGATAGACCCGGGAGCTTCCGGGCTCGACCTCTTCATCCAGGCTATAGACAAGAAAGTTCGATGCGATTTGCGGTACCGCAAAACAACAGAGCAATGCACCGTTAACCGGGGAATCATGACCAGAGTGTTCAAGAACAAGAGTACGTAGAAGCATCATGAGTGTCGAACTCCATTACGGTAGTACTTCATATACACGCCATCTATAAAATCAAAAATCAACACCACACCAAGAGCAATGCAATTGTTTCAGCGAGTGATTGGGGCACATGTAGGACTTACCTTATTCGCGCGTCCTAGCGTTTCCAAGCGCCCCCATTGAACGTACCATTTTTTAACAATGCCGCAGATCAATACTTTTCATCTTAAACCTTTGGCAACTCGCAGCCTGAAGACACAGGTTAATTGAGGCCGTGTCCAACCTGGCGCGTCCTGGCAAACAACCAAGCAGAAAAGAATAATGATCAAAATAACAAATCTAACAAAGAAAGCCGGACGCACTACGATCCTCGACAACTTGACATTCAGCGCTCAGCCCCGGGAATGCATAGGATTGTTCGGACATGATGGCGCCGGCAAAAGCACCCTACTAAAACTACTTTCAGGTGGCATTCCGGCAACTTCCGGAAATATAAAAATATACGATCTGGCTATATCCACACACCCTATAAAGACCAGAAAGATAATAGGTTACCAGCCTGAATCCGCACTAAGCCATGGCAGCATGAAGGTTAAGAGCTTTCTGGGTTTCATGGCTGAAGTTCGTGGGTTCCGGGGCCTGGAAAAACGCAAGATGGTGGATCGCGCCATCACCCGCCTGGAGCTATGGCGGGTACTCAACTCACCCGTCGCCGCCTTGCCTGCGGGGCACCGACGCAAAGTGGCACTGGCCCAGGCCATTGTGCATGACCCCAAGCTGCTGCTGCTCGATGAACCCACCGAAGGCCTGGACGCCCTGCAAAAACATAAGGTCGGGATGCTCATCCAGTCACTGACCGAAGACATGACCGTGATGATCGCCTCGCGTAACCCCGAGGAGTTTTCCTCGATCTGCCAGCGGGCGCTGGTCCTGGCCGAAGGCCGCCTACTGGCTGATGCCCCGGTCACGCAACTGCTGCGCAGCTCGCGTCATTACCAGGCAATCACCCTGGCCGCCGATGCTCCCCTGGACCTGCTGGCGCTGGCCGTACTTCCTGGGGTGGCCGGTATTGAAGAAGACCGGCATGCCGACGGCAGCGTGACGGTACTCGCGATGCCGGGGCAAATCATTTATCCCCACGTCAATGCCCTGGTCGCCAATCGTCGTTGGAAGATCAACGCCTTGAGCATTGAGCCGGGACGCCTAAGCGATGTCATCCACCATATGAGCCAGGAGGCACCCAATTGAAACGTCTACCCGTGATATTCAAGCGCCAACTCAGCAGTTACTTGTCGAGCCCAGCCACTTACTTCGGCATCGCACTCTTCCTGCTGACCAATGCTGCGCTGGGTTTTTATGTAGGACACTTCTTAGATAAAGCCCCGACTAATTTACATGCTTTTTTTCAGTTCCATCCCTGGCTCTATCTAATTTTCATTCCATTTATTTCCACATTACTTTGGCTGGATGAGCATAAAGACACTGCACTGGTCTTTACCAACACCCTGCCAGTTTCCGCATTAGAACTGACATTGGGCAAATTTTTCGCCGCATGGGTCCTGTGTGCCCTGACCCTGCTGTTAAACTTTCCGCTGATTATTGCCATCAACTATCTGGCCCCGGCGGACAACTCAACGATCCTCGCGCAATGTATCGGGAGTTGGCTGCTGGCTGGGGCCTATCTTTCGTTCTCCGGTCTTATCTGCGTACTGGCCTGTAACCGACTGATTATCTTCAGCCTCACCCTTACGTTGCTATTAATAACCAGCACTTTATCATCCGTGCTGGATATGCTGGCCCATCAGACACCGATCTGGATTATTGACAGTTTGATCTCACTCAATCCACGGCTACGTTTCAGCGCCATCGACAGCGGCCTGTTGACGCTGCAGGACACCTCGTACTTCGTCAGCATGATCATCGCTTTCCTCACTGCAACCACCCTCACTTTAAATTTCAGAAAAGGCTGAGAACGGATATCCCATGAGGAACCTTATAAACTTTGGCGTGACGTTGGTCGTCATCGCCCTGCTTTTTCTCGCCTTCAATCTGGTCTGGGTCCTGAAACTGCCCAACTATCGCCTGGACCTTTCCGGGCACCAAATCCATACCCTGTCTCCCTCCACCGATGCCCTGCTCGCGACACTTGAAATGCCCATGGACCTGTACTTTTTCAACGCCAGCCACCCCCGTAAAAGTGAAGTTTTGAACAATCATGGCGAACACATCGCAATGCTGCTCAAGGCTTATGAGAGCGCGGCAAACGGCAACATCAATCTGCACCTGATCGACCCCCGGCCCTTTTCCGAAGATGAATATAAGGCGCAGGTATTGGGACTGGACAGTAAACAAGGACTGTTTGGCCTGATCGGCATCCGTGCAAACCAGGAGCCGCAGAAAATCGAAAGGTTCGACCCCAGCCAAGCGGACTTCCTGGAATATGAGATCAGCCGCCTGATCCACAACGTCGCCCGCCAGGAGCAACCGACTATCGGGCTGATCTCCGGATTACCCATAGATGGCAGCCGGGACGAGCTCAATCAGGCCACCGCGCCGCCGTGGCAGCTGCTCAAGGAGTTGCGCAGCCATTTCAACCTGATGAGCCTGGGCAACGACATCCCGCGCATCCCCGAACACATCAAGACCTTGATGGTCGTCCAACCCGCTCGACTGGCGCAACAGACACTTTTTGCCATTGACCAATTTGTCCTGGCAGGGGGCAGGTTGATGATGTTTATCGACCCGCTGAACGATCTGGACTCGACCGCCCACACCGCCATCCAGCAAAGCCTGCTCGCGGCTTGGGGCGTGCAGATGCCGGCGAATATGGTATTGGCGGACAGCCTCTATGCAACCCCGGTAGTCATGACCAGCGGCCAGCCGCCTGTACGCCACCCCGGGGCAATTACCCTGCCCAGAGAGGCGATGGCGCAGCACGATATCAGTAGCTGGGGCGTCGACAGTGTGACGCTGTTAAATCCCGGCACACTCATACCACTGAAAAAAAGCCGCACCACCTTCACCCCGCTCCTGCAAAGTTCCGAGCAAGCCAGCACGTTCGATGGGGCACGTTTCACTCAAAAGGACGCTTTCGACGCCATGCTCGGCGAGGCGGCCAATCGTGGTCGGAGGAATGTAATCGCCGCCCGTATCGAAGGGCCCGCCTATTCCGCGTTTGCGGACGGTATCAACGGCCAGAAAGCTACGCTGCAAAAGGCCACGAATATCCAAGTAGTTGTGGTTGCCGACATTGACCTGCTCAGCGATCGCGTCTGGCTGGCCCCACGCAATGCCAACGGGCAAAAAGCGCCGCGTCCAGGCAATGCCAGGTTTGTCTTGAATACCCTGGACAACCTCGCAGCACCCGACATGCTGCGCGCGATCAGCCCGCGTGCGAGTGACCAGCAACCACCCGGGTTGCTGGACCGGCTGCGCAACGAGGCTGCACAGACCTACCGAAAAAAGGCGGCCCTGCTGGAACAACGCCTGGACCAGGCAGAAAAGGAATGGCAATCGCTGAACACGCCGCCATCAATGCTGGGGGGGCAGGCTGTCCCTTCGAGCGCGCTGTTGCAGGCGCTGAACAAAGAACGCCTGCGATTACGCATGGAGCTTCACACCTTGGAAAATACGGCCTACAAGAGCGTCCGCCAGTTGGAGCTCAGCGTGGTGGTGCTCACCAGCATCACCGTTGCGCTGATCGTAAGCCTGTTGGGCTTGGGGATCTTCGTCTCGCGTCGCCGTCGCCAACACCCGCCTGCCGCAGCGTTCTACTGAGCGTCGCGGCTTAACGCCGGGTAATCAAACCCTGGCGCGCCACGCGGGTCAGGTGGCGGATGAACTCGCTGGCATCCTCGGCGTTCGGCGCCTGGATCACCGCCAGGTCAAAGCTGTTGGTGGCAAAGCGCGCCAGGGACTCGCCGTCCTCGACAAACTGGATCAGGAACGCCGAAGGACGGCCAGTGCGGCGGGGCCAGCCATCCAGGTAACGCAATAGCGTCGGCTGGTGCTTGCCGCCAAGGAGGATTTTCGGGTTGCGCTGAGTCAGGCCCGCAGTGATCGGGGCCAGGCGTACAAGAGGTCGTAGTGCATTCATCGTGTCGTGTCTCTGCCTCAAAAGTCTGCGGGCAGGTGAGAGGCAACACCGAACCAGCGCTTTAGCGGTATTTCGAAACCTGGAGCAGGCTTCTGTCGGAACTGCAGCGAGTCCCTGTGGCGCCCCGCAATTAGCTGTTTAAATCGGCGCATGCAGCATCCTAGAGAAGCCGGTGGGGCGGTGTCAAGAATCCCGTACAACGAAAAAGGCCCGCACGGGGCGGGCCTTTAACACGTGTGCAGCGCGATCAATTGGCGATGGCGCGGTCAGCAGACAGTTTGCCAGCACCTTCGAACAGCACCGCCACTGTGCCACCCAGCAATGCCAGGGCGAACTCATAGCCGTTGTTGGCCATGAACAAACCGTTGCTGATATGCACCGAGAAGATCGCCACCAGCGAGACAATGGTCAAGCCCAGCGCCGCTGGACGTGCCAGCAAGCCAATGATCAGCGCCAGCCCGGCAAAGAACTCAGTACCGCCCGACAACAGTGCCATCAGGGTACCCGGGGCCAGGCCGATGCTCTCCATCCACTGCGCCGTGCCTGCCAGGCCGCCGCCGCCAAACCAGCCGAAAAGTTTTTGCGAACCGTGGGCGGCAAAAATGATACCGACGAAAATCCGCAGGACTGTCAGGCCGTAGCCTGCGCGGGTGGACAGAAGGTTTTTGATCATTGGGCTCATAGTGATAATCCTTTTCGAAGTAGGGGTTGGTTGGCCGCTATATTAATCAGTTTAAATAATGATAAAAGCCGAAAAAAGCGCTAATCAATATCGATAAATTAGATTATTTGCGTGAGACGATCTTGGCCCCCACCGGCTCCAGGGAGTCCCGCTCCCGATCAAAGGCCAAGTAGTACTTGTTCACGCTATTAACATAGCTGACGCCGCCCATTCCGACCTGCTCCATGGCGATGCGCTCGACCTGGAAGAACCACTGATTGGGGTTCAAGCCCCGGCGTCGCGCCTCGGCGCGCATGCCCTGCACCCGTTCCGGGCCCATGTTGTAGGCCGCCAGGACGAACGCCATGCGCTCGCGCTCATTGAGCTTGGGGCTGGCGAAGAACTTGCGCCGAATCAACGCCAGGTAGCGCGCACCCGCCTGCACATTGCTGTCCAGGGTCTGGATATTGTTGACCCCTACCCGCTGGGCGGCCGACGGAGTGATCTGCATCAGGCCGGTTGGCCCGCTGCCGCTTTTCGCGCCGGGATTGAGGGACGATTCCTTGAATGCCAGGGCCGCCAGGTTCAGCCAGTCCATGCCTTGCTCACGTGCATGCTTTTGCAGGACCGGGCGCAGTTTCTCCAGGCGCTGTCGATCCGCCCGTGCCAAGGGGTAACGCACCTGATAGAGGCGGCGATAAATACGCTGGAAGGCCACATCCTGGTCTGACGGAGTCTTGTAGGTTTTCAGGAAGCGATCGATGCTCGCCCGCAGCATCGAGGCATCCTGACGTACGAACCAGTACTCCTCCCCCGGCTCGCTGATCGCTACTTGCTTGTCAAAACGCAACTTGGGCAGGATCTTCGACCAACGCTCGGCAATCGGCCGCTCGACAATGGTCAGGTGGAAGATCCCCGCCTGGACCATCTCCAATACATCTTCCACCGCCAGGCTGGGGTCCACCCACTCCACCTTGACCGGCGGCAGTTTGCGCAGCGCCAGTTTCTGGTTGATCTGGTTGACCGCCTCCCCCGCTGCACTCCCCGTCGTCAGGGCCAGGGTGCGCCCCGACAACTGCTCCAAGCGGGTAACCCGTCGCTCGCCCTTGAGGCCCACCAGCCACAGCGGCACATCGCTGGCAATCGGGTCACTGCTGCTGATCTTGTGGGCCGCCGTCGCATCCAGCAGTTCACCGGGCGCCACCAGGTCACCTTCACCACGGGCCAACGCGCCCAGCAACTGATCCTTGGCCTTGGGGATGATTTTGAGGTTGATTTCCTGGCCATCGCGGGCACGGCCATTGAGGTAGTGTTCGAAGGCGCGCAGGCGGTGGTACTCAACGCCAATGGACTGGCCCTGGACCTCACCGGAACTGTTACGGCTCTGGTTGACCAGCACCCGCAAGGTGCGGCTGCTGCGGATTTCTGCCAGGTCCCGGACTTTGCTCGGCTTGGTCACTTCCAGCGGCCCGTCCAGACGCGCAACCGCCGCAGTGGGCAGCAGCAGGGTCAGGCACACCATGAGCATTACCGAGGGTCGGATCATCCGCTCTCCGGAAAGAACAAGGCCCCATGCACCGCGAAAAACGCCGCATTGGGGGACAGAAACAGAGCGCCAGAGGCGCAGACTTTGCACGCAAGGGTGTCACAGCAGCAGGCCATCGGCCAACCACGGTGTTACTTGCGACGTTCAAAGACAGCGATAACTCGTTGTAGTTCTTGGTTTTTCTTATAAATCTACAGCTCTGATAGACTTTCCGGCCGCAGGCGGAGATAGCACCATGCAACTCATTGATATTGGCGTCAACCTGACCAACCCCAGTTTCGACGACAAGCACCAGGCCGTGCTCGACCGCGCCTATGCCGCTGGCGTGGGCCAATTGGTCGTCACCGGCACCAGTGTGCAAGGCAGCGAACAGGCCCTGGAACTGTGCCAGCGTTGGGATGAAAGCGCCCGGCGACTGTTCTCCACTGCGGGCATTCACCCCCACAGTGCCAGCGACTGGAACGCCGACAGCGCCCGGCAACTGCGTGATCTGCTCAGCCAGGACCGGGTACGCGCGGTGGGTGAATGCGGGCTGGACTTCAACCGTGACTTCTCACCCCGCCCCCAGCAGGAAAAAGTCCTCGAAGCCCACCTGGCATTGGCCGTCGAATTGCAGTTGCCGGTGTTTCTCCATGAACGGGACGCCAACCAGCGCCTGCTGGAGATCCTGCGCGACTACCGTGATCAACTGCCCGCCGCCGTGGTGCACTGCTTCACCGGCGAGCAACGCGCGCTGTTCAGCTACCTCGATCTGGACCTGCATATCGGTATCACCGGCTGGATCTGTGACGAACGCCGTGGAATGCACTTGCACCCGCTTGTAAGGGAAATCCCTCGGGGCCGCCTGATGCTGGAAAGCGACGCGCCCTACCTGCTGCCACGCACCCTGCGCCCCAAACCGAAGAACGGGCGCAATGAGCCGGCCTATCTGCCGGAAGTCTTGCGCGAAGTCGCCCTGCACCGCGAAGAAAGCCTGGAAGACCTGGCCCAACACAGCACCGCCTGCGCCCGCGCCTTTTTCGGCCTGCCTGCGTTGGATTGACGCGGTGCATTGACCCATATCAACACCCATTTCCCGGATAGCGGCACAATAATGGCACCTTGCCAATACTGTTTCCGCTATCAGAGAAAACCTTCCATGGGTGCCTGGCTTAGCAATATCTCGCTGAAGTACAAATTCTGGGCCGTGAATGCGGTCGCGTTCATCACCACACTGCTGTTGGTGCTGTATGCCGTGCAGCTTGAACAACAGGCCCGCAGCCATGCCTCCCAAGCCTCGGCACAAGCCCAGGGCCGCTTGCTCGGTGCCTGGCCGGCCGGGCAAGCGCTGCCCACAGGCGAGCACTGGCTGACATTTGCCCGGGGCCAGGTTCCCGAGTTGGCGGACCAGGACTTGTCCGCCCTCAGCGAAGCCAGCGGCTGGGTCGAGTTCAATCACATGCCGCTGTTCGGCGAGAACCCGTTGATGGGCGCCGAAGTCGTCTCCCGCGCCGATGGCCAGCAAGTCGCCGTATTGGCCTATGCACCGAGCCTGAGCCAGGTGTTTACCGAACGTTTCACCAACTACGCGGTGGCGGTGCTGATCCTGATGCTCGCCATGCTCTGCGCCTCGCAGTTACTGATCCGCTTTTTGCTGGCCCAACTCAACACCTTGAAAGACGTAATGCTGCACGTCGAGAAAACCGGCGACCTCTCGGCCCGCGTGCCCCTGGCGTGCAAGGACGAAGTCGGGCAGATGGCCAGTGCCTTCAACGCCATGCAGGCCGGGTACCAGCGGGTGGTCAGCACCGTGGCACGCACCGCCAAGCTGTTGGACGATGGCGCCGCGCGCCTGGCCAGCAGCATGAATGAGGTCCAGCACGGCATGCTCGGCCAGCAAAGCGAGACCGACCAGGCGGCCACCGCGATCAATGAAATGACCGCCACCGTGTATCACATCGCCCAACACGCCGGTGCCACCCGCGACTTGTCCCAGACCGCCGACACCCTGGCCGGCAGCGGCCAGGAAGTGGTGAGCCGGGTCCAGCGCTCGATTGCCGGGTTGTCCACCGGAGTGCAGCAAACCGCCGAGATGATCCAGAAGCTGGCCGAGGACAGCCAGAAAATCAATGGCGTGGTCGGCGTGATCCACAGCATCGCCGAACAAACCAACCTGCTGGCCCTCAACGCCGCCATCGAAGCCGCGCGCGCCGGGGAAATGGGCCGCGGCTTTGCGGTGGTGGCCGATGAAGTACGCAACCTGGCCAAGCGCGTGCAAAGCTCCACCGATGAGATCACCCGCATGGTCTCTGCCCTGCAGGCCGGTACCCGGGATGCGGTGGACTTTATGCAGGAAAGCTCGTTCAAGGCCGACGACTGCGTGCAGCAGGCCCAGGAAGCCGGCGCTTCACTCGCCGAAATCACCAGCGCCGTGGCGCAGATGCGCGAGAGCAACACGCAAATTGCCGTTGCCGCCGAGCAGCAGAGCCATGTGGCCGAAGAGATGAACCGCGCGGTGGTGAGCATTCGCGATGTCACGGAAAACACCGTGCAACAGACTGTGGATTCGGCCACCACCAGCAACGAACTGGCGACCCTGGCCGGCGAGTTGAGCAAGGCTATCGGCCAGCTCAAACTGTAACGTTTGCCCACCGATCAGCCAGCGCACGCCGCTGGCTTGCTCCATCAAAACGCTATAACCCCCATAGCCAACCCCAATTCGCCACCCCTGCCCGCCCGACCTAAACTCTGTTCATCAAGTATCAATGGACAGAGGATTTATCATCATGGGCAAACGTCACCCCAATCTCCCGGCCTGGCAATGGCGCGCCTACCCGCAAAACCATCAGCACCCGACCAACCTGGTATTGCACCTGATTGCCGTGCCGTTGTTCATCGTCGGGTTCCTGCTGATTGTGTCCGGCGTGTTCAGCCTGAGCCTGGCCAGTTTCGCCATCGGTGTGGTCGGCGTAATGGCCGGCCTGGCGCTGCAACGCCACGGCCATAGCCTGGAAGCCCAGGCCAGCGAGCCGTTCAGTGATCGTAAAGATGCAGTGCAGCGCCTGGTGGTCGAGCAGTTCGTGACCTTCCCGCGCTTTGTCCTCAGCGGTGGCTGGTGGCAGGCCTGGCGTCAGCGCCACCGCCACTGAGGATGGCTCAGGCGAAGACCACCACGGTCTGGCGGCTGATGGCGATCAATTGGCCGTCAGGCCCCCACAACATCGCCGCAGCATGGCCGTAACCGTCGCGGGCATGCTCGATCTGGACGTGGTACTGGCACCAGTCCAGCGTCGTCAACTGCGCCAGGGGCTGGATGAATTCGATGGTCCAGGTCAGGGTGCTGCCGGGTGCCGGCTTCTTCAGGTGCGGCAAGAGCGCCGGCGGCCAGGCATCCACCAGGGCGAGGATATGGGCTTCGGTCAGAGGCTCTTCTTTCACATCCCCCCGCAAGCGCACCCAGCCGCCCATTTCCCGGGATTTGTTGCCGGTGAACGGCAAGCCACCGACACTCCAGCGCATCGCCAGGTGGCGCATGAATTCAGGCGTCACGCCTTTGATATAGGGCAGTTCCTGGCACTCGTCCCAATGCTTGAAGGCCGGCGCGGGCAAGGCCGGCACGTCGATCTCTGAAGGCCGCGATGCGCCGAAGCTGGCCTGGGCCAGGGTCATCACTTCACCGCCCTGCACCACCCGCCCCAGCAACTGGCTGACCGCCTTGCCTTCGCGCAACACTTCCACTTGATAGCTCGCCGATAGATCTGGCGCCACTGGCCCGACAAAGGTCACGGCCAACGAACGCAATGGGCGATCAGCCGGCACCTGGGCGCGCAACGCTTCGTATTGCAAGGCGGCAACCAGCCCGCCAAACGTGGCGCGACCCTGGGCCCACTCGGCCGGAATAGACACGTCCAACGGGTTGTTACGGGCAGCGTCGAGCAAATCACTAAAGCGCATGGCGACCTCACATCAAGAAAACCGATGAGCGATCTTAACCAGCGCGCCAGCCCGGTACAGCACTTATTCCGGCCAAATACCCAGACAGATAAGCCGCAGACTCAGAAACAGTCCGCCGCCAGCTTGTCGAGGACCCGGTCCGCCTTGCCCTCGGCCTGGGCCATGGTGCGCTGCCAGACCGCGACACAGGGCTGTAGATCGGCCTGCTGCGCGGCTTGCGCCAGCCATTGCCAGCAGTCATGCCAATCCCCCAGCGCGCCCTGGGCAGACTTGAGGCGGGACATGGCCTTGGCCGGCACCTGGCCCAATTGCGGGTAGGCCTCGGCCGCGTAGCGCACGCGCTTGATCAACAAGCGCAGGCGATGGCGATCGTGATCGGGATCGTGCAGTGCCACTTCCAGTGCCTGCCATTGCTTGGCCAGGCGCTTTTCGATGCGCGTGCGCAGGCCCTTGAGCAGTTTTTGCTGCTGGGATGCGCGGATAAATCGTGGAAAGGCTTCGAGGATCAGCAGCAGTCGCGCCAACTCCGGGCTTTTCGCCACCTGTTGATAGGTCTGCGACTGCAGGCGCAGGCGCCGGGCGGCTGCTTGGTGATAACCGTGCTGCTGCAGATACGCCGCCAACACCTCGCGGTCGCGCAGCGGCGTGGTCAATTGGCCGACTGCGCTGGCGGCCGTCTCCAGTTGCTCGACGCCGGGCAGCCCGCGCAAGGGCCGCAACAGGCTGCGCAGACGGCGCACGGTGGTGCGCAGGTCGTGCAACGCTTCGTCATCGGTAACCGCCGCCAGGCGCGCCTGGCAACTCAACAATCCGACTTCCAGGCCAATGACCTGGGCGACTAACTGATCCACCAACGCCGACATGCTGCTTCCCCTGTTAAACAACGTCCATGCACCTGCGCAAAACAGGTGTCTGGAACCACCTTAACCATTCCCCCCGCGGGTTGCGCTGACTCGGATCAACGCCCGGCGCGCGACTCACGGATATAGAAACGGGCTTTTTCGGCTTTGCTGGCACAGCCTTCAAACGCTTCGAATTGCTGCTGGGTCTTGGCGCCGGTCAGCAACGACAGGGCCTTGGAATAGCTGACCGTGCCGGCAAACCCTTCGGCCTTGGCCAGGTCCAGTTCGTGCCACGCAGCATCCAACTGGCTGCCACAGCTATCGCGATAGGCCGTTTTGCCGGCACAACCGGCCAGGGCCAACACAATCACAGGCAAACACATCCAGGCTTTCATCAATGACACCTCAAGAAAAGAAAACAGTCGTGGGATGTAGACGCTGCCTACATCGAAAAGTGCCTTGTCACACAGCCTGAAATGCCCAGTACTGATAGCCAAAGCATACCCGAGCAAATAGGTCGGTTTACGAAATTTATCGCTCCGGTCAACTAGGATTGAAGCAGCCCCCTGGTTAGGTGCATTGTGGACAGCTGTTTTGCGAAGGATCCGGTCATGAAAAAACGCGTTGCATTGGTCCTGGGCTCCGGCGGAGCAAGGGGTTATGCCCATATCGGGGTGATCGAAGAGATCGAAAAACGAGGCTATGAAATCGCCTGTATCGCCGGCTGTTCCATGGGCGCGGTGGTGGGCGGGATCTATGCGGCGGGCAAGCTGCAGGACTACCGGAACTGGATCGAAAGCCTGGATTACCTGGATGTGCTGCGCCTGGTGGATGTGAGCTTTCGCCTGGGGGCGATACGCGGCGAGAAGGTCTTCGGGCAGATCCGCAAGATCGTCGGCGAGATCAATATCGAAGACCTGCGCATTCCCTACACCGCGGTGGCCACCGACCTGACCAACCAGCAGGAAATCTGGTTCCAGGAAGGCTGCCTGCACCAGGCCATGCGTGCCTCGGCAGCGATCCCCAGCCTGTTTACCCCGGTGATGCAAGGCAACCGCATGCTGGTGGACGGCGGCCTGCTCAACCCGCTGCCTATCGTGCCGGTGGTGTCGAGCCATTGCGACCTGATCATTGCGGTCAACCTCAACGCCACCAACCAGAAACACTACACCCTGCCGGTGATCCAGCGCCCGCCGGCGTTCAAGAGCCGCTTCGATAACCTGGTGCGTTCACTGGGCTCGCACCTGCCGTTTCGGCGCAAGCAGGCCGAGCAATTATTGTTGCTGGAACAGGAAGCACTGCAGGCGCAAGCCGCCGATATCAACCCTTGGCTCGAAGGCGCCGAGCCCGAATCCCAGCAACCGGCTGCGGCCCCGGAAACGCCCGGCGCCCCCAAGTCGGCCACCGGTTCGTTCATCATCGACAACGTGGGGCCGGCATCGCTGCTGGACTTGATCAACCAGAGTTTCGAGGTGATGCAGACGTCGCTGGCCCAGTACAAAATTGCCGGCTACCCGCCGGATGTGCTGATCAACGTGCCCAAGCGCGTGTGCCGGTTCTTTGAGTTCTACAAGGCGCCGGAACTGATCGCGTTGGGGCGGGAGATTGCCAGTGATACGCTGGATCGGTATGAGAGTGAGCAGAGTTGAGCTCTGCGGCGGGTTTTATGGCCTCATCGCGGGCAAGCCCGCTCCCACCTTTTGCATGTATTCACACACCTAAATGTGGGAGCGGGCTTGCCCGCGATGAGGCCGGCCCAGCAACCACAGTCCCTCAGCAGCCCCCAACAACCAATACCCCACCTTTTGCATGTATTCACACAGCTAAATGTGGGAGCGGGCTTGCCCGCGATAGGGCCGGCCCAGCAACCACAATCTTTCAGCACTCCCCCCCCAACAACCGATACCCCACCCCCGCCTCGGTCACGATAAAACGCGGCTGGGTTGGGTCATCCGCCAGCTTTTGGCGCAAGTGCCCCACCACAATCCGCAGGTAGTGGCTGTCTTCGGTATGGGTCGGGCCCCAGATATCCTTGAGTAGTTGCTGCTGGGTGATCACCCGGCCCGGATGACGCGCCAGTTGCGCCAGGACCGCGTATTCCTTGCGGGTCAGGGCCACATCGACACCGTCCAGCAGCACCCGCCGATACGCCAGGTCGACCGTCAGCGGGCCGAAACTCAGTGCGGCTTGCTGCGCTTCGCCGGTGGGCGCCTGGCGCAGCAGCGCACGCACCCGGGCGAGGAACTCCTGGATGCCAAATGGCTTGGTCACATAGTCGTTGGCGCCCCCATCCAGGGCCTGGACCTTCTGCCCTTCGCTGGCACGCACCGACAACACCAGCACCGGGGCGCTCGACCATTCGCGCAGCTCGCACAGCACCTGTTGGCCGTCCATGTCCGGCAGGCCCAGGTCCAGCACCACAAGGTCCGGCTTGCTCAAGGCCGCCTGGGCCAGCCCTTCGGCGCCGGTCCCGGCCTCAATCACTTTGTAGCCCTGGGAGGCCAGGCTGATGCGCAAGAACTTGCGGATCTGCGGCTCGTCGTCAATGACCAAAATCGTCGCAGTCTGGCTCATGGTGTTCCATCACAATCGCTGAAAAAAGATAAGAGTAGCGCAGCGGGTATCACGCTTCACTCTCCAGGCTCGGCTGCGTCTGCAACGGCAGGAACAAGGTGATGCAAGTGCCCCGCCCCTCGATGCCCTCGGCCACGCTGATATGCCCGCCGTGGGCGCCAACCATGCCCTGGCAGATTGCCAGGCCGAGTCCGGTGCCCTGCCCACCCCGGTCGCCCCGTGCGGCGGTGTAGAACATATCGAAAATCTTCGCCCGCTCGTCTTCGGGAATCCCCGGCCCTTCGTCACTGACCGAGAAAAACAGCGCCTGCTCGGCGACGCCGGCGCGCAGTTGCAAGCGGCCATGGGGCGGTGAAAAGCGTGCAGCGTTTTCCAGCACATTCACCAGTGCCTGCTCGATCAACGCGGCATGTACATAAAGCAACGGCAACTCGGGCGGCACATCGGTGCTCACCTGCAACGGCGCCAGCACCGCGCGCAAACGGGCGAGGGAACTGCCGACGATATCGCCGGGCGACACCCAGTCCCGCGCCAGCTTCAAGGCGCCATGGCCCAGGCGGGTCATGTCCAGCAGGTTCTGGATGTAGCGGTCCAGGCGCTCGGCTTCATCGCGGGTGCCTTCCAGCAACTCACGCCGATCTTCCAGGGGAATCGCTTCGCCCAGCGCCAGCAGGCTGTCGATGCTGCCGCGCATGGAGGTCAGCGGCGTGCGCAAGTCATGGGACACCGAGGCCAGCAAGGCGCTGCGCAGTTGTTCGGTCTCGCCGTGCAAACGGGCGGCCTCCAGGTTCTGGGCCAGTTGCGCGCGGGCCAGTGCCTGGGCCAACGGTTGGCTCAAGGCCGTGAGCAAGCGCCGGCGTTGGCCACTGAGTTCCAGGCCGGCCTTGGGGCTGACGCCGAGCAGGCCCAGCGGACCGTTTTCAGCAGACAACGGCCACCACCACCAACGCCCAAACGGCAAGGTGCCGGTGCCCATGCCCGCTGGCTGATCGTGCTGCCAGGCCCAGTCGGCGGCGGCACGTTCAGCCTCGGTGAAGGTGATCGGCCCACCGGTCTCGACCTTCCAGTCACTGGGCCCGTCGCGATTGACCAGGCACAGCTGCAAATCGCTCCAGCCCTGCAGATGGTGGGCCGCCGCGCTGACCACCGCCTGGCGATCGGTGGCGGCGGTGAGTTTGCGCGACAGGTCGAGCAGTTCACTGGTTTCTTCCTGGGTGTCGCGCAATGCCTGCAACTGCCGACGCTGGCGCGCAGCCAGGTTGCCAGTCAGCGCCGCCATCAGCAGAAAGAACAGCAAGGTCAGCACATCCTCTTCACGCTGGATGGCGAAGGAGAAATTCGGCGGGATAAACAAAAAGTCATAGGTCATGAACGACAACGCCGCACACGCCAATGCCGGCCCCAGGCTGCTGCGGACCGCCACCAGCAGCACCGCCGCGAGGAACACCAGGGAGATATTGGGCAGCGGCAGGACACTCGACACGCCCCATGCCAATGCACTGGCCAGCACGGTTGCCAGCAGCGCCAGGGCGTAGTCGAACCACACCAGACCACGTACATCGGGCAAGCGCGGCGGCACCGGCGTTTCATCGCTATCGAGGACGTTGATCTCCAGGCCCCGGGCATTGCGCAACAAGCGCGCCGCCAAGCCACCGCCGAACAGCCGGCGGCGCCAGCGCGGGCGCGACTGCCCCACCAGCACCAGGCTGGCACGGCGTTCGGCCGCGTGCTGGATCAGGGTCTTGGCCACTTCGCCGGCCCGCAGCAACACCACTTCGCCGCCCAGGCGCTCGGCCAGTTGCTGGGCGTTTTGCAAGCGCAGCCGCGACTGTTCGTCACGTACCCGGCCGTTGTCCACATGCACCAGGCTCCAGGGCAAATGCCGGCGCTGGGCCACACGGCTGGCGTGGCGCACCAGGCGTTCGGCCTCGGCATCGCCATCCACCCCCACCAGCAAGCGCCCGCGCACGGTGGGCGCGGCCTGGCCCAGTTGCCGGTAGCCCTGGGCCAGATCGTCATCGACGTGCGCGGCGGCGGTCTGCATCGCCAGCTCGCGCAGGGCCATGAGGTTGGTCTGGGTAAAGAACGCATCGATGGCCGCGCGCGCCTGCTCCGGCACGTAGACCTTGCCGTCACGCAGGCGCTCCAGCAGCTCGCGGGATGGCAGGTCGATCAGCAATAATTCATCGGCTTCCTGCAATACCCAGTCCGGCAGGGTTTCACGCACCTGCACGCCGGTGATGCCACGTACCTGATCATTGAGGCTTTCCAGGTGCTGGACGTTGACCGTGGTGAACACGTTGATCCCGGCAGAGAGCAGCTCCTGGATGTCTTGCCAGCGCTTTTCGTGGCGGCTGCCGGGGGCGTTGCTGTGGGCCAGCTCGTCCACCAGCACCAGCACCAGCTTGGGCTTGGTGGCGAGCAAGCCGTCGAGGTCCATTTCTTCGAGCATCACCCCACGGTATTCGGAGCGCAGCAGCGGCTGCTGGGGCAAGCCACTGAGCAAGGCCTCGGTCTCGGCGCGGCCGTGGGTTTCCACGACGCCGGCCACCAGTTTGACGCCCTGGCGCAGTTGGGTGTGGGCGGCCTGGAGCATCGCGTAGGTCTTGCCCACGCCCGGTGCGGCACCGAGGAACACTTTGAGCCGGCCACGGCCGTGCTTGGGTAGGTCGGCTAGAAGGGCGTCGGCGCGGCCGGAGTCACTCATGGGGCAGTCTTCTTTCAGTTAGGGATGTTGGGAACAGGTTGGCGCCATCGCGGGCTTGCCCTAATGCCAGTCAGTTAAGCGCAGACCCCCTGTGGGAGCGGGCTTGCTCGCGAAAGCAGTGGGTCATGGGCCGGCGTCTTCGCGGCGATGCGGCGATCCGACAAGCCCGCTCCCACATTTGATCTTCACTGCTTTGAGCATTGCGTTCGCTTAACTGATCGGCACCAGGGCAAGCCCTCGATGGCGGCGCAACGGTCTACAACTTTTCCAGCGCCATATTCAGCGCCAGTACATTCACCACCGGCGGCCCAACCAGCGGCTGTTCGATATGCTCGTCCATCAAGCGCTCCAGGGTCGACACCGGCAACTGGCGTGCCGCCGCTACCCGCACCAGTTGATAGGCAATCGCCTGCGGTGGCAAGTGTGGATCAAGACCGCTGCCGGAGGTAGTCAATAGCGCCAGGGGCACCGGGCCCTGGCCGGGGCCCTGGATTTTCGCGGCGTCGTCAAACACCCGCGTCGCCAGCGCCGGGTTGCTCGGGCCGAGGTTGCTGGCGCTGCTGGACACGGTGGCAAACGCACCCGCCGAAGGCCGCGAGTGGAACCAGCGCTCGCCGGTAAATTCCTGGGCAATCAGGCTGGAACCGCGCACCTTGCCTTGGTCGTCACGCACCAGGCTGCCATTGGCCTGGTCGGGAAAGGCCACCTGGGCGACACCGGTCACTACCAACGGATAGGCCACGCCCGTGATCAGGGTCATCAATACCAACAGGCTCAAGGCCGGACGGATCATGCTGGACATTTCATCTTCCTCAATTGATTCGGGACCTGTAGGAGCCGGCTTGCCGGCGACAGCGGTGTGTCAGTTACACCGCGTCAAGCGGATCGCCGGCAAGCCGGCTCCTACAGGGTTGGGTCAGACCAGGTGCAGCGCGGTCAAAAGCATGTCGATCGCCTTGATCCCGGCGAACGGCACCACAAGCCCGCCCACGCCATAGATCAACAGGTTGCGTCGCAGCAGCGCCGCCGCACTCGCCGCCTGCACCCGCACACCGCGCAGGGCCAGCGGGATCAGCACCACGATGATCAGCGCGTTGAACACAATCGCCGAAAGGATCGCGCTCTGCGGGCTGTTCAGGTGCATCACGTTAAGCACCCCCAGTTGCGGGTAGATCGAGGCAAACAGCGCCGGCAGGATCGCGAAGTACTTGGCCACGTCGTTGGCAATGGAAAAGGTGGTCAGCGCGCCCCGGGTCACCAGCAATTCCTTGCCGATCTGCACCACGTCCAGCAGCTTGGTCGGGTCGCTGTCGAGGTCGACCATGTTCGCCGCCTCGCGGGCCGCCTGGGTCCCGTCATTCATGGCCATGCCCACGTCCGCCTGGGCCAGGGCCGGGGCGTCGTTGGCACCGTCGCCACACATGGCCACCAGGCGCCCGTCGTTCTGCTCATGGCGGATGCGCGCCAGTTTTTTCTCCGGCGTGGCTTCTGCCAGCACATCATCCACGCCGGCTTCAGCGGCAATCGCGGCGGCGGTCAATGGGTTGTCGCCGGTCACCATCACCGTGCGGATCCCCAGCTTGCGCAGCTCGGCAAAGCGCTCACGGATACCCGGCTTGACCACGTCCTTGAGGTGGATTGCGCCAAGCAATTTACCGTCGGCACACACCAGCAACGGGGTGCCGCCGCTCTGGGCGATCTTGTCGATTTCCCGGGACAGCGCGGGCAACAGGTCTTGGCGTTGCAGGCCGATAAACGCCAGCAGCGAATCGACCGCACCTTTACGGTAGACCCGGCCCTGATAGTCCACACCAGACAAGCGCGTTTCGGCGCTGAACGGCACGCCTGTCAGCTCTTGCACGGAGGGCTCGTTGTACGGATGCAGGGCGCGCAGGTATTCGACGATGGATTTGCCTTCCGCCGTATCGTCGGCCAGCGAGGCCAGCAGCGCGCCTTCGGCCAGTTCCTTGCCGTTGACGCCAGGCGCGGCATAAATGCCTGCACAGCGACGGTTACCGAAGGTGATGGTGCCGGTCTTGTCCAGCAGCAGCACATGCACGTCCCCCGCCGCCTCCACGGCGCGCCCGGACTTGGCGATCACATTGAGGCGCACCAGGCGATCCATGCCGGCGATGCCGATGGCCGATAACAGGCCGCCGATGGTGGTGGGAATCAACGTCACCAGCAGTGCCACCAAAAACACCAGCGGAAGGCTGCCATTGGCGAAATGGGCGAAGGGCTGCAAGGTCACCACGACCAAAAGGAAGATCAGGGTCAGGCCGATCAGCAGGATATCCAGCGCCACTTCGTTGGGGGTTTTCTGGCGCTTGGCACCTTCGACCAGGGCGATCATGCGGTCCAGCGTCGACTCACCGGGGTTGGCGGTGATGCGAATCAGCAGCCAGTCCGAGACCAGCCGGGTATTGCCGGTGACGGCCGAGCGGTCGCCGCCGGACTCGCGGATGACCGGCGCGGACTCACCAGTGATCGCCGCCTCGTTGACCGCCGCGATGCCTTCAATGACTTCGCCGTCGCCAGGGATCATTTCCCCGGCCGCGACCCGCACCACATCGCCTTTGCGCAGGCTGGTGGCAGGCACTACCGTGAAGCTGCCATCGGCCTCCTGGCGCCGCGCACTCAGGCCTTCGCTGCCAGCCTTGAGGCTATCGGCGCGGGCCTTGCCACGGCCTTCGGCCAAGGCTTCGGCGAAGTTGGCGAACAGCACGGTGAACCACAGCCACAGGGCGATCTGCACCGCGACAAAGGTCGGTACGCTGCTGTCCGGCACCAGGCACAACACGGTGGTGAGGATCGCGGTCAGCTCGACCACCAGCATCACCGGCGAACGCTTCAGCTGGCGCGGGTCCAGCTTGACGAACGCCTGGATCAGCGCCGGGCGCCACAGGGCCGAGATCGCGGTCTTGGCCGACTCCTGGGTCTTGACCGCAGCGGTATTGTTTACAGGCATATTCATGTTCATACCCCTTAGAAGCCCATGCTCAGGTGTTCAGCAATAGGGCCCAGTGCCAGCGTCGGCAGGAACGTCAGGCCGCCCACCAGCAAAATGGTCACGGTCAGCAGCGTCACGAACAACGGGCCGTGGGTCGGGAAGCTGTTTTGGCCAATCGGTGCGCTTTTCTTCATCGCCAGGCTGCCGGCCAGGGCCAGGACCGGGAGGATGTAGCCAAAGCGGCCGATCAACATGCCCAGGCCCAGCATCAGGTTGTGAAACGGGGTGTTGGCGCCCAGGCCACCGAAGGCCGAACCGTTGTTGGCACTGGCCGAGGTGTAGGCATAAAGCAACTGGCTGAAGCCGTGGGGGCCGGGGTTGCTGATGGTCGCGGCGGTGGCCGGCACGCTGGCGGCAATCGCGCCGAGTACCAGTACGCCGACAGGCATCACCAGCAGCGTCACCACCAGCAACTGCACTTCCCGGGCCTGAAGTTTCTTGCCGAGGTATTCCGGGGTGCGGCCGATCATCAAGCCGGCGAGGAATACCGCGATCAGCACGTTGAGCAACATCCCGTACATACCGGCACCGACGCCACCGAAGATCACTTCGCCGACCATCATATTGACCAGCGCGACCATCCCGCTCAGGGGGTTGAGGCTGTCCTGCATGCCGTTGACCGAACCGTTGGACGCCGCCGTGGTGGTCACCGACCACAACACGGTGCCGGTGGTACCGAAGCGCGATTCCTTGCCTTCCAGCGGCGCAGCCTGCTCGACGGCCGGGTTGTTCAGGGTCGGGTTGGGCTGGTACTCAGACCACAACGACACCGAGCCACCGATCAGGAACAGCGCCAACATGCAGCCGAGGATCGCGCGGCTCTGGCGCAGGTCCTTGACGTAGTGGCCAAAGGTGAACACCAACGCCACCGGGATCATGATGATCGCCGCCAGTTCAAACAGGTTGGCCCAGGCGGTTGGGTCTTCAAACGGATGCGCCGAGTTGACCCCGAAGAAGCCGCCGCCGTTGGTCCCCAGTTGCTTGATCGCAATCTGACTGGCGGCCGGACCGAGCGGGATCACCTGATCGACGCCTTGCATCGTCAGGGCGTCGACATAGTGGGCGAAGGTTTGAGGCACGCCCTGCCAGACCAGAAACAACGCCAGCACCAGGCACAATGGCAGCAGGCCATAGAGGGTGGCGCGGGTCATATCCACCCAGAAATTGCCCAGGGTGCTGGCAGACTTGCGACCGATCCCACGACACAGGGCGACAAGCACCGCAAGGCCAGTGGCCGCACTGACAAAATTCTGCACGGTCAGGCCCACCATCTGGCTCAGGTAGCTGAGGCTGGCTTCACCGCTGTAGGACTGCCAGTTGGTGTTGGTCATGAAACTGACGGCGGTGTTGAACGCCTGCGTCCACTCCTGACCCGGCAATTGCTGCGGGTTGAGCGGCAGGTAACCCTGGAACAACAGGATTGCAAACAACAACAAAAAGCCCGCCAGGTTAAAGGCCAGCAGGGCCAGGGTGTACTTCTGCCAACTTTGCTCTTGTTGCGCATCAACCCCGGCCACGCGATAACACACGCGCTCCACCGGCCCGAACACCGGCGTCAGCCACGTGCGCTGCCCTTCCATCACCTTGTAGTAGAACCGCCCCAGAAATGGCGCCGGAACCAGCACCACGGCGAAGAAGGCGATGATCAGCCAATAGTCATAACTGTGCATAGCCGCTCCTAACCCCGGTCCGCGCGCAACAGCGCAACCAGCAGATAAATGAACAGCGCCACGGCCAGTAGCAGTGACACCCCGTCCAGAACACTCATGGAAGTTTCTCCGTCAAACGGCCACTGCCGCGTATGGGGCATTGTCCGCAGGAGGCGCGTAAAGGAGCGAGGGCGAGTGGGTGGTGGAGGCGTAAAGACGGCGTAAAGAGTGGGCTGGGCTTAGGTCTGCGAGATGGCTATCGCGGCTAAGCCCGGCGCCTGCGCTTGAGCGTGTTCACCGAGCCCATGTGGGAGCGGGCTTGCCCGCGATAGCGCCAGTGCAGTCACCACCGCCCTACCCTGGTGCACGAAATAACAGTCTCAAACAACAAACTATCTCCCAGGCGACAGTTGCTGCCCTTTACGACGCCCTTTTCCAAGCTGGCATGGCCGCTGCAATGTCCTGAAACATTCCAAACCGTTCAGGGAGCAGCACGATGAACACACAACTCAAGCCCACCTTGGGCACCTTGCACCTGTGGGGCATCGCCGTCGGGCTGGTGATCTCCGGCGAGTACTTCGGCTGGAGCTATGGCTGGGGCGTGGCCGGGACGATGGGCTTTTTGGTGACGTCATTGATGGTCGCCGCCATGTACACCTGCTTTATCTTCAGCTTCACCGAACTGACCACCGCGATTCCCCACGCAGGCGGGCCGTTTGCCTACAGCCGCCGAGCGTTCGGCGAGAAAGGTGGGTTGATTGCCGGGCTGGCCACCTTGATCGAATTCGTCTTCGCGCCCCCGGCGATTGCCCTGGCCATCGGCGCCTACCTGAATGTGCAGTTCCCGGCACTCGACCCGAAACACGCAGCGGTCGGGGCCTACTTCGTGTTCATGGGCTTGAACATTCTCGGGGTCAAACTGGCTGCGACCTTTGAATTGGTGGTGTGCGTGCTGGCCGTGGCCGAACTGCTGGTGTTTATGGGCGTGGTCGCCCCGGCGTTCAGCTTCAGCAACTTCGCCCTCAACGGCTGGGCGGGCGCCGACACCTTTGGCGCACCGGCCGTTGCCGGGATGTTCGCGGCGATCCCCTTTGCCATCTGGTTCTTCCTCGCCATCGAAGGCGCCGCCATGGCCGCCGAAGAAGCCAAGGACCCGAAACGCACGATTCCCAGGGCTTACATCAGCGGCATCCTGACCCTGGTGTTCCTGGCCATGGGCGTGATGTTCTTTGCCGGCGGCGTGGGCGACTGGCGCACCCTGTCGAACATCAACGACCCCCTGCCCCAGGCGATGAAAACCGTGGTGGGCGACAGTTCCGGCTGGCTGCATATGCTGGTGTGGATCGGCCTGTTCGGCCTGGTCGCCAGCTTCCACGGCATCATCCTCGGCTACTCGCGGCAGTTCTTCGCCCTGGCCCGCGCCGGGTACCTGCCCTCCTCCCTGGCCAAACTGTCACGCTTCCAGACACCCCACCGGGCCATCCTCGCCGGCGGCGTGGTGGGCATCGCCGCAATCTACAGCGACGGCCTGATCAACCTTGGCGGCATGACCCTGACCGCCGCGATGATCACCATGGCCGTGTTCGGCGCCATCGTCATGTACATCATGAGCATGCTCAGCCTGTTCAAACTGCGTAAGAGCGAACCGCTGCTGGAGCGCACCTTCCGCGCGCCGGGCTACCCTATCGTGCCGGCCATCGCCCTGATCCTGGCGCTGGTGTGCCTGGTGGCCATGGCGTGGTTCAACACCCTGATCGGCCTGATCTTCCTCGGGTTCATGGCCGCAGGTTTCATCTACTTCCAACTAACCGCCCAAGACCGCGCCGATGCACCGGCAGATGCAATGTTGACCGGGCTCTAAACCAGCGAGGCAGAACGGGCCTACAATGGAACGACTGACGAATGCCGTCACTCAAAGCTGATAGTGCCGTGGGGAATTTTCCCCATGGCAGTCGGCCTCAAGGAGAGCCCTATGCCCTGGTATGCCTGGTTGATCATGGTGGTCGCTATCGGTTCGATCGTCGGTGGCTTGATGATGCTGCGTGACAGCGCCAACAAAGTGGAACTGACCGACGAACAACGCAAACGCGTCGCCGAGCGCAATGCTCAGGCGGACGCCAAGGATGCGCAGGATCGCTGAAACAAACGCCTCGTGCTGACCGCTACTGGCAGCACGCCAGGCGAATCGATTTAGAGTAGTGCAAATTTGTAATCGCACCGAGAAACGCCGCCAAACCTTGGTTAATATGGCCTGATGTTTCAGAGGGCCTTCTTATGCGCTACTCGCAAAATCACAAAGCTCAAACCCACCAGCGCATCATTAAAGAGGCGTCGGTCCGGTTTCGTCGCGATGGCATCGGCGCCACCGGTCTGCAACCCCTGATGAAAGCCCTGAACCTGACCCATGGCGGGTTCTACGCCCACTTCAAATCCAAGGACGAACTGGTGGAAAAGGCCCTGCAAGCGGCCTCCGCCGAGCTGGACGCACATTGTGCGATGCTCTTCAGCCAGGAACGACCGCTGGAAGCCTTCATCGACAGTTACCTGTCCGAGTGGCACCACACCTCCCCGGACCAAGGCTGTCCGTTACCCACCATGTCCTCGGAACTGGGACAGCGCGGGCAACAGAGCCCCACCACCGATACAGTTCTCGGCGCCCGTCTCAATCAAATCGAAACCGCATTGGGCAACCCCAACGCAGACGAGCAAAGCCTGGTGATGATGTCCACACTGGTGGGCGCGTTGGTCCTGGCGCGTAGCGTCGAAAACCCGGAACTGGCGACACGCATTCTCGACGTGGTGCGAGAAAGCCTGAAAACCGGGGTCAATACAGCCTCTGCAGACATAAAAAAGGCCGGTCAATGACCGGCCTCGTGCCTTGATTACTTAACTTCCAGCCTGTCGCGATTCTTCTCCAGCAGCGACTTGCCAATTCCCTTCACTTCCAGCAACTCATCCACCGCCGTGAACGATCCATTGGACTCGCGATAAGCAATGATCGCCTTGGCCTTGGCGGCGCCAATGCCGAACAGATCACGGCGCAGGGTTTCAGCGTCTGCTGCATTGAGGTTGACCTTGGGGGTTGCTTGTTCGCTTGCACTCAACTGGGCCGCGAGCGGTACAGGCGCCTCGGGTTTGGACGATGGGGCGGCGATGGCCGTGATGGAAAGGCTGGTGAGAATGGCAAAAAACAGGGAGGAAAAAACCGATCTACGCATTGGAGACGCTCCATGACATCAGTGGGAAAAGCAGCTTTGCGAAGCTGCTTTTCAAACTTAGGTGATGTGGGGGGATAGTCAAAAATGGGTGAGTTACAACATATGGCAGCTGAAAATAAGCGCGTACCGCCTCAAGCGGCCTCGGGGCAAGGAGCCGAGCGGGCAAGGCACAATCAACACCTGCCCGAAAATATCAACGTTTATCTAAACGCGCTGTGCCAGAGCACGCACTGATTGCTTCATCTTGCCAGGTGAATTGGATATCATGGAATTTTTCGAAAAGAAGCGAGCCGGGACGAAATGCGAATGTCGACAGACCTGTACTCTGTAGCGGTAATTGGAACAGGCACTATGGGTAAAGGAATAGTACAGATCCTCGCGCAGTCGAATCAAATCTCGACCGTATTCTGGAAAGGGCGCAGCCTGGCTTCTGTTAATGACTCTCTAGTTGAATTGGAAAGCCAATGGAGTCGCCAAGTTAAAAAAGGCAGACTCGAAGAATCACTTGCCCGCCAATATCGCGAAAAAATAGTTACTGTTGAGCATTACACATCCCTGTCTGACTCGAAGCTGATCATTGAAGCTATTGCAGAGAACATGGATGCCAAACAAGCAATATTCAAAGAACTTTCGACCATATCGTCGGCCGATATGATCCTCGCGTCAAATACCTCCTCGCTCTCCATCACTGGCCTAGCGTCGCTGTGCGCTTTCCCTGAAAACGTGGTAGGCCTGCACTTTTTCAATCCGGCGCCGGTCATGAAACTGACTGAAGTTATCGCGGGGCTTGCTACCTCAAGTGCCACATTGGATTGGGCGGTCAACTTCTCCAAAGGTCTGGGAAAAGAACCCGTAATTGTTAACGAAGCTCCAGGATTTATCGTAAACCGGATGTTGATCCCTATGATCAACGAGGCCATTGGTATTCTCGCGGAGGGCGTCGCCACAGCCGAAGAAATTGATAAGGCGATGCGCTATGGCGCCAACCATCCAATAGGCCCGTTGGCACTTGCGGACCTGATCGGCAATGATGTGAATCTCTCGATCATGGAAACTCTGCACAATGAAACAGGCGATCCAAAATATCGCGCCCATGCCCTGCTGAGAAAAATGGTTAGAGCCAATCATCTCGGTAGAAAAACAGGCCAGGGCTTTTACAAATACTAATTCGCAAACAAGGCACTTGTTTTTTCAAGTGCATTGTCAGAAGGGAGATTTTAATGATACATGCAACCGCGATTATAGATGACGGTGCAAAGATTGGGAACAATGTCAGTATTGGCCCTTACAGCATTATTCATAAAAATGTCGTTATCGGTGATAACACCGAGATCGGTGCGTACTGTGAAATAGGCTTGCCGACGAAGCTTGCAAATGGACGCCCGCTGATCATTGGCAACGGCGCCGTAATCCGCTCGCACAGCGTATTCTATGAAGGTTCGACTTTTGGTGAAAACCTGGTTACAGGCCATCGAGTCACTATAAGAGAGCTGACAACAGCCGGTGACGGTTTCCAGATTGGCACTTTGGGCGATATCCAGGGCCACTGTGAGATTGGCGACTATGTCAAATGCCATAGTAATGTTCACATTGGGCAACACTCGACTGTGGGCAACTACGTCTGGATCTTCCCCTATGTGGTACTGACCAACGACCCTCATCCACCGAGTGAGGTGATGGCCGGTGTAACGATCGAAGACTTCGCGGTAATCGCTACCATGTCGGTCATATTGCCCGGTGTCACCGTTAAAAAAGGCGCACTGGTAGGTGCCCACAGCTCCGTGAACAAAGACGTCAATCCAGATGCCGTGGTTGCCGGCTCGCCCGCAAAGTTCATTTGCGGCACAGAGAAGATCAAATTGAAGGATGGTTCAGGGAATCACGCCTATCCATGGCGTCGACATTTCCACCGCGGATATCCAGAGAAAGCCGTCGCTGAGTGGATCAAGGAATTTTCGTAAGCCCCG
The DNA here is from genome assembly GCF_012985535.1 of Pseudomonas sp. WS 5021. Taxonomy (NCBI): domain Bacteria; kingdom Pseudomonadati; phylum Pseudomonadota; class Gammaproteobacteria; order Pseudomonadales; family Pseudomonadaceae; genus Pseudomonas; species Pseudomonas sp. WS 5021. The sequence continues at coordinate 1,251,205 of NZ_JAAQWP010000001.1, read as the reverse complement.
CTGACGCTGGCTCATCAGTAAATCCTTTCATAGGTTTCACTGGTGAGCCAGGCCGCATCTCAAGGCTCCAGGCGACGCTGCTGATAGATCCAGTCCACGATCTCGCCATCCGGAGCATACCCACTGACCGTATCGCGTAGCAGTTGACGGACCCGGCTGTAGTCGTCCGCATCAACCGCGGCGAGCAGCTCTGTCAGCTTCCCTTTGAGTAACTCCCAATCCAGATGATCCTCGTTGGCACTCATGATCATCGGGTGCTGGGTGGCCACGACGTTGTCGCCAATCAGCAACTCCTCGTAGAGCTTTTCACCGGGACGTAGCCCTGTAAACTCGATGGCGATGTCACCATGTGGGTTTTTATCCGAACGAACACTCAGGCCGGACAGGTGAATCATCTTCTCTGCCAGCTCGACGATTCTTACCGGCTCGCCCATATCGAGCACGAACACATCTCCGCCCTGCCCCATAGAGCCCGCCTGGATCACCAACTGGGCCGCTTCGGGAATAGTCATGAAGTAACGCGTGATCTTGGGGTGAGTGACCGTAAGCGGCCCACCAGATTTGATCTGCTTGTGAAACAACGGAATAACCGAGCCAGACGAGCCCAATACATTGCCAAAGCGGACCATGGTGAAGCGGGTCTTGTTGACGCGGGAAACATTAGCCTTGTCGCCAAACAATACCGGGGCCAACTCACGGCTCAACGCCTGCAACGTCAACTCGGCCAAACGCTTGGTACTGCCCATGACATTGGTCGGGCGCACAGCCTTGTCCGTGGAGATCAGCACAAAGTTGGAGACCCCCGCCTGAAGCGCCGCCTGGGCGGTATTCAATGTACCAATGACATTGTTAAGGACACCCTCGGCAATGTTGTGCTCAACCATCGGTACATGTTTGTAGGCTGCCGCGTGGTAGACCGTATCAACATGCCAGGTCTTCATCACGTCGAGCAATTTTGCCTGGTTGCGTACCGAGCCTAGGATCGGTAGCAAGCGAACAGGCAGCGACTCACGAGTGATGCGCTGCTCAAGCTCGGACAGAATGCTGTAAAGGTTGAATTCACTGTGCTCGAACAGCAACAAGGTAGTAGGACGCAATGCCAGGATCTGGCGGCAAAGCTCCGAACCAATCGAACCGCCCGCCCCCGTGACGAGCACGCTCTGACCTTTGATGCAATGCTCCAGCAAATCGCCCTGGGCAGGCACGGCATCACGCCCGAGCAAGTCGGCAATGTCTACCTCCTGAATGTCATCGACCTTCACCCGGCCGCTGGCAAGATCCATGAAACCCGGCACACTCCGTACGTGCAGCGGGAACCCTTCCAACAGGCCGAGAATCTCGCGCCGCCGCGCACGATTGGACGACGGAATGGCCAACAGGATTTCCTGGGCCCCCGTGGTGTCGATCATCTGTTGAATGTGCTTGGGCTTGAACACTTGGAGGCCGGAGATGACGCGATCGGAAATACTGCTGTCGTCATCGATAAACGCCACCGGACGCATGACCCGCCCCATGCGAAGCGCAGCCACCAGTTGATTGCCGGCAGCACCTGCGCCGTAGATCGCAACCTTGGTCAGGCCATCATCGCGACTGGTAAACGGCACATGCTGGGCTGCTGCAAACCAATCCCCCAGAAAGTACTGGCGCATGGCCAGGCGCAAACCACCAATCATGATCAGGCTGAGCCACCAGTAGTTGAACACGATAGAGCGTGGTACGACGTTCTCGTGGTTGCTGTACCAATAGACTACAACCCCCAAGATCAACGCCGACAGGCTGACCGCCTTGATAATCGCGATAAGCGCATCGTTACCGAAGTACCGCATCACGGCGCGGTACATGCCAAAACGAATAAACAGCGGGATCGAGACGATTGGCGCGCTGATGAACAGCCATGAATGCAACACGACGGGGTTGACCAACTCGTCGATCCCCAGACGAACCACAAATGCCATCCAGAGGGCGAGCCAGACCAGCACGATGTCGGCAATGACCTGGAGGATGCGTTTGCGTCTGCGAGGAAGGCTCAGCAAATATGCCCGTAATTTATCCATGTTGTTCCCGACTACCCCTTACTGCATACAATTGAAAAAACGTTCGACTGGTGGCTTCCACCAGCGGCTCTGATGGGTAAAGACAAGCGCGTTGCAGAGGCTTTCACGCCTCATCAGAGGCTCACGCCAACAAATCATACAGGCTAAACAACCCAAGCTTCTGCCTGCTTGACCATCTGCGCCTTGGCAGCCGGAAGATTCCGACTGCCCATACTTTGCCCAAAGAACCTGACTAGTTGGACGGGCGAGAGTTGTATCCCGTTTCAATCAGTTCTTTGAGAATCAACGGCCCCAAGGCTTTTTCGGAGAAAAACACCGACGCCATGGATGTCAAATGACCATAGTCGAACGTTACCAATCCGGTTTTCCGATCATCTCCCAAGTAGGTGAGACAACCGTCCTGATCACAAAACACATTGATCGCTGAAAGATATTCGAAGCCGCCGGCACCATCCGCGTATCGCTGCGTCAACAGCCTATCAGTCTCAAGTGTTACAGACAGAAGATTGCTGGATATTCGCCGTGGAGTTTGGGACCAATACTTCCTGACGACCAGTTGATAAAGGTTTTGATCAAAGCGCGGCACTGGCCCAACGACTATGACTTTTTTGACTCCGGACTCTGTTGCAACGTGTGCAAGCTCTTTGAGGTTATTGACCGAATCATGCCCCTCAAGTTGCGCGATAACCAACACATCCGGCTTTTCCTTGCGCATTACTTCCACTGCAAACTCGTTTGATCGATCGCAATACGCGCGTCCACCTGTAGCGCGCCCAGGCAGATTTGCCTCACACCCCGAACTGGCCACCTGAAGAAGCGAAATATCTCCAGGCAATGCTTGCCTCAGGCCATAGGAAAACTGTTGGGCATGGGAGTCTCCCCAGATCATTACTTTAGTATTGCTGACAGGGGTATAGCAGCTCGCATCAATCTGTTGGCGTGGCGTCATCGTCGAATTGCCCGCTCGATAACTGTCGGCGTCAAAGAAGTCGCATTCGAACCTGTATTTTTCAAACATTCCGTGGGTGGTGGAATATGCCCAGCCGGGTAAGGAATTGTCAAAATATTGAGCATAACCTTCCCGCTCCTTGAGCGAGGATGGCAACCCAAAACGGTCAGCAAAGCCGTTTTTTACAAAAGTAGCGCCTCCGAGTATGGCAAGTGCCCCACCAATGGCAAGTAGCACCGGAGCCTTGGGAAATTTTGGGTTGATCTTCCGCAGCGGTAACTCGAGGAACCTGTAAGTCACATAAGCCAGCAAAACACTAACGCCTACCGCAAACATGCCGGAAAGAAGATTTAATTCATCCCCTCCTATGATCCGGATGAAGGTAATGACAGGCCAATGCCACAGGTAGAGCGGGTAGCTGATCAGTCCAATCCAGACCAAAGGCTTACTGGCAAGGAGCCGGTTGTTCAACCACGCCTGTGGACCTGCGAGGATCATCATCACGGCGCCGCAGACCGGCATCAACGCCCAAAAGCCGGGAAACGCCTTGTATTTATCAATCAGGACAACCGAGGCGAACAAAAAGGCCAGTCCCAATACAGAGAGAAGATTATTAATGCGCAATGAAACTTTCGCGGCTACCGACGCCGACTTGCCGAACACCGAAAAGTACGCGAGCAAACTACCCGACAGGATTTCCCAGAACCTATATTGCGGCATGTAGAACGCTGCGGATGGATTCACCGACAGTTTGTAAAGGCCAGCGCCGAATGAAATCACCGCCATGCCTATCAAGAGCGGTAGTACTAGGGCTCGCCGCCGCCAAAGCACCCAGCCAGCCAGGGGAAACAGAATATAAAACTGCTCCTCGACGCCCAATGACCAGAGGTGAAGCAGGATTTTCAGTTCTGAGGATGTATCGAAATAGCCTGATTCTTTATACAGGACCAGGTTTTGTATAAACCCGATTCCACCCAGGACATGCTTGCCCAGGAACTTGAACTCCGCCGCCATTAGCGCAAACCAACCTACCGCGTAACAGGCGAGCAGAACGATGATCAGCGCAGGAAAAATACGATTGACCCGGCGCTTGTAAAAATCAAGAAAACTAAAGTTACCCGCATCAAGGCCTTTAAAGATAATGCTTGAAATCAAATAACCGGAGATAACGAAAAAAATGTCGACACCAATAAATCCGCCACGCATATAGGCCGGAAAGGCGTGATACAAAACAACTGAAATGATCGCGAATGCACGTAACCCATCTATATCGGGCCGGTAGCTCAAATGGGATGCCAATGAGTCGGTTTTTTTCACTTCCTCATTGTGTCCTTGGATCATTGCCCTGCCACCCATCTAACCGAACTCCCGAGATAACCACTGTAAATGCCGCATTGATTCACTTGCCCCACTTCACGCCAGCGGCGCTACTCTCTCTGCCCTGCACTATATTTGATAGCCAGGAATACTAGGGGAAGATACGCAATAACTGTCCCCACCCCTGCATCCAGCCCAAAAAGCGCCACCGCCAATGCCAACGGCAACAGCCAAACTACATTGATAAAGGCAACCGCAAGTGTGACGGGCAGATGGCGGCCATATTGGCGGCTGGCAAATTGGTAGGCATGGCTGCGATGGGCCTCATAGACTTTATCGCCCCGGGCAAGCCGTCGGATGAGAGTAAAGGTCGCATCCACGATAAAGACACCCAGCATGATCAGCCAAGCGAAGAAAAACTCACTGCCGGCCCAGGCAGCCTGAACAGAAAGACCTCCCAGAATGATCCCCAGAAACCCACTACCTGCGTCGCCCATGAAAATACGGGCCGGCGGGAAATTCCAATACAGGAAGCCAGCCACAGACACACTCAACAACAAGGGTGCCCACATCATCGACGGCTGCCCGCTCAAAAAGTAAATCAGCGTCAGCGCAAGACAGGCACAGATAGCCTGCAGACTGGCAAGACCGTCAATACCGTCCATGAAGTTGTAGAGATTCAGCATCCAGACCAGGTAAAACACGGCCAGGACATGGCCTACCCAACCAAGATCGAACGTAACGCCAAAAGCTGAAATTGCCGGTAGTCCCTGCATCCAGGACAACATCCAGATCGCGGCGGCAAAATGCCCCAACAAGCGCCAACGAGCGGCGATATGACCATGATCGTCCATAAAGCCGATGATTGCGATCAACAACCCTGCACCTAGCAGAGCAGCACTCTCAGCAACCGTTATCAACTGGGCACCCGCCAGCCACACGAGTGCAAAGGCAAACGTCAGTACAATCGCCACTCCCCCACCGCGAGGGGTGGGGACCGTGTGCGAACTGCGGGCATTGGGAATATCAATGATGCTGCGGCGCAACGCGTATTGACGCAAGAGCGCCGTTAGCGCCAGGGAAACCAAGGCGACAATGGGAAAGATGTACCAGTACTTCATTCAGTTCGCTCGCTGACATAGTGTTGCGCAGTAACAGCAAGACCTTGCTCGAGTGTAAGTGGCGGCTGCCAACCCAACACCTGGCGCGCCTTGGTGACATCGACTTGCAGCGAGCCGCAAAGACGTTGGGACAGCGCTTTTTTGCCTAACAAAGTCGCCCCCCAGACCAGTACCCACTGTGGAACCGGTATCAACCTGGCTGGGGCGCCCAGGGCTTTTGCAAGTTTACGTAGCAGCGCACTAGTCGACACGTCATCCCCGTCGCTCGCCAAGAAGGTCTCATTGGACGCAGCCGGGTGAGTCGTACAGGTCAAGATCAGGCTCACGAGATTGTCCAGCGCAACGAGGCTTCTTTGGTTGCGTATGGCACCAAATGGCAGAGGAACGCGCTTCACGAGCCATTTCATCATGCTTTCAAAGTTGGCTTTGACTCCCGGTCCATACACAAGTACCGGTCGGATTATCACCACTTCAAGCCCGGTCTCAAGCGCAAGAGCTTTCAACGCCTCCTCCGCCTCCATCTTGGAAACACCATAAGGATCAACGGGCGCCGAGGGGTCTGTTTCGCGAAAAGGTCGGCCCGGGGCGGTTTGCTCGCCGTTGACTTTCACCGAACTGACGAACACAAAGCGCCTGGCTCCTGCGGACGCTGCGCTACGTGCCAACGCAAGGGTATGCCCGACATTGACCCGCCGAAACGCCGCAAGAGGATCCGTTTCGGTGTCGTTCATGACGTGAACGCGTGAAGCGAGATGAACAACAACATCTACGCCCTGCAAAGCTGGGTGCTCTGGTGACACAGCCGAGAAATCGGCAAGTACGACGTACTCGACATCAGAAGCAGAAGCATCCGGCAAACGACGGACAAGGGCACGCACCTGATAATCAGTGCTCCCCTGCAATTGTTGAATCAGATGACGGCCGACAAAACCGCTGCTGCCGGTGACCAATAACTGGGTTTTCATTTCTTTTGCCTCAAAACCGCCAACACCAGACACAAACCAGCGAATACCAACTTATCCCGTGGGCGCCTGCGGCACTTCGCGGCACTGGTCGCCAAGCGCAGCAGGTCCAGGCGCCCCAGCCCGATCCAGCGCCGGACAAAAGGTTCGTCAGCCATACCGACCATGCCGGCGATCAGTGCAGCCTGATTCAGCCACCAACCATCTAGCACTTGGGAAAGGCGTTTCTTGAACGCCTTTGAGCCGCTATTCACCCCGACCTGGTTACCACCATGCTGGCGATAGCGCATATAAGGCCGGCTATCGATCACCCACTTGAATCCGTGTGAACGGCTATAGGCATAACAATACCAATCATGCAGCGTCACACCCTGCACTTGTACAAAACGACTGTTGATATGCTGTTGAAGCTCAACAAACAGACGCTGGGAAAAGACGTAAGTGCACCCAGGGCCGGCTGCCTCGAACAAATGATCGTACGCAACCTGAGGCTGCGATTTGACAATGGTCGACTCGCGACCATCAGGCCAGAATGCCGTTACATTGCCGGAGTAGCCGTCAGCCCCTGTATCGTTCATGTGCTGCGTGGCGCTGACAAGTTTGTCTGGCAGCCAGATATCGTCCTGGTCGGCGAATGAAAAATAATCAAAGTCTTCAGTGGGTGCTTCATTGACCAGGCGGAAAAAGTTTCGTGCCGCACCACCAAATTTTTCACCGTGGGCCAGGGATTTGACCCTTGAGTCTCTCTGGCACAGTTGATCGACCCATTCTTCGGTACCGTCGTTGGAGCTGTCCACACTGATCAGAATCGAGACGGATACGCCCACTTGCCCCAAGATCGAGTCAACTTGTTCGGCCATCCAACGCATACCGTTGTAGGCAGCGAGCAGAACCAGAATACGTGGCTGCATCAGAATCCACCCTTAGTACTTGATCCAAAAACAATCCTTGAAAAATTACGTCCTGAAAATAGCATTCAACGCACCCCGCCCAACTTTTTCTGCCAGCCATGGCTTACGCCGCGAATCATCATTCTCAGCGATTTGAGCTTATTGTCGTCAATCAGCAGATTAACGAAAAAACGCAGTACCAATGCAGACAGCAGACGTTTTTTCCAACAGGTCGGCGTATGGCGCATACGGCAAACAGCGACGGTATTACGAAAGAAAAAATAACGGCGCACGGGGGAGTATCTAAAAAAACTCAAGCCAAAAATCTTGACGGGAGGAGCATCAGACAATGCATGGCCCATTTCCACATTCAGGCAACCATACAACGTATAGCCCTGGTCACGGACCCGAAAGCACCACTCCGTATCCGTAAAGTCGACGAACATACCTTCGTCATAGCGAATACCTTCGATCCACGCCCGAGTGCTGATGAACATCCCTGAGGTAATGAGCGCATCCGCTTTTACCAAGCCGTGCTCATCATCAGAGCTGAAAACCGGCTTGATTGCGCCGTCGATTGAACTGTAAAAAGGGAAATTGATTTTCTTTCCATCACGACGGTCAAAAAACGCCGGGCTAACAGCAATACAACTGGCATCCTTTGCCTTGGCGCTCATCATCGCCTGATACAACCGCGCAATCAGATCGGGTTCAGCATGACTGTCCTGGTCGAACGTCACGACGTATTGCATACCCGCTTCAATCGCCATGGCAAAGCCAGTATTGAGCGCGGTGCCCAACCCCTGGTTGCCATTGAGCGAGACATAGCTGACCCGCGCACGCACTTCAGGCTCCTGCGCCAGAAACGATTCGCTCCCGCCGTTATCGACCAACACCAGAAACTCAACCTGAGCTGCCAGGGAAGTCAGCAGCTCATCAAGTATCTTAATATCGGGATTATAACCGACGACTATTGCTGCAACAGTATTCAACTTACCTCCTGACCTCGGCATGCAACGCCGAAGGTTCTTGATTTTTTATCACGACAGACCAGTACCACAATATCACTAAGAAGCCGAAGGAATTGAAAAGAACGGGATTGCTTAATGACATCAACAGGTACATGAATATTATTAAGCGACTGGAAGAAACTTGCACACTCGCGACGTACTTTCGATTAGGAAAAAGCAATATACCAAACAACAATAGCGACAACGGAAGCCCGACATATCTAACAGAGTCCATCCAGGTAATTTCAGTTTGAGCAGCCAGTTCACCATATCCTTCGGTATAATAGTATGACCCCAAACCATTACCGAACATCAGCATCTTCCAATTCGCCAAATTCAAAAATGATATAATATGACCAATTTTTATGTTATTTGACTGCTCATCCGAGCTAAACATACTGGTTTCTGTCAACAAGTAGCCCACGCCCAGTATAATTACCGGCACCAGGACACACAGCATCAACAGTCGTGCAGACCAATTCTTGTTGTAGAAATACAGCACCAACATGGAAACCGCGGCCATTACGATCAACCCCCTAGAGGCGGACCAGATAATAGCCGTTAAAATAACAGCCACGAAAAACAATGACCAAAAACGTTTAACTTGCAGAAAGTCAAGAAAAAATAGCGACAGCGGTAGTAATAGAAACGGCGAAGAACGATGATGTAGCATAAACATATCCAACCCGCCAAAATTACGTAGACCGTAATATCCAAGCTCGTTAGCATTATAAAAATCGAGCAGTGTCACCGCCAGAAATGACCCTGGCTCGACCATCAATATAAAAGAAAACATACACATAATAAGCGCGAAGATAGCACCTACAGATTTGACAATTGACCCCATATCCACCCTGAATTCAGCGATGGAATAGATCAGAAAAAGCGACACCGCGCCCAATAGCATTTGCCGGGAAAAATCGGTGTCTGTGTCACCTACCAACCCGAGAAGAAAACCATATAAAAAAATCGAAACCACAATAATCGGCGCAATCGTTCTCAGTGGCCGAGTCAACAAAACATAAACCGCCATCAAAAAAAGCGGTATGAAAAACAATTTATTCAATACAAAGATCGGCACCAGCACGGTTGACAGACAATAAAAGAACAAAAGCCAACTTACAATCCGACTAGTCATTGAAAACCCACGCTCGATCAACGAAAAAAATATTCATCGAAACTTCCTCGCCAAGATCATCTTCGCCAACAGCTTTAATTTTTTCCCCATAGATAGCGCAGCGAACAAGCGGCATGCCAGTTTCCGCTCAAGTCTGGACAGCAATAAAAAAGTATCCAAGGCGATATCCACGTTTAAAGAGCCTTTTTGCTCCTCAAAAAAAGCAGTATCTCCTGCCCAATTACCGTCTGAATCCAGTGGGTTCGCGCAAAGCTGCCCATCGTACAGGCACTTCAGATAGCGCTCCTTTACCGAGTCGTACGCATTAACTTTCTCAATAGCAAAAAAAGTTTCCTTGTCGAATCTGTAGTCTGCTATAGATTCCATAACAGCGTTGATATCGGCTCGCTTGAGCCTGTCCGCCGGGGAGTAGCCCTGGACCGGGGAGATCAGCCCGACACACCGCTGCCCTTTGACGAATTGCTCTGCGAAAGCAGTCCCGCCTGGCAGAGGGTGGCTATCAACGTAAAAGTCCGCCTTAGCGACCAACTTACTGTACTCCTGAAAATCAAGGTGTGCCCTGATACTCAGCCTGGAGCCATATCGAAGTTTTAATGGCCACCACCAGAACGCTTTTTTAACGTTACTACCAATAACCATGAATGTGGAAGCGGGGTAATCATCAAGAATACGTGCTACTAACTTGAAAATACTAAAGCCTTTGCGGGGCTTGTACTTGATATCTGAGCCTGCAGAAATGAAAAGCAACGCAGCCTGCGTGGTTGGTTTGAAATCACCAGCCATCTGCGCACGTGGCATGTTCAGCGGGATACCCAGGAAGCTCTTACGCCCCTGAATACACTTCGTTAAATCAAAACGGCGGCCGTGGCCGCTGAGCTCAAAGTAATAGTCCGCGACCGAACTCCCATAGGAGAAAACGTGGTCCGCATGATTGACAAAAAACACTTCAAGCCCGGAAAGGCGTTTTGCTACTCCACACGCGATGACTACCAGGATATCGTCAGGATGGATATGCAGGACGGCCTTTTTATAGCCCGACAATAGACCAACCATCTCCGCCAGCGCATCGACAGGACACGAAGCACTAACGACTCTGGTTTTATCAAAAAATCTACAAACCTGGGCCTTGGCATCTGGTGCAGCCTGGCGTGAGATCAACAGATCGGCAGGTTCGGCATGCATGGAGGCAAGCTTTTCCATCAACCTCGTATGCCCACCGGTCATGAAGGGCTCGCTCACAACATGCAAAACCTCCCCACACTCATTTAGCGCCGCCACAGAACCTGTATCCGCCATCGAAAGACAGCGCTCAATGAGGTCCGCTTCGATAAGCGGCGCATCGTGAATCCCTACATCCGCAAACCAGAGAAGGTTGCCGTAGGCACACGCCAGTGCGAGCGCCTGATTCAGGTCAGCCGTCTCGCAAATGGCAATTTCAAAATCCTTAAGTAGTTTTTTCAAGCGTGATGTTCCAGCTTCTTATGAAAATAATCATCAAGCCTTAGATACACAAAAACATACATAACCAGACTGTAAACCGCATAATTTACCGCATAAGCCCAAGTAGCAGCTTCGACCCCCCACCATTGCGTGAACGCCATGGTCAGTAAATACAAGGAAACACAAAATATGATTTCAGTAGTGATAAAGACCTTGACCATAGCCCGACTGAGCATGACATACGCCATTATCCAGCTAAATATTTTGAGGCAATCGCCCACCACTTGCCCGGCAAAAAACATCCTGACCGGGTAGAAATCGGCGGTAAAGAGCAAAGCTACGACAAAGTCCCGAAGCACGTACATTGCAGCGGCTGCTAACAGGGCAACAGGGAAAATCAGTTTATAACCCTGTAGAATTTCTGTTTTTACTTCAGTTGCCGTTTTTAACTCAGAAAGCTTGGGTAGGTAATAGACGCTCAATGTTGTCGTAACCAATAGAAGATACGCCGCGCTCAAACGCCACATAGCCTCCCAATAGCCAGCCATCTCCCACCCGTAAACTGTTCCTATATGATTCCTGACCAGCATCTGGGCCAACGGCGCACATGCAGCAGAAACAACTGCCATCAAGAAAAAAGCGAATAACTTTTTCGCAATCTGCTTATCCGGGCGCCCGAACAGGAAGGAAAGCTTAAACCAATGCGTTCGCAGGCATAACAATAATGTTACGACAAAACTGATAGATTGATAAACTACCAGCGCTACCAGCGCTCCATACAGACCAAAACTGGTTGCCAAGTAAAACGTCACACCAAATGACAAGAAACTACCAGCGATGTTAGCCACGATATATAGTACGATTTCCTTTCGACCGTTCAATATCGCTAACAACAATATGTTCAACGAGAAAAATACAACGACCGCGGAAAACCAAAGAAAAACACCGCCCAGGGCGGTATCCTTCAGAAATAGCGAGGCAAGCTCTTTATTAAATAAAGCGACAAGTAATGCAACGACCAGACTTCCCAGAATCGCTACAAACCCTGCCGTTCGCCATAACTTTATCTGCTGCTCAGGCTGCTCATGATATTCCGCAGTGTATTTGACTACGCCATTGGTAATCGCGCCACCCGTAAATATCGTGATTACCTGCAACGCATTCTGAAACTGCCCTATCGCGGCATATCCTGCAGGCCCGACATAGATCGCCAGCACTTTATTAAGACCCAGCAAGGTAAGCATTTTAATGGCAACTGCAATGCCATTTAACAGGCTGGTCCGAACAAGATTCATACAGCATCCGGTCTAAAGCTATTGCAGGCTTCTATTACAACGCGGGCCTCCTCTACAGACAGCGTAGGCCCTAATGGCAAGCTCAGAATCTGCTCATGTATCTGTGTCGACACCGGGAGCTCTTGACCCTTCAGTTCAGCATACGCCTGCTGGAGATGAGGCGGGATCGGATAATGGATAAGCGTCTGGATGCCTTTGGCCAAAAGGTGGGCTTGAAGACTATCCCGCTGAGCACAGAGTACGGTGTAGACATGCCATACATGGCATTCGTTAGTTGATGCTTTGAATACAGCATCTACGGGTAACGTGATCGCAGGGTTGGTGATCGATGTGCTATATAGTTCAGCGATCTCGCGACGATAAGTGGTTTGCTTGTCCAAGTGCTTTAACTTTACTGACAAACATGCGGCCTGCATTTCATCAAGCCGGCTATTCACGCCGCGATAGACGTTTTTATATTTTTCATGGGAACCATAGTTCCCCAGCGCACGAACAGTCTTGGCTAAGACTTCATCGTTGGTCGTAACAGCTCCGGCATCACCCAATGCACCGAGATTTTTTCCAGGATAGAAGCTGAATCCGGAAGCGTGCCCCCAGCTACCGGCCTTCTTCCCATCGACCATCGCGCCATGCGCTTGCGCCGAGTCTTCCAGAACCAGTAAGTCATGGGTACGAGCTAGGTCCATGATTCTTGGCATATCAGCCAATCTGCCATAAAGGTGAACCGGTAGAATCATCCTGGTTTTTGGTGTGATCGCAGCTTTTGCATTCTCCGGGCAAATATTAAAAGTCTTCGGATCAGGCTCAACCAATACAGGAACCAATCCGTTTTCCGAAATGGCCAGGATACTGGCGATGTAGGTATTGGAGGGAACGAGAACCTCATCTCCGTCATTGAGGCGGCCCAGCTCTTTCCAAGCACGAATGACCAATACCAGAGCGTCCAGTCCGTTGGCAACGCCAATACAGTGCTGAGCACCGCAATATTGGGCAAACTCATGCTCGAATGTTTGGAGCTCTTTCCCACCGATGTACCAACCGGAATCAACCACACGCGTGCAGGCGGCTACCAACTCATCGCGACAAAGGTCATTTACAGCCTTCAAATCAAGAAACTTTATCATTTACCAAGCACTCGTTTACTTTGACAGAGCCAGAGACAGGGTCCGCTTCAACTATCTTATTAATTAGCCGGTCGTTCTCAACAGAAAATCGGCGTTTTCTCTATATTTCAGGATTGATGAGCCAAGCCCTTGAACACCGAATAATCCCTTATATAGTCACGCTCGTCATAAACGGCACTTGCCAACACCAGCAGTACGCAGTCTGGACTGAAGTGATGCATTTCTCGCCAGATCATACGGTCGATCACAATAGCCTTGTCAGGAGCATCCAGCCAAACCTCCTCTTTGTTCACGCCGTCATCAAGTTTCATCAGGCAGCGCCCAGACACGCACACCGCTACCTGCATCAGTTCCTTGTGCGCGTGAAACCCTCTTGGAACACCCTCTTTTGTTTCAGTGAGGTAATAAACACGTTTAATTTCAAACGGAATATCATTTTCATACTCCAGCGCAACCAGTTGGCCCCGCTCATCACCTTTGGAGGTGATGTCCAGAAATTTGATCAAACTCATGCTTGCTTCTCCGAGAGGCTATCGGATGTCGGAGCCTTGTCATCTTTATCACTAACGTTAAAGCCGCCGGTAGCAGGCCAATTTATCCCAAGCCTTGCGTCACTCCAGTGCAGCGCCCCTTCAGAGTCTTTATCGTAATAATCTGTCGTTTTATACAAAAAGTGCGTGTCATCTTCCAAAGCAACAAAACCGTGGGCAAAACCCTCAGGAATCCATAGCATCAAGTTGTTTTGGGTGTTTAGCTCCACGCCGACCCATTGCAGGTAAGTGCTGGACTCAGGCCGAATATCCACTGCCACATCAAAAGCGGCACCGCGTACCACACGCACCAGCTTGCCTTGGGCATGCGGTGCGCGCTGGAAGTGCAGCCCCCTTAGAACGCCCTTTGCCGAGCAGGAATGATTGTCCTGGACAAATGCTCGCGGAATAGGCAACTCAAGCTCTTTAAGTGCTGTATGAAACCGCTCTTCGTTAAAGCTTTCCATAAACCAGCCGCGATCATCGCCAAAAATTTTTGGCTCAATGATTACAACGTCAGGAATAGCAGTCTGAATCAGTTTCATGCCTTTGAGGCCTCTTCCAGAAGTTTCTGCAAGTACTGGCCATAGCCTGTCTTTTTCAGTTTTTCCGCCTGAGCACCCAGTTGCTCTGGGGTGATCCAACCTTTATGGAATGCAATTTCTTCAAGGCAGGCGACTTTCAACCCCTGGCGGTGCTCAATGGTATGGACGAAATGACTCGCTTCCAGGAGCGACTCATGAGTACCTGTGTCCAACCAGGCAAAACCACGGCCCAGCATCTCGACGGTTAATGACTTGTCATCCAGATAGGCGCGGTTGACGTCAGTGATTTCAAGCTCACCACGCGGCGACGGCTTGATGCTCTTGGCAATGTCCACCACTCGATTGTCGTAGAAGTACAAGCCTGTAACTGCGTAGTTGGACTTCGGTTTCGCCGGTTTTTCTTCGATGCTCAATGCTCGACCAGTGGCATCGAACTCAACAACACCAAAACGCTCAGGATCTGATACGTGATAACCAAAGACTGTCGCACCTGATGTCTGGGACATGGCGGAGCGCAAGTTATCGGAAAAGTGCTGACCGTAGAAAATATTGTCGCCAAGGATCAGGCAGCAAGGATCGTCACCAATAAACTCCTCGCCAATCAGGAAGGCCTGGGCCAAACCGTCCGGACTGGGTTGCTCTGCATAGCTGAGCTGGATGCCGTACTGGCTGCCGTCTCCCAGGAGCTTTTTAAAGCAAGGCAGATCTTCAGGGGTAGAGATGATCAAGATTTCGCGCATGCCAGCCAGCATCAACACCGACAACGGATAAAAAATCATCGGCTTGTCGAAAATAGGCAACATTTGCTTGGATACACCCAGGGTCAGCGGGTGCAAGCGCGTCCCGGAGCCGCCAGCGAGGATGATGCCTTTGCGTTTGATGTCCGTCATATCTTTAGAACTTCCTTAAATATCTGCATTACACCAGGCCAACACGCAGGTTGACGGGTGAAAAATAGCGCGTAGCTTCTCGGTATTGAGCCACAATTTCAATGCCTGCGGCCGGCAATCCGAAATCGCCAATATGAAAATTTATTCTTTTCTGGGCAGAGCCCTCACCTGCTCCAGCCTCCTGCGCAACGCAGACAACTGTCTACGCCGGTAAATAACCGCCCAGGCCAGGTAGATCGACTTGCGTGATTATGAGCCATCCGCCGCAGGTCGCCGCCGTTTTTTTACATGAAATAACCCGACAAGCAGGAAGACCGAGCCACAAACGCCAGTCACACCGGCCGGCTCCAGGCCTCACACAAGACCTGAAGCCGAGAAACCCTTAACCGGTGCGCTATAGACAACAAGTTGCGAGCTAGTTTCCAAATGAAATCAAATCTCGCACTGGCCGGGGAGCACAGTGCAGATTGCGCTGATACCTATTGCGGCCTGTTCAAACCTGTATCGCTACCCACCATGGTCGGTGAGCCCGGTTGCACGGACAACATTACCGACTGGGGCTGAGGCTGGCGGGTTTTGACGAGATGACGAACTACCGCAATGAAGGCCCCGACAAAGCCACCCAAGACCAGGCCAAGCAGGATAATCAAGGCCTTCTGAGGCTTGACCGGGCGCAAAGGTTCCAGCGCCTGCTTATCGATAGTGACCAGCTTCAGCCGGCTCATATCAATGCTTAAGTTACGCAATCGAGCCACTTCGGCGCGCACCGGCTGAACACCGGCCAGGAATAGATCCTCGTTTTCACGACGATTCAGCACTTCAATCTCGCGGTTTGACTGGAGCAATTGAAGCTCCCTGGCAATCTGCGCGATACGACCCTCAGTAAAATCATCGGACTTACGCTGCATCAACGCAGTGCGTTCAGCCTCGAGCGCCTCGACGCCCATGAAGTACAGAGGAATTTGCTGATTGTTTATTTCGGTACGCATCACACTTGATGAGCCATTACGGTCTGACTCACCCAGAGCGGAAGGCGTGCTGGGTTTTCTGATTCCCAGGGACTTGGCGATTCCGATGGCCTCGTTCAACTGCGCCACTCGGTCAGTGCGCCCAGTCTTCAGCTGCGCTCGCAACGCCTTGAGTTCATCCTGCAACTGCGCACGCCGCAGGCTGTCCGTTTCTCGCAGCGATGCTATCCGCGCCTCTTTATCAACCTCGTAGCTGGAACGGGCGGCATCAATCTTGCCCTTGAGCTCGTTCAACCGGTTTTTTACGATGACGTCCAGATCCGCCGCAATCTGCTCACGCTCCGTTGCAATCGCGTAATCGATGAAGCCATTGAGTATGGCGACGCCATCCACGCCTTTCGGATAACTCATCTCAAGCTTGATATAGGCACTGAGGGAGTTGGCTTTTTTGGGGTCGGGCAGACTGAGTTCGATAGAGTTGCGGTTGAACTCTTCGAAACTCTGCTCCAAGGTCCTGCCAGGCTGCTCAAAGGCCTTGAACAGCTTCTGGTTTGAACGGAAAAAACCCAAGCGGGTATCGTAGGACTCCAGAGATGCGCCCACTCTGACCAGGGCATCACCAGGAGGAAGTGTATAAATCTCTGAGCGATTCAAAGCATCCAGCTCATTGATTGCGGCCGGGCGCAGCACACTGCTGACTTCGTACTGAGGAGGCGTGAGGAACGCATAGATAGCAGCAATCAGCCCGGCACCTACGGTAGCGGCCATAACTAACTTTTTCTGCTTCCAGATAGCCTGAAAAAGCACAACGAGATCAATCTCGCCGGACGAAGGAATCGGGGGCGCGCGGAAGCTACTACTCACAACAAAAACCTGCCTTCAAAGAGAAACTGCGGGCTCGTTATGCAGACGATCTTGTGGTTTTTTTGTATTTATAAGGGTCGGCCAAAAAGCCCAGCGTCGCTGCCAGGCCCTGGACACACAAAATGACTGGAATCGAGAACAGGTTGCATTTTGCCATCTCGCGATAACATTGCAAGACTTGACATGACTGTAAGGCAATTCCTATTTATTGCAGAGTTATCAGGGAAAACACGTCAGAGGAGCCCTAAAGCCGCTATTTCCTGAGGACAGAGAAGCGTTAATGCACTCCAGTCGTAGTAGCCAAGCCCCACTGCATAGCTTGAACCCGCAATACAGGCGACAAACGGTCTACGCTGTCAGATTGCCCCTACAACACGGGTTTAGGGTGCCTCTTGCGCCGCATCAGCAGACTCAAGAACGGCCCCACCGACATCCCGACAATCAACGCCAACGTCACAAACACCGAGACCGGCAGTTGTGGTGTAGACCACCCCAAAAACGCCAGGGTGACGTCTTGCTGGTTTTCCAGTACGAATGCCAGGATCGCCAAGGCAGCGATCAGCACAATCAGTACCAGGGCGACGCGCTTTACACCGCGCATAAACTTCTCCTATCCCCAAAAAAACTCAGACGCTTTCGTCTTCGTCTTCGTTCACTCGATCCCGTAATTCCTTGCCCGGCTTGAAATGGGGCACGAATTTGCCGTCGAGGCTGACGGATTGGCCGGTTTTCGGGTTGCGACCCACGCGCGGGGCGCGGTAGTGCAGCGAGAAGCTACCAAAGCCGCGGATCTCGATTCGATCACCAGTGGCCAGGCACTGGGACATTTGCTCAAGCATGGTCTTGATGGCCAACTCCACATCCTTGGATGAGAGCAGCCCTTGATGGGTGACAATTCGTTCGATCAACTCCGACTTCGTCATATTTTTCCCTTCTTTTTCAAGCAGCTAGGAAAAGCGCTCCGAAGGTTTTAGCATGACCAGATGAATTTGAACAGCCTGTGGCTTGACTTATCTTGCGCAAATTCTGGCGACACTCACCAGACCAAGGATAAGAGCGGGACGAGCCCAGGAAAGCGCAGGAGACGCTTCCCGGAAAAAGCGCTGGAAGTGACTGGATAACAAGATCACCTCCCGCAGACAGCCCCAGGGACGATCACACTACATCAGCCGCTCTGTCCTACTGCAAAAACCAAATCCCAGGCACAAAAAAGGGCGACCGAGGCCGCCCTTTTTCTATGGTCTAACAGAACTTAGTTCTGTTTTTCCATTTGTGCACGCAACAGGTCGCCCAGAGTGGTCGGACCCGAAGCAATGTCAGAGGTTGCTGGCTTGTCGCGCAGGCTCTGGATTGCTTCTTTCTCTTCGATCTCGTCCTTGGACTTGATGGAGAGTTGGATCACGCGGCTCTTGCGGTCAACGCTGATGATCTTGGCTTCTACTTCCTGGCCTTCTTTCAGAACGTTACGCGCATCTTCAACGCGATCACGGCTGATTTCGGAGGCTTTCAGAGTCGCTTCGATATCGTCACCCAAAGTGATGATGGCGCCTTTAGCGTCAACTTCCTTCACGATGCCTTTAACGATTGCACCCTTGTCGTTCTCTTGAACGTACTCGGAGAACGGATCGCTTTCCAGTTGCTTGATACCCAGGGAGATGCGCTCGCGCTCTGGGTCAACCGACAGGATAACGGTGTCCAGCTCGTCGCCCTTCTTGAAACGACGAACAGCTTCTTCGCCAACTTCGTTCCAGGAGATGTCGGACAGGTGAACCAGGCCGTCGATGCCGCCGTCCAGACCAATGAAGATACCGAAATCGGTGATCGACTTGATGGTGCCGGAGATTTTATCGCCCTTGTTGAACTGGCCAGAGAAATCTTCCCATGGGTTAGATTTGCACTGCTTGATGCCCAGGGAGATACGACGACGCTCTTCGTCGATGTCCAGAACCATAACTTCCACTTCGTCGCCGACTTGTACGACTTTCGAAGGGTGGATGTTCTTGTTGGTCCAGTCCATTTCGGAAACGTGTACCAGGCCTTCCACGCCTTCTTCCAGCTCTGCGAAGCAGCCATAGTCGGTCAGGTTGGTAACACGCGCGGTAACGCGAGTGCTTTCTGGGTAACGGGCTTTGATAGCAACCCATGGATCTTCACCCAGTTGCTTCAGGCCCAGGGAAACACGGTTGCGCTCGCGATCGTATTTCAGAACCTTGACATCGATCTCGTCGCCAACGTTGACGATTTCGGAAGGATGCTTGATACGCTTCCAAGCCATGTCGGTAATGTGCAGCAGGCCATCGACGCCACCCAGATCGACGAATGCGCCGTAATCGGTGAGGTTCTTGACGATACCTTTGACTTGTTGGCCTTCCTGCAGGGATTCCAGCAGAGCTTCACGCTCGGCGGAGTTCTCTGCTTCCAGGACGCTGCGACGGGAAACGACAACGTTGTTGCGCTTCTGGTCGAGCTTGATGACCTTGAATTCGAGCTCTTTGCCTTCCAGGTGCGTAGTGTCGCGCACTGGACGAACGTCGACCAAAGAACCTGGCAGGAACGCACGGATGCCGTTAACGTCGACAGTGAAGCCGCCTTTAACCTTACCGTTGATAACGCCCTTGACCACTTCTTCAGCTGCGAAGGCTGCTTCCAGAACAATCCAGCATTCAGCGCGCTTGGCTTTTTCACGGGAGAGCTTGGTTTCACCGAAGCCGTCTTCAACCGAGTCCAGAGCAACGTGAACTTCGTCACCGACATTGATAGTCAGGTCGCCAGCGTCGTTGTAGAACTGCTCAAGCGGGATGAGTGCTTCAGACTTCAGACCAGCGTGAACGGTTACCCAGCGAGCTTGGTAATCGATATCAACGATAACACCGGTGATGATGGAGCCAGCCTGAAGGTTCAGGGTTTTTAGGCTTTCTTCAAAGAGTTCCGCAAAGCTTTCGCTCATTTTAATTCCTGTTGATAAGGGCGAAGAATACGCCCATCTGCCACACCCCAGACGGTGTGGGTTACGTTCATATAAGAGAAGAAGCGCAGGTCTAGGACTGGTCCCCTGCACTTCCTCTGAGTCATCCGGCGATATCGCGCAGGGCGATTTCACTCAAGATGCGTTCCAACACCTGCTCGATGGACAATTCCGTGGAATCCAGCTGTATGGCGTCAGCCGCCGGTTTAAGCGGGGCTACCGCACGCTGGGTGTCGCGCTCATCGCGCGCACGAATCTCATCTAGCAGACTCGACAGACTAACACCATCCACCTTGCCCTTCAACTGCAAGTAACGGCGGCGCGCCCTCTCCTCGGCACTGGCCGTCAGGAAAATCTTCAGCGGCGCCTCGGGGAACACCACGGTGCCCATGTCGCGACCATCGGCTACCAGGCCCGGCGGCTCTTGAAACGCCCGCTGGCGCTGGAGCAAGGCATCGCGCACCGCCGGCAATGCGGCGACCTGCGAGGCCCAGGAGCCGACCTGCTCGTTGCGCAGGTCATCCGTTACATCATCCCCTTCCAGGATAATGCGCAGCGAGTGGCCTTCGGTCGCGCCGACGAACTGCACGTCAAGGTGCGCCGCCAACAACACCAACGACTCTTCATTGGTCAAGTCGACACCATGGTTACGCGCAGCGAAAGCCAGCAGGCGATACAACGCCCCGGAATCCAGCAGGCACCAACCCAGGCGCTTGGCCAGCAGGCCCGCGACAGTGCCTTTGCCAGAGCCGCTTGGGCCGTCGATGGTAATCACCGGTGCTTTGATATTCACAATTGAGCCTCTTGGGCTACACGCATGCCTACTTGGGCAGACAGTGTAAGAAAATTCGGAAAAGATGTAGCTACGTTGGCACAGTCATGGATACGAATCGGCGCAGTGGCACGCAGGGCCGCGACGCTGAACGCCATGGCGATCCGATGATCACCGTGGGCATGCACCTCGCCACCAGCCAAGCCGCCACCATCAATGATAATCCCATCAGCGGTCGGCACACACTTCACACCCAGCGCCAGCAAACCGTCGGCCATCACCTGGATACGGTCGGACTCCTTGACCCGCAACTCCTCGGCACCCCGCAATACCGTGCGCCCTTCGGCACAGGCGGCGGCGATAAACAGCACCGGGAACTCGTCGATAGCCAGGGGCACCAGCGCCTCGGGAATCTCGACCCCCTTGAGCGGTGCCGAGCGCACCCGCAGGTCTGCAACCGGCTCGCCACCCACTTCACGCGGGTTTTCCAGGGCGATATCAGCACCCATCAGGCGCAGGATATTGATCACCCCGGTGCGGGTCGGATTGATGCCCACATGCTCCAGCAACAATTCGGAACCCTCGGCGATCGTGGCGGCCACCAGGAAGAATGCCGAGGAAGAGATATCGCCCGGCACCTCGATACGCGTGGCTACCAACGCATGACCCGACTCTACCGCCGCCGTCGCACCATTGACCTGCACCGGGCAGCCAAAACCCCGCAGCATTCGCTCGGTATGGTCACGGGTAGGCGCAGGCTCGGTCACTGCTGTCCGGCCCTCGGCATACAGCCCGGCCAGCAACAGGCTGGACTTGACCTGGGCACTGGCCATCGGCAGCGTGTAATTCATACCCTTGAGCACTTGCCCGCCACGAATGGTCAGGGGCGGCCGCCCCTCCGGCCCGGTCTCTATCACTGCACCCATTTCTCGCAACGGCTTGACCACGCGATTCATCGGCCGCCTGGACAGCGAGGCATCACCGGTCAGGACACTGTCAAAATCCTGCGCCGCCAACAAACCTGACAGCAGACGCATGGACGTGCCCGAATTGCCGAGATAGATCGGCCCCGGCGCCGCTTTCAAGCCATGCAGGCCGACTCCATGAATGGTCACCCGGCCATGATGCGGACCTTCGATCACCACGCCCATGTCGCGGAATGCCTGCAGGGTCGCCAGGGCATCTTCACCCTCGAGAAACCCTTCGACTTCGGTAACCCCGTCCGCCAGCGACCCGAGCATGATCGAGCGATGGGAAATCGACTTATCCCCCGGCACCCGGAGCTTGCCCTTCAACTGCCCACCCGGGCTGGCGACAAACACTACATCGTCAGCGGTGGCGGCCGCATCCATATAGGCCCGGCGCGCCAAGATCTTACTGAAATGCTCGCGCGCTACCCGCGCACGGGTAAAGACGCCCAGCAACTGATGGCCATCCCCCGCATCAACCGCGTCGCGCAAGGCATCCAAGTCACTGCGAAAGGTGTCCAGGGTCCGCAGCACAGCCTCGCGATTGGCGAGAAAAATGTCGTGCCACATCACCGGGTCGCTACCGGCAATCCGCGTGAAATCGCGAAAGCCACCGGCGGCGTAACGGAAAATCTCCAGGTTTTCGTTGCGCTTGGCCAGGGAGTCGACCAGGCCAAAGGCCAGCAGATGCGGCAAATGGCTGGTCGCCGCCAGCACTTCGTCATGGCGCTCGACCTGCATATGCTCGACATCCGCCCCCAGCTCGCGCCACAACCGGTCCACCACGGCCAAGGCTGCCGGGTCGGTTTCCGCCAGCGGCGTGAGGATCACCTTGTGTCGACGGAACAGCTGGGAATTGGACGCCTCCACCCCACTCTGCTCGGAGCCGGCAATCGGGTGCCCTGGCACGAAGCGCGGCGGCATGCCGCCAAACGCCTGGTGCGCCGCACGCACCACATTGCCCTTGGCGCTGCCGACATCCGTGAGAATCGCCTGGCCCAGGTCCATGCCGGCCAACAGCGCCAGCAGTTTTTCCATGGCCAGGATCGGCACCGCCAACTGGATGACATCGGCGCCCTGACAGGCAACAGCCAAGTCCGCCTCACAGCGGTCCACCACGCCCAGCTCAACCGCCAGTTGGCGCGATTGCGGGTCCAGATCCACACCGACCACTTCGCCACACAGGCCGCTTTCCCGCAGCCCCTTGGCAAAGGAGCCGCCAATCAATCCCAGACCGACCACCACCAGGCGGCCGATCACAGGCACAACAGGTTGCATAGCAATCACATCAACCACGGGCCAGAACCTTGGCCAGCGCCTCAAGGAAGCGGCTGTTTTCAGCCGGCAAACCGATGGTGATGCGCAAGTGGTTCGGCATGCCGTAATTGGCCACCGGACGCACGATCACGCCTTCGCGCAGCAAACCCTGGAAGACCGGGGCGGCCTCTTGGGCGAGATCCACGCAAACAAAGTTGCCCTTGGACGCAATCCAGCCCAGGCCCAGTTCGCGGAAGCCTTGCTGCAGCTGCTGCATGCCGCTCTCGTTGATCCGTCGCCCTTCTTCCAGGTACTCGGCATCCTTGAGCGCCGCACAGGCCGCCGCCAATGCCAGGCTGTTGACGTTGAACGGCTGGCGCACGCGGTTCAGCACATCGGCGACAACCGCCGTGGATAACCCGTAGCCGACCCGCAGCGACGCCAGGCCATAGGCCTTGGAGAAAGTGCGCGATACCAGCAGGTTCGGGTAGGCCGCGAGGAAATCCAGGCCGTCGGGCAAGTCGCCACCTTCGGCGTATTCGATGTAGGCCTCGTCCAGCACCACCAGCACGTGCCCAGGCACATCCTGCAGGAACTCGTTCAGCGCATCGGCACCGAACCAGGTACCGGTCGGGTTGTTCGGGTTGGCGATAAACACCACGCGGGTCTGGGCATCGATGGCCGCCAGCATGGCCGGTAGGTCATGCCCCCAGTCCCTGGCCGCAATCACCCGCGCCTCGGCACCGACGGCCTGGGTGACAATCGGATACACCGCAAACGCGTGCTCACTGAACACCGCATTCAGGCCAGGCGCCAGGTAGGCACGCGCCACCAGCTCCAGGATGTCGTTGGAACCATTGCCCAGGGTGACCTGGCTCAACTCGACCCGGCAGCGCTCGGCCAACAGGGACTTGAGGACAAAGCCGTTGCCGTCGGGGTAACGGGTCAGCTCCGCCAACTCTTCACGGATCGCCGCCAGCACCTTGGGACTTGGGCCCAGGGGGTTTTCATTGCTCGCCAGCTTGACGATCTTCGCCGGATCCAGATTCAA
Organism: Pseudomonas sp. WS 5021; assembly: GCF_012985535.1. Taxonomy (NCBI): domain Bacteria; kingdom Pseudomonadati; phylum Pseudomonadota; class Gammaproteobacteria; order Pseudomonadales; family Pseudomonadaceae; genus Pseudomonas; species Pseudomonas sp. WS 5021. The sequence continues at coordinate 1,227,095 of NZ_JAAQWP010000001.1, read as the reverse complement.
CTCGCGCGCCAACTCGTCCACAGGCTTGCCTGGAACGTAAGGCGACAGTTGTTGCACGCCCGGCTGTGCCAGGGCGAGGAAGTTGCCACTCATGTCAAAGCCTCACAAAACCGCTTTCGGGTAGGAGCCCAGCACCTTGAGTGCCACGGCTTCCTGACTGATTTTCTCCAGCACACTCTTGACCAGCGGATCACGGTGGTGGCCGACGAAGTCGATAAAGAACACATAGGTCCATTTACCGCTGCGCGAAGGACGCGTCTCGATGCGTGTCAGGTCTATCCCGTTGTCGTGGAACGGCACCAGCAGTTCATGCAGCGCACCCGGCTTGTTGCTCATGGAGACAATGATCGAGGTCTTGTCGTCGCCGGTCGGCGGTACTTCCTGGTTGCCGATCATCAAAAAGCGCGTGGAGTTATCCGGGCGATCCTCGATTTTCTCGGCCAGGCGCGTCAGGCCGTACAGGCCCGCAGCCATATCCCCGGCAATCGCCGCCGAATTCCACTCACCCTTGACCCGCTTGGCCGCTTCGGCGTTACTGGACACCGCCACACGCTCGACATTCGGGTAATGGGCATCCAGCCACTTGCGGCACTGGGCCAGGGACTGGGCGTGGGAGTAAATGCGGCTGATGCTGTCGGTCTTGGTGTTTTCACCCACCAGCAAGTGGTGGTGGATGCGCAGCTCGACTTCGCCACAGATCACCATGTCGTGCTCAAGGAAGCTGTCGAGGGTGTGGTTGACCGCGCCTTCGGTGGAGTTTTCCACCGGCACCACGCCAAAATTCACCGCACCGGCCGCCACTTCGCGGAACACTTCGTCGATGGCTGCCATCGGCTTGCTGATCACCGCATGGCCGAAATGCTTCATCGCCGCCGCCTGGGTGAAGGTCCCCTCGGGGCCGAGGTAAGCCACTTTCAATGGCTGCTCAAGGGCCAGGCACGAAGACATGATCTCGCGGAACAACCGCGCCATCTCTTCATTGCCCAGCGGCCCCTGGTTACGCTCCATCACCCGCTTGAGCACCTGGGCTTCGCGCTCCGGACGGTAGAACACCGGCACTTCACCTTCAGCCAGGGAGGCCATCTTGACCCGCGCCACTTCCTGGGCACACCGCGCGCGCTCACTGATCAGCTCCAGGACTTTGGTGTCCAGGGCGTCAATGCGCACACGCAGGGCCTTGAGTTCTTGCTCAGACATTAGCCGTGTTCCTTCTCGAACTCTGCCATGTAGGCCACCAGCGCCTTGATGGCATTGATGTCGACTGCGTTGTAGATCGAGGCGCGCATGCCGCCTACCGAACGGTGGCCCTTGAGGTTCAGCAGGCCACGCTCGTCGGCGCCGGCCAGAAATGGCTTGTCCAGGCGGTCATCGGCCAGGCGGAAAGGCACGTTCATCCACGAGCGGTCGCTCAGGTTGATCGGGTTGCTGTACAGGCCGCTGGCGTCGATGAAGTCGTACACGGTGCGCTTCTTCTCTTCGTTGAGCTTGCCCATGGCGGCCACGCCGCCCTGCTCTTTGAGCCACTCGAACACCAGGCCCGACAGGTACCAGGCAAAGGCTGGCGGGGTGTTGTACATCGAGCCGTTGTCGGCCGCGACTTTGTAGTTGAGCATGGTCGGGCACACCGAACGGGCACGGCCGAGCAGGTCTTCACGAATGATATTGACCAGGATGCCGCTGGGGCCAATGTTCTTCTGTGCGCCGGCGTAGATCATGCCGTAGCGCGACACATCCATCGGGCGCGAGAGAATGTCCGAGGACATGTCGCACACCAACGGGACGTCACCGACTTCAGGCACCCAGTCGAACTCCAGGCCGCCGATGGTTTCGTTCTGCACGTAGTGAACGTAGGACGCGTCCTTGGATAGCTTCCACTCGTTCTGACCCGGGATAGCGAAATAATCGTAGGGCTTGGCAGTACCGGCCACATTGATATTGCCGTAGCGCGAGGCTTCTTCAATGGCTTTTTGCGACCAGATACCGGTATCGATATAGTCGGCAGTGCCGTCTTCCGGCAGCAGGTTCAGCGGCAATTGGGCAAATTGCTGGCTGGCGCCACCTTGCAGGAACAACACCTTGTAGTCCGACGGGATATCCAGCAGGTCACGCAGATCCTGCTCGGCCTTGGTGGCAATGGACACAAACTCATCGCTGCGATGGCTCATTTCCATGACCGAGAGGCCTTTGCCATGCCAGTCGAGGAGTTCACCCTGCGCGCGCTGCAGGACTGCTTCAGGAAGTGCCGCGGGACCAGCACAGAAGTTATAGGCTCTCTTGCTCACATCCAATCTCGCTCTGATCTGGTGGTCACATAATTCGTGTTCGACATATAACCCCATGTGGGAGCGGGCTTGCTCGCGAAGGCGGAGTCTCAGCCAGCACATGTGTTGACTGACACGCCGCCTTCGCGAGCAAGCCCGCTCCCACAGGGGAATGCGCAGTATCGCAAATTTTCAAAAGGGACAAATAACAAGGGGGCGAATCTTCATCCGCCCCCTTGGTTGTCCGCTTATTCCTGCGGTTCTTCCTCGTCTGCGGCAGCATCGAGGGTTGGCTCGTCGACGCTGTCATCGCCGGCTGCGATCACCTCGCCATCGAATTCCTCGCCTTCCAGCTCCTCGCCTTCGACTTCCGATGGCTCCTGGACACGCTCCAGACCCACCAGGGTCTCGTCGCTGGCCAGCTTGATCAAGGTCACGCCCTGGGTGTTACGGCCCAGGCTCGACACTTCATCAACCCGGGTACGCACCAGGGTGCCCTGGTCGGAAATCAGCATGATTTCCTCGCCATCCAGTACCTGCACCGCGCCGACCAGACGGCCGTTGCGATCGTTGCTGACCATGGCGATAACGCCCTGGCCGCCACGCTTGTACTCGGGGAACTCGCTGATGGCGGTGCGCTTGCCATAACCACGAGCCGAAGCGGTAAGGATCTGGCTGCCTTCTTCCGGGATCAGCATGGAAATCAGCTTCTGCCCTTCCGGCAGGCGCATGCCGCGCACACCACGGGCGGTACGACCCATGGCACGTACGTCGGATTCCTTGAAGCGCGTCACCTTGCCACCGTCGGAGAACAGCATGACTTCGCGCTCGCCATCGGTAATGGCGGCGGAAATCAGTACGTCGCCCTCGTCCAGCTCCAGGGCGATCAGGCCCACGCTGCGCTGGCGGCTGAAGGATTCCAGCGGGGTCTTCTTCACGGTGCCTTTGGCGGTGGCCATGAAGATGAAGTGACCCTCGGTGTATTCCTCGACCGGCAGCATGGTGGTGATGTATTCGTCGGTGTCCAGCGGCAACAGGTTGACCAGCGGACGACCACGGGCAGCGCGGGACGCTTCCGGGATCTCGTAGGTCTTGAGCCAGTACACCTTGCCTTTGCTGGAGAACAGCAGCAGCGTGGTGTGGCTGTTGGCTACCAGCAGGTGAGCGATGTAGTCCTCATCCTTGACGCCAGTCGCCGACTTGCCTTTACCACCACGACGCTGGGCCTGGTACGCAGCCAAAGGCTGGGTCTTGGCGTAGCCGCCGTGGGAAATGGTCACCACGCGTTCTTCTTCCGGGATCATGTCACCCAGGGTCAGGTCCAGGCGTGCATCGAGAATTTCGGTGCGGCGCACGTCGCCGTATTCGGCGCGGATCACTTCCAGTTCTTCGCGGATCACTTCCATCAGGCGCACGGCGCTATTGAGGATGCGGATCAGCTCGCCGATCTGGTTGAGGATCTCCTGGTACTCGGCCAGCAGCTTCTCGTGCTCCAGACCGGTCAGGCGGTGCAGGCGCAGTTCCAGGATGGCCTGGGCCTGTTCCGGCGACAGGAAGTACTTGCCATCGCGCAGGCCGTATTGCGGATCCAGGGTCTCCGGACGGCACGAATCGGCACCGGCACGTTCAACCATCGCCACGACGGCGCTGGATTCCCACGGCATCTTGATCAGTGCTTCCTTGGCTTCCGACGGGGTCGGCGAGGCCTTGATCAGGGCGATGACCGGGTCGATGTTCGACAGCGCAACCGCCTGGCCTTCCAGGATGTGCCCACGTTCACGGGCCTTGCGCAGCTCGAACACGGTACGGCGGGTCACCACTTCGCGACGGTGACGGACGAAGGCTTCCAGCAGATCCTTGAGGTTCAGGATGCGCGGGCGACCGTCGATCAAGGCCACGACGTTGATACCAAACACGCTTTGCAGCTGGGTCTGGGCGTAGAGGTTGTTGAGGATCACCTCAGGCACTTCGCCACGACGCAGCTCGATCACCACGCGCATACCGTCCTTGTCCGACTCGTCGCGCAGCTCGGTAATACCTTCGAGTTTCTTCTCTTTAACCAGCTCGGCGATCTTCTCGATCAGACGCGCCTTGTTCAGCTGGTAAGGCAGTTCGGTGATGACGATCTGCTGGCGGCCACCGACCTTGTCGATGTCTTCGATCATCGAGCGGGCACGCATGTAGATGCGGCCACGACCGGTGCGATAGGCTTCGATGATGCCCGCACGACCATTGATGATCGCGGCGGTCGGGAAGTCCGGGCCGGGGATGTATTGCATCAGCTCATCGACGGTCAGCTCAGGGTTGTCGATGAGGGCCAGGCAACCGTCGATGACTTCACCGAGGTTGTGTGGCGGGATGTTGGTGGCCATGCCCACGGCGATACCGCTGGAGCCGTTGACCAACAGGTTGGGAATACGGGTCGGCATGACCGCCGGGATCATTTCGGTGCCGTCGTAGTTCGGCACCCAGTCCACGGTTTCCTTGTGCAGGTCGGCCAGCAGCTCGTGTGCCAGCTTGGTCATGCGCACTTCGGTGTATCGCATGGCCGCCGCGTTGTCGCCGTCCACCGAACCGAAGTTGCCCTGGCCGTCTACCAGCAGGTAGCGCAGGGAAAACGGCTGGGCCATCCGAACGATGGTGTCGTACACCGCAGTGTCGCCGTGAGGGTGATACTTACCGATCACGTCACCGACAACACGGGCAGATTTCTTGTACGGCTTGTTCCAGTCGTTACCCAGCTCGCTCATCGCGAACAGCACACGCCGGTGCACGGGCTTCAAGCCATCGCGCGCATCAGGCAGTGCCCGCCCGACAATTACGCTCATCGCGTAGTCGAGGTAGGACTGTTTCAGCTCGTCTTCGATATTGACCGGGAGGATTTCTTTGGCCAGTTCGCCCATGAGAAGCCTGATTCCTTTTTCGGGTGAAACCTCGTCACATCCATTTGGGACGAACGAAGCTCGCCGCCGCCGACATGATGCCTGGCAACGACTTACGACAAATCAACGAGTTATGACACGGATCTGCGCATTAAGGGCCGCCCCTTGGGGTGACCCTGGAAACCGCCGAATGGTATCACAATCGCCGCCACGCACCTATCCCCCAGATGCGCATGGAGCGTAGTAAGTTGACCGATGACAGGCTTGAGGGCGACGAGAGGGGCTCAGAGCTGAATCGAGGCTTGGATTTGCCTATGGAACCGAGGGTTTTGTTGGCTTTCGAAGCCCATCGCGGGCAAGCCCACTCCCACAGTTGATTTGTAAATGCATTCAACGTGTGGGGCCACGCGTGCCCGCGATTGCAATCTGCCAGATATTACAGCCCTTAATGCAGACGCTTGCGACACATCAACTGGGCCAGCTTGGCCGCGTCCGGCCGCTCGACAATGCCTTTTTCGGTGACGATCACGTCGATCAGGTCCGCCGGCGTGACGTCAAACACCGGGTTAAAGGCTGCGACATCGGCGGCAAACCGCTGACCGGCGACCTCCAGCAGCTCGCCGGCATCCCGCTCTTCCAGGGCAACGTCATCGCCAGTGGCCATCATCAGGTCCAGCGTAGAGCTGGGGGCCACTACCATGAAGCGCACACCATGGTGCATGGCGCTTACCGCCAGTTGGTAAGTGCCGATCTTGCTGATCACATCGCCATTGGCCGCGATGCAGTCGGCGCCAACAATTACCCAGGTCACGCCTTTGGTCTTGAGGATATGCGCGCCGGCCGAGTCGGCATTCACCGTAACCGGGATGCCCTCGCTCGCCAGCTCCCAGGCAGTCAGCCGCGAGCCTTGCAACCAGGGGCGGGTTTCGTTGGCATAGACCTGCTCGACCATTCCTTCCAGAAACGCCGCGCGGATCACCCCCAGCGCGGTGCCCACGCCACCGCTAGCCAAGGCCCCGGCATTGCCGTGGGTGAGGATGGCCTGGGCATTGCCTTGGTGTTTGCGGATCAATTCGACGCCCAATTGCGCCATGGTCAGGTTGGCTTCACGGTCGCTTTCATGGATCGCGATAGCTTCGGCCTCCAGCACCGCCAACGGGTCGGCGTGCTTCTTGAGGCGATCGAGGCGATCGCGCATGCGCTTGAGGGCCCAGAACAGGTTTGACGCTGTGGGCCGGGATTCGGCCAGCAGCGCGTAGTCCTCCTCCCATGCAGCCTGCCAGTCACCGCCCTCGGCAATCCGTGCACGGGCGGCCAGCACCAGGCCGTAGGCCGCGCTGATGCCAATGGCCGGCGCGCCGCGCACCACCATCATACGAATGGCTGCGGCCACTTCGTCGACCGACGAGCATATGACCCAGCTTTCCCGGGACGGCAGCGCACGCTGATCGAGCAGGTGCAGTGCGCCATCACGCCAATCGATGGCCCTCACTTTCTCCGCCGCCAACAGTCGATCGCGCATCCCTCACCCCGTACTCATCAACAAAAGCCGCGGATTATAGCGATCCGCCAGCCAGGACGCTCGGGTATACTTCGCCCTCTTTATATGACCGCCCCGGACGATGCCCGCTATGACGCCACCTGCCGCCCCGCTCGACTTACTGCTGCTGCCAAGCTGGCTGGTACCGGTCGAGCCTGCGGGCGTGGTGCTCAAGGCACATGGCCTGGGCATTCGCGATGGCCGCATCGCATTTATCGGCCCGCGCGCCCAGGCGCTGAAGCTGGCAGCCCACGAAGTACGCGAGCTGCCGGGGGTGCTGCTCAGCCCGGGCCTGGTGAATGCCCACGGCCATGCGGCGATGAGTCTGTTTCGCGGCCTGGCCGACGACCTGCCGCTGATGACCTGGCTGCAAAACCATATCTGGCCGGCCGAAGCCAAGTGGGTCGATGAAGCCTTCGTGCGCGACGGCACTGACCTGGCGATCGCCGAGCAGATCAAGGGCGGCATCAGTTGCTTCTCAGACATGTACTTCTTCCCCAAGGTCGCCAGCGAACGCGTGCACAACAGCGGTATGCGCGCGCAGATTGCGATGCCGATCCTCGACTTCCCGACCCCCGGCGCCGCCACGGCCGATGAGGCGATCCGCCAGGGCGTGGAGCTGTTTGGCGACCTCAAGCATCACCCACGGATCAAAATCGCCTTTGGCCCCCATGCGCCCTATACCGTCAGCGATGCAAACCTGGAAAAAGTCCGGGTGATCGCCGAGGAACTGGACGCCGCCATTCATATGCATGTCCAAGAGACAGCCTTTGAAGTGCAGCAGTCCATCGAGCAGTATGGCGAACGGCCCCTGGCCCGCCTCGCACGCCTGGGCTTGCTCGGCCCACGGCTGCAGGCCGTTCATATGACCCAAATCAGCGAAGACGACCTGGCGTTGCTGGTAGAAAGCAACAGCAGCGTGATCCACTGCCCGGAATCCAACCTGAAACTGGCCAGTGGCTTCTGCCCGGTGGAACGTCTGTGGCAGGCCGGCGTCAATGTGGCAGTAGGCACCGACGGCGCGGCAAGCAACAATGACCTCGACCTGCTGGGTGAAACCCGCACCGCCGCGCTGCTGGCCAAGGCCGTTGCTGGCTCGGCCAGCGCCCTGGATGCCCATCGCGCGCTGCGCATGGCCACCCTCAACGGTGCACGGGCCATGGGCCTGGAAACAGAAATCGGCTCGCTGGAAGTGGGCAAGGCCGCGGATATCGTAGCCTTCGACCTTTCTGGCCTGGCCCAGCAACCGATCTACGATCCGGTCTCGCAGCTTATATATGCCACCGGCCGCGATTGTGTGAAACACCTTTGGGTCGGCGGCAAGCAACTGCTCGACGACCGGCAACTGACCCGCATGGATGAACAGCAACTGAGCGCCACGGCCGCTGCCTGGGGCCGGCGCATCAGCGGACACCCAGAATAACGCCGCCCCCGGATCAGCCTTCCGGGCCAGGCACACCGTTTTATCGGATTTAGAGGACTACCCATGAGTAACGTCGACCACGCCGAAATCGCCAAATTCGAAGCCCTGGCTCACCGCTGGTGGGACCGCGAAAGCGAGTTCAAGCCACTGCACGACATCAACCCGCTGCGGGTCAACTGGATCGACGAGCGCGTCAACCTGGCCGGCAAGAAGGTCCTTGACGTGGGCTGCGGTGGCGGCATTCTCAGCGAGGCCATGGCCCAGCGCGGCGCCACGGTGATGGGCATCGACATGGGCGAAGCGCCCCTGGCCGTGGCCCAACTGCATCAGTTGGAGTCGGGCGTGAGCGTGGAGTACCGGCAGATCACCGCCGAAGCCCTGGCCGAGGAAATGCCCGAGCAGTTTGACGTAGTGACCTGCCTGGAGATGCTGGAGCACGTGCCCGACCCATCGTCGGTGATCCGCGCCTGCTTCCGCATGGTCAAGCCCGGCGGCCAGGTGTTCTTCTCCACCATCAACCGCAACCCCAAGGCCTACCTGTTCGCGATCATCGGCGCCGAATACATCATGAAGCTGCTGCCACGCGGCACCCATGACTTCAAGAAGTTCATCCGCCCTTCCGAACTGGGCGCCTGGAGCCGCCAGGCCGGGCTGACCGTCAAGGACATCATCGGCCTGACCTACAACCCACTGACCAAGCACTACAAGCTGGCCAGCGACGTCGACGTCAATTACATGATCCAGACCCTGCGAGAGGAATAAGCCTGTGAAGTTGAAAGCGGTTCTTTTCGACATGGACGGTACGCTGCTCGATACCGCGCCGGACTTTATCGCCATCTGCCAGGCCATGCGCACCGAGCGCGGGCTTGCGCCGATCAACGACCAGCATATCCGCGATGAAATTTCCGGCGGTGCCCGGGCCATGGTCGCCGTGACGTTTTCCATGGACCCGCAGTCCCCAGGCTTTGAAGAGCTGCGCCTGGAGTTCCTCGAACGCTACGTCAAGGGCTGCGCAATCCACAGCAAGTTGTTTGATGGCATGGCCGAACTGCTGGAAGACATCGAGCGTTCCAAGCTGATCTGGGGCGTAGTCACCAACAAGCCCCTGCGCTTTGCCGAGCCGATCATGGAACAACTGGGCCTGGCCCAGCGCTCGGCGCTGCTGATCTGCCCGGACCACGTAAAAAACAGCAAGCCCGACCCGGAGCCGCTGATCCTGGCCTGCAAGATGCTTGACCTGGACCCGGCCAGCGTACTGTTCGTGGGCGACGACCTGCGGGATATCGAGTCGGGCCGCGACGCCGGCACCCGCACTGCGGCCGTCACCTACGGCTACATCCACCCTGACGACAACGCCCGCAACTGGGGCGCCGACGTCGTGGTCGATCACCCGCTGGAACTGCGCAAGGTGCTCGATAGCGCACTCTGCAGCTGCTGACACTGAAACACTGAGATCAATGTGGGAGCTGGCTTGCCAGCGATAGCGGTGAATCAGTTGCCGATTTATTGACTGACACTGTGCTATCGCGAGCCAGCCCGCCCCACATTCAGACTGAATTTTTGTTGAGGTCGATTATGTTTGATTACTCCGCACGCCCAGAATTGCTCAAGGACCGGGTCATCCTGGTCACCGGTGCCGGTCGCGGGATTGGTGCAGCGGCGGCCAAGACCTATGCCGCCCACGGTGCCACCGTACTGTTGCTGGGCAAGACCGAAGCCAACCTGGCCCAGGTCTACGATGAAATCGAAGCCGCCGGTCACCCGCAACCGGTGGTGATCCCGTTCAACCTGGAAACCGCCCTGCCCCATCAATACGATGAGCTGGCGGCAATGATTGAAAAAGAATTCGGTCATCTCGACGGGCTGCTGCACAACGCCTCGATCATCGGCCCACGCACCCCGATCGAACAGCTGTCGGGCGAGAATTTCATGCGGGTCATGCATATCAACGTCAACGCCATGTTTATGCTGACCGCCACCCTGCTGCCGCTGCTCAAGCTGTCCCAGGACGCTTCGGTGGTGTTCACCTCCAGCAGCGTCGGGCGCAAGGGCCGGGCCTACTGGGGCGCCTATGGTGTGTCGAAATTTGCCACCGAAGGCCTGATGCAAACCCTGGCCGACGAACTCGACACCGTCGCGGCAGTACGTGCCAACAGCATCAACCCCGGCGCCACCCGCACCAGCATGCGCGCCCAGGCCTATCCAGGGGAAAACCCGGCCAACAACCCGCTGCCGGAAGAGATCATGCCGGTGTACCTGTACCTGATGGGCCCGGATAGCTCGGGGATCACTGGGCAGGCGTTCGACGCGCAATAATCTTCGGACATGACACCACGCCATTGTGGGAGCGGGCTTGCCCGCGATGGCGCAGTGTCGGGCTCAATGGGCCTGCGCCAAATTCCCACCGCTCCCTTTCCTCAATAAATCCCATCCCCTTGTTTTATAAGCACTAAAAACTAATTGCACTAACTGGCACGGTTTTCGCTCCAATATGCTTAAGCAGGCAGCGCGACATCAAGACGTGCGGCATGGGATCAGGGGTTATAACCCCCGGCAAAGCGGACTAGACTGTTACCTAAGTTTTACGGAACTGAAGGAACAGTAAGACGCCCGCCAGTGGCCGCTCCCATCGAGCCTGTAAGACAGCATTCTGTGCTTAGAGGCCTGCCCGTTTATGAAAACACCGACCCAGACCAACGCAATTGACTTCGATAGTGCCAAATTGCAACGCCTGGGCTTTGGCCAGCCTTCCCTTATCGCACGGCGCCCCATCAGCCTCGCGCAACTGCGCCAGCAACTGAACCTGCAATTGCAGACCAGCCTGGAAGCCGAGCGGATCCTTGGCCTGTTCTTTCGCGAAGTGCAGCGCCTGGTGCCCCTGGACGCCCTGCAATACCGCCATGAAGCCAGCGACCTGCGCCTGGAATATGGCCAGCGCGGCCATCACTCCGTGAGCTATAGCCTCAGCCACCAGGGCGAGCATCTGGGAGAGCTGGTGTTTCGCCGCAACCAGCGTTTCAGCGAAGAAGAACAGGGCAACCTGGAGTCGCTACTGGCCAGCCTGCTCTACCCGATGCGCAACGCCCTGCTGTATCGCACCGCGACCCGCAGCGCCCTGCGTGACCCGCTGACCGAGACCGGCAACCGCATCGCCATGGACCAGACCCTGGGCCGGGAGATCGAGATGGCCAAGCGGCACCTGCATCCGCTGTCCTTGCTGATGCTCGATATCGATCACTTCAAGCGCATCAACGACAGCCACGGCCACGCCACCGGCGACAAGGTGCTCAAGGCCGTCGCAGCCTCGATCAAGGGCCAGTTGCGCAATGTGGACATGGTGTTTCGGTTTGGCGGGGAAGAGTTCCTGATCCTGCTGTCCAACACCGGACGCGATGCCGCGGCCATGGTGGGCGAACGCCTGCGCCAGGCAGCACAGGCCCAGGACTACTGGGCGGACACCACGCGTATCGAATTGACGGTGAGCCTGGGTTGCGCGACCTTGCTGGCGGGCGAGTCGGCCGAGAGCCTGCTGCGCCGGGCCGACAATGCCTTGTATGTGGCCAAGCGCGAAGGCCGCAACCGCCTGGCAATGGCGGGGTAAACGCTACCCCGCCCTGCCTGGGTCAGGCTTCGCTGGTCGCCAATACCTGGCGCTCGCGGGTCACTTGGGTTTTCTCCAACTGCATGCAGCGTTCCAGGAACAGGTGCATGTAGTCGTAGCTCTTGCACACGGCCTGGCGCAACTCCACTTGCAACGCCTTGCTCGGGTTCATCCCCGCCAGGGTGCAGATGATTTCCAGTGCTTCCCACGGGTGGGCGTCATCGTACTGGGCATGCATCTTCAGCCACTTCATGGCGCGCTTGCGGTCTTCTTCGGGGAAAGCTGCGGCATACACGCCCGTCGAACACACCAGCGCAGACCACTCCCCAGTGGCCCCCTCGATGGCGTAGTTGGTGGCGGCAATCGCGACGATCAACGAGTCGGCCGAACTGGTGTGCCAGCACCAATGACTCAGTGCATGCAACTCGGGCGGTACGTTCTGCGCCTGCAACTCTTCCAGGCCAACACCATGGGCGCGCGCCCAATGCACCCAATAATCGGCATGGTTCAGTTCCACGCGAATATTGCGCATCAACCAACGTCGCGCCATATCCTCGCCAGGGTGACGGGCAAACTTGGTCTTGGTCAGGTTTTGTGCCATGTACAACGCGAACTGTTCCACCACTGGCCAGCCACCAATCAGGTAATGGCGCATGGTCTTGGCACTGAGCTTGTTATCGCGCATGCGCTGGTACAGTTCGTGTTCGACAACTCGGCGCTTGCTCTCGCTACAGTCCTGGATCAGTTGCTGAGCCCAGGCGGGGTAACTTGAGGCTTCCATAAGCGGGCCGGTTCTGCTGAATGTGTCGATCACTGTCGGGCTCCTTTTGATGTGTGATGTGTACAGACCAGCAGATGTTTCAGCGGAACGTGCCGGGCGCCCTGAACAACAGAGGCTGCGGGCGCGCAGGTCGACACTGCAAACTATCGAAGGTAAACAATTGCGGGCGTTCAATCAGGTAGCCCTGAGCGTAGTCCACACCGATCTCGAGCAATGCCTGCTCGATGTGCGGCGTTTCGACAAACTCGGCAATAGTGCGCTTACCCATGACATGGCCGATGTGGTTGATCACTTCGACCATGGCGCGGTTAATCGGGTCGTCCAGCATATCCTTTACGAAACTTCCATCGATCTTCAGGAAGTCTACAGGTAAATGTTTGAGGTAGGCGAATGAGGACATCCCCGCACAAAAGTCATCCAGGGAGAAGCAACAACCCAAGGCCTTGAGCTCATTGATAAAACGAATCGCGCTGCCCAGGTTGGAAATTGCACTGGTTTCAGTGATTTCAAAACAGATCATCCCCGGCGGAATGCCGTAGGCGCTGAACTTTTCCCGCAAAAAGCGCAGGAAGTCGTCATCGCCGATGGTGATGCCCGACAGGTTGATCGCACACATCGCCATGGGCCTGCCCGGTCGTTCGACCATGCAGCGGGCAATCAGCTTGAACACGTTCTCCACCACCCAGCGGTCCAGGGAAGTCATCAACCCGTAACGCTCGGCGGCCGGGATAAAGCTGTCGGGCAAGATCATCCGCCCGGCCTCATCGTGCAGGCGCAGCAGAATCTCGATATGCCCGTTGCCCGCCTCGGTGTGGCCCAAGGGGGCGATTTCCTGGGCATACAGGCAAAAACGGTCCTCTTCCAGGGCCATGTGCAAGCGTTGGATCCAGGCCATTTCGCCAAAACGCAGGGACAATTCGGTGTCATCGGCGTGATAGACCTGCACCCGGTTGCGTCCCTTCTCCTTGGCCATGTAGCAGGCCATATCGGCAGCACGCAACGAAGTTTCCAGGGTGGTCGGGGTGTGGGTGATATGCACCAGGCCGATACTGACCGTGGTGACAAACGGTCGGCCTTTCCAGACGAAGTGCAGGTTTTGCACGGTGTGACGCAGGCTCTCGGCGATTTTCTCGGCCACTGGCGCCGGGCAGTTCTCCAGCAGAATGCCAAATTCATCACCGCCCAGGCGGGCCAGGGTATCGCCTTCGCGCAGGTCCGATTGCAGCAGGGCGCAGATATGCCGCAGCAATTCATCGCCTGCCGCATGGCCACAGGTGTCGTTGACCAGTTTGAACTGGTCCAGGTCGAGGAACATCAAGGCATGCCGCGCCGACTGCTGGCGCCCGATGCCGTGTAGCACCTGCTCCAGGCGATACTCAAATTCGCGCCGGTTGGCCAGCCCGGTCAATGCATCATGGGTCGCCTGCCAGGACAGGTTGGCAATGTATTGGCGCTCCTGGGTCATGTCGTGCAACACCAGCACCGCCCCGCTGACCTTGCCAGCACTGCGGATCGGCGCGCCCACCAGGGTCACGGACACGGTACTGCCATCCAGGCGCTGGATCAGCTTGGAGTGCTCGCTGCCGCCACTGAGTTGGCCGTCAAGAATGTGATCGATCAGGGTAAACCCATCGGCCTGGGCGTGTTCATCCAGCAGATTGAACAGCGCGGCCAACGGCAAGCCCTGGGCCTGGGCCGCGTTCCAGTGGGTCAGGGATTCCGCCGCCGGGTTCATATAGGCGATCGCTCCGTCGACATCGGTGGTGATCACCCCATCGCCAATGGACTCCAGGGTGATCTGCGCCCGCTCCCTCTCCAGTTGCAAGGCATCAGCAAACGCGTGCCGCTGGGCCAAGAGCTTGCGGGTGCGCAGCAACGCCAGGGCTATCAGGCCGAGGGCGGTGGCCAGGTTGGTGGTCACCAGCAGGCGCAGAATCATCCTGGAGCCTTCGCCCAGGGCATCGCTGAAGGCCTTGGCCGCCGGTGTCACGCCATCGTTGATGGCGATAATCCGCTCTTTCCAGGCATGGATGTCGACGCTGTTGACCCGATTGGCAATGATCTCCCTGTGCATCTCCTGCGCCAGGTCATCGAGTTGCACCAGGTAGCCATCACCGATGGTCCACAGCTCGATGGCTTTTTCCAGGTAGCTGAAATGGCGAAAGTTGAGATAGAGCCAGATCAGGCTCGCCACATCATCTGGATGGTTACCACCCTTGAGAATCCCCAGGCGCGCCGCCGCGAGGTCAGGGCTGGGGCGATCCAGGGCAACCCGCAACTCGTGCCCGCCCTGGGGCACCGCAATCGCATTCTGGTATTTGAGAAAGGTCGCCTGGTCGCGGTTGTCGGCGTATAGCGTCAGATAGTAGATGGCGTCTTTCTGGCCCTTGGACCACAGGCTCTCGCCCGCCACATAGCCGCGCACGGCCGACAGCATGTAGAGGCTGACGCAGCCCAGCAGTGCCTGAAACAGGACGACGGCAATAAAGGGCCAGACAATGCCCAGCAACCTTGGTGTTCCGAGAGTTCGCTTCTGCTTCATGAGGTCCCTTGCATCAGCACAGGCGAGTAAAAACTGCTCCTGACAGCACAGCCGAGGCCAAACGCGATCCCTCCAGGATCGGATACGGGATCGATTCAGCGAACTTGTTGCAAGTGTCCATAAAGCTTGGCGTACAAACCGCCATCGGCTATCAGTTGCTGGTGGTCGCCATCTTCGGCAATGTGTCCACCGTCAAACACCAATACCCTATCAGCCTGCTTCACCGCCGACAAACGGTGAGCAATGATCAGTGTAGTACGCCCACTGAGAAACCGCGCCAGCGCCTGGTGCAGGTTGTATTCGGTGGCCGCATCCAGGGCCGAGGTGGCTTCGTCGAGGATCACCACCTTTGGCTCGGCCAGTACCATTCGGGCAATCGCCAGGCGTTGGCGCTGGCCACCGGACAAGCGCACGCCAGAGCGCCCGACAATACTGTCTAGGCCCTGGGGCAACCCTTTGACCGTAGCCTCCAGCTGGGCGATTTCTAGGGCCTGCCAACAGGCCTGGTCGCTGCGTTCGCGGCCCATGGTCAGGTTGGCGCGCACGGTATCGTTGAACAGTGCCGGGTGCTGCAGCACCACCGCGACATGCTCGCGGATGGTTTCCAGGCCAATAGCCTGCTGGGTCGCGCCGCCGAAGCGGATCGTGCCTGCCTGCGGGGTGTAGAGCCCCAACAGCAGTTGCACCAGGGTGCTTTTACCGCCGCCACTGGCGCCGACAATCGCCACCTTCTCGCCGGGAGCGATGGCCAGGTTCAGTTGGTTGAGCACCAGGTCTTCGCCGTAGCCAAAGTCCAGGCCCCGCACCTCGATACCCACGGTTTCGCGCCCGGTAAACGGATCCTCGCCCCCGGCATATTGCGGCTCGTCGGCGCGGGCCAGCAGTTCGTTGATGCGCGTCAGCGCGCCACCGGCAGCGTAGTAGGCGTATTGCAGGTTCAGCAGTTGCTCCACCGGGCCGATCATGAACCACAGGTAGCTGAACACCGCGAGCATCTGGCCGATGGACAGGTCGGAAAACAGCACGGTGAGCATTGCCGCCGCGCGAAAGATGTCGATACCAAACTGGAACAGCAGGCCACTGGCGCGGCTGGAGGCGTCGCTTTTCCATTGGGAGTTGATGGCAAAGTCGCGCACTTCCTGGGCACGCTGCCCCAGGCGCCCGAGGAAAAATCCCTGGCGATTGCCGGCGCGCACTTCCTGGATCGCATCCAGGGTTTCCGTCAGCGCCTGGGTAAACCGCGAGGTGCTGTCGTTTTCCAGCTTCTTCAGGTGCTTGACCCGCTTGCCTAACTGCACCGTGGCATAGATCACCAACGGATTGAACAGCAGGATCAACAGCGCCAGCTTCCAGTGCATCCACATCAGGATCCCGGAGGTGCCAACCAGGGTCAACGTGGCCACCAGGAACCGGCTCAAGGTTTCACCGACAAACTTGTCCACCGTGTCCAGGTCGGTGACCAGGTGCGTGGTCACGGTGCCGCCGCCCAGGCTTTCGTATTCGCTCAGGGAGATACGCTTGAGCCGTTCGATCAACCGCACACGGATGCGATAGACAATGTCCTTGGCCAGCCCGGCAAACAGGCGCGCCTGGACCACGTTGAACACCAGGGCCGCGCAACGCAGCACCAGGGTGATCAGCAGCATCAGGCCGATATAGCCGGCGGCCTGCTGCCAGGCTGCTGGCAACGCATGGTTCATCACTTTCAACGCGCCATCGCCATTGCCCAGCAGCACCTCGTCCACCAGCAGAGGCAGGAGCAAGGGAATCGGCACGCTGCACAGGGTCGCCAGGACGGCGACACCATTGGCGATCCACAGGGCTTTTTTATGGCGCAGGGCCAGGCGGCGGATTTCTGCCCAGGTCAGCCGATCAACCCGTGGCGTTGGCTGATCATGCACAGGCAGCTCGCTCCAGCCAGCGACCGAGCAAAGGTGCGAGCTCGGACAGCGGCTGGTAGCCGTTGGTCAACAAGGCCAACTGGCCATTGTGCTCGGCCAGCAAGGTGGGGAAGCCGGCAATGCCCAGATCCTGCACCCAGGTAAAATCGGCGGCCGTGGCTGCATGCTGCTCGGCACGGTCAAAGGCCTCGGCAAACTCGATACGCGGCACCCCGGCGGTCTCGGCCAGCTCCACCAGCACACTGGCGCGGGTCACGTCGCGGCCCTCGACATAAAACGCCTGCTGGATCAGCCCGAGCAAGGTCCAGGCGCAATCCGGCGCCAGCCCGCGCGCGGTGACCAGGGCCCGGCAGGCCGGCTCCGTGTCATACACAAAGCCATCAGGCAAGGCGCCCTCCACGCGGAACGGCTGGCCAGTGGCTTCAGTCACCGCCTGCCAGTGCTCCAGGATATAGCGCCGGGTGGCCGGCTCCAGCGCCGCGCCACTGCCGGTGCGCAAGCCGCCCACCACCAGGTGCAACTCCACGCCCGCTGCCTGGGCCTGCTCAACCAGGGCCTTGGCCACCGGGGCAAAACCCCAGCACCAGGAACACATCGGGTCCATCACATAGAGCAGGCGCGCAGACATGGTTCAAGCCTCGGTGGATGATTGCTTGTAGTTGTAACCAATCGGGTGCGGCATGTTGCGGGCCTTGGCCAGCTCGATCTGCTTCTGACGGTCGATCGCACTGCGACGGGTCTTCTCGGACAGCTTATCCCAGCAGTGCGGGCAACTGATGCCGGCCACGTAATGCTCGGATGCGCGGTCCTCTACGCTAACCGGAGTACGGCAGGCATGACATTGATCGTAGTCACCTTCGCTCAAGTCGTGGCGCACGGTCACGCGGTTATCGAAAACAAAGCAGTCGCCCTGCCACTTGGTCTCTTCCTGGGGCACTTCTTCGAGGTATTTGAGGATGCCACCCTTGAGGTGATACACCTCATCGAAGCCCTCGCTGAGCATATAGCTCGAGGCTTTTTCACAACGAATGCCGCCGGTGCAGAACATGGCGACTTTCTTGTGCCGGGCCGGGTCGAAGTTGGCTTTGATGTAGTCGGGAAATTCGCGAAAACTCGTAGTCTTCGGGTCGATTGCGCCTTCAAAGGTGCCGATCGACACTTCATAGTCGTTACGGGTATCGATCAACAGCACTTCTGGATCGCTGATTAACGCGTTCCAGTCTTGTGGATCAACGTAGGTCCCGACTTTCTTGTTCGGGTCGACGCCTTCGACGCCCAGGGTCACGATCTCTTTTTTCAGCTTGACCTTGGTGCGGTAGAACGGCTGCTCGTCGCAGTACGACTCTTTGTGATCGATATCGACCATGCGTGGGTCGTTCTTCAGCCAGGCCATCAGGCCATCAATGCCTTCGCGGCTGCCGGAAACGGTACCGTTGATGCCTTCTTCAGCGATCAGCAAGGTGCCCTTGATGCCGTTGTCGACCATGGCCTGCAACAGCGGCTCGCGCAGGGCCACGTAATCTTCGAGGGTGACGAACTTATACAGTGCCGCCACGACGATGGGTTGTGTCATGGGTGTTCTCTCCAGGTGGCTACCCTCGTAAAGGGTGAACCGGATGCAAAAAAAAACGCGCCGACTGAGCGGCGCGTTGCGGATTCTAGCAAAACATAGGCCTTTGTAGCAGCCGGATATCAGTGTTTGCTACCGCCAGCGCAGGTCGGCGAGGCCGGGGCTGCGTCGGTTTTTGCCCATTCTTCAGGCGTGTAGGTGTGCAGCGCCAGCGCATGGAACTCGCTCATCAGGTCACCCAACGTGGCGTAGACCTTCTGATGGCGCTTGACCCGGTTGAGCCCCTCGAACTGCTGGCTGACCAGCACGGCCTTAAAATGCGTCTGCAATCCACGGCTGTGCATATGGCTTTCGTCCAGCACACTCAGGTGTTCCGGGCTCAGGGCGGCAAGTGCCGATTCGATACGCTGCTGCATGGTCATTGCTTACTTCTTCTTGGCGGGTGCGGCTTTGGGGGTCAGCTCGTTGGTCATGTCTTCCAACAGCTTGTTCACGACAGGTACCGCGCTTTCCAGCTTGGCCTGGGTCAGTTGGGCCGATTGCTGGGTCAGTTGCGGCATTTTCTCCAAAACTTTCTTGCCCAGTGGCGACTTGTAGAAGGCAACCAGGTCTTTGAGTTCGGACTCGCTGAAGTTGCTGGTGTACAGCTTGACCATGTCCGGCTTGAGCTTGTTCCAGCCAATGGCCTGGTCCAGGGCGGCGTTGGCCTTGGCCTGGTAGGTGTCCAGAACGGTTTGCTTGGCGGCAGGCGCCTTGGTCTGCTCGAAGCGCTGGGCGAACATTTGTTGCACTTGCATGTACACCGGGGTGCCCAGCTTGTCTGCGTGAGCCAGGGTCAGGAAGGCTTCGGCACTGGCGTTGTGGCTGGCGGTATCGGCAAGAACCTGGCCGCTGGCACAGACCAGAGCAACCGCGGTACAGATGGCACGAAGACGAGTCATCGAGTTTCCTTTTCTAGCAGGCGAGGTAAGACCCCAAGGGCGACCATTCTGCGCCTAAAAAACGCCGGCACTCAACCCCACGCCTTGTAGGGCCTGGTTTTGCGAGGGTTTGCCCGATGAAATGGCTTTTATGGAACCCAAACGTGCCGCCAGGGCCTAAACTGCGCAAACCGACTACAAGGAGAGTCCCTGCGATGAGCCGTATCGAAACCGACAGCCTGGGCGAAGTACAAGTCCCGGATGACGCTTACTGGGGCGCACAGACCCAGCGTTCACTGGTCAATTTCGCCATCGGCGAGCAACGCATGCCACTGGCGGTACTCCACGCCCTGGTCCTGATCAAGAAAGCTGCAGCGCGGGTCAACGACCGCAACGGCGACCTGCCCGCCGACATCGCCCGGCTGATCGAACAGGCCGCTGACGAAGTGCTCGACGGCAAGCTTGATGACCAGTTCCCGCTGGTGGTCTGGCAGACCGGCAGTGGCACCCAGAGCAACATGAACGCCAACGAAGTGATCGCCGGCCGCGCCAACGAGCTGTCGGGCAAGGCCCGTGGCGGCAAGAGCCCGGTGCACCCCAACGATCACGTCAACCGTTCCCAGAGCTCCAACGATTGCTTCCCCACCGCCATGAGCATCGCCACCGTGCAGGCGGTGCACGAGCAATTGCTGCCGGCGCTGCGTGAGCTGTCCGGCGGGCTGGCGGAGTTGTCGGCGCGCCATATGAAGCTGGTCAAGACCGGCCGCACCCATATGATGGATGCCACGCCCATCACCTTCGGCCAGGAGGTCTCGGCGTTTATCGCGCAACTGGATTATGCCGAGCGCGCCATTCGCAGCGCCCTGCCCGCCGTCTACGAACTGGCCCAGGGCGGCACGGCGGTCGGCACCGGCCTGAACTCGCCCCATGGCTTTGGCGAGGCGATTGCCGCAGAAATCGCCGCGTTGTCCGGGTTGCCGTTTGTCACCGCGCCCAACAAGTTCGCCGCACTGTCGGGCCATGAGCCGCTGACCACCCTGTCTGGCGCCCTGAAGACCCTGGCCGTGGCCTTGATGAAAATCGCCAACGACCTGCGCCTGCTGGGCTCGGGCCCACGTGCGGGGCTGGCCGAAGTGCGCTTGCCGGCCAATGAGCCGGGCAGCTCGATCATGCCCGGCAAGGTCAACCCGACCCAGTGCGAAGCGCTGTCGATGCTGGCCTGCCAGGTGCTGGGCAACGACGTGACCATCGGCATTGCCGCCAGCCAAGGGCATTTGCAGTTGAACGTGTACAAGCCGGTGATTATCCACAACCTGCTGGAGTCGATCCGTTTGCTGGCCGACGGCTGCCGCAACTTCCAGGAGCATTGCATCGCCGGCCTTGAGCCCGACGCCGAGCAAATGGCCGCGCACCTGGAGCGTGGCTTGATGCTGGTGACGGCGTTGAACCCGCATATCGGCTATGACAAGTCGGCGCAGATTGCCAAGAAGGCCTATACCGAAGGGCTGACACTGCGCGAAGCCGCGCTGGAGCTGGGCTACCTCACCGATGCCGAGTTCGACCAGTGGGTACGCCCGGAGAATATGCTCGAAGCCGGGCACTGATCCCCTCTCCTGTAGGAGCCGGCTTGCCGGCGAAAAACGTCAACGATAACGCAGGGTGACTGATGCCCCGCGTTGCCCTTGGGTTTTTCGCCGGCAAGCCGGCTCCTACAGAGGTTGTATCAACCTTGCGCGCCGGGCCTTGAGCCCGGCGATCAAGGACGGGGCCAACGCCACTGACGCCGATCCCAGCACCACCAGCACCGCACCGCCATAACCCAGGCCGTTGATCTGCTCGGCATGCACATAGTCGGGCCACAACCACGCCGCAATCGCCACCGCCACAAAGGTCACCAGCGGTGTGATCGCCAACGTCGCACTGACCCGCGACGCCTCCCAGTGGGCCAGGGCCTCGGCAAATGCGCCATAGGCAATCAGCGTATTGAAGCAGCACGCCAGCAACAGCCAGCCTTGCAAGGGGCTCAGTTGCAGCGCCTCCATGGGATGCACCCACGGCAACAGGAGAAACGCGCAACACAGGTAAATCACCATCATCACCTGCAACGAATTCCACACCGTCAGCAACTGCTTCTGGCCCAGGGCGTAGAACACCCAGATGGTGGTCGCCAGCAGAATCGTCAGCACCCCGGCGGTGTAGGTGCCCAGGGACGTCAACAGCTCCGCCAGGCGCTGGTTGAAGAACAGTCCAAAGCCGATGATCAATACCAGCAAGCCAACGCCCTGCCCCAGGCTGAAACGCTCCTTGAACAGGAACACACTGGCAATCATCAAGAAGATCGGCCCCATCTGCACCACCAGTTGCGCCGTGCCGGGGCTCAACATCTTCAGCCCGACCAGGTAGAGCACGTAGTTGCCCACCAGGCCGCACACCGCCATCGCCACCAGCCAGCCACCGCGCTTGCCCAGGACTTTCGGGCTGGGCAGGCGCTTGACCGCGGCCAGGTAGACGAACAGGCAACTGCCGGACACCATCAGGCGAAACCAGGTCACGGTGATCGGGTCCATCACCTGCAGCACCTGTTTGAGCTTGATCGGCAAAATGCCCCAGAGCAGCGCGGTCAGCAGGGTCAGGGATAAGCCGTAGACCCAGCGGCCGGAAGAGATGTGCATGAGTGCCCCAAGAGCCAGAGGTAGAGGAACCCGCATTCTAGGGGGATGTGGGTAAACCTTGGCGAAGTTTTTTATCAGGCACACCACAAACCAACTGTGGGAGTGGGCTTGTCGGATCGCCGTATCGCCGCGAAGACGTCGGCCCAGTAAACATTGATGTTGACTGACCCACTGCTTTCGCGAGCAAGCCCGCTCCCACAGGGGATCTGCGCTTAACTGACTGGCATTAAGGCAAGCCCCCCACATTTGATCTGCGGTGTTTAATAGATCAGCGCACGGCTTCAAACAACCCGGTCGCCCCCATCCCGCCGCCGACGCACATGGTGACGATGCCATAGCGCAAATTGCGCCGTTGCAGCTCCCGTACCAGATGCCCCACCTGCCGCGAGCCGGTCATGCCGAACGGATGGCCGATGGAGATCGAGCCGCCATTGACGTTGTACCGGGCATTGTCGATCTCCAGGCGATTGCGCGCATACAGGCACTGCGAAGCAAACGCCTCGTTGAGTTCCCACAGGTCGATGTCCGCCACTTGCAGGCCACGGGCCTTGAGCAATTTGGGCACCGAGAACACCGGGCCGATGCCCATCTCGTCCGGCTCACAACCGGCAACGGTAAAGCCACGGAAAAACGCCTTGGGCTTGAGCCCCAGTTCCAGGGCTTTTTCCAGGCTCATCACCAGGGTCATCGACGCGCCATCGGACAATTGCGACGAGTTTCCCGCTGTCACCGAGCCGTCCTCGGCAAACACTGGCTTGAGCCCGCTCAGGCTGGCCAGGGTGGTGTCCGGGCGGTTGCAGTCGTCGCGGTCGACCACGCCATCGAGAATCTGCACCTGGCCAGTGTTCTTATCCTCGACCTTGTACTTGACCGCCATGGCCACGATTTCATCGTCAAACAACCCGTCGGCCTGGGCCTGGGCGGTGCGTTGCTGGCTTTGCAAGGCGTACAGGTCCTGCTCCTCGCGGCTGACGTTATAGCGGCGGGCGACAATCTCGGCGGTCTGGCCCATGGGGAAATAGATGCCCGGCACCTGCTCCTTGAGCAAAGGGTTGATCAGGTTGTCGGTATTCACGCTCTTCATCGTCAGGCTGATGGACTCGACGCCACCGGCGACAATGATGTCGCTGCACCCCGAGGCAATCTGGTTGGCCGCAATGGCAATCGCCTGTAGCCCTGAGGAGCAGAAACGGTTGAGGGTCATGCCGGCGGTGCCGGTGCCCAGGCGCGACAGCACCGCCACGTTGCGACCGATGTTGTAGCCCTGGGCGCCTTCGTTGGAGCCGGCACCGACAATGCAATCCTCGACACTGGCCGGGTCGATGCCGCTGCGGCTCAGCAGCGCATTGACGCAATGCGCGGCCATGTCATCGGGGCGGGTCTGGTTGAACTTGCCGCGAAAGGACTTGGCCAGGCCGGTTCGCACGCTGTCGACGATCACTACTTCACGCATGGGCTACCTCAATCTTGTCGTTGTTGGGAGACAGATCGAGGATAGATCCAGCGCCGGGCGATCGCGACGATCATTCACCTGGCGTATGCAAAAGCATGGCGCTATTTGTGCTTCTTCTTTTTGTCGTGCTTGTCGGACTTGGCGAACGCCTCTTCCAGCGCCAGATTGATGGTGCGCAACACCT
Organism: Pseudomonas sp. WS 5021; assembly: GCF_012985535.1. Classification (NCBI taxonomy): domain Bacteria; kingdom Pseudomonadati; phylum Pseudomonadota; class Gammaproteobacteria; order Pseudomonadales; family Pseudomonadaceae; genus Pseudomonas; species Pseudomonas sp. WS 5021. The sequence goes on along the minus strand of NZ_JAAQWP010000001.1, from coordinate 1,203,365 downwards.
TGACCCGCGCCCAGCGCTTGTCATTGGCTTCCACCAGGGTCCAGGGCGCGATCTCGGTGCTGGTGCGATCCACCATGTCGCCCACCGCCGCCCGGTAGGCATCCCACTTGTCGCGGTTGCGCCAGTCGTCTTCGGTGATCTTGAAGCGTTTGAACGGAATTTCTTCCCGGGCCTGGAAGCGCTCCAGTTGGGTCTGTTTATCGATGGCCAGCCAGAACTTGACCACGATCACCCCGGAATCGCGCAGTTGCTCCTCGAAATCGTTGATCTCGGCGTAGGCGCGCATCCAGTCGGCCGTGGTGCAAAAGCCTTCGATGCGCTCTACCAGCACGCGGCCGTACCAGGAGCGGTCGAACACCGTGAACATGCCCCGCGCTGGGATCTGCCGCCAGAAGCGCCACAGGTATGGCTGGGCGCGTTCGTCTTCAGTAGGCGCGGCAATCGGCACGATGCGGTACTGGCGTGGGTCCAGCGCCGCCGCGACCCGGCGAATCGCCCCGCCCTTGCCCGCCGCGTCGTTCCCTTCAAAAACCGTGACCAGCGCGTGCTTGCGCATGCGCTTGTCACGCATCAGGCCCGACAACCGTGCCTGTTCGGTAATCAGTTGCTCTTCGTAGTCGTCCTTTTCCAGGCGCTGGGTCATGTCCAGGCTGTCGAGCAGGCTCATCTGGTCCACCGACGACGGCAATGGCGCCGGCTGGATCCCGCTGGCCCTGGCCTTGGGCACCTTGAGGGCATTTTGCAGGCCCTCCAGGAGGATCTTGCCCACGGTCAGGCCGCGGTAATTGGCGTCCACGCCTTCGATCACATGCCAGGGCGCATAGTCACGGCTGGTGCGGCGCAGCACGCGCTCACCGAAATGCACGAACTTGTCGTAGGTCTCGGACTGCTGCCAGTCCAGCGGGCTGATGCGCCAGCTGTGCAGCGGGTCGTCCTGCAGGGCCTTGAGCCGCGCCTTCATTTGTTTCTTGGACAGGTGGAACCAGAACTTGAAGATCAGCGCCCCTTCATCGCAGAGCATCTGCTCCAGGCGTTCGGCCCCGGCAATGGCCTGGTCCAGGCGCGCATCCTTGATCTGGCCGTGGACCCGCGCCTGCAACATCTGGCTGTACCAGTTGCCGAAAAACACCCCCATGCGCCCCTTGGCCGGCAATTGCCGCCAGTAGCGCCAGGCCGGTGGGCGGGCCAGTTCTTCGTCGGTCTGCTGGTCGAAGGTGCGCACCTCGATCAGGCGCGGGTCCATCCACTCATTGAGCAGCTTGACGGTTTCACCCTTGCCGGCGCCCTCGATGCCATTGATCAGCACGATGACCGGGAAGCGCCCCTGCTGGTGCAACTCGAACTGCGCCTCCAGCAAAGCTTCCCGCAAGGCCGGGACTTCAGCGTCGTAAGTGTCCTTATCGACGGCGTGACCGATTTCGGCAGATTCAAACATGGGCGACTCCCTTCCAAGATGGATCAAGACTAGCGGATTGGGCAGCGTGGCGGGCAAGGAATTCCAGGCCACTTGCCGTGGATCAATGGCTCAGCCCTCGGGCACATGGCAGATGCCCAGGTCCTGGTGTTTCAGCATCTGTAGGGTCAGGCGCTCTACCACCTCGGCGATGGCCTGCCGGCGAGGGGCCTGCAGGTCTTGCATTTGCCTGAGGTAGTCGCCGTCGGTGAGGTTCTGGCTGTTCTCGAAGAGCAGTTGCTGCTGTACATCAAAAGGTTCAGTCGCGGCCTGGAAGGTGCTGGGAAATTGCTGCTTGAGATGGGTTTTCCAGAACGACAGTTGCGTCAAAAACTGCAGGAGTGCAGGTGACAGCTCGGCCGTGCGCACCTGGGAATGGGCGAGTGCCAGCCCTTCGGGGGTCACATTGGCAATCGACACATACTGCGCGTATTTGGGTTGCCTCGGCAGCTCCAACTCCTTGGCCAACCCCATGCGAAACGCCAGGCTGACCTCCAGCGGATCCTCGCTGGCATGCTCGGCCGCATAGCCCAGGGCAATTTTTTCCAACTCGCCCAGGCGAAACAGGCGCCGGCCCAGGCTCAGGAATCCGCCGGGGCTGCCCTGCCTGCGTCCGGCCTGTAGCATCGCCTGCTCGACCTCCATCAAGACTTCGATCTGGCTGAAAATATCAGCGGCGCCATCGCCACAATTCACCGGATGCGCCGCCAGCTGAAACACCCGCTCGCGCAGCTCGATACTGTCATGGCTCGACTGCAAGACGTCCCACACCCGCCGGCTCAAATCCTCGCGCACGTGCCGGCTGTCAGCGGTCCTGGACAATTGCGCAAGCAACTCGAACAGCGGCGCGCAGTCCGGGTCATCGCGCAGGTTGGCCCAGATGCCGCGCTTGATCGCATTGCGATTGGCCACTTCATCCGGCAGCCACAACGCCCGGGCTTTCAACTCAGTGAAGCGCGATTGATCGTCATCGACATAGCCCATGCCAATACCCACCGCCTCGCGGTAGCGCGTGAGCGCTGTCACCGCCGAGGTGCACAACGGGTTGCCCGCCAGGTTGAGTGCCTGGCTGAAACTGCGGGTGGCGCTAAACAGCCATTCGGGCAGCAGGGTGATCCAGTTGTCGCGCAGGTCCACCTGGTCCAGATAGGCCAGGCGCCCGAGCCCGGAGGGCACGTCGACGATGCGGGTGTCCTGTAGCAACAGCGTATGCAAGCCGCGCATGGCGCTGACATCCAGGTGCCCTTCCACGGGGTTGTGGCTCAGGTCCAACAGCTGCAACGTGCTCATATCGGCGAGCTTGCGCCGGGTGTATTCGGTCAACGCCAACTGATTGTGGGACAACGACAGGCTGCCCAGATCAGGCATGCGCGACAGATATTCCGGCAACCGGGTCAGGCGGTTACGGTCCAGGTCCAGGCGGCGCAGCCCCTTGAAGCACTTGAGGAAATAAGCCACGTCATCACCCAGGCGCATATTGCGCAGTGACAGGCGCTGCACATGGTCGAAGCGAATTTCAGGTGGCAGGTTCGGCAACGAGCCCACGCGCATCCCGTCCAGGGACAGGCCAGCAACGGGCAGCTCGCGCTCATTGGGCATAAAGCTCTGCTGGCGCCAGCAGGCCTCGATACGCTCGGCCACTTGCTGGCGGCTCTGGCGGATGTTCCTCAGGCCCGGTTGCTGCTCCAAGCCGCCGATGTCGTTTTTCCAGTGTTTGAGTACCGCACGCAGGCGCCCAAGCTCGGCGCGCAGACGCTCTACCGCATGGGCACGAGCAAGTTCGTCGGCCCCCAGGCCCTGCAGCAACGCAGAGGCTTGAGCCTGCGTGAACAGCGGATAAAGCCACTGCAACTTGCGCACCAGGGGCGAGTTTTGGGTAAAAGAGCCGGTGGGTGAATCCGCCACACGGCAAGGTGCTTGCACTGCCTGGGGCTCCAGTGCCCCATCGGAAAACGCCTCGGCGGCGCGATCACGCTCACTCTGGGCCCTGGCGGCAATCAAGCGGCGCAACCGCCATCCATGCTCGGCCTGCGCCTGGGGCCTGCCCAGAGTGCTTGCGTCTTCAATGGCCTCAAATAGCCCGTCCACTCCGGAACGCACACTACCCAGGCTCAGGCCACTGGCATCGAACGCCTGGAACCCTGCAGCCGTACGCACCACCACCAGCCGCACACTGGCACCTTCGACGGCGCCCACGGCCAGTAACGCCCCCTGGGGTGAATCTGCGCGCATCTCCAGGTGCAGCCGGGGATCCCAACCCTCGATGCGCGGCAGCGTGCGCACCGCCACGCACTGGGTGTCGAGGCCGGCCAATTCCGGCTGTTCGAAACCGGCCAAGGCGCGATCCAGACGTTGTTCGGCCAGCGCAGCACGCACCGCCTCTGCCAGGCCCATGGGCACTCGCTGCTGCTCGCGCAGCAACTCGAGCTCCACCGACGAGGCGCGCGCCATCAACTCGCGCATCACCCTGGACGGCAATTGCGCATAGGTGCTGCGCAGTACCGCCCACTCCTCGGGCACTGGCCCGTCATAGGCCTGGTACATCTGCTCAAACAGCGGCTTGCGATCCGCCTTGAGGTGCGCCAGTAAGCGCCGCGCCAACACCCCATGTTGCTGGTCGGCAGCAACGTCCTCCCCCAACAGGGCGAGTTTTTGCGATTCGTCGAGCTCCGACAGCAGCACATCAAACACTTGCCCTTCAGCCACTGCGTGCTGCGTGATTGGCAGCCTATGAGTGCCACTAGCGGGGTAACGCGCCGTCACCGCACCCTGCGCATCCACCACCTCGAAATAGCGTCCCTCGGGCCAACCCGGCAACAGCGCCAAGGCCTGCATCTGCGCGGTCGCGTGTTCAGCATTGAGGTACACACCACGCTCCAGCAGCCAGATCAGGTCGCGAATCGATTGCTCCACCCGGAACCGCTCATACACATCACGAAAGCGCGCGGGAAAGGGCAAGCACTCGCGAGCCAGGTGGTACGCCCAGGGGGGCTGCATATCCAGGATGTCGCTGACCAGGCGCAGCTTGCGCGAATCCAGGTGGGGGTGACGACTGCCGGGCTCCAGGCGCGAGAACAGGTAATCCTGGTCCTCCCAGCGTTCAGGCTGTTCGAATGCAAAGCGCCAGGCGCCCTCGCCGTTGTGCAGGAGCGCAGGGCGATAGGCATCCTGGCGTGTCGGATGGAGGGCGTGCCATTGGCCCAGCTTGGCGTCAAAGGCAATCCGATGAACGAAACCGACCACTTTGACGTAGCAATGGCCGCCAATCCGGTAGATGCCTTCTGCGTCCGCCATCACGTTCTCGGGCAACTGCTGACGGTGCGCGTACCGGGCAATATCGGGCCGCCAGAGCCGCAGATGTCCATCGGTCGAGCGCACCGCTTCCAGCTCCGCAAAAAAGCGCCCCATGCTCAACTGCGCGCGCTTCAACACGTTGCCCACCACTTTGGCGCCGGCTGCGAACACCACCATCGAGGTGATACTTTGCGCCACCGCGCCCAGTTGCCTGAGCGCCTCGCCCTTGTCCCCCCGCCGCCAGTCCTCGATGCCGTCATACACCTCGCCGAGCAGTTGCCCCACCGCCACGCCCGTCATCAGCAGGGCCAAGGCCGGGACGACAAAACCGGCGAGGTTGAGCAAGGTCAATCCAGCCTCCAGATACTCCATCAGGCGCTGCTTGCGCACCTCTTCGTCCACGTCCGCCACGGGCACCGCCAGCGTGCGCGCATCGATCTGCAGCTTGCCCACGTAAGTACTGAAAAAGTGCCTGGCCAGGCTCACCATGACGGGCCGGGCCTCCAGCACGCCAAGGCTGCGGTGCTCGTCGAATCGCGAGAAAAACCCCACCCGGTCAACCTCTCCCAGGTAGCCGGTAAAGAAGCGCCGATAGCTGCTCACTTCCAGCTTCAGTTCCAGGTAAACCTTGAAGTCGTTGAGGGATGGGTACTCGAAAAACGGCCGCTGCGGTTCATTGGGCATGTAGACCACACAAGGCTGCTGGGGGTATTCGCCAATCGGGCGGGCCGAAAACACCAGCACGCTCCACAGGCAGCAATCGCGTGCATTGAGGCCTTGCCAGAGCACCGGGCGCCCTTGGTACAGCTGGCTCTTCGCCGCGGCCGGGCTGAGGTCCTGCTCCAGCAATGCACACAACATGGCGTAGGTTTCGCGGCTGATATCGCCGCGCATCAGGGCGATATGGGCATCGATCTTTACGTCCAGGGTTTTCATCCGGCCGATCGCCAGCGCCACGTCACTGGCAACGCCCTCGTCGCGATCGAGGTGGAACACCTCATTGATGTGCTGCTGGTACCGACGCCCGAGGTCGAGCGCCCGGCAACCTTCGGCAAACTCATGGGGCGCAACGCCGATAACGCTGCGGTCTTGCGCTTGCAGCCGCGACTCGAGGGGATATCGCTCGGCAAGGGCCTCATCCGCCGAAAAGTTCTGCATGGCCCTATGCAACAGGCTCTGTTTTTCCAGGCGCACGGTGCGCTCATACTCGCGCGGCAACACATCTGCCTGATACTCGTAGAAGGCCCGGATAAACAGGTCCTTTTTTGGCTCCAGCGTGACCTGCCACTGCGCCTGGCCGTAGGCCTGCAACTGCTCGCTGCAAAATTCGTCCAGACTGCGCAATGCCTGCAAGTGCTGCGTGACGCCTGCCTTGGCCTCTTCAACATACGCCGCGTCCCGCTCCAGCGCCTCCAGCAACCCTGGCGGGGAATTGATCATCCAGCCCGGCAGACGCTGTTGCAGGACCTGGGCCTTGGCCAGGTCGCCAGTCATCTCCAGCAAGGCAGCTTGCAACTGCTGCCGGGTCAATTGAGTGAATGTGTGGGTCAAATCAGCCTGTGCCTGCATGCGCAATGTTCCTTATTGCCATGGATCAAAACACCACGATACCCGCTGCGCCATGCTCGATTAACGCTGATTCCTGATCGCTTGCGCGCCATTGCAGAGGTTTTTTGCATGGATCAAATAGCCGGCTAACACCCGCGCCAACCCTGGCCCCCGTGATCGACTAGAATGGCCGCCTTGCCTTTGCCGAGTTGCCCATGAACCCCGTACAGCCCAATGCCCAGCTCGACTGGGACGACCAGGGACGCCCGCGCTCGCGGGTGTTCGACGACGTGTATTTTTCCGACCAGTCGGGCCTGGAAGAAACCCGCTACGTGTTCCTTGAACAGAACCGCCTGCAAGAGCGCTTTGCCGCGCTGCCGGTGGGTGGGCGCCTGGTGATCGGGGAAACGGGGTTTGGCACCGGGTTGAATTTTTTGTGTGCCTGGCAACTGTTTGCACAGCACGCGACGCCGGGGGCGCGCCTGCATTTTGTCAGTGTGGAAAAGTACCCCCTGAGCCACGCCGACCTGCAACGCGCCCTCGCCCTCTGGCCAGAGCTCAAACCGTTGGCCGAGCAATTGCTGGCGCAGTACATCGCCATCCACCCGGGTTTCCAGCGCCTGGTCCTGGATAACGGGCGGGTGACGCTGACGCTGCTGATCGGCGATGCCCTGGAGCAACTGCCGCAGCTCGACGCCCAGATCGACGCCTGGTTCCTCGATGGTTTTGCCCCGGCGAAAAACCCCGAGATGTGGACCGCCGAGCTGTTCGCCGAACTGGCGCGCCTGGCTGCCCCCGGCTCGACCATCAGCACCTTCACCAGCACCGGCTGGGTGCGGCGCCTGCTCAATGGCGCCGGGTTCAAGATGAAACGCACGCCGGGCATCGGCCATAAGTGGGAAATCCTGCGCGGTGAGTTTCTTGGCTGGCCGGCCGACGCGGCGCCAGTTGCGGCGATCAAGCCGTGGTTCGCCAGGCCACCGGCCCCCAAAGGCGAACGGCGGGCCCTGGTGATCGGCGGCGGCATGGCCGGTTGCGCCAGCGCGGCCAGCCTCGCCGCACGGGGCTGGCAAGTCAGCCTGCTGGAACGGCATGCCGGCCTGGCCCAAGAGGCCTCGGGCAATCCGCAAGGGGTGCTCTACCTCAAGCTGTCGGCCCATGGCACGGCCCTTTCGCAGATGATTGTCAGCGGGTTCGGGCATACCCGGCGCCTGCTGGAACACTTGCAACGGGGGGTGGATTGGGACGGTTGTGGCGTGCTTCAACTGGCGTTCAATGCCAAGGAGGCCGAACGCCAGGCGCAACTGGCCCAGGCATTTGCCCCTGACTTGCTGCACCTGCTGGACCGGGATCAGGCCCAGGCCCGCGCCGGGATTGGCCTGGAGCATGGCGGGTTGTTTTTCCCCGAGGGCGGCTGGGTGCATCCGCCGGCGTTGTGCCAGTGGCAGGCAAGTCAGCCGGGGATCACGGTGCATGTGCATCATCAAGTGTTGGCGCTGCGCAAAGTCAACGATCAATGGCAGGCCTGGGACAGCGACCGGTTGCTGGCCAGCGCCCCCGTGGTGGTGCTGGCCGGGGCGGCCGAGGTCAAGCAGTTTGCCGCCAGCGCCGAGCTGCCCCTCAAGCGCATTCGCGGGCAGATCACCCGCTTGCCACAGACTGCCGCCAGCCAGGCGTTGGCAACCGTGGTCTGCGCCGAAGGCTATGTGGCACCGGCCCGCCTGGGCGAACATACCCTGGGCGCCAGCTTTGATTTCAAGAGCGATGACCTGACCCCCACCGTCGCCGAGCACGCGGGGAACCTGGAACTGTTGCAGGAAATCTCCCCCGACCTGGCCCAGGGCCTGCGCACCGCCACGCTCGACCCGCACACCCTGAAGGGCCGCGCGGCGTTTCGCTGCACCAGCCCGGACTATCTGCCGATTGTCGGGCCACTGGCCGATCCCCAAGCCTTCGCCCTGGCCTTTGCCGCCCTGCGCAAGGACGCCCGCCACACACCGGACACCGCCTGCCCATGGTTGGACGGCCTGTACGTCAACAGCGGCCACGGTTCACGGGGCCTGATCACCGCGCCGCTGTCGAGTGAACTGCTAGCGGCATGGCTGGACAACGAACCGCTGCCCCTGCCCCGCAGCGTGGCCGAGGCCTGTCATCCCAACCGTTTTGCGCTGCGGGCGTTGATTCGCAGCAACGTGGCAAAAACACCTGGCTAAACTCGCGCCCGCCACTTTCGGCATACGCCTGCTCAATGGCCAGGAGCACCTGGGAGTCGGCCTTGACCAGCCAGGTCGGCAGCCGGTCTTACAAGACCTGCGCCTTGTCCAGGTCACCGGTGAAATCCAGCAGCGTTGCCATCAATTCGTCCTGAGTCACAGGTTCGACAACCTGGCTCAAATGACCTGTTTGCGTGATTCACAACGTTCCTTCATTGCATTGTTCAATGACGCCAGACGATAAGCCCACGCTCGCCTTGAAAAGGTTCAAATAGCTGGGGAGTTGCCTGGCGAAACACCCCATTATTTGCATCTGAGCTCAACCTGATTACCCCCCGTTTCACCCACGCCCCGCAGACCGCGGCGGGGCCCGCGACACAAGCAGGCCGTTTGCCATATAACTTATTGATCTAAAACTCCACCTATAGCCACGGGTCAGTCCTTGGGTACCCGCCGTTTTGGCGCGTGCATGTTTGCCCCTCCCCAACGGAAAAACCGGTAAGGACTTTATGTGCGGATTAGCTGGAGAACTGCGTTTCGATCATCAACCTGCCGACCTGGCAGCGGTGGAACGAATCACCCATCACTTGGCGCCACGCGGACCTGACGCGTGGGGCTTCCATGCCCAAGGGCCAATTGCCCTGGGCCATCGTCGCCTGAAAATCATGGACCTGTCGGACGGCTCGGCCCAACCGATGGTCGACGCCCAACTGGGCCTGTCCCTGGCGTTCAATGGCGCGATCTACAACTTCCCGGAGTTGCGCACCGAGCTTGAAGCCCTGGGCTACGCCTTCTATTCGGGCGGTGACACCGAAGTGCTGCTCAAGGGCTATCACGCCTGGGGCGAAGCCTTGCTGCCCAAGCTCAATGGCATGTTTGCCTTTGCCATCTGGGAGCGCGACAGCCAGCGCCTGTTCATCGCCCGCGACCGCCTGGGCGTCAAGCCGTTGTACCTGTCACGCACCGGCCAGCGCCTGCGCTTTGCCTCGGCATTGCCGGCGTTGCTCAAGGGCGGTGATATCAACCCGATCCTCGACCCGGTGGCGCTCAATCACTACCTGAATTTCCACGCCGTGGTGCCGGCACCGCGCACCTTGCTGGCGGGCATCGAAAAACTGCCGCCGGCCACCTGGATGCGTATCGAGGCCAACGGTGCCACCGAGCAGAAAACCTGGTGGACCCTGCCCTACGGCCCCCATGACGATGAAAAACACCTGACCCTGGAAGACTGGACCGACCGCGTGCTCGACAGCACCCGCGAAGCCGTGGCCATTCGCCAACGGGCGGCGGTGGATGTGGGCGTGTTGCTTTCAGGCGGTGTGGATTCGAGCCTGCTGGTGGGCCTGCTGCGTGAAGTCGGGGTGCAGGACCTGTCGACCTTCTCCATCGGTTTTGAAGATGCCGGCGGCGAGCGTGGCGATGAGTTCCAGTACTCCGACCTGATCGCCAAGCATTACGGCACCCGACACCACCAACTGCGCATCGCCGAAAGCGAGATCATCGAGCAGTTGCCGGCCGCGTTCCGTGCCATGAGCGAGCCGATGGTCAGCCATGACTGCATTGCCTTCTACCTTCTGTCGCGGGAAGTGGCCAAGCATTGCAAGGTGGTGCAAAGCGGCCAGGGCGCCGATGAACTGTTCGCCGGTTACCACTGGTACCCGCAGGTGGACGGCGCCAGCGACCCTTACGCGGCTTACCGCGAGGCCTTCTTCGACCGCAGCTACGACGACTACGCGGCCACCGTGGCCCCGCAATGGCTGACCGCCAATGACGCCGCCGGCGACTTCGTGCGCGAGCATTTCGCCCAACCTGGCGCCGAGGCGCCTGTGGATAAGGCCCTGCGCCTGGACAGCACGGTGATGCTGGTGGATGACCCGGTCAAGCGTGTGGATAACATGACCATGGCCTGGGGCCTGGAAGCGCGCACGCCGTTTCTCGACTACCGCCTGGTGGAGTTGTCGGCGCGGGTGCCGGGCCGATTCAAGCTGCCGGACGGCGGCAAGCAAGTGCTCAAGGAAGCCGCGCGCCGGGTCATCCCCAGCGCGGTGATCGACCGCAAGAAGGGCTACTTCCCGGTGCCCGGCCTCAAGCACTTGCAGGGCGATACCTTGAACTGGGTACGTGACCTGCTGCTGGATCCGAGCCAGGACCGCGGCCTGTTCAACCCGGCGATGCTCGACCGCCTGCTCACCGACCCCCAAGGGCAACTGACGCCGCTGCGCGGCTCCAAGCTGTGGCAATTGGCAGCGCTGAACCTGTGGCTCAGCGAACAAGGAATCTGATTGATGAAACCTCACGCCACGGCCTACAGCCAACGCCTGCTGCGCGGCCAGGCGCCGTCCTACGAACGCCTGCAAGCGCGCCTGGCCGAAGACGGCAGCGAACCGAGCGCGCAACCGATTGCCGTGCATTGCGGGTGGGGCCGGCTGTTGATCGGCCATACCTTCCCCGACCCGGCGAGCCTGGCCCTGGAGCTGCTCAACGAGCAGCCGGGAGAACGGGATATCGCCCTGTATGTGGCTGCGCCCCAGCAGATCCTGGGGATCGATCCGCAACAGTTGTTCCTCGACCCCTCCGACACCTTGCGCCTGTGGTTCACCGACTACCGCCCGGCCACCCGGGTGTTTCGCGGCTTTCGCATTCGCCGCGTCCAGAGCGAAGCCGACTGGCAGGCGGTCAATCGGCTGTACCAGGGGCGCGGTATGTTGCCGGTGGATGCCAACCTGCTGACCCCGCGCCACCAGGGTGGCCCGGTGTACTGGCTGGCCGAGGATGAAGACAGCGGCGCAGTGATCGGCAGCGTCATGGGCCTCAATCATCAAAAGGCCTTCCATGATCCGGAAAGCGGCAGCAGCCTCTGGTGCCTGGCCGTGGATCCGCAATGCTCGCGGCCTGGCGTCGGCGAAGTGCTGGTGCGCCACCTGATCGAGCACTTTATGAGCCGCGGCCTGAGTTACCTGGACCTGTCGGTATTACACGACAATCGCCAGGCAAAAAGCCTGTACGCCAAGCTCGGCTTTCGTGCGCTCACCACGTTTGCCATCAAGCGCAAGAACGGTATCAACCAGCCGCTGTTCCTCGGGCCGGGGCCGCAGGCGGGGTTCAACCCCTATGCGCGCATCATTGTCGAAGAAGCGCACCGACGCGGGATTGATGTGCAGGTGGACGATGCCGCAGCCGGGTTGTTCACCCTCAGTCATGGCGGGCGCCGGGTGCGCTGCCGTGAGTCGTTGAGCGACCTGACCAGTGCGATCAGCATGACCCTGTGCCAGGACAAAAGCCTGACCCATAAAGTATTGAGCGCCGCCGGCTTGAAATTGCCAGCGCAACAACTGGCGGCCAGCGCCGACGATAACCTGGAGTTTCTCGACGAGCACCAGCGCATCGTCGTCAAGCCCCTGGACGGTGAACAGGGCCAAGGCGTGGCCGTGGACTTGCAGACCATCGAAGAAGTGCAAGGCGCCATCGAGGCGGCGCGCCAGTTCGACTCGCGGGTATTGCTCGAGAGTTTCCACGAAGGCCTGGACCTGCGCATCCTGGTGATCGGCTTTGAAGTGGTGGCCGCCGCGATCCGCCGCCCGGCCCAGGTGATCGGTGACGGCAAGCATAGCGTCGGCGCCTTGATCGAGGCGCAAAGCCGCCGACGCCAGGCGGCCACCGATGGCGAAAGCCGGATCCCCCTGGACGACGAAACCCTGCGCACCTTAAAGGCAGCGGGTTACGACTACGACAGCATCCTGCCTTCGGGCGAAGTGCTGGCGGTGCGGCGTACCGCCAACCTGCACACCGGGGGTTGCCTGGAAGATGTCACGGCGACGCTGCATCCGACGCTGGTGGATGCAGCGGTGCGTGCGGCGCGCGCCCTGGATATTGCGGTGGTCGGCCTGGACCTTATGGTGCCGGCCGCTGACCAGCCGGAGTACGTATTTATCGAAGCCAACGAACGCGCAGGATTGGCCAACCATGAACCACAGCCCACGGCAGAACGGTTTGTGGATTTGTTGTTTCCCCACAGCCAAACCACGGCTTGAGACATGAGCTGTCTGGACGGGCCTCATCGCGGGCAAGCCCGCTCCCACAGGTTGATGTGTGAACACATTTAAAGGTGGGAGCTGGCTTGCCTGCGATGGGGCCGGCCGAGGCAACACATACCCAGCCCCTCATCGAAACCATCGATGCCCTCAATTCATCAGGAGTTTCCATGACCCGAACCATCCCCGAACCGGATCTCAACTACCTGCAGAAAGTGCTGCTGGAAATGCTCGCCATCCCCAGCCCCACCGGGTTTACCGACACCATCGTGCGCTACGTCGCCGAGCGCCTGGAAGAGCTGGGCATCCCCTTTGAGATGACCCGGCGCGGCACCATCCGCGCCACCCTCAAGGGCCAGAAAAACAGCCCGGACCGCGCGGTTTCCGCGCACCTGGACACCATCGGCGCCGCCGTGCGGGCGATCAAGGACAATGGCCGCCTGACCCTGGCCCCGGTGGGCTGCTGGTCCAGCCGTTTTGCCGAGGGTAGCCGCGTCAGCCTGTTCACCGACAATGGCGTGATCCGTGGCAGCGTCCTGCCACTGATGGCCTCCGGGCACGCGTTCAATACCGCGGTGGATGAAATGCCAATCAGTTGGGACCATATCGAACTGCGCCTGGACGCCTACTGCGCCACCCGCGCCGATTGCGATTCCCTGGGGATCAGCGTCGGTGATTTCGTGGCCTTCGACCCGCTGCCGGAGTTTACCGAAAGCGGCCATATCAGCGCCCGCCACCTGGATGACAAAGCCGGCGTCGCAGCCTTGCTCGCGGCCCTCAAGGCCATCGTCGACAGTGGCGAACCGTTGCTGATCGACTGTCACCCGCTGTTCACCATCACCGAAGAAACCGGCAGTGGCGCGGCCGCCGCATTACCCTGGGATGTCAGCGAATTCGTCGGCATCGACATTGCCCCGGTCGCCCCCGGCCAGCATTCCAGCGAGCATGCAGTAAGCGTGGCGATGCAGGACTCTGGCGGCCCCTACGACTATCACCTGTCCCGCCACTTGCTGCACCTGGCGGCGGAAAACGACCTGCCGGTACGCCGTGACCTGTTTCGCTACTACTTCAGCGACGCGCACTCGGCGGTCACCGCCGGCCACGATATCCGCACCGCGTTGCTGGCCTTTGGCTGCGATGCGACCCACGGCTACGAGCGCACCCATATCGACAGCCTCGCCGCCTTGAGCCGCCTGCTGGGCGCCTACATCCTCAGCCCGCCGGTATTTGCCAGCGATGCGCAACCGGCCCAGGGCTCCCTGGACCGCTTCAGTCATCAACTGGAACATGAAACACAAATGGAGAGCGACACCCGTGTGCCCTCGGTGGACAGCCTGGTCGGACAGAAATCCTGAGGCTGGCAACTATGATCCCGGCACAGTAGGATCGCCGGGATCCACCATTTGAGGCTTGTATGCTGATTCCCTACGATGCACTTGAAGTCGACACCCTGACCCGCCTCATCGAAGACTTCGTGACCCGCGACGGCACCGACAACGGCGACGACACGCCCCTGGAAACCCGAGTGCTGCGCGTACGCCAGGCGTTGACCAAGGGCCAGGCGCTGATCGTTTTCGATCCGGAGAGTGAACAGTGCCAGTTGATGCTCAAGCACGATGTGCCCAAGCACCTGTTCGACTAAGGGTTGGCCACGGGCACCGGGTGCCCCTGTAGGCTGCGGATCTTTTCGTAGACCTCAGCCCGATGCACATTGACCCCTGCCGGCGCTTCCACGCCGAGTTTCACCTGGAGGTTGTTGACCTCCAGGATCCGCAGGGTGATGTGATCGCCGATGGAAATGATTTCGCCTACCGCGCGGCTAAGTACCAGCATGGCGTTTTGTCCTTTGGAAAGTTACCGGACCGCGACCATGCGCCCTCCCCTACGAGCCATCAATAACCTGCTAGATAAACAGATCCACCCTACAAACCATGGTTGCCTTAACTGACAGACGAATATCAAACAGCCCAATAAGTCCGCAAAAACATAAACCCATTGTTTATATCTTTCAGCCTTTGGCCGACTGCGCCTTGGCGCGCATTTTTTCCGACATGTTGGTCATTTCGTCATACAGCAACTGCGGATTTTTCTGCTTCAGTGCCCAGGCCATCCGCCCCTGTTCGTGAGGCAGGATCATGAAGTCACCGACGGCCACACGCTGGTAGATGTAATCGGCAATGTCTGCTGCAGTGATGGGCGAACTTTCCAGCAGTTTGCCGACCTGGGCCTTCATCGCCGGGGTCGGGCCGCGGAATGAGTCCAGCAGGTTGGTCTGGAAGAACGACGGGCACACCACATGCACCCCGACTTCCTGCTGCTTGAGTTCCACCAGCAGGCTTTCCGAGAGCGCCACCACACCGGCCTTGGCCACGTTGTAGTTGCTCATGGCCGGGCCTTGCATCAGGGCCGCCATGGAGGCGATGTTGATGATCCGGCCCTTGCTCTTTTCCAGCAGCGGCAGGAAGGCCTTGCAGCCCTTGACCACGCCCATCAGGTTGATTGCGATCTGCCAATCCCAATCCTCCAGGGACAGTTCGCTGAAGAACCCACCGGAGGCGACCCCGGCGTTGTTGACGATCACATCAATGCCGCCCAGCTTGACCTCACAGGCCTGGGCAAAGGCCGTGAGCTGGCTGTAGTCACGCACGTCACAGCGCTGGATAAACCCGTCGCCACCGGCCTGGCGCACCAGCGCGAGGGTTTCCTGCAAGCCCGGCTCGCTGACATCCGACAAGGCCAGTTGCCAGCCTTCGCGGGCCCAGCGCAGAGCGATTTCGCGACCCAGGCCGGATCCGGCGCCGGTGATCATCATGCGATTTTGCATAGGAAGTAGCCTTGTGGTTCAGGGAGGAAGTAAGCGCCAGTGTAGCGAAGGTTATTCACCGGCCCATGCACCATCAAGTTGCTGAATGCCCGGGGCAAACCAAAAGCCCGGTCGGATGCCGGGGCCTGGGGTAAGTTCAATCTTTTTAAACTAAGTGCGACACAGCACAACAATTAAAAAGGAAATAAGCCAGCGGCCAAATCGCATTAAAAAAACAGGGAATTTTCTGCAAAGTGCAGGAGTCGGATCAGTTAAGGCAGCCGTTTTAGATGTTCGGCTCTGGTATTAACAATCAGGTCTTTTCAGAAGACGAATAAGGAAAACACACTATGAGCCTCATTCTTATCATTGTTCTGATCCTCCTGCTGGTCGGCGGTCTGCCGGTGTTCCCGCACTCGCGCAACTGGGGTTATGGGCCATCGGGTATTCTCGGCACGGTGCTGGTGGTGCTGTTGATTCTGTTGCTGCTGGGCAAGATATAACCCCCCAGCGTTAAAAAAAATGCAAAAAAAAGAGGCCTTGTAAAAGGCCTCTTTTTTATTGCCGGGCGATTAGTCCGGCTTGCCGTCCACTACGCCTGCGGTGTTATCCAGCAGGCTCTTGGTGGCGGTTTGCAGGAACGACTCAAGTTTCTGCTTGAGTTGCGCCTCATCCGCCGACTCAGGGATCACCTTGCCACTTGGGTTGGCGCCCAGTTCGTATTGCCACAGCTTGGGTGGCATTTCCTTGGGCAGTACCAACACGCGGTCAGCGGTGAGCAAGGCCACGGTCTGGTCGCTGCCCGAGGGCTTGATCACGCCAAAGCCCTTGTCGCCTTCCGGCAGGTTGAGCAGGTCACGGCCCCAGCACTGGTGGCGGGTTTCCCCGCCCAGGCGGCCCATGATGGTCGGCACGATATCGATCTGCGTGCCCACGGTGTGGTCACGCACACCGAACTTGTCCTGCACGCCCGGTGCGATCAGCAGCAGCGGCACGTTGAAGCGGCCCAGGTCCATTTCGGTGATCTGTTGCTCGTTACCAAAACCATGGTCGCCGACGATCACAAACAGAGTGTCCTTGAAGTACGGCTCCTTGCGGGCCTTCTCGAAGAACTGGCCCAGGGCCCAGTCGGAGTAGCGCATGGCCGTCAAATGCTCGTTGAGGCGGCCACGGTCAGTCACCGCCTCGACCGGCAACGGCGTCGGCAAGGCGTACGGCGTATGGTTGGACAGGGTTTGCAGCAGGGCGTAGAACGGCTTGCCGCCTTCGCGTGCCTTCAGTTCCTGCAGGCCACGATTGAACATGTCCTGGTCGGACACGCCCCAGGTCGGATCGGAGAACACCGGGTCGACGAAGTCATTGCGGCCAATGAAGTTGGTCATGCCCTGGTTGCTGAAGAAGCCCGACTGGTTGTCCCAGGCGAAGTCGCCGTTGTAGACATACACGTCGTCGAAATCACGGGCACTGAGCAATTGCGGCAGGCCCGACAGCTTGTGGCTGCCTTCGGGGGTCTGCATCAGGTATTCGAAGCCTGGCAGGTTCGGGAAGCAGGCCATGGTGGCGAACATGCCCTGGTGGGTATGGGTGCCATTGGAGAAGAAGCGGTCGAACAGCAGGCCTTCCTTGGTCAACTCGTCGAAGTACGGCGTGATCTTGCCGCCACTGCCCAGGGCGCCCACCGAGTGACCGGCGAAGCTTTCCATCAGGATCACCACGACGTTCTTGATCGGCAGGGTCTTCTCGGCCGGTGGCGTAAAGTCACGGCGCACGGCGGCGGTGTCGGTATCCACCAGTTTTTCGTCAGGCAGCACCAGCATGTCGCGCACGGTCTGGGTGGCCAGCGGCTGCTCCAGGGTGGCTTTCCAGACGTTCTCGCGGTGCTCGGAGAACCGCGCCTTGGCCGCCCCGATCAGCGACAACGTGCCGTTGAGGCCCAGGTGGTTGGCGAAGTTCGAGTCGGTGGTGTACACGTCACCCCAACGCAGCGGCGGGCCCTGGCGCAGGGTGCCGCGCGCGGCGACCACGGCAATCAGCAGGCACACCACGAACACCGCGATGCGGCTGTACCACGGCGCGACCTGGCGGGTGCCGACGGTGCCACCGCTGAACGGGCCACGGGGGCGCGTTGCGCGGTCGGCGCCCTTGAAGGCGATGCTCAGGATAAACGTACCCACGGCCCAGCCCAGCAGGTAGCGCACCACCGGGAAACCGTACCAGAGCATGCTCATCACGGTTTTCGGATCTTCCTTGACGTACTGGAAAACCAGGCCGTTGAGGCGCTGGTGGAACTCGCGGTAGAAGTCCATCTCCATCAGGCCGAGGAACAGCGCAATACTGGAGACCACGGTCAGCCACAGCCGGAAGAACCCGCGGGCGGCCATGGCGCGCACGCTGAACAGGGCCAGGATCAGCGGGATGCTCAGGTACACCACCAGGCGCAAGTCCAGGCGCAGGCCATTGGCGAACGCTTCCAGGAAGGTCGCGGCCGGGGTGTCGAGCATCATGTCGCGGTTGTACACCAACAGTCCCAGGCGCAGCAGGGAAAGCATCACCATCATGACCAGGGCGCAGAGCAGCGTGTAGGCCAGGTGGGATTTGACGGTCGGTTGCAGCAGGCGACTAGCAGCTCGCTGCTGATTCAGGGCGTCCGGGTTTGCCATGTTGTTTGAGGACCCATTGGAAGTTTAAGTTGCGAAATAATGCAGCGGCGTCCTGCCCCGCCAATAAAGGCGCAGGGTCCAGGGTATTACGCGGTGGGCAGATGGTGCCCGATCAACGTCGGCAACGCTATTGATTACTCATTGCGCAGGGCTCCTGGCGGCACAGACGGACCGTGGCAGGAAAATAAAGCGGGGGAATTGTCTTGGATGAAGTGTGAAAATTTTGTGCAGCGAATATCTCGAAACACAAATCTACAGAACACAGCGTAATTAAAGGTGGGAGCGGGCTTGCTCGCGATAGCGGTGTATCAGTACCAGATTGATTGGCTGACACACCGTTATCGCGAGCAAGCCCGCTCCCACATTATTTATCTGCTTGTGCGCGCAGAGGGTCAGATCCGCACATTGCCCCGTGGCCCGGCGATGGCCCAGATAATCAGGCCAAGTACCGGCAACAGCAGGATCAACAGGATCCACAACACTTTGGCCCCGGTGCTGGCGCCGCTTTTGAACACGTTGATGATCGCCCAGATATCCAGCGCCAGGATGATCAACCCGATCAGACCATTAAATGTGGAACCCATGGTGTCGCTCCTAAGTGAGGGTTTGCCTGTTTAGGATAGCCAGCCCTGACGAGGGTTCCGTTTTATTTCAGACATGCACTGCGATGCGCAGGGCTTCCAGGGACGGTTCGCCCTTGATCCCGAGTTCGGCACACAACGCCAGCACCCGTGACACGTCGTTGCCATATACCAACACCGCCTGGATCTCGTCATCGAGCAACTGGCTGAAGTTCATCAGGGTATAGCCGCCGTTTTCCGGGTTCATGGCGTCGAGCTGGATCTGGATGCGATTGAGCGCCGTCAGGGCTTCGGTCTTGGCCAGTTGCTTGGGCTTGAGGTTGAACGCTACGTCGGGGCCAAAGGAGGCGACGATCTGGGCGAACAGGTCCTGGTAGGTATCGGCCTGGAACAGCACCGTCTCCGGCAGGCTGCCCACCACAATCCACTCGCCCAGGGGGATGGGGAAGCTGTCGTCGTAGTTGATATCGGGGTTGGCCGCCAGGAATCCATCGGCATCGGCGTAGGCCTGACTGGCCTCATCGGCGATCCGCACGATCTCGGCGTCGCCCAGGCAACCGGAACTGATTTTAGTGATGAGTTCGACGAGCGCGGTGTTCATGGGCGAATCCTGTGGCGAGGCTGATTTTGAGGGCGCAAAGCCTACACCAGTTTTTGCAACTGCGCCGTCGTATCCGCTGCTCCCATGGCCTGGGCCGCACCCAGCGCGGTCACACCCTGGGCATCCGTGGCCTTGGGGTTGGCCCCGACGCTGAGCAGGTACTCGACCATCTCGGTACGGTTGAACATCGCCGCCATCATCAGCGCCGTGCGGCCATCGGCAGAAGCGCCGTCAACCGGGCTGCCGCCCTCGATCAACGCCTTGACCACCGCCAGGTTGCCCTTGAATGCCGCGCCGGCAATCGGCAGTTGGTTCTTATCGTTGGCGATCTGCGGGTCGGCCTTGAACTCCAGCAGCACCTTCACCGCCTCGGCGTGCCCGTGGTAGGCGGACAACATCAACAAGGTGTCGCCATTGTGGTTACGCAGATTGACCGGCAAGCCCTTGGCCAGCAGCGCGGCCAGCATGGCGGCATCGCCTCGACGGGCGACGTCGAAGACCTGCTCGGCAAATTCGGCGGCTTCTTCTTCGGTCATTTGTTTGGCTTGATCTGACATCTGCGGCTCCCTGGAGGGTGTGGCGTAAGGCCGTCAGTTTCCCGAGCAGCGCCACGCCTGTCACCCCTTTTCTATCGAAAGCTTCGATAGCCAGACTCTATCAAGTGCCTTAGTAGCGATACTTTCCGCCCTGGATATCCGCCAGCACCTGGCCGGTTACCGGTACGTAGGCATCCGTACCCGGCAGCCAGGCATACAGTGGATCGTCGCCAACCCGGGCCGGGTCGAACGCTTCTTCCTTGAGCCGCACCTTCTGGTACTTGAAAGTGCCGGTGGTTTCCATCTTCACCTTGATCCGCAGGAACAGCGGCACCGCATAGGCTGGCATCTGGCTCTGGGCGAATTGCAGCAACGCCTGCATATCCAGGGTGGCCAGGGATTCGGACGGGGTAATCGCGGCCATCCCGGCACGACCGTTGGTGTTGGCGATTTCCACCCCGTAGGCCACCGCCTCAGTGATCTGCGGGTGCTGCATAAAGATGTTCTCCACTTCGGTGGTGGAGACGTTCTCGCCCTTCCAGCGATAAGTGTCGCCCAGGCGGTCGACGAACTGCGCATGGCCAAAGCCGATACTGCGCAACAGATCGCCGGTGTTGAAATAGCGATCGCCCTTCTCGAACACATCGCTCAACACCACCTTGCGGTTCTTTTCCGGGTCGGTGTAGCCATCGAACGGCGCTTTGTCGTCGATCCTGGCCAGCAGCAGGCCCTGGCCGCCCTTCTGCACTTCACGCATAAACCCATTGCTGCCACGGATCGGCTCGCAGGTGTCGTGGGCGTAGTCCACCAGCGCCCAGTGCATCAGGGAAAAGCCGATGGTGTTGTCGAAATTCAGCACGTTGGTGAAGCCGATATTGCCGTCGCTGGCCGCGTACAGCTCGCAGATATGATCGACGCCAAAGCGCTCCTTGAACGGCCCCCACACACCAGGACGCAAGCCGTTGCCGATCATCTTCACCACGCGGTTGTCGCGGTCGCGCTCGCTGGGCGGCTGGTCGATCAGGTAGCGGCACAACTCGCCGACGTAACCCAGGGTGGTTGCGTTGAATCTGCGCACATCGTCCCAGAACTGGCTGGCGCTGAACTTGCGCCGGATGGCAAACCCCGACGCGCCGGCAATCGCCGAGCCCCAGCACACACACAGCCCGGTGGCGTGGTACAGCGGCAGGGTGCAATAGACGACGTCTTCAGGCCCCATGTCCAGGGCAATGGTGCCGAAGCTGGCCGAGGACTTCATCCAGCGGCCATGCTTGAAGATGCCGGCCTTGGGCAAGCCCGTGGTGCCGGAGGTGTAGATATAGAAGCAAGGGTCGTTGAAGTAGATCTGTTGGCTGCTGGCCGGGTTATCCGTCGGGCAGTCCGCGCTGGCGGCCATCAGGTCGATATAGCCCTGGGGCACCGGCGCCGCCTGCTGATCGGCGACATACCAGGTACGCAGCGGATCAATCGCCACCTGCCCCCGCACCGCGTCGAAGGCCTCGACCAGTTCGGCGCCGACTACAATCGCCACGGGGTTGACCAGGGTCAGGCTATGCACCAGCACCGCCTGGGTTTGCGCGGTGTTGAGCATGGCGCAGATACCGCCGATCTTGGCCACCGCCAGTACAGTCAGCAACAGCTCGGGGCGGTTTTCGATAAATAGGGCGACCACATCGCCCTTGCCAATACCTTGGGCCTGCAAGTGATGGGCGATGCGATTGGCGTGCTGGTTGGCCTGGCGGTAACTGAGCACCTGGTCGCCATATAGCAGCGCGGCGCCCTCGGGGTTGCGCTGGGTAGCCTGCTCGAAGGTCCAGCCCAGCCCGCAGGGCTGGTCGGGGTCAGTGATGTTGGCGACGCGGATCCCGCGCACCAACCGTGGCAGGGCCCGGACAATGGTCGGCACCTTACGCAACATCATGCCGAGGGTGATCATCTCGCTGTTCGGATTGCTCATGCACAGAAGTCCTTTTTCTTATTGTTGGTAGGGTGCGCGGGCCTTCATGCGGCGTAGGACCGTTCCTGAATGCCTTGCAGGAAAATACGCCAGCCGTTCCTTGGCTGTACACGCAGGATTTGCAATGTTTTGTATCCCGCCCAAAGGTGAACGCCAGCACCGCTCGTCAGCGGCCAATAGCGCAAAATGCAGGATGCACGATGGCCATTCATGCATATTGCACGAATCTGAAAATTTCGAATTTTTATAAGATGCTGATTTATATGATGTTTTTATAAATAGCGATACTGGCACAATCACTGCACCTATCACTCCATGCCGCACAACACGAGCCAATGGAGCCGATAGACATGAGCCTGATCCAAGACAAATTCGCTTCTGTATTCTCCAACTACGACGTCACCACCCAGCCACGTCCCGACGGTGGCATCCTGCTGACTCTGCGCAACACCGAGGGCAAGCAGATCAAGCGCTCGATCTCGTACCAGCAACTGCATACCGCCGACCAACTGACCTGGGTCATTAGCGCAATCCGCCGTGACCTGGCAGAACAGGCCAGCGAGTTGCCACAGATTTCGATGCTGCAAAGCCAGCACCGCTTTGCCCTGCCGACCTACCACTCGGCCTGAGTACCAGCTTGTTTCCCAGGGCCGTGAAGCCGTTGCGCTTCACGGCCCTTTTTTACCCGCATAAACCGCGCCGGATCGCTTCGCTTGCCGCCTGGACCCGGTTATTGACGTGCAACTTGCTGTAGATATTGCGCAAATGAAACTTCACCGTGGCCTGTGAGACACAGCGGATCCGGCTGATTTCCCACACTGTCTTGCCCTCCGTGGCCCAGCGCAGTATTTCCAACTCCTTGGCGGTCAACGGTTTATCCGGCAACGCCAGTTGCGCGCCGCCGGCCTGGCCGTCGCATGCCTGTACACAGGCTTCGTCTGCCGCAGGCTCCACGGATGGGGTTGGCTCCTCTGGGCTGCTCATACATACCTCTCCGTCTCTTATTGATTTGCACTGCCAATAATCGGATTCCTCCTATTGACAGACGAAATACACAGCGACGGGAGAGTTACATAAAGCCTGGGATTAACACATCGACCCACAGACAAATAGCTGGAACTTACAAACTATAGAGCCCATTCCCACAAACTTTTCCAACTTAGGTGTATTGAATAAGTTTTCGGAGAGTGAACTAACGTCAATCATCCAACCCAGGGAAATGTTGGGCGATGTCACTGCCGCTTACTTGCGCAACGGCCCCGGACGCCGTCTGGAACAGGCTGATCGCGACCACGCGCGGCTCTTCCCCCAAGTCGAACCAGCGCGGCATGCCGGCAGGGATGCGCAGCAGGTCGTGTTTTTCGCAGAGCACCGTGTACACGTAATCGTCGATGTGCAAGCCGAGCAACCCACGCCCGGCGGCAAACAGGCGGATTTCGTCGGCATCATGGCGATACTCGTCGCGCAAACCTGCAGCCACGGCATCCTTTTGCGGATGCTCGCGACTCACGCTCAACACCTGCACCTGCGCATAACCGTGTGCCGTCATGCAGGTGTCAATTTGCGCCTGGTACGCTGCGCTCACCTCGGCCGCACTGGCGCCGGCCTCGACACGGGTACTCGCCTGCCAGCGCTCGAAACCCACGCCCTGCTCGGCCAGGGTCGAGGCAATGTCGTCAGCGTGGGTCAGGACCTTGTTCGGGGTGTCCGGGGTAGAAACGTGATAAACGCAAAGAATGCTCATAAAAAGGGTCCTCGGGCGGTAAGAGTCTGCAGATGATGGGCCGGGCTCACGGCCGCTCCTCGGGCAAGCGCTGCGCCATGATCAACGCAGCGGCCAGGGCTGCGAGGCTGGCGATACTGAAAGTCAGGGTCGGCCCCAACTGGTTCCAGCTATACCCGGAATACAAGGCGCCCAGCGCGCCGCCGGTACCGGCCAGCGCGGCGTAAAGGGCCTGGCCCTGGCCTTGTTGGCGCGCACCGAAGCTGCGCTGCACAAATTGGATGGCCGCTGCATGAAAGCTGCCAAAGGTTGCAGCATGCAGCAATTGGGCAAATAGCAGCACCCACAGGAACTCGGCGAACGCGCCCAGCAGCAACCAGCGCAACGCCGCCAACAGGAAACTGGCCACCAGCACCCGGCGCACCGAGAAGCGCGAGAGGATCCGGCTCATGGCCATGAACATCAGCACTTCCGCCACGACGCCCAGGGCCCACAACAGACCAATCACGCCACGGCTGTAACCGAGGCTTTCCAGGTGCAGGGTGAGGAAGGTGTAGTACGGGCCGTGGCTCATTTGCATCAAGGCGACACAAGCATAAAACGCCAGCACACCTGGGCTGCGCAGTTGCCGCAGGAAGCCGTCGCCGGCACCGCGCTCGCCCGTGGCAGCCGGCTGGGCATTGGGCACCCACCAGCTGGCACCGATGATACCGGCCATGATCAATACGATCGCCACCGGGTAGATATCCAGGCTCAGGGCCTCGAACAGCCGCCCCAGGGCGACGACGGCGAGGATGAACCCCACCGAACCCCACAGGCGGACCTGGCTATAGCGCGAGGTCTGGCCTTGCAGGTGCGCCAGGGTGATGACCTCGAACTGCGGCAATACCGCGTGCCAGAAGAACGCATGCAGGGCCATCACCAGCGCCAGCCAGGCGTAGCTCTGGCTGACAAAGATCAGCGAAAAACTGAGCAGCGTACACACCGCGCCAAAACGCACGATGGCCAGGCGCCGACCGGTGTAGTCCCCCAGCCAGCCCCAGATATTGGGGGCCACGCAGCGCATCAGCATCGGGATTGCAACCAACTCGCCAATACGCGCGCTGGAGAACCCCAGATGATGGAAGTACAGCGCCAGGAACGGCGCCGTCGCCCCCAGCAGGGCGAAATAGAACAGATAGAAGCTGGAAAGTCGCCAGTACGGGAGTGCGGTCACGGTCAGACCGTCACAGCTGGCCCAGTACCGGGGTACTTACACGCACATCGGCATTCTGCCCACGGTGCCGCAGCAGGTGATCCATCAGCACAATGGCCATCATTGCCTCGGCAATCGGCGTGGCGCGGATGCCAACGCACGGGTCATGGCGGCCCTTGGTGATCACGTCCACCGGGTTGCCATGCACATCAATGGAGCGCCCCGGCGTGGTGATGCTCGACGTCGGCTTGAGCGCCAGGTGCGCCACAATCGGCTGGCCGGACGAGATGCCGCCAAGAATGCCGCCCGCATTGTTGCTGACAAAACCTTCTGGGGTCAGCTCATCGCGGTGCTCGGTGCCGCGCTGGGCCACGCAGGCGAAACCGGCGCCGATTTCCACGCCCTTGACCGCGTTGATGCTCATCAGCGCGTGGGCCAGTTCGGCGTCCAGGCGGTCGAAAATCGGCTCGCCCAGGCCCGGCATCACCCCTTCGGCGACCACGGTGATCTTTGCGCCCACCGAATCCTGGTCACGGCGCAGCTGGTCCATATAGGCCTCCAGCTCCGGCACCTTGTCCGGGTCGGGGCTGAAGAAGGCGTTGTCTTGCACACTGTCCCAGCTCTTGAACGGGATTTCGATCGGGCCCAACTGGCTCATGTAGCCACGGATCACAATGCCCTGGGTTGCCAGGTACTTCTTGGCAATGGCCCCGGCGGCCACGCGCATTGCGGTTTCCCGCGCCGAACTGCGGCCACCGCCACGGTAGTCGCGCTCGCCGTATTTATGGTGGTAGGTGTAGTCGGCGTGGGCCGGGCGGAACAGATCCTTGATTGCCGAGTAGTCCTTGGACTTCTGGTCGGTGTTGCGGATCAGCAGGCCAATGGCGCAGCCGGTGGTGCGGCCTTCGAACACGCCGGAGAGGATTTCGACTTCGTCGGGCTCCTGGCGCTGGGTGGTGTGGCGGCTGGTGCCAGGCTTGCGGCGGTCGAGGTCGCGCTGCAGGTCGTCCAGGGACAGCTCAAGGCCGGGCGGGCAGCCGTCGACAATGGCGACCAACGCCGGGCCATGGCTTTCGCCCGCGGTGGTGACAGTGAACAGCTTGCCGTAGGTATTGCCGGACATGCAGAGCGCTCCGTGAAATCAGTTGAATCAACTCAACCGTGATAACTAAGCGCGCCAGTATACGCAGGCTCACCCAGTAGTTCATCCTCGAAACCTTCCCGGTAGACGTTGGTCCAACCGGCACCTTCCTCATGATGGCGCGATGATGCTGCGAGTTTTGCTGTTCACCCTCACCCTGTTCTGTACCGTCGCCCACGCCGCCAGCCCTGTGGTGCTGCAACGCCCCATCAGCCTGGACACCGGCAGCGGCGAGTTGTTTGGCTCTCTGTTGCTACCCCAATCTGACAAACCGGTGCCCGTGGTGCTGATCATCGCCGGCTCCGGCCCCACCGACCGCAACGGCAACAGCGCCGAAGGCGCACGCAACGACAGCCTCAAGCGCCTGGCCTGGGTCCTGGCCCGGCATAACATTGCCAGCGTGCGCTACGACAAACGCGGCGTGGCCGCCAGCCTCAAGGCCACACCCGACGAGCGCAACCTGACCCTGGACGCCTATGTGGCCGACGCGGTGGCCTGGGGCCAATTGCTCAAGGCCGATCCACGTTTCGGCCCCCTGGTGGTACTGGGCCACAGTGAGGGCGCCTTGGTGGCTGCCCTCGCCGCCCCTGAACTCGAGCCTGCCGGGGTGATCTCCCTGTCCGGCAGTGCCCGCCCGGTAGACCAGGTGATTCGCCAGCAACTGGCAGATCACATGCCGCCGGCGCTGCTGCTGCGCAGCAACCAAATCCTTGATCGACTCAAGGCCGGCCAGGTGGATGCCGATGTGCCAGGCCCGCTGCAAGGGATTTTCCGTCCCAGCGTGCAGCCATACCTGATCAGCCTGTTTCGTGCCGACCCCGCAGCGGCGTTCGCCCGCTTGACGATGCCGGCCCTGATCGTCCAGGGCACCACCGACCTGCAAGTGGGAGTGGCCGATGCCGAAAGGCTCAAGCAGGCCAAACCCGACGCAGAACTGGCGGTGATCCCCGGCATGAACCACGTGATGCGCATCGTACCCAACGATGTGAAACAGCAATTGAGCTCCTACAACGACCCGCAGTTGCCCCTCGCCGATGCGCTGGGCAGGCGCCTGGTTGGCTTTATCGACGGACTTCGCCCCCGATAAGCGACTATTGCCCCTCCAGTACTGGAGAAAACGGCCGATAAGCACAGGGTCGACAGCAAAAAGACTGTCGACTTGCTGGGCTTGGACAGGATCGCGCCGAATGACGAACACCGAAGCAGTACCACAACCTCCCGCCGACACCACCGCCGACACCGAAGCGGCGGCTGCGGCTGCGCTGCCGTGGGCAGAGGTTGAGGCCGAACACTTCAAGATGCTGCGCCTGGCACCCTTGGCCACCGACCGCGCCACCGGCGCCCGACCGTTGCGCTTTGTGCAATTTGGCTATGCCGAGCGCAACAACAAGGACCACAGCCTGCTGCGCATGGTCATCCAATTACCCGCCCAACGGGTGCGACGCGAACAGAATCACCTGGACGTGTGGGTCGACCACGCCACCCACCGCGTGCATTTTGGCCCGGGCAACAGCCTGGAAATCGAGCCGGCCAACCGAGGCCTGGGCCGCTTCCTGGTGGCCCAGGGTGCCGCATGGGCGAAAAAGAAGTGGTCGCACTATCGCGTCGACGGCGTGGACCTGGCGAACAAGGATGCATTGAACGAAGCCACCCGCCTGCGCCGCGACCACTTTTTGCGGATCCAGGGATTTGATGTGGCCTATGCCGATGTCCAGCATCTGAAGGGGCATGTGCAGCCGGGCAAGGTCAGCGAAGTGCTGGACAGCTGGAACACCGAGAAGGTGCAGTTCGTGGAAATCCTCGAAGCCGCGCAGATGCTGCAACAGGCTGAGCAGAACCTGGCGGAGCAGGAAGTGAAGCTGCGCCACGAAGAAGAAAAGGTCATCAAGTTCAAGCGCGAGGACAGCGGCCTGCGTTTCACCATCACCTGCCTGGTGGCGTTCACCGTGTTCCAGGCGGGGCTGTTGATCTGGATTGCGACGCACCGCTGACAACACGCTTTAACTGATCAAACCAAATGTAGGAGCTGGCTTGCCTGCGATGCGGACGACTCGGTGTATCAGCTACACCGAGTTGATGCCATCGCTGGCAAGCCAGCTCCTACATGGACCGGGTTAGACCCTGGAGGCAAACACCGCCTGATGCTCCCGGCACTGCTGCGCCGTCAGCATGAACACGCCATGACCACCGTTCTGGAATTCCAGCCAGGCAAAATCCACTTCCGGGTAAAGCGCTTCAACGTGCACCTGGCTGTTGCCCACCTCGACAATCAGCAAACCCTTCTCGCTCAGATGGTCGGCCGCCTCGGCCAACATCCGGCGCACCAGGTTCAAGCCGTCGTCACCGCAGGCCAGGCCCAACTCGGGCTCGTGCTGGTATTCGTCGGGCATGTCGGCAAAGTCTTCGGCATCGACATACGGCGGGTTGGACACAATCAGGTCGAAGCGCTGGCCGGGCAAACCGTCGAAGCCGTCACCCTGCACGGTGTACACGCGCTCGTCGACGCCATGGCGCTCGATGTTCTGGTTGGCCACTTCCAGCGCTTCGAAGGACAAGTCCCCCAGCACCACTTCGGCTTCCTGGAACTCGTAGGCACAGGCGATACCGATGCAACCGGAACCGGTGCACAAGTCGAGGATGCGCGCCGGTGGCTGGGCCAGCCAGGGTTCGAAACGGTTTTCGATCAACTCGCCAATCGGGGAGCGCGGGATCAGCACGCGCTCATCGACAATAAACGACATGCCGCAGAACCAGGCCTCTTTCAACAGGTAGGCGGTGGGCACGCGCTCGTGGATACGCCGATGCAGCAGGCGCTGTACGTGGGAAATCTCTTCTTCTTCGAGGTTACAGTCCAAATAGCTGTCGGCAATTTCCCAAGGCAGGTGCAGCGCACCCAACACCAATTGCCGGGCTTCGTCCCAGGCATTGTCGGTACCATGGCCAAAAAACAGGTCTTCCCCATGGAAACGGCTGACAGCCCAACGGATATGGTCGCGCAAGGTGCGCAGGCGGGAAGTGATCACGGGGGCAAGCTCCAGGAAAAAACGACTGGCAATTCTAACAGCCTTAAGCTGTACGGACGATGTATGAAAAACCTTTGCGACACGTCGGATTTAACCTGATTCAAGGTTTTTCTGTTACACCGCAGTCCCTCTTGACATGGCTGTAGGCCAACAACGGCGCACCTTACGTTAGTAGCGATTCACAGAACCGCTCAGCCAGAGGACAATGTCGCAAAAGCCCCACTCACAGGAGCCCCAGAATGTCCGTTCCAAAGACGATGTTTCAACTCAGCGGTCGCGGTTACGCACCGGCCAATTTGAGCCACGCGACCCTTGTGATCATCGATGCCCAGAAAGAATATTTGAGCGGCCCGCTCGCCCTGTCAGGCATGGACGCCGCCGTAGAAAATATCCAGCAACTGAGCGCTGCCGCACGCAGGGCCGGGCGGCCCATCGTGCATGTCCGCCACTTGGGCACCGTTGGTGGCCTGTTCGACCCCCAGGGCGAGCGCGGCGAGTTCATCCCCGGCCTGGAGCCGCAAGCTGACGAAACCATCATCGGCAAGCTGCTGCCCAGCGCTTTCCACGGCACGCTCCTGGAAAAAACCCTGCAGGACCTGGGCTCCCTGGACCTGATCGTCTGCGGCTTCATGAGCCACTCCAGCGTCAGCACCACCGTGCGCGCGGCGAAGAACCTGGGCTTTCGCTGCACCCTGGTCGAAGACGCCTGCGCCACCCGTGACCTGCCTTACAAAGGCGGCATCCTCAGCGCCGAACATGTCCAGCAGACCGAAATGGCCATCATGGCCGACAACTTCGCCACCCTCGCCCTGACCCAAGATCTGATCTGATCGCCCTGTCGATGAGCGGCGCGGCCACCGCAACGGCCCCGCTCATCCGCTAAAGCCTGTCATTTACCGCAATTGCCTCCCAGCCCGGAACAAGTTGTTTATCTTCCGGTCGAAGGGCCGATACCCTGGAGGAAAGGTCGGAATGAAGATATCCGATGGTTTTGACGCTCGTCGCTTGCGCCCCAAGGGCCCGAGCAACTGGCGTCTGCGCCTGGGCGTGGCATTTGCCGCGTTGCTCGCGTTGTTTGGCTTACTGCTTGCGTTGGCCGGTGGTGCCGGCCTGTTGGGCCACTCGCCCGCGCTGGGCGAACTGAATGCCAGCCCGGGCGGTGCCGCCGTGCTGCTGGGCAGCGGGCTGTTGATCCTGTGGCTGGGTGTCTGGTTGTGGCGCCGTTGCCGACGCCGTATGCGCCAGCCCCTGGCACTGAACATTGCTTCGCACCTGATGAAAAAGCACGATTGAGGGAACACTGATAGCGTTTTGTCCCGCATCAACCGCCTCGATTTGGGTAAACTGCCCGCCCTGCGCGGAGGCTGACATGCAAGACGACGATTTTTCCCTGTTCAAGAACGAGCTGCGCGGCGTCAAGCCGATCAAGCACGACCGCGCCGACACCGGCAAACCCAAGGCCGACCGCGCGCAGATCGCCAAGCTGCGCCAGGCGGCCACGGTGCGCACTGACGCCACCACGGTGGACGGTCTGTCGGACCAGTTCGTGATTGACGTAGGCCCCGAAGACGATTTGATGTGGTCCCGCGATGGGGTCCAGGAAAGCCAGGTGCGCAAGCTCAAGGCCGGGCAGATCCCCTTCGAGGGCAGCCTCGACCTGCACGGCATGACCGTGGAAAAGGCCCGGGAAACCCTGTGGGCCTTCCTGGCCGAAGCCACCAAATTCGAAATCCGCTGCGTGCGCGTGACCCACGGCAAAGCCGTGCGCCTGGACGGCAAGCGCCCGATGATCAAGAGCCACGTCAATACCTGGTTGCGCCAGCATCCCCAGGTGCTCGGCTTCACCTCCTGCCAACCACGCCACGGCGGTGCCGGGGCGGTGTATGTGATGCTCAAGCGCACGATGCTCGAAGGGCGTGACGAGTAACCCAAGCTTGCAGCGATCTGCCGGCCACCGTACCCTTGCACTTTGCGAAAATCCCACAGGTAGTTTCATGTCCCTGGAACAGAATTACACAGCGATCCTCGGCCAAATCGGCGAGGACGTTTCCCGCGAGGGCCTGCTCGACACGCCAAAACGTGCCGCCAAGGCCATGCAGTACCTTTGCCGCGGCTATGAGCAGACACTGGAAGAGGTCACCAACGGTGCCCTGTTCAGCTCCGACAACAGTGAAATGGTGCTGGTCAAGGACATCGAGTTGTACTCGCTGTGCGAACACCACCTGCTGCCGTTCATCGGCAAGGCCCATGTCGCCTATATCCCCAGCGGCAAGGTCCTGGGCCTGTCGAAGGTCGCGCGGATCGTCGATATGTATGCCCGTCGCCTGCAGATCCAGGAAAACCTCAGCCGCCAGATCGCCGAAGCGGTCCAGCAGGTGACCGGTGCCCTGGGCGTTGCGGTGGTGATCGAGGCCAAGCACATGTGCATGATGATGCGCGGTGTGGAGAAACAGAATTCGTCGATGATCACCTCGGTGATGCTGGGCGAGTTCCGCGAAAACGCGGCGACCCGCAGCGAGTTCCTCAGCCTGATCAAGTAACAGGCTGCGTCAGAAAAAACCGGCATTCATCGCCGGTTTTTTTTCGCCTGTAGAAATCAGGTAAGCTGCGGCCCCTTCTGTCATGGGCAAGAGGTTTCAGCCATGTTCGTCAAAGCACTTCGAGTGGGCCTCGGCCACGTCATCATCGCGGGCGACTTCCTTACCCGCCCGCGGAAAAAACAGCGCCCCACCGAGCAACAGGCGCAGGTCAATGAAGCGGCCAAGGGCCTGACCCTGTATCAATTCCACGCCTGTCCGTTCTGCGTGAAGACCCGCCGCACCCTGCACCGCCTCAATGTGCCGGTGGCGCTCAAGGATGCGAAGAACAACGAGCAAGACCGCCAGACGCTGCTTACCCAAGGCGGCAAGATCAAGGTGCCGTGCCTGCGTATCGAAGAAAACGGCCAGACCACCTGGATGTATGACTCCAAGGTGATCATCGATTACCTGGACAAGCGCTTCGCCGCGATCTGACAGCAAACACAGTCCAAATGTGGGAACGGGCTTGCTCGCGAAAGCGGTGTATCAGCCAGTTATTCATCAACTGAGCCTGCGCTATCGCGGGCAAGCCCGCTCCTACATTTAGATCGCGCCTATCAGTCGAGCATCGGCACATGCCGCGGATGGCTGGCCACGCGGGCAAGCCAGGCTTGTACGGCCGGATAAGGGCTCAGGTCAAAACCACCCTCATGGGCCACGTGGGTGTAGGCATATAGCGCAATATCGGCGATCGAATACTGGTCGCCCACCAGGTATGGCGTGGCCTGCAGCTGTTTTTCCATGACCCGCAGGGCCTTGTAGCCGCCTTTGTGGGTGGTCTTGTATTCCTCCAGCCGATCTTCCGGCAGCCCCAGGTAAAACTGGATAAACCGTGCCACCGCGATGTACGGCTCATGGCTGTACTGCTCGAAAAACTGCCACTGCAACACTTGGGTACGCAGGCGCGGTTCGCTGGGCAGGAATTCGCTGCCGTCGGCGAGGAAGTTGAGGATCGCGTTGGATTCCCACAGGCAGGTGCCGTCTTCGAGCTCCAGGACCGGGATCTTGCCGTTGGGGTTCTTCGCCAGGAACTCGGCGGTCTGTGTGTCGCCGTTCAAGATATCGACATTCACCCACTCATACGCGATGCCGAGCAGGTTGAGCATCAACTTGACCTTGTAGCAGTTGCCCGAGCGGTAATCGCCATAAACCTTGTACATGAAGCTCCCCTTATGCCGCTTGCGCGCGCTGTGCTTGACGGATCACCGCCGCGAGACGCTTGAGACCTTCGTCCAGGCGCGCCGGGTCGATATGGCTGAAATTGAGCCGCAGGTGCCCGTGGTGCTGGTCCGGCTCGGCAAAGAACGGTTCACCGGGCATGAACGCCACGTCCTGGTCCAGCGCTTGTGCCAACAAGGTGCGGGTATCCAGGGGCTGTTTCAAGGTCAGCCAGAAGAATAATCCACCCTGGGGCACTTGCCAGTCGGCCAAGTCCTGGAAATGCCGGGTCAGCGCCAGTTGGAACCCATCGCGGCGCTCACGATAAAAACTGCGCAGTTGCCCCAGGTGCTGCTGGTAGCGCTCGGTGCCGATCCACTGCATGGCCTGCCACTGGCCAACGCGGTTGGTGTGCAGGTCCGCCGACTGCTTGAGCTTGAGCAGAGGGGGGAACAGGTCGGGGCTGGCGATCAGATAGCCGACCCGCAATCCCGGGAGCAGGGTTTTGGACACGGTGCCGGTGTAGATCCAGCTGGCCTTGCGCAACTGGCTGACAATCGGCCGCGCACTGCCACCGTCGAAGGTCAGCTCGCGATAGGGCTCGTCTTCGATCAGGGTCACGCCGAACTCATCGAGCAGCGCCGCCACCGCATCGCGCTTGGCTTGGCTATAGCGCACGGCCGAGGGGTTCTGGAAGGTCGGGATCAGGTAGATGAACGCCGGGCGATGACGTTCCAGGCTGCTGCGCAGCGCCGCCAGGTTCGGGCCGTCGGCTTCCAGCTCCACGCTCAGGCAATGGGCACCGAACAGTTGGAAGATCTGCAAGGCGGCCAGGTAGGTCGGGCCTTCCAGCAGGATCTGCGTACCTCGGTCGATATACAGCTTGGCCGCCAGGTCCAGGGTTTGCTGCGAACCGCTGACCACCAGGACCTGGCTGGCATCACAGGCCACCCCCAGCGCCCGCGCCTCGGCCGCCAGCAATTCGCGCAATTGCGGCTCGCCTTCGCTCATGCCGTACTGGCCCATGGCAGGCGGCATGCCTTGCCAATCCAGCGCCGGCAGCATGGCTTCGGCTGGCAGGCCACCGGCAAATGACATCACCTGCGGGCGTTGGGCCGCCGCGAGGATCTCACGGATCAAGGAGCTTTTAAGGCGCGAAACACGTTCAGAGAAAGCCATAAGGTCACCGGTAGCAAAGGCTGGGGAAAATACGTCAAACTGGTTGACCGAAATTACGACGCCCCAGGTAGATACGTCAATATGCTTGACCTTAAAAACCAGACCTCGCAGCAAGCCGCCATGGAAGCGTTCTTCTTCGGCTACCAGGCCTTTACCGCCAAGGCCGACGAAATGCTCGAACGCCGGGGCTTGAGCCGGGTGCATCAGCGCATCGTGTTTTTTATCGCCCGCTACCCCGCCTTGAGCGTCAAGCAACTGTTGGAGTTGCTGGGGGTAAGCAAGCAAGCGCTGAATATGCCTCTGCGCCAATTGCAGGAAATGCACCTGGTCGACAGCACGGCCTCGACCACCGACAAACGTAAGCGCCTGCTGCACTTGACCGAAGAAGGCCAGCGCTTCGAACACGCCCTGCGTCGTGAGCAAGTCAAGCTGCTGCAGCGCGCCTTTGCCGAGGCCGGCGAGGACGCCGTGAATGGCTGGCTGGCGGTGAACAAGGCCCTGACCCTGCCCTGAAATTGGCCTTTCATCTTTTTTGCACACATAATCGCAAACATTATTTGCTTTCTTTGTATACAAAAGCATAATTCGCTTCGTGCGAGTTCCTGACCTACTGGTCAACAAAGCCCGCTGGTACCTCAAAGCGCCGCTGCCCACTCATGTGTCCGGCGCTGGAAATAACAATAAAACTCTTGAGGAGTACTTGCTGTGGAAAGCCATAAATCCGACGCCCCGACCCTGGACCTCAGTCCGCCCGACCTTTCAAACACCAAACAGGGCTGGCTGGAGCGCCTGTTCAAACTCAGCTTGCATGGCACCACAGTGAAGACCGAATTGATCGCCGGCCTCACCACATTCATCACCATGGCCTACATCATCTTCGTCAACCCCAACATCATGGCCGACGCCGGCATCGACCACGGCGCTGCCTTTGTCGCGACCTGTATCGCCGCAGCCCTCGGTTGCCTGTTGATGGGCCTGTATGCCAACTGGCCTGTAGGCCTGGCGCCGGGCATGGGTTTGAATGCGTTCTTTACCTACACCGTGGTCGGCACCATGGGCTACACCTGGGAGACCGCGCTGGGTGCGGTATTTATCTCCGGCGTACTGTTCATGATCCTGACGCTGTCGCGCATCCGCGAATGGCTGCTCAATAGCATTCCGGTGAGCCTGCGCCACGCCATGGGCGCGGGGGTAGGCCTGTTCCTGGGGGTGATCGGCCTGAAAACCGCCGGCATCATCGTTGCCAGCCCCGCAACCCTGATCAAGCTCGGCTCCCTGCATGAACCGGCCCCGCTGTTGGCGGCCGTGTGCTTCCTGCTGATCGCGATCCTCAGCTATCACCGGGTGTTCGGCGCCATCCTGATCAGCATCATCGCCGTCACCCTGGCCGGCTGGGGCCTGGGCCTGGTGCATTACCAGGGCATCGTTGCCGCCCCGCCGAGCCTGGCGCCGACCTGGATGGCGATGGACGTGATGGGTGTGTTCAACGTCAGCATGATCAGCGTGGTGTTCGCCTTCCTGTTTGTGCACATGTTCGACACCGCCGGCACCCTGATGGGCGTCGCCCAGCGCGCAGGCCTGGTGAATGCCGACGGCAAGATCGAAAACCTCTCCCGGGCCTTGAAAGCCGACAGCGCCTCCAGTGTGTTTGGCGCAGTGGTCGGTGTGCCCCCCGTCACCAGTTATGTGGAAAGCGCCGCCGGCGTAGCGGCCGGCGGGCGCACCGGGTTGACGGCCGTGACCGTGGGCGTGCTGTTTGTGGCGGCGATGTTTTTCGCCCCGCTGGCGGGCATGATTCCTGCGTATGCCACGGCCGGTGCGTTGATTTATGTGGCGATGCTGATGATGAGCGGCATGGCCCATATCGAGTGGGACGACGCCACCGACAGCATTCCGGCGATTGTCACGGCAATCATGATGCCTCTGACCTTCTCGGTTGCCGACGGCATCGCCCTGGGCTTTATCACCTACGTGGCGCTCAAGGCCGGCACGGGCAAGTATCAGCAGATTTCTATCAGCCTGTGGGTGCTGTGCGCGATTTTTATCGCCAAGTTTGTGTTCCTGTAACGCGCAAGCTGGCGAAAACCGCCTCACCTGCGGGTGGGGCTTTTGCATGTATGGAGGAATGTAATGAGCGTGGAAACCTGGCTGCTGTTCAGCGGCGCTGCTTTGATCGTGATCCTGATTCCGGGGCCGCTGTCGCTGCTGATGATCAGCAACAGCCTGAACTACGGCCTGCGCCGTTCGTATCCGGCGTTTCTGGGTGGGGTGTTTGCCTCGATCTGCCTGTTGAGCGCCTCGGCCCTGGGCCTGGGCGCACTGTTGCTGGCGTCGGAGCAGTTGTTCAGCGCGCTGAAGATCGTCGGTGCGCTGTACCTGTTCTACCTTGCCTGGCAGAGCTGGCAGCAATCGCGCCTGCCGTCCCAGGGCGCCGTGGTGCCGGAGGCAGCGCCCGTGCCACGTTTTCGTGCACTGTTTGGCCGGGCTTTTGTGCTGGGCGCCAGCAATCCCAAGGACATTCTGTTTTTTGCGGCCTTCCTGCCGCAGTTTCTCAGCAGCCAGCAGCCGTTCCTGCCACAACTGCTGATCATGATCGCCACCTGGACCGTGCTGGACCTGCTGTGCAAGCTGGCCTATGGCCTGGGTGCCCATGGTGCCGCGCGCTACCTGCGCACCGGTAAGGGCCAGAGCTGGTTCAATCGCTTCAGTGCCGGGCTGTTTGGCAGCGCCGGGGCAGCGTCGCTGCTCAAGGGCTAACACACAACCCTGTGGGAGCTGTCGAGCTCCCACAATGGCTCCTCTTGTTCGCTGGCATTGGCTCATGACCCGCCTTTTTGCGGGCAAAAAAAAGCCCGCAGTGTGAGCGGGCGAAACCAACGAAGAGCATTTGGGGGTGTGAAGCCAGGTGACGACTCAGCTACCGCGATAGGTGGAGTAGCTGTAGGGCGAAATCAGCAAGGGCACGTGGTAGTGATCCTGTTCGGCGCTGATGCCAAAACGCAGCACCACCACATCCAGGAACGCCGGCTGGGGCAATTGCACGCCACGGGCGCGGTAGTAATCCCCGGCGCTGAATTGCAGCTGATAGACACCACTGCGGTAGTCATCACCTTGCAGCAGCGGCGCATCGCAACGGCCATCGCTGTTGGTCAAGGTGCTGGCAACCAGTTCCAACTGCGCGCCTTCGACGCGGTACAGTTCAACCTTGATGGCGCTGCCTGGGCAGCCGTGCGCGGCGTCCAGTACGTGTGTGGTCAGTCGTCCCATGGATCGGAGCTCCCGTGTCATCGATTAATAAGAGGCCGCACCTTTGTGGGGCACTGAAAAAGCCGGCGATGGCTGATTAAGACACTTTCCAAAAAAATTGTACACAATAAATTCAACAACCACCCTCTCCCCCTGCCGGAGCCGGCTTGCCGACGATGACGGTATATCAGCCGCAGATAGGGCAGCAGCAAGAATGCAATCGCTGGTAAGACGCATCCTACAGGTGAGTTCGCATATTTTAGTTGACCAGTCGGGCAAGTTTCTTGCAAGGATAGGCCGGTGCGACCGTCTGGAAAAAATGCAGAAATACAGGCTTACAAAGTGCCCATTAAGTTGTATACAATCAGCCC
The DNA here is from genome assembly GCF_012985535.1 of Pseudomonas sp. WS 5021. Lineage (NCBI taxonomy): Bacteria > Pseudomonadati > Pseudomonadota > Gammaproteobacteria > Pseudomonadales > Pseudomonadaceae > Pseudomonas > Pseudomonas sp. WS 5021. The sequence goes on along the minus strand of NZ_JAAQWP010000001.1, from coordinate 1,166,073 downwards.
ATCGCTGTGACGCAACAGCCGCCACACCATCGATCACGAACAAGAAGGAAGACTGCAGTGAGCGCTGACTACCCACGCGACCTGATCGGTTACGGCAGTAACCCTGTGCATCCACACTGGCCAGGCAAGGCGCGTATCGCCCTGTCGTTCGTACTCAATTACGAAGAAGGCGGTGAGCGCAATATCCTGCACGGCGACAAAGAGTCGGAAGCCTTCCTCTCGGAAATGGTCTCGGCCCAGCCGCTGCAAGGCGCACGCAACATGAGCATGGAGTCGCTGTACGAATACGGCAGCCGTGCGGGCGTGTGGCGCATCCTCAAGCTGTTCAAGGAATTCGACATTCCGCTGACCATCTTCGCCGTGGCCATGGCCGCCCAGCGCCACCCCGACGTGATCCGTGCGATGGTCGCCGCCGGCCACGAGATCTGCAGCCACGGCTACCGCTGGATCGACTACCAATACATGGACGAGGCCCAGGAGCGCGAGCATATGCTCGAAGCCATCCGCATCCTCACCGAGCTGACCGGCGAGCGCCCACTGGGCTGGTACACCGGGCGCACCGGCCCCAATACGCGGCGGCTGGTGATGGAGGAAGGTGGCTTTCTGTATGACTGCGACACCTATGACGACGACCTGCCCTACTGGGAACCGAACAACCCGACCGGCAAGCCGCACCTGGTGATCCCCTACACCCTGGACACCAACGACATGCGCTTCACCCAGGTCCAGGGTTTCAACAAGGGCGACGACTTTTTCCAGTACCTCAAAGACGCGTTCGACGTGTTGTATGCCGAAGGGGCCGAGGCGCCGAAGATGCTCTCCATCGGCCTGCATTGCCGCTTGATCGGCCGCCCGGCGCGCCTGGCTGCCCTCAAGCGCTTTATCGAATACGCCAAGGGCCATGACCAGGTGTGGTTCGCCCGCCGTGTCGACATTGCCCGCCACTGGCACGACGTCCACCCTTTCCAGGGAGCCGCCAAATGACTGCTTTCCAGACCTTGAAACCGTCGACCCTGAGCCGCGACGAATTCGTCGCAGCCTTCGCCGACATCTACGAACATTCGCCATGGGTGGCCGAAAAGGCCTTCGACCTGGGCCAGGATGCCTCGATCGACCAGATCGAAACCCTGCACCAGCGCATGAGCGACATCCTGTTGAGTGCTGATCATCCAAGCCAACTGGCCCTGATCAACGCTCACCCGGACCTGGCAGGCCGTGCGGCCGTCCAGGGCCAACTCACCCAAGCCAGCACCGATGAGCAAGCTGGCGCGGGGATTCACCAATGCACGGCCGAAGAGTTCTCACGCTTCACCGAGCTGAACGATGCCTACAAGGCCAAGTTCAAGTTTCCCTTCATCATGGCGGTAAAAGGCAGCAACCGGCATCAGATCCTCAAAGCGTTTGAAACGCGCATCCACCACCCGGTCGACACCGAGTTCAAGTGCGCGCTGGCAGAGATCAACAAGATCGCGTTGTTCCGATTACTGACCCTTTAGCAAACCTGGCCCGAGCGTATCGATCAACGCCCAGGGCCTGGCAAGCATCCCAAGCCACTCTATCTAAGGCAGACAAGAAGAATGAAAGCTTACGCCGTACCTTTCGAAAAGTTCGTCAACCTGGCCGACGCCCGCCTGGGCACCAAGATCATCTCGGTGACCGATGACTGGTTCGCCGACGCCAACCGACTGTTCCAGCCGACCCCGGCCGTATGGAAGGAGGGCGTTTTCGATGATAACGGCAAGTGGATGGACGGCTGGGAGTCACGCCGCAAGCGCTTCGAAGGCTTCGACAGCGCGGTGATCCGCCTGGGCGTACCGGGCTCGATCAAGGGCGTGGACATCGACACTTCATTCTTCACCGGCAACTTCCCGCCATCGGCGTCCCTGGAAGGCTGCTTCTTGGCTGCGGGCGAACCCGATGCCAACACTCAGTGGGTTGAAGTGCTGTCTGCCGTTGAGTTGCAGGGCAATAGCCATCACTTCCACGAGATCAATAACGACCAGGCGTTCAGCCACCTGCGCTTCAACATCTACCCGGATGGTGGCGTGGCCCGTCTGCGCGTGTACGGCATTCCGTTCCGCGACTGGTCGGCCGTGGGCGACAACGAACAAGTGGACCTGGCCTCCTCCCTCAATGGCGGGCGTGCGCTGGCCTGTTCCGACGAACACTTCGGGCGCATGGGCAACATCCTCAACCCGGGCCGTGGCATCAACATGGGCGATGGCTGGGAAACTGCCCGTCGTCGCACGCCAGGCAACGATTGGGTGATCGTCGCGCTGGGGCATGCCGGCGAGATCGACAAAGTGGTGGTCGACACCCTGCACTTCAAAGGCAACTACCCGGACACCTGCTCGATCCAGGGCGCGTTCGTCAAGGGCGGTACCGACAGCCAGATCGAGACCCAGTCGCTGTTCTGGCGTGAATTGCTGCCAGCACAGAAGCTGGAAATGCACGCCGAACACACCTTTGCCGAGCAGATCAAGGCACTGGGCCCGATCACCCACATCCGCCTCAACGTATTCCCTGATGGTGGTGTGAGCCGCCTGCGGGTGTTCGGCAAGGTCGCTAAGTAAGCGGTGAACCCAATCGCGGGCAAACCCGCTCCCACATTTGCAATGCATTCCCCTGTGGGAGCGGGCTCGCCCGCGATAGCAATAGACCAGACAACACAGAACTCGGATAAGAAGACAGCCATGCGCACACTGATGATCGAACCCTTGACCAAAGAAGCCTTCGCCCCCTTCGGAGACGTTATCGAAACCGATGGCAGCGATCACTTCATGATCAACAACGGCTCGACCATGCGCTTTCATAAACTGGCGACGGTAGAAACCGCCACGCCAGAAGACCACGCCATCATCAGCATCTTCCGCGCCGACGCGCAGGACATGCCGCTGACCGTGTGCATGCTGGAGAGACACCCGCTGGGCAGCCAGGCCTTTATCCCGCTGCTCGGCAACCCCTTTCTGATCGTGGTCGCGCCCGTTGGCGATGCACCTGTATCAGGCTTGGTCCGCGCCTTCGTCACCAACGGCAGGCAGGGCATTAATTACCATCGCGGCGTCTGGCACCACCCGGTGCTGACGATCGAAAAGCGGGATGACTTCCTGGTGGTTGATCGCAGTGGCACAGGCAATAACTGCGATGAGCATTTTTTCAAAGAGGATGAGCGGTTGATCCTCGCCCCCCACCAATAAGAGAAGGTCCGATCACCCGACAACAAGGGTGACGGGCGAGAGGTAAAGACTGTGGAAGCACATCTGTTGGAATGGCTGAACCTTAGCGTGCGCTGGGTTCATATGATCACTGGCGTGGCCTGGATCGGTGCGTCTTTCTATTTTGTCTGGCTGGAAAACAACCTCAACCGCGTCAACCCCAAAAACGGCCTGGCTGGCGATTTATGGGCGATCCACGGTGGCGGTATCTACCACCTGGAAAAATACAAACTGGCCCCGCCGACCATGCCGGACAACCTGCACTGGTTCAAATGGGAAGCCTATTTCACCTGGATGTCAGGCGTCGCGCTGCTCTGCGTGGTGTTCTATCTCAACCCGACGCTCTACCTGCTGGCTCCCGGCAGCAGCCTGAGCGGCACCGAAGGCGTGTTGCTGGGCATTGGCTCACTGTTCGCTGGCTGGTTCATCTACTCCTTTCTCTGCGACTCGGCCCTGGGCAAACGCCCTGCCCTGCTCGGTTTTATCCTGTTCATCCTGTTGATCGGCGCGGCCTACGGCTTCAGCAAGGTGTTCAGCGGGCGCGGTGCGTACCTGCATGTGGGGGCGATCATCGGCACCATCATGGTCGGTAACGTGTTCCGCATCATCATGCCGGCCCAGCGCGCGCTGGTGGCAGCGATTGCAGAAAACCGCACGCCAGACCCGGCACTGCCGGCCAAGGGCCTGCTGCGTTCACGACACAACAACTACTTCACCCTGCCCGTGCTGTTCATCATGATCAGCAACCACTTCCCCAGCACCTACGGCAGCCAGTACAACTGGTTGATCCTGGCCGGGATCGCGGTGGCGGCGGTGTTGGTGCGGCACTACTTCAACACCCGTCACGACAGCCAGAAATACGCGTGGACCCTGCCGGTCGGCGCCCTGGCGATGATCTGCCTGGCCTATGTCACAGGTCCAAAACCCGTGGCTACCGCACCGGACGTGGCCAAGGCGCCAGCGGCCATCGAGTACCAGCCATTGCCGGAAACGGCGCTGGGTGGCGGCCTCAAGCCAGCAGCCCCCGCCGCGCCAGCACCGGCGGCAGAAGCGGCGCCGGCCCAGGCCTCGACGGATTTCGGCAAGGTCCACAGCGTGATTGAACAACGTTGCACCGTATGCCATTCGGCCAAGCCCACCAGCCCGCTGTTCAGTGCCGCGCCGGCCGGGGTGATGTTCGATACCCCGGCGCAGATCCAGCAGCAGGCGGCGCGCATCCAGGCGCAGGCGGTTGCCAGCCAGATCATGCCGCTGGGCAACATCACCCAGATGACCCAGCAGGAGCGGGAGTTGATTGGTAGTTGGATCAATCAAGGAGCCCGTACCAATTAACTGATTAGCGCAGATCAAACTGTAGGAGCTGGCTTGCCTGCGATAGCGGTGTATCACGCACCGGAAGGGGTGAATGAACCACCGCTATCGCAGGCAAGCCAGCTCCCACATTTGCAATGTGCAGTGTTTTGAAGATTGGGTTTCACCTGGCAATTGACTGCCAAACAACACAAAAATAAAAAAGATCCGAGGTGTTGCATGTCCCAGTTAGAACCGCAGACTCCTGCCGTACCCGCCATGGTGCGGCTGCCCCTTTTGCAACTGATCCTGGTAGGCCTGCAACATGTACTACTGATGTACGGCGGCGCCGTGGCCGTGCCTCTGATCATCGGGCAAGCCGCAGGCTTGAGCCGTGAAGAAATCGCCTTTCTGATCAACGCCGACCTGCTGGTGGCGGGGATCGCCACCATGGTCCAGTCCTTTGGCATCGGCCCGCTGGGCATCCGCATGCCGGTGATGATGGGCGCCAGTTTTGCCGCCGTCGGCAGCATGGTCGCCATGGCGGGCATGCCGGGTATCGGCCTGCAAGGGATCTTCGGCGCGACCATCGCCGCCGGGTTCTTTGGCATGCTCATCGCGCCCTTCATGTCCAAGGTGGTGCGCTTCTTCCCACCGTTGGTGACCGGTACCGTGATCACGGCCATCGGTCTTTCGTTGTTTCCAGTAGCCGTGAACTGGGCAGGCGGCGGCGCCACTGCCGTGCAGTTCGGCTCGCCGATCTACCTGGCCATCGCCGGCCTGGTACTCGCCACCATCTTGCTGATCAACCGGTTCATGCGCGGCTTCTGGGTCAATATCTCGGTATTGATCGGCATGGCCCTGGGCTACGCCTTGTGTGGATTGCTCGGCATGGTCGACCTCGGCGGCCTGGAACAGGCGCCGTGGCTGCAAGTGGTCACGCCTTTGCACTTCGGCATGCCCACGTTCGAATTGGCGCCAATCCTGTCGATGTGCCTGGTGGTGGTGATTATCTTTGTCGAGTCCACCGGCATGTTCCTCGCGCTGGGCAAGATCACCGGCCAGGAAGTCACCCCGAAGATGCTGCGTCGCGGCCTGCTGTGCGATGCCGGCGCGTCGTTCTTTGCCGGGTTCTTCAATACCTTCACCCACTCCTCGTTCGCCCAGAACATCGGCCTGGTGCAAATGACCGGTGTGCGCTGCCGTTCGGTGACGATCATGGCCGGGGCCTTTTTGGTTGTCCTGAGCTTGCTGCCCAAGGCGGCGTTTCTGGTGGCATCGATTCCTCCTGCGGTGCTGGGCGGCGCGGCCATCGCGATGTTCGGCATGGTGGCAGCGACCGGGATCAAGATCCTGCAGGAAGCCGACATTGCCGACCGTCGTAACCAGTTGCTGGTGGCGGTCAGCATCGGCATGGGCCTGATCCCGGTGGTACGCCCGGAGTTCTTCGCCCAGTTGCCCCTGTGGATGAGCCCGATTACCCATAGCGGCATCGCCATGGCCACGCTTAGTGCGTTGTCGCTGAATGTGTTGTTCAACATTCTGGGCGGCTCAGAACGCCCCGCAGTCGCCCATACGCATTGATTCCTTCGTTACTCGAACAGGGAATATCAACATGCACACCACAGACTTGGGGCCGGCCACACGCTGTGCCCCATTCTCGCCCCCTGCGCTCTTTTACAGCGCACTTGAGCACAGGCTCTGGAGCCAGTATTCTCCGCGCCCGCTCGAATCGACTCAAAAAAAAACAGCGAATGTAAAAGCTGACTTAAAGGCCAACTTATCCCGGCCTTATGTCTGCTGCCAAAGTGCGCAAAAGTCCTCTGAACCCGACTGCATACCATGTAGCCGACGGGGATTTTTTGGCTTTTCAAACACTTTGGCGCAGCTCTTGCTAAAAGCATTAAAGCTGACCGAACAGACGATTTTTGCAGCGAACCAAAAGGCGCCACACCAGAGCGCCTGCGTAGAAGAAAAACCATAAAACTTTAGCTCGGGAGCAACCGAATGAAACGTACCGTGAACAGCCTGATGTTGGCCGGATCCCTGCTGGCCGGGGGCCAGGCAATGGCGGGTGACCTGCTGCAGTGGCAGAACAACAGCCTGACTTACCTGTGGGGCAAGAACTTCAAAGTCAACCCAGAGATCCAGCAAACCGTCACCTTTGAACATGCCGATGCGTGGAAGTACGGCGACAACTTCTTCTTCCTCGACCGTATCTTTTACAACGGCAAGGAAGACGGCAATGTCGGCCCTAATACTTACTACGGCGAGTTCAGCCCACGGCTGTCGTTTGGCAAGATCTTCGATAAAGACTTGTCCTTCGGACCGATCAAAGATGTATTACTGGCGTTCACCTACGAGTTCGGCGAAGGCGACAACGAGTCCTACCTGGTAGGCCCGGCATTCGACCTGAACATCCCGGGCTTCGACTACTTCCAGTTGAACTTCTACCAGCGCCAGACCGAAGGCAATCGCCCCGGTGACGGTGTATGGCAGATCACGCCGGTATGGTCGTACACCATTCCCGTGGGCAACTCCGACGTGCTGATCGACGGCTTCATGGACTGGGTGGTGGATAACGACAAAAACGCCCGTGGCACTTATCACGCCAACTTGCACTTCAACCCGCAGGTCAAATATGACTTGGGCAAGGCCATGAACTGGGGCGCCAAGCAGTTGTATGTCGGTTTTGAATACGACTACTGGAAGAACAAGTACGGGATCCAGGACAGCGGCGCGTTCGAGACCAACCAGGATACGGCCAGCCTGTTGGTCAAGTACCACTTCTAAGGCCCAACACGCCCCCTGTGGGAGCGGGCTTGCCCGCGATAGCGGAGTGTCAGCCAGCCTAATTATCGGCTCAATCACCGCCATCGCGGGCAAGCCCGCTCCCACACAAGCCTGCTCCCAGATTCAGTTCGGGGTCAGGCCCAGGAACCGTTGCAACTCCTCGCGCTTGGCCAACGCATCCCGCCGCCCCAACTCGATCAACTCGCTGCAATACCCCGCCTCGAACAACAGATAGCTGAGCACCCCCGCCCCGCTGGTCTTGGTCGCCCCTGGCCCACGCAAAAACAAACGCAGTGCCGCCGGCAGCTCCTGGCGATGGCGGGCGGCGATCTCGTCGATGGGCTGGCTCGGTGCAATCACCAACACTTCGACCGGCGAAAGCCCGCGCGCGGCGCTGTCGGCCGGTTGCAGATGGGCGAACTGGTTGAGGCGCTCCAGCAACTCGATATCACTCTCAAGGCTGTCAATGAACGTGCTGTTGAGCATATGCCCACCGATCTGCGCCAGGGTCGGCTCCTGGCCGGTATAGGTGCGTTGCTGCGGCGCCGAAGGGTCGATGGAGCGCGGGTTGCCACTGACCCCCACCACCAGCACCCGGCTGGCCCCCAGGTGCAACGCCGGGCTGATGGGTGCCGATTGCCGGACGGCGCCATCGCCAAAATATTCCTGGTCGAGTTTGACCGGTGCGAACAGCAACGGGATCGCCGAGCTGGCCAGCAGGTGCTCCACGGTCAACTGCGTGGGCAGGCCAATGCGCCGGTGGCGCAGCCAGGCGTCGATGGTGCCGCCGCCCTGATAGAACGTCACCGCTTGCCCCGACTCATAGCCAAACGCCGTTACCGCGACGGCATGCAGGTGTTTGTTGCGGATGGCCTCGTTGATGCCTTCGAAGTGCAGCTTCTCTTGCAGCAATTCGCGCAAAGGCGAACTGTCGAGCAGCGCCACCGGCACCGGTGCCCCCAGCCCCAGCAGGCTGCGGGCCAGGAAGCGAGTGGCCTGGTGAATCACCCCCGGCCAATCGCTGCGCAACACCAAGTGGCTGCGAAAGCCCTGCCAGAACGCCGTAAGGCGGGCGATGGCGGCGCCAAAATCCATGGCGCCACTGGCCAGGCTCACCGCATTGATCGCCCCGGCCGAGGTGCCGACAATCACCGGAAAAGGATTGGCAGCCCCCGGCGGCAACAATTCGGCAATCGCCGCCAGTACCCCCACCTGATACGCCGCACGCGCCCCACCGCCGGAAAGAATCAAGCCTGTGACCGGTTCAGTTGGGCGCATTGCATAACTCCATGGGCTGCGGGGAAATCCGTTTGTTCAGCGGCGTTTTTCGTACAACTTGGGTTCGCCCGGTGGCCGGCTCTTGAAGCGGCGATGGGCCCACAGGTATTGCTCGGGGCACTCGCGTACCGCGGTTTCCACCCATTGGTTGATGCGCAGGCAATCGACTTCGTCGGATTCGCCGGGGAAGTCGCGCAACGGCGGATGAATCACCATGCGGTAGCCGCTGCCATCGGCCAGGCGCTGCTGGGTAAATGGCACCACCAACGCCTTGCCCAGGCGCGCGAACTTGCTGGTGGCGGTAACGGTAGCGGCCTGGATGCCGAACAACGGCACGAAAATGCTCTGCTTGGCGCCATAGTCCTGGTCCGGCGCGTACCAGATCGCCCGGCCGGCGCGCAGCAGCTTGAGCATGCCGCGCACGTCTTCGCGCTCGACCGCCAGGGAATCAAGGTTGTGGCGCTCGCGGCCCCGGCGCTGGATAAAGTCGAACAACGGGTTGCCGTGCTCACGGTACATGCCATCGATGGTGTGCTTTTGGCCCAGCAAGGCCGCGCCGATCTCCAGGGTGGTGAAATGCAGGGCCATGAGGATCACGCCCTTGCCTTCCAGTTGCGCCTGCTTGAGGTGCTCCAGACCTTCGACGTGGGCCAGGCGTGCCAGGCGCTGTTTGGACCACCACCAGCTCATGGCCATCTCAAAGAAGGCGATGCCAGTGGACGCAAAGTTTTCCTTGAGCAAATGTTTACGCTCCTGGGCAGACAGGTGCGGGAAGCACAGCTCCAGGTTTCGCGCAGCAATGCGCCGGCGCTCACCGGCCACCCGGTACATAAACGCACCCAGCACACGACCAATTCCCAGCAGCACCCGGTATGGCAACTGAGTGATCAGCCATAGCAGGCCGAGCCCCAGCCACAGGAGCCAGAAACGCGGGTGAAAAAATACAGCTCGAAAACGCGGGCGATCCATTACAGATTCCGGTAAAGACAGGGCCGCGCATTCTACAACGGTTCGACCCGGCTTGCGGCTAGCGGTTGTTCTCGTTATAAGTCTCGACACTTTTCGTGACAAGCCGCTTTGCCGACCATGAGCCAAACCGAATCGCTAGACCAAGATCCCGTCTTCCAGCTCAAAGGCAGCATGCTCGCCATTACTGTGCTGGAACTGGCCCGTAACGACCTTGATGCCCTGGACCGCCAGCTCGCTGCCAAGGTTGCCCTGGCCCCGAATTTCTTCAACAACGCGCCGCTGGTGCTGGCCCTGGACAAATTGCCGGCCGGCCAGGGCGCGGTTGACCTGCCCGGGCTGATGCGTGTTTGCCGCCAGCATGGCCTGCGCACCCTGGCCATTCGCGCCAGCCGTATCGAAGACATTGCGGCAGCCATCGCCATTGAACTGCCAGTACTGCCACCGTCCGGCGCCCGCGAGCGTGTGCTCGACCCGGTGGAAGGCGAAGTGAAGAAAAAACCGGAAAAACCGCCAGAGCCGACGATCAAGCCTACAAGGATCATCACCTCCCCCGTACGCGGCGGGCAGCAGATTTACGCCCAGGGCGGCGACCTGGTAGTGGTCGCCCCGGTCAGTCCCGGCGCGGAACTTCTCGCCGATGGCAACATCCATGTATACGGCCCCATGCGCGGTCGGGCACTGGCTGGGGTCAAGGGCGATACCAAGGCAAGGATTTTCTGCCAGCAATTGAGCGCTGAGCTGGTATCCATCGCCGGCCAGTACAAGGTTTCGGAAGATTTGCGCCGTGATCCGCTATGGGGGGCCGGGGTACAAGTCAGCCTGTCGGGCGATGTGTTGAACATCATCCGTCTTTAACGGATACTGCCGCATTTTCCAAGCATCTCTGGACTCTGATAGCACAGCGAAACCGGCAAGACTTGCGTAGGAATAATTGAAAGTTGGCGTTTCCCCTACGGGAAGCACATCTTTTTCCTACGAAGGCTGTCCGCCTGCAGCGAGTTTCAAGAGATGTTTTTCAGGGACTGAGAGGTCCTTTTTCCTTAGGGGTGAAACACCTTGGCCAAGATTCTCGTGGTTACATCCGGCAAGGGTGGTGTGGGTAAGACCACCACCAGCGCCGCTATCGGTACCGGCCTCGCTCTGCGCGGCCACAAGACAGTCATCGTCGACTTCGACGTCGGTTTGCGTAACCTCGACCTGATCATGGGCTGCGAACGCCGCGTGGTGTACGACTTCGTCAACGTGGTCAACGGCGAAGCAACCCTGCAACAAGCACTGATCAAGGACAAGCGCCTGGAGAACCTTTATGTTCTCGCCGCTAGCCAAACCCGGGACAAGGACGCCTTGACCCTGGAAGGCGTTGAAAAAGTCCTGATGGACCTCAAAGAGCAATTTGAGTTTGTTATCTGCGACTCTCCAGCAGGTATCGAGAAAGGCGCCCAACTGGCCATGCACTTCGCCGATGAAGCGATTGTGGTGACCAACCCCGAGGTGTCGTCGGTACGCGACTCCGACCGCATGATCGGCCTGCTGTCGAGCAAGTCTCGCCGCGCCGAAAAAGGCGAAGACGCAATCAAGGAACACCTGCTCCTGACCCGCTACAACCCCGAGCGCGTCCAGAGCGGCGAAATGCTTGGCGTTGAGGACGTCGAGGAAATCCTCGCCATTCGCTTGCTGGGGGTGATTCCTGAGTCTCAAGCGGTACTGAAAGCTTCAAACCAAGGCGTACCGGTCATTCTTGATGACCAAAGTGATGCCGGCCAAGCCTATAGCGATGCAGTCGATCGCTTGCTGGGCAAAGAAGTTGCCCATCGGTTCCTTGCTGTCGAGAAGAAAGGATTCTTGGCACGCCTGTTTGGAGGCAATTGAACAATGAGTATTTTTGACTTCTTTCGCTCAACCAAAAAACCTAGCACGGCGTCGGTAGCGAAAGAGCGTCTACAGATCATCGTGGCGCACGAACGCGGCCAACGCAGCACCCCGGACTACCTGCCAGCCTTGCAGAAGGAACTGGTGGAGGTGATCCGCAAGTACGTCAATATCGGCAACGATGACGTGCATGTCGCCCTGGAAAACGACGGCAGCTGCTCGATTCTGGAACTCAATATCACCCTGCCTGATCGTTGATCGAACAGGCGGTCGCCACGGCGGCTCCGTCACCCTGATCCCCTTTGGGGAACCGGGTGGCCGAGCCGCCGTTGGCGTTTGTTACGAGGCTGTTTAATGCCGTTGTCCAATATCCATATCCTTCACCAGGATGACGCTGTCCTGGTGGTGAACAAGCCTACCCTGTTGCTGTCGGTGCCAGGTCGCGCCGACGACAACAAGGACTGCCTGATCACCCGCCTGCAGGAAAACGGTTACCCAGAGGCGCGTATCGTTCATCGCCTGGACTGGGAAACGTCGGGAATCATCCTGCTGGCCAGGGATGCCGACAGCCACCGCGAACTGTCGCGCCAGTTTCACGACCGCGAAACCGAAAAGGCCTACACCGCCTTGTGCTGGGGCCAGCCGGAACTGGACAGCGGCAGCATCGACCTGCCGCTGCGCTATGACCCACCGACCAAGCCGCGGCATGTGGTGGACCACGAGTTCGGCAAGCATGCGCTGACTTTCTGGAAAGTCTTGGAGCGTTGCGGGGATTGGTGCCGGGTGGAACTGACGCCGATTACCGGGCGCTCGCACCAACTGCGGGTGCATATGCTGTCCATCGGCCACCCGTTGCTCGGTGATGGCCTGTATGCCCACGAACAGGCCCTGGCCGCCTGGCCACGGCTGTGCCTGCACGCGAGCATGCTGAGCTTCACCCACCCGCAAAGCGGCGAGCGCTTGCGGTTCGAGTGCCCTGCGCCGTTCTAATCGGTAAACGCAATTAAAATGTGGGAGCGGGCTTGCTCGCGAATGGGGTGGATCAGTTAGCTTATTGCGCGACTGACACACCGCATTCGCGAGCAAGCCCGCTCCCACATTTGTTCTGTGCACTTATCACATCGGACGGTAAACTCGCGCCATTGCTGTCTGGAGCTACTTATGCGCGAAGCGTTGAACCAAGGCCTGATCGACTTCCTCAAGGCCTCTCCCACCCCCTTTCATGCCACTGCGGCCCTGGCCCAACGCCTGGAAGCCGCCGGTTTCCAGCGCCTCGACGAACGTGAGACCTGGACCACCGAGACCAACGGTCGCTACTACGTGACCCGCAACGACTCCTCGATCATCGCCTTCAAGATGGGCCGCCAGTCGCCCTTGCACGACGGCATCCGCCTGGTCGGCGCCCATACCGACAGCCCGTGCCTGCGGGTCAAGCCGCAACCTGAGCTGCAACGCCAGGGCTTCTGGCAACTGGGCGTGGAAGTCTACGGCGGCGCGCTGCTGGCACCGTGGTTCGACCGTGACCTGTCCCTGGCCGGCCGCGTGACGTTCCGGCGTGACGGCAAGGTCGAAAGCCAGTTGATCGATTTCAAGCTGCCGATTGCCATCATCCCCAACCTGGCCATCCACCTGAACCGTGAAGCCAATCAGGGCTGGGCGATCAATGCCCAGACCGAGCTGCCGCCGATCCTTGCGCAGTTTGCCGGTGATGAGCGCGTGGACTTCCGCGCCGTACTCACCGACCAACTGGCCCGCGAACATGGGTTGAATGCTGATGTGGTGCTCGACTACGAGCTGAGTTTCTACGACACCCAAGGCGCAGCGGTGATTGGCCTGCATGGCGACTTTATCGCCGGCGCCCGCCTGGACAACCTGCTGTCGTGCTACGCCGGCCTGCAAGCCCTGCTCACCAGTGAAACCGACGAAACCTGCGTGCTGGTGTGTACCGACCACGAAGAAGTCGGCTCCTGCTCGGCCTGTGGTGCCGACGGGCCGATGCTGGAGCAGACCCTGCGTCGTCTGCTGCCTGAAGGTGACGAGTTCGTACGGGCCATTCAGAAGTCGCTGCTGGTGTCTGCCGACAATGCCCACGGCATCCACCCCAACTACGCCGACAAGCACGACGCCAACCATGGCCCGAAACTCAATGCCGGCCCGGTGATCAAGGTCAACAGCAACCAGCGCTACGCCACCAACAGCGAAACCGCCGGATTCTTCCGCCACCTGTGCATGGCCGAAGAAGTGCCGGTACAGAGCTTCGTGGTGCGCAGTGACATGGGCTGTGGCTCGACCATCGGCCCGATCACCGCCAGCCACCTGGGCGTGCGCACCGTAGATATCGGCCTGCCGACATTCGCCATGCATTCGATTCGTGAACTGTGCGGCAGCCACGATTTGGCGCATCTGGTGAAGGTGCTGAGTGCGTTTTATGCGAGCCGCGACCTGCCCTGAGAGGGGCGGCGCTTGCCCTAATGCCGATCAGTTCTCAAAGCAGCGAAGATCAAATGTGGGAGCGGGCTTGCTCGCGAAGACGTCCGCCCAGCAAACATTGATGTTGACTGACCCACCGCTTTCGCGAGCAAGCCCGCTCCCACCGGGGATCTGCGCTTAACTGAACGGCATTAGGGCTTGCCCGCGATGGCGATTCCCAGCGCACTGCGGCGCTATCTGACACACATCAAGGCACCCCGCGCCAATCCAGCCTAGACTGACCATCATCCCTCAACGACAAGGCCGTCCCCACCATGATCCCGATGTCCGCCTTCCACGCCATGCTTATCCCCATCCTCACGGGCATGATCCTGCTGGCCGTTGGCTTCAACTTCCGCGACAAGAACCTTGGTGTGTTTGGCATGTGGGTCGGCATGCTGCTGATCCTCGGCACCATCGTCTACCGGATCCTCGCGAAACTGGCCGAATAACAAATGCACTCGCATTGGGCATAGCGCCCTCGTACACTCGGTCGATCTGTCGTTTCCAAGGTTGACCGCCTCGTGCTTGCCCGTCTGTTTGCCCTGCCACACTGCCTGCTCCTTTGCCTGCTGATCCTGTTGCCCATCGCCCCTGCCCAGGCGGTCGGCCTGCCAGGCATCCTGGGCAGTACCAGCAAAGCCCAGCCACAAGCCGACGTACCGCTGGGGCAGTCCCTGGACGAGGTGATCAAGAACCTGGAAAACGACCAGCAGCGCGCCAAGCTGCTGGCCGACCTGAAAAAACTGCGCGAAGCCACGAAAAAAGCCCAGCCGGCGGCCGAGCAAGGGGTGCTGGGCTTGATCGGTGGCACCCTGGCCAGCCTCGAACAACAACTGTCCGGCGCCGACAGCCCGCTCAACCGCTGGTCTATCGAGTTCGACCAGGCCAAGGCCGAGCTGGGCGCACTGATGCTGCCCGCCAGCGAATGGCTGCCGATCATCTTTGGCTTTGCCGTAGTGCTGATGCTCTGGAGCCTGTTGGCCGCCGCGCTGATCTGGCTCAGCCACCGGGTGCGCCTGCGCTTTGGCCTCAGTGAAGAATTGCCGCAACACCCCAAGACCTGGGACATGCTGCGTTTTGCCCTGCGCAAACTTGGGCCCTGGCTGATCGCCCTGGTGATCACCGTCTACCTCAGTTACGCCCTGCCCTCGTCCCTGGGCAAGTCCCTGGCGATGGTGCTGGCGTACGCGCTGGTGGTCGGCACGTGCTTTTCGGCGATCTGCGTCATTGCCTTTTCCGTGCTCGACGGCCCCCACCGCCATCGGGCGCTATATATCCTGCGCCACCAGGCATTTCGGCCGCTGTGGCTGATCGGCAGCTTCGCCGCCTTCGGCGAGGCCTTGAGCGATCCGCGCCTGACCGAAGCCCTGGGCACCCACCTGGCGCACAGCGCCGCGACCATCGCCAATGTGCTGGCTGCGCTGTCTACCGGCGTGTTTATCCTGCGCTTTCGCCGGCCCATCGCACATCTGATCCGCAACCAGCCGCTGTCCCGGCGCCTGACCCGCCGCGCGTTGAGCGACACCATCGAGATCATCGGCACCTTCTGGTACCTGCCTGCGCTGCTGCTCGTGGGTATCTCGCTGTTTGCCACCTTCGTGTCGGCCGGCGATACCAGTACCGCCTTGCGCCAGTCACTGCTGTGCACGGTGTTGCTGGTGCTGTGCATGGTGATCAACGGCCTGGTACGCCGCCATGCCCTCAAGCCCCAACGCGGGCACAAGCGCCATGCGCTGTATTCCGAACGCCTGAAAAGCTTCGTCTATACCCTCGCCCACCTGGTGGTGTGGCTGGTGTTCATCGAACTGGGCCTGCGGGTCTGGGGCTGGTCGCTGATCCGCTTTACCGAAGGCGACGGGCATGAAATCAGCGTCAAGCTGTTCGGCCTCGCGGGCACCCTGCTGTTCGCCTGGCTGATCTGGATCCTTAGCGATACCGCGATCCACCACGCCCTCACCCGCTCGCGCAAAGGCCTGGCCAATGCGCGGGCGCAAACCATGATGCCGTTGATCCGCAACGTGCTGTTCGTGACGATCTTTATCATCGCCGCCATCGTCGCCCTGGCGAACATGGGCATGAACGTCACGCCGCTGCTGGCCGGTGCCGGTGTGATCGGCCTGGCTATCGGTTTTGGCGCGCAGTCGCTGGTGGCGGACTTGATCACCGGCCTGTTCATCATCATCGAAGACTCCCTGGCCATCGATGACTACGTGGACGTCGGCGGCCACCTCGGTACCGTCGAAGGCCTGACCATCCGCACCGTGCGCCTGCGCGATATCGACGGCATCGTGCACACCATCCCGTTCAGCGAGATCAAGAGCATCAAGAACTACTCGCGGGAATTCGGCTATGCGATTTTCCGCGTCGCGGTGCCCGCCAGCATGGACATCGACACCGCGATCAAGCTGATGCGCGACGTCGGTCAAAAGATGCGCGCCGACCCGCTGCAACGCCGCAATATCTGGTCGCCCCTGGAGTTCCAGGGTGTGGAGAGCTTCGAATCTGGCAACGCCATCCTGCGCGCGCGCTTCAAGACTGCGCCGATCAAACAGTGGGAAGTGTCACGGGCGTTCAACCTGTCGCTCAAGCGCCACCTGGATGAGGCCGGAATGGACCTGGCGATGCCGCGCTTGAGTGTGCAGGTGGTGACGGCGGCGAGTGGGCCGCAGGACGCTCAGGTCACATCGACCCCGACGTGAATCGCATCATGGCGCCAGAACTCCAGGTCGCAATCGATCAGGCGCTGATGCTGATCGTAATTGACCCGGGCGATCCGCAGCCCGGGGCTGCCTGCCGAGACCTTCAGGGCCGCTGCCGCTTCCACCTGCAATGAGGTCGGCACAATTTCGAAGCGTACGCGCCCGTAATGCAGGTCGTATTTACGGGCGTACAACTCGGTCATCGACTCGTTCAGGTCACACGCCAGGATCCCTGGAAAATACTGGGGGTTGAGGTAGTGCTCGACATACAACACCAACCGCCCATCAATACGCCGCCGGCGGCAGATCTGGATCACACTGGACAGCGCCGGCAGTTGTAGCCATGCGCAAACAGCGGCCGAAGCCGGTTGCAGGCGCGCGGAAATCACCTCGGTAGAAGGCACCCGCCCCTGGGCGCTGACCATGGCGTGGAAGTGGCTGCGCTGCATCAGGTTGTAGGCCAGCCGGGGCGGCGAGACGAACCAGCCACGGCGTTCCTCGCGGTAGATCTGGCCCTGGGCCTCCAGTTGCAGCAAGGCTTCGCGCACGGTAATGCGGGTGGTACCAAACAACTCACTGAGTTTGCGCTCGGCCGGCAGTTTGCTCGCCGGGCTGAGTAAACCGTGGCTGATCTGCTCTTGCAGCGCCAGGCCGATGGCTGTCACCGCTTTGGTTGCCTCATCACGCATCAACGTTACCTATCTGGACTAGGCCAGCACTGTTTGGGTGCGCCAAATGCCCCTGGAATGGGCGGCGGCTATAGCGTGCAAGCCTAGGCATCACACATGACCGACAGATGACAGCGCCTTGCGCCGCTGCCTCACACACCCTGCAATACGCCGGCCAAGTCCAGGTATTACGGGGGCCACGCGTTAGTCTACGCTTACCCGGCAGGCGCCTGCCCAGGTGCCTTGAAAACGACATCGACATGAAACTGTCATCCAGCGCGCCTAAATTGGCTCGTGTATTGCTGACCTAGACCAAACCAACCGCGCCATCAAAAAATCGCAGCGTTGAAAACGCCCAAAGGAGCTTCGGATGAAACAGCTTTTCCTGGCATCACTGTTAGGCTCGACCATTGCCATGTGCACCGCCGCCATGGCCGCTGACACCGATTTGAAAACCCTGGAAGCTGCCGCCAAGGCAGAAGGCGCTGTGAACAGCGTCGGCATGCCCGATGACTGGGCCAACTGGAGAGGCACCTGGGAAGACCTGGCGGCCAAGTACGGCCTCAAGCACATCGACACCGACATGAGCTCGGCCCAGGAAATCGCCAAGTTCGCCGCAGAAAAAGACAACGCCAGCGCCGATATCGGTGACGTGGGCGCCGCCTTTGGGCCGATTGCGGTCAAGCAGGGTGTGACCCAACCCTACAAGCCCAGCACCTGGGAGCAGATCCCGGATTGGGCCAAGGACAAGGATGGCAACTGGGCACTGGCCTACACCGGCACCATCGCGTTTATCGTCAACAAAAAGCTGCTGCACGGCTCCGAAGTCCCGACCAAGTGGTCTGACCTGAAAACCGGCAAGTACAAGGTCTCGATTGGTGACGTGAGCACCGCCGCCCAGGCCGCCAATGGCGTGCTGGCGGCAGCCCTGGCCAATGGTGGCGACGAGAAGAACATCCAGCCGGCGTTGCTGATGTTTGCCGAGATCGCCAAGCAGGGGCGTATCTCCCTGGCCAACCCGACCATTGCCACCATGGAAAAAGGCGAAGTGGAAGTGGGCGTGGTCTGGGACTTCAACGGCCTGAGCTACAAGGCCAAGATGGCCAACCCGGATGACTACGTGGTGCTGATCCCATCGGATGGCTCGGTGATTTCCGGCTACACCACCATCATCAACAAATACGCCAAGCACCCCAACGCCGCCAAGCTGACCCGCGAGTACATCTTCAGCGATGCCGGGCAGATCAACCTGGCCAAGGGCAATGCACGGCCGATTCGTGCCGAGCACCTGACCCTGCCCGCCGAAGTACAGGCCAAGCTGCTGCCTAACGAACAGTACAAAGGCGTGACCCCGATCAAAGACGCCGATGCCTGGGAGAAGACCTCCAAGGGCTTGCCGCAGAAGTGGCAGGAAGAAGTCATCATCAACATGCAATAAGCCCTGGAATACGACCAGGGTGGGAGCTGGCTTGCCTGCGATAGCGGTATGACATTCAGCACTTGCATCGGCTGATACACCGTTATCGCAGGCAAGCCAGCTCCCACAGTTGATCTGGTTCCAGCAGAACCACCGAGGAGCCCCTGTCCCTATGAAGCACAACGTCATCCTTGTGGTGCTCGACGGCCTCAACTACGAGGTTGCCCGGCATGCCATGGGGCACCTGCAGGCCTACGTCGGCGCCGAGCGTGCAGCGCTGTACAAGCTGGAATGCGAATTGCCCGCCCTCTCGCGCCCGCTGTACGAATGCATCCTCACTGGAGTGCCGCCGATCGACAGCGGTATCGTCCACAACCACGTCTCGCGCCTGTCCAACCAGCGCAGCATTTTCCATTACGCCACCGACGCGGGCTTGACCACTGCGGCGGCGGCCTACCATTGGGTCAGCGAGCTGTACAACCGCTCGCCGTTCATCGCCGCCCGCGACCGGCATACCGACGACCCGGCACTGGCGATCCAGCACGGGCACTTCTACTGGAGCGATCATTACCCCGACGCCCACCTGTTTGCCGATGCCGAAAGCCTGCGCCTCAAGCACGCGCCGAACTTTTTGCTGGTACACCCGATGAATATCGACGACGCCGGCCACAAGTACGGCCTCGACACCGCGCAATACCGTAACAGCGCCCGCTCGGCGGACATTATCCTCGCCGACTATCTGCAAGGCTGGCTCGACACCGGCTACCAGGTGCTGGTCACCGCCGACCACGGCATGAACAACGACCGCTCCCACAACGGCCTGCTGCCGGAGGAGCGCGAAGTACCGCTGTTCGTTTTCGGGGATGCCTTCAGCCTCGAGCCCGAGGCCCAGCCCAGGCAAACCGATATCTGCGGCACCGTCTGCGCCCTGCTTGGCGTTGCCCACGACAAACCTGTCTGCCAGGAGCTGTTGAAGTGAGTTCAGTGATCCGTGGTAAATGGCTGGCCGCCTTGTGCCTGGTGCCTTTCGCCCTGTTTTTTATCGTGTTCCAGATCGCGCCGCTGTTCTGGGTGATGGTCAACAGCCTGCAATCGGAAGAGTTCGGCTGGGGCCTGGCCAACTTCAGCAAGATCTTCAGTTCGAAGTTCTACCTGCAGGCAATCCAGTACAGCCTGGAGCTGAGTTTCTATTCCAGCGTCTTCGGCATCATCATCGCCGTGCTGGGCAGCTACTCGTTGCGCAAGGTGGATTCGCCGCTGCGCAACTTCGTCACCGCCTTCGCCAACATGACCAGCAACTTCTCCGGTGTGCCCCTGGCCTTTGCCTTCATCATCCTGCTGGGGTTCAACGGCAGCATCACCATCATGCTCAAGCAGGCCGGGATCATTCAGGACTTCAACCTGTACTCCAAGACCGGCCTGATCATCCTGTACACCTATTTCCAGATCCCCCTGGGCGTGTTGCTGCTGTACCCGGCCTTCGATGCCCTGCGTGAAGACTGGCGCGAGTCCGCAGCACTGCTGGGGGCCAATGGCTGGCAGTACTGGCGGCACATCGGCCTGCCGGTGCTGACGCCGGCGCTGCTGGGCACCTTCGTGATCCTGGTGGCCAATGCCCTGGGCGCCTATGCCACGGTGTATGCGTTGACTACCGGCAACTTCAACGTACTGCCGATCCGCATCGCGGCGCTGGTTTCCGGTGATATTTCCCTGGACCCGAACATGGCCAGCGCCCTGGCCGTGATCCTGGTGGCGCTGATGACCGTGGTCACCGTGGTCCATCAACTGCTGCTCAAGAGGAGCTACCATGTCTCGCGCTGAAGCCAGCCCCGTCGCCCTCTATCATCGCGTGGTGGTGTACCTGCTGTTCGCGATCCTCGTGCTGCCGCTGATTGGCACCCTGGTGTACTCCCTCGCCAGCAGTTGGTCGGCCACCATCCTGCCCGCCGGCTTTACCTTCAAGTGGTATGTGCAGTTGTGGAGCGACCCGCGCTTTTTGCATGCCTTTGGCCAATCGCTGCTGGTATGCGTCGGCGCGCTGATCCTGTCGGTGGTGCTGATCCTGCCGCTGCTGTTCGTGGTGCATTACCACTTCCCCAGGCTCGATGCGCTGATGAACATCCTGATCCTGCTGCCCTTCGCGGTGCCGCCAGTGGTGTCATCGGTAGGCCTGTTGCAATTGTATGGCTCGGGGCCGCTGGCGATGGTCGGCACGCCGTGGATCCTGATCGGCTGCTACTTCACCGTGGCGCTGCCGTTCATGTACCGCGCGATCACCAACAACCTGCAGGCGATCAACCTGCGTGACCTGATGGACGCCGCCCAGTTGCTTGGCGCCAGCACCTGGCAGGCGGCAATCCTGGTGGTGCTGCCCAACCTGCGCAAGGGCCTGATGGTCGCGTTGCTGCTGTCGTTCTCGTTCCTGTTCGGCGAGTTTGTGTTCGCCAATATCCTCGTCGGTACGCGCTACGAGACCTTGCAGGTGTACCTCAACAACATGCGCAACAGCAGCGGGCATTTCACCAGCGCCGTGGTCATTTCCTATTTCCTTTTCGTGCTGCTGCTCACCTGGGCCGCCAACCTCTTGAACAAGGACAAAAGCCAATGAGCTTCGTCAGCGTCCAGCACCTGCAAAAAAGCTACGCCGCCACCCCGGTGTTCAGTGATATCAATTGCCAGATCGCCAAGGGCGAATTCGTCACCCTTCTGGGCCCGTCCGGTTGCGGCAAGTCCACCCTGCTGCGCTGCATCGCCGGCCTGACGCCGGTGGACAGCGGGCAGATCCTGCTGGACGGCCAGGATATCGTGCCGCTGAGCCCGCAGAAGCGTCACATCGGCATGGTGTTCCAGAGCTACGCGCTGTTCCCCAACATGACTGTGGAACAGAACGTCGCCTTCGGCCTGCGCATGCAGAAGGTCAACGCCGATGACAGCCACAAGCGCGTCCAGGAGGTGCTGCAACTGGTCGAACTCAAGGACCTGGCCGGGCGCTATCCGCACCAGATGTCTGGCGGCCAGTGCCAGCGCGTAGCCCTCGCCCGCTCCCTGGTCACCCGGCCGCGCCTGCTGCTGCTCGATGAGCCGCTGTCGGCACTGGATGCGCGGATTCGCAAACACCTGCGCGAACAGATCCGCCAGATCCAGCGAGAATTGGGCCTGACCACGATTTTTGTGACCCATGACCAGGAGGAAGCCCTGGTCATGTCCGACCGCATCTTCCTGATGAACCAGGGCAAGATCGTGCAGAGCGGCGACGCCGAAACCCTCTACACCGCCCCCGTGGACGCCTTCGCTGCCGGTTTTATCGGCAACTACAACCTGCTGGACGCCGAGCAGGCCAGCACGCTGTTGCAACGTCCGGTCAGCAGCCGTATCGCGATCCGTCCTGAGTCCATCGAACTGAACCACAGCGGCGAGCTTGATGCGCTGGTACGCAGCCACAGCCTGTTGGGCAATGTGATTCGCTATCGCGTCGAAGCCCGGGGCATCGAATTGGTGGTGGACGTACTCAACCGCTCGGCCCAGGATCTGCACCCAGACGGGCAACGCCTGGCACTTTCCATCGATCCCAGTGCGCTGTGTGAGGTAGCCTGAGGATGCAGTGTTTATTAAGGAAGCATGACTGATGGCTTTGGTAATTTTTGATCTGGACGACACCCTGATCCACGGCGATTGCGCCACCTTGTGGAGCGAGCAGATGGGCCGCCTGGGCTGGGTGGACCGCGAATCGTTCATGGGCAAGAACCACGAACTGATGTCCGCCTACAGCCGCGGCGAGTTGGCCATGGAAGAGTTCATGGACTTCAGCCTGGAACCGATGATCGGGCGCACTCCGGAAGAAGTCGCGCACCTGGTGGAGCCGTGGGTGGAAGATGTTATCGAGCCGCTGATCTACAGCGACGCGACCAAGACCATCGCCCGCCACCGCCAGAACGGTGACCGGATCCTGGTGATCTCGGCCTCGGGCACGCACCTGGTCACGCCGATTGCGGCGCGCATTGGCATCGATGAAGTACTGGGGATTGAACTGGACGTGGCCCACGGGGTGTACAGCGGCAAGACCGTGGGTGTACTGACGTACCGCGAAGGCAAGATCACCCGCTTGATGCAATGGCTTGAGCAGGAAGGTGAAAGCCTGGAAGGGGCGTACTTCTACTCGGATTCGCGTAATGACCTGCCGCTGCTGAGCAAGGTCGATTTCCCGCAGGTGGTAAACCCCGATCCGGTGTTGCGCGCCCATGCCGAACAGGCCGGCTGGCCGATCCACCAGTGGACCTGAAGGCCCACTTTTGGCGTTGAAACCCAATCCAATGGGGGAGCTAATGTAGGAGCTGGCTTGCCTGCGATAGCGAAGTATCAGGTTAAGGTCTGTTACTGACACACCGCTATCGCAAGCAAGCCCCGCTCCCACCTTGGGCTGCATTTCAACCCTGGATTGGCCTCAGGCCAGGCTTTCGTCGATCACCAGCACCAGCTTCCCGGAAATCTGGTTGGTCGAAAGCTGCGCAAACGCCGCTTCCGCGTCCGTGATCGGGAAGGTCTTGGCCAACTGCGGGCTCAGTCGCCCTTCGCCAAACAACGGCCACACCTGCTGGCCCAGGTCGCTCAACAGGTCTGCCTTGAACTGGTCATCGCGGCTGCGCAAGGTCGAGCCCAGCACTTGCACACGCTTGGCCAGCACCTGCGCCAGGTCCAACTGGGCTTCACGCCCGCCCATCAAGCCGATCAATACCCAACGACCGTCGCGGGCCAGCAGCTTGAGGTTAATGGCTGCATAGTTGCCGCCCACCGGGTCGAGAATCACGTCGAACGGGCCAAAATCCCCCAGGCTCTCGATGCCGTCGGTACGTACCACACCGCCCTGGGCGCCGAGGTCTTCGCAGTAGGCCAGGCGGTCCGCCGAGCCGACGCTGACCCAGCACGGGCTGCCAAAGGCTTTACACAGCTGGATCGCTGCCGAACCGACGCCACTGGCGCCCGCATGCAACAGCACCTTTTCCCCGGGCTTGAGCGCCGCCAGTTGGAACAGGTTGAGCCAGGCAGTGCTGTACACCTCGGGCAACGCAGCGGCTTCGGCCAGGGACAAACCTTCTGGTACCGGCAGCACGTGGCGCGCGTCCACCACCACTTCCTGCGCCATGCCACCGCCCGCCAACAGCGCACAGACCCGATCCCCCACTTGCCAGGACGAGCCAGCGCCGACTTCGCTGATCACCCCGGAACACTCCAGGCCCAGCACTTCGCTGGCCCCGGGCGGTGGAGGATAGAGCCCTGCACGCTGTAATAAATCCGCTCGATTGAGGCCGGCTGCTGCCACCCGAATGCGAACTTGCCCTACATCGCACGTAGGACTTGGGGTCTCAACCCACTCCACATGACCTTCAACGCCTTGCAATGCTTTCACAGTGCCTCCATAGTGAGTCTGGACTGAGCCCGTTGCTGTAGCGCCGGGCTTTTTGCATTATGCGACCGGCCCAAATGGAACCGGCGACTTCAAAGACGGCCTAATATGCGTTATCAATTGCCCCCGCGTCGAATCAGCATGAAGCATTTGTTCCCCAGCACCGCCCTCGCTCTTTTCATTGGTCTCGGCCTGTTGCCGCTGTCGACCAATACGTTCGCAGCCAACAGCTGGGACAAACTTCAGCCTGATCGCGATGAGGTGATTGCCAGCCTTAACGTCGTCGAGTTGCTCAAGCGCCACCATTACAGCAAGCCGCCGCTGGACGATGCGCGCTCGGTGATCATCTATGACAGCTATCTCAAGCTGCTGGATCCCTCGCGCAGCTACTTCCTGGCCAGCGATATCGCTGAGTTCGACAAGTGGAAGACCCAGTTCGACGACTTCCTCAAGAGTGGCGACCTGCAACCTGGCTTCACCATCTACAAGCGTTACCTGGACCGCGTCAAAGCGCGTCTGGACTTCGCCCTCGGTGAGTTGAACAAAGGCGTCGACAAGCTCGACTTCACCCAGAAGGAAACCCTGCTGGTGGATCGCAAGGAGGCCCCGTGGCTGACCAGCACCGCCGCCCTGGATGACCTGTGGCGCAAACGTGTCAAGGATGAAGTCCTGCGCCTGAAGATCGCCGGCAAAGAGCCCAAGGCGATCCAGGAATTGCTGACCAAGCGCTACAAGAACCAATTGAGCCGCCTGGAACAGACCCGCGCCGAAGATATCTTCCAGGCCTACATCAACACCTTCGCGATGTCCTACGATCCGCACACCAATTATCTGTCGCCAGATAACGCGGAAAATTTTGATATCAACATGAGTCTGTCCCTCGAAGGGATCGGTGCCGTGCTGCAGAGCGACAACGACCAGGTCAAGATCGTACGCCTGGTGCCAGCGGGGCCTGCGGACAAGACCAAGCAGGTCGCTCCGGCCGACAAGATCATTGGCGTGGCCCAGGCCGACAAAGAGATGGTCGACGTGGTCGGCTGGCGCCTGGACGAAGTGGTCAAGCTGATCCGTGGGCCCAAGGGCAGCGTGGTGCGCCTGGAAGTGATTCCGCACACCAACGCGCCGAACGACCAGACCAGCAAGATCGTGTCGATCACCCGCGAAGCGGTGAAGCTCGAAGACCAGGCCGTACAGAAGAAAGTCCTCAACCTCAAGCAGGATGGCAAGGACTACAAGCTGGGCGTCATTGAGATCCCGGCGTTCTACCTGGACTTCAAGGCCTTCCGTGCTGGCGATCCGGACTACAAGAGCACCACCCGCGACGTGAAGAAAATCCTCACCGAGCTGACCAAAGAGAAAGTCGACGGCGTGGTCATCGACCTGCGCAACAACGGTGGCGGCTCGTTGCAGGAGGCCACCGAGCTGACCAGCCTGTTTATCGACAAGGGCCCGACCGTGTTGGTCCGCAACGCTGACGGTCGTGTGGATGTGCTGGAAGACGAAAACCCGGGCGCCTTCTACAAAGGCCCGATGGCATTGCTGGTCAACCGTCTCTCGGCTTCGGCCTCGGAGATTTTTGCCGGTGCGATGCAGGACTACCACCGCGCGTTGATCATCGGTGGCCAGACCTTCGGCAAAGGCACGGTGCAGACGATCCAGCCACTCAACCATGGCGAGCTGAAGCTGACCCTGGCCAAGTTCTACCGGGTTTCCGGGCAGAGCACCCAGCACCAAGGCGTACTCCCGGACATCGATTTCCCGTCGCTCATCGACACCAAGGAAATCGGCGAAAGCGCCCTGCCAGAAGCCATGCCGTGGGACACCATCCGCCCGGCCATCAAGCCTGCATCGGACCCGTTCAAGCCCTACCTGGCCCAGCTCAAGACCGAACATGACCTGCGCTCCGCCAAGGACGCCGAGTTCGTGTTTATCCGCGACAAGCTGGCCCTGGCCAAGAAGCTGATGGCCGAGAAGACCGTCAGCCTCAATGAAGTGGACCGCCGCGCGCAGCACACCGATATCGAGAACCAGCAACTTGCCCTGGAAAACATCCGCCGCAAGGCCAAGGGTGAAGACCCGCTCAAGGAGCTGAAGAAAGAAGACGAAGATGCACTGCCGACCGAACCTGAAAAGACCAAGCCGGAAGATGATGCCTACCTGAGCGAAACCGGGCGGATTCTGCTGGACTACCTGAAAATCAGTAAGACGGTGGCCAAGCAGTAAATGATGGCAATTTAATGTTGCCGCTCCACTGAGCGTCATCAAACAGACATCATTCTGTCGTGAAATGAAGGACCGGGCGCCCCAGGCACCCGGCCCTTTTTTTTCGACCGAGATCATCATGACCATGACCGAACAGCTGAATGCCTTGGCCTCCATCCTGGCCCAGGGCAGTTTGCACAGCCTGTTCCAACCCATCGTCAGCCTCTGCGAACGTCGCATCCTCGGCTATGAAGCCCTGAGCCGCGGCCCCTCCAACAGCCCGCTGCACTCGCCACTTGCCTTGTTTGGCGTGGCGCGCCAGGCCGGGCGCCTGAATGAGCTGGAGATGGCCTGCCGGCAAAGTGCCTGTAGGCGCTTCAGCGAGCAGAAGCTGCCGGGCAAGCTGTTTCTCAACGTCTCGCCCGAGTCCCTGCTGGAAACCACCCACCAACCGGGGCGCACCCTGCATATGCTGCGCGAGTATGGAATCGCGCCCAGCCAGATCGTGATCGAGCTCACGGAGCAAGCGCCGACCGACGACTTCCAGCTGTTGCAAACCGCCCTGCACCATTACCGTGACATGGGTTTTTCGATTGCCCTGGATGACTTGGGCGCCGGTTATTCCAGCTTGCGCCTGTGGTCAGAATTGCGCCCGGACTACGTGAAGATCGACCGGCATTTTATCGATGGCATTCACCAGGATGCGCTCAAGCGCGAGTTTGTCGGTTCGATCCTGCAGATCGCCAGGGCTTCGCGCGCGCAGGTGATTGCCGAAGGCATCGAGCTGCCGGAAGAGTTGGCAGTGCTCACGGAAATGGGCGTGGACCTGATCCAGGGCTACCTGCTGTGCCGTCCCCAGGAGCACCCACCGACCGAAGCCCGGTTGATGCTGGCCAAGCCCGACAGCACCAGCGTTTCGCTCAACGAGGACGCCAGTGACCTCAGCGCCCTGCTCAACGAACAACCGGCCGTGGCCCAGGACACCGCCACGGCCAAAGTGCTGGAAGCGTTTCGCAGCCAGGCCAATCTCAACTCCCTGGCGGTCCTGGATGGGCGCGGCCAGCCGATTGGTATCGTGCATCGGCACTCGTTGTCCGACGTCCTGCTCAAGCCGTTTGCCACCGATCTGTTTGCGCGCAAGCCTATCAGCCGCCTGATGAGCGATGACTTCCTGGCCGTGGAACTGAGCCAGTCGTTGCAACAGGTCAGCCGCCTGCTGACCAGCCGCGCGCGGCAGCGTATCGAAGAAGATTTCATCATCACCCAGAATGGCAACTACCTGGGATTGGGCCGGGTGATCGACGTGCTCAAGCTGATTACCGAACTGAAAATCCAACAGGCGCGCTACGCCAACCCGCTGACCCTGCTGCCGGGCAATGTGCCGATCCAGCAGTGCCTGACACGGCTGTTGCAGCAGCAGCGCGAATCGGTGATTTGCTATGTGGATATCGACAGCTTCAAGCCATTCAACGATATCTACGGCTATGGCCGTGGCGATGAAGTATTGCTGTGCCTGGCGCACTGCTTGAACGACCGGGTAGACCCCAGCCGTGATTTTGTCGGGCATATTGGCGGCGATGATTTTTTACTGGTGCTGGGCGCCCAGGACTGGCGCAAGCGTCTCAACCAATTGGTGGATGATTTCCAGACCCAGTGCCGGCGCTTCTACCGCAGTGAACACTTGGATGCGGGCTGTTTTATCGCCCTGAATCGTCAGGGGGTGCGCCAGGAGTTTGCCTTGCTGTCGCTGTCCATCGGCGTGGTGCATCTGCATCCATTGAGCTGTGGGCACCTGGATGCCAGCCAGTTGGCGGAACTGGCCTCCCAGGCCAAGCATCACGCCAAGGACGTGGCCGGCTACAGCATCCACCTCATCGATAGCCGCGAAATCCTGTAAGGCCGACAAGCCGGTCCTTACAACTGCTCCAGGCGTATCTGCGCCAGCGGATGCCCGGCCTTGGCGGCGATAGTCCACCAGCGTGCCGCTTCTACAGGGTCCGGAGCCTTGCCCAGGCTGCCTGCCAGGCTCAGCACGCCCACTTGATAGGCCGCCTTGCCATCCCCCGCCTGACCCGCCAGGCGCAGCAAGCGCACGCCCTCCTCCCGCGCGCCAATGCCCAGGCCGCGAAAGGTCAGGATATGCCCATAGAAACTTTGGGCCTCGACATTGCCCAGGTTGGCCATGCGTGCAAACTGACCCTCCAGCCAGTGCCAGCCGCGGGGCTGACGCACAAACCATGACCAATGAAACAATCTGCGTGCCAGCCAATAACTGGCATACGCTTTGAGCTTCCAGAACACTCAGGCCTCCGCTGACTCAGGATATTCGTACTCGAACACACGGACCACTTCCGAGGCATGCCACGATGCTGCAGCAACGCCATCGGACGGTCCGCAAAAGCGCCCGAGGCGTTCGACACATTCAAAAAAACCGGTGCGCGGCAAGCGGCTCGCGCCCTGGCTGATTACCAGGGAGCTGCGCAGTGGCTGATCCGCCTTGGCATCCAGGGCCGCCAGGTGTTCCAACGCGGCGGTCAGGGTTTGCATCGCCGGCGTCGGGAACTGCAGACGCTCGAGCAACGCACGGTAGGTCAATAGATGTCGCTGGCGACGGGCCTGGTCGAGCTCATTGAGCAAGCCATCCCAATGTTGACGGCTGATGCGCACACTCACATTTCATCCCTCCAACCGGCAATCCCCAATTCCCAGGCCAGGCTGCGACGGATCGCGGCATCCGGCTGGCGCTCGCCACTTTCAATCAACCCCAGGTAGGACGGGCTGATGCCGACGGTGCGGGCCAATGTCTCGATCGCCAGGCCCTTGGCTTCGCGCAGGCTGCGCAATTGCGCCAGGGGGCGTAGATCCTGCTCGGTAGCGACGGGAGGGATCTGTGCAGCAGGAGTGACTGGTTGCTGCAGGCCGGCGGCTGTTAACAGCGCCTGGTACTGAGCCCATGGCAGAACCGCGTACTCGGGTTCGCCATCCCGTGAAATGATTTGTATATCCATGACTGCCCCGTAGGATCACAACACTTACGAAGTAAGTACTTTCCTTAGGAGTGTAATCCTAACAGCCACAAAGAGCGCAGGGGGATAATCCGCGTGTTCAGTTTTTTTTCGGGTTTTCCTGCTCCAGTAGTTGCGGCGTGGCGGGCAGGCGTTCAACCACCACCAACTTCTCCGGGCGCTGGCGGTCACGCCAGGCGCGGAAGGCACCCAACTCACCGTCCAGGCTCTTCATGACCCAGGCCAGTACCGCGATGTCATCGAGCATGCCGAACATCGGCAGGAAGTCCGGGATCGCGTCAATCGGGCTGAGGAAGTACATCAGCCCCGCCACCACCGAGATCAGCGCCTTGGGGCTGATAGCCCGGTACTCGCCGCGCCAATAGGCCAGGCACAGCGCCTGGAGCAGCTTGAGGTCGTCCTTGAGCTTGCCCAGGCGATTGCCCTGGCTGGAGCCTTTGGCAGCGACCGCGAACAACAGCGTCGGCAGGCGTCCACGCCCGATCAGCCGTGCGGCCAACGGCAGGAAGCGGGTGAAATTCCAGGGTGCTTTCATCGTCACTCCAGTTCCAGGCGAGATAAAAGGTTATCCACACAACTTGTGGATAACCTTGTGAACAGAGCCCATTTTTGCGGCTGAAAGCCACGTAATACAAGGCCTACAGTCAGATCGGGCGTTTTTTGCGCACATAAAAAAATCCCAAGATTTCATTGACTTGGGGGGCATCTGCGGCTACCCGTGCCGAGGTATAGCATCAGACTGCTCTAAGTCGCAGGTGTTCGTTCTGATTTTCCCACACCCCTCCGCGACCTCGGTCAACAGCTCCCACACCAGAAACAACAACGCCCCGTATAAACGGGGCGTTGTGTGTTCAGCAGCGGCTTACTTGGCAGCCGGTGCCTCAGGAGCGTCGGCCTTGGCCGGGTCCTTGATTGCCAGCAGCTCCAGGTCGAAGACCAGTACGGAGTTGGCTGGAATCGCCGGGCTCGGGCTCTGGGCGCCGTAGGCAAGGTCGGACGGGATGTATAACTCGACCTTCTCGCCCACGTGCATCAGTTGCAGGCCTTCGACCCAACCTGGGATCACGCCGCTGACCGGCAGGTCAATCGGGCTGCCGCGATCCACGGAGCTGTCAAAGGTGGTGCCGTTGGTCAACTTGCCGGTGTAGTGTACAGTCACTACGTCGGTAGGCTTGGGCTGGGCGCCTTCGGCTTTCTTCACGATCTTGTACTGCAGGCCGGAAGCGGTGGTGACTACGCCGTCTTTCTTGGCGTTGTCTTCAAGGTATTTCTTGCCGGCGGCTGCCGACTCTTCACTCATCTTGGTCATGCGCTCTTCAGCACGCTTTTGCAGTGCGGAAAACGCTTCGACCAGTTCTTCGTCCTTCAGCTTCTGTTCTTTCTTGCCGACGGCATCTTCGATGCCTTGGGCAACTGCCTTGGAGTCCAGGTCATCCATACCTTCCTGAGCCAGGCTTTTGCCCATGTTCAGGCCGATACCGTAGGAAGCTTTCTGCGCCGGGGTTTTCAGCTCTACGCTGGTTTGCGAATCACAACCCGCAAGTACCAGGCTAACCAGGGCCACCGCCGCCGCCAACCGATGCTGTTTCATGCTATTTCCTTGTTCATGCGCCAAAAGGGCATTCGAATAAAGTCGCGAGCTTATCAGGCGGCCACGACCAATGGCTACCGGCATGTGAGCAGGAAACTTCTGATAAGTTCACGTGTTTAAAAGCATTTTCATCTGCCCCAAAGCCCGGCGAAGGACAGCCGGCGTAGCGAAAACCGCCTGCGTAGACGGATCATGGCTACTTGCCGCCTACCGCGCTCAGTGGCATAAGGGCACAACAACTCGACAAGGATAGTTATCTTGCGCATTTTTTCCCGTGTTTTACTCCTGATCCTGTCATTTATGGGACTGCTGCTGGCGGTGGTCCTTTATTACGTGATCAACCCCAGGCTCCCGGATTACGTGGCGGTGCAGCAGGTGCACTACCAGGACCAATGGAGCGCCGCCGACCGCCAGGCCTACTACTTCACGCCCCAGGGCACCCAGGTAAAAGGCCTGCGCTATAACTGGTTCACTGCGCTGGAGCTGCCGTTTTCCGAGCAGCGTTTTGCCGAGCCGGCCAACCTGGCACGCTTCGGTTTCCTGGTGGACCCGCGACAACAGGCCACACCCCAGAACCCCGGCAACCTGCCCGTAGGCTTCGCCCGGCACAAAAATGCCGGCAGCAGCGACGAGTTTCTCGATATCACCTGCGCCGCCTGCCATACCGGCGAGTTGCATTTCAATGGCCAGGCCCTGCGCATCGATGGCGGCTCTGCGCAACATGTGCTGCCCTCCAGCGTGCCAACCTTGCGCGGCGGCAGCTTTGGCCAGGCCCTGGTGGCCAGCCTCGCCTCTACCTATTACAACCCGTTGAAGTTCAGGCGCTTTGCCCACAGCGTGCTGGGGGATCAATACGACGCCCAGTACGATCAGTTGCGCCAGGACTTCAAAAAGTCCCTGGACAACTTCCTCAAGGTGGCCTGGAACGATACCCACCGCGGCCTCTACCCCACCGAAGAAGGCCCGGGGCGCACCGATGCGTTCGGCCGCATCGCCAATGCCAGCTTTGGCGACGCCATTTCCCCGGACAACTACCGTATCGCCAACGCGCCGGTGGACTACCCGCAGCTGTGGGACATGTGGACCTTCGACTGGGTGCAATGGAACGGCTCGGCCCAGCAACCCATGGCGCGCAACATCGGCGAGGCGTTGGGCGTGGGCGCGACCCTGGCGTTCTTCGACAGCGCCGGCCAGCCCCTCAAGGGCGATGCGCGCTACCCGTCCAGCGTGCGCGTGCGTGACCTGAACCTGATCGAAGAAACCCTGCAACGGCTCAAGCCACCGGTTTGGCCTGAAGCGCTGTTCGGCGCCATCGACAAACCCCTGGCCGCCCAAGGACGTGCGCTGTTCGCGGAAAACTGCGCGGCCTGCCATGTGCCCAGCGTGAGCGAAGTCAACGGGCGCCCGGTGCAGCAGTTGAAGATGCTGCCAGTGGACTACATCGGCACCGACCCGGGCACCGCCAGCAACATTGCCGACCAGCGCTACGACCTCAGCGCCCTGCAATGGGACCCGGCCGAACTGGCGCAGTTGAATGTCGAACTGCACCCCACGCCGACCGAACCGCTGGATCTGCGCAGCCTGTCCGTGGCCAAGGGCCTGGCCTATGTCACAGCGTTTGTCGAAGAGCACGCCTACCGCGCCGCCGG
This sequence comes from Pseudomonas sp. WS 5021, assembly GCF_012985535.1. Taxonomy (NCBI): domain Bacteria; kingdom Pseudomonadati; phylum Pseudomonadota; class Gammaproteobacteria; order Pseudomonadales; family Pseudomonadaceae; genus Pseudomonas; species Pseudomonas sp. WS 5021. The sequence continues at coordinate 1,133,534 of NZ_JAAQWP010000001.1, read as the reverse complement.
CATCACAGCGGCCGAACGCCCGCGCCTGGACGGCTACGGCCTGCCCATCGGCGTGCGCGAACTGCGCGCCTACAAGGCCCGCCCACTGGCGGGTGTGTGGGCCACGCCGCCGTTCCTGCACAACGGTTCGGTGCCGACGATCTACCAGTTGCTTTCGCCCCAGTACGAGCGCAGCCGCACCTTCTATAAAGGCACCTTCGACTACAACCCGCGTCACCTGGGTTATCGCACCGAGGCGTTTAAAAATGCATTCCTGTTCGACACCAACATCACTGGCAACCACAACAGTGGCCACGAGTTTCGCGCCGGCAAGCGTGGCAATGGGGTGATCGGCCGCGGCCTTGAGCCTGAGGAGCGTTGGGCGCTGCTGGAATACCTGAAAGTACTGGGCGGCCCCCTGGAGCAACAACTGCCATGACTTCCCCATTTCGATACAAGGACCGTTCCATGCTCGCTCGACTGTGGCTGCGCCTCGGCGCGTTTCTCGGCAAGACGCTGTTATGGCTGGTAGGCCTGGGCCTGCTCGGCTGGTTGTTGTCGACCCTGTGGTTCGCCTGGCACCACAGCGGCCCGGTGTCGGCCGAGGAACAGATTCCGCCCGGCGAAGCGGCCATGACCCAAGGCATCATTCAGACGGCGGTGCGCATTGTCGACCAGCATCGCGAAGGCACCCGTTACCTGCGCGATGCCCATGCCAAGGCCCACGGCTGCGTAAAAGCCGAAGTCAGCGTGTTGCCAAACCTTGACCCGGCGCTGCGCCAGGGCGTGTTCGCCGAGCCGGGCAAGACCTGGCAGGCGATGATGCGCCTGTCCAACGGCAACGCTTATCCACAGTTCGACAGCATCCGCGACGCCCGCGGCATGGCGATCAAGCTGCTGGACGTGCCGGGCAAGCAACTGCTGGCCGACCAGCAGGCACGCGGCGAGCAGGACTTCGTGATGTTCAGCCACCCCAACTTCTTTGTCAGCGATGTGGCGGAATATGCGCAGAACGTCGGGGCCCAGGCCGACGGCAAGAAAGTCATGGCATTTTTCCCCAGCCTCGACCCGCGCAGTTGGCAGGTGCGCCATCTGTTTATTGCCCTGGCGACATTGGCGCCGGCACCGGCCAGCCCGACCGAGACCACGTACTTTTCGGTATCGCCCTACAAGTTCGGCAGCGCCAACGCCAAGTTTCGCGTCGCCCCAGACCCGCAAAGCTGCCCGCAATACCATCTGCCCAAGCAGAACCAGGACTTGCCGAACTTCCTGCGCAGCGCCTTGAGCCAGCAGTTGTCCACCGACCGCATCGACGCTTGTTTTGTGTTGCAGATCCAGCGCCAGAACCCGCAGAAATACATGCCCATCGAAGACACCAGCATCGAATGGAAGGAAAGCGACGCGCCCTACGAGAGCGTGGCGAAAATTCGCATTCCGGCGCAGGACTTCGATACACAGGCCTTGAACCTGGCCTGTGACAACCAGTCGTTCAACCCATGGTTTGGCGTGGAGGAACACCGGCCGATTGGGGGGATCAATCGGCTGCGCAAGGCGGTGTATGAGGCGGTGAGTGATTATCGGCATAGCCGCAACGCCCCCTGAATAATGCCTGTGGGAGCGGGCTTGCTCGCGCTGACGTCAGCAAGAACGCCTCACCGCGTCATCGTTAACGATCATCGCGGGCAAGCCCGCTCCCACAGAAAAGCCCCTGCGGCGTTGTATCGGATGCCGTCAGCAACCATTGCTGAAAACTGCGCGCCGCCGAGGGTGGGTTGCGATGCTGCGGTTGCATCAGTTGCAGGCGGCCACGACTGTGCATGTGATGGGGCAAGGCCAATTGCAGGCGTCCGGCAGCCAGCTCGCCTTCAAGCAGGCACTTCCAGCCCAGGGCTACGCCATGCCCCATCACTGCCGACTGCATCAGCAACTGATAGCTGTTGGTGCGCAAGGCGTGACGAGGCGTGTGGTACTGCGCACCGATGTCGGCGAACCAGTCGGTCCAGGTCAACCAGTCGTGATAGTGGTCTTCTACGATCAACAGGGTATGGCTGCGCAGCAGGTGCTCGGCGTCGCGGATCGCGCCATGGCGCTCGATGTAGCCGGGGCTGCATACGGCGATGACCTGCTCACTGGCAAACACCGGGGTCAGTTCCAGGCCAAGGGGCGCTGGCAGTTCGTCGAGGTGATAGAACAGGCCCAGGTCATATTCGCTGACATCCAGGTGGCTCGGGCTTTCACTGCACAGGATGCGGATATCCAGCTCCGGGTGCTCATCCTGGAAGGCCGGCAGCAGCGCGGCGAGCCAGATGGAACTGATGGTCGGCGTGCTGGCCAGGGTCAGCTGGCGATCGGCACCGCGTCGACGCAGCTCCGCCGATTCGCGATCAAGCTCGCGCAGCAGGCGCTGGATGGTGCGAAAGTAACGCACGCCGGCCGGGGTCAGACTCAGCCCCAACGCCAACCGATAAAACAGCGGTCGCGCCAGGTCTTCCTCCAGGCGCTTGATCTGCCGGCTCACTGCGCTTTGGGTCAGGTTCAGTTCGTGGGCCGCCTGGGTAAAGCTCAAATGCCGGGCGGCGGCCTCAAACGTCTGCAAACAATTGAGCGGTGGAAGGTCGACGTTTCGGCGCGACATGCAGGGATCCGTGGCTGATCAGATGAGCAAGCATCCTGCCACTTGCCCGCTCACAACGCGACCCGCGCGACCCGTCTGCTCCAGCTTCGCTGATGCACCTGCACCCCGTTTTCCCGCGCCTGCTGCTGCGCCTCGATGTAGAACCACTGGGCGTCGGCGTGCACCTGCAAGTGGCTGTCGACCGCCACCGACCACTGCGCGCGCTCGACACGGTACTGCCAGTGGATATCGGCCTGGGCCGACAACGGGTCCCAGGGCATGGTGCGATATTGCTCGGTGCACCGCTGGTCCACCGCCAGGCCATGGTCGGTGAAGCGCACGGCGCCCAGGTCGTCCTCGATGTTTACGCACACTTCGCCACTGCCTACGTCCTCGATCAAGGTACGTTTCGGCGCAGCCGCCCGCAGCACCTCCAGCGCCGCCGGAGTAGCCGCTTGCGGGGCCTCGAACGGGCATGGCACGGCCGCGCCGCTGAAAATCGGCAATTGCACACGTTGCACGGCGGGCAGCACGGTCAGGGTGGTCAGTTCGCGGCTGGGCCACAGTAGCGGGAAGCTCGCGGTGCTCAGGGCCAGGCGCAGGCGGTAGCCGGCCGGCACCCGCGTGCCGACATGATCCAGGCTCAGTTGCACATCCAGCGGTTCGCCTGGCACAGGTGGCGTCAGACGGGAGAAGTCTTCACGTAAGGCAAGGTTGAGCACGCCGTAGGTGATCTGCGTGACTTGCCCGTCGGGCGCCACCGCATTCAGGCGCGCCACCAGTTGCCCGCAAGAGGTATCGCTGGCCAGGCGCAGTTGCAAGCGCACATCCCCCAGCAGCGCCAGGGGTTCGGCCAGTGGCTGAGAGTCGAAGCACAAAGACTGCGCATCGTCGCGGCGCTGATCGGTGGGGCCGTCGGGGCCAAACCAGATGGCGCAGTACTCGCCCTGGTGCAGGCCGGTGGTCAGTGGCGAACAGATACTGCGCGGGCCGCCCAGCGCCTGCTGGCCCGGGCGCAGGCCATGGTCGGTCAGGCTGTAGTCGGTCCATTGCACCTGGGGATCGGGCCAGCCCGAGGTCTGCACCCAGATGCCTGGGCGTTCGGCATAACTGCCCTTGGGCGCCAACACATCCTGTAGGTAAAAGGTGCAGGCCGCGTCGTCCATCACCCGATTGTCGATACCTTTAAGCCAGTGGTCCCACCAGCGTTTGGCCTCCTGCAGGAAGCCAATGGCCGGGTTGGGCACGGCGAAATGCGGGTACTTGTGAATCCACGGGCCGATCACGGCTTTTTTCGGCCCCGGCAGGTTTTCCATCAGGCGTGGCACCGCATTCTTGTAGGCATCGCCCCAACCGCCGACGGCGTACACCGCCGCCTTGATCGCCGAGTAGTCCTCGCAGACCGAGCCGTGACGCCAGTAGGCATCGCGGGTCTGGTGTTGCAGCCAGGTCTCGGCCAGCAGCGGCATGGCGTCGAGGCGTTGCTGCCACAGGGTTTTCCAGGCATCGCCAACCAGCAGCGGGTCGGGCACTGCCGCGCTGAAGTTGAGCATGGTCGCGGCCCAGCCGAAGTTCTCCAGCAGCAGGTTGCCGCCCTTGTAATGGATGTCATCGGCAAAGCGGTCATCGGTGGAGCACAGGGTGATGATCGCCTTCAATGCTCCGGGCTGGCGCGCAGCGACTTGCAGGCTGTTGAAGCCGCCCCAGGAGATGCCCATCATCCCCAAGTTGCCGTCGCACCAGGGCTGCTGGCACAGCCAGTCGATCACTTCGAGGGCGTCGTCCTGCTCCTGCAACAGGTACTCATCGGCCATCAAGCCTTGGGATTCGCCATTGCCGCGCATATCGACCCGCACGCAGGCATAGCCCTGCCCCGCCATCCATGCGTGGGTCAGGGCATCGCGCACCGCCGTGCCATCGCGCTTGCGATAGGGCAGGTATTCGAGGATCGCCGGGAAGGCCTGCGCGCCGGCGGCGTCAGGCAGCCAGATACGCGCTGCCAGTTGTGTGCCATCGCTCATGGGGATCAGGCAGTGCTCGATCTCGCGAACCTTGTAGGCAAATTCGGTGACGATTTCCATGGGTAACTCCAACAACAAAGAGGCAGGTCAGCGGGCAAAATCCGCCACCGGGCTGGCACCACGCAGGCCAGGTTCGACATGGACCGCGGGGATCTTGACGTCCAGCAGCGCGGGGTTTTTCAACCAGTAGAGCAACGACGTGCTGGCCAGCAGCACCAGAATCATTCCCGGCAGGCCGCCGAGGTTGGAGAGCATCTTCACCCCGTCGATGCCGACAAAGGCCACCATGACCCAGGACACCGTGCCGATGATCACGCCCCAGACAATCTTCAGCAGCGGGTTGCCATCCAGGTCCGAATCGGCGGTGACGCCCTTGCTGCACAGGTTGGCGATCACGTCGGTACTGGAGTCGGCGGCGGTGACGAACGAGATAAACGCGACAAACAGCAAAAACGCGATCATCAGGCCGCTGGCCGGCAACTGCTGGAACATCTGGTACAGCACATGCTCCACGCCTTGCTCGTTGAGCACGCGGTTCAAGCTGCCATCGCCCAGGGCATCGAAATACAGGCTGCTGCCGGAGAAGATGCAAATCCACAACGCGGTAAACAGCGCCGGGTACAGCATGTTGATCTGGATAAATTCGCGCACCCGGTAGCCCCGGCCGATCTTGCCGAGGAACAACGCACTCACCGGCGCCCAGGCGAACCATACCGACCAGTAGAACACCGTCCAGCTCTGCGGCCAGCTGTCGCCACTGGCGGCGCCGGTGGACAGGCTGCGGCTGAAGAAGGTGTCGAGGTAGACCCCCAGGGACTCGACGCCCAGGCTGAAGATGTACAGGGTTGGTCCGCACAACCATACAAACGCGCCCAGGGCCAACATGATCCAGGTGTTGAACGACGACAGCATGACGATGCCGCGCTGCAAGCCACTGGCGGCCGAGGCGACAAAGGTGAACACGATCACCGCGATGATCAGGGCCAGGCGCAAGGGCGTGGTCTCGCCGCCAATGTACTGGCTCAGGCCGCCGGACAGGGTCAGTGCGCCGGTGCCCAGGGACGACGCCATGCCCGCCACCAGGGCGAACATCGCCAGGGTGTCGATCAACCCGGCATACCGCTTGACCCGCCGGGCGCCGAGCAAGGGTTGCAACATGGCGCCAATCGAGAAGTTGCTGCGCAGGTTGTAGAACACCAGGGCAAAGACCAGGGAGGGCACCAGGTAAATCGCGTAGGGCGTGAGGGTCCAGTGCAGGAACATCGTCGACAGGGCAAAGCTCTTGGCCGCCGCGCTGCCCGCCTCGATCGGCAGGCTGGAGGGTGGCGAGTACAGGTGGTAGAGCGGCTCGGCCGTGGTCCAGAACAGCACGCCCACCGCCAGGGTGGTACACAGCGCGACCATGAACCAGCGCCATTTGCTCAACAGCGGCGTAGCACCCTCCCCGCCGATACGCACGTTGCCCAGGGGCGAAAAATACACAATGGCCGTGAGCACCACCATGGCGAAAGAGCCGGCACTGAACAGCCAGGAGAAGTTTTGCAGGATCACGGTGTTGAGCTGTTTGCTCACGGCAAGGAATGCGGTGAGGTCGACGTAGCTGGCGATTACCGCCGCCAACAGAATCAGAAAAGTTGGCCAGAAGACCAAAGGACGCAATGGGTATTTCATCTCGTGCGCTTCCCCAGACAGACTATTTTTATTGCCTTTGCAGGCCATTGTTAGAAGCGGGCACTGTGCCGCCTTGAAGTCTTCGCGTGGCTATAGATAAGCGTGGGTGCCGGCTGCGGTGCAATCGACCAATGGGTATGGGGGTATTCCGCCAGGTCATAGCCAATCCGGGGAACAACCGGGATCGTCGAGACCACCACCGCGTAAAGAGTTCATATAGTTCGCCCATTCGCCATAACGTTTACGTCGCCGCTATTGAGTAACCAAGTGCAAACGCCCTACCGTCACTTCCTACCCAAACACCCGTAGGAAGTCATCGTGGAAAGTTCAACTTTAGGCATGCTCGTCCTGTCAATGATTGCGCTCTTCGGCACTGCCGCGTTTTGCTTCGAACACCTCGCTACCCGCAGCGAGAAGAAAAACAAAACCAAATAAGCGGGTCGTTAGCATCAGCAGCACCCCAGTGTTTAAAGGGATACCCGGGCGGCGGGCGATCCCTTTTTTTCGTGCGCCCGGCCGAGCTTTTTCTATATACCGTCTTAATACCGCTAACGCTAATCAGTGCCCGAACTTGATACCCCAAAGATTAACCTCCCCGCGTCCGCAGTTGCGGCTTATTCAATCAGGGGAGTTACACCGTGCTCACACTCACGTTCATTTATATCGCCAGCGGCTTATGTGCCGTGGGGCTGTTCGTTTACTTGGGCTACGCCCTTATTCGCGCAGAAAAATTCTAGGGAGCTGGCCATGTACGACCTGATGTTTATCAGCCTTTCCCTGGTGTTTTTTGTTGCGACTGCCATGGCCATTGTCGCCATGGGCAAGATTTGAACGGAGCCACGACATGTTAAGCACGCTGCTGGAATTTACGCTGGTCCTGGGGGTAATGACGGGGCTCGCCGTACTGATGGGTAAATGGCTGACCCGGGTCTTCACCGGGACCCACCATGCCTTGCCGGAACGTTATACCTATCGCCTGCTGGGCATCGACCCACAAGAAACCATGGGCTGGGCCCGCTTCGGTACGGCGCTGTTGTTGTCGAACGCGGCAATGATGCTGCTGGGCTACCTGGTCCTGCGCCTGCAGGCGGTCATGCCGATCAACCCGCTGGGGCTCGCCGCGCAATCGCCGGACCTGGCGTTCAACACCGCCGCGTCCTTTATTACCAATACCAACTGGCAGGCGTACTCGGGCGAGACCAGCCTGTCGAACTTCAGCCAGATGGCGGTCATCACCTTTCTGATGTGCGTCGGCGCCACCTCCGGCGTGGTCGCGGCGGCCGGTTTCATTCGCGGCTTGAGCCGTTCCAGTTCGGGCGATCTCGGTAACTTCTGGGTCGACTTCACCCGCACGCTGTACCGCGTGATGCTGCCGCTGTGCGTGGGCATGGCGCTGGTGTACGTCTGGCAGGGCATGCCGCAGACCTTCGCCTCCCAGGCCCTGGTCACCACCCTGGAAGGGGCGCAGCAACAGTTGATTGTCGGTGCGGTGGCCAGCTTTGAATCGATCAAGCACATCGGCACCAACGGCGGCGGGTTCTTCAGCATGAACGCCGCGCACCCGTTCGAAAACCCGACGCCGCTGACCAACATCCTGCATATCCTCAGCATGTTGCTGATCCCCTCGGCACTGACCTACACCTTCGGCAGCATGCTGATGCAACGTCGCCAGGGCTGGGTGTTTTTCGGCACCTTCCTGGTGATGTTCATCGGCTTCCTCGCCCTGGTCTACGGCGCCGAGCAAAGCGGCAACCCGCTGCTGACCCAGGCCGGCGCCAACCAGACCCTGTCGCAGGAGCACAGCGGCGGCAACATGGAAGGCAAGGAGCTGCGCTTCGGCATCGCCGACAGCAGCCTGTTCATTGCCACCACCACGGCGGCGACCACCGGTTCAGTCAACACCATGCACGACTCGCTGACCCCCATGGGCGGCTTCGTGCCCCTGGCGCAGATGATGCTCAACTGCGTGTTCGGCGGCGACGGCGTGGGCTTTATCAACCTGATCCAGTACGCCCTGCTGACGGTGTTCCTGGTGGGCATGATGATCGGCCGCAGCCCGGAGTTCCTCGGCAAGAAAATCGAGGCGCGGGAGATCAAGCTGGTGATGCTCTCGGTGCTCGCGCACCCCATCAGCATCCTCGGTTTTACCGCCCTCGCCGCCCTGTGGCCCGACACCATGGCCAGCCTCAACAACAACGGCCCCCATGGGTTCAGCGAGGTGTTGTACGCCTACACCTCCGGCACCGCCAACAACGGCTCGGCCTTTGCCGGCTTGAACGCCAACACGCCGTTTTTCAACACCACCATTGGCCTGGCGATGTTGATCGGGCGCTTCTTCACCATGCTGCCGATGCTGGCCGTGGCCGGTTCCCTGGCGATGAAAAAAACCGTGCCGGCCGGTGCCGGGACCATTCCCACCGCGACCCCGCTGTTCATGCTGCTGGTGGTGTTCGTGGTGCTGGTGGTCGGCGGCCTGACCTTTTTGCCGGCGCTCGCGCTCGGCCCGCTGGTGGAGCAACTGCAGTTGCTGTCCGGCCAGACGTACAACTGAGGACACGTAGATGACAACCCAATCGATATTCAAGGGGCTGTTGCGCCCGGTGCTGGTTTCGGCGGTGTTTTTCATGCTGTTGACGGGGCTCGCCTACCCGGCGTTCACCACCGTGGCCGCACAGCTGATGTTCCCGTTCCAGGCCCGCGGCTCGCTGATTGAACGCGATGGCCTGGTCATGGGCTCGACCCTGATCGGCCAGCACTTCACCCGGGCGCAATACTTCCATGGCCGCCCGAGCATGACCCTGGGCGCCGACCCGCAAGACCCAGGCAAAAGCGTCTCGCAGCCGTATAACGCCGGTTCCAGCGGCGCCAGCAACCTGGGGCCGACCAGCCAGAAACTGGTGGACCAGGTGGCCGCCCGCGTGCAGGCCTATCGCCTGGCCAACGGCCTGCCCGCCGACGCCCAGGTGCCGGTGGACGCGGTCACCGCTTCCGCCTCGGGCCTCGACCCGCATATCTCGGTGGCCAATGCGCGCCTGCAACTGCCACGGGTCGCGCGCCTGCGGCAGATCCCCGAAGCCGAACTGCTGCAACTGGTCAGCCAGCACACCAGCGCACGCACCCTCGGCCTGCTCGGCGAGCCACGGGTCAATGTGCTGCAACTCAACCTTGCGCTGGATGCCCGCCAGCCATCGCCGCCTATTGCGACCAGTGAGTAAGAGATTGCCCTCATGAAAAATGCTCGTTTACCTCTGTTTGATCGCGCCATCGTGCTCACCGCGTGTGGGGATGCGCTGAAGAAACTGCTCCCCCAGGCGCAATGGAAAAACCCGGTGATGTTCGTGGTCTACCTGGGCAGCATCCTCACCACCCTGCTGTGGTTCCAGTCCCTGGGCGGCCAGGGTGAAGCGCCCAGCGGTTTTATCCTCAGCATCACCTTGTGGCTGTGGTTCACCGTACTGTTCGCCAACTTCGCCGAAGCCCTGGCCGAGGGCCGCAGCCGCGCCCAGGCCGCCAGCCTGCGCGGGATGAAACGCCAGACATTGGCCAAGTTGCTGCAACAGCCCAAGCACGGCGCAGCGTGGCTGCCGACCGAAGCGTCGCTGCTGCGCAAGGACCAGGTGGTGCTGATCGAAGCCGGCGACCTGGTGCCGCTCGATGGCATCGTGATCGAGGGCGTGGCGTCGGTGGATGAAAGCGCGATCACCGGCGAATCGGCGCCGGTAATTCGCGAGTCCGGCGGCGATTTTTCCTCGGTCACCGGCGGCACGCGCGTGCTGTCGGACTGGCTGGTGGTGCGCATCAGCGTCAACCCCGGCGAGTCGTTCCTGGACCGCATGATCTCGATGGTCGAATCGGCCAAGCGCCAGAAAACCCCGAACGAAGTGGCCCTGACCATCCTGCTGGTGGGCCTGACGCTGTTGTTCCTGCTGGTGATCGCCACGCTGAGCCCTTACTCGATCTTCGCCGTGGCCATGAGCGGCAGCGGCAGCGTGGTCAGCGCCACGGTGCTGGTGGCGTTGCTGGTGTGCCTGATCCCCACCACCATCGGCGGCCTGCTCTCGGCCATCGGCGTGGCGGGCATGAGCCGGATGATGTCAGCCAATGTCATCGCCACCTCCGGGCGGGCGGTCGAGGCGGCGGGTGACGTCGACGTGTTGCTGCTGGACAAAACCGGCACCATCACCCTGGGCAATCGCCAGGCCAGCAGCTTTTTGCCGGCGCCGGGCATCCAGGAAGCGGACTTGGCGGATGCCGCGCAATTGGCCTCCCTGGCCGACGAAACTCCGGAAGGCCGCAGTATCGTGGTGCTGGCCAAGCAGAAGTTCGACATCCGCGCGCGGGACATCAACCAACTGGGTGCAAGCTTTGTGCACTTCACCGCGCAAACCCGCATGAGCGGCGTCGACCTGCCCGCAGGCCGGGCGATTCGCAAGGGCGCAGCCGACGCGATCCGCAGCCATATCGAAGCCTTGGGCGGCAGTTTTCCGTCAGCCTTGCAGGCCAGGGTCGATGAAGTCTCGCGGCGCGGCAGCACCCCGCTGGTGGTCAGCGACGGCGCCACGGCGCTAGGTGTGGTGGAGCTCAAGGACGTGGTCAAGAGCGGCATCAAGGAGCGCTTTGCCGAGCTGCGGCGCATGGGCATCAAGACCGTGATGATCACCGGCGACAACCGCCTGACCGCCGCCGCCATTGCGGTGGAGGCCGGGGTGGATGACTTCCTCGCCGAAGCCCGCCCGGAAGACAAGCTGCAATTGATCCGCGACTACCAGGCCAAGGGCAAGCTCGTGGCCATGACCGGCGATGGCACCAACGACGCGCCGGCGCTGGCCCAGGCTGACGTGGCGGTGGCGATGAACAGCGGCACCCAGGCTGCCAAGGAGGCCGGCAACATGGTCGACCTCGACAGCAACCCGACCAAGCTGATCGAAGTGGTCGAGGTGGGTAAACAGATGCTGATGACCCGCGGCGCCCTCACCACCTTCAGCGTGGCGAATGACGTGGCGAAGTACTTTGCAATCATCCCGGCGGCGTTTGTCGCGACCTATCCCCAGCTCGGCGCGTTGAACGTGATGCAGCTGAGCAGCCCCAACTCGGCGATTCTCAGCGCGGTGATTTTCAACGCGCTGATCATCGTCGCGCTGATTCCCCTGGCCCTGCGCGGCGTGACTTACCGCGCAATCGGTGCGGCGGCGCTGCTCAACCGCAACCTGCTGGTCTATGGCCTGGGCGGGGTGTTGGTGCCGTTTGCCGGGATCAAGCTGATCGACATGCTCTTGACCGCAGTGGGCTTGGTGTAACGACTCACCCCCATGTGGGAGCGGGCTTGCCCTAATGCCAATCAGTTAAGCGAACGCAATGCTCAAAGCAGTGAAGATCAAATGTGGGAGCGGGCTTGTCGGATCGCCGCATCGCCGCGAAGACGTCGGCCCAGCAGACATTGATGTTGACTGACCCACTGCTTTCGCGAGCAAGCCCGCTCCCACAGGGGATCTGCGCTTAACTGACTGCCATTAAGGCAAGCCCGCTCCCACACTTGAACCGCATTGACCAGGAATGACATGCCCGCCTTAAACAACGCACGCCCCGACCCCGACGCCCTGCTCGCTCGGGTCCAACAAGAAGAACAGGCCGCCTTGCGCGGCAAATTGCGTATCTACTTTGGCTCCAACGCCGGGGTCGGCAAGACCTGTGCGATGCTCGAAGCGGCGCGCCGCGAAACTGGCCGTGGCCGTGACGTACTGGCCGGCGTGGTGGAAACCCACGGCCGCCAGGACACCGCCGAGCTGCTCCACGGCCTCGAACAACTGCCTCGCGCCCAGCACCTGCACCGTGAATTCGCCCTCAGCGAATTTGACCTCGACGCCGCCCTCTTGCGCCATCCTGGCGTGTTACTGGTGGACGAACTGGCCCACAGCAACGTGCCCGGCTCACGCCACCCCAAACGCTGGCAAGACGTGGAAGAACTGCTCAGCGCCGGCATCGACGTGTGGACCACCCTCAATGTGCAGCACCTGGAAAGCCTGAATGACCTGGTCAGCGGGATCATCGGCATACGTGTGCGTGAAACGGTGCCCGACCATGTGTTCGATAACGCCCACGAAGTGGTGGTGATCGACCTGCCGCCCGACGATCTGCTGCAACGCCTCAAGGACGGCAAGGTGTACCTGGGCCCGGCGGCGGCACGCGCGTCTGAGCATTTTTTCCGCAAGGGCAACCTGTTGGCGCTGCGCGAGCTGGCCCTGCGGCGCACGGCCGACCGGGTCGACACGCAGATGCGCGTGTACCGCCGCGAACAGTCGATCAAGACCCTGTGGCCGGCCCGCGAACGGCTGTTGGTCGGCGTGGCCGGGGATGCCGGCGATGAACGCCTGGTGCGTGAAGCGGCGCGCCTGGCGCAAAAACTGGAGGCCGACTGGATTGTCGTGCACGTGGCCTCGGCCCAGGCGCGCGGCGCCAGGCGCTACTCGAGCGCGATGAAAACCCTGGCCCTGGCCGAAGAGTTCGGCGCCGATACCGCCACGCTGCCGGGCATGGACGTCGCCGAAGCGCTGGTGGCCTGTGCCCGTGAGCACAACGCCAATCGCCTGGTACTCGGCCATCATCCGCGCCGCCGGTGGCAGTTCTGGCATCAGTCGGTCAGCGATCGGATCAGCCGCCACCACCCGCAAATCGACCAGATCGTGATGGCCCACGGCCTGCTGCCGGGCACGCCTGCCGTGCCCGAAAAAACAGCAACATTGCCCGGTACGCGATTGGCCTATCTCTGGGCCAGCCTGGCCTGTTTCGCCGCCAGCGCCGTGGCCGCACTGCTGTTGCAAGTGTTCGACCTGGCCAACGTGGTCATGCTGTTTTTGCTCACGGTGGTGCTGGTAGCGCTGCGCTTTGGACGCGGCCCCGGCGTGTGGGCCGCGATGCTCGCGGTGCTGTGTTTTGACTTCTTTTTCGTCCAGCCACGCTACTCATTCACGGTCAACGACACCCAGTACTTCTTCACCTTTGCCTTGATGCTCGGCATCGCCCTGATCACCGGCCAACTCACCGCGCGCCTGCGCCACGAAGCGCGCACCGCCGCCGCACGGGAACGCCGCGCGACCTCCCTGGCGCGCCTGGCCCGCGACCTGTCGGCGGCGCTGACGGTGGAGCAAATCAGTGAAGTCGCGCTGCGCACCTTCAGTGGCGTCTTCGAAGCACGAGTCGGCCTGGCCCTGCCCGACGCCGCCGATGGCGTCCACAGCGTGAGCGCCGCTGGGCTGCCGATCGACGACAGCATCGCGCAATGGGCATACGACCACGGCCACCCCGCTGGCCACGGCACCGACACTTTGTCGGCGGCCAAGGGCTGTTACTGGCCACTCAAGGCGCCGATGCGCGTGCGCGGCGTGCTGGTGCTGGAACTGGCCCAACGCGATCGCTTGAACGACCCGCAAGAACGCCGCCTGCTGGAAGCCTGCATGAGCCAACTGGCGATTGCCCTGGAGCGCGTGCATTTCGTTGAAGTGGCGCAAAGCACCTTGGTGCAGATGGAAGGCGAGAAAATGCGCAACACCCTGCTCGCGGCAATCTCCCATGACCTGCGCACGCCGCTGACCACCCTGATCGGCGCCGCCGAGACCGCCCTGCCCCACGCCCCGTCGGGGCCACTGAACGAGCTGCTGCATGGCATCCACGAACAGGCCACATCCATGCAGCGCCTGATCGAAAACCTGTTGGACATGGCGCGCCTGCAAGAACGCGGTGTGCGCCTGAACCGCCAATGGCACTCCCTGGAAGAAATCGTCGGCAGCGCCCTGCGCCAATTGCGCGAACCACTGGCGCACCACCGCGTACACACCACGCTCGACGCACAGTTGCCGCTGGTGGAAGTCGATGGGCTGCTGATCGAGCGGGTGCTGGTCAACCTGCTGGACAACGCCGCCAAGTACACCCCGCCGGGCACCACCATCAGCGTGGCCGCCAGCCAGGCCGGCGAGCAGATTGTGCTTGAGGTCAGCGACACCGGCCCCGGTCGCGCACCGGCCAATCTGTTCGAGCCCTTCACGCGCGGCCAGCAGGAATCGTCGGTGGCCGGCATCGGCCTGGGCCTGGCGCTGGTCAAGCGCATCATCGAGGCCCACGGCGGGCGCATCCAGGCCAACCCCGGCCGCACGGGCGGCATGCATTTCACCATCACGCTACCCGCAGGCACCCCGCCTGCCATGGAACCCTTATGAGCACTGCACGCATCCTGATTGTTGAAGACGAGGCCAATATCCGCCGCTTTGTGCGCATTGCCCTGCAAGACGAAGGCTTTCAGGTGTTCGAGGCCGACAGCGTCAAACGTGGGCTGATTCATGCCGCCAGCCGTCAGCCGGACCTGGTGATTGTCGACCTTGGCTTGCCGGACAGCGATGGCAAGCAACTGATCAGCGAACTGCGCGGCTGGCTGGCGGTGCCGATCCTGGTGCTGTCGGCGCGTGACCGTGAAGAAGAAAAAGTCGCCGCCCTGGACGCGGGCGCCGATGACTACCTGACCAAGCCGTTTAGCGTGCCCGAGTTGCTCGCGCGTATCCGCGCCCAACTGCGCCGGCACGGGCACACCGGCACGGTGGTGGCCACCAGCAAGGTGGCGTTTGGCGAGATTGCAGTGGACCTGGCGACCCACCAAGTGTGGCGCTCAGGCCAACCGGTGCACTTGACGCCCATCGAGTACCGCCTGCTCTGCGCCATGGTTCGCGGCCAGAACCGCGTACTGACGCACCGGCAACTGCTGCTGGAAGTGTGGGGCCTGGATTACGTCGACCGCGCTCACTATCTGCGGGTGCATATGGCGCATCTGCGGCAAAAGCTGGAGGTGGATCCGGCACAGCCGCAGTACTTCATTACCGAACTGCAGGTGGGCTACCGGTTGGTGGGGTTGTAGAACCGCAAATCCCGGGCACAAAAAAGCCCGCTCATTGAGCGGGCTTTGTGGGGTGACCTGGCGTTCAGCATTCCAGGTAACCAAATATGGCGCAGCGGACGGGACTCGAACCCGCGACCCCCGGCGTGACAGGCCGGTATTCTAACCGACTGAACTACCGCTGCGCGTAGCATTGGACGTAATGGTGGGTGATGACGGGATCGAACCGCCGACCCTCTGCTTGTAAGGCAGATGCTCTCCCAGCTGAGCTAATCACCCTTTACGTTCGGTGCGGGGCGCATCATATACGAAAAATCCGCAATGTGTTGATTTAAATGCAATTTATTTGAAATATCTTTTCGCCGGCAGCCAACAGCCCGCAAACCTGCGCTTTTAGCGGGTAAACGCGAGTCTATTGCGTTTACCCTGCCCCGAGGCCACAATTAGAAACCATTCTCAATAACACCTGAGCCACGCCTATGTCTGTGGGTGAACCGCCATTCCAACGGGAAATTACCCAGCTCTACAGCGAGCATCATGGCTGGCTGCTCACCTGGCTGCGGCGCAAGCTGGGCTGCCGGCAGAATGCCGCCGACCTGGCACAGGACACGTTCGCACGTATCCTCAATACCCGTGAATCGGTGGCGACGATCCGCGAACCCCGGGCCTACTTGAGCACTACCGCGCGGCGGCTGATTATCGACCAGGCCCGGCGCAAACAGATTGAGCAAGCCTATCTGCAAGAGTTGGCCCTGACGGTGGACGCGCTCGAAGGGTTCCAGTCACCGGAGCAGATCCACACCACCCTGGAAGCCCTGGAACAGATCGCGTTTATCCTTGAAGGCATGCATGAGTATTCGCGCCAGGCGTTTGTGCTGTATTACCTCGAAGAACTGACTCAGCAGCAGATCGCCCGGCAACTCAAGCTCTCGGAACGCACCGTGCGCAAATACCTGATCCTGGCCCTGGTGCATTGCGGCCACAGTATGGACACCTGAGCCACCCATGCCCGACGCCCGCCAACAGATCGAAGAACAAGCCGCCGAGTGGATGCTGCGCCTGCATGAAGGTGAGCTGAGCGAAGCGCAGCGCCTGGCGTTCGAGTGCTGGAAGCAACAAGGCCCGCACTACGCCGCCGCTGCCGCACGCATGGAGGCGGTGATTTCGCGGATGCAGGCCCTGCGCGGGAAAAAGGCACCGGCACGGGCGGCGCTGAATGCGGCGTTCGCCACCCAGCAATCGCGCCGCAGCAAACGCACCGTGCGCACCCTGTTGCTGGTGTGCAGCCTGGCAGTGCCTGCGGCGGCGCTGTTGGTCAGCCCGTATCCGCAGCGCTGGATGGCCGATGTGCGCAACGGCCCCGGCCAGTGGCAGACCCTGCGCCTGGCGGACGGCTCGGCACTGAGCCTCAATGGCATCAGCGCGGCCAACCTGCATTTCGACGCCACGCAGCGGCGCATCGAACTGCTGCAAGGCGAGATCCTGGTGGAGGTAGCCCACGATCAGGCGCGGCCGTTTATCGTGCAGACCGCCCAAGGCAGCATGCGCGCACTGGGCACGCGGTTTGTGGTCAAGCGCGAGGGCGACAGCACCGTGCTGAGCATGCTCGAATCCCGCGTGGCCGCCCACAGCGCCGATGCCCGGCAGACCCTGGAAGTCGCCGCCGGCTCCCAGGCCCTGATCAATGCCGACAGCGTACGCCTGACCGGCAGCATCGACCCGTCCAGCATCAACGAAGCCTGGCGCCGCCATCAACTGGTGGTGGAAAACCGGCCATTGCCCGAGGTGCTGGATGAAATCTCCCGGCATCGGTCCGGCCGCCTGCAGTTTGATCGCGCCGCCCTGCAAAGCCTGCGCGTGTCGGCCGTGATCCCCCTGGATGACAGCGACCACGCCCTGCAACTGCTGGCGCAAACCCTGCCGATAACCGTGCAAACCTATACCCCCTGGCTGGTCGTGGTGAACCCGGCCAACACCGCCAATAAATAATTATTCGCATTTGCTTCCGGTTTTTGTGCAGTTGCCCGTCAAGCAAGGTAATTCGACACCTAAAGGATTGCCTTCACCATGCACACCCCTTCCTACCCGCGTGGGCGCTTTGGCCTGCTGAGAAGTGCACCGTTTTCCCTGGCCGTGCTCGCCGCCACCGTTGGCGCCCTGCACATCAACCTGGCCCAGGCGGATACGGCCAGCACCGCCGCCCAGGCGTACAACATTCCTGCCGGGCCCCTGGGCAGCTCGCTCAACCGCTTTGCCCAGCAGGCCGGCGTGGCGATTGTGTTCCAGTCCCGCGAGCTGCAAGGCCTCGATGGCCCGGGCCTGCAAGGCAGCTACGGGATCCAGGACGGTTTCGACCGGCTGCTGCAGGGCAGCGGCTACGTCGCGGTAAAGGGCGACCAGGTGTATGCGCTGCAACCCGCGCCGACTGCCAGCAACGGCAGCATGGAACTGGGCCCGACCCAGGTCACCGGCAACCAGCTGGGTAACGTCACCGAAGACAGTGGGTCCTACACCCCCGGCAGCATCGCCACCGCCACGCGCCTGGTGCTGACGCCCAAGGAAACCCCGCAGTCCGTCAGCGTCGTTACGCGCCAGCACATGGACGACTTCGGCCTGAACAACGTCGACGATGTGATGCGCCATACCCCGGGCATCACCGTGTCGGCCTTCGACAGCGAGCGCAGCAACTACTACGCCCGTGGTTTTTCGATCAATAACTTCCAGTACGACGGCATTCCTTCGACGGCGCGCAACGTTGCCTATTCGGCGGGCAATACCCTGAGCGACATGGCGATCTACGACCGCGTCGAAGTGCTCAAGGGCGCCACCGGCCTGCTCACCGGCGCCGGCTCCCTGGGCGCGACGATCAACCTGGTGCGCAAGAAGCCCACCGCCGATTTCAAGGGGCATGCCACCCTCGGCGCCGGTTCCTGGGACAACTACCGCAGCGAACTGGACGTCAGCGGCCCGCTGACCGAGAGCGGTAATGTGCGTGGCCGGGCGGTCGCGGCCTACCAGGACAAGCAATCGTTCATGGACCACTACTCGCGCAAGAGCCCGACGTACTACGGCATCATGGAATTCGACCTGTCGCCGGACACCCTGCTGACCGTCGGCGGCGATTACCAGGATACGTTGCCCAAGGGCTCTTCCTGGTCAGGCAGCTTCCCGCTGATCAACTCCAAGGGCGAGCGCAACAAGGTCAAGCGCTCGTTCAACAACGCCGCCGACTGGAGCAGTTGGGAGCAATACACCCGCACCGTGTTCGCCATGCTCGAGCATGACCTGGGCAACGGCTGGGTGACCAAGTTGCAACTGGACCACAAGATCAACGGTTACCACGCGCTGATGGGTTCGATCCAGGGCGACCAGCCGCAGCCGGACGGCACCGCACAACTCACCTCAGGCAAATACACCGGGGAAACGGTCAGCGATTCCGCCGACCTGTACGTGAGTGGCCCGTTCAGCCTGGGCGGGCGCGAGCATGAACTGGTGCTGGGCGGTTCCATCAGCGCGTCCGAATGGAAAGGCAAAGGCTATTGGAACCTCAGCCCAAACATCGTCGACTTCAATAACTGGCACGGCCACGCCGCTATTCCGGACTGGGGCAATGCCCAATCCCTGACCGACGACACCGTGCGCCAGACTGGCGCCTATGTGACCACTCGTCTGAACCTGGCCGATGACCTCAAGCTGTTGCTGGGTGGGCGAGTGGTCAACTACCAGGTCACCGGCTATAACCCCAACTATCGCGAGTCCGGGCGATTCGTGCCGTATGTCGGCGCTGTGTATGACTTGAACGACACCTACTCGGTGTACGCCAGCTACACCGATATCTTCATGCCCCAGGAAAACTACAACCGCGACCGGGATAACAAGCTGCTTGAGCCGGATGAAGGCCAGAACTGGGAATTGGGCGTGAAAGCCGACTTCCTCGATGGCCGGGTGAACGCCAGCGCGGCGTACTTTGAAATCCATGAGTCCAATCGCGCGCTGTCGGATGACGCCTACAACAATCAGACGCCGATCCCATCCAACTATGCCTATAAGAGCAGCAAGGCCGTGACCAAGGGCTACGAAGTGGAGATGTCCGGCGAGATCGCCCCCGGCTGGCAGCTCCAGGCCGGCTACACCCACAAGATCGTGCGCGATGACAAGGACGTGAAGATCTCCACGTTCGAGCCTGAAGACCAGGTCAAGCTGTACACCACCTACAAGCTCAAGGGCGACCTCGACAAGTTGACCGTCGGCGGCGGCGTGCGCTGGCAGAGCGTGGGTTGGCAGGATATCTACAACACCCCGCATAACGGGTATGAGGAGTTTTCCCAGCAAGCCTACTGGCTGGTGGACCTGATGACCCGTTACCAGGTCACCAAAAATCTGTCGGCGACACTGAACGTCAACAACATCTTCGACAAGTCCTACTACACCAACATCGGCTTCTATAACTCCGCAGCCTACGGTGAACCACGTAACTTCATGGTCACTACGCGCTGGGATTTCTAAGCGCCCCATAAAAAACGCCCCCGGTCATCGGAAATGATCGGGGGCGTTTTTATGAGCGGGGATTTTCGCAAACCCCAGACAGCAAAAAGCCCGCTCGATGAGCGGGCTTTCTGTGGTGACCTGGCGTTCAGTGTTCCAGGTTACCGAATATGGCGCAGCGGACGGGACTCGAACCCGCGACCCCCGGCGTGACAGGCCGGTATTCTAACCGACTGAACTACCGCTGCGCGTAACACATGAAGCGAATGGTGGGTGATGACGGGATCGAACCGCCGACCCTCTGCTTGTAAGGCAGATGCTCTCCCAGCTGAGCTAATCACCCTTCGTTTCGGTGTGGCGCGCATTCTACGGAGCGACCATAAGTCTGGCAAGCACTTTCTTAAATCTTTTTTTTCAGCCCTTCCAATGGCTTAGGCAGGGTTGGCCTCAGGCCCTATCAAGAGAATAATGCCCCACTTTGTATAAAGGAGAGACTCACCCCATGTGGTTCAAGAACCTGCTTATCTATCGCCTGACCCAAGATCTGCCTGTTGATGCCGAGGCGTTGGAAGCTGCAATGGCCACCAAACCGGCGCGCCCTTGTGCAAGCCAGGAGTTGACCACTTACGGTTTCGTCGCGCCTTTTGGTAAAGGTGAAGACGCGCCCCTGGTGCACGTCAGCGGTGACTTCCTGCTGATCGCTGCGCGCAAGGAAGAACGTATCCTGCCCGGCAGCGTGGTGCGTGACGCGGTCAAGGAAAAGGTCGAAGAGATCGAAGCCGAGCAAATGCGCAAGGTCTATAAAAAGGAACGGGACCAGATCAAGGATGAAATCATCCAGGCCTTCCTGCCCCGCGCCTTTATCCGTCGTTCGTCGACCTTTGCTGCCATCGCACCGAAACAGGGCCTGATCCTGGTCAACTCGGCCAGCCCCAAGCGCGCCGAAGACCTGCTGTCGACCCTGCGTGAAGTGATCGGCACCCTGCCAGTACGCCCGCTGACCGTGAAAACCGCGCCAACCGCAATCATGACCGACTGGGTCACCACCCAGAAGCCGGCCGCTGACTTCTTCGTGCTCGACGAATGCGAACTGCGCGACACCCACGAAGACGGTGGCATCGTGCGCTGCAAGCGCCAGGACCTGACCGGCGAAGAAATCCAGCTGCACCTGACCACCGGCAAGGTCGTGACCCAACTGTCCCTGGCCTGGCAGGACAAGCTGTCGTTCATGCTCGACGACAAAATGACCGTCAAGCGCCTGAAGTTCGAGGACCTGCTGCAAGACCAGGCCGAACAGGACGGCGGCGACGAGGCCCTGGGCCAACTGGATGCAAGCTTTACCCTGATGATGCTGACCTTCGGCGACTTCCTGCCGGCACTGGTGGAAGCATTGGGCGGCGAAGAGACCCCGCAAGGCATCTAAAACAGGCACGTTCAATGTAGGAGCTGGCTTGCCTGCGATGGCGGTGTATCAGTTACAGAGTGAGTCACTGACTGACATACCGCTATCGCTGGCAAGCCAGCTCCTACGGTTGATGGGGTTGCCAGTTCCAGCACTCTAATAATAAGGACATCACCATGCGCGCACTCGCCGCCTTGAGCCGCTTCGTCGGCAATACCTTCGCCTACTGGGTGCTGATTTTTGCCGTAGTCGCGTTCCTGCAGCCCAGCTGGTTTATCGGCCTGAAAAGCGCCATCGTGCCGCTGCTGGGCCTGGTGATGTTCGGCATGGGCCTGACCCTCAAACTTGAAGATTTCGCCGAGGTCGCACGCCATCCGTGGCGCGTGGCCCTGGGTGTGGTCGCGCACTTTGTGATCATGCCCGGGGTGGCCTGGTTGCTGTGCCAGGCCTTCCACCTGCCGCCGGAAATCGCCGTCGGCGTGATCCTGGTTGGCTGCTGCCCAAGCGGTACCTCGTCCAACGTCATGACCTGGCTGGCCCGGGGCGACCTGGCGCTGTCGGTGGCTATCGCCGCCGTCACCACCCTCCTCGCCCCGCTGCTCACCCCGGCGCTGATCTGGCTGCTGGCTTCGGCGTGGCTACCGGTGTCGTTCATGGAGCTGTTCTGGTCGATCCTGCAAGTGGTACTGCTGCCCATCGTGCTTGGGGTATTGGCGCAACGCCTGCTGGGTGATCGGGTGCGCCATGCGGTCGATGTGCTGCCCCTGGTATCGGTGGTCAGCATCGTGATTATCGTCGCGGCCGTGGTCGCGGCAAGCCAGGCGAAGATTGCCGAATCGGGCCTGCTGATCATGGCGGTGGTGATGCTGCACAACAGCTTCGGCTACTTGCTCGGTTACTTCACCGGCCGCGTGTTCAAGTTGCCACTGGCCCAGCGCAAGTCGTTGGCGCTGGAAGTGGGCATGCAGAACTCGGGGCTGGGCGCCGCACTGGCCAGTGCGCATTTTTCGCCACTGGCAGCGGTGCCCAGTGCGCTGTTCAGCGTCTGGCACAATATTTCGGGGGCGCTGTTGTCGACGTATTTCCGCCGGATGAGCGAGAAGGAAGATCGCAAGGCCCTTGCCGAAACTTGATCGGGTGCTGGCTTTTCGGCACTCTACCCATCTTCGCGGGGACGACCCCGCGACTCGTTCGAGCATTAATCCGGGGACGACCCCACTTCTTAAAGGAAGGTCAATATGTCCTGGGTCATTCTGTTTTTCGCCGGGTTGTTTGAAGTTGGCTGGGCCGTCGGTCTGAAATACACCGACGGCTTCAGCAAACCAATGCCCACCGCCCTGACGATTGCCGCCATGGCCGTCAGCCTCGGCCTGCTGGGGCTGGCGATGAAGGAACTGCCGCTGGGCACCGCCTATGCGATCTGGACCGGGGTCGGTGCAGTGGGCACGGTGATTGCCGGGATTATCCTGTTTGGGGAGTCCATGGCGCTGTTTCGCTTGGCCAGTGTGGCGCTGATTATTGCCGGGTTGATCGGGCTCAAGATTAGCGCCTGATGCTTTTGCCGGCGATGAGGCCCTTGAATCCCGTGATGGATTTTCGGGCGCCATCGCCGGCAAGCCGGGCTCCTACCGGGTGGTGCCACGCAGTGCCAGCACTTGTTCCTGCAAAGCCTGTGGCGTCGCCTGCTCCACTGCCAACGGCGGCCCCGCCACCAACGTCACCCGCGACCAGATCCGGTGAAAGACCCCCTTGTTCGGATCGCGGCTGAAAAAGCTCCCCCACAACCCCTGCAACGCCATGGGAATCACCGGTACCGGCGTCTCCTCGAGAATCCGCGTCACGCCACTCTTGAATTCGTTGATCTCACCGTCGCCGGTCAACTTGCCTTCCGGGAAGATGCACACCAGCTCGCCGTCCTTCAGGTATTGGCTGATACGCTGGAAAGCCTTTTCGTAGATCTCCAGGTCTTCATGGCGCCCGGCAATCGGAATGGTGCCGGCCGTGCGGAAGATAAAGTTGAGCACCGGCAGGCGGTAGATCTTGTAATACATCACAAAGCGAATCGGCCGACGCACCGCGCCGCCAATCAGCAGTGCATCGACAAACGACACATGGTTGCACACCAGCAACGCCGCGCCTTCGTCCGGGATGTGTTGCAGGTCGCGATGCTGCACGCGGTACATGGAGTGGCCGAGCAGCCAGATCATGAAGCGCATGGTGAACTCGGGAACAATCCTGAAGATGTAGGTGTTGACCGCGATATTAAGCAGCGACACCACCAGGAACAGCTCGGGGATCGACAGCTTGGCCACGCTCAGCAGCAGGATGGTGACAATCGCCGAGACCACCATGAACAGCGCATTGAGAATATTGTTGGCAGCGATCACCCGCGCCCGCTCGTTTTCAGCGGTACGCGACTGGATCAAGGCATACAGCGGCACGATATAGAAACCGCCGAACACCCCCAGGCCAAGGATATCGATCAACACCCACCAGGCCTGGCCGTAACCCAACACCGCCAGCCAATCGTTGGCCTGGACGTTCTGCGGGAAGCCGCCAGAATGCCACCACAGCAACAGGCCAAACACCGTCAGGCCGAATGACCCGAAGGGCACCAGGCCGATTTCCACCTTACGCCCGGAGAGTTTTTCGCAGAGCATCGAGCCCAACGCGATACCGACCGAGAACACCGTGAGGATCAGGGTCACCACGGTCTCATCGCCATACAGCCACTCTTTGGCGTAGGCCGGGATTTGCGTGAGGTAGATCGCCCCGACAAACCAGAACCACGAGTTGCCGACAATCGAGCGCGACACCGCGGGTGTCTGCCCCAGACCCAGGCGCAAGGTGGCCCAGGATTGGCTGAAGATATTCCAGTCCAGGCGCATCTGGGGGCTGGACGCCGCGGCGCGCGGGATCGCCCGGCTGGCCAGGTAGCCCAGCACGGCAATCGCGACAATCGCCGTGGACACCACCGGCGCGTAGTGCGCAGAGGACATCATCACCCCAGCGCCGATAGTCCCGGCGAGGATTGCCAGGAACGTGCCCATTTCCACCAGGCCGTTACCGCCCACCAACTCCTCTTCATGCAGCGCTTGCGGCATGATCGAGTACTTCACCGGGCCAAACAGCGCCGAGTGGGTGCCCATGGCAAACAGCGCCAGCAACATCAGCTCCAGGTGGTTGGTCATAAAGCCCACGGCGCCGATGGCCATGATCACGATCTCGCCGATCTTGATCGCGCGGATCAGCGCATCCTTGTTGAATTTCTCGCCAAACTGCCCGGCCAGGGCCGAGAACAGGAAGAACGGCAGGATAAACAGCAAGGCGCAGAGGTTGACCCAGATCGAGCGATCGCCCTCGATGGCCAGCTTGTAGAGAATGGCGAGGATCAACGACTGCTTGAAGATATTGTCGTTGAACGCCCCCAGGGACTGGGTGATGAAGAACGGCAGAAAGCGCCGTTTGCGCAGCAAGGTAAATTGCGAGGGGTGACTCATCGTCCGTGTTCCTGCGTGGCCTGAAGGCTTTATTGATTTTTCAGGCCACGACTTTACCTAATCCCGCTTACTTATTCCCCACCCCTGCAATACACGGTGAAACAAAAAGCTCACCTTTATAGGCGCCCTGCACCGTGCGCTTGCTGACCACCAGCCACATCAGGGCCAGGGCGGCGACCAGCACGCTGCCGGTCACGCTGAAAAATGCCAGGTGCAAGGTACTGCCCAGTTTCAAGGTGGTCAGGGCATACACCCCCAGCGGGAAGGTAAAGCCCCACCAGCCGAGGTTGAATGGAATACCTGCGCGCAGGTAACGCAGGGTGATCAGCACCGCAATCAACATCCACCACAGGCCCAGGCCCCACAGGGTGATGCCGGCGACCAGCCCCAGGCCGGCGGCAATCTCGCCGATGCCGGCAAAGCCATTGGCAGCGAAGATCGCCGGCGCGTCCTGGCCAAGCAGCAACATACCCAGGGCGCCGGTGCCGATCGGGCCAAGGGCCAGCCAGCTCGACGCGGCCATGTTGGCGTGGGGCAGTTTGTGCAGGGCCATGCGCAGCATCAGGATTGTCAGAATGCTGAACGCAACCGGTAGGGAAAATGCCCAGAGTACGTAGCTGGTCACCAGCATCACCAGTTGCGAATGAGCGTCGGCCAGGTGCGGCGCCAACAGGCCACCACTGGCAGCAGCGACTTCGGCCGCCACCACCGGCAGCAGCCAGACGGCTGTCATCTGGTCGATGCTGTGTTCCTGGCGTGTAAACATCATGAACGGGATCAACACCCCGCACGCCAGGGCCATGGCCACGTCCAGCCACCATAGGGCCTCAGCCAGTTGCACCACGCCCTCGCCCCAGCGCGGCAGGCCAAACAGCAGCAGGCCGTTGATGATGGTCGCCAGGCCCATGGGAATGGTGCCGAAGAACATCGAGACCGTGGAGTGTCCGAAAATTCGCCGCGCCTCGTGAAAAAACATCACCCAGCGCGCGGCGTATAGGCCGCTGAACAATACAAACAGAACGATTGTCAGCAACCACAACCCTTCGGCGATGGCATAGACACCCGGCAGTTGCACCGGCACTTGCGCCAGGGCCAACGCCAGCACGCCGGTGCCCATGGTGGCGGCGAACCAGTTGGGGGTGAACTGGCGAATCACTTCCCTGGGAGCGGCGAGATGGCTGAACGGTTTATAGCTGGGGGTGATGCTATTGGGGCACGTCATGGCTTATTCCTCTTCCTCGTATGAGGTTGAGCCCATGATAGAAGCGCAACGAATATCTATATAACGGGTAATATCTCTAACTGTTATCTGTTTTACCTATATAAAGCTTTGGCGGATGCTTGCCTCATCAAGCCAATCAAGGCCCCGAGCGCCAGGACGATCAGCACCGCACCGTAGCCGTCGGTGGTTGCGATCAGGCCAAAGCTGCGGGTCAGGTTGCCCGCCAGCAGGGACGGCAGGCAAAACGCCAGGTAACTGAGGACGTAGAACGCCGACATCAACCCGGCCCGCTCATGGGGCAAGGCCAAGGGCACCACACTGCGCACCGCGCCAAGGAACCCCGCGCCAAATCCGCTGCCCGCCACCAGTGTGGCGAGGAAAAACAGTGGCAGGCTGGCGCTGTGGACCGCACCGAGGATCAACGCGACGCCCACGGCCAACAGGCCTGCCCCCAGGCGCAGCACCTTGTCCGCCGGGCGATTGCGCAGGCTGAAAATCATCACCGCGCCGCTCAAGGTCAACACCGCGACCAGGCCGCCACCGATCAGGTTGGAAGTCGATCCGGTTGCCGCCCGCACCAGCGACGGCGCCAGCGACAAGTAGAAACCGCTCATGGCCCACACGGCAATATCCACCGGCAGCGACAGCCACAAGGCCCGGCGCGCCTGGGGCGGCACATGCAGGGTCGGCCATAGCGAGGCCAGCGCGCCCGGCATGCGGCTGACGCTTTCGGGCAGCCGCCACACATACAGGCTCTGCAACAGCAGCAGCGCGAACAAGGCCCAATAGATCAACTGAGTCGGCAGCGGCGCGAACTCCACCAGCAAACTGCTGCCCATGGCGCCGCAGGCCATGCCCAGCAACGGCGCGACACTGTTGACCAACGGGCCCTGCTGACGGTCGGTGTCGAGCAACGCAGCGCCAAGCACAGCGGTGGCCATGCCTGTGGCAAACCCCTGCAAGGTTCGGGCGGCGATCAGCCAGGCGACACTGTCGGCGTAGATAAACAGCAGCATCGCCAGCATATTCAGCACCAGCGCGGCAAAGATCACCGGCTTGCGCCCCAGGTAATCCGACAGTGAACCGACGGTCAACAACGCGGCCAGCAGGCTCAAGGCATAGACACCGAAGATCAGGGTTAGGGTGCCTGCGGAAAAGTGCAGGCCCTCCTGGTAAAGGTGATACAACGGCGTCGGCGCGCTGGAGGCGGCAAGAAACGTCAGCAAGGTGATCGCCAGGAACACCAGGCTGGAACGATGAGAAGTGACGCTGGACATGGGCACGCTCCGCTAAAGCTAATATTTTGCTTTTGTGCAGTGTGCTACTGGGTCGCGCTTAAAGCAAATTCTTTGTGTTAAGGTTTTGGCATGGCGATAAAAGAAGGCCTCCGCCCGGGGGGCCGTAGTGCCCGGGTACAAGAATCGGTTCATTCGGCGGTGCGTCAGCTACTGCAGGAGCAAGAGCGCGCCAGCGTGACGGTGCCGCAGATCGCCGCACGCGCGGGAGTCACACCGTCGACCATCTACCGGCGCTGGGGCGACCTCGCCGCCCTGCTCGCCGACGTCGCCCTGGCCCGCATGCGTCCCGACAGTGAACCGGCCGACACCGGCAGCCTGCGCGGCGACCTGCAAGCCTGGGCCGAACAATACCTGGACGAGATGAGCTCGGAACCGGGGCGCAACATGATGCGCGACGTACAGTGCAGCCAGACGCCGGGGTACTGCGTGACGATTCTGGGTGGGCAACTGCAGGTAATCGTGGATCGTTACCAAGGTAGCGGCCAGGCATTGCCCAGCGTAGATCGGTTGATCAATCTGCTGGCGGCGCCGACGGTGTTTCGAATTTTGTTTGGCGCTGCGCCGATGCGGGTTGAGGAGCTGCATGAGCTGATCGAGATTGCGCTGCACACCTGACCAAACTGTGTGTGTGTGGGCTTGTGTGGGAGCGGGCTTGCCCGCGATAGCGGCGGGTCAGTTAAAGAGGTATTGACTGACACTCTGCTATCGCGGGCAAGCCCGCTCCTACACAAACCCACACATCTTTAGACCTGGCTTAGGTACGCATCCCACGCCCACTCACCAGCAACCGCGCGCACCCGATATACAACACCACCGTCGCCGCGATCATGAACGTAATCGCCACGCTGATCTTGATATCCGACACCCCAAGAATCCCGTAGCGGAACGCGTTGACCATATGCAGCACCGGGTTGGCCATCGACACGGTCTGCCAGAACGGCGGCAGCAAGGTAATCGAATAAAACACCCCGCCCAGGTAAGTCAGCGGCGTCAGCACAAAGGTCGGGATGATCGAGATGTCATCGAAGTTGCGCGCGAACACTGCGTTGATAAAGCCCAGCAGCGAGAAGATCGTCGCCGTCAGCACCACCACCAGGATGGTCACCCCCAGGTGATGCACCTGCAGGTCGGTGAAGAACATCGACAGCACCGTCACGATCGCCCCGACCATCAAGCCGCGCAGTACGCCGCCCAGGGTGTAGCCGATCAGGATGGTGTGCGGCGACACCGGTGACACCATCAGTTCCTCAATGGACCGCTGGAACTTGCTGCCAAAGAAGCTCGACACCACGTTGCCATAGGAGTTGGTGATCACCGACATCATGATCAACCCCGGCACGATGTA
The DNA here is from genome assembly GCF_012985535.1 of Pseudomonas sp. WS 5021. NCBI lineage: Bacteria > Pseudomonadati > Pseudomonadota > Gammaproteobacteria > Pseudomonadales > Pseudomonadaceae > Pseudomonas > Pseudomonas sp. WS 5021. The sequence continues at coordinate 1,105,119 of NZ_JAAQWP010000001.1, read as the reverse complement.
TTCCATGTAGGTGAAGCCGCCCATATCGCCAATCTGCCGGCCGATCAGGTTCCCGAAGATCACGAAGTACAGGACCATGGTGATCGCTGGCGGCAGCAGGGTTTGCGGCCAGATGCGCATGAAGCGCTTCACTTCGCGGTAGACGATGGTGTTGAGCGCTACCAGGTTGGGTTGGAACTCGGAACTCATACCGCCACCTTCGCCAGATTTTTCTCCACCAGGGACACGAACAGCTCCTCAAGGCGATTGGTTTTGTTACGCAGGCTCAACACTTCAATGTTCTGCAACGCCAACTGGCTGAACAGCGCGGTGATGCCCACGGCTTTATCGACCTGGACTTCCAGCGTATGGCTGTCTACCAGGCGGGTTGGGTAGCCGATCAGTTGCGGAGGCACCGACAGGTTGTTCTTCAGGTCGAGCAGGAACGTCTCCACATGCAACTGGCCCAGCAGGTTGCGCATGCTGGTGTTCTCGACAATGGTGCCGTGGTCAATGATGCCGATGTTGCGGCACAACTGTTCAGCCTCTTCCAGGTAGTGGGTGGTGAGGATGATGGTGATGCCTTTCTGGTTCAGTTCGGTGAGGAAGGTCCACATCGAGCGCCGCAATTCGATGTCCACCCCTGCCGTCGGTTCGTCGAGGATCAGCAGGCGTGGCTCGTGCACCAAGGCACGGGCGATCATCAGGCGCCGCTTCATGCCGCCGGACAGCGAGCGTGATGGCACGTCGCGCTTGTCCCACAACCCCAGCTGGGTCAGGTATTGCTCGGCGCGCTCCTTGGCGATCTTCGGCGGGATGCCGTAGTAACCGGCCTGGGTCACCACGATATCGAAGGTCTTTTCAAACTGGTTGAAGTTGAACTCCTGGGGCACCACGCCAATGCTGCGCTTGAGCGCGGCCGGGGATTTATCCAGGTCATGGCCAAAGATATTCACCGTGCCACTGGTCTTGTTGACCAGGGTCGACAGAATGCCGATGGTGGTGGATTTGCCGGCACCGTTGGGGCCGAGCAACGCGAAAAAATCACCTTCGGCGACATCCAGATCGATACCACTCAGGGCCTGGAAACCGTTGCCGTAGGTTTTGGTTAGCTGCCGGATGGACAGAGCGGAACTCATATCGGATTACGCACCAAGGAAGGGAATAGAAAGAATAGATAAGGGCGCGCCCTACGTAATACAACTGCGGCGCACGGCGAGCATGGTGCTTGCCCGCGCCGCACAAGTACAGTCACCTGTATTAATAGTCAGTATTAAGTCAACGCGGTCATCACCGCTTTTTGATAGGCCGGGCGTTGCTGCAAGCGCTGGTACCACGCCTCCAGGTGGGGCATTGCCGGGCGCTCGATAGGCATCTCGAACCAGGCATAGATAAAGCTGCCCAGGGGAATATCGCCCATGCCGATCTCGGTGCCGGACAGGTAGGGCTGGCCGGCCAGGGCCTGGTCCACGGTTTTCAACACCTCGATACAGGCATTGCGCCCGGCATGGATGCTGTCCCAGTTCTGCCGCTCGGCCGGCGTGCGCAGGATGCCCCAGAACACCGTCTTGAACGGTTCGGCAAAGGTCGAGGTGGTCCAGTCCATCCACTTCTCGGCATTAGCCCGCGCTTGCAGGTCCTTGGGGTACCAGCTCGAGGCCTGCTTGGCGCAGAGGTAGCGCACGATGGTGTTGGATTCCCATAACACGAACTCGCCGTCCTCGATCATCGGCACCCGGCCATTGGGGTTCAACGCCCGGTACTGCGGCGTATCGACCACACCAAAGGCCCCGCCCGCATCAATTGCCTCATAGTCCAGGCCGAGCTCCTCGGCGCACCACAGTGCCTTCCTGACGTTTGACGAATTTTTACGACCCCAGATCCTCAGCATGACCGCCTCCCAGTGGATGAATGCCGGAGCAGCATACGCCGGTTCAGCCGCGACTCAAATCGCTCTGCATATCACCCAACAACTGCGGCGACTGCTCGCCAAACAGGTGCGGGTAACATTTCTTTATGTGGGCAAAGAAGAATGCCTCGGGCACCTCGGCAAACTGTCCATGGTCCACCACGTACTCCATGGAGCGCTGGCCCTGGCGGTTGAACGGGTGAAACACACTGTCGTTGATTCCGTCGAAATCCAGGGGCGGCACATCGAACAACTCGCACAATTGCTGGTTGAACGCCGGTGTGGCCTTGACCCATCGCCCATCCAGGTACAGCTCCGTGTAGCCATGCATGGCGAACACATCACTCTTGAGCAACTCGATCAGGCGCGGCGTCGATAAATGATTGCGCACATCCGCCAGGCCAATACGCGACGGTATGCCGCAATGCCGGGCGCAAGCCGCCAGCAGGGTGGCCTTGGGCACGCAATAGCTCTGGCCCGCTGCCAGGGCGTAGCTGCCACGCAGGGTTTGCGGATCGCGACTGAAGGTGTAAGGGTTGTAGCGCACCGCTTCACGCACGGCGTAATAGAGACTGACTGCCTGGTCACGGGGATCGAGGCTCGAACCTCGATGTTTTTCGGCGAACTCCACCACCGCAGGGTGGTCACTATCGATGAAGCGGCTGGGACTCAAGTACGCATTCATGGGGATTGTCTCCGAGGCGAGCCTGGAGTCTAACCACAGGTCCGACCGAGGGATAACGACGATTCGGCCAAATGTCGGCGCCTGCTGCCTGTGACTGGAGAGCACTTCCCGCCACACCACGTAACACCCTCAGGCACCGCTTTTTCGGATGCCGACTAAGCTCTGAGGGTGCTTCTGCCCCTGGTTTCACGGAGGATTGAATATGCTGTTGTTGTGGATACTGGTTCTGGTGCTCGGCATTGCCTACCTGGCTCACCGTCGCACCGCGCCCCTGCCCGCCCTGGGCGTGGTCGCCGTCTATCTGTTGGCGATGGGCGCCTTTAGCCATGCACCGGGCTGGCTGCTGCTGGTGTTCTGGGTCCTGCTGGCGGTAGTCGCCGCACCGCTGCTGCTGCCCGACCTGCGTCGCCAGTACTTCACCGCACCGCTGTTCAACTGGTTCCAGAAAGTACTGCCGCCAATGTCCGAAACCGAGCGCGATGCCATCGACGCCGGTACCGTGTGGTGGGACGGCGAACTGTTCAGCGGCCGCCCCGACTGGGACAAATTGCTGGCCTACCCCAAGGTGCAGTTGACAGAAGAAGAACAGGCCTTTATCGACGGCCCCACCGAAGAGCTGTGCGCCATGATCACCGACTGGGAAATCGGCCAGGCCATGGACCTGCCGCCAGCGGCCTGGGACCACATCAAGCAACATGGCTTCTTTGCCCTGATCATTCCCAAGGAGTTCGGCGGCAAGGGCTTTTCGGCCTACGCCCACTCCCAGGTGGCGATGAAGTTGGCAACCCGCAGCGGCGACCTCGCCTCCACCGTGATGGTCCCCAACTCCCTGGGTCCGGCCGAACTGCTGCTGCACTACGGCACCGACGAGCAACGCAACCATTACCTGCCGCGCCTGGCCCGTGGCGATGACATCCCGTGCTTTGCCCTGACCGGCCCGCTGGCAGGCTCCGATGCCGGCGCAATGCCCGACACCGGGGTGATCTGCAAAGGCGAATGGGAAGGCAAGGAAACCCTTGGCCTGCGCCTGAACTGGGAAAAACGCTATATCACCCTGGGTCCGGTCGCGACCCTGCTCGGCCTGGCCTTCAAGGCCCATGACCCGGACCACCTGCTGGGTGAGGAAGAAGACCTGGGCATCAGCCTGGCGCTGATCCCCACCGATACTCCCGGCGTGGAAATCGGCCGTCGCCACCTGCCCCTGGGCGCTGCGTTCATGAACGGCCCCAACTCCGGCAAAGACGTGTTCATTCCCCTGGACTTCCTGATCGGCGGCCAGGAGATGCTCGGCAAGGGCTGGATGATGCTGATGAACTGCCTGTCGGTCGGCCGTTCGATCTCCCTGCCAGCAGTGGGCACCGGCGCGGCCAAGTTCACCAGCCTGGTGACCGGCCAGTACGCCCAGGTGCGCGAACAGTTCAACGTGCCACTGTCGGCCTTCGAAGGTATCCAGGAAGCCCTGGCCCGTATCGGCGGCAACGCCTGGCTGATGGACAGCGCGCGGATGCTCACCGCCAATGCCGTCGACCTGGGGGAGAAACCCTCGGTGCTCTCGGCGATCCTCAAGTACCACCTCACCGAGCGCGGCCGCGAGTGCATCAGCCACGCCATGGACGTCCACGGCGGCAAGGGCATCATCATGGGCCCCAACAACTACCTGGGCCGCAGCTGGCAGGGGGCGCCGATCTTCATCACCGTGGAGGGGGCGAATATCCTCTCGCGCAACCTGATGATCTTCGGCCAGGGCGCGATCCGCTGCCACCCGTTCGTCCTCAAGGAAATGGCCCTGGCCGGCCGTGAAGACCGCGACCAGGCGCTCAAGGAGTTCGATGGGCTGCTGATGCAACATATCGGCTTTGCCGTGAGCAACGCCGCCAGCACCCTGGTGTTGAACCTGGGCCTGGGTCACTTCGAAAAAGCCCCGGGCAACCGCTTGAGCCAGGGCTACTTCCGTGCGCTCAACCGCCAGGCTGCCGCGTTCGCCCTGTTGGCGGACCTGAGCATGATGCTGCTGGGCGGCGAGCTGAAGCGTCGTGAACGCCTGTCCGCACGGCTCGGGGATGTGCTCAGCCATATGTACCTGGCCTCGGCAGCGCTCAAGCGCTACCACGACCTCGACTCCCCGGACCACCTGGAGCCGCTGTTTGCCTGGGCCATGGAAGAAAGCCTTGGCCAGTCGGAGCGCGCGCTGGATGAGTTGCTCAGCAACTTCCCCAACAAAGTGCTGGGCTGCCTGATGCGAGTCATCGTGTTCCCGTTCGGCCGCCGCCACAAAGGTCCGTCCGATGCATTGGACGCGGAAGTCGCCGCAGTAATTGGCCGGGCCAAGGGCGACCCGACCCTCGAAGAACTGCTGGCTGGCTGCTACCGCCCACAGTCGGCGCAAGATCCAGTCGGCGCCTTGCAACATGCCTACGACCTGCTGGGTGCCAGCCAGCCCCTGCAAAAGAAACTCCACAGCGCCCTCAAGAGTGGCCAGGTCAAGCCACGCGCGGGGGAACACGCCATCGAAGCCGCACTCGAGGCTGGCGTGCTGCAACCGGCCGAGGCGCAGACCCTGCGCGACGCGGAAGCAGCGCGGCGCAAGGTGATCGACGTGGATGACTTCAGCAAGGAGGAGTTGGCCCAGGCGCCTGGCAGAGTCCGCTAGTACCGGCGGTCATATAAAAGCGGGCGCGAGAGCTATATACTCTCGCGCCCGTTTTTGCTTTTGAGGACTTACTCTCGTGTCCAACGTCGTTGCCGATCATCTCGTCTTGCTCGACCACCTGCGCAGTATCCTGGTTGCCGTCGGCGAAGCCGAACAGGTTCCAGAGGAAAGCCACGCTTTGTTCCTGGAACGCTTTGATGAACTGCGGGCCATGCTGCCCATCGACCCGATCGAAAGCCAATACCTGGGCCAGGACATGATGAGCCAGGTCATCCTGCGTTACCCACAGATTGCCCATCTGGTACCGCGCGACTTGCTGTGGTTCTTTGGCGGTGACTGCCTGCACTTCATGCCCGATGATGAACTGGACTTGTACCAGGCCCTGGAAGAACGGCGCTTCGAAGCCGAACAGAACGACGAACCGTTCGACTGGAACCAGGAAAAGCAATTGCTGGCCATGTCCAACGACCAGCCCAAGCACTGATCTCAAAAGCACCAAAGATCCAAATGTGGAGCGGGCTTGTCGGATCGACGCATCGCCGCCAAGACGTCGGCCCAGCAAACATTGATGTTGACTGACCCGCTGCTTTCGCGAGCAAGCCCGCTCCCACATTAATCCGCCCAACATTCTCGATCGTGCTCCTACCGCCGACGCAATGTGGGCTCCTTAGCCATGCACTCCACCAGATAATCGATGAACACCCGCAGTTTCGGTGGCAGGTAGCGCGTGGGTGAATGCAGCAACCAGGCATCCCCATGGTACGAGGCAATAAAATCCCATTGCGCCAGGACCTGCACCAACCGCCCCTCCTCCAATGCATGCCGCGCAGTGAAATACGGCAAGCTGCCAATTCCCACATCCTGCAACACCGCATCCAGCCGCACCCCCGTGTGATTGGCCGCATAACGACCACGCACACCCACCGTCACTGTTTTGCCAGCCTGGCGCAATTTCCAGCGCGCATCCCCAGGGGTTTCGCCCAGATAAATGCAGCTGTGCTCCAGCAAGTCATGGGGATGCAGCGGCGTTCCGTGGGTGGCCAGATATTGCGGCGTAGCACACAGCAAATGCTCGATCGGCAGTAACCGGCGCCCTACCAACCCCGGCGGCGGGTTATCGGTGATGCGGATGCTCAGGTCGACATTGTCATCAATCAAATCCACCTGCCGATCTTCGAGGATCAGCTGCACATCGACCTTGGGATAGCGCCGCAAGAACTCTGGCATATGCGGATGCACCACAAACCGCCCGACCGCCTTGGGCACGCTGACCCGTATCAGCCCCTCGGCCTCGTGGGTGTACTGGCCGCTGATTTCCATCACCGAGCGCGCCGCGTTGACCATCTCCTGGCAGCGATTGAAGACTTCTTCGCCACCTTCGCTCAAGCGCAGCTTGCGCGTGGTGCGCTGTAATAGTCGCGTGGCCAGGGCCTGTTCCAGCCGCGAGATGCTGCGGCTCACCGCCGATGGCGAAGTGCCCAACTGGCGCGCCGCTGCAGAGAAGCTGCCGGCTTCCACCACCTTGACGAAAATCGCCATTTCACCCAGCAGTGGCAAAGGAAGATTGATGCTCATGACGCACAAGTCCATTGAGATTTCAGCGGATTATCACCCATTTGCGCACTACTTATACTGCTGCGTAGACCCCTGATGCGGATGTAGACGATGACCCAGCGCCTGTTTTTTACCCATGACCACCTGGTTGCCGATGTTGATGTGCTGGAGTGCACGCCCCATGAGCAGCAGTTTGCAGTAGTCCTGCAGTCCACTATTTTCCATCCCCAGGGTGGCGGCCAGCCCTTTGATACGGGGTGGCTGGGGGACAGCAACGTATTGAAAGTGGTGCAGGAGGCCGAGCGCATCGTGCACTACGTGGACCAGCCCGTGGCACTTGGCCTCCAGCCAGCTCGGGTCGACGGCCAGCGCCGCGCCCTGCATACACGCCTGCATTCGGCCGGGCATCTGATCGGCAACGCCGGTGAAACCCTGGGCTGGATGCCGATCAAGGCCCACCATTGGCCCGGTGAAGGCAAGATCAGTTTTATCCGTGGGGAATCGGCCCAAGACATAGAAGCCGATGCCTTGCAGGAACAGGTCAACCAGTGGATCGCCGCGGATTTACCGCGCCACATGACACTGGAAAGTGGCTCCCGCGAAGTCGGTTTTGGCGACCTGCCGCCCTACGCCTGCGGCGGCACTCATGTGCAAGCCCTGGCCCAAGTCGGCCAGGTCAAGATCCTCGGCCTGTCGGAGAAAAAGGGCACGCTGTCGGTGCGCTATAGCCTGGACTGACAGGTGGATGGCAGGCGGCGTTTTCTTATCGAGATCGGACATCACCCCGCAAGGGACTCCCCTCCTGCTTGTGGCTGATGCTAGTGTGTGAAAATGTTTCCGACAAAAAAAATAGGAAACTTCCTACTCACCACCTGCAAAGGAATGCCCCCAGCAATGGACTTCTCCCTCAAGCACCTGGCCGCCGCCACCCTGATGGTCGCCAGCCTGTCCGCCTTTACCGCACCCGCCTTCGCCAACATCACCCCGCAACAGAGCGCGACCATCCTCAAGACGTTCAATGACGCGTCGATCAAGGACTTCCGCACTTTCCTGGGCAGCCTGGCCAAAAGTGAACTGGGCAAAACCGCCGATCTCGGCCCGGCGATCAGCGCATTTCTCGATAACAAGAGCCTCAGCGCCGAACAGCAAAACGAGATTCACCGCCTGCTGGGCATTTACGCCCGGGTGAAATACGGCGCAGCGGCTACCGAGACCCTGCGTGAGCTGGTGGCCATACCGACCTTCCAGGTGGAAGGCGTGGCCCAGCACGACAACCCTGAATTCATCAAGATCGCCGACAAGATCAAGAGCCTGGCCCAGGCGTTCAACCTGAATTTTCGCAATGTCGACAACCGCGTCTACGAAATTTCCCTGGAAGGCACGGGCGATGAAGTGGTCGGCATTCACGCCCACGCCGACGTGGTACCGGTGACCCCGGAAAACTGGGTCCTGGCCGACGGCACCCGCCTCGACCCGTTCAAGGTCACGCTGATTGGCGACCGCATGTACGGCCGCGGCACCGAGGACGACAAGAACGGCATCGTGGTAACGCTGTATGCGATGAAAGTGATCAAGGAAGAAAACCTGCCCCTGGCACGCAACTTCAAGCTGCTGGTGGACACCACCGAAGAAACCACTGGCGACGCCATTCCTTACTACTTTGAACACAACCCGACGCCGAACTACAACCTGGCGCTGGACGGCGGCTACCCAGTGGTCATCGCCGAAAAAGGTTATGGCACGGTCATGGCGACCTTTGCCAAGCGCAAGGCAGATGGCAAAGGCGCCGAGATCATCGCCATGACCGGCGGCCTGGCGACCAACCAGATTCCTTCGGCCTCGGTAGCCACATTGCGCAGCGACAAACCCGCTGAACTGGCGGCCAGCCTGCAGCAGGCCGGCGCTGCGTTTGCCAAGGCCAATGGGGGTGATTTCACGGTAGATGCCAAGGTTGTCGGCAATGATGTCAAGCTGACCGTTACCGGGGTGTCGGCCCACTCTTCGGAGCCCGAATCCGGTATTAACCCGGTCGCGCGGATGCTGGTCTTCATTAATAGCCTGGATGGCAAGGTTGCGCTCAAGCACAACGAAATCACCGACGCTGCGCGTTACGCCGCCGACAACTGGGGCCTGGATTATCTGGGCGGCAAATTGGGCGTGGGCTTTTCCGATGCGTTCATGGGGCCGCTGACCACTTCCCTGACCTTCGTCGGCATGGATGAAAAAGCCTTCAAGCTGGCAGTCAACCTGCGGGTGCCGAAGGGCAAATCCCCGGAAACACTCAAGAAAGAGATCGCCGACAAGCTCAGCGCCTGGAGCAAAAACACCCATATTGCGCCGACCTTCGATTACTCGGTGGCCGCGCCGATGTATCGCAACCCCGAGGGCGAGTGGGTCAAGGCGTTGCTGGCCGTGTCCACCGAAAACCTGGGCATGAAGCCCGAGTTCGGTACTTCGGCCGGCGCAACGTCGGTGCATGAACTGCCAAACGGCGTGCAATTCGGCCTGGCCCGACCAGAAGCCAAGTACACCGGCCACACCGACAACGAGTTCAAGACCACCGAGCAGTTCCTGCTGGACCTACAGATCGTGACAGAAATGATGGGACGTATCGGGCAACTGCCAAAACTCTAAGCCAACCCTTGGACCTGCTCTTGCAGCGGGTCCATCCCGGACAAACAAAAACGCCGCTCATCACTGAGCGGCGTTTTTGTTGAATATGGAGCGGGAAACGAGACTCGAACTCGCGACCCCGACCTTGGCAAGGTCGTGCTCTACCAACTGAGCTATTCCCGCAAATGGCGTCCCCTAGGGGACTCGAACCCCTGTTACCGCCGTGAAAGGGCGGTGTCCTAGGCCACTAGACGAAGGGGACACGCTAACTGAAACACATGGTGTGTATTCCAGTGCCCAGAGGCCTTGTCCGAAGACTTGGTCCTGGTTTCACTCAGTGCCGCCCGAAAGCCACACTGTTTAAAAATGGAGCGGGAAACGAGACTCGAACTCGCGACCCCGACCTTGGCAAGGTCGTGCTCTACCAACTGAGCTATTCCCGCAATGGCGTCCCCTAGGGGACTCGAACCCCTGTTACCGCCGTGAAAGGGCGGTGTCCTAGGCCACTAGACGAAGGGGACACACGTACAACATTCACTCCCTACCGCGTTTCGCTGTGTGCTTTACGCTGTAAGTGGCGCGCATTCTATGGATGGATTGAAAGGTCGTCAACCCCCAAGGATAAATTTATTTAAATCAATGACTTCCCCCTGCTTTCCAGGCACTCCCGGGGTTTCTCGCCGTCCAGGCTTTGGCGCCTATATTCTGGCGCCCGACAAGGCGTTATAGTCCCCACCCGCGAATGATGGCAATGTGCATCTATAAAGACGATGCCTACATATACAGATGAAAGCACCGACTCATCTCGTCGAAGAGTCCTATCCGCCGCATGCGCCAATCACTACACTTCAACGCACATCCCATAAAGAGGTCACACCGGTGACACCACTCATGATCACCCTGCTGGTAATAGCCGGGATCGTAATACTGATCGCCATTGGCTACATGAACCACGTGGTGGAAAACAACAAACTGGAAAAGGCCCGTGCCCAGATCGAACTCAACGATCGGCTGCGCCGCTGTGGCGAGATCACCGAGACGTTCCCTGGCCAACTGATGACGCCGCAGCTCAAGCTGCTGCTGACCCGCCTGGAACTGAACGTCAACCAACGCATGCTTCACCTGAACAAATCCAGCGCCACCATCAAGGCACGTATTGCCGAGTTGGAAGCACTGGTAGGCCAGGGCGAATCGATCCCGGTGAACAATCCCCCGGGACCGATCCAGACCGAAGCCAAGGCCAAGGATGTGCGCTTTCTGCTCGAAGCCCTGCACGGCCAGGTCACCCGCGCCGCCCAGGACGGCTTTTTGCCGACCAACGAGGCCAAGCACTGGATCCGCGAGATCCGTCACCTGCTGGTGCTGCTGCACATCGAGTTCTTCAACAATCTTGGCCAGCACGCGTTGCAACAGGCGCAACCCGGCCAGGCGCGCCTGGCGTTCGAGCGCGGCGTGCAATACCTGCGCAAGCAGCCTGAGCCGGCCACCTACAGCCAGCACCTGCAACTGCTGGAAAAACAATTGGCGCGCGCCAACTCCATGGTGCTGACCAACAGCCAGCAAACCGCAGAAGAGGTCAATGAACTGACTGCAGGCTTGAAGGCCGATGACGCGGATGCCGAATGGAAAAAGAAAGTCATCTACGATTGACCCCCTCCTGTACTTAAGTCACCGGGTGCATTTCCTGCACTCGGTGCCATCATCCTGCGGCTATCCCCTCTTCTATAATTCGCGTACAAAAGTGCACTTCATGCACTTAACCAAGGAGGCAAGCCGTGCCTATCGCCATCATTGATGATCAGCCCTTGCACTACGTGGACCAGGGTTCTGGCCCGGCTGTCCTGCTCGGCCAGAGCTACTTGTGGGACCAGCAGATGTGGGCCCCGCAGATCGCCGCCCTGTCGCAACAGTACCGAGTGATCGTGCCAGAGCTGTGGGGCCACGGTGAGTCCGGCCCACTGCCAGCATCGACCCAGAGCCTGGACGACCTGGCGCGCCAGGCCCTGGCGCTACTGGACCACCTGGGCCTTGCCAAGGTCAATCTGGTGGGTTTGTCAGTCGGCGGCATGTGGGGCGCCCCGCTGGCGCTACTGGCGCCCGAGCGGGTCAATAGCCTGGTGCTGATGGACACCTACCTGGGCGCAGAGCCTGAGGCGACCCGCGAAAAGTATTTCGCGCTGCTCAGCGCGATTGAAGCCACGGGTGCTATCTCAGATGCGCTATTGGATATCATCGTGCCGATCTTCTTCCGCCCCGGCATCGACCGCGACTCTGCGCTGTATCAGGACTTCCGCCAATCCCTGCGTGACTTCCCCAAGGATCGCCTGCTACAGAGCATTGTGCCCCTGGGGCGCCTGATTTTCGGTCGAGGTGATGCGATGGCAGGCCTGTGCCGCCTGAACTCCGATACTACGTTGGTGATGTGCGGTGACGAAGACCAGCCGCGCCCACCCGCAGAGGCGCAGGAGATGGCTGAGCTGATTGGCTGCGATCTGGTATTGATCCCGGGTGCAGGGCATATCTCCAGCCGGGAAAACCCGGATTTCGTCAATGAGGCGCTGCTGACCTTTTTGGCTAATCACGCCTGATCACACCTTGCGTATCTCCAACATGGATGAGATGCCGAGGCACGCAGCTGCATTCCCCTGTGGGAGCGGGCTTGCCCGCGATGTACACCTCAGGGTGTCAGCTCCCACAGGGAACTCGTTCCGGTCCTGAATATGATTACAGCCGGAAATGCCCCACCATCCCCTTGAGTTCCGCCCCCAGTTGCGCCAACTCGATGCTCGACGCGGCGTTACCCTGCATGCTCAGCGCCGACTGATCGGCACTGGCGCGGATGCTGGTGACGCTACGGTTGATCTCTTCGGCCACTGAGCTCTGCTGTTCGGCGGCCGCCGCGATCTGCTGGTTCATCTGCTGGATCAGCGAGACCGCCGCCGCAATGCTGCCCAAGGCGCTTTCGGTTTCCAGGACATCGCTGACGGCCAGTTTCACCAGCTCGCCACTGTGCTGGATATCCCGCACCGAGGACTGCGCTGCACTGCGCAGGGTGCTGACCAGACGTTCGATTTCTTCCGTCGATTGCTGGGTGCGCCGGGCCAGGGCCCGCACTTCATCGGCGACCACCGCGAAGCCGCGCCCTTGCTCGCCGGCGCGTGCCGCCTCGATGGCCGCGTTGAGTGCCAGCAGGTTGGTCTGCTCGGCCACGCTTTTGATCACCTCCAGCACGCTGCCAATGTTCTGGATTTCCGCGCTCAGGCTCTCGATGCTGGTACTGGCGGATGTCGCCGAACTGGCCAGCAACTCGATGCGCTGCAAGCTCTGGCGCACCACCTGTTGGCCGCTGTCGACCTTGTCGTCGGCGGTTTGCGCCGCTTGGGCGGCCTGCTCGGCATTGCGCGCCACATCATGCACCGTGGCGGCCATCTGGTTCATGGCGGTGGCGACTTGCTCGGTTTCTTCTTTCTGGTTGCTGACTTCGAGGTTGGTCTGCTCGGTCACGCTGGACAACGACTGAGCCGAGCTGGCCAATTGCGCAATGCCCGCCTGCAACCCGCTGACCATGCTGCTCAGGCCCCCGCCCATCTGCTGCATCGCCTGCATCAACTGGCCCATTTCGTCCTGTCGGCTCACCTCCATGCGCCCGCTGAGATCCCCGGCGGCAATCTGCCGGGCCACGCCAATCACGCTGCGCAGCGGCAGCACGATCAACCGGGTAATCAGCCACGCCGCAATCACCCCCACCAACAAGGCCAGGGCCGACGAAACAATGATCAGCAAGCTGCTCTTGGCCAATTGCGCCTGCATCGACTGGTCCTGGGCGGCATAGGCCTGGCTGACCTGCGCCACCACCTGCGCCGCCCGCTCATGCAACTGCTGGTAGACGATCTTTTCCTGGGCCAACAGGCCGGTGTATTCGGTGAGTTTTTCGCTGAAGGCGCCGATGTGCCCGACCACTTCATTAAGCACCGTCTGATAGCCGGGGTCCTTGACCAGGGTCTTCAGTTGTTCGGCCTGGGCCAGGGCCTGGTCAGCCTGTTCGATGCGGCCTTGCCCGGCACTGTCCTCATCACCCTTGCGGCTTTGATCCAGACGCACCCGCGCTTCGTTCATGGCCTGCAACATCAGGCGCGAGACCTGCGCCACCTGGCCGGCCTGCTCGATAAACTCGGCGCCCTCCCTGCCCTGGCTTTCCTTGAGGCCATAGGCCCCGTCGTCGGCCAGGCCGGCCTGCAGTACATCAAGGTTGTTGGCCACGCTGGACACCGACCAACTGGCCATTTCCAGCGCCAGATCCTTGGCCTGGGTCAGCTCGACAAACTCGTCAAACGCCTTGCGATAAGCGCCCAGGGCCTGCCCGACCTCGCTCATGTTCAGCGCCAGCGCCTCGGCCAACAGGCTATCGACCCGCTGGTGCAGAGCCTCGACCGACTTGGCGTCGGTGCGCAACGCATACTCCTGCTCGATCAGGCGCACGTTCAGCAGCCCTTCATTGAGCGAAGACATGCCCTTGAGCCCCACAAAACGCTGGCCAACGGTTTGCAGGGACCACACGCCAATCGCCGCCACCAGGGCCGTCAGTAGCAATACCAGGGCAAACCCCAGCCCCAGTTTCCTGGCCAGCCCAAGGTTGGCAAATCGTCGTTGCACGGCCCAAATCATTGCGCAAAATCCTCTTGGCGTGGCGAATGCCAGCAAGCCCGGTATCCATGCAACGAGATTCGCAACCCCGGCCCCCGCAACACAAGACGTTGGCGCCACAATAATGGCAAAAAGCTACATACCCGTCGTTTTCAGAATGGTGGAGGTCGATCCTGCAGGCCCCATCGCCTTGAACAACGCCAGGGCCCGGTGATCACAGGCATAGGCCACGTTGATCCGTAGCCAATCGGCGTGCTCGCCGGTCGGGCTGAACAACTCCCCGGAAGACAGCAGGACCCCAAGCTGCCGCGCCCTGGCATGCAACCTCGTGCCATCCACTGCGCCGGGGCGCGCCCACACAAACATGCCACCTGCAGGTACCGCAAACACCTCCCACTCTTCGTCCTCCAGCACCTGCAACGTCTTCGCCATCTCCGTGCTCAAGCGACGGCGCAGGCGTTGCACCCATTTGCGGTAGGTGCCGTTGGCCAGCAGGCTCGCCACCATCGCTTCGGCGAAGCGCGAGGTGCCCAGGCCCGTCAGGGTCTTGAGCTTGAGCACTTGGCCGATCAAGGCCGTGCTGGCAGTGAGATAGCCGACTCGCAGGGCGCTGCTCAGGGTCTTGGAAAAACTCGAGACATAGATGACCCGATCACCATGGGCCAATGCCGCCAGCCGGATACAGGAAGCATGTTGCAGGTCGCCATAGACATCCTCCTCGACAATCAGGAAGTCCCGGGCGTGGGCCAGGTGCAGCAGGCGCTCGGCCACTGTCCGCGAGAGGCTACTACCGGTCGGGTTGTGGTAGAGGCTGTTGATGAACAGGCACTTGGGGCGGTGGCTGGCCAGCAGCGCCTCCAGGGCCTGGATGTCCGGGCCACTGCGGGTCCTGGGGACCTCCAGCAACTTGACGCCGTGGAAGGCCAACTGACGATAAAGGTTGCCGTAGCCAGGGGTCTCAACCACCACCGTATCGCCGGCCTTGAGCAAGGTGCGGATCAGCAGGTCCTGGGCATGGCTGGCACCATGGGTGGTGAGAATGCGCTCGGTACTGCTGGCCACCTGGATCTGCGTCAGGCGCTTGTGCAATTGCTCACGCAACACCGGCAACCCCAGGGGCGTGCTGTAGTTGAAAACCCCTGCGGTATCGGTACGGCTGATTTCGCGAATCGCGTAGCTGATGTCATCACTTTCACGCCAGGAGTCCGGCAGCCAGCCGCACCCCAGCTTCAATTCGCCCAACTGGTTATCGGTAAAGGCTCCCCACCTGCGCTCCGCGCCCTCGTACCACTGGCACTCTGCCAGTGGACTGCTGGCCACAGGCTGTTCGGCGATAACAAACCCCGAGCCGGCCCTTGAGGCCAACACTCCTTCGGCCACCATGCGCTCCAGGGCCTCGATCACATTGGATTGACTGAGCAGGTTGTCATGAGCCAGTTGCCGGATGGACGGCAGGCGCGTTCCAGGGCTGACCCCGCTCTCTCGGATCCATGCGGCAATGGCGCTGACAATTTGCTGAACCACCGGTACAAGGGCTTGTCGATTGATCCCTAAATCCATGAGCCACCCCCTTCAACTGTTTGGCTTTTAACTCAAAACAGTTAAGCACAGAAGGTCCGGATCACCCCGCTCATAAATTTATTAAATCATTGATTTTATTGAATTATTTACCTATTGAAACACAATAAACCAAGGCATCTTGCCACCTGCGGAAACGCCCCACAGCGCCTCAAATCACTTTCCCAGTGGTGCACGGCAGCAGGTCCTAAATAGCGGTCGCCCCACCATCCACCGCCAATGCATGTCCGGTGGTGAACGCCGCACCATCGCTGCACAAATACAGGACCGCACTGGCGATTTCCCCGACCGTACCAATACGCCCGACCGGGTGCATGGCGGCGGCAAATTCGGCCTTGCGCGGATCGGCTTCATAGGCGCGGCGGAACATGTCGGTGTCGATCACCGCCGGGCACACGGCGTTGACGCGGATTTTCTTTTTCGCGTACTCGATGGCCGCAGACTTGGTCAGGCCAATCACCGCATGCTTGGACGCCGCATAAATGCTCATCTTCGGCGCAGCCCCCAACCCGGCCACCGACGCGGTATTGACGATCGCCCCGCCGCCCTGGGCCAGCAGCAACGGCAACTGGTACTTCATGCACAACCACACGCCCTTGACGTTGACCCCCATGATCGCGTCGAACTCATCCAGGGTGCCGTCGGCCAACTTGCCTTGTTCGATTTCGATGCCGGCATTGTTGAACGCATAGTCCAGGCGGCCATAACTGTTCAACACCTGCTGCATCAGGTTCTTTACGTCCGCCTCCAGGGTGACGTTGCAGCGCACGAACACCGCCTCACCGCCCACTTCGCGGATCAGCGCGACCGTGCCCTCGCCGCCCGTCACATCCAGGTCGGCGACCACCACCTTCAAGCCTTCCTCGGCAAATGCCAGTGCCGTGGCGCGGCCAATGCCGTTGGCGGCACCAGTGACCAGGGCGACCTGGCCGGAAAACGTCATGCTCATAGCTTTTATCCTTGGATGAATACCCGTTCGCCCAGCATAGCCAGTGCCCGGCGCCGCGCGTCAGCACTATCAGAAGGCCGGTTGAACGCCCATGCGTGGCAGTGATAAGTGTGCCGTGCCCACTATCAAGCCAGCCTATCGACGGGCATTCGCAGGCATCGGCCGAACTTGCTCCTGGCGCCTGGAAGGTCTATCACTTGAGGTTCATTTACCCAGAGTCCTTGCCATGACTGCCCAGACCAACCGCCAATTCCTGCTTGCCAAACGCCCGGTCGGCGCGGCCACGCGGGACACCTTTACCTATCAGGAAGTGCCAGTGGGCAACCTGGCGGACGGCCAGGTACTGGTGCGTAATGAGTACCTGTCCCTCGACCCGGCCATGCGTGGCTGGATGAATGAAGGCAAGTCCTACATCCCGCCGGTAGGCATCGGTGAAGTCATGCGCGCCCTGGGCGTAGGCCAGGTCATCGCCTCGAACACCCCGAAATTCGCCGTAGGCGATTATGTGAATGGCGCCCTGGGCGTGCAGGATTACTTCCTCGGCGAGCCGCGAGGTTTCTACAAGGTCGACCCGAAACTGGCGCCGTTGCCGCGCTATCTGTCGGCGCTGGGCATGACCGGCATGACCGCCTACTTCGCCCTGCTCGATACCGGCGCGCCCAAGGCCGGCGACACTGTGGTGATTTCCGGCGCCGCCGGGGCGGTGGGCAGCATTGCCGGGCAGATCGCCAAGATCAAGGGATGCCGCGTGGTGGGGATTGCCGGCGGCGCCGACAAGTGCAAGTTTTTGCTGGATGAACTGGGGTTCGACGCGGCCATCGACTACAAGCACGAGGACGTGCCGGCGGCCCTCAAGCGCGAATGCCCGAAAGGCGTGGACGTGTATTTCGACAACGTGGGCGGCGATATCCTTGATGCCGTGCTCAGCCGCCTCGCGCTGAAGGCGCGGGTAGTGATCTGCGGTGCCATCAGCCAGTACAACAACAAGGAAGCCGTGAAGGGCCCGGCCAACTACTTGTCGCTGCTGGTCAATCGGGCGCGCATGGAAGGGTTTGTGGTGATGGACCACGCGGCGAACTTTGCCGCTGCCGGCCAGGAAATGGCCGGCTGGATGGCGCAGGGCAAGCTCAAGAGCAAGGAAGATATTGTCGAGGGGCTGGAGACATTCCCGGAGACGCTGATGAAGCTGTTCAACGGCGAGAACTTTGGCAAGTTGGTGCTCAAGGTCAACTGACACCCCACAGAGCCCTTGTGGGATTGGGTGCCAGCCGACACACCATAAGCAAATGTAGGAGCTGGCTTGCCTGCGATAGCATCACCTCGGACTGACTGAAAAACCGAGGTGCCTGCATCGCTGGCAAGCCAGCTCCCACATTTTTAGCGCAAAGGCATCAGGCGATTTCAGCAACCACCGCCGCCAGGGCCTTGGCCGGATCAGCCGCCTGGCTGATCGGGCGACCAATCACCAGGTAATCAGAACCCGCATCCAGCGCCTGGCGCGGGGTAAGGATGCGGCGCTGATCGTCCTGGGCGCTGCCCGCCGGGCGAATCCCCGGAGTCACCAACTGCAACGCCGGATGGGCGGCCTTCAACGCCTGGGCTTCCAGCGCGGAACAGACCAGGCCATCAAGGCCGGCCTTCTGCGCCAGGGCCGCCAGGCGCAGCACTTGCTCCTGGGGCTCGATATCCAGGCCGATACCGGCCAGGTCTTCACGCTCCATGCTGGTCAGCACGGTTACACCGATCAGCAGCGGCTTGGGACCGCTGCGTTGCTCCAGCACCTCACGGCACGCGGCCATCATGCGCAGGCCGCCGGAACAGTGAACGTTGACCATCCACACGCCCATCTCGGCAGCGGCCTTGACCGCCATTGCGGTGGTGTTGGGGATGTCGTGGAATTTCAGGTCGAGGAACACCTCAAAACCTTTGTCCCGCAGGGTGCCGACGATTTCTGCGGCGCAACTGGTGAACAATTCCTTGCCGACCTTGACCCGGCAGAGCTTGGGGTCCAACTGGTCAGCCAGCTTCAGTGCGGCGTCACGAGTGGGGTAATCCAGGGCGACGATGATAGGAGTCTGGCAGACGGACATTGGAATGGGCTCTCAGGCAAGTCGAAATCGGCGCGGATTGTAGCGCAAGCAGCGGCTTTGCGGGATCCGATGATCGGTAAATCCTCGCCGACTGCCTACTTTTCTGGGAGAAGCGGCTAATATTTCAAAGTCGATACATTCACGACACGCCTGCAACATGCCCCGCCAGTAGCCTCGCCCGCATGCCCCGACACGGCGCCTACGCTCAACGCACCTACCCCGTCGCCGCCCCTGGGCCGACGGTCAACCAGGCAGATGATCGCACCATGCATACCCCTTGCGCCCTGAACCACGAGCCCGCCACCGAGGACAAGCGCTGGAACACCCGCGCGCTGATCGTCGACGACGATGTGCCGATCCGCGAACTGCTGATCGATTACCTGGCCCGCTTCAACATCCTCGCCAGCGGCGTGACCGATGGCGCCGCCATGCGCCAGGCCATGCTGGCCGAGACCTTTGATGTGGTGGTGCTCGACCTGATGCTGCCGGGCGAAGACGGTTTGTCGATTTGCCGCTGGCTGCGGGCCGAATCGGATATCCCGATCCTGATGCTGACCGCCCGCTGCGAACCCACCGACCGCATTATCGGCCTGGAACTGGGGGCTGACGACTATATGTCCAAGCCGTTTGAACCCCGGGAACTGGTGGCGCGGATCCAGACCATCCTGCGCAGGGTTCGTGATGAGCGCACCGAGCAGCGGACCAACATCCGCTTCGATAACTGGCGCCTCAACAGCGTGCTGCGCCAACTGGTGGCCGACAACGGCCTGGTGGTGCCGCTGTCCAACGCCGAATTCCGTTTGCTGTGGGTATTTATCGAACGTCCGCGCCGGGTGCTCAGCCGCGAACAGTTGCTGGATGCCGCCCGTGGGCGCTCGATCGAAGCCTTTGACCGCAGCATCGACCTGCTGGTCTCGCGCCTGCGCCAGAAACTGGGGGACGACTCCAAGGCCCCGCAACTGATCAAGACCGTGCGCGGTGAAGGCTACCTGTTCGACGCGCGAGACATTGGCTGATGCGCAACGCCTTCAACACGTTGTTTGGCCGCCTGTTCGGGGTGTTGCTGGTGGGCATTGTGCTGGCCCATGTGCTGGCGATCCTTTGGTTCCAGCATTACGGCCCGCCACCACCACCGCCTGTCACAACGCTGGTCGAACAAGCGGACGGTACCTTGGAGCCCCAGGTACATAGCCGTCCCAGACTCAGAGGCGCGGTGGTGCTGCTGTCCTTCCAATGTATCTCGCTGATCATCGCCGCGTGGTTCGGCGCCAAGCTGCTCAGCCGCCCGATCCAGCGCTTGAGCGCGGCGGCCGAGCGCCTGAGCCTGGACCTGGACAGCCCGCCCCTGGACGAATCCGGCCCGCGCGAAGCCCGCCAGGCTGCCTCGACCTTCAACCTGATGCAACGACGCATCCGCGAACAAGTCAGCCAGCGCGCGCGCATGCTCGGCGCAGTGTCCCACGACCTGCGCACCCCGCTATCGCGTCTCAAGCTGCGCCTGGAGCAGATCGACGATATGCGCTTGCAGGGCCAGATGCGCCACGATCTGGACGACATGATCGGCATGCTCGACGCCACCTTGAGCTACCTGCACGAACAACGCACCGGCGAAAGCCGGCAGTGGCTGGACGTGCAGGCACTGGTGCAATCTTTGAGCGAAAACGCCCAGGACCAGGGCGCAGACGTGCAGTGCCTGGGCCGAAGCGCCCCACTGCAAGTGCGACCCATGGCCTTGCGCTCGTGCCTGAACAACTTGATCGACAACGCCCTGCGCTATGCCGGTACGGCGCGCATTGAACTGCAGGATAGCCCCCAGGCGCTGGTGATTCGGGTGATCGACCATGGGCCGGGGATTGCCGCCGAGCAGCGGGAAGCGGTGTTCGAAGCGTTTTTTCGGCTGGAAGGCTCGCGCAACCGTAATTCCGGGGGCGTGGGGCTGGGGATGACCATCGCCAAGGAGGCGGTGGAGCGGTTGGGGGGTAGATTGAGCCTGGAGGAAACACCAGGCGGTGGGTTGACGGCAAAAATGTGGCTACCCAGAAGCGAACCCCTGTAGGAGCCGGCCTGCCGGCTCCTAGCAGAGATCAGTTTGTCTTGTCCTCGCGACGAACCTGCGCCTGGCTGGCGCTCCAATCCGTCAACAGGCTATACGCCACTGCCAGCAAGGTCGGCCCGATAAACAAGCCGATAAAGCCGAACGCGATCAAGCCACCAAATACCCCCAGCAGCACGATCACCAGCGGCAGGTTGCCGCCGCGGCTGATCAGGTACGGTTTGAGCACGTTGTCCACGCCGCTGATGATGAATGTGCCCCAGACGCCAAGGAACACCGCATAGGTGTAATCGCCCTTCCATACCAGCCAGGCCGTGGCCGGGATCCAGACCAGCGGCGGGCCCATGGGGATCAGGCTGAGCAGGAAGGTGACGATGCCCAGCACCAGTGCCCCCGGCACGCCGGCGATCAGGAAGCCGATCAGTGCCAGTAATGCCTGGGCGGCGGCGGTGCCGATCACGCCGTTGACCACCCGCTGTACGGTACCGGCGACCAGGTCGATGTAGTACCCGGCACGCTCACCGATCAAGCGTTCCAGCAAACGGTGGACGAACATCGCCAGGCGCGGCCCGTCGCGGTAGAAAAAGAACACAAACACCAGGCTCAGGGTCAGCTCCAGAATGCCGCCGCCGATCTGCGCGCTACGGGCCAGCAGCCAGTTGCCGACCTGCCCCAGGTACGGTTTGATCGTGACCATCAAGGCTGCGCCCTGTTGGTCGATGCTGTCCCACATGCCCACCAGCCGCTCTCCCACAAACGGGATGGAGCCCAGCCAGGTGGGCGCCTCGGGTAGGCCGTCGACCTGGACGTCCTTGATCAGCGCCACGGCGTCGCGCACGTGGTCGGCCAGGTTGAAGCCCAGCCACACCAGCGGCACCGCCACCAGCAGCATCCAGCCCAGGGTCAGGATCCCGGCGGCCAGGGACTCGCGGCCACCCAGGGCGCGGGTCAACAGGCGCATCAGCGGCCAGCTGGCAAACGCCAGCACCGCGCCCCAGAACAGCGCCGACCAGAACGGCGCCATCACCCAGAAACTGGCACCAAACAGCACCAGGAGCAGGATCTGCACCAGCAGGCGATCATTGTTGAGCATGTGGTTTCTCGAAAAAAGTCTGTAGAGGAAGAGCTTAGGCGAACGGCACGGGTCCGTTCGCCCTGGAACGATCAGCGGATCACTTGCAGATGCAGGCCCTTGGCCTCGCTAGTGGCGGTTTCCAACCGCGCCGCGCGTACGCCCTTGTCGATCAGGCCCTGGCGCCAGGCTTCGGCGTTGGGCCCGCTCAAACTGACCCGCAAGGTGGTATCGAGGTTCAATCCACGGGAAATCAGGGTCAGCCACGTGGCGTCGGGCTCAGCCCCCAGCGAGGGGAAATCCAGCTCGTCGGTGCTTTTCAGTTCGCGCAACAACGTGGCCGAGGTTGGCAGCAATTGCCCCAAGGGCGCGCTGGCGTCCATTTGCTCCACATGCAGGTACGCCCGGCGATTGCCGCGAGTGATGCCGTACAGCGCCACCAGGGAGTTGTCCTGGGGGGCGGCCAGGCGCAGCAAGAGGAATTCCTGCTGGCCATCGGCGCCCACCAGCTTGGCATTGCCCAGGACCTCGTTGGCCCAGAGGCTGCTTTCGCCACAATCGCGGGCCTGGCACCAGAACAGCAACTGTGCGCCCTGCTCTTGCAAGGCCTCGCGCGTGGATTTGAAGGCCGCGCTGGAACTGTGCTCGGCGGGCAGTTCATAGGTGATGGCGGTCACTTGACCACGCGCCGTGGCCTGGCCTTCGTAACGTAACTGGCCGCTGATCTTGCGGATCGCGCCCATCGGGTAAATGCGTTCTTTTTCTTCGGCGGGACGGTAGTCGACAATCTGCGCATCCACCTGACGGGCCACGCTGGGCAGATCCTGGCTTCCCGGTAGATCAGCAGCGAAAACCAACGGGCTGACGCAGCACAGCCCAAGCACACGGATAATTCCCTTGGCACTACTCATCGGATCGGTGCGCCTGGGCCGGTGGATGCCTTCGCGGTATTCGGATTGTTCATGGTTGACTCCCTTTCAATCCGCCCAGCCTCGACAGTTGCCCCCGCCAAGTCAAGGCGCGGTGAAGAACCGATTGAAACAGTCTGCAACAAGAGCGGCCCCCGGCTCGTCATTCAGGTGCAAATGATGGCCACCTGCAAGGGTCGTCACGGTGAACGGCAGCTGCGAAAGCAGCTCGGGATGCTTGGCCAGCATGCCCTCTTGTGCGACCACCAACTGCGTAGGGCAAGCTACCCGGCGCACGAAGGCCATGGCCTGTTCTTCCGTCAGGCGCATCGGCGAGGCCAGGGTCAGGCGGCTGTCGCTGCGCCAGGTGTAGCCGCCCGGTACCGGCATCAAGCCGCGCTGGGCCAGGAGTTCCGCGGCTTCACGGCTGACGGCGACCACACCTTTCATCCGCGCTTCCACCGCCCGGTCGAGGCTGCCATACACCGGCTTGCGCTTGTCTTGCAGGTTGATTTGCGCCTGCAAAGCCATGCCCAGGCGCTCGGCGGCGTTCTCGCCGGTGGCGGTCGGCGGGATCACGCCGTCGATCAATGCCAAATGCGTCACGCGCTCCGGCATGGCCCCGGCCAGTACAGTGGAAACAACCGCACCGAGGGAGTGGCCAAGTAATGCAAAACGTTTCCAGCCCAGTTGTTCGGCCACTTGCAGTACATCGAACACGTAATCCCACAACGCATAACCTGCACCGGCCGGGCGATGGGACGAGTGGCCGTGGCCGGCCATGTCCAGGGCGACAATACGCAAGCCGTGCAGCTTGGGTGCCAGGCGCGCGAAGCTGTTGGCGTTGTCCAGCCAGCCATGCAGGGCGATCACCGGCAGGCCGTCTTGCGGGCCGAACAGATGGGCCGCCAGCTCGATATGCGGCAGGCTCAGGCGCACTTCTTCGACAGGCACGGTCATGCGCAGCTGCGCTCGCGGGCTTGCCAACGGGTGAACAGGTTCTTGATCAAGGTCGCCGTATCCTGCGGGCGCTCCAGGGGAAACATGTGGCCGCCGGGCATGGTCAGCATCTCGCCCATGGGCAGGCGCGCGACGCCGCTGGCGTGATGGCGCATCACCACCCGGCTCTGCCGGCCGCGTACCACGGCCAGTGGCACTTTCAATTGGCGAGTCTGGCCAGGGCTGGTGTGTGGCACGCCGCGGTAGATGCTGATTTCCGTGGCCGGGTCGAACCGCAGGCGCAGGCGATCGCCGACCTGGTGCAAACCGTGTTGCAGATAGGCCTCCAGGCAATCCGGGTCAAACCCGCGGAACAACGTCTTGCCGGAAAAATACTGGCGCGCTGCCTCAAGATCGGCGAACTCTTCGCGCCGGCCCAGGGTGCGGCCAGCCGGGGTCAGGCGGTCGATCAGGCCAAAACGCTTGGCCGCACGGATCACCCAGCGGTCGGCCAGGGTCAGCACCGGCGAGTCGAGCATCACCACCCCGCGATACAACTGCGGGCAGCGCAAGGCCGCGTGCAAATGCAATACCCCACCCAGTGAATGGCCGACGCCCCACACCGGCTCCGGTTGCTGTTCCAGGTGGTGGATCAATTCGTCCACCAGGTTCTGCCAGTTGTCATCCACCGGAAACCGCGGATCGTGGCCGTGCTGTGACAGGTGCGCCACTGCGTACTCCGGCGCCAGGGCCGCGAACAATTTGCCGTAGGTCGCCGAAGGGAAGCCATTGGCATGGGTGAAAAACACATGTTGCGACATAGCCTGCCCATCTTCAAAAACAGAAATCGATTGTCCCCACCCCCGGTCGCTACAGCAATGACTGTAACTGCCAGGAATGATGACACTCACGCCACGCCTATCGCGCTGGCGGGTTCTCGCCCAGCGGCACCACGGCCATGGTCAGGCGCGACACGCAACTGGCCTTGCCCTCGTCACTGGTCAGGCGAATGTCCCAGACATGGGTGGTGCGCCCGATATGGATCGCCCGGGCCACCGCCGTCACCCGCCCGGACCGCAGGCCGCGCAGGTGATTGGCGTTGATCTCCAGGCCCACGCAGTAGAACTTGCTGGCGTCGATGCACAAATAGCTGGCCATGGAGCCGACTGTTTCGGCCAACACCACCGAGGCCCCACCGTGCAGCAGGCCATAGGGTTGATGGGTGCGGTGGTCGATCACCATGCTGGCGGTCAGGGACTCGTCGTCGAAGCGCTCGAAACGGATGTCCAGCACTTCACCAATGGTGTTTTTCTGGATGGCATTGAGTTGCTCGATGTTG
The DNA here is from genome assembly GCF_012985535.1 of Pseudomonas sp. WS 5021. NCBI lineage: Bacteria > Pseudomonadati > Pseudomonadota > Gammaproteobacteria > Pseudomonadales > Pseudomonadaceae > Pseudomonas > Pseudomonas sp. WS 5021. The sequence continues at coordinate 1,080,157 of NZ_JAAQWP010000001.1, read as the reverse complement.
GGAAGGGTGCGCCACAGGCTCATTGCAGTGTCCTTATTGATTTTATTGAATGCTCAATCCTGCCACAGCACCGCCTCGGAGCGCGCGCTCCAGGCCTGGAACTGTGGACCGTAGGTTGACTCGATCACGTTGCGCTTGATCTTCAGGGTCGGCGTCAGAAAGCCGTTTTCCACGGCCCAACTGTCTTTCACCACCACCAGTTGACGCAAGCGCTCATGTTTATCCAGCACCTGGTTGACCTCCTCCAGCAGGCGCTCCAGGCTGCCGTGCAAGGATTGCCGGGCCTCGCTGGCCGCCTCTTGCAGACCCACCGCAGACAGCACGCACAAGCCCATCGGCGCGCTCAGGCCATCGCCGACCACGCACACCTGCTCGATGCGCCCGTGCTCCGCCAGGCGGTTTTCGATGGGCGCCGGGGCCACGTACTTGCCCTTGCTGGTCTTGAAGATTTCCTTGAGGCGCCCGGTCAGGCGCAAGCGGCCTTCGGCATCCTGCTCGCCCTTGTCGCCGGTACGCAGGAAGCCGTCCTCGGTGAGGGTCTCGGCGGTCTTCTGCGGGTCCTTGAAGTAGCCGAGCATGGTCGCGCCGCTGCGTACCTGGACTTCGCCAGCCGGATCGATGCGCACCTCCACGTCCGGGCATGGCAGGCCGATCCAGCCGATCTTCTGCTGGCCGGGGCGACAGACGTGGGAGTAACCACAACTTTCGGTCATGCCATACACCTCCAGCACGTCCAGGCCCAGGCGCTGGTACCAGCGCAGCAGCGCCTCGGGCACCGGCGCGGCACCGGACAGGGCCACCCGGACCGCGTCCAGCCCGAGGCCGGCAAGGACCTTGTGGCCGACACGTTTTCCGATAAATGGCAGGCGCAGCAGCAGGTCCAGGCGTTTTTCCGGGATTTTGCCGTACACCCCCATCTGGAATTTGGTCCAGATCCGCGGCACGCCGAACAGGGCCGTGGGCCGGGCGCGTTGCAGGTCGGTGAGGAAGGTGTCGAGGCTTTCGGCAAAAAACACCGTTTGCCCGGTGTAGATCGCCGCCATCTCGACAAACATGCGCTCGGCCACATGGCACAGCGGCAGGTAAGACAGCAGGCGATCGCCCTCCCCCAGGCCGAACAGCTCGGTACCCCGGGTCGCCGCGAACGCCAGGCCGCCGAAGGTATGCATTACGCCCTTGGGCAGGCCAGTGGTGCCGGAGGTGTAAATGATGGTGGCCAGGTCCGTGGCCGCAGGCGCGGGGTCATCCTGGATCGGCGAGCAGGCTTGCAGGTCGGCCCAGGTGAAGTCGAACTCACCTTCGGGGCACAGCGGCAGGCTGATGGTCGCAAGCCCGGCCTTGATGCCTGGGGCCATGGCTGGCCAGTCGTCAAGCTTGCCGATAAACGCCAACGCGGCCTCGGAGTGCTCCAGCACATGGGCCACGGAATCGGCGGTGAGGTTGGGATACAGCGGGACCGAGACATGCCCGGCCATCCAGATCGCCAGGTCGGCGATGATCCAGTGCGCGCAGTTTTTCGAGATCAGGGCAATGTGCGAGCCCTGGGGCAGCTCCCGCGCGCGCAGCCAATGGGCGGCACAACGGGCCTGGTGACCGGCTTCGCCCCAGGTGAGCGTCTGCACCTCGCCGCCGCCCAGGGGCTGGACCAGAAAGCGCTGGCGCGGATGGCGCGCCTCACGTTCAAAGAAGACCTGCAGCGGCAAACGAAAAGCGACAGACATGGGACGCGCTCCTGTGTGTTCCGATGGTAGCCAACCAAGCACTTGCTTGGTGGACTATTCCATGCACAAAGGAGCACTGCAAGTTCCTTACTGACACAACACAAATAAGTGTGGGAGCGAGCTTGCTCGCGAATGCGCAGTGTCAGCCAATATATTCATTGACTGATACACCGTATTCGCGGGCAAGCTCGCTCCCACAGGTGATTGTGTCGTGCCTGAAAAATCAGGGTTTTTTGACGCTATTGAGGCTCATCAGCCCCGCCAACGGAAAGTCCCCTTCCAGCTCCGCCAGGCTGGCGGTGTGCATCGGTTGCGGCTGGCGCTGGTGGCCGTGCTGCAAAAAGCTGATCAGGTTGCCCACCAATGGCTGATGGCTGACCAGCAGCACACTGTCATCGGTGTCGAGTTTTTCCAGCACTTGCAGGGGGTTGCCGTCCGGCGTCAGCCACGGCACGGTGCGGATTTCTGGCACAAACCCCAGCGCCTCACGCACCAACTGTGCAGTCTGCTGCGCCCGCGCATAAGGGCTGGCAATGATTGCGCTGATGGGTTGGCCGATCAGGTGCGCGGCGCTGTGCAGCACTTCTTCGCGGCCCCGCTCGGTCAGGTTGCGCTGGGCGTCGCTGGACGCATGGGACTCGGCCTCTCCGTGGCGCAATATCCACAGTTTCATAGCTTGGGCTCTTCATCGCGCACCGGGTGCGGGGCTGGCGGCACGCTGTGGGCGGCCTCGCCTTCCGGAGCGCGCGGGGTTGGCCAATCAGCGAAGGGCCAGGGTTTCTGCTCGCTGTGGAAGCTGCCAAAACGGCCAATCTGCGCGAGGAACTGGCTGAGGCTGTCGCCAAAGTTCATCAGGCCCAGGTTCGGTGCGCCGTAGATCAGGCGGTAGATCAACTGCACCACCACCAACGCCCCGAGGATGAACTGCGCCACTTGCCAGACCAGGGCAAACACCAGCATCCACAGGATGCGCAGGACAATGGATTCATACTTGGGTGCTGTTTTCGGATCGTTCATCGCGCGTTCCTCAGTTGAAACCACTGGTGGAAATAAAGTCGACATCGGTCTTGGGTTCGGCACGCATCAGCAACTCGATGACCTGGTTCAAGGTGCGCCCTTCGAACAGGATCGCGTGCAGGCCGGCGACCAACGGCATATAGACCCCGGTCTCCTGGGCCTTGGCCTTGAGCACCTTCAAGGTGTTGACCCCTTCGGCCACTTCACCCAGGCGGGTGACGGCATCTTCCAGGCTCAAGCCCTGGCCCAGGGCAAAACCCACTTGGTAGTTGCGGCTTTTCGGCGACGAGCAAGTGACGATCAGGTCGCCCACCCCGGCCAGGCCGAGGAACGTCATGGGGTTGGCGCCCTGGTTGACCGCAAAGCGGGTCATTTCCGCAAGCGCGCGGGTGATCAGCATGCTCTTGGTGTTTTCCCCCATGCCCAGGGCCACCGCCATGCCGGCGATGATGGCGTAGACGTTTTTCAACGCACCGCCCAGCTCCACGCCAAAGCGATCGGCACTGGCATAGACACGGAAGGTGCGGCCATGCAGCACCGCCTGCACCTGTTCGCACAGGGCCTCGTCTTCACTGGCGACCACGGTGGCGGTCAAGGCGTGTTCGGCCACTTCCCGCGCCAGGTTCGGCCCGGAGAGCACGCCAATACGGGCCTGGGGCGCGATGTCCTCGAGGATTTCGCTCATCAGCTTGAAGGTCTGGGCCTCGATGCCTTTGGTCAGGCTGACCAGCATCTTGCCCGCCAGCCGCTCGGCATGGGGCGCCAGCACCGAGCGCAGGGCGCTGGAAGGCAGCGCGACGAAGCACAGGTCGCAGTCATCCAGGGTGGCCTGCAGGTCCGTGACCGGCGTGACCGCCGCATGAATCTTGATGCCCTTGAGGTAACGGGGGTTTTCCCGGTTGACCCGGATGGCCTCGGCCTGTTCGGGATCGCGCATCCACTGACGCACCTGATGGCCGTTCTCGGCCAGCAGATTAGCCACGGCGGTACCAAAACTTCCGCCTCCCAGGACCGCAATTGGGCGCTGTTCAGTCATATGCAATCCGTTAATCCATAGCAGTGGCGATGGCGGCATTATACGGGCCGGCCCGATGGCGGCCAGCCCTTCCGTAATTTCCCGCGATTGTCGGAAAATGGCCGGATAGACCACAGTAATTGCGATAGCGCCGACTGGCAAAAGCGCCCGCCTCAGTTAACATGGGCGGCTATCCGCAATTATCAAGGCCGTGCCGTGTATTTGGGCCCTCCTCCTCGTTCATCTGTGTTTCTGGCGCTGCTGGTCAGTACGCCATTGCTGGCCGACGATCTGTTCCTCGACAACCAACCGCTGCCCCAGGTCCTCACGGCGACCCGGCTCAAGCAGTCGGCCGCCGCCGTGCCTGGCAGCATGACGGTGATCGACAGCGAACTGATCAAGGCCAGCGGCGCGCGGGATATCGCCGAGTTGCTGCGCCTGGTGCCGGGGATGATGGTGGGCTACACCTCGGGCAACCAGGCTGCCGTCAACTATCACGGCACCAATGCCAGCGAAGCACGGCGCATGCAGGTGCTGATCGATGGCCGCTCGGTGTACCGCGCCGGCCTCGCCACGGTGGACTGGAGCGATATTCCGGTGGCCATGGAGGATATCGAGCGGATCGAGGTGTTCCGTGGGCCCAATACCGTCAGCTACGGCGCCAATGCGCTGATGGCAGTGGTCAATATCCTCACCCGCTCGCCGGCCAACAGCCTGGGCACCCGGATGAAAATGACCCGGGGCGAGCGCGGCATCAATGATTGGTATGCCAGCCAGGGCCTGGGCTGGGACACCGGCAACCTGCGGCTGTCGCTGTCCGGGCAACAAGACGACGGTTTTGACAGCGACCGGGTGGGTGCCGACTACCGCGATAGCCGGCGCCTCAACCGCTTCAGCCTGAAAGTCAGCCAGACCCTCGACCAGCAGCAAAGCATCGACTGGCAGATCAACGCCAAGGAAGGGACCAACCAGCGGCCGTACACCTACAAGCCGGTGTTTGCCGGGATTACCGATGGTGGGACTGATTCCGACGTCAGCGCCAAGGACTACGCCGCCTCCCTGCGCTGGAACTTCGACTTCAATCCCGACCACAGCTTGTATATCCAGGGTTCGGCGCAGCAGTGGGATCGCCGCCAGGTGTGGAAAGCCTGTGACGCCAAGGTCTCGTTCAGCCCGCAGTTGACACAGTTGTGGCAAATGAACCCCAACTACGCTGAAAAGTTGGCGCGGCACATGCAGGATTACCAGGGCGGCACTCCACCGCAGGGTTCCGCTGCCGAGCAGGCGCTGGCCCAAGAGGTCATCGAACAGTGGAATCAAGGCGGCAAGGAAAGCGTCTGCGGCAACATCGACCAAAGCACCAAGGAAAGTCGCTACGACCTGGAAGTACAGGACACCCTGAGCCTGTCCGACAGCCTGCGCCTGGTCAGCGGCATGAATTACCGCTACGACCGCGCCGACTCCGACACCTACTTCAATGGCCGGCTGGACGACACCACCTGGCGCCTGTTCGGTCATCTGGAATGGCGCGCCAGCGAACACTGGCTGTTGCAGGGCGGGGCGATGTACGAAAGCACCCAATTGAGCGGCAATTCGCTCACGCCCAGGGTCGCGGTCAACTACCTGATCAATCCGCGCCATGGGCTGCGCGCGGTGTACTCCGAGGCCATCCGCTCGCCGGACATGTTCGAGAACAATGTGAACTGGAGCTACCGGGTCACCAACCTCAGTTCCCCCGTGTACGGGCAGAACTCCGGGCAGTATTTCGTCAAGACCCGGGGCCCGGGCGACCTCGACAAGGAGCTGATGCGCTCCCGGGAGCTGGGCTACAACGGTTTTTTTGCCGACATTGGGCTGAACCTCGACGTCAAGCTGTTCTATGACGAAATCACCGGCATGATCAGCGAGCCCTTGCGCAACAACCAGTACATCGCCAGCAACAGTAACAGCTCGCGTTTTACCGGGACCGAGACCCAGCTGGACTGGCACTTGAGTACCGCCGACCGACTGCGCCTGACCTATGCTTACGTGGATGCCGACGCCAGCAACGCGCTGGACCGCCAACAGACCGCACGCAACAGCGGCTCGGCCGGCTGGATGCGCGAGTGGGGGCAAGGCTGGTCCAGCGCGCTGTTCTATTATGGCAACGATGCACTCAATCAATATCGCTTTGAACGGGTCGACATGCGAGTCGCCAAACGCATCGCTCTGGGCAAGGCCAACCTGGAGCTGGCCGGCATGCTGCAACAACGCCTCGACCACCAGCCCACCACCCAGGTCGACAATAACTACGACCAGCGCCACGTCCTCTACTTCAGTGCGGAGTTAGAGTTCTGACATGAACCCTGCCCAGTCACGGATGACCGCCCTCTTCGGCGCCAGGTTCTGGCGCCGCTGCCTGCTGCTCGCCAGCCTGGCATTGGCCAAGCCCGTGTGGAGCGCCGAAATCCTGCTGACCGCCGCCGAGGATGGCCCCGGCGTGCAGGCATTCACCCAGGCCCTGCGCGAGCAACGCCCTGCCGATAGCGTCACCTTCAAGGCCCTGCAAGACATGCCCGCCCCTGGCCAACTGCCGAGCAGCACCCGCCTGGTCCTGCTGGACCCGCCCAGCCTCGACTGGCGCCTGCAGGATCCCCAGGGCCCGGCCACCCTGGTGCTGCGTATCAGTCGCCTGCAAGCCCGCGAGCGCCTGGGCAACCATGTGCCTGGCAAGATCAGCCTGCTGTGGAGCGACCCGCCCCTGGACCGGCAGTTGCGTCTGATCGCCAATATCCTGCCCCAGGCCCGGCGTATCGGCGTGCTGTACGGCAGCGAAAGCGAATTCCTGCTGCCAGAGTTGCGCCAGCATGCGTCGGCCCAGGGCCTGGAAATCGTCGCCCAGCACTGGGACAACATTAATGACAGTCGGCCGCTGCTGAACCTGTTCAAAAACAGCGATGTGTTGCTGGGGCTGGATGATCCGCAGCTGTACAACCCAAAGACCGTGAAAAACCTGCTGCTGAGCAGCTACGCCAGGCAGTTGCCACTGATCGGGCCCAACGCCGGCTTCGTACGGGCCGGCAGCCTGGCCAGTACCTACAGCGACCAGGCCGACTGGCTGGATGTACTTGACCGCCTGCTCGATCGCCCGCCGGCCAGTTGGCCGCGCTCGCTGTACCCGGAACACTTCAAAGTCGTGGGCAACCCGCAAGTGGCGCGCTCGCTGGGGATCGAACAGGTGGATGAGACCGCCGTCGCGACCCGATTGGCCGAAGGGGAGAAACACCCATGACCTTGCGTCGCCGCTGGGATATCAACACCCGCACCCAGATCATCACCCTGGGCCCGGCCCTGTTGCTGACGTTGCTGCTGATCAGCTTCTTTACCTTCGTGCGGATCCAGGATCTGCGCCAGGAACTGGACCACACCGGCCAACTGATCGCCAACCAACTGGCCCCGGCCACCGAGTACGGGGTGATCTCGGGCAACAACGACGTGCTCGACAGCCTGCTGCGGGCGACCCTGGCCACGCCGCACGTGCGCTTCCTGGAAATCCAGGACAGCGCGGAAAACATCCTGGTGTATGTGGAGCAGCCATCGGAAAAGCACGACCGCTCGCTGTCGGTGAAAATCTTCCAGGCGCCGATCCGTCTGCAGCATATCCAGCTGGGCAACGATTTTTTCCAGGACAGCACCGCGCAATCCAAAGCGCCACGGGCCGACTACCTGGGGCGGGTGATCGTCGGCATGTCCAATGACGCCTTCAGCCAGCGCCAGCAGGAAATCCTCTTCAAGGCCGCGATCCTCGCCCTGTTTGCCCTGCTCTTTACCTTCCTGCTGGCGCGGCGCCTGGCCGCCAGCCTGTCGCAGCCGATCAGCGCCATGGGCCATGCGGTCAAGGCGATCCAGCAGGGTGACTACAGGGCCCCGCTGCCGATTGTCGACGACTCGGAGTTGGGCGATCTGTCCCGGCATATCAACAACCTTGCCGAAGGCCTGCACCACGCCAGCCGCGAACAGCAGCAGGCCATGGCCCAGTTGATCCAGACGCGCGAGGAAGCCGAGCGTGCCAACAGCGCAAAATCCGACTTCCTGGCGATGATGAGCCACGAACTGCGCACGCCGATGAATGGTGTGCTGGGCATGCTGCAACTGCTCGAAACCACATCCATGACAGACGAGCAGACCGAGTACGCCGCGCTGGCCTCGGAGTCCACCGAGCACCTGCTCAAAGTCATCAACGATATCCTCGACTTCTCGCGTATCGAACGTTCGGCCCTGGAGCTTGAACATATCCCGTTCAACCTGGTGGACCTGATCAACAGTTGCGCCCAGGCCTTCCAGCACAGTGCCATACAGCGCGGGCTGGTCCTGGAACTGCCGATCCCGCCGGGCATGGAGGCGTTGCGCGTGCAGGGCGACCCGACGCGGATCCGGCAGATCCTGGTGAACCTGATCGGCAATGCGCTGAAATTCACCGAGCAGGGCACGGTCAGCGTCGAGCCCAACTGGCAGACCCTGGACCATGAACTGCTGTGGTTCACCTGCACCGTGCGCGACACCGGGATTGGCATCTCGGCCGAGCGCCTGGAACTGATGTTCGATGCTTTTCAACAGGCGGACAGCTCTATCTCCAGGCGTTACGGCGGCACCGGCCTGGGCCTGCCGATTGCCCGCACCCTGGCCGAGCGCATGGGCGGCACCTTGCGCGCCAAGAGCGAAGAAGGCCTGGGGTCGGTGTTCACCCTGGAAATCCCCCTGGCGATCTACCAACAGAGCCTGCCGCAGATCGCCGCAGCCACCCAGCACAAAGCCAGTGCCGGTGAAGGTCGCAATGTGTTGCTGGTGGAGGACAACCCGGTCAACCGCACGGTGGTCCAAGCCATGCTGCGCAGCCTGGGGTTCGAGGTGAGCATCGCCACCGATGGCGCCGAAGCGATTCGCAGTGCCGAAAGCCTGATTTTCACGGCGATCCTGATGGATTGCCGGCTACCGGTGATCGACGGCTATGAAGCCACCCGCCAGATTCGCCAATTGCCCGGCTGCGCCGACCTGCCGATCATTGCCCTGACAGCCAATGCGTTACAGGGCGATCGCGAGGCGTGCCTGGCCGCTGGAATGAACGATTACCTGGCCAAGCCGTTCAAACGCACGGATTTGCAGCAAATCCTACAGCGCTGGGTGCATTAGATCAGCACCATCAGCCAACTGCGACTGGCGTGAAACACGAAAGTGCGGCAGTCTTAGGCACCCGAGCGGGCCTATAAATGAGTCCGGTTTAAAATTTCAGTGCACAAGTGTACATTCATGTCCTTGATGCTGTGACTTTCACTACAACGCAATAGTCTACCTGTAGGCTGCCGACGTGAGGCAAGCACGCTTCAGTCGGTCGGGAAGATTTACCCGGCCCTGCCGCATGGGATTATTGAGGAGCTCGCATGACCAAACAAAACGCCTTTACCCGGGAAGACCTGCTGCGCTGCAGTCGCGGTGAGCTGTTCGGCCCAGGTAACGCGCAACTGCCCGCCCCTAACATGCTGATGGTGGATCGCATCACCCATATCAGCGAAGAGGGTGGCAAGTACGGCAAAGGTGAATTGGTCGCCGAGCTGGATATCACCCCGGACCTGTGGTTCTTCGCCTGCCATTTCGAAGGTGACCCAGTGATGCCAGGCTGCCTGGGCCTGGATGCCATGTGGCAACTGGTCGGTTTCTACCTCGGCTGGCAAGGCCTGCCGGGCCGCGGTCGCGCCTTGGGTTCGGGCGAAGTGAAGTTCTTTGGCCAGGTCCTGCCGACCGCCAAGAAAGTCACCTACAACATTCAAATCAAGCGCGTCCTCAAGGGCAAGCTGAACCTGGCCATTGCCGACGGTTCGGTGACTGTCGACGGTCGCGAGATCTACACCGCCGAAGGCCTTCGCGTCGGCGTGTTCACTTCCACTGACAACTTTTAAGGGTTATCCGCATGCGCCGCGTCGTTATCACTGGTCTGGGCATCGTTTCGTGCCTGGGCAATGACAAAGAGACCGTCTCCGCTAACCTGCGTGCAAGTCGCCCTGGCATCCGCTTCAACCCGGAATATGCCGAAATGGGTCTGCGTAGCCAGGTTTCCGGCTCCATCGACCTCCCCCTCGAAGAACTGATCGATCGCAAGATCTATCGCTTCGTTGGCCACGCCGCAGCTTATGCCTACCTGGCCATGAAAGACGCAATCGCCGACTCCGGCCTGAGCGACGACCAGGTGTCCAACGTACGCACCGGCCTGATCGCAGGCTCCGGTGGCGCGTCGACCTTGAACCAGATGGAAGCGCTGGACATCCTGCGCGAGAAAGGCGTCAAGCGCGTTGGCCCGTACCGCGTCACGCGGACCATGGGCAGCACCGTTTCCGCATGCCTGGCCACGCCATTCCAGATCAAGGGCGTGAACTACTCGATCTCCTCCGCCTGCGCCACCAGTGCTCACTGCATTGGTACTGCGGTCGAGCAGATCCAGCTGGGCAAGCAAGACATCGTATTCGCCGGTGGCGGTGAAGAAGAACACTGGAGCCAATCGTTCCTGTTCGACGCCATGGGCGCGCTGTCCACCCAGTACAACGAAACCCCGGAAAAAGCCTCCCGTGCCTACGACGCCAAGCGTGACGGTTTCGTCATCGCCGGTGGTGGTGGCATGGTGGTGGTCGAGGAGCTGGAACACGCCCTGGCCCGTGGCGCGAAGATCTACGCGGAAATCGTCGGCTACGGCGCGACTTCCGACGGCTATGACATGGTTGCGCCAAGCGGCGAAGGTGCCATCCGTTGCATGCAGATGGCCATGTCCACCGTGGATACGCCAATCGACTACCTGAACACCCATGGCACCTCCACTCCGGTGGGCGATGCCAAGGAAATGGAAGGCGTGCGTGCGGTATTCGGCGACAAGGCTCCGGCCATCAGCTCCACCAAGAGCCTGTCGGGTCACTCCCTGGGCGCCGCCGGCGTTCACGAAGCGATCTACTGCCTGCTGATGATGGAAGGCAACTTCATGGCCGGTTCGGCCAACATCGAAGAGCTGGACCCAGCCGTGGCTGATATGCCGATCCTGACCAAGACCCGTGAAGATGCCACCATCAACACGGTCATGAGCAACAGCTTCGGCTTTGGCGGCACCAATGCCACCCTGGTGCTCAAGCGCTGGCAGGGTAAGTAATACCCCGCAGGTTGTGCTTATGAAAACGCCCCGACTGGTTCGGGGCGTTTTTTATTGGGCGGGGGGTTATTCAAGACCGAGTCGTCTTCATCGCAGGCAAGCCAGCTCCCACATTGATCGCATTCCAACTCAGTCAACTGTGGGAGCTGGCTTGCCTGCGATGGGGCCAACCCGGTTTAAAGCCCTACACCGAAAACCGCGCCACCATGGTGTTCAAATCCACCGCCAAGCGCGACAGCTCATGACTCGCCGCACTGGTCTGGTTCGCCCCCGCCGAGGTCTGCATCGCCAGGTCGCGAATATTCATCAGGTTGCGATCCACCTCCCGCGCCACCGCTGCCTGCTGCTCCGAGGCGCTGGCAATCACCAGGTTGCGCTCATTGATCAGGGTAAACGCCGAGGCAATCTCCTCCAGCGCAGTGCCCGCTGACTTGGCAATGTCCAGGGTCGCTCGCGCCCGACCGTTGCTCTGTTGCATGGCGCTGACCGCCTGATCGGTGCCCTGCTGAATCCCACCGATCATCTGCTCGATTTCCCGGGTCGATTGCTGGGTGCGATGGGCCAGGGCCCGCACTTCATCGGCCACCACCGCAAAACCACGCCCGGCCTCGCCGGCTCGCGCCGCCTCGATCGCCGCATTCAGCGCCAGTAGATTGGTCTGTTCGGCAATCGCGCGGATTACATCCAGCACCTTGCTGATGCCGTACACCTTCTGCGCCAGGTCCTCGACCTGGGTGGCGTTGGCGGTCACGTCGTCGGCCAGGGACTCAATCGACAGCACCGTCTGATGCACCTGCTCGCGCCCCTGCTGGGCAATGCGATCGGATTCGCGCGAGGCCTGGGAGGTAGCCACCGCGTTACTGGCCACCTCCTCCACCGCGGCGGTCATCTGATTGACCGCCGTGGCGGCCTGTTCGATTTCCTGGCTTTGCTGGTGCAGGCCACGGGTGGCGTCTTCGGTGACCGAACTGAGCTCCTCGGAAGCAGAGGCCAATTGGCTGGAGGATTGGGAAATACGCAGGATCGTCTCGCGCAGGTTTTCCTGCATGCTCTTGAGCGCCTGTTGCAGGCGCGCTGGCTCGTCCTTGCCGCTGACGGTGATCTCGCCGGTCAAGTCGCCGCTGGCCACCCCCTGGGCGACCCTCACCGACTGCGCCAGTGGCAATACGATGCTGCGGGTCAACAACACCGCCAGTCCCACGGTAATCAGCGCGGTCAGGGCAATCATGCCGATCACCCAGACTCGCGATTGACTGAACACTTGCTGGGCCAGGGTGGCCGCCTGGTTGGCGCTGACCTTGTTGAGGGTAACCAGTTCGCCGAGGGTGCCGGCCAACGCGTCGGCCAGGTGGTTCATCTCGCCGTTGACCACCTTGATCGCGTCTTCCACCTGGTTCTGCCGGGAAAACGCCATGACCTGCTCCTGGCGTTGCAGGTATTGCTGCTCCTCGAGCTTGAAGCGGTCGAACAGCACCCGCTCCTGGGGCAGGACGATCAGGGCATCGTACAGCGACTGCGCGTTGTGCAACTGCTTTTTGATATCGAGGATTTTCTGTTCATTCTGCGCCACTGCCTGTGGGTCGCGGTTGACCAACAGGCGCAAGGTCAAGGCCCGTACCCGCAGCAGGTCCTGATTCATTTCGCCGACGGCCATCACGCTGGGCAGCCAGTTGGTTTCCACCTGGTCCGACTGCGCACGCATATTGGCCATTTGCACCAAGGCGAACCCGCCGAGCACAAACACCATCAACGCCAACAATCCAAAACCCAGGCCTGCACGTGGAGCGATATTGAGACTTCGGATACTCATTGCTCGGACTCCTTCCAAGAGCGCTGCATCCACCTGCAGCGGGTTGCTCTTGAAAGGTATCGGCGTCTTCGACTTTTTGCGTAAGACGAAAACGCGATATCAAAACGCCTTTATCTGCCTAGCCCATGACTGTAGCGATTCAGCGCACGGTAAAGCTCTTCTGGGTCAGCAGGCGATCGCCCTGGAACACCATGAATCGCCACTCGCCCGGCACCACCTCGTGGCTTTCGGTGAACTCGTAGGCCATCACGTCCTGAGGCGCACCGGGCACCAGTTTCTGGGTCACTTCGAATTTGTCATGCCGCTGACCATCAGCCGTGCGGATGCCTGGGGTGAAATAGAGCAAGGTCAGCGGCGTGTCTTCGGCGACCTTGCCCAACAACTGATAACGCAGGCCGAACTTGGTGCCCAGCTTGGCCGGCACCACGGTAGTGGCCTGGATCTGTTCGTTGCTGCGGCGCAACACACGCTCGCCCGACTGCAACTCGGCTTTCGGGCCTTCGAACACGCCGAACTCTACCGGGCCTTCGATACGGACTTCGGCGCCAGCCAGGCCGCTGATCATCATCAATGCCGCCAGGGCGCTTAAACGGGTGAGGTGCATAGTGGGCTCCTTGAGTGAGATGGCGGGAGCTTATGACACCGGTATGACGGGACGATGACAAACCCGATCAGCGCGCCTTGGGCAAGATCGCCAGGAAATTGTCCCGTGCGACTTTTCGCGCGACGTCTTCAGGCAAGGCATCGAGGAAGGGATTGAAGCTGCGCATTTCCTTACCCAACTTATTGAACCGCCCTACAACATCAGACCCCAGCATAAAGCGCTCCGGGAAGCGCTCCACCAGTTTCAACCACTCCGGCCGGGGCTTTCCCGCATCGTCGAGCAAGTACGGCGTGAGCACGCTCCAGGACAGGTCGATGTACAGGTTGGGATACGCCTCAAGCATGCGGCTCAAGGTCGGCAACAGGAAATCCAACTGCGTCTGGTGCCGGTGGATTTCCATGCTGGTGCCGGCATGGGCCCAGATAAACCGGGTGTGCGGATGATTGCGCAGTGGTTCTTCGATTTCTGCCAGATACAGGGGGTTGCGTTCGCGCTTGGAGGTGATGTTGGAATGCACCAGTACTGGCAGGTCATTCTCGGCGGCCAGGTGATAGATGCGCGTCATGGCCTCGTTATTGGCCCGCGGCGTGTCACCGGAGGTCAGCGCGGTCAGGTCATCGTGGCGGGTGAACACTTCGCCGATGCCCTGCCACAGGCCCGGATAGAGGTCGAGCATGCGCTGGATATGGGCCTCGGAGTTCTTGTCATTGGGGTTGAAGCCGCTGAGGAACGGGTGCAAATGCTGGCGCTGCTCGGGGGCCAGCTTGCTGACCGCTGCGGCGACGATCACATCGGTGGCGCTGTACCAGTAGGCATCCGCGTCATCCCCGGCGTAATAGCGCGGGCGCTTGGGTTCGTCTTCATGCCATTTTTTCGCCACCGGGACGCCGGAAATCATCACATGCTCAATGCGATTGTCGGCCATGGCCTTGAGCAGCTTGTCCATGCCAGCTGTCTCCTGGAAGAAGTCGACGTAATGCAGGTGCGCGTCGCTGTAGGCATAGTCGCGGGCCTGTACGGCAAGGCTGCTGGCGGCAAGCAACAGGACGAGGGGCAGGCGGGTCCAGGGCACGGTAAAACCTCAACAGGGGATAAGTGCGGTAGACCTGCGACGGCGTGCCGGGGTTCATCCGATAAAAAACGCGGAACACTCAGGTGCCAGCATGCTCTATAACTGCATGACCTTCATCCTGCCACCTAGTGAGGCTTGCCATGCCTGTTATCGTCAATACGCTGAACACCGAGAACTTTCGCCATAGCGTCAACATCAATAACCATGAGCTGTTTACCGACCTGCCCAAGACCCTGGGTGGCGACGACTCGGCGCCCTCGCCCCACGATTACTTCGACGCGGCGCTGGCCTCGTGCAAGGCGCTGACCGTCAAGCTGTATGCGCAGAAAAAGGACATCCCCCTGACCGGTGTGACCGTGGAAGTCACCCACGAAAGCACCGAGGAACAAAAGGGCAAGTACAAGCTCAACGTCAAGCTGACCCTCAAGGGCGTGCTCACCGATGAGCAGCGCGCCGAGCTGCATCGCGTGGCCGACAAGTGCCCGGTGCATAAACTGATGACCACCGCCGAGATCAGCATCGAGACCCGGCTTGCCGAAGGCGCGTTCAGCCAATAACACCGATTCCCTGTCTGGCGGGTTATGCTCAAGCCCTACAAACCCGCTCAGACAGGGACGCTCCATGACCACCGTGACCGTGATTCGCCCGCGCGCCGAAGATGTCGAAGGCCAACCGATCCTGCGCCCGCTGCCCTCGCGGGAATGCCGCAGCGTCGGGCCTTTCGTGTTTTTCGACCATATGCTCCGAACCCGCTACGCCCCCGGCAGTGGCATGAATATCCGCCAGCATCCGCATATCGGCTTGTCCACTCTCACCTACCTGTTTGAAGGCGAACTGCTGCACAAAGACAGCCTCGGCTCCGATCAAGTGGTGCAGGCCGGTGATGTCAGCTGGATGACCGCCGGCAGCGCCATTGCCCACGTCGAACGCACACCCGACGCGCTCAAGGCCAAGGGGTTCGAGCTGCATGGCCTGCAGGTGTGGCTGGCCTCGCCCAAGGCACACGAGCAAGGGCCGGGGCATTACAGCCATCACCCTGCCAACAGCTTGCCGGTCAGTGACAACCTCGGCGTGGCGATCCGCATGATCGCCGGCAATGGCTTTTGCCTGGAATCACCGGTGCCGGTGCTGTCGCCGACGCTGTATGCCGAGGCTCATATGCAAACCGCCACCACCCTGCTGATTCCTGATGAGCATGAGGAACGGGCGGTGTATGTGCTCGACGGTGATGCGCAGTTGGATGGCGAACCTTTGGCAGTCCATAGCCTGGTGGTGTTGCCGGCGGGCCAGAGCATGACGCTGTTTGCCGAAACCGACTGCCATCTGGTGATCTTCGGCGGCGCGCCGCTGGATGGGCCTCGGCGGATCAACTGGAACTTTGTCGCCAGTGATCCGGCGTTGATCGAACAGGCTCGCCAGCGCTGGGCGGCTGGGGATTGGCCGACGGTGCCAGGGGAGACAGGGAGAATTGAGTTGCCTCTGAGATAGCTATCGCGGGCAAGCCCGCTCCCACACTTGGAATGCATTCCAAAATGTGGGAGCGGGCTGCCCGCGATGGGGCCAACTCAGGCGCTAAATATTCAGCCCTTGAACACTTCATCCAACAAATTATGCATCGCCTGGAACGCCCGCCCGGCAGTCTTGGCGTCGTACATCATCTTGCCCGGCACATTCGCCTGCGGGTCAGTGAACGAATGCACCGCGCCACCGTAGCTCAGCAATTGCCAATCCACCCCGGCCGCGTTCATCTCATCTTCAAAGGCAGGCAACTGCTCCTTGGGCACCAACGGGTCAGACGCACCATGCAGCACCAGCACCGAACCCTTGATGCGCTTGGCATCCGCCGGGTTTGGCGTGTCGAGGGTGCCATGGAACGACACCGCTGCCTTCAGCGACGCCCCGGTACGTGCCAGCTCCAGTGAACAGCAACCGCCAAAACAGAAGCCAAAGGTCGCCAGCTTCGAGGTATCGACCGCGGCTTCGGCCTGACCTTGCAGTTGCGCAAAAGCCGCCTGCATGCGCTTGTTCAGCAAGCCACGGTCATTTTTCAACGGCATCATCGCGGCGCCAGCTTCATCGCCATTGGACGGGCGCACCTGTTGCCCGTACAGATCGGCGATCAACACCACATAGCCCTTGCCGGCCACGGCCTTGGCGATCTCTTCGGCGCCTGCGCTGACGCCCATCCAGTTCGGCGCCATCAACAGGCCCGGCAGCGGGTCCGTGTGGCTGGCATCGAAGGCCAGGCGGCTTTCATAAGACTGGCCATCAATCTGATAGACCACGGAACGCACGGTGACTTGGCTCATCATTTTCTCCAGTTGATATGCACGAGAACGAAAAACCCCGCCGAAGCGGGGTTTTCTTGCAGCGTTGCTAAACCGACAGTTCAACCAACAGCTTGTTCAGTCGGCGCACGTAGGCGGCCGGGTCTTTCAAGCTGTCCCCTGCGGCCAGGGCCGCCTGGTCGAAGAGGATGTGCGACAGGTCGCCAAAACGCTCTTCACTCTGCTCGCCGTCGAGTTTCTCGATCAGCGGGTGAGCCGGGTTGAATTCGAAGATCGGCTTGGAATCCGGCACCTTCTGCCCGCTGGCCTCAAGGATCTGGCGCATTTGCATGCCCAGGTCCTGCTCGCCGATGGCCAGGATCGCCGGGGAGTCGGTCAGACGGTGGGAAACCCGCACTTCGCTGACGGCATCGCCCAGGGCGGTCTTGATGCGCTCAACCAGGCCTTCTTTGGCCTTGGCCACTTCTTCGGCTTCTTTCTTCTCTTCTTCGGAGTCCAGGTTACCCAGGTCCAGGTCACCACGGGCCACGTCGACGAAGGACTTACCGTCGAACTCGCTAAGGTAGCTCATCAGCCACTCGTCGATACGGTCGGTGAGCAGCAGCACTTCGATGCCTTTCTTGCGGAAGACTTCCAGATGCGGGCTGTTCTTGACCTGGGCGTAGGTTTCGCCGGTCAGGTAGTAGATCTTGTCCTGGCCTTCCTTGGCGCGCGCCAGGTACTCGGCCAGGGACACCACCTGCTCGCCGTCCTCGCCTTGAGTCGAGGCAAAACGCAGCAGGCCGGCGATTTTTTCCTTGTTGGCGAAATCTTCTGCCGGGCCTTCCTTCATGACCTGGCCGAAGTTTTTCCAGAAGCCCTTGTATTGCTCAGGCTCGTTCTTCGCCAGTTTTTCCAGCATGTCCAGCACACGCTTGGTCAGCGCCGACTTCATGGAATCGATGATCGGGTCTTTCTGCAGGATTTCCCGCGACACGTTCAGCGACAGGTCGTTGGAGTCAACCACGCCCTTGATAAAGCGCAGGTACAGCGGCAGGAAGGATTCCGCCTGATCCATCACGAATACGCGCTGCACATACAGTTTCAGGCCTTTCGGCGCTTCGCGCTGGTACAGGTCGAACGGAGCGCGGGCCGGGACGTACAGCAGCGAGCTGTATTCCAGCTTGCCTTCGACCTTGTTGTGGCTCCAGCTCAGCGGATTTTCGTAGTCATGGGCGATGTGCTTGTAGAACTCCTGGTACTCCTCGTCCTTGACCTCGGTACGCGGACGGGTCCACAGGGCGCTGGCGCGGTTGACCACTTCCCATTCCTGGGCAGGAGCCTCTTCGCCTTCGGCCGCCGCTTGTTCTTTCGGCAGTTCGATGGGCAGCGCGATGTGGTCGGAGTACTTCTTGATGATGTTGCGCAGGCGCCAGCCATCGGCGAATTCGTCTTCACCGGACTTCAGGTGCAGCACGATGCGGGTACCGCGATCAGCCTTATCGACGGTGGCGATTTCAAATTCGCCCTCGCCTTTGGAAGACCAGTGCACGCCTTCGCTGGCGTCGAGACCGGCGCGGCGGCTGAACACTTCAACTTTGTCGGCGACGATAAAGGCCGAGTAGAAGCCCACGCCGAACTGGCCGATCAGGTGCGAATCTTTCTTCTGATCGCCCGAGAGGTTCTTCATGAAGTCGGCGGTGCCGGATTTGGCGATGGTGCCCAAATGGGTAATCGCGTCTTCACGGCTCATGCCGATGCCGTTGTCTTCGAGCGTGACGGTCTTGGCGTCCTTGTCGAAGCTCACACGGATTTTCAGTTCTGCGCCACCTTCCAGCAACTCAGGCTTGGACAGGGCTTCGAAACGTAATTTGTCGACAGCGTCAGAGGCGTTCGAGATCAATTCGCGAAGGAAGATTTCCTTGTTGGAATACAGCGAATGGATCATGAGGTGCAGCAGTTGCTTCACCTCGGTCTGGAAGCCCAGGGTTTCCTTTTGAGTTTCCACACTCATGGTCATCAAACTCCAATTGGATGGCAGTGGCCGCGCCCTAGAGGGTTGGCGGCGGGTTGTCATCAAAGTTGGGGGCTAAGACCAGGATTTCAAGGGTGGCCCTGCTCCTGAATCTTGAAATGCGCGCGAGCGGTAGCGATGGGCTCGGCAGGGGTGCTCTGCCAGGCAGTGATCGCCACATTGGCCACCCGCCGTCCCTGGCGCCACACCTGGCAGGTTGCGTAGGTGTCGCGAAACTGCCCGGCCCGCAAGTAATCCAGGGAAAAATCGACGATCTTCGGCAGGCCTGTTTCAACCCGTGGGGTGCCTGTAGCCACCCATAGATGAAAGGCCGCCGACAACTCCATAAACCCTGCGATCACCCCGCCATGGATGGCCGGCAATATCGGGTTACCAATATTGTCCTTGTTCGCCGGCATGCGGAACAACAACTCATCCCCCAGTCGCGTGCACTCGACGCCGATCAGGCGGGCATAGGGAATCAACTCGAGCAACGCCTTATAGTCGCCGCGTTGGTGGGCCTGCTGCATCCGGGTCTTGAATTGATGGGTCATGCCTGTTCTCCCTTGATGCTACTGCCCAGCCCCTTGGTGCCCTTCAATCGCTTGCCCATGCGCATGAACGTGCCCACTACATGGGCAATCGGCTGCTGGGGATCGTCCTGGTAAGCAAAGCCCCGGGTGAAAATCACATCGGTGGTCACCCGATAACATTGGGCAAAGCCAAACACCGTCTTGTGCGGCTCGGCCGGGTGCATGTAGTCAATGCGCAGATCCAGGGTCGGGCAGACCTCGAACTCCGGCAGCACGCACAGGGTGGCCATGCCACAGGCGGTGTCCATCAGCGAGGTCAAGGCGCCGCCATGGATGATCCCGGTTTGCGGATCGCCGACGATCTGCGGGCTGTAGGGCAGGTACAAGGTCATGCCCTCGGTGTTTGCATCATGTACCTGGATCCCCAGCACCTGACAGTGGCGCAGGGCTGAGACAAAACGTGCGGCACGCTCTAAAAGGGGGCTATCGGTCATTGGATAAAGACTCTTATTAGTAGTGATCCGGCGAAACAAATACCCCGGAAGAAAGTTCCTTGGCAAAACGGCTTATATATCTGTGGGATTAAAGGAACTAATGCGTGCACCCCATGCTCGAAAGGCCAGTAGATATCTTCAATAAGGAGAAACACCCCATGCGCAAGACTTTCGCTGTTTCCTTGATGTTGGCTGCCGCCCTTGGCCTCGCTGCCTGCGATAAAAAATCCGAGGACAAAGCTCAGGATGCCAACCAGCATGCTGAACAAGCTCAGGAAAAAATGAGCGAAGCTCAGGATAAAGTGAACGACGCTGCAAAAGAAAACGCCGAAGCCGCCAAAGCCCAAGCTGAATCTGACGCTGCCGCCGCTAAAGAAGCTGCACCCGCTACACCTGCAACCGGTTCCTGATACCGCGGTTTAAATACCATGTTGCAAAAGAAAGCCCGCTTAATAGCGGGCTTTACTTTGCGCGAGACTTTTATCAGATCAGCAAAGTGCGAAATGTCGGACTAAGCATCAACAACAGCGAACACAGCAACCCCACCAGCCACACCAGGCTGCGTTGCCACGCCAAGTCCGCCCAATAACACGCAAGATAGACTACCCGCGCAATCACAAAGATGATCGCCAGCCAGTCAATCAGGTAGCCCTGGGTCTGGGTGGTATGGGCCATCAATACCCCCACCGCAAACAAAATAAACGCTTCAAAACTGTTTTGATGAGCAGCCACCGCCCGCGCGCCAAAGCCGGTCAGTTGTGCCTGTTGGTGGCGAGGCAGATGGTTGTCATACCCGCCCTGCTCTTTCATGGCCTTGCCCACCGGCATGCGCGCCACAAAAATCAGCAACGCGCTGATAAACACACACCAGAACGGAATACTCACGATGTTGCCTCCTTGTTCGCTTCAGGCATCGGTGCCTCTGTAGGGGTATAGACCATGACTTCCAGAACGTCGGAATGAAATTCACGCCGATACAACACCAGCACCACCCCGCTGCTCATCAGCATGAACAGCCAGGGGCTGACAAACCAGGCGAGCATGGTCATGCCGAAGTAATAGGAACGCAGGCCGAAGTTGAACTGGTTGGCGGCCATGGAAATCACCCGCGCCGCCCGCGAGGCAAACGCCTTGCGCTCCTGCTCGGAGACGTGGCGCTCACCGACCATCGGCGCCGAGCCAATCAGGATGGCGGCGAAGTTGTACTGGCGCATGCACCAACTGAAGGTAAAGAAGGCATAGACAAACACCAGGGCCAGGCACAGCAGCTTGATCTCCGACATGCCCTGGGACGCCTGCTGCACCATGGGAATGTCCGCCAGCAGCGACACCGCGCGCTCCGAGGCTCCCAGCACGGTGAGGATACCGGCGAGGATGATCAGGGTGCTGGAGGCAAAGAACGAGGCGTTGCGCTCCAGGTTGCCGATCACGCTGGCATCGGCGATGCGGTTGTCGCGCAGGAGCATGCGGCGCATCCAGTCTTCGCGATACAGGTGCAACACACTGGCGAGGCAGGCAGTGTCACGGGCTTTCCAACTGGCGTAGCGGGTGTATCCGCCCCAGCAGATGACAAACCACAGCGCAGCAAGCAGGTGGATCAGGTTGGCTTCGACAAATGACATGCGGGTCCTCTAAACAATAGGGCTGGCTCACTCGGACAATGTAGGGCTTGCCTGCTCCCACACTGACCGTGTTCCTGATCTGGAAAACTCATAACCCCTTCGACGTTAGCCCGCAAAAAAAGACACCGCCGAGCGCCCATAAAAAATGCCCCGGATCGATAGATACGGGGCATTTCGATGTCAGCGTGTAACGAACGCTTTAAGCGATGGCTTCGCTGCGCTTGCCGAGCATGCGGTCGACCCCGAATGCAGCCACCAGGGTGATCACACAAGGCACCAGCCAGGCCAGGCCTTGTTCGCTCAATGGCAGGTTCGCCATTTGAGTGGGCATCCAGCCAGCCAGGCCTGCGCCCTTGAGTGCGTCAATGGTGCCGAAGATGAACGAAACCAGCATCACAGGGCCAAGGATACGGCCATGCTCATGCCAGAAATCCTTGCAGAAACTCAGGGCGACCAGAACGATGCACGGCGGGTAGATCGCGGTCAGGACCGGGATCGAGAACGCGATCAGCTTGGTCAGGCCCAGGTTGGACACCAGCAGCGAGAATGCAGCGAGGATCACCACCAGGGTCTTGTAGGACAGTGGCAACACACGGCTGAAGTACTCGGCGCAGGCACAAGTCAGGCCCACGGCTGTTACCAGGCACGCCAGGGAGATCAGCACCGCGAGGAAGCCGCTGCCCAGGGAGCCGAAGGTATGTTGTACGTAGGCGTGCAGTACCGCTGCGCCGTTGGCTGCACCGGCGGCCACTTCATGGCTGCCCGAACCGAGGCGGAACAGGCTGATGTACACCAGCGCCAGGCCGAGGCCGGCAATCAGTCCGGCAATGATCGCGTAACGGGTGATCAGCTGTGGCGATTCGACGCCACGGGAGCGGATAGCGTTGACAATCACGATGCCAAACACCAGTGCGCCCAGGGTATCCATGGTCAGGTAACCATTGATAAAGCCCTGGGAGAACGGTGCGGCGACGTACTCTGGCGTAGCAACGCCAATATCACCCGCAGGCAGGGTAAAGGCTGCGATGCCCAAGACCGCCAGCGCGATGATCTTCAGCGGCGCGAGGAAGCGGCCGACGGTATCCAACAGGCGCCCTGGGTACAGGGAGATGAAGAACACCAGCAGGAAGTACACCGAGCTGTAGAGGAACAGTGCCAGCGGGCTTTCGCCGGTCAGTGGCGCCAGGCCGACTTCAAAGGAGACTGTTGCGGTACGTGGCGTGGCGAACAGCGGGCCGACTGCCAGGTAGCACGCTGCAGCCAGGATGCCACCGGCGACCTTGCCGATAGGGCTGCTCAATGCGTCCATGCCACCGCCGACCTTGGCCAGGGCGATGACCGTGACCACCGGCAGGCCGACTGCAGTGATCAGGAAGCCCAGCGCTGCCATCCAGACATGGGGCCCGGACTGCAAACCAACGATAGGCGGGAAGATGATGTTACCGGCGCCCACGAACAGCGCAAAAGTCATAAAGCCCAACGCCAGGATATCCTGGCCTTTCAACACTTTCATTTGAGGAAATACCACACTACTGAATCGGAATTTAGAGGGGGATTCCCTATGGATGAGGGAAATACTGCCGGCCCTTATGGGGACCGACCGGTCTAGCACGCGGCTTCCTTTTGGGATGCGGGCGCATAAAGAGGCGGCAAGAGTACCGAATTTGTCTGACAAACGCACTGTTGCAGGGCGGACTGTCCGATAAGCGACATGTTGATGTCGCGTTTTCATACTTAACTTGGTAATACAAACAAATGTGGGAGCGGGCTTGCTCGCGAATGCGGTGGGTCAGCACCGAATGTATCAACTGATACACCGCATTCGCGAGCAAGCCCGCTCCCACATTTTGATCTTCAGCAACCTGCAGAATGCACAAAGGCCACCCGAAGGTGGCCTTTGTGTGGTGAAGCGTCAGTTAAGCGCGAGGCTTACTTGATCGCCCAGCCAGTCAGCTCGGACAAAGCCTTGCCGATGTCTGCCAGCGAACGCACGGTTTTTACGCCTGCGTCTTCCAGGGCAGCAAACTTCTCGTCCGCAGTGCCTTTGCCGCCAGAGATGATTGCACCAGCATGGCCCATGCGCTTGCCCGCAGGGGCAGTCACACCAGCGATGTAGGAAACAACCGGCTTGGTCACGTGTGCCTTGATGTAGGCAGCCGCTTCTTCTTCAGCCGAACCGCCGATCTCACCGATCATTACGATCGCTTCGGTCTTCGGGTCTTCCTGGAACAGTTTCAGGATGTCGATGAAGTTCGAGCCTGGGATCGGGTCACCGCCGATGCCGACGCAAGTCGACTGACCGAAACCGGCGTCAGTGGTCTGCTTCACAGCTTCGTAGGTCAGGGTGCCGGAACGGGAAACGATACCGACTTTGCCTGGCAAGTGAATGTGACCTGGCATGATGCCGATCTTGCATTCGCCTGGAGTGATCACGCCTGGGCAGTTAGGGCCGATCAGGGTAACACCCAGCTCGTCGCACTTAACTTTAGCGTCCAGCATGTCCAGGGTAGGAATGCCTTCGGTGATGCAAACGATCAGCTTGATGCCGCCGAATGCTGCTTCCAGGATGGAATCCTTGCAGAAAGGAGCTGGAACGTAGATCACGCTGGCGGTGGCGCCAGTTTGAGCAACAGCTTCTTTCACGGTGTTGAACACTGGCAGGCCCAGGTGCTCGGTGCCGCCTTTGCCCGGAGTGACGCCACCGACCATCTTGGTGCCGTATTCGAGGGCTTGCTGGGTGTGGAAGCTACCTTGCGAACCGGTAATACCCTGGCAGATAACTTTGGTGTCTTTATTGATCAGGACGCTCATTATTTGCCCTCCGCAGCTTTGACAACTTGTTGAGCAGCGTCGGTCAGGCTGGTAGCAGCGATGATGTTCAAACCGCTTTCTGCCAGTACTTTAGCGCCCAGTTCAGCGTTGTTACCTTCAAGGCGTACAACAACCGGGATTTTCACGCCGACTTCTTTCACTGCACCGATGATGCCTTCGGCAATCATGTCGCAACGAACGATGCCGCCGAAGATGTTGACCAGTACTGCAGCGACGTTGGAGTCGGACAGGATGATCTTGAACGCTTCGGTAACGCGTTCTTTGGTAGCACCGCCGCCTACGTCGAGGAAGTTGGCTGGCTTGCCGCCATGCAGGTTGACGATGTCCATGGTACCCATGGCCAGGCCAGCACCGTTGACCATGCAACCGATGTTACCTTCCAGGGCTACGTAGTTCAGTTCGAACTTGGCAGCGTGCGCTTCGCGCGGATCGTCTTGCGACGGATCGTGGAAAGTCTTCAGCTTAGGCTGACGGTACATGGCGTTGGCGTCGATGTTGATCTTGGCATCGAGGCAATGCAGATCGCCGTCAGCCTTGATCACCAGCGGGTTCACTTCCAGCAGGGCCAGATCGTGATCCTGGAACAGTTTGGCCAGACCTACGAAGATCTTGGCGAACTGGGCAACTTGCTTGCCTTCCAGGCCCAGCTGGAAAGCCAGCTCGCGACCCTGGAATGGCTGAGCGCCAACCAGTGGGTCGATAGTGGCTTTCAGAATTTTTTCTGGGGTTTCGTGAGCGATCTTCTCGATGTCCACGCCACCTTCGGTGGAAGCCATGAACACGATGCGACGGCTCGAACGGTCAACGACAGCGCCCAGGTACAGCTCTTTAGCGATATCAGTGCACGACTCAACCAGGATCTTGGTGACTGGCTGGCCATTGGCGTCAGTCTGGTAAGTCACCAGACGCTTGCCCAGCCACTGCTGTGCGAAGGCCTTGGCGTCTTCTTTGCTGCGAACCAGCTTAACGCCGCCCGCTTTACCGCGACCACCAGCGTGGACCTGGGCTTTGACAACCCATTCAGTGCCGCCGATTTTGTCGCAAGCTTCTGCTGCTGCTTCCGGGGTGTCTACTGCGTAGCCCTTGGAAACTGGCAGGCCGTACTCAGCGAACAGCTGCTTACCCTGATACTCGTGAAGATTCATGCTTTTTACCGTCTTCGTTAGGTACTGCGCATTCGGCGCTGCGCTCATTATGAGTGCCGCGCCACCTGTGACTGCTGCTTGCCCAACTTCGCCGCCCTAGGGCCGGCAAAGCTGCGCAAGACTGCGTCCAGCGGATATTCCGCGGTGAGTCTTGCGCGCAAGGCTCACGACGGGCAACCGCCGTGGTTTCTTATTATCTCGCTTAGCGCTTCTTCTTGTTGGCAATGTGGATGGCATGGCCATTCACTGCCAACGCGGCTTCGTGCAGCGCTTCAGACAGGGTCGGATGGGAGAAAACCATCATGCCGATGTCTTCGGCGCTGGTGCCGAATTCCATACCGATAGCGCCCTGCTGAACCAGTTCTGCTGCGCCTGGGCCAATTACGTGGACACCCAGTACGCGGTCAGTCTTGGCATCAGCGATGACTTTGACAAAACCGCCAGTGTCGTTCGCTGCCATGGCACGGCCAGAAGCGGCAAACGGGAAGGTGCCGACGTTAACTTCAACGCCTTCAGCTTTCAACTGCTGTTCGTTCTTGCCGACCCATGCAATTTCCGGGTGGGTGTAGATAACCGAAGGGATCAGGTCGTAGTTCATCTGGGTCTTGTGACCCTTGATGCGCTCAACCACCATGATGCCTTCTTCGGATGCCTTGTGTGCCAGCATCATGCCGCGAACCACGTCACCGATGGCATAGACGCCAGGCACGGTGGTAGCGCAGTGATCGTCGACGTGGACAAAACCACGCTCGTCGATGGTCACGCCGCTGTCAGAGGCCAGCAGATCAGCGGTCACTGGACGGCGACCAACGGCAACGATCAGCTTGTCGAAAGTGATGGTCTGTTCGCCATCCTTGTCGGTGTAGGTCACGACAACTTCTTCGCCGTTGACTTTCGAACCGGTCACGCGTGCGCCCAGCTTGATGTCCAGACCTTGTTTGGTCAGGGTTTTCAGCGCTTCTTTGGACACCGCGGTGTCGGCAGCCAGCAGGAACGTGTCCAGGGCTTCCAGCACGGTCACTTGCGAACCCAGGCGGGACCAGACCGAACCCAGCTCCAGGCCGATTACGCCAGCGCCAATCACGCCCAGGCGTTTCGGTACCGATTGGAATTCCAGGGCGCCGGTCGAATCAACGATCACGTTCTGATCAACAGGAGCCGGTGGAATGTCGATTGGACGCGAACCTGGAGCCAGGATCACGTTCTCGGCTTCGATGATTTCGGTCGAACCGTCTGGCTTGGTGATTTCAACTTTCTTGCCGGCCAGCAGTTTGCCGTGACCTTGCAGGGAAGTGACGCCATTGGCCTTGAACAGGGTAGCAACGCCAGAGGTCAGGCCTTTGACGATGTTGGCCTTGCGGCCGACCATTGCTGGCACGTCCATGGTCACGCCAGCGTGGTTGATGCCGTGGATGGCAAAACCGTCCTGGGCTTCGTGGAATTTCCAGGAGCTGTCCAGCAGCGCCTTGGAAGGAATGCAACCGACGTTCAGGCAGGTACCGCCCAGGGCCAGTTTGCCTTCCTTGTCAGTGTATTTTTCGATGCACGCAGTCGAGAAGCCCAGTTGTGCGGCCTTGATGGCGGCCACGTAGCCGCCAGGGCCCGCACCGATCACTACAACGTCAAATTTCTGTGTCATGAAAATAGATCCTCTATTTGCGACAAGCTTTTAGCTCCAAGCTGCAAGCCAAGCTGATTTTTCCTACAGCTTGTAGCCCGCAACTTGAAGCTGCTTCTATCAGATATCCAGGAGCAGGCGAGCCGGGTCTTCCAGCAGATTCTTGATGGTCACCAGGAACGTAACGGCTTCCTTACCATCGATCAGGCGGTGATCGTAGGACAGCGCCAGGTACATCATCGGACGGATCACGACCTGGCCGTTGATGGCCATCGGACGCTGGATGATGTTGTGCATGCCCAGGATCGCAGCTTGCGGCGGGTTGACGATCGGGGTCGACATCATCGAACCGAAAGTACCACCGTTAGTGATCGTGAAGGTACCGCCGGTCATCTCGTCGATGGTCAGCTTGCCGTCACGGGCTTTCTTGCCGAAGCCAGCGATGCCGCCTTCGATTTCAGCCAGGCTCATCAGTTCGGCGTTACGCAGGACCGGAACCACCAGGCCACGGTCGCTGGAGACGGCAACGCCGACGTCTGCATAACCGTGGTAAACGATGTCGCTGCCGTCGATGGAAGCGTTGACTGCCGGGAAACGCTTCAGCGCTTCGGTGGCCGCTTTCACGAAGAACGACATGAAGCCCAGGCGCACGCCGTTGTGGGACTTCTCGAACAGATCCTTGTACTTCGAACGCAGGGCCATGACTTCAGTCATGTCGACTTCGTTGAAAGTGGTCAGCATCGCCATGTTCGACTGTGCTTCAACCAGGCGCTTGGCCACGGTGGCACGCACACGGGTCATTGGCACGCGCTTCTCGGTGCGGTCGCCAGCGGCGAACACAGGCGCAGCGGCAGCCGGGGCAGCAGCCTTGGCAGGTGCGGCAGCCGGAGCGTTTTTCTTGGCTTCAACAGCAGCAACCACGTCTTCCTTGGTCACACGGCCGTCTTTGCCAGTGCCTTTGATGGAAGCCAGGTTGATGCCGTTTTCTTCAGCCAGCTGACGCGCAGCCGGTGCAGCGATTGGATCTTCACCACCAGCAGCCGGAGCGGCAGCAGCAGGTGCAGCAGCCGGAGCAGCAGCAGCGGCGGCTGGAGCGGCGGCGGCAGCGCTGCCCGCTTCGATCGAGCCCAGTACCTGGTTGGACAGGACGGTTGCACCTTCTTCGGCAACGATGGCGCCCAGGACGCCGTCGGCTTCGGCCAACACTTCCAGGACGACTTTGTCAGTCTCGATGTCGACGATCAGGTCGTCACGCTTGACGGCCTCGCCTGGTTTCTTGTGCCAGGTGGCAACGGTGCCATCGGCAACCGATTCCGGGAATGACGGGGCTTTGATTTCGATAGCCATTATCTGTGGGTCCTTAAAATTCGGTTTCAGTCAGCGCGAAGGCGTTAAACAGTGAAAGCATCTTGCAGCAGTTTTTCCTGCTGCTCGGCGTGCATCGACGCATAACCACACGCAGGTGCAGCAGAAGCATCACGACCGGCATACTCCAGGCCCAGGGCCTTGTTGTGGTTGCCGATGCTGCGACGCAGGTGATGCTGGCTGCTGTACCACGCGCCCTGGTTCATCGGTTCTTCCTGACACCACACCACATGGGTGAGGTTGGTGTAAGGCGCAATGGCCTCCATCAGGTCATCTTCCGGGAACGGGTAAAGCTGCTCGATACGCACGATGGCGATGTCTTCGCGGCCTTCGGCACGACGTTTTTCCAGCAAGTCGTAGTAAACCTTGCCGCTGCACAGGATCAGGCGAGTGACCTTGGCTGCATCCAGGGTGTCGATTTCCGGAATAACGGTCTGGAACGAACCATCGGCCAGATCTTCCAGGGTCGAGATGGCCAATTTGTGACGCAACAGCGATTTCGGAGTCAGCACTACCAGCGGCTTGCGCAGCGGGCGGATCACCTGGCGACGCAGCAAGTGGTAGATCTGGGCCGGGGTAGTCGGTACGCACACCTGGATATTGTGCTCAGCGCACAACTGCAGGTAACGCTCCAGACGGGCCGAGGAGTGCTCCGGACCCTGACCTTCATAACCGTGTGGCAGCAACATGGTCAGACCGCACAGACGGCCCCACTTGTGCTCGCCGCTGGTGATGAACTGGTCGATAACCACCTGGGCACCGTTGGCGAAGTCGCCGAACTGGGCTTCCCAGATCACCAGCGCGTTAGGCGTGGTGGTCGAGTAACCGTATTCGAACGCCAGTACGGCTTCTTCGGACAGGAACGAATCGTACAGGTCGAAACGTGGCTGGCCTTCATACAAGTGCTGCAACGGGATGTAGGTGCCCGCGTCTTTCTGGTTGTGCAATACCGCGTGACGGTGCGAGAACGTACCACGGCCGATGTCCTGGCCGGTCATGCGGATCGGGTGACCTTCGAACGCCAGGGTCGCGTACGCCATGGTTTCAGCGTAACCCCAGTTGATCGGCAGGCCGCCGGCTTGCATCTTCTGACGGTCTTCGTAGATCTTCGCAACCTGGCGCTGTACCACGAAGCCTTCCGGGATTTCCAGCAGCTTGGCGGACAGTTCCTGCAGGGTTTTCAGATCGAACGAAGTGTCGTGGCGCGCAGTCCAGGCGTGGCCCAGGTATGGACGCCAGTCCACGAACAGCTCTTTGTTCGGCTCTTTGACCAGGCTTTTTACTACATGCAGACCGTTGTCCAGCGCGTTGCGGTATTCATCGATTTTCGCCTGAACACGCGCCTCATCCAGCACGCCGGCCTTGGTCAGGCTTTCGGCGTACAGCTCACGGGTGGTGCGCTGCTTGGAGATCTGCTGGTACATCAACGGCTGGGTGCCGCTAGGCTCATCCGCTTCGTTGTGACCGCGACGGCGGTAGCAAACCAGGTCGATGACCACGTCACGCTTGAACTGCATGCGGTAGTCAATGGCCAGTTGGGTCACGAACAATACGGCTTCCGGATCATCCCCATTCACATGGAGGATCGGCGCCTGGATCATCTTGGCAACGTCGGTCGCGTACTCGGTAGAGCGTGCGTCCAGCGGGTTGCTGATGGTGAAACCCACCTGGTTGTTGATGACGATGTGAATGGTACCGCCGGTCTTGAAGCCGCGAGTCTGCGACATCTGGAACGTTTCCAGGACCACGCCTTGACCGGCGAATGCCGCGTCACCGTGGATGGAAATCGGCAGAACCTTCTCACCGGTGGAGTCGTTGCGACGATCCTGGCGAGCACGTACCGAACCCTCGACCACTGGAGAAACGATTTCCAGGTGGGATGGGTTGAACGCCATGGCCAGGTGGACTTCACCACCGGTGGTCATCACGTTGGACGAGAAGCCCTGGTGGTATTTAACGTCACCGGAACCCAGCTCGACCTTCTTCTTGCCTTCGAACTCGTCGAACAGCTCGCGCGGGTTCTTGCCGAAGGTGTTGACCAACACGTTCAGGCGACCACGGTGAGCCATGCCGATCACGATTTCCTTGGTGCCGTAGGAACCGGAACGCTGGATCAGCTCGTCAAGCATCGGAATCAGGCTCTCGCCGCCTTCCAGACCGAAACGCTTGGTGCCCGGGTATTTGGTGCCCAGGTATTTTTCAAGGCCTTCGGCAGCGGTGACGCGCTCAAGCAGGTGGCCACGTACATCGGCAGACAGCACCGGACGGCCACGCACGCCTTCCAGGCGATGCTGGAACCAGTGGCGCTGCTCGGAATCGGTGATGTGCGTAAATTCAGCGCCGATGGTGCGGCAATATGTCTGCTGCAACGCTTCGTGAATTTCGCGTAGGCTCGCTTCCTCTTTGCCGATGAACAGGTCGCCGGCACGGAAAATCGTATCAAGATCGGCATTGGTCAAGCCGTAGTGATTGATCGACAGGTCTGCAGGTGCAGGACGCTGCCACAGCCCCAGCGGATCAAGCTGGGCTGCCTGGTGGCCACGCATACGGTAGGCCTGGATCAGTCGCAATACTTCAACTTGCTTCTTCTCGTGCTCACTGCTCACGCTCCCGGCGGAAACCGGTTGGGCGCGGCGCTGGTTCTTTGCCAGCAGCACAAATTGATCGCGAATTGTTGCATGCGATACATCGGTGGCAGCGTTGCCGTCTGAAGACAACGTCTGAAATTTGGTGCGCCATTCTTCTGGCACAGCGTTAGGGTCGTGCAGGTAGAGCTCATAAAGCTCTTCCACATAGGCAGCGTTACCACCTGAAAGATAGCCGCTGTTCCACATGCGCTGCATCACGCTTTCTTGCATGCTTGGTCACCCTCGATTTGGGGACACCACCGGCGAAAACACCGAGTTTGCTTGCAAAAGGCCAAGTGCAGCGACCAAAACAAGCCACTTAGGATCACGCTGATAGTTCGGGTACCAACCCGAATGCCCCTGCTTGTCTCATTTCTTCAAAATAAGAGCTGCGGCTTTGTAAGTCGCTGCTCAAGTTAAAACTACGGCGCCGGTTGAAGCCTGCGCCGTAGCATTTACGGGCACAACGGTCCTGCTTTTACTACAACGTCTTACACGCCGCTTTGCAGCAGCATGTTACGGATGTGACCAATGGCCTTAGTCGGGTTCAGGCCTTTGGGACATACGTTGACGCAGTTCATGATCCCGCGGCAGCGGAATACGCTGAACGGGTCATCCAGTGAAGCCAGACGCTCGGACGTCTTGGTGTCACGGCTGTCTGCCAGGAAGCGATAGGCTTGCAGCAGTGCAGCTGGACCCAGGAACTTGTCCGGGTTCCACCAGAAGGACGGGCAAGAAGTCGAGCAGCAAGCGCACAGGATGCACTCGTACAGACCGTCGAGCTTCTCGCGCTCTTCCGGGGACTGCAGACGCTCGATGGCCGGAGCCGGCGTGTCGTTCTGCAGGAATGGCTTCACCTTCTCGTATTGCTTGTAGAAGATGCTCATATCGACGACCAGGTCACGGATAACCGGCAAACCTGGCAGTGGACGTACAACAAGCTTGTTCTTCTTGACCACGGCCGACAGCGGCGTGACACAAGCCAGGCCGTTTTTGCCGTTGATGTTCATGCCGTCGGAGCCGCAGACACCTTCACGGCAAGAGCGACGATAGGAGAAACCTTCGTCCTGCTCTTTGATCAGGGCCAGCACATCCAGCACCATCAGGTCTTTACCACCGGTATCGACCTCAAATTCCTGCATGAACGGCGCAGCGTCCTGATCAGGGTTGTAGCGATAAACACTGACTTTCAACATGGCAGCCACCCTTAGTAAGTCCGAATCTTCGGTTCAAACGTCGGAACCGTCTTCGGCGAGAAGTTCACGGCACGCTTGGTTACGCGCTTGTCACCCGGGAAGTACAGGGTGTGGCACAACCAGTTTTCGTCATCGCGATCTTCAAAGTCTTCACGAGCGTGGGCACCACGGGATTCTTTACGAACCTCGGCGGCAATCGCAGTCGCTTCAGCCACTTCCAGCAGGTTTTGCAGCTCAAGGGCTTCGATACGAGCGGTGTTGAACGCCTGGCTCTTATCGTTGATCTTGACGTTGGCAATCCGCTTGCGCAGGTCAGCCAGCTGGGCAATACCCTTCTGCATGTATTCGCCAGTACGGAATACACCGAAGTAGTTCTGCATGCAGCTTTGCAGCTCGCGACGCAGGGTTGCTACGTCTTCGCCATCAGTGCGCTCGTTCAGCGCGTTCAGGCGTGCCAGGGCAGCTTCGATATTGGCGTCGGTCGCGTCATCGTATTCGATGCCGTCGGTCAGGGCTTTTTCCAGGTGCAGGCCGGCAGCGCGGCCGAATACCACCAGGTCGAGCAGCGAGTTGCCGCCCAGACGGTTGGCACCGTGAACCGATACGCAAGCCACTTCGCCTACAGCGAACAGACCATGGATGATCTCGTCCACGCCTTCGGCGTTCTGGGTGATCGCCTGGCCATGAATGTTGGTCGGCACGCCGCCCATCATATAGTGGCAAGTTGGAACTACTGGTACTGGAGCAACTACCGGGTCAACGTGTGCGAAAGTCTTGGACAGTTCGCAGATACCTGGCAGGCGGCTGTGCAGCACTTCTTCGCCCAGGTGATCGAGCTTGAGCATCACGTGGTCGCCGTTCGGGCCGCAACCGTTGCCGGCGATGATTTCTTTAACCATCGAACGGGCAACCACATCACGACCGGCAAGGTCCTTGGCGTTCGGAGCATAACGCTCCATGAAACGCTCGCCGTGCTTGTTGATCAGGTAACCGCCTTCACCACGGCAGCCTTCTGTAACCAGTACACCGGCGCCGGCGATGCCGGTTGGGTGGAACTGCCACATTTCGATGTCTTGTACCGGAACGCCTGCACGCAGGGCCATGCCAACGCCGTCGCCGGTGTTGATCAGGGCGTTGGTGGTCGAAGCGTAGATACGACCTGCACCGCCAGTCGCCAGAACGGTAGCCTTGGCGCGGATGTAGGTGGTTTCACCGGTTTCGATGCAGATAGCGATCACGCCGACGAATGCGCCGTCCTGGTTCTTCACCAGGTCAACTGCGTAGTACTCGTTCAGGAACGTGGTGCCGGCTTTCAGGTTGCCCTGATAAAGGGTGTGCAGCAGTGCGTGACCGGTACGGTCGGATGCCGCGCAGGTACGGGCAGCCTGGCCGCCTTTACCGTAATCCTTGGACTGGCCGCCGAACGGACGCTGGTAGATACGCCCCTGTTCGGTGCGGGAGAACGGCAGACCCATGTGGTCCAGCTCGAATACCGCAGCCGGGCCTTCCTGACACATGTACTCGATAGCGTCCTGGTCACCGATATAGTCGGACCCCTTGACGGTATCGTACATGTGCCAGCGCCAGTCATCGTTCGGATCCGCAGAAGCGATGGCGCAGGTGATGCCACCCTGGGCCGATACGGTGTGGGAACGGGTCGGGAACACCTTGGTGATCACGGCTGTCTTGTGACCGCCCTGGGCCAGCTGCAGTGCAGCGCGCATGCCGGCGCCGCCACCACCAATAATGATGGCGTCAAAAGAAATCGTTGGAATGTTAGCCATGAATCAGATACCCCAGAGAATCTGCACACCCCAGACGAAGTAAGCGAACATCGCGACGCCGCATACTGCCTGGAAAAGGAAACGTACTGCAGTCGCGGACTTGCCCAGCGCCATCGGCGTCAGGTAGTCGGTCGCGATGGTCCACATGCCGACCCAGGCGTGAGCGCCCAGGGCCACAAGGGCGAGCAGACTGAAGATACGCATCCCGTTGTGGGAGAACAGACCGTGCCATTGGGCGTAGCCAATGCCAGGGTTTGCAACGAGGTACCCGATCAGGAAAATGAAATAAGCCGCGAGAACGACCGCAGACACTCGTTGTGCCATCCAGTCATAGAGGCCCGAACGCGAAAGGTTCGTAACGCTGGTTACCATATCCAAACTCCTGCCAGAACGATCAGCACCACGGAAATGGCGATGATGATTTTCGAGCCCAGGCGGCCGCCTTCCAGCGTCTCACCGATGCCCATGTCCATGATCAAGTGGCGCACACCGGCTACCAGGTGATACAGCAGAGCGGACAGGAGGCCCCATGCTACGAACTTGGCCAGCGGGCTGGTCAAGCATGCCTTCACCTCGGCGTATCCTTCCTCGGAACCCAGGGATTTGCTCAATGCATAAAGCATGATGCCCAAGCCCAGGAACAGGATGATGCCGGAAACACGGTGCAGGAACGACGTAACGCCGGTGATGGGGAGTTTGATGGTCCTTAGGTCTAGGTTTACAGGTCGTTGGCTATTCACGGCTTTTTTTCACACTGAAGAGCCCCTAACAATCAGGGCAAAGTTGTTGGGGAGTGCACTGGTCAGGTAAGCACCACCCAGGGAGTGCGACCCCCAATGAAAGCAAGCCCAAAAGCCCTTGGCGGTCGGTGGCCGAGTATAGACAGTTAGGCTACTAATGACAACGCGCGCTCCTCACCCTAATAGCTGATTGCGCTGACGGGATAAAAGGCGTAAACGGCAGGCAATTTCGAGGAAAAAGTACGGTTAAAGCCTTCTGGGGCAAGACTTTAGGCAAATTGACATCTGGATTTATATCAATATAGTGGTGCGGGCCCTGCGTGGGGGGTCTGTCTGATGATTTGAAGCATAAATAGGAGGCCACATGGCTGACAAAAAAGCGCAGTTGATCATCGAGGGCGCAGCCCCCGTCGAGCTGCCCATTTTAACCGGCACCGTTGGTCCCGATGTTATCGACGTACGGGGCCTGACGGCCACGGGCCGTTTCACTTTCGACCCAGGCTTCATGTCGACCGCTTCTTGCGAGTCGAAGATTACCTATATCGATGGCGATAATGGCATTTTGCTACATCGCGGCTACCCGATCGAACAACTGGCCGAGAAATCGGACTACCTGGAAACCTGCTACCTGCTGCTAAATGGCGAATTGCCAACAGCCGAGCAAAAGGCCCAGTTTGTCAGCACCGTGAAGAACCACACCATGGTTCACGAGCAGTTGAAGACCTTCTTCAACGGCTTCCGTCGCGACGCCCACCCGATGGCCGTCATGTGCGGTGTAGTCGGCGCCCTGTCGGCCTTCTATCACGACTCCCTGGACATCAATAACCCGCAGCATCGCGAAATCTCCGCGATCCGCCTGGTTGCGAAGATGCCCACCCTGGCCGCAATGGTTTACAAGTACTCCATGGGCCAGCCCATGATGTACCCGCGCAACGACCTGACGTACGCGGAAAACTTCCTGCACATGATGTTCAACACCCCGTGCGAGATCAAACCGATCAGCCCGGTGCTGGCCAAGGCCATGGACCGGATCTTCATCCTCCATGCCGACCACGAACAGAACGCCTCGACGTCCACCGTGCGCCTGGCAGGCTCCTCGGGTGCCAATCCGTTCGCCTGTATCGCCGCCGGCATCGCCGCACTGTGGGGCCCTGCCCACGGCGGTGCGAACGAAGCCGTATTGACCATGCTCGATGAAATCGGCGATGTGTCCAACATCGACAAGTTCATCGCCAAGGCCAAGGACAAGAACGATCCGTTCAAGCTGATGGGCTTCGGCCACCGGGTCTACAAGAACCGCGACCCGCGCGCCACCGTCATGAAGCAGACCTGCGACGAAGTGCTGAAGGAACTGGGCATCAACAACGATCCGCAACTCGAACTGGCCATGCGCCTGGAAGAGATCGCACTGACCGACCCGTACTTCATCGAGCGCTCGCTGTACCCGAACGTCGACTTCTACTCGGGGATCATCCTCAAGGCGATCGGCATTCCAACCAGCATGTTCACCGTGATCTTCGCCCTGGCGCGGACCGTGGGCTGGATCTCCCACTGGAAAGAAATGCTCTCCAGCCCGTACAAGATTGGCCGCCCGCGCCAGCTGTACACCGGCTACGAGTCGCGTGACATTACCAAGCTGGAAGACCGCAAGTAAGCATTCAACTGCTTAGCTGCATTGAGAACGGCCTCCCTTAGTGGAGGCCGTTTTTGTTTGTGCTGCCTGACAGGCCGCTTTCGCGAGTAAGCCCGCTCCCACAGTTGACCACATTTCAAAGGATGAACGCGGTCAACTGTGGGAGCGGGCTTGCTCGCGAAAGCAATAGCCCAGGCAACACAGAACCCCAGGCAAAAAAATACCCCGGCCTTTCGACCGGGGCATTTCTTATTGAGCTACAAGCTTAGTGGTTAACCGCCCCGCTCGCCCCCAGACCAGTCTGCGAACGCACAAACTGCGGGAAGTACAGCGCACGCTCTTTCACCGCCGCCGCCGACTTGTCGGTGATGGAGAAGAACCAGATACCCACGAACGCGATGATCATCGAGAACAGCGCCGGGTATTCGTACGGGAAGATCGCTTTTTCATGGTGCAGGATCGAGACCCAGATGGTTGGCCCCAGGATCATCAAGCCAACAGCGCTGACCAGGCCCAGCCAGCCGCCAATCATCGCGCCACGGGTGGTGAGGTTCTTCCAGTACATGGAAAGCAGCAACACCGGGAAGTTACAGCTGGCAGCAATGGAGAACGCCAGGCCGACCATGAACGCAATGTTCTGGCTTTCGAACAGGATACCCAAGCCAATCGCCAGGACTGCCAGGGCGATGGTGGTGATCTTCGACACGCGAATCTCATCCTTCTCGTTGGCCTTGCCCTTCTTGATCACGCTGGCATACAGGTCATGGGACACCGCCGAAGCACCGGCCAGGGTCAAACCGGCAACCACCGCGAGGATGGTGGCAAACGCCACGGCCGAGATGAAGCCCAGGAAGATACTGCCGCCCACCGCGTTGGCTAGGTGCACCGCCGCCATGTTGTTACCGCCCAACAGAGCGCCTGCTGCATCCTTGAACGCCGGGTTGGTGCTGACCAGCAGAATCGCGCCGAAGCCGATGATAAAGGTCAGGATATAGAAGTAGCCGATGAAGCCTGTGGCATACAGCACGCTCTTGCGGGCTTCTTTAGCGTCACTCACGGTGAAGAAGCGCATCAGGATATGTGGCAGGCCAGCGGTACCGAACATCAGGGCCAGGCCCAGGGAGAACGCCGAGATCGGATCTTTCACCAGGCCGCCAGGACTCATGATCGCCTCACCTTTAGGGTGAACCTTGATCGCCTCGGAGAACAGCATGTTGAAGTCGAAGTTGACGTGCTTCATCACCATCAGCGCCATGAACGAGGCACCGGACAGCAGCAGCACTGCCTTGATGATCTGCACCCAGGTGGTGGCCAGCATGCCGCCGAACAACACATAAAGGCACATCAAGATACCCACCAGGATCACCGCCACATGGTAATCAAGGCCGAACAGCAGTTGGATCAGCTTGCCCGCGCCGACCATCTGCGCGATCAGGTAGAACGCCACCACCACCAGCGAACCGCAAGCCGACAGGCTGCGGATCTGGGTTTGCCCGAGGCGGTAGGACGCCACGTCGGCAAACGTGTACTTGCCCAGGTTACGCAGGCGCTCGGCGATCAGGAACAGAATGATCGGCCAGCCCACCAGGAAGCCGATCGAGTAGATCAGGCCATCGTAGCCAGAGGTGAACACCAGCGCGGAAATCCCCAGGAAGGACGCCGCCGACATGTAGTCGCCAGCGATCGCCAGGCCGTTCTGGAAACCGGTGATCTTGCCACCAGCGGCATAGTAGTCGGCCGCCGAGTTGTTACGTTTGGACGCCCAGTAGGTAATGCACAATGTTGCGCCGACAAAGGCGACAAACATCAGGATCGCCGCAATGTTCAGCGGTTGCTTGTGCACTTCACCGGTCAATGCGTCCGCCGCCCAAACGGCAG
The DNA here is from genome assembly GCF_012985535.1 of Pseudomonas sp. WS 5021. Classification (NCBI taxonomy): domain Bacteria; kingdom Pseudomonadati; phylum Pseudomonadota; class Gammaproteobacteria; order Pseudomonadales; family Pseudomonadaceae; genus Pseudomonas; species Pseudomonas sp. WS 5021. Next base: position 1,042,005 of record NZ_JAAQWP010000001.1, on the reverse strand, counting down.
GAGCAAAAAGCGAAGCGCCGAATACAGCCAATAGACGACGGATCATTGCGCAGCCTCCTTGAGAATCGCATTGTTCAGGTCGTCGAATTCGCCATTGGCGCGTCGCACGTAGATGCCTGTGAGAACGAAGGCCGAGACAATCAGCCCGACCCCGATAGGGATTCCCCAGGTTATGGACGATTCAGGACTGATCTTGGCGCCCAGGACTTGCGGTCCATAGGCGATCAACAGGATGAATCCGGAGTACAGCCCAAGCATGATCGCCGAGAGAATCCAGGCGAACTTTTCCCTTTTTCTCACCAGCTCCTTGAAGCGCGGGCTGTTTTGAATCGAGAGGTAAATGCTGTCGTTCATTGTTTTTATCCTCGCAGCACAGCTTTTTTATTATTGGAACGTATCCACTGTATGCGGCTGCAGGACAGGTTCCAGACGACCTTAGTCTTAGAACCAGTGTAGCGAGGGTTTGGCAGGGGCCAGAAACAATTGCGCGAGCGAGCTTATGTGGCAGCGGGCTTGCCCGCGATGGCGGTGAATCAGTCAGGTATCCATCAACTGACCCACCGTAATCGCGGGCAAGCCCGCTCCTACACAAAGTGCGTTCCCACCGTTTTTGGGGGTGTTACGGAGCGGTCCACTCGGCCACACGCTCAGGGTGTTTGGCCACCCAATCCTTGGCCGCCACATCAGGCTTGGCACCTTCCTGGATGGCCAGCATGACTTCGCCGATTTCATCCTTGGAGGCCCACTGGAATTTCTTCAGGAACGCCGCGACTTCCGGGGCTTTCTTTTCCAGGCCCTTGCTGCCGATGCTATTAACCGTCTCGGCGGCGCCATAGATGCCTTTGGGATCATCAAGAAAGCGCAGTTTCCACTTGGCGAACATCCAGTGCGGCACCCAGCCGGTCACTGCGATGGAGTCTTGCTTGTCTTCGGCACGGGTCAATTCGGCGATCATTGCCGCCCCGGAACTGGCTTGCAGCTTGTAGTCCAGGCCGTATTGCTTGATGGCTTCGTCGGTCTTGAGCATCACGCCTGAACCGGCATCGATGCCCACGATCTTGTTTTTGAAGGTGGTGTCGGTCTTCAAGTCCTCGATGGACTTGGCCTTGACGTACTCCGGCACGATCAAGCCGATCTTCGCATCCTTGAAGTTGGGGCCATAGTCGACCACCTTGTCCTTGTTCTTGGTCCAGTACTCACCATGGGTCACCGGCAGCCAGGCCGAAAGCATGGCGTCGAGCTTGCCGGTGGCCACGCCCTGCCACATGATCCCGGTGGCAACCGCCTGCAGTTTCACGTCATAGCCGAGCTTTTGCCTGATCACTTCAGCCGCCACGTGGGTGGTGGCGACACTGTCCGACCAGCCGTCCACATAGCCGATGCTCAGGGTCTTGCTGTCGGCGCTGGCTAGTGTGGAACCCATCGCAACTACCAACGTGGCAGCTGCGCCCAAGAGTCGTCGCATCTTCATAGTGCTTCCCCGAAAGTGCTGCGCCCGGCGGATGCCGAGCGACGTCAACCTGTTGTCAGGTGGTGCCTTTGGATCATCAACCTGCCGCCCCTGCGGACCTGCTCTGACTACGACCTCAGCGGAGCAAGAAACGACATCACAAAGCCAGCAGGACAATTTGTAGGAACTCGCGTCAAAATCCCGCTCGAACTTTGCATGTCAAAATTATGCGGCCCCACTGAAAACCGGCAAATGCAGGTAAGATGCGCGCCTTTGCTCCTACACGGCCTGACCATGACCGCGACTGCCCGTTTCCCCTTCCTGCCTTATATATTTGCCTTGCTGCTCGGCCTGTTCGCACTCGGTGGCTACTGGTATGGCCTCGGCCAGCCAGTGGTACTGCCGGATGTGGCCAGCGCCAGCCACAAGCTGCAATGCGCGTCCTACACGCCCTTCGACAAGGACCAATCGCCGTTCGACCAGCCGTTCAAACTGCGCCCCGAGCGCATGGACGCCGACCTGGCACTGCTGGCCACGCGCTTTGAGTGCATCCGCACCTACTCCATGACCGGCCTCGAAGCCCTGCCGGACCTGGCGCGCAAACACGGCCTGAAGTTGATGATCGGTGCCTGGATCAACAGCAACCCGGTGGACAATGCCAAGGAAGTCGACCTGCTGATCGCCTCGGCCAACGCCAACCCTGACGTGGTCACGTCGGTGATCGTCGGCAACGAAGCGCTGCTGCGCAAGGAAATCACCGCCACGCAACTGGTGAAGCTGATCGAAAAGGTCAAAAGCCAGATCCAGCAGCCGGTCACCTACGCCGACGTCTGGGAGTTCTGGCTGCAACACCCGGAAATCGCCCCGGCGGTGGATTTCCTGACCATCCACCTATTGCCGTATTGGGAAGATGACCCTGCCGGCATCGACCAGGCCCTGCGCCATGTCGGTGATATCCGCCAGACCTTCGGCAACCGCTTCGCCCCCAAGGACGTGATGATTGGCGAAACCGGCTGGCCCAGCGAAGGCCGCCAGCGGGAAACCGCCGTGCCGAGCAGAGTCAACGAAGCCAAGTTCATTCGCGGTTTTGTCGCCATGGCCGAAGCCAATGGCTGGCACTACAACCTGATCGAAGCCTTTGACCAACCGTGGAAACGCGCCAGCGAAGGTGCGGTTGGCGGTTACTGGGGCCTGTTTGACGCCGATCGCCAGGACAAGGGCATCCTCGCAGGCCCAGTCACCAACGTGCCGTACTGGCCGCTATGGCTGGGCGTTGGCGGGCTGATCCTGCTGGGTACCCTGGCGCTCGGCGGACGGGTTCACAACACCCGCGCGGCGCTGTTGCTGCCGCTGTTGGGTGCGGTCGCGGCGGGTTCGATTGGCAGTTGGGCCGAACTGACCCGGGTGACCGCGCGTTTCACTGATGAATGGATCTGGGCCGGGCTGTTGCTGGCCCTTAACCTGTTGGTGCTGGCCCATGGGGCCCTGGCCTTGAGCGCTCGCCAGGGTTGGCGCGACCGGGCTTTCGCCTGGCTGGAGCAACGCGCCGGCTGGCTGATCGCATTTGCCGGGTTCGCCACGGCGGTGATGATGCTGGCGCTGGTATTCGACCCCCGTTACCGCAGCTTCCCCAGCGCCGCCCTGCTACTGCCAGCCCTGGTTTACCTGTTGCGCCCGGTCAACGGGCCACGCCGGGAAATTGCCCTGCTGACCTTCATCATCGGCGCCGGCATTGCACCGCAGCTGTATCGCGAAGGCTTGATGAACCAGCAGGCCCTGGGTTGGGCGCTGGTCAGTGGGTTGATGGTTGCAGCCTTGTGGCGTTGCCTGCGGGTGCGCAACGCCTAAGATCGCTATCGCACCGCTCCCACATTTTGATCTGTGAATACATTCAAATGTGGGAGCTGGCTGGCCTGCGGTTGGCCCTATCAGACAGCCCGAGCCGCCCTGACCAACCGCAACCCGGCAATCACCAGCGCAAACACCGCAAAATTGGTGTTGTACAACGCCAGCGCCGGAATCCCGAACGCCAGCCCCAGCACCGCCAAGCCCCATCCCGCGCGGCCGGGCAGCAAAAACGCGAGCACCGACGTGACCAGCGCCGCCCAGCCCATGACCTTGAAGTGGATCATCAGCCCCAGGTTGGCCCGCAACTGGCACTCCCAGCGGCTGGCGTCCTCGGCGCAGATGCCCACCCACTGCCCATCCTCCATAAACCCATAACGGGCGCCATAACTGGCAGCCAGCCATAACGGCAAGGCCAACAGCAGCAGAATCAGCGGCAAACGAGGGGACATAAGGGCACTCCGATAGGCGAAAACGGCGCCCAGCTTAATCTCCCCGGGGCCATTGGCAAGGGCTGCACACAGATAACTATTCATCAAAGCGTGCCAAAGTGTATCGTCTGGCTACTATTAGCTCGATTCCTACGCTTATTTCCGATATTTAGTGCCGATGGCTGGCACTTCGGCGATAGCGCGGTGGTCATAGCCTGCGAACTTCATTCAGCACGTTTTCCTCTTAGGGATTTAGTCATGCTCCGTTCCTTGCGCTGCGCTGCCCTGTTGGGTGGCCTTTTTTTGAGTGCGTCAGCACTGGCGGTCGATGTCGATCCGGCCAGCTATGGCTACCCTTTGACCAACCCGTTCGAGGCGACCATCGCCACGACACCACCGGACCTGCGGCCGGATCTGCCATCCATCGATGACATCAACCAGTCCGACTACACCCTGACCATGCGCCCGGAGCGTGAATTCAGCCTGCCCGACAACTTCTGGCCGGTGAAGAAGCTCACCTACCGCATTGCCAAGCAAGACCGCGCCGCGCCGCTGATCTTCCTGATCGCCGGCACCGGTGCACGCTTTGACAGCAGCCTCAACGAATACCTGAAAAAGCTGTACTACAAGGCCGGCTACCATGTCGTCCAATTGTCATCGCCCACCAGCTTCGACTTCATCAGCGCCGCCTCGCGCTTTGCCACGCCCGGCATCACCCAGGAAGACGCCGAGGACATGTACCGCGTGATGCAGGCCGTACGCGCGCAAAACGCCTCGTTGCCCGTCACCGACTTCTACCTCACCGGCTACAGCCTGGGCGCGCTGGACGCGGCGTTCGTCAGCAAGCTGGACGAAACCCGCCGCAGCTTCAACTTCAAGAAAGTGTTGCTGCTCAACCCGCCGGTCAACCTCTACACCTCCATCACCAACCTCGACAAACTGGTGCAGACCGAGGTCAAGGGCATCAACAACAGCACCACCTTCTATGAACTGGTGTTGAACAAGCTGACCCGCTACTTCCAGCAAAAAGGCTACATCGACCTCAACGACGCCCTGCTCTACGACTTCCAGAGCTCCAAGGAGCACCTGACCAACGAGCAGATGGCGATGCTGATCGGCACCTCGTTCCGCTTCTCGGCGGCGGATATCGCCTTCACCTCGGACCTGATCAACCGCCGCGGCCTGATCATCCCACCCAAGTACCCGATTACCGAAAGCACCAGCCTCACGCCGTTCCTCAAGCGTGCGCTGCAATGTGATTTCGACTGCTACCTCACCGAACAAGTGATCCCGATGTGGCGCGCCCGCTCCGACGGCGGCAGCCTGCTGCAACTGATCGACCAGGTCAGCCTGTACGCCCTTGAGGATTACCTGCGCGACAGCCCGAAAATCGCCGTGATGCACAACGCCGACGACGTGATCCTCGGCCCCGGCGACCTGGGCTTCCTGCGCAAGACCTTCGGCGATCGCTTGACCGTCTACCCACTGGGCGGCCACTGCGGCAACCTCAATTACCGCGTCAACGCCGACGCCATGCTGGAGTTCTTCCGTGGCTAAACATCTCCTGCTTCTTGCGGCCTTACTCTGCGCAGGCGTTGCCCACGCGGACAACAGCAAGGCTCACGCACCGACCGTGGTCGACCAGGATGGCTTCAAGGAGCCCTTGAGCAAACTCAAGTTCAACCCTGGCTTGGACCAGCGCGAGTTCGAGCGCTCGACCCTCAACGCCCTCAACGTCTACGACCCGCTGGAGTCGTGGAACCGTAGGGTGTACCACTTCAACTATCGCTTCGACCAATGGGTATTCCTGCCGGTGGTCGACGGTTATCGCTACGTCACCCCAAGCTTCCTGCGCACCGGTGTCAGCAACTTCTTCAACAACCTGGGCGATGTGCCCAACCTGATGAACAGCCTGCTGCAACTCAAGGGCCACCGCTCCCTGGAAACCACCGGCCGCCTGCTGGTCAACACCACCCTCGGCATCGCCGGCCTGTGGGACCCGGCCACCGCCATGGGCCTGCCGCGCCAGAGCGAAGATTTCGGCCAGACCCTGGGCTTCTACGGCGTTCCCGGCGGCGCCTACCTGATTCTGCCGATCCTCGGCCCGTCCAACCTGCGCGACACCGGCGGCCTGTTGGTGGACTACACCGCAGAAACCCAGATCAACTACCTCAACGTCGCCGAAGTCAGCTCCAACCACCCGGAAATCTGGGCCCTGCGTGCGGTGGACAAGCGTTACCAGACGAGCTTTCGCTACGGCCAGATGAACTCGCCGTTCGAGTATGAAAAAGTGCGGTATGTGTATACCGAGTCGCGCAAGTTGCAGATTGCCGAGTAACTTTATCAAGCGTGCAAAAAAGGCCATCGAAACGTTCGATGGCCTTTTTTTCAACCGTCAGCAGCCCCCCCCCCTCGGAACCAGTTCGTACACCCTTGCCACTTAAAGTCCAGGCCCCCATGCAGATAAGCCCGACACAAAACAGGCTGACCACACTCTGCCCACCTCGAACTTTCCAGTGGAACTTCAACATGACGATATCGGTTTCCCAACCCCCCATCACGGCACCCAGCACCCCCGCTACTCCCGCCGCAGAGTCCCAAGCCTCAACAAAACCTTCTCTGGACGCCCCCAGAGGCGCCTATGGTCGACCGGCCGGCGATGATCGCAGCGCAGGACAAATCTTCAAGGACACGCCGATCCTCAAGGACATCCTCAAGCAAGACGGTCCTTTCGCGAGCAACTTCATCAATCAGCTCAAGCAGCAAACCGGCGATTGGGGCGCAGCCAATCGAAACCCCGACTCACGCGCCAACGCCGCCTATAACCTGGCGCAAGTGGCAACCTACATTGATGGCCGCGAAGGCTTGGAGCGTCAGGGCCCGAGCCAGCAGAGCGATCAGCACGTTCAGGGTTTCGGCCAGTTCGGCAGTGTTTCAGCAGGCTCGGAAGCGCAACTGCTCAAGGCATTCAGCGAAAAAGGCTACAGCGCGTTGCAATAGCACCTAACCCCTCAAGGCACGCCACGCCTTGCTCGCCACCGATACCAGCGCCAGCACCACCGCCCCGGCGATGATCCCCGCGATGGCATTGAGCAAGGTCGGCATCAGCCAGCTGATGCCACCGATGCTCTGGCTCACACTCTCAATCCAGTGATGCACCACCGGCACGCCGTGGGTCAGGATGCCGCCACCGACCATGAACATCGCCGCCGTGCCGATCACCGACAGGCTTTTCATCATGTACGGTGTGGTTCGTACAAACCCGTTGCCGATATCGCGCACCAGTTGGCCGGGCTTTTGCGCCATCCACAGGCCCAGGTCGTCGAGCTTGACGATACCGGCGACCAGGCCGTACACGCCGATGGTCATGACCAGAGCGATGCCCGACAGCACGATAACTTGCTGCATCAACGGTGCATCAGCCACGGTGCCCAGGGTGATGGCGATGATTTCGGCGGAGAGGATAAAGTCGGTGCGGATCGCGCCCTTGATCTTGTCTTTCTCGAACGCCACCAGGTCGGTTGCGGGGTCGGCCACGGCTTCGACCAACTGGGCATGTGCGGCCTGATCATCGGCCTTGCTGTGCAGGAATTTATGGGCGAGTTTTTCAAAGCCTTCGAAACACAGATAAGCGCCGCCGAGCATCAACAGTGGCGTGACCCCCCATGGCGCGAAGGTGCTGATCAACAGCGCGGCGGGAACCAGGATCAGCTTGTTGATAAACGAGCCCTTGGCAACGGCCCACACCACCGGGATTTCCCGCTCGGCGCGTACACCAGAAACCTGCTGCGCATTGAGCGCCAAGTCATCCCCCAGCACCCCGGCGGTTTTCTTGGCGGCCATTTTGGTCATCAAGGCCACGTCATCGAGGACGGCGGCGATGTCATCGATCAATACCAACAAGCTGCTTCCTGCCATGAATCGGACGTCCTAAATGTGGGATATTTCGCAGCATAGCGTGGTACAAAGCGTCGCGGGCAGATTCTTGAGGCGCGCGGATCGCCGGTGCTACCATGCGCAACCGCCTGTCCTGGCAAGGAATCATCTGGTCTATGAGCACCATTCGCGAGCGCAACAAAGAACTGATCCTGCGGGCTGCCAGCGAGGAGTTTGCCGACAAGGGCTTCGCCGCGACCAAAACCAGCGACATCGCCGCCAAGGCCGGGCTGCCCAAGCCCAACGTTTATTACTACTTCAAGTCCAAGGACAACCTCTACCGCGAGGTGCTCGAAAGCATCATCGAGCCAATCCTGGCCGCCTCCACTCCCTTCAACCCGGACGGCGACCCCAAGCAGGTGCTGAGCGGCTATATTCGCTCGAAAATCAGCATCTCCCGCGACCTGCCCTTTGCCTCGAAAGTGTTCGCCAGCGAAATCATGCACGGCGCCCCGCACCTGAGCCCCGAGCAGGTGCAGCAACTCAACGCCCAGGCCAAGCACAATATCGATTGCATCCAGAGCTGGGTCGATCGCGGCCTGATCGCCGCCATTGATCCTCATCACCTGATGTTCAGCATCTGGGCAGCGACCCAGACCTATGCGGACTTTGACTGGCAGATCTCGGCGGTGACCGGCAAGGCCAAGCTGGATGAGGCCGATTATGAAGCGGCGGCGCAGACGATTATTCGGTTGGTGTTGAAGGGGTGTGAGCCGGACTGATGGACTGTGGTGTGGCCAAGATTCGCGAGCAAGCCCGCTCCCACACTAGATCTGTGCCAGACACAAAATGTATGAACAACAAAGATCCCATGTGGGAGCGGGCTTGCTCGCGAAAGTGCCCTCCCAGACACATCCTGCCAAAAGCCTGCCCATCAGCCTCAAGCTCCCCGATCTAGCCTCTCAAGACCCCATCTGAAGAGAGGCAACGGAATGCCTGATCGAGCCACCTCACACCGCCTACGCATCGGGCGGTTCAGCGAAACCAACCACATCTACCTGATCACCACCAACACCCACGAACGCACACCAATCTTCAGCGATTTCCATCTCGGCCGCCTGGTGGTCTGGCAGTTCAGGCTCGCCCAATATCAAGGGCTGGCGCACTCTCTGGCCTGGGTGGTGATGCCCGACCATTTCCACTGGTTGATCCAACTGCAAAAAGGTTCGCTGGGTGACTTGATGTGCCAGGTGAAATCCAAAAGCACTCGCTCAGTCAATGGCACCACTGCCCGCAAGGGGAGGCTTTGGCAAACCAGCTTTCATGATCGCGCGCTGCGTAGGGAAGATGATCTGGTGAAGATGGCCAGGTATGTGGTGGCCAATCCATTGAGGGCGGGGTTGGTGGAGAGGATTGGCGACTATCCGTTGTGGGATGCAATTTGGGTTTAGATTCAAGACCGAGTCGGCCCTATCGCGAGCAAGCCCGCTCCCACATTTTGACCGTGTTCACAGGTCAAAACGCGGGCTTGCTCGCGATGAGGTTCTTACAAGCCCGGAAAAATCAAGCACTCACCCCCGCATCCGCCAACAACCCCACCCCTTCAATCGCGCTGATCGCGCACTGCTCATCAATATCCGACGTATCCCCACTGATCCCGATCGCCCCCAGCACCACCCCCGCCTGATCCCGAATCAACACCCCGCCCGGCGCCGGCACCACGCCGCCCTGCCCCAGGCTGTTCAGTGCAGCGATAAATGCCGGCCGTTGCTGGGCATCCAGCGCCAGCAAACGCGAGCCCTTGCCCAGGGCAATCGCGCCCCAGGCCTTGCCGATAGCAATTTGCGGGCGCAGCAGGCTGGCGCCGTCTTCCCGTTGCAGGGTGATCAGGTGCCCGCCGCTGTCGAGCACTGCGATGGTCAGCGGTGCAGCGGCAATGGTGCGGCCTGCGGTGATGGCCTGGCTGACCAGGTTGACTGCGACTTTCAAGGTTAGAGCGCTCATGGGTGCCGTCCTTATCTTGTTATTGAGAAAGCCTTGGGGCTCTGATTGATCAGAAGCCGGATGCAACAAATAGAACACAATAGATTTATTTTTTGTATACAATATTTCAAAACATACGCACCACACGTCAAAATACTCCCGCTAAAAAGCCTTCCGACGAATGCACAGGCCCGAGAATAAAATGGATTGACCTGCGTAGCTCGCCGTGAATACACTTTGAAGCAACACCACTTGTATACAATTACAAAACGCAAGAGGCACCAAAACCATGAGCAAAATGAGAGCAATCGAAGCCGCTGTCCTGGTGATGCGTCGTGAGGGTGTAGATACCGCCTTCGGCATCCCAGGCGCTGCGATCAACCCGTTGTATTCGGCCCTGCAAAAGGTCGGCGGCATCGATCACGTCCTCGCTCGCCACGTGGAAGGCGCTTCGCACATGGCCGAGGGGTATACCCGCACCAAGGCCGGCAATATCGGCGTGTGCATCGGCACTTCGGGCCCGGCGGGCACCGACATGGTCACCGGCCTGTACAGCGCCTCGGCCGATTCGATCCCGATCCTGTGCATCACCGGGCAAGCGCCCCGTGCCCGCATGCACAAGGAAGACTTCCAGGCCGTGGACATCACCAGTATCGTCAAGCCAGTGACCAAGTGGGCAACCACCGTGCTGGAACCTGGCCAGGTGCCGTATGCGTTCCAGAAAGCCTTCTATGAAATGCGCTCCGGCCGCCCCGGCCCGGTGCTGATCGACTTGCCATTCGATGTGCAGATGGCCGAGATCGAGTTCGACATCGACGCCTACCAGCCACTGCCCCTGGCCAAGCCACTGGCCACGCGGATCCAGATCGAGAAGGCCCTGGCGATGCTCGATCAGGCCGAACGCCCGCTGCTGGTCAGCGGTGGCGGCGTGATCAATGCCGACGCCAGCGAACTGTTGGTGGAATTCGCCGAGCTGACCGGTATCCCGGTGATCCCGACGCTGATGGGCTGGGGCACCATTCCCGACGATCACCCGCTGATGGTGGGCATGGTCGGCCTGCAAACCTCGCACCGTTATGGCAACGCTACGATGCTCAAGTCCGACGTGGTCCTGGGTGTCGGCAACCGTTGGGCCAACCGTCACACCGGCTCGGTGGAGGTGTACACCGAGGGTCGCAAGTTCATTCACGTCGACATCGAACCGACGCAAATCGGTCGGGTGTTCACCCCGGACCTGGGCATCGTGTCCGACGCCGGTGCCGCGCTGACGATGTTTATCGAAGTGGCCCGCGAGTGGAAAGCCGCCGGCAAGCTCAAGGACCGCAGCGCCTGGCTGCACGATTGCCAGCAGCGCAAAGCCACCCTGCACCGCAAGACCCACTTCGACAACGTCCCGGTCAAGCCGCAACGGGTGTACGAAGAGATGAACCAGGTGTTCGGCAAAGACACCTGCTACGTCAGCACCATTGGCCTGTCGCAGATTGCCGGTGCGCAGTTCCTGCACGTCTACAAGCCACGCCACTGGATCAACTGCGGCCAGGCCGGCCCGCTGGGCTGGACCATCCCCGCTGCGCTGGGCGTGGTCAAGGCCGACCCGAACCGCAAGGTAGTGGCGCTGTCCGGCGACTATGACTTCCAGTTCATGATCGAAGAGCTGGCCGTGGGCGCGCAGTTCAAGCTGCCGTACATCCACGTGGTGGTGAACAACTCCTACCTGGGGCTGATCCGCCAGGCCCAACGCGGGTTTGAAATGGACTACTGCGTACAGTTGTCTTTCGACAACCTCAACGCCCCGGAACTCAACGGTTATGGCGTCGACCACGTTGCCGTCGCCGAAGGCCTGGGTTGCAAGGCCCTGCGTGTGTTCGAGCCGGGCCAGATCCAGCCAGCACTGCGCAAGGCCCAGGAAATGATCGAAGAGTTCAAGGTGCCGGTGATTGTCGAGATCATCCTGGAGCGCGTGACCAATATTTCCATGGGCACCGAGATCAACGCCGTCAATGAATTCGAAGATCTGGCACTGGTGGGCAACGACGCACCCACTGCCATTTCATTGCTCGATTAAGGAGAACCCCATGCCGCGTTTTGCCGCCAACCTGTCCATGCTGTTCACCGAACAGGACTTTCTCGCCCGCTTCAAAGCCGCCGCCGATGCCGGTTTCAGCGGGGTGGAATACCTGTTCCCCTACGAGTTCAGCTCCGCCGAAATCAAGGCACAACTCGACGCCCACGGCTTGACCCAAGTGCTGTTCAACCTGCCGGCCGGTGACTGGGCCAGCGGCGAGCGCGGCCTGGCCTGCCACCCGGACCGGGTCGAGGAGTTTCGCGCTGGGGTCAACCTGGCCATCGCCTACGCCCAGGTACTGGGCAATACCCAGATCAACTGCCTGGCGGGGATTCGCCCTGCCGGCGTGGACGACGCCACCCTGGAAAAAACCTTCGTCGCCAACCTCAAGTACGCAGCCGACAAGCTGCAAGCGGTGGGCATCAAGCTGGTGATGGAAGCGATCAACACCCGCGACATTCCCGGTTTCTACCTGAACAACACCGCACAGGCCCTGGCGATTCGCGAACAGGTGGGCAGCGCCAACCTGTTCCTGCAATACGACATCTATCACATGCAAATCATGGAAGGCGACCTGGCCCGCACCATGGCCACGCACCTGGATCAGATCAACCATATCCAGCTGGCGGACAACCCGGGGCGCAACGAGCCGGGCACCGGTGAAATCAACTACCGGTTCCTGTTCGAGCATCTGGAGCGCATTGGCTATCAGGGTTGGGTCGGCTGTGAGTACAAGCCGTTGACCACTACCGAGGCTGGTCTTGGCTGGCTCAAGAGCCATAACGCGATCTGACCAACACCATAAAAACCTGTAGGAGCTGGCTTGCCTGCGATGCAGACACCTCGGTGTATCAGGCATACCCAGGTGGCGCCATCGCAGGCAAGCCAGCTCCCACGGGGGCAGTGCAAAACCTGCATAACGAATAAAAAGAGGACTTCATCATGGCTAAAATCGGCTTTATCGGCACCGGCATCATGGGCCAACCCATGGCCGCGAACCTGCAGAAAGCAGGTCACCAACTGTTCCTCTCCGAGCACCACGGCAAGGCGCCCGCCGAGCTGGTCGCCGCCGGTGCCGTGGCCCTGGCCAACCCGCAGCAAGTGGCCCAGGAAGCGGAATTCATCATCGTCATGGTGCCCGATACCCCCCAGGTCGATGACGTGCTGTTCCGCGCCGACGGCGTAGCGGCTGGCCTGTCGCCGAACAAAGTGGTGATCGACATGAGTTCGATCTCGCCCACCGCCACCAAGGCCTTTGCCGCCAAGATCAACGCCACTGGCGCGCAGTACCTCGACGCACCGGTGTCCGGCGGTGAAGTCGGCGCCAAGGCCGCGACCCTGAGCATCATGGTCGGTGGCGAGCCGCAGACCTTCGAACGCGCCCTGGCGCTGTTCCAGAGCATGGGCAAGAACATCACCCTGGTGGGTGGCAATGGCGATGGCCAGACCGCCAAGGTGGCGAACCAGATCATCGTTGCCCTGAACATCCAGGCGGTGGCCGAAGCGCTACTGTTCGCCGCGAAAAACGGCGCCGATCCGGCCAAGGTCCGCGAAGCGCTGATGGGTGGCTTCGCCTCGTCGAAGATTCTCGAAGTGCATGGCGAGCGGATGATCAAGGGCACCTTCGACCCGGGTTTCCGGATCAACCTGCACCAGAAGGACCTGAACCTGGCCCTGGCCGGCGCCAAGGAGCTGGGGATCAACCTGCCCAATACCGCCGGCACCCAGCAAGTGTTCAGCACCTGCACCGCGATTGGCGGCGGCAACTGGGACCATTCGGCGCTGATCAAGGGCCTGGAACATATGGCGAATTTCTCGATTCGCGATAAGTAACCGCCCCTTTTTCAATGCAATCCCTGGTAGGAGCTGGCTTGCCTGCGATAGCGGTCGTTCAGTGACAGATTAATCGCCTGACACACCGCCATCGCAGGCAAGCCAGCTCCCACATTTGGCCCTCATTCCACGTTGCAAACCCAATAACAAGAACCCGGGAGCCCGCTTATGTCGGTCGATCCGCAACACCTGCTTCGCGAGCTGTTTGCCACAGCCATCGACGCTGCCCACCCCCGGCAAGTCCTCGAACCTTATCTGCCCGCCGACCGCAGCGGCCGCGTGATCGTGATCGGCGCGGGTAAAGCTGCGGCCGCCATGGCCCTGGTCGTGGAAAACAGCTGGCAGGGCGAGGTTTCGGGACTGGTGGTCACACGCTACGGCCACGGCGCGCCCTGCCAGAAAATCGAAGTGGTCGAAGCCGCGCACCCCGTGCCCGATGCCGCTGGCCAGGCCGTGGCCAAGCGCGTGCTGGAACTGATCAGCAACCTTGGCGAAGACGACCGTGTGATCTTCCTCTTGTCCGGCGGCGGTTCGGCGCTGCTGGCGTTGCCGGCGGCGGGTATCACCCTGGCCGACAAACAAGCCATCAACAAAGCCCTGCTCAAATCCGGCGCGACCATCGGCGAGATGAATTGCGTGCGCAAGCACCTCTCGGCGATCAAGGGCGGGCGACTGGCCAAGGCCGCCTGGCCGGCCACGGTCTACACCTACGCGATTTCCGATGTGCCGGGCGACCAGGCCACGGTGATTGCCTCCGGCCCGACCGTAGGCGACCCGAGCACCTCGCAACAGGCCCTGGCGATCCTCAAGCGTTACCAGATCGAAGTGCCAGCCTCGTTGCGCAGTTGGTTGCAGAACCCGGAGTCAGAGACCGTCAAACCCGGTGACCCGTGCCTGGCGCGCAGCCATTTCCAATTGATCGCGCGACCGCAACAGTCCTTGGAAGCGGTGGCGGTCAAAGTGCGCCAGGCCGGCTTCAGCCCGCTGATCCTCGGCGACCTGGAAGGCGAAGCGCGGGATGTGGCCAAGGTCCACGCCGGCATCGCCCGGCAGATCGTGCAGCACGGCCAGCCGCTGGCGGCGCCCTGCGTGATCCTCTCCGGCGGCGAGACCACCGTGACCGTGCGCGGCAATGGCCGTGGCGGACGCAACGCCGAGTTCCTGCTGAGCCTGACCGACAGCCTCAAGGGCCTGCCTGGCGTGTACGCCCTGGCCGGTGATACCGACGGCATCGACGGTTCCGAAGACAACGCCGGTGCAATCATGTCCCCCACCAGCTACGCGCGCGCCGAAGCCCTGGGCCTGTCGGCCAGCGATGAGTTGGACAATAACAATGGCTACGGCTATTTCGCGGCACTCGACGCGCTGATCGTCACCGAGCCGACCCGTACCAACGTCAACGACTTCCGCGCCATTTTGATACTTGAGACTGCTGCCCATGACGCCTGACAAGAAAGTCAAAATCCTCGCCACCCTGGGGCCAGCCACCGACGGTATCGATGACATCCGCGAGCTGGTGGAAGCCGGGGTGAATATCTTCCGCCTGAACTTCAGCCATGGCGATCACGCCGACCATGCCCAGCGCTACCAGTGGATCCGCCAGGTCGAGCGCCAGCTCAATTACCCGCTGGGGATCCTGATGGACCTGCAAGGGCCGAAGCTGCGAGTCGGGCGTTTCGCCGAGGGCAAGGTGCAACTGGTGCGTGGCCAGGCGTTGCGCCTGGACCTCGACCCCACGCCGGGCGACCAGCGGCGGGTCAACCTGCCCCACCCGGAAATCATCAAGGCCCTGGAACCGGGCATGGACCTGTTGCTCGATGACGGCAAGCTGCGCCTGCGGGTGATTACCAAGCATGCCGATGCGATCGACACCACGGTGTTGAATGGCGGCGAACTGTCCGACCGTAAAGGGGTGAACGTCCCACAAGCCTTGTTGGAGCTCAGCCCACTGACCGCCAAGGACCGCCGCGACCTGAGTTTCGGCCTGGAACTGGGCGTGGACTGGGTGGCGCTGTCGTTTGTACAACGCCCCGAAGACATCCGTGAAGCGCGCGAACTGATCGGCGACAAGGCGTTCTTGATGGCGAAGATCGAGAAGCCCTCGGCGGTGCGCCACCTGCAGGAAATCGCCGAGCTGAGCGATGCGATCATGGTCGCCAGAGGCGATCTGGGTGTGGAAGTGCCGGCCGAAAGCGTGCCGCAAATCCAGAAAGACATCATCAGCACCTGCCGCCAACTGGGCAAACCGGTGGTGGTGGCAACGCAGATGCTCGAATCCATGCGTTTCTCGCCGGCCCCGACCCGCGCCGAAGTCACGGACGTGGCCAATGCCGTGGCCGAGGGCACCGATGCGGTGATGCTCTCGGCCGAAACCGCGTCCGGCGAATACCCGCTGGAAGCCGTGCAGATGATGAGCAAGATCATTCGCCAGGTGGAGAACGGCCCGGACTACCAGACCCAACTGGATGTAAGCCGGCCCAAGGCCGACGCCACCGTGTCCGATGCCATCAGCTGCGCGATCCGCCGGATCAGCAGCATCCTGCCGGTGGCGGTGCTGGTGAACTACAGCGAGTCGGGCAGCTCCAGCCTGCGCGCGGCGCGGGAGCGGCCGGCGGTGCCGATCCTCAACCTCACGCCGAACCTGTCCACCGCGCGCCGCTTGAGCGTGGCCTGGGGCGTGCATTCGGTGGTCAATGACCGCTTGCGGCAGGTGGACGAGGTGTGTTCCACAGCGCTGGAAATCGCCCAGGCCCAAGGCATGGCGCAGCGTGGGGATACGCTGTTGATCACTGCGGGGGTGCCGTTTGGGCAGCCGGGGTCGACCAACTCGCTGCGTATCGAGACGTTGATCTAGCGTCTGTTCGGGCCTTATCGCGGGCAAGCCCGCTCCCACATTTGACCGTGTTCGCAGATCAAAATGTGGGAGCGGGCTTGCTCGCGATGGGGGCAACTCGGTCTTACTGACTTACCCACCATGCCCAACCCAACCTGCCCCGACTGGGCCGAAGCCCTGCTCAACGGCTTCAGCCAGATCTTCCTGCAACGCCACCCGCTGTGTGGCCTGCTCTGCCTGCTGGCGATCCTCGCCTGCGCCCCGGCCCTGCTCGGCGGTGCGCTGCTGGGCGGGGTCGCCGGCCTGCTCACGGCCCAGCGCCGCGACTATCCCAAGGCCGAGCGCCAGGCCGGGCTCTATAGCTATAACGGTGTGTTACTGGGGCTGCTGATCGGCCAGCACTTTGCCTGGTCAGCATTGCTGCCGCCGCTGATCCTGGCGTGCGGCGGCCTGAGTGCGATCCTGACCCGGCAATGGGTCAAGCGCATGGCCCATGGCGATGACCTGCCCGCCTATACGGTGCCCTTCGTCGGGTTAGGCTGGCTGCTGCTCGGCACGGTCTCACCGGCCACCCTGCCCCTCATTGCCGCCACTCCCCTGGACTGGCTGAGCGCGCCACTGGTCGGGCTGGGCCAGGTCGTGCTGCTGGATCGACCGCTGGCCGGCCTGCTGATCGCCCTTGGCCTGCTGTTGGCCAGCCCTCGCGCGGCGCTGTGGGCGATGCTCGGGGCCGGCAGCGGCGTGGCGCTCGGCCTGCTGCTCGACGACCCCGCCGGCGCCCTGCTCGGCCTGCACAGCTATAACCCGGCACTTGCCGCCCTGGCCCTCAGCCACTACCGGCGCCAACCCTGGCTGCCGTTGCTCGGCATCCTCCTGGCCAGCCTGCTTGCCCCGGGTTTTGCCGGCCTGCACCTGGCGCCGCTGACTGCACCGTTTATCCTCGCCTGCTGGTTGGTGCGCGCGACGTTGCGCCTGCGGCACAGGGTCAACGTGGACAGCCCGTTCGAATCCCCCTAGGCTTCGCACACCTACGATTCAGGCGGACTTCATGGACAGCAACAACGACTGGCGCCAGCGGCTCTACGTCATGGTATTTCAGAGCGACACGGTGGCCGGGCGGCGTTTTGACGGCATCTTGCTGCTGATCATCCTCGCCAGCCTGGTGATCGTGATGCTCGACAGCATCGACCAGATCCACCAGAACTACGCCGATGTGCTGGCCTATATCGAGTGGGGCTTCACGCTGATTTTCCTCATCGAGTACGGCCTGCGCCTGTATTGCTCGCCCAAACCGTTGCGGTATGCCTTCAGTTTCTACGGGCTGGTGGACTTGCTGGCCATCGTCCCCGGCATCCTGGCCCTGTACTACAGCGACGCCCAGTACCTGCTGATTATCCGCATCATCCGCATGTTGCGGATCTTTCGGGTGCTCAAGCTCGGCCCCTACCTCAAGCAGGCCAACTACCTGATGTCGGCGCTGCGCGGCAGCAAGCAGAAGATCGTGGTGTTCCTGGTCAGCGTCTGCACCCTGGTAACGGTGTTCGGCACCCTGATGTACGTGATCGAAGGCCCGGAGCACGGCTTTACCAGCATCCCCAAGGGCATCTACTGGGCTATCGTGACCCTGACCACCGTGGGGTTTGGCGACATCGTGCCCAAGACCCCGCTGGGCCAGGTGATCTCCTCGCTGGTGATGATCACCGGCTACTCGATCATCGCCGTGCCCACCGGGATCTTTACCGCCGAACTGGCCAACGCCATGCGCGGCGAGCAACTGCAACACGACTGCCCGGTGTGCCAGAAAAGCAGCCACGAACCCAATGCGGCCTTCTGTTCACGCTGTGGCAACGGGCTCTATAAAAAAGTGGAATAAGCAAAGTTCTTTTTAATCTTTAAGCGTCTATGCCGCCCCGGCTATAGTCGTGGGCTATAAGCCACTACCTTCTCGAACAACAAGGAATGAGCAGTGAAAAAACTTGTTAGCGCTTCGCTCCTGGCCGCAGGCCTCGCACTGTCTGTCGGCGCCCAGGCCGCCTCGACCACCCTGCTCAACGTCTCCTATGACGTGATGCGTGACTTCTACAAGGACTACAACGCGGCGTTCCAGAAGCACTGGCAAGCCGAACACCCGAACGACAAGCTGACCTTGCAGATGTCCTTCGGCGGTTCCAGCAAACAGGCGCGCTCGGTCATCGACGGCCTGCCGGCTGACGTGATCACCATGAACATGGCCACCGACATCAATGCCCTGGCGGACAACGGCAAACTGGTGCCCGACAACTGGGTCACCCGCCTGCCGAACAACAGCGCACCGTTCACGTCCGCCACCGTGTTTATCGTGCGCAAGGGCAACCCCAAGGCCCTCAAAGACTGGCCGGACTTGCTCAAAGATGGCGTGCAGGTGATCGTGCCCAACCCCAAGACCTCCGGCAACGGGCGCTACACCTACCTGTCGGCCTGGGGCTATGTGCTCAAGAACGGCGGCGATGAAAACAAGGCCAAGGACTTTGTCGGCAAGCTGTTCAAGCAAGCTCCGGTGCTCGATACCGGTGGCCGTGCCGCGACCACTACCTTCATGACCAACCAGATCGGCGACGTGCTGGTGACCTTTGAAAACGAAGCGGAAATGATTGCCCGTGAATTCGGCCGCGACCAGTTCGAAGTGATCTACCCAAGCGTCTCTGCCGAAGCCGAGCCGCCGGTGTCGGTGGTCGACAAAGTGGTCGATAAAAAGGGCACCCGTGCAGTGGCCGATGACTACCTGAAATACCTGTGGTCGGCCGAAGGCCAGGAAATTGCAGCCAACAACTACCTGCGTCCACGGGACCCGAAGGTACTGGCCAAGTACACCGATCGCTTCCCGAAAGTCGACTTCCTGTCGGTGGAGAAGACCTTTGGTGACTGGCGCACCGTGCAGAAGACCCACTTCAATGATGGTGGAGTGTTCGACCAGATCTACAACGGCCAGTAACTGACCGGACACGCTCAACAATGTGGGAGCGGGCTTGCTCGCGACAGCGGTGTATCAGCCAGGTATTTCTAACCTGATACGCTGCCATCGCGCGCAAGCCCGCTCCCACATTGGGTTGTGCGCAAGACATTAATGCCAGGCATGTCTGAAATCATCAGTAACACTTACCTCGTCCCTCGCCTACCCTTTACCCTTCGCATCCTCCTTCCCCGTTTTAACGAGAACACCATGACCGCTACTCCGCCCGCGACCGCCACCATGACCCGTGGCATGGTGCTGCTGTTCGCGTTCTGCTGCGGCGCTATCGTCGCCAATATCTACTACGCCCAACCGATCATTGAACTGATTGCCCCGGACATCGGCCTGACGCCGGCCATGGCCAGCCTGATCGTGTCCCTGACCCAGATCGGCTACGCCCTGGGCCTTTTTTTCCTGGTGCCGCTGGGCGATCTGTTGGAAAACCGCCGGCTGATGATCATCACCACCGTGGTCGCCATTGCCAGCCTGCTGGGCGCGGCCTTTGCCGAGCAGCCGAACCTGTTCCTGCTGGTGTCGCTGCTGATCGGCTTCAGCTCCGTGTCGGTGCAGATTCTGATTCCCCTGGCCGCGCACCTGGCGCCCGCCGAATCCCGTGGCCGGGTGGTGGGCAGCATCATGGGCGGCCTGTTGCTGGGCATCCTGCTGGCACGGCCGGTGTCCAGCCTGGTGGCTGACCACTTCGGCTGGCGCGCGATGTTCATGGCGGCGGCGGCAATGATGGTCCTGATCAGCGTGGTACTGCTGTTGACCGTGCCCAAGCGCCAGCCGGATCACAGCGCCAGCTATGCCCAGTTGCTGCGTTCGTTGGGCACCTTGCTGCGCGAACAACCGTTGCTTCGTCAACGGGCGTTCTACCAGGGTTGCCTGTTTGCGGCCTTCAGCCTGTTCTGGACCGCCGTGCCCCTGGAGCTGTCGCGTAACCATGGGCTGAGCCAAAGCGAAATTGCCCTGTTTGCCCTGGTCGGTGCCCTCGGCGCCATTGCCGCCCCTATCAGCGGGCGCCTGGCCGATGCTGGCCATACCCACCGCGCCTCGCTGCTGGCGATGCTGTTTGCCGCGCTGAGTTTTCTGCCGGCGTTTATCCACCCGATCTACAGCGTGATTGGCCTGGCGGTGACCGGCGTGGTCCTGGACTTCTGCGTGCAGATGAACATGGTCCTTGGCCAGCGCAGCATCTACGCCCTCGACGCCCATAGCCGCAGCCGCCTGAACGCGCTGTACATGACCAGCATTTTCATCGGCGGCGCCTTCGGCTCGGCGATTGCCAGCAGCGTGTATGAGCACGGCGGCTGGCTTGGGGTGATCGTGGTGGGCAGCCTGTTCCCGCTGGTGGCGCTGTTGCGGTTCTTGAGTGTGTCTCGGGCGGCATCGGCGGTGAGCGCCTGACGTTCGACACGACGCCAGTACGCTCGGGCCCCGGCCTGGGGTTCACCGGTGGCTCTTCTCCAGCATGCGCAAGAGCGACTGGAACAGGGTGAGGGTTTGCTGGAGAAAACTCGCTACCGTCGCAAGGAGCGAAGCGCTGGTTCCTGGCTCCGGTACGGGGGCCGGCGTAGGCGTAGGTCGCGGCGACGGAGTGGGCGCCTGCCCTCCCGTCACGATATCGGCCTGTGCGATTTTGCCGGTGGTGATCACCAGCAGATCAGGTTTGCCATTGCCGTTCATATCAATCGCCAGGCTGCCACGCCCGGTACTCTCCTGGTAGCTGAGCACCGCATTGCCGGGCTGCCCGGTGAATTGACTGGAGAACGTGAGGCCCTTGATACCGGCTTCTCTCAGGGCCCCGGACACATCGATCTTGTCGGTACCACTGGTAAAATCCGCGATCCGATCAGGGTTGCGCGGCGTGGAGTCACTGGCCTTGTCGTAAACGAAAGTGTCAGCGCCCTCCCCCCCGCGCAGCCTGTCTGCCCCGGCGCCGCCCTTGAGGCGATTGTCCGCATCATTGCCCGTCAGCACATCATTGCCAGAACCGCCGACGGCATTTTCCAGGGTCACGCCCTTGGCGATGGAGACGTTACCGCGCAGGCCGCCGACGTCCGAAAATGATTCTGCATTGAGGTCGATCTTCTGGTTCTGCCCATACCCGGAAAAATCCAGGGTGTCGTTACCGCCCCCGTCCCACACACAAAACAGCGCCGCCTCGCGTGCATTCTTGAGGCTCAGGACGTCACGCCCGGTATTGGAGTTGAAGCCGTAGGTTGTGTCTGTACTACGGGTTTTGTGGTTGGCCCCATACATTTTCTGAATCGCCGCGATGTCATGCATCATCGGTGCCGAGGGCATCAGCCCCCGGAAATCATGACCGGCGTGCTTGGTCTCGGCCCAGTAACTCATGACCGTGCCGGCCCGGGTGTCCTGCGCGAACGTCGCATCCCTTTCGTACGTCCCCCCGCCGTTGTACTCCCCGGGGTGGGCCAGCCCCAGGCAATGGCCGATCTCATGCACCATGGTGGTGTTGAAATAACTCCCTTCCTGAGGTGCATGTGCCGCCCGGCGTGTCCCGATCATGGCGCGCGCGCCGGAGTTATGCCGATCAGGACCCCATGCCACGCCACTTTCCATGCGATTGGAACCAGTGACTTGAATCGATCCATCTGCCTTGCGCGCATTTTCATGAAAGCTGATATCGGCCACGTCCTGCCAAGCCTCCATGGCCCGGCGGGCACAGCCTTTCTGTGGTTCGGTGAACCCGCGAAGATTGAAAGAAACCTGGGTCTTGCCGTCCCGGTCTCGATCGTAAAAGCGCATACCACTGCGCGTCAGGTGCCTTGCGACCTGATCGGTGTTCAAGGAGCGTTTTCCACGGCCGTAAAACTGCGCCTTGGACGGCGGGTCCGTTTCTGCTGGATGGTGAGCTGGGTGAGTACCTGCGTGGCCTATCTGACACATGGCGATCTCCGAAACGATTAGTGGCTGGAGTAACAGCGCCCAACATCAGTGAAAACTGCCTGGACCACCGTCATCTGCGGCTAATCTTTCATGCAGGAAACCTGCCTTGCCACCTGGGTTTTAAGTCTGATTGAAACGTTTTGGCCTGCTGTGGGATTTGCTCACAAAACACATGGACTCTTACACTCCGGCCCCGTGAATCGACCTCGAAAAAACCCGTTCAAGTGGCTGACGGCGATAAAAAAATGCCAGCAAAAGCCGAATGCCCTACGGGGCATGTTTTCCATCCCGAGAAATATCCGCTCGCCATTTTCAGCGTAACCCCAAGGTCCCCCTTGAGCTAGAGCACCCGCCCATCCCAGCCCACCGTCACATGCGGCGGCAGTTCACTGCGATGCTGCAACAGCCAGGCATCCAGGGTGTGCCCGACGTGGGTCAGCACGCCAAGCTCGGCGCCGCACGCGTCGATGCATTGCAGGGCCAATGTCAGGTCATTGTGATTGCGCGGCGCCTGGGGTTGCGGTGGCATCGAGCAGTCGATGACCAGCACGTCCAGGGGCTCGCGCCGCAGCCAGTCGACGGTCGCCGGGGGCAGGCCCGTGGTGTCGGTCAGATACGCCAGGCGCCGTCCCTGCCCTTGCAGCAGGTAGCCGAAGGTCGGCTTGGAATGTTGCAGGGGCAACGCGGTGACCGCCAGCTCGCCAAATTGCCGGGTCTCGAACTCGGCAAAGGGCTGGCTGAAATCGAGGATGCCGGGGTGTTTGTAGAGGTCCGACAGGCCCTCGGGGTCTGCCGGGCCATGCACCGGGATGATCAGGCCCTGGCCCCAGCGCAGATGCAGCAGGCCTTGGGCATGATCGGCGTGGTAGTGGGTCTGCAAAATGCCGTTGAAACTGCGGGGCGGGAAACGCTCGGTCAGGTCCGTCAGGCCGCTGTCGATCAACCAGCGCTGGTCGCCGCATTCGATCAGCGCGCTGCACTCGCGGCGGCGCAAGCGCTCATCGCTGCGCGCCAGGACGCAGGCCGCGCATTCGCAGCCATACACCGGGACTTGGCGGGCATCGCCGGTGCCCAGCAGGGTCAGGCGCATGCCGAGTGCCCCTCGTCCAGACACTCGAGCAACCGGGCGACGGTGTGCGCCAACGGCCCGGAGTTATCCAGCAGCAATACCCCGGGCGCGGCCTGCAGGCTGTCGCGAAACTGCGCATTGCGTGCCAGGCGCGCGTCGATTTCTGCCACCGACTCGCGCCCCCGCGCCAGCAAGCGTTGGCGCAATACCGCCTGGTCCACGGTCAGCAAGACCACCAACAACGTCGGATAACGCGCGCGGGTTTGCGCCAGATGGCCACGGGAGCCATTGACCAGCACATCGTCGCCGGCCGCCAGCCAGTCGTCGATCTGCCGTGGAATACCATAAGACAAGCCATTGGCATGCCAACTGAGGGCAAAGCCGCCCTCGGTCTGCAGCGCGGCGAATTGCTCGGGGCTCACACCCTGGGCGGCCTCGCCCACCGCTTCGGCCGAACGGGTGATGACCCGTCGCACAATGCGGCAACCGCGCTCGGCCAATGGCCCGCGCGCGGCATCCAACAGGCTGTCCTTGCCCGAACCCGATGGCCCGATGAGATAGATCAACCTGCCCGCCATCAAAACACCCTCTTGGCTTGTCGCCAGACTTGTTGGACTACCGGCAGCCCGCCCTGGGCCCTGGCTTGCACCAGGTCCGCACGCAGGCCCAGGGCAATTTCCCCGCGATCCCTGAGGCCCGCCGCGTGCGCAGGGGCCAGGCTGATCATTTGGATCGCCTGGGGCAGATCGCAGTCATTGTCCTGGGCCGCCAGGGCAAAGGCCGCTGGCAACAGGCTGGCCGGGTAGTAGTCACTGGAAAGTATATCCAGCAATCCTTCCGCGGCCAGGCCGGCGGCGGCCACATTACCCGAGTGGGACCCGCCACGCACCACGTTCGGCGCGCCCATCAGCACTTTCATGCCCAATTGCCGGCATCCGCGCGCCGCTTCCAGGGTGGTGGGGAACTCGGCGATGTTCATGCCGTAGCGCGCCGACTCCTCGACATGGGCCAGGGTCGCGTCGTCATGGCTGGCCACCGACAAGCCACGCGCCAGGCAATGCTCGACGATGGCTGAGCGGTAGCGGTCGCTGTAGGTCTTGGAGTTGGCCATTTGCAGCACCACGAACGCATCCATGGTTGCCTCGTCCAGGTGGTACTTGCCCATGTAGTACTCGCGGTACTTGGACTGCAGCACAAACTGGCGCTGGCCCGGCGAGTGGTCCATCACCGACACCAATTGCACCAGCGGGTTTTCCACCAGATCGCGGAACACGCTCAAGGTGTCCGGGTGGCACAACTCGCAACGCAAGTGCAGGCGGTGTTCGGCGCGGGTCAGGCCGGCCTCTTGCGCCGAGGCAATGGCATTGAGCATCGCCGGCAGTTTCTGCATGCGATTGCCCTTGGGGTTCACGTCGCCGATGGACACCGCATCAAACACCGTGGTGATACCGGCCGCGATGATCTGCGCGTCATGGCTGAGCACCGCCGAGGTCGACGGCCAGTCCACGCCGGGCCGCGGGGTCATGTGTTTTTCCAGGTTGTCGGTGTGCAACTCCACCAGCCCCGGCAGCAGGAAATCACCGCCCAGGTCCTGGGCCTGGGGCAACTGGCTGCGGCCTTCGGCGAGGTCGACGATCACCCCATCACGCAGCACCAGGCTGCCGAGAAATACACGATCAGCGGTAACCAACTGGGCATTACTGAGGATCTGTTCAGCGGGCATCGGCGTAGTCCTCATCGGTGATCACAGCGGGCGTCATGTCCAAATGGCGGTCGGCCACCGCCTCACGGGCGGCACGGTCATGGAAGATGCCGATCAGTGCGGCACCGCCGGCCTTGGCTTCGTTGATAAGTTCCAGGACAACCTGGCGGTTGCGCTCATCCAGGGAGGCTGTCGGTTCGTCCAGCAACATCACCGGCCAAGCCACCATGAACCCACGCGCGATATTGACCCGCTGCTGCTCGCCCCCGGAGAACGTGCCCGGCGCCAGTTGCCAGAGGCGCCGGGGGATATTCAGGCGCGCCAGCAAATGCTCGGCACGGGCCTGGGCGTCAGCCTTCGTCCAGCCACGGGCCAGCGCGGGCTCCATCACCACATCCAGGCAGGCAACCCGGGGGATCACCCGCAAAAACTGGCTGACATAGCCCAGGGTCTGCTGGCGTAGCTGGAGAATGTCCCGGGGTGCGGCGCCCACCAGTTCCAGCCATTGCCCGGCATGGCGCACGCGGATGCTGCCTCCGGCCGGCAGGTAGTTGCCATACAAGGTGCGCAGCAAGGTGCTTTTACCGGCACCGGACTGGCCGTGCAGCACCAGGCATTCACCGCCCTGCACGCTGAACGCCACCCCGCGCAGTACGTTGAGCACCACGCCGTTCTGCTGGTGCAAGGTGAAGGTTTTCGAGAGGTCGCGGACCTCGATCAAGGCATTTGTCATGGCTGCAATACCGAGGACACCAGCAGTTGAGAGTAAGGGTGCTGTGGATCGTCGAGGATCTGGTCCGTAAGCCCGGTTTCCACCACCCGCGAGCGACGCATCACGATCAGGCGATCGGCCAGCAGGCGCGCCACCGCCAGGTCGTGGGTGACGATCACCACCGCCAGGTCCAGCTCGCGCACCAGGCCGCGCAGCAGGTCGAGCAGGCGCGCCTGCACCGACACATCGAGGCCACCGGTGGGCTCGTCCATAAACACCAGGCGCGGGCTGGAAACGAGGTTGCGCGCGATTTGCAGGCGCTGCTGCATGCCGCCAGAGAAAGTGCGCGGCAGGTCGTCGATGCGCTGCGGGTCGATCTCTACCTGGCCCAGCCAATCCAGGCCGGCACCGCGCAGTTGCTGGTAATTACGCACGCCCTGGGCCATCAGGCGCTCGCCAATGTTGGCGCCGGCCGACACGCCCATGCGCAGGCCGTCGCGAGGGTTCTGCTCAACGAAGCCCCATTCGGTGCGCAGCAAAGTGCGGCGTTCGGCTTCGCTGGCGCTGTAGAGGTCCAGCCATTCGCCGTCCTTGCTGCGATAGCCGACGCTGCCGGCCTGGGGCGGCAAGCGCCCGCTCAACAGCGAGAGCAAGGTGGATTTACCCGAACCGGACTCGCCGACAATCCCCAGCACTTCGCCGGGGTACAGATCAAAACTCACCTCCTGGCAGCCCTTCTGCGGGCCATACAGCAGGGACAGGTCGCGCACTTGCAATAACGGCTGGCTCACTGGTTGTTCTCCTTGACCCGTTGGGCGCAGTACCAGGTGTCGGAACACACAAAACTCTGGGTCCCGGCGTCATCGAGAATCAGCTCGTCGAGGAACGATTCATGGCTGCCACAGATGGCGCAGTGGTGTTCCCATTTCTGCACCTCAAAGGGGTGGTCCTCGAAGTCCAGGCTGCTGACCTGGGTGTACGGCGGCACCGCGTACAGGCGCTTTTCGCGGCCGGCACCGAACAGCATCAGCGCCGGGCTCATGTCGAGTTTCGGGTTGTCGAATTTGGGGATCGGCGAGGGGTCCATCACATAGCGCTCGTCGACCATCACCGGGTAGGCATAGGCGGTGGCGATGTGGCCGAAGGTGGCGATGTCTTCATAGAGTTTTACGTGCATCACCCCGTAATCGTTGAGGGCGTGCATGGTGCGGGTCTCGGTTTCCGAAGGCTCGATAAAGCGCAGCGGCTCGGGGATCGGCACCTGGTAGACCATGATCTGCCCGGCCTGCAGCGGGGTTTCCGGGATGCGGTGGCGGGTCTGGATCACCGTGGCGTCGGGGGTGGCTTCGGTGGTGGCGATGCCGGCAGTGCGCGCAAAAAAGCGCCGGATGGACACGGCGTTGGTGGTGTCGTCGGCGCCCTGATCGATGACCTTGAGCACGTCGTCGGCGCCGAGGATCGCCGCCGTCAATTGCATGCCGCCGGTGCCCCAGCCATAGGGCAGCGGCATCTCGCGGCCACCGAACGGCACTTGGTAACCGGGAATCGCCACAGCCTTGAGCAAGGCGCGGCGGATCATGCGTTTGGTCTGTTCGTCGAGGTAGGCGAAGTTGTAGGCGGCGTCATTCATGGCGGGTGCCCTCGGCCGGTTGGCGCAGTTTGCGGATCAGTTCCAGTTCGGCCTGGAAGTCCACGTAGTGCGGCAGTTTTAGGTGCGAGACAAAACCGGCGGCCTCGACGTTGTCGCAATGGGCCAGCACGAACTCTTCGCGCTGGGCCGGCGAGACGATCTCTTCGCTGTACTCCTCGGCACGCAGCGAGCGGTCCACCAGGGCCATGCCCATGGCCTTGCGCTCGGCATGCCCGAACGCCAGGCCATAGCCCCGGGTGAACTGCGCCAACTCGGTGGCTGAGCCGACGAACTGGTTGACCATCTCGCACTCGGTGACTTCGATGCTGCCCAGGCAAATGGCAAAGCCCAGCTCTTCGGGATCGATCCAGACCTCTACGTCACCGATACGAATCTCCCCGGCAAACGGGTGATTGCGCCCGTAGCCACGCTGGGTCGAATAGCCCAGCGCCAACAAAAACCCTTCATCGCCACGGGCCAGGGCTTGCAGGCGTTCGGCACGGCTGGCGGGGAACTCCAGCGGGTCGCGGGTGATGTCAGCGACGCGGGCGTGGTCGTCGGCCTCGTGCTTGATCAGGCCTTCCTTGGCCAGCAACCCCAGCACCCGTGGACACGGTTCGAGTTGCGCATCCGCCGTGGTCTGCGGGCCTGGATACTCACCCTCGGCCAGCAGTGCGAAATCCAGCAGGCGATGGGTGTAGTCGAAGGTCGGGCCGAGCAACTGGCCGCCGGGCACATCCTTGAAGGTGGCCGACAACCGCCGGCTCAACGACATCTGCGCGGTGTCGATCGGCAGGCTCGGGCTGAAACGCGGCAACGTGGTGCGGTAGGCGCGCAGCAGGAAGATCGCTTCTACCAGGTCCCCCGCCGCCTGCTTGATTGCCAGCGCGGCCAGTTCTTCGTCGTACAGCGAGCCTTCACTCATCACCCGCGCCACGGCCAGGGGCAGTTGCTCGCGGATCTGCTCGACGCGCAGCTCCGGCACGGCCGGGTCGCCCCGGCGTTTTTTCGCCAGCAGGCGGTGGGCATTGTCGATGGCCTGTTCGCCACCCTTGACGGCTACGTACATCAGGCGTGCTCCTGTGTGATGCGGCTACTACGCGGCAGGCCGAGCAGGTGATGGCCGGCGCTGAACAACACGTCCAGGCCACGGGGGAAGGCTTCACGGCGCTGGCGCTCCAGCCAGAACACCGGCGGCACCGGCACCTGCACCCGGCGCTGGGCCTGGATGCCCGGGCCGCGCCAGAGCAAGGTGCGCCCGGCGTCCAGGTCGGTAAGCTGGACCAGCAAGGTGCAGGACTGGTCGGGGTAGCGATCATTGCCGTGGTCGAAGCCGCTCAGGTCGAGCAGGTCCGGTTCGCCGAGCAAGGCAAACGCGGCCTCCTCCCGACGCGCGACCAACGGGCAGCCGCAGTGGAAGGCCAGGTTGGCGCGGATCAGCGGCGTGTCGAAGCCAGGTGCCAGCCACAGCGGCGTGTCGACATCCAGCAGCGCCAGGCACAAGGCATAGGTGGCGGGCGCCAGGCCATCGAGGTGCGGGGCTGCCGGCAAGTGCTGGAGCAAACCCGGCTCGGCCAAGGCCTTGAGCGCCGCGCGAAAACTGCGCTGGGCGTCCAGTACCGGGTCGACAAACGCCGGTTGCAATAATTGAGCGTGCATCAGTTTTCTCCTCGCACCAGGGTGAAGAACTCGACCTTGGTCGCCGCGGTGTCGGCCTCTTTTTGCGCGCGACGCTGGGCCTGGGCCAGGTCCAGGGCGCTGATCAAATCCGTGAGCCATGGGCTCGGCTGCGCGTTTTGCAGATGGGCATCGGCCAGGGCCGCCAGTTCGGCGTGAACCTTGTCGCGCCCCGCCAGGTAGCTGTAGCCGGTGCGGCCATCGGCCAGGCGCACCACACAGCGTGTCACCGTCATTTCGCCGACGTTGAACGGCGCGCCATTGCCGCCCATGCGCCCACGCACCAGGGTCATGCCGATTTCCGGGGCGCGGATCAGTTGGTACTCGGCGTCCTTCAATGCCGCTTCGTGGGGTTGCAGTTCATTGAGCTGGGCGCGGGCAAGTACGCCAATCCAATGCTGACGCGGGGACAGATTCATCGGGGTCTCCATCAAGTCACCACCTGGTACTGGAAGCGATCCGAACGGCTGGTGGACTGCGCCAGCTCCACCGGGCGGCCATCGCGATCGCGGGAAAGGGTGAATACGGTCAAGGCCGGCAAGTGCCGGGGCATCATCAGCAGCGCGGCTTCGTCGCGGTTGGGCAAGCGCGCACCGATCAGGCTTAGGGTGCGGGTCAGCGGCAGGTCGCGCTCGCGCAGGTACTGGCGCAGGGAGCCGCCGTTGTAATCCGCCAGCAACGGCGCGTGGCTGGCGCAGTAACGATGACGAATCAGGCTGACGGGCTGCTGGTCGAGCTTGCGCAGGGTTTGCAGCTCGATCATCGGCGCCATTTCGGCGATGCCCAGGTGCTGCGCTTCTTCGCGGCTGGCGTAGCAGTAGCGGCGCTTGAGCAGCAGCGCCTGCACGCCATGGCCCTGGGCCGACAGCGATTGGCTGTAGGCGGTGTCGGCGCCCATCGGGTAGATCAGCGGCCGGTCCAGCACCTGGGTGCCTTTGCCCTGCTGGCGCAGCAGGCTGCCTTCGAACACCAGTTCATCAATGGCGCGGCGCAGGGTGTGGCGGTTGACGCCAAAGCGTTCGGCCAACTGCACCTCGCCCGGCAGGAACTCCCCGGCCTGGTAGCCGCTGAGTTCGCGGCGCAGGATATCGGCGAGTTCGCGGTACACCGGCTCATCTTGTCTAGACAACTGCATGCTTTAAAAAAAGCGCCCGCAGGCACCCCTCCAAGGTCAGATAAACCGCTTGCGCAGGCGCTGGGACAGCACGTCGATCAGGCTCACCACCACGATGATCACCAGCAGCACCGCGCAGGTCTGCACGAACTGGAAGGCGCGGATGTTCTCCCACAAGATCACGCCGATGCCGCCCGCGCCGACCATGCCCACCACCGTCGCCGAGCGCACATTGGCCTCGAAGCGGTACAGCGCGTAGCTCACCCACAGCGGCATGACTTGCGGGATCACGCCGTAGATCACCTCTTGCAAGGCGCTGGCACCGGTGGCGCGCACCCCTTCCACCGGGCCTGGGTCGATGGCCTCGACGGCTTCGGCAAACAGCTTGGCGAGCACCCCGGTGGTGCTGATCCATAGGGCCAACACACCGGCAAACGGACCAAGCCCGACCGCCACCACGAACAACATGGCAAACACCATTTCGTTGATCGAACGGAAGGCATCCATCACCCGGCGCAGGGGTTGGTGAATCCACCAGGGCGTGATGTTGTCGGCGCAGAGGATGCCCAGGGGCACCGAGCAGACAATCGCCAGCACCGTGCCCCAGAGGGCGATTTGCACGGTGACGATCATTTCCTTGAGGTAGGAGCGCCATTCGTGGAAGTCCGGCGGGAAGAAGTCGGCGGCGAAGGTCGCCATGTTTCCCGAGTCGCGGTACAGCGCCAGCGGGTTCATTTCTGCGCCTTTCCAGGCCCAGGCCAGCAGCACCAGGAACAGGCCCCAGCCGAGGTATTGCGGCCAGGTTCTTTTACCCACGGCTTCAGCGTGCAAGGTCGTCATGGATCACTCTCGATAATGGTTGGAGCCGGGCCTATGTGTGTGTGTAGGTGGGAGCGGGCTTGCTCGCGAAAGCGGTGTGTCATTCAGCACATCCAGCGACTGACTCACCGCTTTCGCGAGCAAGCCCGCTCCCACACAAGCCCGTTCACACATAGGCTCCGGTCCCACAGGGGGTTAGCCGTTGGCGGCGGGTTTCTTGTCCAGCTCGCTCAGGCGCTGTTGCAGCGTGGCCAGGTCGGCGTCGATCTGCGCCAGCTTCTTGGCCTTATCTGCCTCGGCCAGCTTGCTGTCGGCACTGATGGTGGTGCGTTGCTTGAACAGTTCCAGCTGGCGGATCGGCAGCAACTGGTCGTCAGTGGACGCGAGGAACTTGCCCAACTGCATGTTCTTGAGCACCGCCTTCTCTTCATCGGTGTCGCCGTAGCTGAAGATGAAATCGCGGATCTTGCTCTTCTCGCTGTCAGTCAGGGCCTTGCTCCACACCAGCGGGTCGGCGGGGATCAGCGGCGACTTCCAGATCACCTTGAGTTGGGCGGCCTTGTCCGGCTGGGTCACTTCCAGGCGGTCCCAGCTTTCGGTGTTGAAGGTGGCCACGTCCAACTGCCCCTTGGCCACGCTCAGTGCGTTGACTTCATGGCTGGAATTGAGCGTGCGCTTGAAGGCGGTGGCGGCATCCACATTGTTCTTGGCGAACACGTAGTAGCCCGGCACCAGGTAGCCCGAGGTGGAGTTCGGGTCGCCATTGCCGAAGGTCAGGTTCTTGGCGTTCTTGAGCATATCTTCGACGGAGTTGAGCGGGCTGTCCTTGCGTACGATCAGCAGGCTCCAGTAGCCGGCGGCGCCGTTGGCAGCGGCGGTCTGGGCGAAGATCTCGCCGTTGGAGCGGTCCACCGCCTCCATCGCTGCCTTGTTGCCGAGCCAGGCCACATCGACCTTGTTAAAGCGCATGCCCTGGATCAGGCCGGCGTAATCGGAGGCGAAGGTGGCGTTGATGGTCAGGCCGGTCTTCTTGTGCATGTCATCGAGAAACGGCTGCCAGATGCTCTTGAGGTTCTGCGAAGACTCGGTGGACATGATGCCGAAGTTGATGGCCTTGTCGGCGGCCTGGGCATTGCCCATGGCGACGCTGGCCAACAACACGGCAGACAGGAAAACATGACCGATACGGTTCAACATGCAGGCGACTCCTAGGGATCGTGAGTGGGGGTTCAAGCGCGGGCCAGGGCCAGGCGCTGGGGCAGTTCGGAACGGCGCGGCGGTTCGCAAAACATCAGGCTGGTGTCGACGTCGGCACCGTACAGGTCGTTGAGAAACTGGCTGCTCATCTCGCGGCCCTGCCCATCGAAATGAATGCGCCCGCCCTTGAGCGCCACGGCGCGCGGGCAATAACGCATGGCGTAATCGACTTGATGCAGGGTCACCACCACGGTCTTGCCGTCGCGGCGGTTGATATCGGCGAGGATCTCCATGACCTTGCGCGCCGACTCCGGATCCAGGGAGGCGATGGGTTCGTCGGCGAGGATCACTTCGGCACGCTGGGTCAACGCCCGGGCAATCGCCACCCGTTGTTGCTGGCCACCGGACAGGGTCGAGGCGCGCTGCTGGGCCAGGTCCGCCAGGCCGACGCGTGCCAGGGATTCCATGGCAAACTGCTTTTCCTCGGTATTGAACAACCCAAGGTTGCCGCGCCAGCGCGGGACCCGGCCCAGGCAACCGAGCAGCACGTTGTCGATCACACTCAGGCGATTGACCAGGTTGAACTGCTGGAAGATGTAGCCAATATCCGCGCGCAACCGCCGCACCTTGCCATTCAACCGCCCACTGGCCTGCACCTCCCGGCCCAGCACCTTGACGCTGCCGCCGTTGCCCTTGTCGCAACAGGCCAGCCCCGCGAGGTGGCGCAACAACGTGGACTTGCCGGAGCCGGACGCACCGATCAGGGCGACCATCTCGCCGCTGGCGATGGTGAGTTCGAGGTCGACCAACGCGGTTTTCTTCGCAAAGGTCTTGTTCAGGCGATCGACATGGATAGCGGGATTCATGGGCTTCTCTGTCTGGTTTGAACAGCCTTGCGGGGCTGTGTTTGAGTTCAAACGACAGTAGGCGCGGGAGGTGTCAGGGCTATGACTTGCACATGACGGCAGGGGGGCGGTTTGATGAAGGTTTTATGAAAGGTTGGAACAGCCGAAGGACAATTCCCATGCATATGAGGATCATTCCCTACGGTTCATCATTTAACAGGCACACATCATGTTGGGCGAGCTGTACGCAGGAGGGCCCAGCCCTGCCGGGTCTCCATTCCTCGGTCGTCGCCCTTTTTCACGCAGCTATATGGCGGCTGTGCGCGGGGCACCTTCGGGTGCGCCGGGGTCCTGGAGTCCGGTCTTCCACACCGGCGTACAGTCGCCACCCATCCATGTGGAAGTGATTGTGGCGGCTCCTTTAACTCCAGGAGCAACCGTATGAAAAAGTCACGCCTAGCCCGGCCTACTCCCTGAACGACAGCAAACTCCACGAAGCGGCACAACGTGCGTTCAAGCAATACGCACTGCATTCGCAGCCGGTCTCAACACCGAAGAGGCGTTGAGCAACGCCTGTGAAATGCTCGAGTCGGCGGCGGTCAGTGCGTACGACTGCACCGAGCATCTTGAAGGCTCGAGCCGTAAGCAGGTGATGGCGGTGGTGCAATTGATCGAGATGGCGCAGTTGTTAGTCGAGGCAGCGTTGCACCGGGAATGCCCGGCGGCCTGACGGCCAAGTAAATCCCTGTGGGGGCTGGCTTGCTTGCGATGGCCATAGGTATCTACACAACTCTCTTCTCGGTCTGTGTACATATCCATTGCTGCGGTTACGGCCACTTAGGGTTCCGCCCTGACGGCGGGTCACTTTGGAAAAGAGCCGGAGTGCCAGCCCAGCCCAGCCCAGCCCAAAGTAACCAAAGGGCTCTTGCCCCACCACTCGGCACCTCGCCTAGCCTCGATGTGCCTAAGATCAAAATCACAAGCAAAGCGAGGCGGCCTGACAGCCGACCTGATCATCGAGGCGTGCGCGGACTCCTGTGGGAGCTGGCTTGCCTGCGATGGCGGTGTATCAGTCGATAAATGTATTGGCTGATACACCGCCATCGCAGGCAAGCCAGCTCCTACAGGGGAATGCAGCTTCGCGCTCTGGCTTTGCTGTTGCTCTGCTGTTGCACTGCTTTTGATCTGGCTTTTGATCTTAGGCGCCCCGTCAAACCACGCTGGCCGCAGGCAGGTATTGCGCAGTGGGCACCCCGGCATGGATGCCGGGGTAGCCGCGACACGGCCAGGGATGGCCGATCGCGGCGGGCCCACGGAGCAATGCCTGACTGCGGGCATGCCGAGCCTAGGCGAGGCACCGAGTGGTGGGGCAAAAGCGCTTTGGTTACTTTCGCGCTCTTCGAAAGTGACCCGCCGTAAGGGCGGAACCAATAGCCGCCGTAACCGCAGCAACGGATATGTACACATACCCAATAACCAAAAAAAGCGAGTTGTGTAGATACCTATGCGGCGACCCGACAAGCCAGCTCCCACATTTGGATTTGATTTCAAGTCATAAAAAAAGGCGACCGTTTGAAGGTCGCCTTAGATCATTTTGCGTACTGCTTGCTCAACCCAGGCGGTACACCCTGCACATTCGTCTCTTCCCAGGGCCCATTCGGGCTGATGGAGCGGCTCCAGCCGTTGCTCCAGCGGTAATAGGTGCGCTGGCGATAGAAGGTGTCCGGTTGTTCGTCCAGCACGTACACCTGCATCTTGCCGTCCCAGTGGCTGGCAGCGCCGGGGGGTGGGGCGAAGGTCGGGGACTTGCTCGGCAAGGGCTTGGCGGGGGCGGTGACCGGGCCGGAAGGTTTGGTTACCGGCTGGGTCGAGGGGCCCGACGGTGGAATGGTCGGGCCCGTAGGGGCAGGAGGTGGCCGATGGACCGCGCAAGCGCTCAAGCCCAAGACCAGGCTGAGCAGGGTGATACGAGCGATGGCGGTCATGGGGATTTCCTCGAAATTATTTATCCGGACTGTCGATGGTCAACTGCTGGGTCGCGGTGGTGCTGCTGGCCAGGGGTTGACTGCGGCCGATCCACTCGCCGGCAGTCGGTTGACCGGCCCGTGAGATGCGCGCAACCAGTTGGACTTCGGGAAAGTTGGACAGTTTCAACTGCGGCATCATCGCATCGGCATCGCCCAGTTCGACGGTCACCGGCAGGTCGGCCACGGTCACGCGCTTGGCGGCCAGTGGCGCCGGCGGGCCTGAAACGGCGCGGGCGAAGATGAATACGCTGTCAGTCGGCAGGGCGCGGGCTTTGACGTCGGCCGCCAGGTCCACGCGCACTTTCATCACGGCGGTCTTGGCCGTTGGCGCGACGGCAGCGCCGCCCTCTTTCAACTTCTCGGCCGCACGGTCGATGCCGCCTTGCAGTGCTGCGCGGGAGTTGTCTTTCTCCGGCAACAAGGCCAACAGACGATTCCAGTAGTCGATGGCTTCCTGGTAACGCTGCCCTTCAAAGGCGGCGATGCCCAGCAGGCCGAGGCTGGTGACTTCTTTCGGATCGAGCTTCAGCGCTTCGTCGGTCAAGGCCTGAAGCTGCGGCGACCATTGTTTGTTGTTGGCAAAGTACTGCGCCTGGGCCCACTGCCCGAGCAATTCCGGCTGGCGGCCAGCCAGGGCCACGGCGCGCTCGAAGACCTTGGCCGCATCCGCCGAACGATCCTGGGCCATGTAGGCGCGCCCCAGGAAGTACAGGCCCTCGGCCGAATCCGGTTGCGCTGCCGCCGCCCGTTCCAGGCGCTGGGTCATGTCGGCAAGGGACACCGGCGGCTGGGCGAATTCGCGGGTCAGTTCAACCTTGTCGATGGCCCCGTAATGCAGGTACAGCCCCAGGCCCAACACCGGCACCAGCACCGCGGCCAGCAACGGCAGCGGCTTGCCCAGGCGCGATTCGCGGGGCTTTTCCACGCCTTCGGTATCGGCCAGCAATTCACGGGCGGCTTCGGCGCGGCCGGTATCGAGCTGCGCGGCGTTGAGCACGCCTTCGCTTTGTTGGGTTTGCAGTTCGGCGACACGTTCCTGATACAGCGCGACATTCAGCGCGGTGCGGTCTTCTTCACGCTGGGCGCGACGTACGCGCAACACCGGGATCAGCAGGAAACTCAAGGCAACCAGGAGCAGCAGGCCAGCTGCGAGCCAGAAATCAATCATCAGTTTTTTTGTCCAGCAGTTGGTCGAGGCGTTGGCGCTCTTGGGCAGATAGCGCATCAGAACCATCGGTAGGCGCCGCACGGCGACGGCGGACGATCACGGCCATGACCACCAGGCCGCCCAGCAACAGGACGGCGGGGCCAAACCAGAGCAAGGCGGTCTTGCCGGTCAGCGCCGGCTTGTAGCGGACAAAATCACCGTAGCGATCGACCATGAAGTCGATGATCTGCTGGTTGTCCTTGCCCTCGCCCAACATGCGGAAGATTTCCTTGCGCAGGTCGGCGGCAATCGGCGCGTTGGAATCGGCGATGTCCTGGTTCTGGCACTTGGGGCAGCGCAGCTCCTTGGTCAGCTCGCGAAAACGCTCGCGGTCGCCATCGCGGGCAAATTCATAGGTGTCGATGGCGGCATGGGCCACGCCCACCAGGCCCAGGGCCAGTACTGCGGCGGTCAACCAGCGCTTCATGGCTTGGCCTCATCCACCAGGGCCTGGTACTTGGCCGCCAGTTGTTCGCGCCAGACCACTTCGTCGATCACTCCGACAAACTTGTCGCGGATCACACCCTTGGCGTCGATAAAGAAGGTTTCCGGGGCACCGTAGACGCCGAGGTTCAGGCCCAGGTTGCCGTCTTCATCACGCACGTCCAACTGGTACGGGTTGTGGAACTCCGCGAGCCACTTCAGGGCCGCCGCATTGTCGTCCTTGTAGTTGATGCCGTAGATCACCACGCCGTTCTCGGCCAGCTTGTTGAGCACCGGATGCTCTACGCGGCACGAGATGCACCAGGTGGCCCACACGTTGACCAGGGCCGGCTTGCCGATCAGGTCTGCCTGGGTCAGGGTTTTATCGCCCTGCACCGTGGGCAGCGAGAACGCCGGGAACGGCTTGCCGATCATCGCCGACGGCAGCTCGGCCGGGTCCAGGTACAGGCCACGATACAAAAACACCGCGACCAGCAGAAACAGCGCCAGCGGCAATACCATCAACCAACGCTTCATACCGCTGCTCCCTGCATGCCGAGGGCTTCACGCACCCGGCTCTTGACCTTGACCCGGTAACGCCGGTCCATCGCTGCCAGCAACCCGCCAAAACCGGTCAGCAGGCCGCCGAACCAGATCCAGCGCACAAACGGCTTGACGTGGACCCGCACGGCCCAGGCGCCCTCGCCCAGGGGCTCGCCCAGGGCCACATACAGGTCACGGGTGAACCCGGCGTCGATCCCGGCTTCGGTCATCATCGAGCTTTGTACGGTGTACAGGCGTTTTTCCGGGTGCAGCACGGAAACCTGCTTGCCGTTGCGCAGCACACGCACGGTGCCTTTGTCGGAGGTGAAGTTCGGCCCTTCGAAGTGCTTGGCGCCTTCAAATACAAATTGATAACCGGCCAGGTCCATGGACTCGCCAGGGGCCAGGCGCAGGTCGCGCTCGGCGCTGTTCTGGCTGGACAACACCACGCCCAGGGCGCACACGGCGATGCCGATGTGCGCGATCTGCATGCCCCAGTAACTGCGGGTCAGGGTTGGCAGGCCCTTGATCAGGCCCTTGTGCCGGGTCTTGTCGAAGATATCGCGCACGCCGGCCAGCAACACCCAGGCCGCGAGCATGAAGGTGGCGAGCACTGCCCAGTTGAAGTCGCCGTAGGCAATCCCGGCAATTACCGACAAGGCGGCACTGCCCAGCAGCACTGGGATCAGCATGCCCAGCAGCCATTTGACCGGGGTGTCTTTCCAGCGCACCAGCACGCCAATGGCCATCACCACCATCAACAGGCCCATCAGCGGGATGAACAATGCGTTGAAGTACGGCGGGCCGACCGACAGCTTGGCGCCGGTCAGGGCATCGAGTACCAGCGGGTACAGGGTACCCAGCAGGATCATCGAGGCAGCAACGATCAACACCAGGTTGTTGCCCAGCAGCAGGGTTTCCCGCGACCACAGGTTGAAGCCCACGTGGCTCTTGACCACCGGTGCGCGCAGGGCGAACAGAGTCAGCGAGCCGCCCACCACGCAGAGCAGGAAGATAAGGATAAACACGCCGCGCTCAGGGTCGGCAGCGAATGCGTGCACCGAGGTCAGCACGCCGGAACGCACGAGGAACGTGCCCAGCAGGCTCAGGGAGAAGGCGGCAATGGCCAGCAACACGGTCCAGCTCTTGAACACGCCGCGTTTTTCGGTGACGGCCAGGGAGTGGATCAGTGCCGTGCCCACCAGCCAGGGCATGAAGGAGGCGTTTTCCACCGGGTCCCAGAACCACCAGCCGCCCCAGCCGAGTTCGTAATAGGCCCACCACGAGCCCAGGGTGATGCCGATGCCGAGGAAGGCCCAGGCGACGATGGTCCAGGGCCGCGACCAGCGCGCCCAGGCCGCGTCGAGGCGGCCGCCGAGCAAGGCGGCGATGGCAAAGGCGAAGGCCACGGAGAAGCCCACATAGCCCATGTAGAGCATCGGCGGGTGGACGATCAGGCCGATATCCTGCAGCAACGGGTTGAGGTCGCGACCGTCCATGGGAATCTGCGGCAGGATCCGCTCGAACGGGTTGGAGGTCATGATCAGGAACAGTAAAAAGCCGATGCTGATCATGCCCATCACCGCCAACACCCGCGCCAGCATGACTTGCGGCAACTGCCGGGAGAACACCGACACGGCAAAGGTCCAGCCGCCGAGAATCAGCGCCCACAGCAGCAGGGAGCCTTCGTGGGCACCCCACACGGCGCTGAACTTGTAGTACCAGGGCAAGGCGCTGTTGGAGTTACTGGCCACATAGGCGACGGAAAAATCGTCGGTCATGAAGGCATAGGTCAGGCAACCGAAGGCGAACGCCAGGAACGCGAACTGGCCCCAGGCGGCGGGTTGCGCCAGGCTCATCCACAGCCGGTCGCCGCGCCAGGCGCCCAGCAGCGGGACGATGGCCTGGACGATGGCAAAGCACAGGGCGAGGATCATCGCCAACTGGCCCAACTCGGGAATAAACAATGTAGAGGTCATCGCTTAACCCTCCTTGGCTGGGGTTGGCGCGGATTGGCCGCTGTCTTTGAGGGCCTTGGTCACTTCCGGCGGCATGTATTTTTCATCGTGCTTGGCCAGCACTTCATCGGCCACCACCACGCCCTGGGCGTTGATCTTGCCCAGGGCCACGATGCCCTGCCCTTCGCGAAACAGGTCCGGGAGGATGCCGCGGTAGGAGATGGTCACGGATTTGTTGAAGTCGGTGACCACGAAGGTCACGTCCAGGGAGTCGCCGGAGCGCTTCAGGGAGCCGGCCTCGACCATGCCACCGGCGCGGATCCGCGTGTCTTGCGGCGCCTCGCCATTGGCGATCTGGGTCGGGGTATAGAACAGGTTGATGTTCTGCTGCAAGGCGCTCAAGGCCAGGCCCACGGCAATGCCGACGCCCACCAGGATGGCAAGGATGATCAACAGACGCTTTCTACGCAGCGGATTCACTTATCGGTCTCCCGGCGCAGACGACGCGCCTCTTGTTGCAGGTAACGCTTGCGGGCCAGGATCGGCGCAACGACGTTGAGGGCCAGGACGGCCAGGCTGATGCCATAGGCGGTCCAGACGTACAGGCCGTGGTGGCCCATGGCGAGAAAATCACTGAAAGAGGCGAAACTCATCCACGGGCTCCCAGGCTGTTTTGCACTTCGACCTTGACCCAACTGGTACGGGCCTCACGCTTGAGCACTTCGAGGCGCATGCGCATCAGCAGCACCGCGCCGAAGAAGCAGTAGAAGCCCAGGACCATCAGCAGCAGCGGCGCCCACATTTCCACGGGCATCGCCGGTTTTTCGGTGAGGGTGAAAGTGGCGCCCTGATGCAGGGTGTTCCACCACTCCACCGAATACTTGATGATCGGGATATTGATCACGCCGACAATCGCCAGCACCGCGCAGGCCTTGGCCGCGCTGTCACGATTGCTGATCGCGTTGCCCAGGGCAATCAGCCCGAAGTACAGAAACAGCAGGATCAACATGGACGTTAGTCGCGCATCCCAGACCCACCACGAGCCCCAGGTCGGCTTGCCCCAGATCGCCCCGGTCAGCAGTGCAACCGCCGTCATCCACGCACCGATGGGCGCCGCGCATTGCAGGGCGACGTCGGCCAGCTTCATCTTCCACACCAGCCCGACAATGCCGCACACCGCGAGCATCACGTAGCAGGACTGGGCCAGCAGCGCGGCGGGCACGTGGATATAAATGATGCGAAAGCTGTTGCCCTGCTGGTAGTCGGGCGGAGCGAAGGCCAGGCCCCAGACCAGGCCGATACCGATCAGTAGGAAGGCGGCGACGGCGAGCCAGGGCAGCATTTTGCCGCTGATGCCATAGAACCACTTGGGCGAGCCGAGCTTGTGAAACCAGGTCCAGTTCATTGCTGTTTCCATCACGGTTGCTTCTTGTCGTTGCAAGAAGCTTAGGGTCTTTACTGACGCAGTGAAAACACCGGGTCAGACCTCATTATTCGCCGACGCTGATTTTCAGGCCGGCCGCTATAGCAAAGGGTGTCAGGGTTACCGCCAGGGCGGTCAGGCTGCCAAGCCACAAGAGGTAACCGGTCGCCGGCATTCCCATGAGCGCGGCCTGCAAGGCGCCGCTGCCCAGGATCAACACCGGGATATACAAAGGCAAAATCAGCAAGGCCAGCAACAGCCCCCCACGTTTCAGGCCCACGGTCAGTGCCGCACCCACCGCCCCCAGCAGGCTCAGCACCGGGGTGCCAAGCAACAACGAGGCCAGCAATACGGGCAGGCATTCGGAAGGCAGTCCCAACATCATCGCCAGCAGCGGCGCGAGCAGGACCAGCGCCAGGCCGGAGAAGGCCCAGTGTGCCAGTACCTTGGCCAGTACCAGAAGAGGCAGGGGGTGCGACGAAAGGACCCACTGTTCAAGGGAACCATCTTCGAAATCACTGCGAAACAGCCCGTCCAGCGAGAGCAGGACGGACAAAAGTGCCGCGACCCACACCAGTCCCGGAGACAAGGTTTGCAACAGTTTAGTCTCGGGGCCGACCGCCAAAGGGAACAACGCGATGACAATCGCGAAGAACACCAGCGGGTTGGCC
Organism: Pseudomonas sp. WS 5021; assembly: GCF_012985535.1. NCBI lineage: Bacteria > Pseudomonadati > Pseudomonadota > Gammaproteobacteria > Pseudomonadales > Pseudomonadaceae > Pseudomonas > Pseudomonas sp. WS 5021. Next base: position 1,000,770 of record NZ_JAAQWP010000001.1, on the reverse strand, counting down.
AACTCAGCCGGGCGGCGACACAGCAAGCGGGCTTCGCGGGCGACCAACAGGGCAAACACACTCATACCGACCACCGGCCCAAGTCCAGGTCGCGGTAACCGGCAGGCATACGGGTCAAGGTGTGGTGGGTGGTGAGGACCACCATGCCGCCTTGCTCGCAATGCCGGGCCAGGTGTTCTTCGAGTTGCGCTACGCCCTGTTTGTCGAGGGCCGTGAAGGGTTCGTCGAGGATCCACAGCGGCGGGCCCTCCAGGTACAGGCGGGCCAGGGCCACCCGGCGTTGTTGGCCAGCTGACAGGGTATGACAGGGGACGTCTTCGAAGCCCTTGAGGCCCACGGCGGCCAGGGCCTGCCAGATAGATGCGCGCGGGGCCGGATGATGCAGGGCGCTGAGCCAACTGAGGTTTTCTTCGGCCGTCAGCACATCCTTGATCCCGGCGGCGTGGCCGATCCACACCAGGTTGCGCGCCAGCTCCGTGCGTTGTTCGTGCAGCGGCTTGCCGTTGAGGCGCACCTGGCCTGCCGTCGGCTGCATCAACCCGGCCAGCAGGCGCAGCAAACTGGTCTTGCCGCTGCCGTTGGGCCCACTGACCTGCACCATATCGCCGCCCGCCAGACGCAGTTCGAGGTGTTCGAACAGCATCCGCAGGTCTCGCTCACAGGCAAGCGCAACGGCTTCAAGTAGTGGACTGGTCACAAGATCGCGGGCCTTTACGGTTCAAGTCGGCGGCGGAACGGCCGTTAAAGAGATGCACAATAACTGCATTGGCGGCCTGTTTTAGAGAGCTGGATCAATCAGTTGTGATGTTTTTGACACGCTCTTTGCAGACGGGCGGCATTATACATGCGATGCCCTACTCTAAAGAGGGCAATTTCCTTGAGACGGCGGCCACGATGACCGGTGACATCAACCTTCCAACCCTGCCTCCAGCCCCGGCCACCGGGCCCAGGCCTGCGCCTGCGGTGGGTGAACTGCTGAAACTGCTGGAGCCTCAGGCAGGGTTGATCGACGCCGGAAAAACCGTGAACGCCGAGGTGCTGGCGCTCAAGCAAGGCGGTGAAGCCTTTCAGCTATTGCTCAAGCTGACCCTCGAAGGTGGCCGGCAAACCCTGGTGCAGGCCGCCAGCAGCCAGCCGCTGCCCCTGGGCAGCAACGTGGCGGTGAGCCAGACGGCGTCGGGCGACCTGGCGATCAGCCTGCAACAGGCGCTCAGCGCCAATGTCGCGGCCCTGACCCGCATCGACACCACTCAATTGCCGGTGGGCAGCTTGCTGCAAGCCAAGGTGCTGACTTCGCAGATGCTGCCTCAGGGGGCCGGGCAGCCGGCGCTGTACCGCTCGCTGGTGTCGGTGCTCAACAGCGCCCTGAGTGGCACCACCCTGACCCTGGAAAGCCCGCAGCCGCTACGCGTCGCCAGCTTGTTGAGTGCCGTGGTGCAAGGCGCGCAGACCCTGGATTTCGTGCCCCTGAGCGGGCTGCGCGATCAACTGGCGGTCAGCCAGCAACTGGCCGCCCAGCAAAGCCGCCAGGGCTCGCTGGAAGGCCTGTTCAATGCCTTGAAGAACCTGCCCGATGACACCTCGGCGCCGTTGCGCGCCGCCGTCGACCGCTTGCAGGCCGGGCTGCCGGATGTGGCGCAGGTCAGCAATCCCAAGGTGCTGGCACAACTGCTGTACAACAGCGGCGTATTCCTCGAAGCCAAGCTGCTGGCCGGGCAAAACCCGCAAGTGCCGCCGCTGGATATGAAGGGCAGCCTGCTGCGCCTGGTCAACGAATTGCTACCCGCCCTGCCCGCCAGCACCAACCTCAATGCAATCCTGGCCGCCAATACCCTGGCGCAGATGCTGCCCAGTTTTGTCCGCAGCCCGCTGGGCACCCTCGGCCAAGTGGGCGCCCGCACCGCACCGGGCGGCTTCCCGTTGCCGGAGCGCCTGCTGCAGCGCCTGGACGGTGAAAACAGCCTGGAAAACCTGTTGCGCCTGGCCGCCGGCGCCATCTCACGCTTGCAGAGCCATCAACTGTCGAGCCTGGAACAAAGCGGCACCACCGCCGATGGCCGCCTGCAAACCACCTGGCAACTGGAAATCCCCATGCGCACCTTGCAAGACATCGTGCCGCTGCAGGTCAAGTTCCAGCGCGAAGAACCGCCGCCGGACAAGGACGAGCCGGAGCGCAAGATCGAACGCGATGCGAAAAAGATGCTGTGGCGCGTGGAACTGGCCTTCGACATGGAGCCCCTGGGCCCGTTGCAGGTCCAGGCACAATTGAGCCAGGGCAAACTGTCCAGCCAGTTGTGGGCCACCCGCCCGTTCACCGCCAGCCTGATCGAAAGCCACCTGGGCAGCCTGCGCGAACGCCTGGTGTCATCGGGCCTCAACGTCGGCGACCTCGACTGCCACCTCGGCACCCCACCCCGTGGGCCGAAGACCGGGCTGGAACAACGCTGGGTGGATGAAACCGCATGAAGAGCCCCAACCCACCGCGCCAGGCCATCGCCCTCAAATACGACGGCAAAGCCGCCCCCGCCCTGACCGCCAAAGGTGACGACGCCCTGGCCGAAGCCATCCTGAAATTGGCGCGGGAACATGAAGTCCCGATTTATGAAAATGCCGAACTGGTGAAGTTACTGGCGCGCATGGAACTGGGCGACAGCATCCCCGAAGAGTTGTACCGCACCATCGCCGAGATTATTGCGTTTGCCTGGACGCTCAAAGGCAAATTCCCGGCGGGGTATGACCCCAATGCCGAGCCGGTGGAGCGGGATGTGACGGCGCGCGGGGATGATTACTGACGTTTCAGGGATGCACACAGATCAAAAAATGTGGGAGCGGGCTTGCTCGCGAAAGCGGTGGGTCAGTCGGTACATGTATTGGCTGACACACCGCCATCGCGGGCAAGCCCGCTCCTACATGGGAACTGCGCCAGACGCTGGCATGGGGACGACAAAAAATAAGTGTAGGAGCTGGCTTGCCTGCGATAACGGTGGACCAGTCGCTACTGCCTTGGCTGACACACCGCTATCGCGGGCAAGCCCGCTCCCACATGGGAATTGCGGTGGGCACTGGCAGCGGGGCGACAAAAAACAAGTGTAGGAGCTGGCTTGCCAGCGATGGCGGCGGGTCAGTCGGTATATGTATTGACTGATCCACCGCTTTCGCGAGCAAGCTCGCTCCCACATTTGAATCGGTACAGGCTCAGCTTTTGTGCAATTTGCTCATCAACTGTGCCTCGGCCTGGGTCAGGCCGCAGGATTGGGTCAGTTCGTCCACCGTGGCGCCCATGCCCACCAGCTTGGCCGCCTGGGCAAAGGACAGGTTGGCCGGGTCGCGCTGTTCCAGCGCCGACAGCTTGTCGGGCAAGGGGGCAACGATCGAGCGCAGTTCGTGCACGTCCTCCCCTACCCGCACCGCGCTTTGCTGGTAGTTGTCCACTCGCTTGGCCATCTCGCGCAGGCGCTGGTCGCGCACGGCGTCGCGCTCGGCCTGTTGCAGGGCCGATTCGCGTTGCTGGCGCATATGGCGCAACAGCACCACCACGGTCCCGACCCACAGCAGGGCCAGGACGATTACCGCTACCTCAAGCATCAATCAGATGTTCTCCAGGTCCGACCACTCTTCTTCACTCATCATCTTGTCCAGCTCAACCAGAATCAGCAGCTCGCCGTTCTTGTTGCACACGCCCTGGATAAACTTGGCCGATTCTTCGTTGCCGACATTCGGCGCCGTCTCGACTTCCGACTGGCGCAGGTAAACCACCTCGGCCACGCTGTCGACCATGATCCCGACCACTTGCTTGTCGGCCTCGATGATGACGATCCGCGTGTTGTCGTTGACTTCAGTCGGCATCAGGCCAAAGCGCTGGCGGGTGTCGATCACGGTCACGACGTTGCCGCGCAGGTTGATGATGCCCAGCACGTAGCTCGGCGCACCCGGCACTGGCGCGATTTCGGTGTAGCGCAGCACTTCCTGCACGCGCATCACGTTGATGCCGTAGGACTCGTTGTCCAGCTTGAAGGTCACCCATTGCAGAATCGGATCATCCAAACCCTGTGCGGACGCTGACGACTTGTTCATACCCCTGACCCCTTCAAATACCGTTGATAACGGCGTGTGTTCTTCTTTGGCAGCACCGTGGCGCTGCGCCTCTTATCAAGTACGTTTGTTACCTGGCAGATCTTTTACCGCACCGCTGGCAATCAGCTCCGCCAATTCGGCGACATCCAGCAGCGCGCACATGTGTTCGATCACGGTGCCCGCCAGCCATGGCCGCTGGCCACGGTGGCTGCGCCATTTGATTTCGTTGGGGTCCAGGCGCAGCGAACGGCTGACTTGATGCACCGCCAGCCCCCATTCATAGCCCTGCACCGAGATCACGTATTGCAGGCCCTGGCGAAAATCATCGCGATAGCGGTCGGGCATCACCCAGCGCGCGGTATCCAGCACCTTGAGGTTGCCGGCCTGGCTCGGCAGGATCCCGAGGAACCACTCCGGCTGGCCGAACAACGGCGTCAATTCCTGGCCCTCCAGGGAGTAGATCGACCCCAGGCACACCAACGGCACCGCCAGCGTCAACCCGGCCACATCGAACAGCAGGCATTCGAACGACTCGGCCGCCCACGTTGGCCGGCCATCGTTTTCCACCGGTGGCGGGGTAATGCTCGGCGGTCGATGCACTTCGGCCACCGGCGGCACCAGCGTCAAGGGTGCAGGCGCTTGCACGACCGGGGCAACGACCGGCACCACCAACGCATCACAGGCCTGCTCTTCGAGGACCGCCAGTTGAAACTCGTCCAGGCCAGCCTCAGCCTCGACCACAGGCACCGCCAGCACTTCATCCAGCACCAGGATCGGCTCGGGCAGCAGCTCCTCGGTCGCATCCTGCAGCAGTGCGTCCAGGTAGGACTGCAGCGCCAGTTGCGGCCGGGTCTTGATATCGACAGGACGACTCATCTGTATGCCCACGCGCACGCACCGTTGACCGTGTATTCAAAGGTTATCGGCCTGCCCGCACGCGGACTTGAATCAAAAGTCCGTGAGATCAGGCAAAACCCATCGCAGGCAAGCCACGCAACTAGAGAGTTAGTCATTTCATGCCACCTGCGCCACAAGTTGCTGGGCCAGCAGATGCTTGAGCAAGGCGCGGTACGCCAGCACGCCACGGCTCTTGCCATCGAATTGCGAGGGCGCGAGGCCGGCGCGGCTGGCGTCACGCAGGCGCGTGTCCACCGGGATATAGCCTTGCCAGATGGTTTCGGGGTAGGCATCGCGCAGTACGCGCAGGGTGCCGAGGGAGGCCTGGGTGCGACGGTCAAACAGGGTCGGCACGATGCTGAACGGCAACGCCTGTTTGCGCGAACGGTTGATCATGGTCAGGGTGCTGACCATGCGCTCCAGGCCCTTGACCGCCAGGTGCTCGGTTTGCACCGGGATCACCAGTTGCTGGCTGGCCGCCAGGGCATTGACCATCAGCACGCCGAGCAATGGCGGGCTGTCGATGATGGCGTAGTCGAAGTCCTGCCACAGTTGCGCCAGGCTCTTGGCGATCACCAGGCCCAGGCCACTCTGCCCCGGCGACTGGCGCTCGAGGGTGGCCAGGGCGGTGCTGGAGGGCAACAGGGAAATCTTCTCGTTGCTGGTGGGCAACAGCAGTTGCCCGGGCAAGCCTGTGGGGACGCTGCCCTTGTGCAGGAACAGGTCGAAGCAGCTGTGTTCCAGCGCATCCGGGTCGTAGCCGAAATAACTGGTCATCGAGCCGTGGGGATCCAGGTCGACAATGACCACGCGCTTGCCCGCCTCGGCCAGCAGGCCGGCTAAGGCGATGGAGGTGGTGGTCTTGCCGACCCCACCTTTTTGATTGGCAACTGCCCAGACTCTCATTCGGATTGTTCCTCCCGGCAGGCACTGGCTCGACCGAGAAATAGCACGAGGTTATAGAGCCGGTGACGGAGAATTGACGGCACTCCCGCGTTCCGGCGGCTTTACGGGCGTCGGTGCAGTTTGTGTGCCAGCCCGCTTCATTGCTGCATCAGGTTGTGCATTGGCCGCACCGGTGGCGGTCAGGCTGCGCCGCACATCGAGGTTGCGCGACACCACCAACACCACCCGCCGATTGCGCGCGCGGCCTTCGGCCGTCGCATTATTGGCCACCGGCTGGAATTCGCCATAGCCCACCGACGCCAGGCGCCCAGGGTTGACCCCCTGCATGGCCAGCATGCGCACGATGCTCGCCGAGCGCGCCGACGACAACTCCCAATTGGTGGGAAATTGCGCGGTATGGATCGGCTGGTCATCGGTAAAGCCTTCGACGTGGATCGGGTTGTCGAAGGGCTTCAAGATGGCCGCCACCTTGTCGATGATGCTGAAGGCAATATCGCTGGGCAGCGCGTCGGCACTGGCAAACAGTAGGCTGGAGTTGAGCTCGATCTCCACCCACAGCTCGTTGCCGCGAATAGTCATCTGGTTGGAGCTGATCAGGTCGCCAAACGCCGCGCTGATATCGTCGGCGATGCTCTTGAGCGGGTCGCTGCCGCCACTGATGCCGGCGTCGGTCTCGTCGCTGTCCTTGACCAACGGTTTGGCCGGGGTGGTGGTCTTGGGCCGCTCGTCGCCAATGGGGATTGGCTTGAGCGCCCGGTCCGAGTCGGTAAATACCCCTACCAGGGCTTCGGAGATGACCTTGTACTTGCCTTCGTTGATCGAGGAAATGGAGTACATCACCACGAAAAAGGCGAACAGCAAGGTGATGAAGTCGGCGTAGGACACCAGCCAGCGTTCATGGTTGACGTGCTCTTCAGGCTCGCGGCGGCGACGGCTCACAGGCAATACCCCCCATCAATCCATGAAGCCCTGGAGCTTCAATTCGATGGACCGCGGGTTCTCGCCCTCGGCAATCGACAGGATGCCTTCGAGCAGCATTTCCCGGTAACGGGACTGGCGCATGGCAATGGATTTGAGCTTGCTGGCAATCGGTAGCAGCAATAGGTTGGCACTGGCCACACCATAGATGGTGGCGACGAACGCCACGGCGATGCCGCTGCCCAGTTGCGAGGGGTCGGCCAGGTTGCCCATCACATGGATCAAGCCCATCACCGCACCGATGATGCCGATGGTCGGCGCGTAGCCGCCCATGCTTTCAAAGACTTTGGCCGCGTTGATATCACGGCTTTCCTGGGTGTAGAAGTCCACTTCAAGGATGCTGCGGATGGCTTCCGGCTCCGCGCCGTCGACCAGCAGTTGCAGGCCTTTGCGCGCGTAGCTGTCGGGCTCGGCATCGGCCACGCCTTCAAGGCCCAGCAGGCCTTCCTTGCGCGCGGTAAGGCTCCAGTTGACCACGCGGTCGATGCCGCCGGCCAAATCCACGCGCGGCGGGAAAATGATCCACACCAGGATCTGCATCGCCCGCTTGAACGAGCTCAGGGGCGACTGCAAAAGCGCCGCGCCGACGGTGCCGCCGATCACGATCAACGCTGCCGGACCATTGGCCAGGGCGCCAAGATGGCCGCCTTCCAGGTAGTTGCCGCCAATAATGGCGACAAACGCCAGAAGAATCCCAACCAGGCTCAACACATCCATCAGTGACAGGCCTCCACCAGATGCTTGCCGATGTCATCCAGGCTGTAGACCGCGTCGGCCAGGTCGGCCTTGACGATGGCCATGGGCATGCCATAGATCACGCAGCTGGCTTCATCCTGGGCCCAGATCGAGCTGCCGCCCTGCTTGAGCAGGCGTGCGCCTTCGCGACCGTCGGCGCCCATGCCGGTGAGGACCACCGCCAGAACTTTGTCGCCGTAGGACTTGGCCGCCGAACCGAAGGTGATATCCACGCACGGCTTGTAGTTCAGACGCTCGTCACCCGGCAGGATTTTCACCGCGCCGCGACCGTCGACCATCATTTGCTTGCCACCTGGGGCCAGCAACGCCAGGCCCGGACGCAGAATGTCGCCGTCTTCGGCTTCCTTGACGCTGATGCGGCACAGCTTGTCCAGGCGCTCGGCAAAGGCCTTGGTGAATGCGGCGGGCATGTGCTGGATGAGCACGATGGGCGCGGGGAAGTTGGCCGGCAACTGGGTCAAGACCCGCTGCAAGGCCACCGGGCCGCCGGTGGAGGTCCCGATCGCCACCAGTTTGTAGGCCTTGCGCTTGGGCGCAGGCGAGGCCGGACTCGGCGCCGCTGTACGCGCCGGGGCCACGGCAGGCCTTGCCACCGGGGCTGGGGCCGGGCGCCCGAAACTGCTGCTGGTCGGTGCCGGCGCCGCTACCGGGGCGGGAGCCACCGGCGCGCGGAAGCTGCTGCGGTTGCTGCGCGAGATGCTGTGCACCTTCTCGCAGAGCATCTGCTTGACCTTTTCCGGGTTGCGCGAGATGTCTTCGAAATTCTTCGGCAGGAAGTCCACGGCGCCAGCGTCCAGCGCGTCGAGGGTCACTCGGGCGCCTTCGTGGGTCAGCGACGAGAACATCAAGACCGGGGTCGGGCAACGCTGCATGATGTGGCGCACGGCGGTGATGCCATCCATCATCGGCATCTCGTAGTCCATGGTGATCACGTCCGGCTTCAATGCTAGGGCCTGATCAATCGCCTCTTTGCCGTTGGTGGCCGTTCCGACCACCTGGATGTTGGAATCCGCTGAAAGAATTTCCGAGACGCGGCGGCGGAAGAAACCCGAATCGTCCACCACCAGAACCTTGACTACCATAACCACTCCGTTAGGCCGGGCGAGGGACAACCGCCCTGCCCGGGCCGAATCAAATACGCCGTGCGGCGTAACGCTTGAGCATGCTCGGAACATCGAGAATCAGCGCGATCCGACCGTCACCGGTAATGGTCGCACCCGACATGCCTGGCGTTCCTTGCAGCATCTTGCCCAATGGCTTGATGACCACTTCTTCCTGGCCAACCAGTTGATCGACGACAAAGCCGATACGCTGGGTGCCCACGGACAGGATCACCACGTGGCCTTCGCGCTGCTCTTCATGAGCGGCGGACGCCACCAACCAACGCTTGAGGTAGAACAGCGGCAGGGCCTTGTCCCGCACAATCACCACTTCCTGACCATCGACCACATTGGTGCGCGACAGGTCGAGGTGGAAGATCTCGTTGACGTTGACCAGCGGGAAGGCGAACGCCTGGTTGCCCAGCATCACCATCAGGGTCGGCATGATCGCCAGGGTCAACGGCACCTTGATGACGATCTTCGAGCCCTGGCCCTTGGTCGAGTAGATATTGATCGAGCCGTTGAGCTGGCTGATCTTGGTCTTCACCACGTCCATGCCCACGCCACGGCCGGACACGTCGGAAATCTCGGTCTTGGTCGAGAAGCCCGGGGCAAAAATCAGGTTGTAGCACTCAGTGTCGGTGAGGCGGTCGGCGGCGTCCTTGTCCATGACGCCGCGCTTGACCGCGATACCGCGCAGGATATTGGAGTCCATGCCTTTGCCGTCATCGGTGATCGACAGCAGGATATGGTCGCCTTCCTGTTCGGCGGCCAGGATCACTTTGCCCAGGCGCGGCTTGCCGCTGGCTTCGCGCTCTTCGGGGGTTTCCACACCGTGGTCGACCGCGTTGCGCACCAAGTGGACCAGCGGGTCGGCCAGGGCCTCGACAAGGTTTTTGTCGAGGTCGGTTTCTTCGCCCACCAGTTCCAGGGCGATCTCTTTCTTCAACTGCCGGGCCAAGTCACGGACCAGGCGCGGGAAGCGCCCGAAGACCTTCTTGATCGGCTGCATGCGCGTCTTCATCACCGCGGTCTGCAGGTCGGCAGTGACCACATCGAGGTTCGACACGGCCTTTTGCATGGCTTCGTCGCCGCTGTTCAGGCCCAGGCGCACCAGGCGGTTACGCACCAGCACCAGTTCGCCGACCATGTTCATGATGTCGTCCAGGCGCGCGGTATCGACCCGCACGGTGGTTTCGGCTTCACTGGCCGGGGCTTTCTCGGCAGCTGCCGGCGCGCGGGCTGGCGCCGGGGCGGCGGCACGGGCCGCAGCCGGTGCAGCAGCCTTGGCGGCAGCGGGTGCCGGCTTGGCCACCGCTGCGGTGGCGGTCGCGGTGGCTGCGGCGCCAGGCGCTACTTCGGAGAACTTGCCCTTGCCGTGCAATTCGTCGAGCAGGGATTCAAATTCATGGTCGGTGATCAGGCCATCCGCCGCCGGTGCCGCAGCAGCAGGCGTGGCAGCGGCAGGTGCAACCGCCGCAGCGACTGCCGGCAGGGCATCGGCGGCAAACGAGCCTTTGCCGTGCAACTGATCCAGCAGTGCTTCAAATTCGTCGTCGGTAATGTCGGTGCTGGCCGCTGGCGCTGCCGGCTCCACAGGCGCCGGTGTGGCTGCCACGGCGTCCGGGGCGAACTGGCCCTTGCCGTGCAACTGGTCGAGCAATGACTCGAACTCGGCGTCGGTGATGTCTTCGCTGGTCGGCACCATGGCCGGCGCAGCCGCTGCCGGTGCTTGTGCCTCGGCCTTGACGGCATTGAGGGAGTCCAGCAGTTGTTCGAATTCGCTGTCGGTAACGTCGGGTTCAGCCACCGGCTCAGGCGCCGCCTCAACCACCGGGGCGGCAGATACAGCGGCAGGCTCTGCCAGGCGCGCCAGGGCGGCCAGCAGTTCCGGGGTGGCAGCCGTAATCGGTGCGCGTTCGCGCACTTCATTGAACATGCCGTTGACCGCGTCCAGGGCTTCGAGGATCACGTCCATCAATTCCGAATCAACGTGACGCTCACCCTTGCGCAGGATGTCGAACACGTTTTCGGCGATGTGGCAGCACTCCACCAGCTCATGGAGCTGGAGGAAGCCGGCGCCCCCTTTTACAGTGTGAAAACCGCGAAAAATTGCATTGAGCAGGTTCGCATCATCCGGTCGGCTTTCCAGCTCGACCAGTTGCTCGGACAACTGCTCTAGAATTTCGCCGGCCTCTACAAGGAAATCCTGAAGGATTTCTTCATCGGCGCCGAAGCTCATATTGCGTGCTCCTTAGAAGCCTAAACTGGACAGCAAATCGTCTACGTCATCTTGACCTGACATAACGTCTTCACGTTTATCGGCATGAATCTGCGGACCTTCACCCTTGGCGAGGTGTTTTTGTGGATCTTTTTCCGAGAGGATCGCTTCGCGGTCGTGTTCGATGCCGGCAAAACGGTCGACCTGACCGGCCATCAGCACCAGTTTGAGCAGGTTGCTTTCCACTTCGGTGACCAGCAGGGTTACGCGCTTGATCACCTGGCCGGTCAGGTCCTGGTAGTCCTGGGCCAGCAGGATGTCATTGAGGTTGCTGGAAACCGTGCGGTTTTCCTGCTCGCTGCGTGACAGGAAACCCTCGACCCGGCGCGCCAGCTCGCGAAATTCTTCAGCACCCACTTCGCGCCGCATGAAGCGCCCCCAGTCAGCGCTCAACGCCTTGGCCTCATTGGCCATGCCGTTCACCAGGGGCGTGGCGTTTTCCACCAGGTCCATGGTGCGATTGGCTGCCGCCTCAGTCAGCCTGACCACGTAGGACAGGCGTTCGGTGGCATCGGTGATCTGCGAGATTTCCTCGGCCTGGGGCATGTGCGGGTCGATCTGGAAATTGACGATCGCACTGTGCAACTCACGGGTGAGCTTGCCCACTTCCTGATACAGGCCGCGGTCGCGGGTCTGGTTGAGCTCATGGATCAACTGCACTGCGTCGCCGAACTGGCCTTTTTCCAGGCTTTCGACGAGTTGGTGAGCATGTTTTTTCAGGGTCGACTCAAAGTCGGCCTGCGATGATTCTTTATGCTCCATAGCTCCCCCGTGGCAGCATCAATGACCGATGCGTTCGAAGATTTTTTCAATCTTCTCTTTCAAGGCCAGTGCAGTGAATGGCTTGACCACGTAGCCGTTGACCCCGGCCTGGGCGGCTTCGATGATCTGTTCACGCTTGGCTTCAGCGGTCACCATCAGCACAGGCAGGCTGCGCAGCTTTTCATCAGCGCGCACATGGCGCAGCAGATCGATACCGGTCATGCCAGGCATGTTCCAGTCGGTTACCAGAAAGTCGATGCTCCCGCTGTTGAGGATCGGAATCGCCGTAATGCCGTCATCCGCCTCGACCGTGTTAGTGAACCCAAGGTCACGCAACAGGTTTTTTATGATCCGCCGCATCGTTGAGAAGTCATCAACGATGAGGATTTTCATGTTCTTGTCCAATTCGACCTCCAAGCAGTCTTAAACGCGTCCAGCACCTGGGCGCGCCATATCATTCAACAGGCATTACACAAAAAGGACTGCTGGGGCACATCACGGGCCGCTCCCGCCAGGCTTGCGCCGTGGCGGTTATCGTTCGCACTGTCCCCACACTGCCTGTCAGCGCGCTCGCCACTCTCCCAAACGCCCCCGCAAGCGGGCCGCGCATTGGCTATGTAGCTGGCTGACCCGCGATTCGCTGACCCCCAGGACCTCACCGATTTCCTTGAGGTTCAGCTCTTCGTCGTAGTACAGCGCCAACACCAGCCGCTCACGTTCCGGCAGATTGGCAATCGCCTCTGCCAGGGCGCCCTGGAAGCGTTCATCTTCCAGGTCGCGTGAAGGCTCCTGGTGAGCGCTCGCGCCATCCTCGTGCAGCCCTTCATGTTCGCCGTCCTGCAGCAGGTCGTCGAAACTGAACAGGCGGCTGCCCAAGGTATCGTTCAAAATCCCGTAGTAATCGTCGAGACTCAATTGGAGTTCGGCCGCAACTTCGTGATCTTTAGCGTCGCGACCGGTTTTTGCTTCAATTGAGCGAATTGCGTCACTCACCATCCGGGTATTGCGGTGGACCGAACGCGGCGCCCAATCACCTTTACGCACTTCATCGAGCATCGCGCCACGGATACGGATACCCGCATACGTCTCGAAACTCGCACCCTTGCTCGCGTCGTACTTGGTCGACACTTCGAGCAGGCCGATCATCCCCGCCTGGATCAGGTCTTCGACCTGGACACTGGCGGGCAGGCGTGCCAGCAGGTGGTAGGCAATGCGCTTGACCAGGGGCGCATAGCGCTCGATCAATTCGCCCTGGCTGTCACGCGCTGATTTTTTGTAAAGGTTGTAGCCGCTGGCTGTCATAGCACCGGTCCCGCACTCGTCTGATGCACCAATCGCTCGACGAAAAACTCCAGATGCCCCCGGGGATTGGCGGGCAGTGGCCAGGTATCGACCTTCTGAGCAATTGCCTTGAACGCCAACGCGCATTTCGAACGAGGGAACGCTTCATAGACTGCACGCTGCTTTTGCACAGCCTTGCGCACACACTCGTCATAGGGAACTGCGCCGACGTATTGTAAGGCGACATCGAGGAAGCGATCCGTGACCTTGGTCAACTTGGCGAACAGGTTGCGCCCTTCTTGCGGGCTCTGGGCCATGTTGGCCAGCACGCGGAAGCGGTTCATGCCGTAGTCGCGGTTGAGCAGTTTGATCAGGGCGTAGGCGTCGGTGATCGAGGTGGGTTCGTCGCAGACCACCAGCAATACTTCTTGCGCGGCGCGCACGAAGCTGACCACGGACTCGCCGATCCCGGCGGCAGTGTCGATCACCAGCACGTCGAGGTTGTCGCCGATATCACTGAAGGCCTGGATCAGGCCGGCGTGCTGCGCCGGGCTCAGATGCACCATGCTCTGGGTGCCGGAGGCGGCCGGGACGATGCGAATTCCCCCAGGCCCCTGCAACAGCACGTCGCGCAGCTCACAGCGGCCTTCAATGACATCGGCCAGGGTATGTTTGGGCGTCAGTCCCAGCAGAACGTCAACGTTCGCCAGGCCCAGGTCGGCATCCAGCAGCATGACGCGGCGGCCAAGCTCTGCCAGGGCCAGGGACAAATTCACTGACACGTTAGTTTTCCCGACGCCACCTTTGCCGCCGGTCACCGCGATCACCTGTACGGGATGCATGCTGCCCATGTTCTTTCTTTACCTTGTCTTGCTTAGCCGCAGGCTACATAGGGTGGCCGCGGTAGCAGACCATCGATGTAGGTACATTGCACTGTGTTGCATGTTGCCGTTCAGCCGACCCGCTTGGCTGGGTTGTGATAGAGGTCGGCGAACATATCCGCCATCGCCTCTTCACTGGGTTCGTCCTGCATTTGCACACTGACCGCGCGGCTGACCAACTGATGACGGCGCGGCAGATGCAAGTCATCCGGGATCCGCGGCCCGTCGGTCAGGTAGGCGACCGGTAATTCATGGCTGATGGCAAGGCTCAACACTTCGCCCAGGCTTGCGGTTTCATCCAGCTTAGTCAGGATGCAACCGGCCAGCCCACAACGTTTGTAGCTGTGGTACGCAGCAGTCAGAACCTGTTTCTGGCTGGTTGTTGCAAGTACCAGGTAATTTTTCGACTTGATCCCGCGCCCGGCCAGGCTTTCCAGTTGCATGCGCAATGCCGGGTCGCTGGCTTGCAGGCCAGCGGTATCGATCAGCACCACGCGCTTGCGCAGCAGCGGGTCGAGGGCGTTGGCCAGGGACTGGCCCGGGTCGACGTGGGTCACCGGCACATTGAGGATCCGGCCCAGGGTCTTGAGCTGTTCCTGGGCACCGATGCGGTAGCTGTCCATGCTCACCAGCGCAATGTTATGGGCGCCGTACTTGAGGACATAACGGGCGGCCAGCTTGGCCAGGGTGGTGGTCTTGCCCATGCCGGCAGGGCCGACCATGGCAATCACGCCACCTTCTTCAAGGGGTTCGATTTCCGGGGTCTGGATCATGCGCGCCAGGTGCGCCAGCAACATGCGCCAGGCCTGGCGAGGCTCTTCTATGCCGGTGGTCAGTTCCAGCAAGTCGCGCGACAACGGGCCGGACAGGCCAATGCGTTGCAGGCGGCGCCAGAGGTTGGCCTGTTGCGGCTTGCTGCCTTGCAACTGGTTCCAGGCCAGCGAGCCCAACTGCACTTCCAGCAATTCACGCAGGCCATTGAGCTCAAAACGCATCGAGTCGAACACGCGCTGGTCAACCGCAGCGGCCGGTGCTGGCGCGGCGGGACGTGGCGGCTCGACAAAAGTCGGTTCGACGAGTGGCTCGGCCGCCGTCAGCGGCAGGCCGGCAAACAATTGGCGATTGGTGGTCGCATCGCTGTCGCCACGCATGCTCAGCTCGGCCTGGGCCGAGACAATACGCGAGGCGGTCTTGCGCAACTCGTCTTCGAGTTCCATGTTCGGCACGCGCGGCGCCAGGGCCTGGGGTTTGTAATCCAGGGCAGCCGTCAGCTCGACACCGCCGGCAATGCGACGGTTACCGATAATAGCCGCGTCGGCGCCCAGTTCATCACGAACCAGCTTCATGGCCTGACGCATATCGGCGGCGAAAAAACGCTTTACTTGCATAACCCACTACCTCAGCCGTTGGGCCCTACTGTCGCGACGATAGTCACTTGCTTATTGTCAGGAATTTCCTGGTAAGCCAAAACGTGCAAATTCGGTACTGCCAGGCGTCCAAACCGCGACAACATCGCTCGGACGGGGCCTGCCACCAGCAGAATCACCGGTTGGCCCTGCATTTCCTGGCGCTGTGCGGCGTCAATCAACGAACGCTGCAGCTTTTCAGCCATGCTTGGCTCCAGCAGGACGCCCTCTTCCTGGCCCTGCCCTGCCTTCTGGATACTATTGAGCAATATTTGTTCCAACCTTGGTTCCAAGGTGATCACAGGCAGCTCAGAGTCAAGCCCTACAATGCTTTGGACGATGGCGCGCGACAAACCGACGCGCACCGCAGCCACCAGCGCGGCAGTATCTTGACTCTTGGCGGCATTGTTGGCGATAGCCTCGGCAATGCTGCGAATGTCCCGCACCGGTACCTGTTCGGCCAAAAGCGCTTGCAGCACCTTGAGCAGTTGCGACAGCGACAACACCCCCGGCACCAGCTCTTCGGCCAGCTTTGGCGAGGCCTTGGCCAGCAATTGCATGAGTTGCTGGACTTCTTCGTGGCCAATCAGCTCGTGGGAGTGCTTGTACAGAATCTGGTTGAGGTGGGTCGCCACCACCGTGCTGGCATCGACCACGGTGTAGCCCAGGGACTGCGCCTGGCTGCGCTGGCTGACTTCGATCCACACCGCGTCCAGGCCAAAAGCCGGATCTTTGGCGGTTATGCCGCTGAGGGTGCCGAAGACCTGGCCGGGGTTGATCGCCAGTTCGCGGTCGGGGTAGATCTCGGCTTCGGCCAGGGTCACGCCCATCAGCGTCAGGCGGTAGGCACTGGGGGCCAGGTCGAGGTTGTCGCGGATATGTACGGTGGGCATCAAAAAGCCCAGATCCTGGGACAGCTTCTTGCGCACGCCCTTGATCCGCGCCAGCAACTGGCCGCCCTGGTTGCGGTCCACCAGGGGGATCAGGCGGTAGCCGACTTCCAGGCCGATCATGTCGATGGGGGTCACGTCATCCCAGCCCAACTCCTTGGTTTCCTGGGCGCGGGCCGGCGACGGCAGCAGGTCTTGCTGGCGCTCCACCTCTTTCAAGGCCTGGACCTTGATGGTGTTCTGCTTTTTCCAGAACAGGTACGCCCCGCCGGCGGCCAGCGCGGCCATGGTCAGGAACGAGAAATGCGGCATGCCCGGCACAATGCCCATGATCGCCATGATGCCGGCCGCCACGGCCAGGGCCTTGGGTGAGGCGAACATCTGGCGGTTGATCTGCTTGCCCATGTCTTCGGAGCCGGACGCACGGGTGACCATGATCGCCGCAGCTGTCGATAACAACAGTGATGGCAATTGCGCCACCAAACCGTCACCAATGGTCAACAGGGCGTAAACCTTGCCTGCATCGCCAAAGGTCATGCCGTGCTGGAAGATACCGACCGCCATGCCGCCGATCAGGTTGATAAACAGGATCAACAGGCCGGCGATGGCGTCGCCCCGCACGAACTTGCTGGCACCGTCCATGGAGCCATAGAACTCGGCTTCCTGGGCCACTTCCGAGCGGCGGGCCTTGGCCTGGTTCTGGTCGATCAGGCCGGCGTTGAGGTCGGCGTCGATCGCCATTTGCTTGCCGGGCATGGCGTCGAGGGTAAAACGCGCACTGACCTCGGAAATCCGCCCGGCGCCCTTGGTCACCACCACGAAGTTGATGATCATCAGGATCGCGAACACCACGATACCGACCACGTAGTTACCGCCGATCACCACCTCGCCGAAGGCCTGGATCACCTTGCCGGCGGCGGCGTGGCCGTCCTGGCCGTGCAGCATCACCACCCGCGTGGAGGCCACGTTAAGGGCCAGGCGCAGCAGCGTGGCAACCAGCAAAATGGTGGGGAAGACCGCAAAGTCCAAAGGCCGCAGCGCGTATACGCAAACCAGCAGCACGACGATAGACAGGGCAATGTTGAAGGTGAAGAACACGTCCAGCAGGAACGGCGGCATCGGCAACATCATCATTGCCAGCATGACCAACAGCAACAACGGCACACCCAGATTGCCTCGCGAGAGGTCCGTCAGAGTGCCACGGGCTGTGTTGAACATATTAGAGCGATCCACCGGTATTCCTCGTCACCTTGAAGCAAACTTTTGACGCCGAGAGGCGTCCTGAAGGCGGTATTGCAAGAAGCCTTCCAACTTTTGCTTCAGGGACGAGATCGTTCCCACGCAGGCGCGTGGGAACGATCATCAGAGTGGACGCACGTTTGATGCCTGCTTGCCTTTCGGACCTTCTACAACTTCATATTCCACCTTCTGGCCCTCCGCCAGCGACTTGAAGCCGTTGCTTTGAATGCTCGAGAAGTGCACAAACAGGTCCTCTCCTCCGGCGTCTTGCGTGATGAATCCAAAGCCCTTTGAATCGGTAAACCACTTCACCGTACCCGTTGCCATTGCCCTTCTCCCAAATCAGTGCCTGTTCCCGGTCTATCAAAGCGCGCTGCACGGGGGCTGACTACTGTCAAAGTTGACAGGTCGGAAGGGAGTTGGACGAACGGTAAGCACCTGTTCCGACGCCATCGCGGGCCAGCCCGGCTCCCACATTGGAATGCGATCAAATGTGGGAGCCGGGCTGGCCCGCGATGACGTCGAAAGAGGCAGCAGAAGACTCAAGAATCGCGCCGCAAATCCGGCGGAATCGGCAAGTCCTTGAGCGGATCCGGGCGTTTGCCCTTGCCCGCGCGGTATTGGCGAATCTGGTAGACATAGGCCAGCACCTGGGCCACCGCCAGGTACAACCCGGCCGGGATCTCGTGATCGAGATCGGTGGAATAGAAGATCGAACGCGCCAGCGCCGGCGATTCCAACAGCAGGATGTCGTTGGCCTGGGCGATTTCGCGGATTTTCAAGGCAGTGAAGTCGCTACCCTTGGCCAGCAACAGCGGCGCGCCGCCCTTCTCGGCGTCGTATTTGAGCGCCACGGCGTAGTGGGTCGGGTTGGTGATGACCACATCGGCATCCGGCACCGAAGCCATCATCTTGCGCTGGGACATGTCGCGTTGCAGTTGCCGGATACGCTGCTTCACTTCCGGCCGACCTTCCTGGTCCTTGTGCTCGTCGCGCACTTCCTGCTTGGTCATCAGCAGTTTCTTGTGGCTTTCCCACAGCTGGATCGGCGCATCCACTGCGGCAATCAGGATCAGGCCGCAGGCCATCCACAATGCGCTCCAGCCCACCAACTGCACGCTGTGGATGATCGCCAGCTCCAGCGGTTCATGGGCGATGCGCAGCAAGTCATCGATATCTGACTTCAACACCACCAGCGCCACGAACAGGATGATAAAAAATTTCGCCAGGGCCTTGAGCAGCTCTACCACAGCCTTGGCGGAGAACATCCGCTTGATCCCCGCACCGGGGTTCATCCGGCTGAATTTAGGCGCCAGGCTGCCGGCCGCAAACAGCCAGCCACCCAGGGAAATCGGCCCGATGATCGCCGCCAGGAGCAAGGTGATCAGCACCGGTTGCGCAGCGAGGATCGCGATCTTCCCCGAGTGCAGCAGGTAGATGCCCATGGCGCGCGGGTCCAGCAGCACATCCCGGGGCAGGGAGAAGTTGTGCTTCATGATCTCCATCAAGTCCTGGGCCAGGCCGCCGCCGTAGATCAGCAGGCCACCGGCACCGGCGAGCATCACCGCCAGGGTGTTGAGCTCTTTGGAGCGGGCAATCTCGCCCTTTTCCCGGGAGTCCTTTTTACGTTTCTCCGTGGGGTCTTCTGTCTTGTCCTGACCACTCTCGCTCTCGGCCATGGCTTAGCGCGCCCGTGCCAGATCACGTAAGAACTGCAAGGCGTCACTGGCCAGCGGTTGATACTGATTGAGAATGTCGGCCAGGCCGATCCAGAAAATCCCCAGGCCCAACACCAGGGTCAGCGGGAAACCAATGGCGAAGATATTCAACTGCGGCGCGGCGCGGGTCATCACGCCGAAGGCAATGTTGACCACCAGCAACGCGGTGATCGCCGGCAGTACCAGCAGCAACGCCGCGCCCAGCACCCAACTGAGGCGGCCGACCACTTCCCAGAAGTGATTGACGATCAGCCCCTCGCCCACCGGCAAGGTGGTGAAGCTTTCGGTGAGAATCTCAAACGCCACCAGATGGCCGTTCATGGCCAAAAACAGCAAGGTCACCAGCATGGTCAGGAACTGCCCGATCACCGCCACCGACACGCCGTTGGTGGGGTCGACCATGGACGCGAAGCCCATGCCCATCTGGATCGAGACGATTTGCCCGGCAATCACGAAGGCCTGGAAGAACAGGGTCAGGGAGAAGCCCATCAAGGCACCGATCAGGATCTGTTCGGCAATCAGCAGCAGCGCACTGAGGTCCAGGGCGTTGACCGGCGGCATCGCCGGCAGCGTCGGCACGATGACCACGGTAATCGCCACCGTGAAAAACAGGCGTACGCGCTTGGGCACCAGGGTCGTGCCGATCACCGGCATGGTCATCAGCAACGCGCCCACACGAAACAGCGGCAGGATGAACGCGGCCACCCAGGTGCTGATCTGGGTGTCGGTCAATGCCAGCAAGGACTGCATCAGGTCAGCCGATCAACTGCGGAATACTGCCGTACAGCTGCAGGATGTATTCCATGAAGGTCTGCACCAGCCAGGGGCCGGCCACGATCAGCGTGACCAGCATCACCAGCAAGCGCGGGAGGAAGCTCAGGGTCTGTTCGTTGATCTGCGTGGCAGCCTGGAACATCGCCACCAGCAAACCCACCAACAGGCTGGGCACCACCAGCACGGCGACCATCAGGGTGGTCAGCCACAATGCTTCACGAAACAGGTCGACGGCGACTTCCGGGGTCATGGCGCTATACCCCTCCGAAACTGCCGGCCAGGGTGCCGATAATCAGCGCCCAACCGTCCACCAGGACAAACAGCATGATCTTGAACGGCAACGAAATGATCAGCGGCGACAGCATCATCATACCCATGGCCATCAGCACACTGGCCACCACCAGGTCGATGATCAGGAACGGGATAAAGATCATGAACCCGATCTGGAACGCGGTCTTGAGCTCCGAGGTGACGAACGCCGGCACCAGGATCGTCAGCGGCGCCTGGTCCGGGCTGGCGATATCGGTGCGCTTGGACAGGCGTACAAACAGTTCCAGGTCACTGGAACGGGTCTGCGACAGCATAAAATCCTTGATCGGGCCCTGGGCCTTTTCCACCGCATCCTGGGCGGTCATTTTCTCCGCCAGGTAGGGTTGCAGGGCTTGCTGGTTCACCTTGTCGAACACCGGCGCCATGATAAACAGCGTCAGAAACAGCGCCATGCCGGTAAGGATCTGGTTCGACGGGGTCTGCTGCAGGCCCAGGGCCTGGCGCAGAATCGAGAACACGATAATGATCCGGGTGAAGCTGGTCATCAGCATGACGAACGCCGGGATAAAGCTCAGCGCGGTCATGATCAGCAGGATCTGCAGACTGACCGAATACTCCTGGGCCCCGGCCGCGTTAGTGCCCAGGGTGATCGCCGGGATCGACAACGGGTCGGCGCCGAACGCCAGGGGCGCGGCCAGCAACAGCATGAGCGCCAATAGAACGCGCATTACTTCTTATCCTTCTGGTCCTTGCCCATCAGCTCCATCAGGCGCTGGGCGAACTCCGGTGTGGCGGCCTCGGTCTGGGCCACGCTCACCGGATGCTTGAGCACGTGCAACGGGGTAATCCGGCCAGGGGTGAGGCCGAGCAGGATCTGTTCCTCGCCCACCTGCACCAGCACCAGGCGATCACGCGGCCCCAGGGCCCGCGACCCCACCAGCTCGATGACCTGGGCATGGCCCGGGCCAATGCGCTGTACCCGGCGCAACAACCAGGCGAGGGCAAAGATCAACCCCACCACCAGCAACAGGCCGAGCACCAACTGAGTCAGTTGCCCAGTTACGCTGCCGCCGCCGGCCGGCGCGGCGACCTGGGCCACCGGTTCAGCCGCGAAGACGCCCAGCGGCAGCGCCCACAACAGTCCCAGCAAGCGGCGACTCATCTCAGCGCAGCTTCTTGATACGTTCGCTGGGGCTGATCACGTCAGTCAGGCGGATGCCGAACTTCTCGTTGACCACCACCACTTCGCCATGGGCGATCAGCGTGCCGTTGACCAGCACATCCAGCGGCTCGCCAGCCAGGCGATCAAGCTCGATCACCGAACCCTGGTTGAGTTGCAACAGGTTGCGGATGTTGATTTCGGTGCTGCCCACTTCCATGGAAATCGACACCGGGATATCGAGGATCACGTCCAGGTTGGGCCCATCGAGCGATACGGGCTCATGGTTCTTCGGCACGCTGCCAAACTCTTCCATGGGCAGGCGGTTACCCACCGGCGCAGTGGCGGCGTCGGCCGCCAGCAAGGCGTCGATATCGTCCTGGCCTGCATCGCCAGTCTCTTCCAGGGCAGCCGCCCATTCGTCAGCCAGGGCCTGGTCTTCGGCGGAAGTGTTTTCGTGTTCGGTAGCCATTACATGTCCTCGGCGCAGCAAAAATCATCAATTAGGGGATGCATCAGCGACGGTTGATCGGCTCAACCACTTGCAACGCCAGGTTCCCTTTGTGGGAGCCGAGCTTGACCTTGAACGACGGCACGCCATTGGCGCGCATGATCAATTCGTCCGGCAGTTCGACGGGAATCACATCCCCCGGCTGCATGTGCAAAATATCGCGCAGGCGCAACTGGCGGCGCGCCACGGTGGCACTCAGCGGCACATCGACATCCAGCAAGTCTTCGCGCAGGGCCTTGACCCAGCGTTCGTCCTGGTCGTCGAGGTCGGACTGGAAGCCGGCGTCGAGCATCTCGCGCACCGGCTCGATCATCGAGTACGGCATGGTCACGTGCAGGTCGCCGCCGCCGCCATCGAGTTCGATATGGAAGGTGGAGACCACAATGGCTTCGCTGGGCCCGACGATGTTGGCCATGGCCGGGTTCACTTCCGAGTTGATGTACTCGAAATTGACTTCCATGATCGCCTGCCAGGCTTCCTTCAAGTCGATAAAGGCCTGCTCCAGCACCATGCGCACGACGCGCAACTCGGTGGGGGTGAACTCGCGGCCTTCGATCTTGGCGTGACGGCCGTCGCCGCCGAAGAAGTTGTCCACCAGCTTGAACACCAACTTGGCGTCGAGGATGAACAAGGCGGTGCCGCGCAACGGCTTGATCTTGACCAGGTTCAGGCTGGTAGGCACGTACAGCGAATGCACGTACTCGCCAAACTTCATCACCTGCACGCCGCCCACCGCCACGTCCGCCGAGCGGCGCAGCATGTTGAACATGCTGATCCGGGTGTAGCGGGCAAAACGCTCGTTGATCATCTCCAGGGTCGGCATGCGTCCACGGACGATGCGATCCTGGCTGGTCAGGTCATAACTTTTGACGCTGCCGGGCTCGGCAGCCATTTCGGTCTGTACCAGACCATCGTCGACACCATGCAACAGGGCGTCGATTTCATCCTGGGACAGCAGGTCTTGCACGGCCATGTCGTGATCCTACTGCAATACGAAATTAGTGAAGAGCGCCTGCTCGACCACGACTTTGCCCAGTTCTTTCTGGGCCACTTCCTGCACGCTGGCCGTGACTTTCTGGCGCAGCATTTCCTGGCCCACGGGGGTGGCCAGGCTATCGAAACTCTGCCCGGAGAACAGCATCACCAGGTTGTTGCGGATCACCGGCATATGCACCTTGAGCGCATCGAGGTCCGCCTGGTTGCGCGCCAGCAGGGAAATACTCACCTGCAGGTAGCGCTGGCGACCGTTCTGGTTGTAGTTGGCGACAAAGGCCGGGAGCATCTGCTCGAAAATTGCCGGTTGCTTGACGTTGCTGGCAGTCTCGGCCGCAGGTACCGGCTTGCTCTGGGCACTGTGCATAAAGTACCAGGTAGCCCCCACCGACACGCCGATGGCCAGTAACAAGGCCACGACAATCAGCAGGATCATCTTGAGCTTGCCCTTGCCTGCTGCAGGTGCTGTTGCTGCGTCGTCACTCTTCGCCATGCCAATAATCCGTCACTATTCGGGGTTTCATAGATCCACGGGAAGGCAAGAGCAAGTGTTATGCCAGAGTTGTCTGCGGTGAGGGGGAACGCGTCAATGTAGGAGCTGGCTTGCCTGCGATAGCGGTGTATCAGGCGCGAACTATGTCGCTGACACACCGCTATCGCAGGCAAGCCAGCTCCCACATTTTGATCGGCGCCAGTTTCAGGTCAGGCGTAGTAGTCCACGGCGCTGGAGCCGATGACGGACTGGGCTATCGGTGCCGCCACTTCGGTGACTTCGCCAGCCAGGCCCGTATCATGCCCGTCGCTGTGTCCGCCACTGCCGCTGACACCCCGCGCCTGGTTCTGCTGTTGTTCCTGGCCCTGGCCCTGCCAGCCACGGGACTGGTCGGACACGTTCACGTCGACCTGGCCCATGCCCTGCTGGGCGAACATCTCCCGCAGGCGCCCGGACTGGCTTTCCAGGGCCTCGCGCACGGCGGCATGGCCGCTCATGAAGTTCACCTGGGCCTGCTGATCGGCCGTCATGTTCACGCGGATATCCAGGCGCCCCAGCTCGGCAGGCTGCAATTGGATATCGGCAGACTTGAGGTTGGCGCTGGACAGGTACATGACCCGGTTCACCACTTCCTCGGTCCAGCCGCCCTGGTGCATGGCCAGTGGCTGGTTATTCAGTGGCAAGGCGTTGGCGGTCTTGGGCGTGGCAGCCTGGGTCAGGGCGGCCAGGCGATTGGCGAAGTCATCGACGCGGGTGTCGCTGCTCGCGCCCTTCAAGTCCTTGAGGCCGTCTTCGAGCAGGCCGCTAAAGGCCTTTTCGCCACCCTGGTCGGTGCTGTCCTTGGCCGCCTGCTGGTCGACCATGGTCGCCAGGCCGTTGCTGAAGTTCTGCGCGGCGGTAGGTTCGGCCTGGGTTGGCAGGTTCTTTTGCGTAGCCTGGCTGCTGGCGGACACATGACCGCCCTGCTCCATCGCCAGGCGCACAGCCGGCAATGAGTCCAGCGGGTCGGCTTCCGGGTCGAAGGCAGGTGCAACTTCTTCAGTGACCGGCGGCGTGGTCAGCAGCGGCGTGGCGACTTCCTCCACCACGGCGGTCTGAACCGCTACCGGTGCGGGTGTCACGGCCGCGATCAAGGCCGGATCGACCACCCCATCGACCGCTGGCGGCTGGGCTTGCGCCAGGTCCTTGTCGGTATTTTTATCGTCATCGCTGCTGGCTGGCGCGTCCGCCTTGGCGGGCGGCGTGGCAGGCAAAGTCTTGCCGCTATCGGCAACGGCTGGAGTGCCAGCGGCAGGCTTGTCGTTGCCGACATCCTTCTTCGCGCTGGTGTCGGTCGGCTTGTCGCGGCTGGGCTTGGGCGCCATATCCACAGCCTTGGCGGGGGGCGCCTTGGACTCCTTGGCGAACACCTGTGCAAAGCCTGGCGCTTTGGCCCGCGTGTCCGCGGCCGTTGCCTGCGCATTGGCGGGGGAAGCCTGCGGCTTGACCGCGGGAGCGGCCTGCAGGAGCGAGTTGGGGGCTAGAGGCATAAGTCAGGTCTCCGCTGCGCAGGGTCGAGGGCGCAGGCAGAAGATAGAGAGCAAAAGTCGGGCCAGCTTTTCCAACCAGCCCCGCCAACCCTAGAAGCGCTGGCGCTCCGACTCGTACAGCGGCTTGACCAACGCGAACTCGTGATCAATCTGGTCGACCAGATTGCCCAGGTCGCTAATCTCATTCTTGGCCGACTCGACCTCCAGGCGCTGGCACAGGCGCGCCAGGCGCACCGCACCGAGGTTGCCGCTGCTGCCTTTGAAGCTGTGGGCTATGCGCCCCAGCGCCTTGGCGTCATCGCGGGCCTTGCGCAAGGCTTCGACACGTTTTTGCGAGTCATCGAGGAAGGTGTCGAGCAAATGGGGATAGTCGCCCTCCATCACTTCCTGCAAACCCACCAACACTTCACGGTCCATATGTTTGTGCGTCACTTGTTCGCTCCTTGATCAAGAATCGGCGGATTATGCCAGAGCCACCCAGCAAAACTCCACGCACACACTGCGCCCGCCATCCGCCCAGCGTACATTGCTGCTCAGTTGCCGCACCAGGCTCAGCCCGCGCCCGGACAGGCGGTCGACATCCAGCGGGCGCGCCAGGACTTTTTCCACATCAAAGCCCGGGCCGCTGTCTTCGATACGCAGGCTCAGGCTCCCGCCCGCCTCGGTCGGCACCACGTCCAGGTGCACACGCACGTAGCCACTGCTCAACTGGTCGAGCCGCTCGTTGCGCTGGCGATAATAGCGGGCAAAGCCTTGCACATCGCGCTTGAGCTGGGAGTCCAGGCCCAGCACACCATGTTCCAGGGCATTGGAATACAGCTCGGCCATCACGCTGTACAGCGCCCCGCTCTGGCCGCGCAGGCCGTGGATTTCCAGGAGTAACTGCAACAGGTACGGCAACGGGTTGTAACGCTTGAGGGTCTCGGCCCGAAACTCGAAACTCACCGACCAGTCCAGCGGGCACGACTGCCCGCTGTCGGTGTACAGCAGGGTCGCCGGGTACAGGGGCTGCTCGGCCAGCAAACGGATCTCGACCATGCTGATATCGTCCCGCACCTGGCCACGGAACGCGGCCAGCGCCTGCTCGATCTCGACAAACAGGCGCTCGGGCTCGCGGTTGGCAGAAAACACCTGCTGCAAGCGCTCCACCCCAAACAATTGCTCGTTGGCATCAGCAGTATCGATCACGCCATCAGACAGCAGGAACACCCGGTCGCCCAAGGCCATCGGCCAGACCTCGGTGCGGTCATCAAAGGCCTCGGGGGCCAGCACGCCCAGCGGCAAATGCCGCGACACCAGCGGCGTTCGGCGCCCCGTGGCCACGTCATGCACATAGCCATCGGGCATGCCGCCGTTCCACACCTCCACCACCCGCCGCTGCACACTGAGGCACAGCAGCGTGGCGCAGCAGAACATGTCCACCGGCAGGATGCGCTTAAGCTTGGCGTTCATCTCCCGCAGGGTCTGCGCCAGGCCATAGCCCTTGGCGGTCATGCCATAGAACACCTCGGCCAGGGGCATCGCGCCGACGGCGGCCGGCAAGCCATGGCCGGTGAAATCGCCCAGCAACACATGCATATCGCCCGACGGCGTGTAGGCCGCCAGCAGCAGGTCGCCATTGAACAGCGCATAGGGCGATTGCAGGTAACGGATGTTGCGCGCGGCATTCAGGCAGCCGGAGTGGGCGACCTTGTCGAACACCGCCTTGGCCACCCGCTGCTCATGCAACAGGTAGTCATGGTGCCGGGCGATCTGGTCGCGCTGCTCAAGTACGGTGGCCTGCAACCGGCGCAGGCGGTCCATGGCATTGATCTTCGCCGCCAGGATGATCCGGTTGTAGGGCTTGGCCAGGAAGTCATCGCCGCCGGCATCCAGGCAGCGTGCCAGGGCTTCACTCTCACGCAGGGACGTGAGGAAGATGATCGGCACCAGCGCCTCGCCGGCCAACTGCTTGATCTGCCGGGCCGCCTCGAAGCCATCCATCACCGGCATCAAGGCATCCATCAACACCAACTGCGGGCGCTCGCGGGCAAATACCTGCACCGCTTGCGCGCCGTCACTGGCGGTGAGCACTTGATGGCCCTGGCCGCGCACGATGGTCGAGAGCAACAAAAGATCGGTAGCGCTGTCTTCAGCGATCAGCACGGTCAGGGTTTCGGGAGCCTGGGCGCTCAACTGATAGCAAACAGTTTGTCGAAGTTGGAGATCGCGAGGATCTTGCGCACGTCAGAGTTGCTGTTGATCACACGCACATCTGCCGCGTTACCCGCATGATCGCGCAGCAACAGGAGCATGCCCAGGGCCGA
The DNA here is from genome assembly GCF_012985535.1 of Pseudomonas sp. WS 5021. Classification (NCBI taxonomy): domain Bacteria; kingdom Pseudomonadati; phylum Pseudomonadota; class Gammaproteobacteria; order Pseudomonadales; family Pseudomonadaceae; genus Pseudomonas; species Pseudomonas sp. WS 5021. The sequence continues at coordinate 973,566 of NZ_JAAQWP010000001.1, read as the reverse complement.
ACTGTCGAGATAGGTGGCCTCTTTCAAGTCCACGATGTAGGTCTGGGGGACCTTGTAGAACCGCTCATAGGCATCACGAAAGGCCTGGTGACTGCCGAAATCGAACCGGCCCTTGATTGCGATCGTCAACTCCTTCCCATCCAGGGACACTTCTGACGCGACTGACATACGACTGCTTCCTTGTCGTGGGTAGGTGCAACAAGGTTTAGCAGGTGATCGCAGAGTGGGCAAGAAACGCAATCAAATGGGCGGCGCGCTTGGGTGGTGCGGGCTTGGCCTGATGCTGATCAGTCAAGCGAACGCAATGCTCAACGCAGTGAAGATCAAATGTGTGTGGCTTGCCTGCGGTGGCGGTGGATCAGGTGCCAGAAGTAGTGACTGGACTGCCGCTTTCGCGGGCAAGCCCGCTCCCACAGGGGATCTCACTGGGGCAGAGAATGTTGGCACCACCACAGATCAAGTGTGGGAGCGGGCTTGACTGACTGGCATTAGGGCAAGCCCTGGATAGCGGTTTATCAGAAACAAATGAGCGACTGATCCACCGCTAGCGCAGCATGAGCCTCTACACAACTCTTCGATGGTTCTTGGGTTGTATAGATACTCATAGCTATCGCAATTTTTGCCTGCCGGCGTGGCTAGTATTGATCCTGACGCGGCAGGCGCTGAGACAGTTCATCGAGCAGCTTTTGCTCGCGCTTGTCCTCCAGCGCCCGTGCTTCGTCGATGTAGCGCTGCACCAGCTTGCGCAGGCCTTCGACCCGGGCGTAGGCCTGTTGCCAGCCTTCGCGGGCCTTGTCCAGGTTGTTCTGGTGCCAGGCCAGGCTCTGGCGCTGCTGGCCGACGGCGCTTTCCAGCTGGTTGAGAAAGTGCTGGTAGTTCATCAGCCACTGCCCGGAAACCCCCTTGCTGCCGCGATCGATCCACTGCTGCTGGTATTCGCCCCGAAAGCGCTCCAGGTCGCCCAGCTTGCTCTCGGCCAGGCGTACCTGGCCCTGGAAATGCCCCAGGCGCTGGGCGGCGGTGCGTTCGGCGCTTTCGGCCATCTCCACCACGGGAGCAAGGCGCGCGGCGCGACTGGTTGCCATGGCCGATTAACCGCCAGGCGCAGGCGCGAACACCGAGGCCAGGTGCGCTTCGCTTTCGGCCATGCTGATGTTGTCGTTCAGGCCCTGGCGCAGGTAGGTCACCAGTTGCGGCTGCAGGGCAATCGCCAGGTCGGTCTCGCGGTCGCCGCCGGCCACATAGGCGCCGACGCTGATCAGGTCGCGACTCTGCTGATAGCGCGACCACAACTGCTTGAACTGCTGGGCGCGGGTCATATGCTCGGCGCTGACCACCGACGGCATGACCCGGCTGATGGAGGCCTCGATATCGATGGCCGGGTAATGCCCTTCCTCGGCCAGGCGCCGCGACAGCACGATGTGCCCGTCGAGCACGCCCCGCGCCGAGTCGGCAATCGGGTCCTGCTGGTCATCGCCTTCGGACAACACGGTGTAGAACGCCGTGATCGAGCCGCCACCGGCCTCGGCATTCCCCGCCCGCTCCACCAGCTTGGGCAGCTTGGCGAACACGGACGGCGGATAACCCTTGGTCGCCGGCGGCTCGCCAATGGCCAGGGCGATTTCCCGCTGGGCCTGGGCGAAACGCGTGAGCGAGTCCATCAGCAACAGGACATTCTTGCCCTTGTCGCGAAAATATTCGGCAATCCGCGTGCAGTACATGGCCGCGCGCAGACGCATCAGCGGCGCGTCGTCCGCCGGGGACGCCACCACCACCGAGCGCTTGAGGCCTTCTTCACCGAGGATATGCTCGATGAACTCCTTCACCTCACGGCCCCGCTCGCCGATCAGCCCGACCACGATGATGTCGGCCTCGGTAAAGCGCGTCATCATGCCCAGCAGCACACTCTTGCCCACGCCGGTACCGGCGAACAGGCCCAGGCGCTGGCCGCGACCGACCGTCAATAAACCGTTGATACAGCGAATGCCCACGTCCAGCGGCTGGCTGATGGGGTTGCGCTTGAGCGGGTTGATGGTCGGGCCGTCCATCGGCACCCAGTCTTCGGCCTTCATCCCGCCCTTGCCGTCCAGCGCACGGCCGGCGCCGTCGAGTACCCGCCCGAGCATGCTCATGCCCATCGGCAGGCGCCCGGTATCGGCCAGCGGCACGACCCGCGCGCCCGGCGCGATGCCGGCGAGGCTGCCGACGGGCATCAGGAAAATCTTGTTGCCGGAAAAGCCCATGACTTCCGCTTCCACCTGTACCGGGTGGTAACTGTCATCGTTGATCACCAGGCAGCGGCTGCCCATGGCGGCGCGCAGGCCTTCGGCTTCGAGGGTCAGGCCGACCATGCGCAGCAGGCGGCCTTCAAGGATCGGCTGGCCGGGCAACTCGGTGGCTTCGATATAACCGCCCAGGCGCTTGGCGAAGCTGGTGCGGTCAAGGCGCATCAGGCGCGTCCAGGTCGGTGCTCAGGTCGGGCGCCGCTGGGTGCAGGGCCTGTTCGTGCAACTGGTCGAACAGCTTGGCCATGATCTGCGTGATGCGCGTCTCGACCGTAGCATCGATCCGGCTGTGCTCGGTCTCGACCCGGCAACCACCGGGCTGCAACGCGGCATCCTCGACAATCCGCCAGGTTTCCTCATGGCGCTCGCGCAGGGCTTTGACCTGCTCGAAATCCTGCGGATTGATGTACAGCCGCACGTTGCCGACGCCCAGGGGCAGCAGCTTGAGGGCTTCGCGCATCACGCTTTCAATCTGGCTGGAGTCCAGCGCCAGTTCACGCTGGATAACCTGGCGAGTGATGTGTTCCACCAGGCCCACCATGGCTTTTTCCAATTGCGAGTCCTGCTCGGCAATCGGCGCAAACAGGCTGCCCATCAGGCGCTCCAGGCTGGCCAGTTTCACACTGAGGGCCGCGTCAGCTTCCTGGCGGACCTTGAGGGTGGTGCTGTGGAAACCTTCTTTCTCGCCAGTGGCAAAGCCTTCGTTGTAAGCCTCCTGGCGGATGCTTTCGAGCTCTTCGAGGGTCAGTGGCTGGACTTCGTCCAGGGGCACTTCTTCCATTTCCACCGGCACTTCTTCCACCGGCTCAGGCTCGGGCTCAGGCTTGTGCGGGTCGAAGCTGGGCAGCGACCAGACGTCGAACCCGCCGACGTCCCGGGCGCGAATTAGATCGCTGGGCGTCTCATCATTGTTCGACATGCGCTGGGCCTTAGATCATTTCTTCGCCGCCCTTCCCGCCGAGAACGATTTCTCCGGCTTCGGCCATACGGCGGGCAATGGTGAGGATTTCTTTCTGCGCGGTTTCCACGTCGCTGACGCGCACCGGGCCCTTGGCTTCGAGGTCGTCGCGCAACAGTTCGGAGGCACGCTTGGACATGTTCTTGAAGATCTTTTCCTTGACGCCCTCGTCCGAACCCTTGAGGGCCAGCACCAGCACATCGGAGGACACTTCGCGCAGCAACGCCTGGATGCCACGGTCGTCGACATCGGACAGGTTGTTGAACACAAACATCAGGTCTTCGATCTGCACCGACAGGGTGTCGTCGATCTCGCGGATCGAGTCCATCAACTGGCCTTCCACCGAACTGTCGAGGAAGTTCATGATGTCGGCCGCGCGCTTGATACCACCCAGGGTGGTGCGGGCCGCGTTGGAGTTGCCGGAGAACTGCTTCTCCAGGATCGTGTTCAGTTCTTTCAAGGCCGCCGGTTGCACGGTGTTCAACGACGAGACGCGCAGGATGATGTCCAGGCGCACCTTGTGGTCGAAATGGCCGAGTACTTCGCCGGCCTGGTCCGGGTCCAGGTAAGCCACGACAATCGCCTGGATCTGCGGGTGCTCGTAACGTATCACGTCCGCCACCGCCCGCGGCTCCATCCACTTGAGGCTGTCCAGGCCACTGGTGTTGCCGCCCAGCAGGATGCGGTCGATCAGGCCGTTGGCCTTGTCTTCGCCCAGGGCCGAGGTGAGCATCTTGCGGATATAGCTGTCGGAGCCGACGCCCAGGCTGGTCTGGTCGCCGACGATCTCGACGAACTCGCTCATCACCTGCTCGACTTGCTCGCGGTGCACGTTGCGCATCTGCGCCATGGCTACGCCGACCCGTTGCACTTCCTTGGGGCCCATATGGCGCAGCACTTGGGCCGCGTCGGTCTCACCCAGGGACAGCAACAGCACGGCGGCTTTGTCGACCCGGGTCAGCTTGGCAACAGAGGCTCGATTATCACTCATCTGCGTTGATCCACTCTTTCACGACCTGGGCCACACGACCCGGATCTTCTGCCACCAGACTTTTGATTGCATTCAACTGCGCGTCATACCCTTCGCTCGGGCTTGGCAGCAGAATGCTCTGCGGCCCGCCGAGGCTGACGCGGTCGTTGGCCAGTTCGCCATCCAGGCCGCCCATGCCACCCAACTCGACATCGCCGAACGGCGCCAACTGCTTCTTGCCGTGGCCGGTGATGTTGTTGAGCACAGGGCGCAGCACGCCAAACACCAGCACCAGGATGAACAACACCCCCAGCACTTGCTTGACGATGTCCCAGAACCAGGGTTGAGAGTAGAACGGAATATCGGCGATCACCTCGCCGCGCTCCAGGGAGAACGGCATGTTGATCACGCTGACGCTGTCGCCACGGCTGGCATCGAAGCCCACGGCGTCCTGCACCAGGCGGGTGAAGCGCGCCAATTCATCGGCGGTCCACGGCGCGCGGGTAGTTTCGCCGTTGGCGGCGTTGATCTTGACCTGGTCGTCCACCACCACCGACACCGACAGGCGGTTCAAGCGCCCTTGCTGTTGCTTGGTGTGGCTGATAGAGCGGTCCAGCTCGAAGTTCTTGGTGGACTGCTGACGCTTGTCGGCCGGGTATGGCGCGAGCATCGGCTGGCCGGTGGCCGGATCCATGATTTGCTGGCCGTTGGCGTCCAGCAGTGGCTGGCCCGGCTGCACGGCACTGGCGGTCGCGGCGGCGCCACCGGTGGTTTGCGGGGCACTGGCCGGGGCTGGCGGCTGATTGCTCAGGGCGCCGGGTACACCTTGCGGCGGACCATTGGCGGCGGTGCGCTGCTCGCTGGTCGATTGCTCGCTGCGCAGGGCCGGCTGGTCGGGGTTGAACTGCTCGGAAGTCGACTCGACGGCGCTGAAGTCCACGTCGGCAGACACTTCAGCCTTGTAGCGGTCGTTGCCCAGCACCGGTTGCAGGATGTTGTGCACACGCTGGGTGAGCATGCTTTCCATGCGGCGGCTGTAGTCGAACTGCTTGCCGGCCATGGTCAGCGCGGAGTTTTCCGCCTGGTCGGAGAGCAGGTTGCCCTTCTGGTCGACCACGGTGATCTGCGACTTGCTCAACTCGGGCACGCTGGTCGCCACCAGATTGACGATGGCCAGGACCTGGCCCGGCTCCAGGGAGCGCCCGGCAAACAGCTCGACCAATACCGAGGCGCTGGGCTTGCGCTCGTCGCGCACGAATACCGAGCTTTTCGGGATGGCCAGGTGCACACGGGCACCCTTGACGTTATTCAGGCTGGCGATGGTGCGCGCCAGTTCGCCTTCCAGGCCGCGACGGTAGCGGGTGGCTTCCATGAACTGGCTGGTACCCAGGCCCTGGTCTTTATCGAGAATCTCAAAGCCGATGTTGCCATCGGTCGGCGCCACACCCGCGCCGGCCAGCTTCAGGCGGGCACGGGCGACGTCGTCGGCCTTGACCAGCAAGGCGCCGGAGTTGGGTTCGATGGTGTAGGCGATATCGGAGGCGGCCAGGGTTTCCATGACCTGCTTGGCATCCATCCCCGCCAGGCTGCCATAAAGCGGCCGGTAATCGGGCTGCTGGGACCACAACACCACGGCAAAACCAATCGCCACGCTGGCAGCCAGGCCGACCATCAGGCCCACCTGACGCAACATGGTCATTTCGGAGAGGTTTTCCAGGAACGACAGGCCAAACAGCGGCGGCTTGCCGTCTGTCTTGGCGGGTACGTTATCCACGACTGCTTCTGCCATGACTTAAATCTCGTCCTTAAACCGGCATCTGCATGATGTCTTGATAAGCCTGAACCAGCTTGTTACGCACCTGGGTCAGAGCCTGGAAGGAAACGCTGGCTTTTTGCGAAGCGATCATCACGTCGGTGAGATCCACGCCGCTCTTGCCGATTTCAAAGGCCGTCGACAATTGAGTGGACGCCTGCTGGGTGTCGCTGACTTTGTTGATGGCTTGGCCGAGCATGTCGGCAAAGCTGCTTTGGCCCAATTCCGGCACTTGCGCGACGGATTTCGGCTGGGACATGGCGTCCATTTGCATGGAACGCATATCCAACATCAACCGATTGAACTCAACACCTTGGCTCATGAACTTCTCTCTCCGACGACCCGCAATTTTTTGACACTACGCAGCGGTTAGTACGGGTAGTAGCAACAAGGGTGCCAGCTCCCTGGCAACTCGTAAGAAAAGCCAACAAACCTTGTCAGCCAATGTGTATCTCAGCTGGCGAAAAGGAACGCTTCCACATCCATCCCGGCATCGCGCATTTGCGCCAGCTTGTAGCGCAGGGTGCGCGGGCTGATGCCCAGGCGCTCGGCCGCCTCTTTGCGCCGGCCACGCTCGGCGCGCAGGGTGTCGATGATCATCTGGAATTCACGGCGCCGCAGGTCGTCGCCCAGGCCACCGGCAGCCTCGGCCGGGGCGCTTTCCAGCGGGGCTGGGGCCAGGCTCGGCATCGGCGCAGAACCGGCGCCGACGGCCAGGCAGAAGTCCTGGGGCTGGATCAGGCCGCCCTGCTGCAAAATCAGCGCGCGCTGGATCGCGTTGTCCAGTTCGCGCACGTTGCCAGGCCATGGGTAACTGATCAGGCAGGCCTGGGCCTCGGCCGACAGGCGCGCCTGGGCGTGCTTCATTTTATTGACGTGCTTGCTCAGCAGGCGCTCGGCCAGTGGCACGATGTCGGCCGGGCGCTCACGCAGCGGGCGCCAGGCCAGCGGGAACACCGAAAGCCGGTAGAACAGATCTTCACGAAAGCGCCCCGCCGCCACTTCGCCGGCAAGGTCGCGGTTGGTGGTGGCGACCACGCGGATATCCAGCTGGATCGGCTTGCGCGCCCCCACCCGCTCCACTTCGCGCTCTTGCAGCACGCGCAGCAGCTTGGCTTGCAGGCCCAGGGGCATTTCGGAGATTTCGTCGAGCAGGATGGTGCCGCCATCGGCCTGCTCGAACTTGCCGGCTTGGGCGGCAATGGCGCCGGTGAACGAGCCTTTTTCATGGCCGAACAAGGTGGCTTCGAGCATGTTGTCGGGGATTGCCGCGCAGTTGATCGCGATAAACGGCTGGCTGGCCCGATGGGATTGCTGGTGGATGTAGCGCGCCAACACTTCCTTGCCGGTACCCGACTCACCAGAGATCAGCACCGTGGAGTCACTGCGGGCGACCTTGGCCGCCAGCTCGAGCAATTGCGCACTGGCCGGCTCGAAGGCGATCGGGCCCTCGCCGTCTGCCGCGCCCACCACGCCAAGCGCATGGCGCGCCACCAGCTCGATCAGCGCCCTGGGCTCGAATGGCTTGACCAGGTAGTCCGCCGCGCCCTGGCGCATGGCATCGACCGCGCGCTCTACCGCGCCGTGGGCGGTCATCAACAGCACCGGCAGTTGCGGTTGGCGTGCGCGCAGCAGGCCGAGCAACTGGTGACCGTCCATGCCGGGCATGTTGACGTCACTGACCACCAGGCTGAAGGACTCTTGCTCCACCGCCGCCAAGGCTTCCTCGGCCGAACCGACCGCCCGATAGTCATGGCCCGCCAACAGCAGCGTGTCAGCCAGTGCTTCACGCAGGGCGCGATCGTCTTCAACCAGTAAAACCTTGATAGCCATTTATCCTTACTCCGCGCTTGCCGCGCCTGAAAACAGCGGCAGCGTTATCAATGCACAGGTGCCGCGCCCCACACGGGAGCGCAACTGCAATTCTCCCTGATGAGCACGGGCCACTGCCTTGACCACGGTCAGCCCCAGGCCGGTCCCGTTGGTCTTGGTGGTAAAGAAAGGTTCGCCCAGGCGTTGCAGCACCGCCGGATCAATCCCGCTGCCGCTGTCGCTGATGCACAGGCGCAGGGTTTGCCCGCGGCTGTACAGGTGCACTTTGAGCCGCGCCCCCGGGCCGCTGGCCTGGCTGGCGTTTTCGATCAGGTTGAGCAGCGCGCCTACCAGGGTGTCGCGGTTGCACAGCAACTCGCCCCAATGGCTGTCGCACTGCCAGCGCACCGACGCTTCCTGGACATGGGTGGCGGCGGCGGCTTGCAGCGCCTGCAGCAAGGCGGCGGGCGTGACGCGGTCGGTCAGCGGCAACTCGCCCCGGGCGAAGACCAGCATGTCGCGCACCTGATGCTCCAACTCATGTAGGCGCTCTTTGAGCCGCCCGGCAAACCGCTGATGGGTGGCGGCTGGCAATTGCTCATCAGTCAAATGACTGGCGTAGATCAACGCGGCGGACAACGGCGTGCGAATCTGATGCGCCAGAGAAGCGACCATCCGCCCCAGGGACGACAGGCGTTCATGGCGCGCCAATTGGTCCTGCAGGTGCCGGGTTTCTGTCAGGTCGTTGAGCAGCACCAGTTGGCCGGGCTCGGCATCCAGGGAACGGGTGGCGATGGACAGGCGGCGCCCATCCTTGAGGGAAATTTCGTGGCCGTCGTCTTCACGGGGGGCAAAGCAGCGGGTGATGACATGGCGCCACAGCTCGCCTTCCAGCGGCAGGCCCAGCAGGTCGCAGGCTGCCGGGTTGGCTTCGCGCACGCGGCCCTGGTCGTCGATCACGATCACGCCACCGGGCAACAGGTCGAGGAGGTTTTGCAGGCGGTTGGCCAGGCGCTCTTTCTCGGCCAGCTCTTGCATGCGCTGGGCGCTGACCACCGCCAACTCGCCCTTGAGCTCCGAAACCCGGGCTTCCAGCAGGCTGTAGGAGTCCGTCAACTGGCTGGACATCTGGCTGAACAGCGAAAACGCCTGCTCAAGCCCTTGCCGGCTGATCTGCTCTACGGACGGGACAAGTCCCTGGGTGTCAGGGACTGAAGAAAGGTGGGCGGCGTGGGGCATCGTGCTCTCTCGCTTGGCTGACCGTCAGTTAAACGGAACGTTGCGAGTGCTATAGCAATACCCGTGCCTAAAAAAATATCCTTATTTTTCAACAGGTTGAAAAACAGGCGTCAATCATCCGCCTGTTCATCACCTTCACGCCGACTCATACCGTACTTGCGCATCTTCTCCACCAGGGTGGTGCGGCGGATGCGCAGGCGCTCGGCGGCACGGGCAACGATGCCATTGGCGTCGTCCAGGGCCTGCTGGATCAACCCTTGTTCGAGGCTGCCGAGGTAGTCCTTCAGGTCCAGGCCTTCGGGCGGCAACATGGCGGTGGCGCCGAAGTCCGGGGTGTGGCCGTTGATCGCGACGCGTTCTTCGAGGTCGCTGCGCAGGCTGTCCACCAGCTGCTCGTCTTCATCGTCGACGTAGCGGAATTTCTTCGGCAACTCGACCACACCGATCACCCCGTACGGATGCATGATCGCCATGCGCTCCACCAGGTTGGCCAGCTCGCGCACGTTGCCCGGCCAGCCGTGGCGGCACAGGGACATGATCGCGGCAGAGTTGAAACGGATCGAGCCGCGCTTTTCGTGTTCCATGCGCGAGATCAGTTCGTTCATCAGCAACGGGATGTCTTCCACGCGCTCGCGCAGCGGGGCCATCTCGATGGGGAATACGTTGAGGCGGTAGTACAGGTCTTCGCGGAAGCTGCCGACCTCGATCATGCTTTCGAGGTTCTTGTGGGTGGCCGCGATGATGCGCACGTCGACGCTCTGGGTCTTGTTGCTGCCCACACGCTCGAAAGTGCGCTCCTGCAATACGCGCAGCAGCTTGACCTGCATCGGCAGCGGCATATCGCCGATTTCGTCGAGGAATAGGGTGCCGCCGTTGGCCAGCTCAAAACGCCCGGCACGGCTGGTGATCGCCCCGGTGAAGGCGCCCTTCTCGTGGCCGAACAGTTCGCTTTCAAGCAGCTCCGCAGGGATCGCCCCACAGTTGACCGGCACGAAAGGTCCGTCGCGGCGCTTGGAGTGGTAATGCAGGTTACGCGCGACCACTTCCTTGCCGGTGCCGGACTCGCCGAGGATCAGCACGCTGGCATCGGTATCGGCCACTTGCTGCATCATCTGGCGCACGTGCTGGATCGCACGGCTGGTGCCGACGAGGCTGCGGAACAGGTTGGGTTCGCGGTGACGTCCACGCTCGCGGGCCTGGTCGTACATCTCGCGATAGACCTGGGCACGGTGCAGGGAGTCGAGCAATTTGCTGTAGCTGGGGGGCATTTCCAGGGTGGAAAGCACACGGCGGCGCTGGTCTTCCGGCAAATCCACGGAAGAAATATCGCCCATCAGCAACACCGGAAGGAACTCATCCCAGGTTGAGAGTGTCTTTAACAGGCCAGGAACTGCGCCAGGAGCGTTTACCGTCCCGATCAGCACACAGATGACTTCACGGCTCGACGACAAAGAGCTGACCGCCTGCTGCCAATCGTGGCTACCGCAGGGCAAATTTTCTTCGCCAAGAAAATTCAAAATCACCGCCAAGTCGCGGCGACGGACGCTATCGTCATCAATCAGCAGAATTTTCGTTTCACGCCACATGCAATAGCAACTTCCCTAGTAAAACTCTAATGCCCTCGAATCGGGGCAATCTAGATAGCTGTAGGCGTTTTCTGCGCTACGGATACCTGACGTCTGAAAATAGCACTAGTTAAGTCAAAATTATGCGAGCAGTCAAATTTATGACGCACTATGTTCGGATTAACTGAGCCAGATCAGCCGAACAGATGGTAAACCTTTGACGCATTTTTCGCTTGGTTGATCTGCGACATCTCTTCAAATATCGCCTGGCGCTCGCCGGTCGTCACTTCCAGCAACTGCTGGTAGACCGCTAACAGGCTTTCCAGCTTCTCCCGCAGCGCGTCCTCGTCCACCGGCGCTTCGCTGAGCACCTCGTCGATCCAGACACGGCAGCCCATGTCCAATTCGCTGATCGCATCCCAATTGCGCTCTGCCAGTGCGCCAACCAAAGCGTCGCGGGTTTCGTCAATCCGTTGCAGTGCGTGGCTCATGCTGTGTTCCTCAAGGCCGACGGCCTTATTGTGGCGCGATGGCATCCCAGCCTTGTTTCACGGTGATCATCAGGCGGGCAACTTCGTCGATAATTTCGGGATCGTTGCTGGAATTGGCTTGAACCAGACGTGTATTCATATATTCGTACAGACTGTCCAACTGCTGGATCGCGGCAGGATCGTCAGCCTTCTCTTCATCGAGCCCTTGACGCAACCCAGTGATGATGTCGATAGCCTTGGCAATCAGTACGCATTTTTGAGCCACGTCGCCACGGGCCATTGCCCCTTTGGCCTGAGCCATACGATCAAGGCCGCCCTCAAGCAGCATCTGGATCAGGCGGTGAGGGCTGGCCTCGGACACCTGAGCGTGGGAGTTAACCTTCTGATATTGGCGAAGGGCTTTCATCGGGTTCATGTTGCTACCTCGTTACACGCCATGGGCGAATAGGTTTGCTCTAACCAGTTTTTCGACCAGGACGTAAAAAACTTTAATCCAGCACTCGCCCCCCGAAGGAGCTGACGTACCCTTCTTGAGCACGTCAGCCAGCCCGGGATCAGCTCGATGATTTGGGATTATTCAGCGAGTTGAGAGTGGTCATGATGCTGGAGCTGCTGGCATTGATCTTGGCGATCATCGTGTCCATCGCCGTGTATTTGGACATGAGGCTCGTCTGCAAGCTCTCCATGCGCCGATCAAGGTCTGCCTGCTGGGTTGTCAGAGCCGTGAACTTGTTATTGAGATCCGTGACACGAGAGGCCAGCGTCCCAGTGGTACCGACGTAGGAATCGGTGACCTTGGTCATACGCGAAATCAAGCCATTGGTACCCGTGAAGAGCTTGGCAATATCAGCCGCCCCCTTAACCACTGCCTTATCCCACGACTTATCGTCCAGGCTTAACAAGCCGGTTTTCTGATCCGTGGTGATACCCATCTGGGAAAGACTGCTAATAGATCCCCCGCCCGAACCGTTGACCAATTCACTGCGCACGCTGGAAACAAGGTCGCGCATCGACGCATCACCGGTCAAGGCGCCAGCCGTGGTAGTCGCAGCATCGCCGGTGGCGGTAACCTTGGTCTGGGCATTGATACTCGTCATCAGGGCGTTGTACGCCGTGACAAAGGACTGCACCGAGGTCTTCAGCGTAGCCGTGTTGCTTTCAACGTTGATGGTGATTGGCTTGGTTTTGTCAGCCGCTACTAAGTCCAACGTCACACCACTGATAGCAGAAGTCACCTTGTTGCTCGTGGACTCCATGGCAATACCATCGATGGTGTACTTCGCGTTCTGCGCGACTGGCCCCTTGTCGTAACCAACTGCCAGGTCTGCGTTGCCACTCAATGTGATGTCGGTTCCAACGCCGGTATTGCTTGAGCCAATCACCAGGCGTGCGCCGTTGGAGTCACTCAACACGTTGGCACTGATACCTTGGGCAGACAGCTGGGTGTTGATCGACTCACGCACTTGTTGCAGGGTCGCGCCGCCTGGTATCAATACGTCGTAATTCTTGCCCGACTGAGTGATAGTCAGCGTCTGGTTTTCTTCAGTTGGGTTGGCTACTGCTGCCGCACCAGTGAATACCTTAGTGGTTGCCTTGGACGAAGTCGCCAAGTCATTTACCACAACCACGTATTTGCCACTGGAGGCTGCATCACCCAGTGTAACCTTGATGTTTTTATCTTCGGACGAGGTAGCCGCCAGCCCATTGAAGGCTGACACGTTGTTCAACTTGGCGATCGCCGCCCGATAGGCTTCCAGCGCACTCTTTACAGTGCCAACTGCCGACAACTGAGTTGTGGTAATTTTTTGCTGGTTGGTGATTTGGGATTGCTTTGGCGCTTTTTCCGCCCCCACCAACGCCTTGACGATAGCCTGCGTGTCGTAGCCCGAACCCGGGCCGGAAATCGTTGAACTAGCCATTTGCTTTTCTCCTTGTCCTGCGGCTGCCGCTTTATTGGCGGATGAACGCCCAGACAGCAATCAGAAACATGTTTCGTGCCAACTCAAGCCCGTGTATCAAACAACAGACTGCTGGCATCGCTCAGGTTCTGCGCCAGCTTCAGCGCGGTCTCCGATGGAATCTGGCGGATCACTTCGCCACTGTCGGTGGCGATCACCTTGACGACCACTTTACCGGTGGTGTCATCGATGGAAAAGTCCAGGTTACGCTGGGTAGCCTGCACAAACTCGCGAATATCGGTTACAGCTTTTTCTAATGCCACACGCTGCGGGGCCTCGGTGGAAGCCGAGTCATTCTCCGGCGCAGGCTTGACCGGCGTGACGGAAGCGCTAGGGGCCTGGGTTGTCCCAGCCGGGTAAGACGCGTTCAGCTTGATGCTCATGTCCATGTCATCACCTCAAAACTGAAAAAAACGAAAGGGCACGTAGACGCGCCCTTCCGTTAATCAACCGATACCGACTATTACTGAAGCAGCTTCAGAACAGCGGATGGCAGTTGGTTGGCCTGGGACAGGATCGCAGTCGAAGCCTGTTGCAGGGTTTGCTGCTTGGTCAGTTCAGCGGCTTCAGAAGCGAAGTCGGCGTCCTGTACACGGCTACGGGCAGCAGTGGAGTTTTCAGAGATGCTTTGCAGGTTGGCCACGGTGCTGTCGAAACGGTTTTGTACAGCACCCAGTTGCGAACGCTGGCTATCCACTTGCTGAATCGCGCCTTCCAGAGCCTGGATGGTTTGTTGAGCAGAGGTTGCGCTCAGAATGCTCAGGTCAGCAACAGTCGTGTCCATGGTGGTAGCTGCGGTCGGAGTTGCAGACGCTGCGGTCAGACCCAAGGTAGCCAAGCCAGTACCGGCGCTACCGTCAGCAACAGTGATGTCTTTGGTGGAGAACAGGTTCAGGGTGTTGTCAGCGTTTTTACTGGCAGTCACACCGGTACTGGCGCTGTTGATGGACGACACGATGTCAGCCATGGTCGAACCAGCAGTGAACTTCACTTCAGTACCGTTCAAGCTTACCGAAGTAGCGGTGCCCAGCTTGGCTTCAGTAGTACCGGCCGACAGACCCAACTTGGCCAGTGCGCCAGCACCACCATTTGTAGCTACGCCAGTACCGTTGCCCAGCTTGATAGCTTTGCCATCAGCGGAGCTCAGCAGCAAGCGGCCTTCCGAAGAAACAGTGGCGGTAACGCCAGTGCCAGGAACAATCGGCGGGCCAGCTACATCAGCGGCCGCAGTGTTGATCTTGCCAGCGATTGCAGCTAGGTCGTCACCAACAGCAAAGGCAACGTTTTTGCCATTGATATTAATCTCAGCTTTAGCGTCCAGCTTGCCAGGCACAGCCGGGGTAGTGGTAGTAGTACCTGCAACCGCAACTGGAGTAGTCATACCGCTGTTGGCAGTACCACCAGCTACAGTGATTGCCGCAGCAGAGGTCAGTTTCAGCTTGCCGGCATCGTCGCTTGCAACAACACCAATATCTGCGGTGTTGTTGATTGCAGTAATGGCTGCAGTCAACGTCATGCCAGCTGTCAGCGTTACCGCTTTAGAGTTGATGGTCAGTGTTTCACCACCAGCTGGGATGGTGCCCCACGCAGCGTTACCGGTAGAGGTGAACGGAGTAGTGGTAGTGACTGCTGGAGTACCACCTGGCAGCGTTACAGCATTAGCAGTAACGGAAGCCGATAGGGAGGTGGTTGCACCTTTTACATTTGCTTCGCTGTAAGTACCCTTCAGGCCCGCAGCGCTCAGGTCGCTCATACCAAACGAAATAGTCTGGTTGGCATCAGCACCGATCTGGAAGCCAACGTTCTGGAAGGAGCCATCCAGCAGTTTACGACCACCGAAAGTAGTGGTCTGAGCAATACGAGTCAGCTCACCGGATTTAGCCGTAAACTCTTGCTGCAAGGAAGCACGGTCAGCGTCGCTTTTATCACCGTTCGCGGACTGCAGAGCCAGTTCACGCAGACGTTGCAGAATGTTGGTGGATTCTTGCATCGCGCCTTCAGCGGTCTGGGCGATGGAAGTACCGTTGTTGGCGTTGGCGATGGCAACGGTCATGCCTTTGACTTGGGAAGTCAGACGGTTAGCGATCTGCATGCCAGCGGCGTCGTCTTTGGCGCTGTTGATTTTCAGGCCGGAAGACAGACGGGTCATCGAGGTGCCCAGGGCATCGCCGGCTTTGTTCAGGTTCCGCTGAACGGTCAACGATGTAATGTTGGTGTTTACTGATAAAGCCATGACGAAATCCTCGTGGGTTGGATACTGCGGCTTCCGGCCCTGGCAACCGCCGGGTGTGGCCTAGAGAACCTTCGTAATAGTTATCGTCGTGAATGCAGGTTGCTTGAGGATTTTTTTGAATTTTTTTACTAGCCCTGTGCCACCCCTTGTATTTCAAGGCCTTATAGATGGTCAAAATGCCAGCGATCACGGGTTACTGGCGCCAGAACACCGCCTCAATACGCGCATAAAAAAACGCCCATGATCTTTCGACCCTGGGCGTTTTTTATGCAGCCTATCAAAGCATCACGGCCGATAGATAATCGCCGAGCCCCACGACAGGCCAACGCCAAACCCACTCAGGGCCACGCGCTTCCACTCGGCGTCCATCACGTGCTTTTCCAGCAGCAGCGGAATGCTCGATGACACGGTGTTACCGGTCTCGACCATATCCTTGATGAATTTCTCCACCGGTGCATCTTCAAAACGGCGGGCCACGGCGTCGACAATCGCCGCACTGCCCTGGTGGATGCAGAACGCGTCGATGTCATCGGCCACAAGGTCCGACTCTTTGAGCAGCTCGTGCAAATGCGCCGGCACTTTGAGCAATGCGAAGTTGAAGACCTGGCGGCCATTCATGAAGAACACCCCATCGCTGACCTTCAAGTGCGGTGCGCCGGAGCCGTCGGTGCCGAACTTGGCCTTGCCCAGCTGCCAGGGAGCGTCTTCGCCCATCCAGGTAGCGGTGGCGGCGTCGCCAAACAGCATGGTGGTGTTGCGATCTTCCGGG
Organism: Pseudomonas sp. WS 5021; assembly: GCF_012985535.1. NCBI lineage: Bacteria > Pseudomonadati > Pseudomonadota > Gammaproteobacteria > Pseudomonadales > Pseudomonadaceae > Pseudomonas > Pseudomonas sp. WS 5021. The sequence continues at coordinate 957,473 of NZ_JAAQWP010000001.1, read as the reverse complement.
TCGACGATCTTCGAGTACGGGTCGGCGGTCACCAGCAGGCCGTTTTTCAGGCCGGCGGCTTCCATGAAGCCTTTCATCGCGTAGATGCCGTAGACGTAGCCGGAGCAGCCCAGGGAAATATCGAAGGCCGCGACGTGGGTTGGCAGGCCCAGCTTGTCCTGGACGATGGCGGCGGTGTGCGGCAGCCCTTCTTCGTCGCCGTTCTGGGTCACGACGATCAGCGCGTCAATCGACTCACGCTTGAGCCCGGGGTTGTTGGCAAACAAGGCATTGACTGCCTCGACGCACAAATCCGAGGTTTCCTGTGCAGCATCCTTGCGCGGCAGGAACGCCGAGCCGATCTTGCCAATGATGAACTCTTCATCCTTGGCGAATTTTGCACCCTGGGCGTAGTTGTCCAGCCCTTCTGCCGGCACGTAGCTGGCGATGCTTTTTATGCCAATCATTGTGGCTTCCCAATACAAAATAGCTGGAGAACACCCCTGAAAACCCTTCAGGAGCGCTGACAATAAAGGGGATAACCCCGCAAAAACCCGCCGAAACTACCGAAGCCAAAGCCTGCAAAGCGGTCTGGCCTTTTCACACGATACAGTGAAGATGCGCTTTATGACTCATAGGTCACTCATTTTTGTGCGCTTTGTTCAAAAGCCTGCGCTAGAAACGACGACGGCCCACCGTGTTTCCACGGTGGGCCGTCGGGGATTGCTCAAGCGTTTACATCTTGCTGAACAGGCTCAGCTGAGAGATTTTCACAAAGGCCAACTGCGAGGCCTCCAACATTGCCTTCTGAAAAGCCAGATCAATCGAGGCTCCAGCCATATCGGTGTCACCAATGACTGCGATGGTCGACTTGTTGGCCAGAACCATGCTGGTGTTCTCCGTTTCCTGAATTGCCAGCGAGTTCATCCGCGCGCCAATGGAGCCGCGCACACTATCGATCTGAACCTGCGAAGCCTTGATATTGGTAATGGCCGCGTTGACCACATCGGTCACCATGGCCTGGGCCAGCGGGTTGCCGTCGGACGGGGTTTCCAGGGCCTGGCGCAACTGGCTGAGGGTATCCAGCGCGTTTTGCGTCTTGTGGGTATTGGAACCCACGGCGAACTGGTCACCGATGTCTGGCGCGCCGGTGAGGTCGAACTTCACGCCCGCAGCGGTGATGCTGTCTGGTGTCGCGGGCACCGGCGGTGGCCCCGGCTGCGCTGGCGTGCCAGGTACCACAGTGCCGTTGGAGACCGGCTTGCTGTCGGCGGTGATCGGCTGGGCGTACACCTCGTAAGCAGTGGCCGAGGTGAATTTGATCACCGCGCCCTTGTTCGGGAACGTGCTGCTGTAGTCAGCCTGGCTGGTGACCGTGCCACCCGCCAACTGCGCCGAGGACTGGTTGCTCGGCGTGCGCGAGACACTGAAGCTGTCCGGCTTGCTTTGCAGGGTGAATTCGCGGTCCTTGTAGATCGCGTCCGCTTCGGCGCCGGGCTTGGCGTCGCCCAGGTTCTGGCCGATATCAAACGTCACGCCGCGCACGGTGACCGACGCACTGCCTTCCTTGGTCGCATCGAACTTGCCGTTGCCCGGGGTTTGCGACGTGATGTCGTTACCCGCCGCATCCGACACGGTGTATTCGGTGCTACTGATAAAGGTCAGCTTGTACGGCTGGCCGCCAGTGAAGCTGCTGTCGTAGGTCGACGGCGAGGTCACGATGCCGCCCGAGACCAGCACCTTGCCATCGTTGACACTACCGATGGCCTGGGTGCGACCAGCATTCACCGTGCCTTCGAGGATCGACTTGCCGGTGTCGTTGACCACCATCGACAAAGTGTCCGAGACCTTCAGGCTCAGGGGCGTTTCGTCACCCTGGTAGCTGTAGGTGCCGTCGCTGTTACGGGCGTAGGGCGGCGTATCGCTCTTGCCGCCGGCAAACAGGTAATGACCGGACGAGTCCTTGCTGTTGAGCAGGCTCAGCACCTGCTTCTCGATTTCACCGATTTCGGCGGCCACGGTCTTGCGCTCGGCATCGCTGATACCGCCACCGCCCTTACCCGCCACTTTCAGCGACAGTTCACTGGCACGCTGCAGCGCAGTGTCGAGAGCGTCAAGCACGCTTTCCTCGCTGTTGAGCGAGTTCTTCATGCTGCCGATATTGCCGGCGTACTGCCCCAACATGTCCTGCTGCTGTTGCAGCAGTAGCAAACGCGCCGCTCCTACAGGATCATCCGCCGCAGTTTGAATACGCACGCCGGAGTCGATCTGCTGCTGCGTCTTGATGACGTTGGAGAAGTTGTTGGTGTAACGCGCAGTCGTGGTATTGAAATACTGTTCGGTCGAGATTCGCATCGTCTCAAACTCCCTTAAAGACTGTTGATCAGCGTGCTGAAGGTTTCTTGCGCAGCTTTAATGATCTGCGACGACGCGGTGTAGTACTGCTGGAAACGGATCATGTCGCCGGCCTCCTCGTCCAGGTTGACCTGGGACACGGAGCTGCGATTAGAGGTGGCGGCCGCAAGCATGGCGCTGGTCGCGCTGTTGTCGACGTTGGCCTGGCTGGCCTTGCCGCCCACGGACGAGACCAACTGGCTGTACGCGGTGCTCATGCTCACGCCGGCGTTGCCATCGGTGGCGCCCACGGTCTTGCGGGTTTGCAGGTCGAGCAATTGCAGGGCGTTGCGGTTGTCGAGCTTGCCGCTGCTGTTGAACGACACGGTGTAGCTATCATCCGGCTTGGGTTCGCCACGGATCACTGTGTTGACCCCGAACGTCTTCGCATTACCGGCGCCGTCGACGTAGGGCACATTGATCGTCAGCTTGTTGTCCTGACCGGGCACGATGGTACCGGTGCCAATGGGCTGGCCCTGGGCATTATTGATCACATAGCTCTGGGTACCATCGGCGGCACGCTCGCCAAAGGTCATCTTAACCGGCATCGAGCTCTTGATTGCCGCTTCCAACTGCGCCGTGTCGGCACCGCCATGGATATCCAGGGGCAGCGTCAGGGTCGGCGGATCAAACACGCCAGTGCCGCTGTTGTTCTTGTTGCCCTCGGCCAGCAGCGGCGCAGAAAACGCCAGCTTGTTGGGGTCGGTCATCACCACCTTGAGGTCCATGGCGCCACCGGCGGTCGGGCTGACCTTGAACGTATCGCCAGCAGCCACCGGGCCCTTGCCATCCAGGGCAAGGGTGAAGCCGTCGATTTCCGGTGGCGCCTGGGTGATGTCGAAGGTGCCCATGGACTTACCGTCCGAACGCAGCACGGTGTAATTCTTGTCGTCACTGAAGGTCACCTTGTAGTCAAAGGTGCTCAGTTTGCTGGTGTCTTTGATCGTGACGTTCAGGTTGCCGGAGTTCGCACTGTTGCTGGAGCCGCCCACACTGCGCTGGCCGATGGCAAACACACTGTTGATGTCATTGAACAGCGCGGCGCCGAACTGCCCGTTGGCGTCCAGGCCCTGCCCCAGCTGGGTGTTGACCGCTTCACCGACAACCATGGCGGTACGCCCCAGGTCGTTGATGGCCGGCATCAGCACGTCCTGGCGATACCGCAGCAAGCCGCCAATGGAGCCACCGCTGACCACCGAACTGACGTCCATCGGTTGCCCACCGGTGGTCAACACCACCGAGTACTGACTCTTGTCATCCTTGCTCGGCACCGCCGACAGCTTGTTCGACACGCCGTCCGCGACCAGGGTTTGCCCGGTGCCCAGGGAGACATTGAAGTGGCCGTCCGCCTCAGTGACCTTGACCCCCACCAGTTCGTTGAGCGAGCGCACTGCTTCGTTGCGCGCATCCAGCAGGTTCGCCGGCTCGCCGTTGCCCTGGCCCTTGGCCTGGGAAATCTGCTGGTTGAGGGCGGCAATCGAGGAGGTCAACTGGTTGACCTGGCCGGTGATGGTTTCCAGTTGGCTGTTGATGCCTTCTTTCTGTTTATTCAGTTCGGTCGCAATCGAGTTGAAGCGGTTGCCCAGGGTCTGGGCAATGGTCAAGACCAACTGGCGCGCGGAGTTGTCGCTAGGGTTTGCCGAGGACGTCTGCAACGCGGCGAAGAAACTGTTCAAGGCCGCACCGACCCCGGTGGACTTGTCGGACAGCAGCTTATCCACCGAACCGATCTGGTCCAGGTAGGCCTTGGCGTCGAAGTTCAGCGATGTGGTGGTCTGCAACTGGGTGTCGAGGAACTGGTTATATACCCGGCGCACATCCGACAGCGTCGTGCCAGTGCCGACAAAGACCCCGCCGACCCCGGACATGCCATTGGCCGTCTGCATGGTCTGCTGACGCGAGTATCCAGGGGTCTTGGCGTTGGCAATGTTGTTACTCAAGGTCGCAAGCGATCCCTGAGCCGCATTGAGTCCTGACATCCCGATATTGAGCAAACCCATGGTTCAAACCTTATAAATGAGTGGATGCGCCAGCGGCAGCGTAGTTTTGGTAGCTGTTCATGGTTTTGGCGATCTGCGAAATCTTGCTGGCGTAGTCCGGATCCGTTGCATAACCGGCTTTTTGCAACTCGCGTACAAACTGTTCCGGGTTATCGGCCGACTTCAAAACTTCTTGATATCTATCATTGCTTTGCAACAGGGTCACGAGGTCGTGGAAGCTGTCCTGGTACGAGTCGTAGGAACGGAACTGCGCCGTTTCCTTGACCATCTCGCCATTGCGAAACTCGCTGGTGATCGCGCGCGCCTGGGCGCCCTGCCAGCTCTGCCCGGCCTTGATGCCAAACAGGTTGTGGCTGCTGCTGCCGTCTTGCTGGCGCATCACCGATTTGCCCCAACCGGTTTCCAGGGCGGCCTGGGCCACCAGGTAGCGGGGGTCGATGCCAATGCGCTCGGCTGCCTGCTTGGCCATGGGCAGCATGGTGGCGACAAACTCGTCTTGGGAAGTGAAGGCTTTTTTCGCCGGGGCCAGCGGTGGCTGGGCCACGGCGCGGCCGTAGACCTGCATGCGCGAATCGCGGGCGGCAAAGGTGCGCGCGGCACCGTTGATCACACCATCTTCGGCCGCGCTGTTGCGCAGTGGCGCCGCCTTGGCAGCAGCCGGCGCCTCGACACCTGGCACGATACCGGCCAGCAGGCGATCGGTGAGCTTGCTCGGCAAGGCGATGCGCCGCTGATTCATCAGGGCCATGTCATTGCGCAGGGTGCCTTCATCGGCCCGTGGCGCCACTTCGACCCGCGCCGCCCACAGCGCGCGCTGGCCATTGGAACGGCCTAGCGGGCCATCCGCCAGGGTGCCGGCGGCAATCGGGGTCGGCACGTCGACCTTCTTCTCTGCCGCGTCCGGGCCCTGCAGGGTCGAGGCCTGCCCTTCCACCGGCTTGTTCTTTTGCATCTGGCGCAGCAAAACGTCCGCCAGGCCGATACCGCCACCCTCGCGAGACAGCGAGACCGCCAGTTGCTGGTCGTACATTTCCTGATACTGCTTGGCCGCCGGCGTGTTCAGCGGGTTGTCCTTGCCCAGGGCATCGGTGGCCGAGCGCATGGATTTGAGCATCTCGTTGAGAAACAGCGACTCGAATTCCTGCGCCACTTTGCGCATGTTGCCGTCGCTGTTCTTGTCGCCGAACTTGAGCTGGTTAAGCCGGTTCAGGTCGGAGTAAGACCCCGAGTCTGCCGTGCTGGCGATACCGCTCTTGCGCATGTCCATGGCCATGACCTCAAATCACGATCAGGTCGGCTTGCAAGGCGCCGGCCTGTTTCAGGGCTTCGAGGATCGCCATCAAGTCGCCGGGCGCCGCACCCACCTGGTTCACCGCACGTACGATTTCATCCAGGGTGGTACCGGGGCCGAACTTGAACATCGGCTTGGCTTCTTGCTGGGCATTGACCCGCGAGCGCGGGACCACAGCGGTCTGGCCACCGGACAACGGCCCGGGCTGGCTGACAATCGGGTCTTCGGTGATGGTCACGGTCAGGCTGCCGTGGGTTACGGCCGCCGGCGACACCTTGACGTTCTGGCCGATCACGATGGTACCGGTGCGCGAGTTGATGATGACCTTGGCCACCGCCTGGCCCGGATCGACCTCAAGGTTTTCCAGGATCGACAGGTAGTCCACACGCTGGCTTGGGTCCAGCGGCGCGGTCACGCGGATCGAGCCGCCGTCGATGGCCTGGGCCACGCCAGGGCCGAGCATGTCGTTGATCTTGTCCACCACGCGCTTGGCGGTGGTGAAGTCTGAACGGTTGAGGTTCAGGGTCAGGCTGTTGCCCTGGTTGAAACCACTGGGCACGGTGCGCTCCACCGTGGCACCGCCAGGAATCCGCCCGGCCGATGGCACGTTGACGGTGATCTTCGAGCCGTCGCGACCCTCGGCATCAAACCCGCCCACCACCAGGTTGCCCTGGGCGATGGCATAGACGTTGCCGTCGATACCTTTGAGCGGCGTCATCAGCAAGGTGCCGCCGCGCAGGCTTTTGGAGTTACCGATGGACGATACGGTGATGTCCACCACCTGCCCCGGCTTGGAGAACGCCGGCAGATCGGCACTGATCGACACCGCCGCGACGTTTTTCAACTGCACGTTGCCCGACCCTGGCGGCACCTTGATCCCGAACTGCGAGAGCATGTTGTTGAAGGTCTGCAGGGTGAACGGGGTCTGGGTGGTCTGGTCACCCGTGCCATTGAGCCCCACCACCAGGCCATAGCCGATCAACTGGTTGGTGCGCACCCCGGAAATACTGGCGATGTCCTTCAGGCGTTCGGCCTGGGCAGCAACGCTCAGGGAGAGCAACAACACCGCTGCCATCAGCTGTTTGAGATTCAAAGTGATCACCTAGAAAGGGAACAGCGGGCTAAGGAAGAAACGGTCGAACCAACCCGGCTGACTGGCGTCGGCAAACGAACCCGTACCCGAATAGGTAATGCGCGCATCGGCAATCCGTGTGGACGGCACGGTGTTGTCGGTGGCGATATCGTCCGCGCGCACCATGCCTGCGATGCGCACCAGTTCGTCACCGGTGTTGAGGGTCATCCACTTCTCGCCGCGCACGGCAATGATGCCGTTGGGCAGCACATCGGCCACGGTCACGGTGATCGAGCCCACCAGGCTGTTGCCCTGCCCGGCCTTGCTGCTGCCGTTAGTGGCACGGTCGCCGCTGTAGCCCACGTCCAGGCTCAAGTCACCGCTGCCCAGGGGGTTGTTGGTGTTCAAGCCACCGCCAAACAGCGAGGTCAGGCCGATGCCGGTCTTGCTGTTCTTGGCCACCTGGGAGTTGGCGTTCTTGCTCGCCGTGGTGCGCTCGTTCAGGGTGATGGTGATGATGTCGCCCACACGGAACGCCTTGCGGTCGCTGTACAGGTTCTGTTCGAAACCGGCCTGGTAGATCGAGCCATTGTTGGCGGCCGCTGGCAGCGGCGTGCGCGGCAACACCGGCGCGTAGTACGGGTCATTGGGTTTTGGCGTCGGGGCGACACAGCCCGCGAGCACGGCAATCCCACTCAATGCCAGAACAGAAACAAAGCGACTCATGACCCTTCCCTCACGGTGTTGCAGGCGCCTTATGAGCGCCCCATAGACTGGATTACAGATTCTGCGTAACGAACGAAAGCATCTGGTCGGCGGTGGAGATCACCTTGGAGTTCATCTCGTAGGCACGCTGGGTGGTGATCATGTTGACCATCTCTTCCACGGTGCTGACGTTGGAGGTTTCCAGGGTGCTTTGCAGGGTGGTGCCAAACCCGTTGAGGCCCGGGGTGCCGACTTGCGGCGCGCCGCTGGCGGCGGTTTCCAGGAACAGGTTGTTACCGGTGGCTTGCAGGCCGGCCGGGTTGATGAAGTCGGCGGTCTGCAGGTTGCCGATCACTTGCGACGCCGGGTTGCCGGCAATGGTGACGGACACGGTGCCGTCGGCGCCGACCGTGAAGGTCTGGGCATCGTTGGGCACGACAATCGCCGGCTCCAGGGCAAAACCGTTGGCGGTCACGACCTGGCCGTTAGAGTCCAGGTGGAAAGTACCGTCACGGGTGTAGGACGTAGTGCCATCCGGTTGCAGGATCTGGAAGAAGCCACGGCCATTGATCGCCATGTCCAGCGGCTGCCCGGTCTGTTGCAGGTTGCCGGCGGTGAAGTTCTTCTGGGTGCCGACGATGGACACACCGGTACCCACTTGCAGGCCCGACGGCAATTCGCTGTCCTGGGTCGACTGTGCACCCGGCTGGCGCTTGATTTGATAGAGCAGGTCCTGGAACTCGGCGCGATCACGTTTAAAGCCCGTGGTCGAAACGTTCGCCAGGTTGTTGGAAATAACGGTCAGGTTGGTGTCCTGGGCGGACAGACCGGTTTTGGCAACCCATAGAGCCGGAAGCATGCTGTTCTCCTTCGTGCGCCTGTTTGTTGGCGCCGCGTTACAAAATTAGTAGTCAGTGGCGCTGCAATCAGCTCATCTGCATGACGCGAGTCATGGCCTGGTCGTCTTCTTTGGCGCTGTTCATCATTTTCACGTGCAATTCGAACTGCTTGGACAGGGCCAGCACCGCCGTCATTTCTTCGACGGCATTGACGTTGCTCGACTGCAGGAAGCCCGAGTTCACCTTGACGCTGGCATCGGCCACCGCCGGCTGGCCGTCCTTGGTATGGATCGCGCCATCCAGGCCCTTGGTCATGTTGGCCAGGTCCGGCTTGACCAGCTTGATGCGGTCCACTTCAGCCATCACCCGCGGGCCTTCGCCCATGGCGCGGATGCTGATGGTGCCGTCTTCGCCGACTTCGACCTTTTGCTCGGGCGGCACCGAAATCGGCCCGCCATTGCCCATGATCGGCATACCGTTGCCGGCCCGCAGCACGCCCAGTGCGTCGATATTCATGCTCGCGGTGCGCACGTAGGCTTCGCCGCCATCAGGGGTTTGCACGGCGATCCAGCCGTCACCGCCGACGGCAACGTCCAGGTCACGGCCGGTCTCGACCATCGAGCCAGGGGAAAAATCGGTGCCGGGGCGCTCGGTCAGGGCAAACGCCCGCGCCGGAAAGCTGTCACCAAACACCGGCATCGAGCGGGCCTGTTCCAGGTCACGCTGAAAACCGTTGGTGGAAATGTTCGCCAGGTTGTTGGCATGGGCCTTTTGCGCCAGTGCATTCTGGCTGGCGCCGGTCATTGCCACATAAAGGTACTTGTCCACGCTCATTCCTCTTACTGACGGACGTTTGCCGCCCACCGATGTACTGAGGAGTCTTTAGCAATTTGCGCACCAACTTTTTAAAAGTCAGGGAAAGGCAGGTGGGGCAAGGGGTTGGGGCGTATCAAGGATTATTGCAGGGGCAGGACGAGTCGGAAAAACGGCGGAGTTCTGCCGGTTGCGGCAAACACAGGTCTTGGCAGTGACACAGGTCCATTGTGGAATCGTCGCACCGCCGCTCCCACACTTTTAATCCCGTTGTGTCAGGGGTTTATTTGTCGGCCTTGAGCACTGCGTAATCGCGCAATTTGTTGGCGATGGTGGTGTGGGACACGCCCAGGCGCTTACCCAGCAAGCGACTGCTGGGGTGCTCGGCATACAGGCTTTCCAACACCGCCTTTTCAAACCGCCCGACAATCTCTTCCAGGCCACCCTCCAGGGAAAAGTCGCCAAGCGGCTGACGCACGCCGTAGTCCGGCAAGCGAATATGCTCAGCCTTGATCGTGCCGCCCTCGCACAACGACACCGCCTGGAACAGCACGTTTTCCAACTGCCGCACATTGCCCGGCCAATGGTAGTGGCTGAGCCGCTCCATGGCCGCCGGCGCCAACCTGGGCAGCGGGCAGCCGATCAGGCGGCTGGCCTGGTCGATAAAGTGCTCGACCAGCGGCGGCAGCCCGTCGAGGCATTCGCGCAGCGGCGGGATATGCAGCGACAACACATTGAGCCGGTGATACAGGTCCTGGCGAAACTCCCCTCGGGCACACAATTCCGACAAATCCACCTGGGTCGCGCAGATCACCCGCACATCCAGATAAACCTCTTCGTCACTGCCTACGCGCCGGAAGCAACCGTCCTGCAGAAAGCGCAGTAACTTCACCTGCAACCGCGCGCTCATTTCGCCCACGCCATCCAGAAACAACGTACCGCCCGCCGTCAACTCCAGCAGCCCCAGCTTGCCCTCCGCCCGCGCCCCTTCAAACGCACCGGGGCCGTAGCCGAACAGCTCGGTCTCGGCCATCGACTCCGGCAACCCCGCGCAATTGAGCGCCATCAACGGCGACTGCCCGCGCGGGCTGGCCAGGTGACAGGCGCGCGCCAGCAGTTCCTTGCCGGTACCGGTTTCGCCTTCTATTAATAGGGGCGCATCGAGGGGCGCCATGCGCCGGGCTTCACGCACCACCGCGACCATGACTTTGGAGCTCTGGAAAATACTGTCAAAGCCCCGCAGCTCCTGCTTGCGCACATTGTAGATACGCTCGCCGACGCGATCGGCGCGGTGCAAGGTCAGCACGGCGCCGGCCATGGCTTCGCTGTCGTCATGCTCGGACGATTGCAGCGGGGCGATGTCGGCAAGAAACACGTCGCCCTTGACCTTGACCCGCAGGCCATTGATCCGCGACTTGCTCGCACGCACCAGCTCCGGCAGGTCGAAGTCCTCGGCGTAGCGCGACAAGGGAATGCCCGGCACCTCATCCACGCGCACCCCGAGCAGCTGCGCCGCCGCGCGGTTGGCCGCGACAATCGAGCCGCCCATGTCGATGGACAGCACCGGGAATTCCAACGCCCCCAGCAAGGCGTTGAGCTCCATATGCCGACGCTCGCTGGGCATCAGCCCTACCCGCTTGACGCCAAACACCCCGGCAATCGCCTCGAACTGCGGGCGCAGGGCCTGGAACTGCATGTTCACCAGGTTCGGGCAATACAGGTAAATGGCATTGCCGTGCTCGCCGCCGACCTCGCCCTTGGCCACGTTGACCCCGTACTCCACCAGCAGGTTGAGGATGTCCCGCAGGATGCCAATGCGGTTCTGGCAATGCACTTTGATACGCATGTAAAGGCCCGGTTTGTTGTAGGAGGGCTGATCGGGCTGCGTCTTTTTGTCACCGGACGCAGATAGTCGTCAAGATTATGTGACAGCCAACGTGCTTTTCAAACTAGCAAAACGCAATGCGGCGTGCGCAACGGCAAAATCGTAACGAATATTTTACGAAAAACGTAGAATTTTCCTACAGCCTTCCCTTAACAGCAGGTGGAATCCACCGCCAGGCGGAGTATCAATAAGCCCATAGCAGGACATAACAAGAACGAATGCCTAGCAGGAGAGCCGTATGAAGCAGACGCACTACGTGGCCCGCGAGCCCGATGCGCAAGGTTTTATCCACTACCCGCCCGAAGAACACGCGGTGTGGAACACCCTGATCACTCGCCAATTGAAAGTGATCGAGGGTCGCGCCTGCCAGGAATACCTGGACGGCATCGACAAGCTCGGCCTGCCCCATGACCGTATTCCGCAACTCGCCGAAATCAACAAAGTGCTGGCCGAAACCACTGGCTGGCAAGTGGCGCGGGTCCCGGCGCTGATCCCCTTCCAGACCTTCTTTGAATTGCTCGCCAACAAGCAGTTTCCGGTGGCGACCTTTATTCGTACCCGCGAAGAGCTGGATTACCTGCAAGAGCCGGATATTTTCCACGAGATTTTCGGACACTGCCCACTGCTGACCAACCCCTGGTTCGCCGAATTCACCCACACCTACGGCAAGCTCGGCCTGGCGGCCACCAAGGAGCAGCGCGTGTACCTGGCGCGCCTGTACTGGATGACCATCGAGTTCGGCCTGGTGGACACCCCCGAAGGCCGGCGCATCTATGGTGGCGGCATCCTGTCGTCGCCCAAGGAGACGGTGTACTGCCTCTCGGATGAGCCCAAGCACCAAGCCTTCGACCCCCTGGAAGCCATGCGCACGCCCTATCGCATCGACATCCTGCAGCCGCTGTATTTCGCCCTGCCCAACCTCAAGCGCCTGTTCGAAGTGGCGCAGGAAGACATCATGGGCATGGTCGAGCGCGGCATGCAGCTGGGTCTGCACGCGCCGCTGTTCCCACCCAAGCCCAAGGCGGCTTGAACTGATGCTTTAAAGGCCAGGTGAGCCTGTTCCCTGGCCGCGCGTTGCTTTAGGGTGACGCGACTGGCAACCGAATTCCACATACTCGATTTCAGGAACACCTTTATGACCACCTTGAACCAAGCCCATTGCGAAGCCTGCCGCGCCGACGCCCCGCAAGTCAGCGACGAAGAACTGCCGGTGCTGATCAAGCAGATCCCCGACTGGAACATCGAAGTGCGCGACGGCGTGATGCAGCTGGAAAAAGTATTCCTGTTCAAGAACTTCAAATTCGCCCTGGCCTTTACCAACACCATGGGCGAAATCTCCGAGGCTGAAGGCCATCACCCAGGCCTGCTGACCGAATGGGGCAAAGTCACCGTGACCTGGTGGAGCCACTCGATCAAGGGCCTGCACCGCAACGACTTCATCATGGCCGCGCGCACCGACGAAGTGGCCAAGGACGCCGAGGGCCGCAAGTGATGCATTTCGCCGCGATTGGCCGGGTGCCTGGTGATCCGATCCTGGGGCTGATGGAGTCCTATGCCAAGGACGCCAACCCGCAAAAATTCGACCTCGGTGTGGGCGTGTATAAGGATGCCCAGGGCCTGACTCCGGTCCTGCAGGCGGTAAAACGCGCCGAGCAGCGCCTGGTCGAGCAGCAAACCACCAAGACGTACATCGGCGGGCATGGCGACCCGGCTTTCGGCCGCCTGATCAGCGAATTAGTGCTGGGCGCAGGTTCCGCGCTGCTCAAGGCACAACGCGCCGGCGCCACGCAAACCCCGGGTGGCACCGGCGCCCTGCGCCTGAGCGCCGACTTCATCGCCCACAGCCTGCCAGGCCGTGGCGTGTGGTTGAGCAACCCGACGTGGCCGATCCACGAAACCATCTTCGCCAAGGCCGGGCTCAAGGTCAGCCACTACCCCTATGTGGGCAGTGATAACCGCCTGGACGTGCCGGCCATGCTCGCCACCCTGGCCACCGTGCCCGAGGGCGACGTGGTGCTGCTGCACGCCTGCTGCCACAACCCCACCGGTTTCGACCTGTCCCAGGACGACTGGCGCCAGGTGCTGCAGATCGTGCGCGAGCGCCAGTTGCTGCCGCTGATCGACTTCGCCTACCAGGGCTTTGGCGATGGCCTGGAGCAGGACGCGTGGGCGGTACGCCTGTTTGCCGATGAACTGCCTGAGGTGCTGATCACCAGCTCCTGCTCGAAGAATTTCGGCTTGTACAGCGACCGCGTCGGCGCGCTGATCGTGTGTGCCAACGATGCCGAGAAACTGTTGGATGTGCGCAGCCAACTGGCGTTTATCGCGCGCAACCTGTGGTCGACACCACCGGATCACGGGGCCGCCGTGGTCGCGACTATCCTCGGTGACAGTGCGCTCAAGCAGCTGTGGAGCAGCGAAGTCGAAGGCATGCGCTCGCGTATCGCGCAATTGCGTTCGGGCCTGGTCGAAGCGCTGGCGCCCCACGGGCTGTCTGAGCGCTTTGCCCATGTCGGCGTGCAGCGCGGGATGTTTTCCTACACCGGCCTGAGTGCCGAGCAGGTGAAACAGCTGCGGGAAAAACACAGCGTGTACATGGTCAGTTCCGGGCGCGCCAACGTGGCCGGGATTGATGAAACGCGGCTGGGGTTGCTGGCCGAGGCCATTGCAGACGTGTGCCGCAACTGACGAAACCGAATCAAATGTGGGAGCGGGCTTGCTCGCGAATGCGGTGGGTCAGTGATGGATATGTTGACTGATACACCGCATTCGCGAGCAAGCCCGCTCCCACATTTTTGACCGAGGCGATCCTCAGCCCGCAACCATCTCGGCCTTGACCTGCGCCTCCTTGGCCTGGGCATCCGCCAACCGATACAACTCGATATGCCCATCCCAGTGCTCGATCAATGCCGTGCACGACTCCACCCAATCCCCGCAATTGAGGTAGTCCACCTCGCCCACCTTGCGAATCTCCGCATGGTGGATATGCCCGCACACTACGCCGTGCAACTCGCGCTTGGTCACTTCGTGGGCGATGGCTTCCTCGAAATCGCTGATAAAGCTCACCGCGGTCTTCACCTTGTGCTTGAGGTACGCCGACAGCGACCAGTAGCCATATCCATAACGCGCCCGCCAGTGGTTCAACCAGCGGTTGAGGGTCAGGGTGAATTCGTAGGCCGAATCGCCAAGAAACGCCAGCCAGCGGTGGTAGCGGGTGATCACGTCGAACTGGTCGCCGTGGATCACCAGCAAATGCCGGCCATCGGCGGTCACATGCACCGCTTCGTCCACCAGTTGGATATTGCCCAGGATCAGCTTTGAATAGCGGCGCAGGAACTCGTCGTGGTTGCCAGTGACGTAGATCACCTCGGTGCCGCGCTTGCTCATGGTCAGCAGGCGGCGGATCACGTTCGTATGGGCCTGGGGCCAATACATGCCGCCGCGCATTTTCCAGCCGTCGATGATATCGCCCACCAGGTACACCTTGTCGGCATGGTAGCCCTTGAGGAACTGCGACAGATGTTCGGCCTGGCAGTCCCGGGTGCCTAGGTGCACGTCGGAGATCCACAGGGTACGAACCCGTTGCTTGCGGCTGGGTTTGGCGATCTCGGCGCTGGTCATGGCATACCTCGAGGGTGTTTTCGCCAGCTTGCTCCCGGGCAATTAATAGCCCATGACAGTCTTGCGTCAGTCAGATGACAGCGCCCGCCGCCCGTCGGGCGGTGTAAACTGCCGGCCTGCCCGGGAGATTGCGATGAGACCGACCCTCACGCTGCGCCATTACACCCATGACCTGATTGCCCATAGCCATGACCACGCGCAACTGGTGTTCGGCCTGGCCGGCCGCCTGGATTTCGAGGTCGAAGGCATGGGCGGCGAGATTTGCCCACAAGGGGTGATGGTCCTGCCCTTCTCCACCCACCACAGCTGTGGCAGCCCCCGGGGCAGCCAATGCCTGGTGCTGGATGTGCCCGACGAACAGTGGATGGTGCAATCTTTGGGCGAGCACGCGGATGCCAGTCGCCGCCTGCTCGACCAACCGGCCCGGGTGACCCTGGATGCCCGCCAGGGCCAATTGGTCAACTGGCTGGCGAGCGGCGCCCTGGATGACCCACTGATCGCCCAGCAAGGCGCGGTACTGTTATTGGCTACGCTCAATGGCCAGCCGCCGGCTCAAGCCGGCGCGCGACGCCTGCCCTATGGCGCATTCAACGCCCATATCGACCAGCATGCGGCCTACCCGCTGCAGGTCGCGGATCTGGCGCGGCTGGCGGATATGTCCGTCGCCCGCCTGCACGCACGCTTTATCGCCGAATGCGGGCTGACCCCCATGGACTACATCCGCAACCGCCGCCTGCACATGGCCCGTGGCTTGCTGCGCGACAGCCACCTGCCGATTGGCGAGATCGCCGCGCGGGTTGGCTACGGTTCGCAAAGTGCGTTTGCCGCAGCGATGTTGCGCGCGTTCGGCAGCTCGCCCGGGGCCCTGCGCCGGCTCGACAACGGGCGCTAGTCCTGCGATAAAACCGGCGATTCCCACGACAGACACCCAGGCGCCAGGCGCTCTAGACTGGATGCCTGCCCACTGCTTTAAGGATTGTCATGACCCCGCGCACTGCCCTCGGCGCCCTGCACATCGGTGCACTGATGTTTGGCCTTACTGGCGTCTTCGGCAAACTCGCCGCCGCCTCGCCGAGCATTATTGTGTTTGGCCGTGCCGCTTTCGCGGTGCTGGCCCTGGTGCTGTTCGCGCGTTTTGCCAGCAGCACACCGTGGCAAAAACTCTACAGCGCTGACCTGCGGCGCCTGCTGCTCAGCGGCCTGCTGCTGGCCGGGCACTGGGTGAGTTTCTTCATCGCGGTAAAAGTGGCGGGGGTGGCGATTGCGACGCTGGGGTTCGCCACGTTCCCGGCGTTCACGGTGATCCTTGAAGGCCTGATCTTCCGCGAGCGGATCCGCGCCAATGAAATGGTACTGGTGGTACTGGTCAGCGTCGGCCTGGTGCTGGTCACCCCGGACTTCGACCTGGCCAGCCAAGCCACCAGCGGCCTGGTCTGGGCCGTGGTCTCGGGCCTGCTGTTCTCGCTGCTCTCGTTGAACAACCGCGCCAGCGCCAGCATTCCCCCGGTGCAGGCAGCCCTGTGCCAAAACGTAGTGGTCGCCGTGTGCCTGCTGCCCGTCGCCGCTCCAGGCCTTGGCGAGGTACGTGCCCTGGACTGGTTGTGGATCGGTCTGCTGGGGGTGTTTTGTACCGGGCTGGCCCACAGTTTGTTTGTCGCCAGCCTCAAGGTGCTCAAGGCGCGCACCGCCGCGGTGGTGTTCGCCATGGAGCCGGTGTATGGCATCACCGTAGCCTGGCTGCTGTTCAGCGAAACCCCGACCCTGCGCATGTTGCTGGGCGGCGCGCTGATCATTGCAGCCATCGTCGTCTCGGGCTTGATGAGCCGCCCGGCCAAGGCCAAACAGCCGCCGGCCATGGCCTGATCTATACTTTTCCTATCCGCAACAGTCAGCTGTCGTTCAACGGATACAGACTCCTCGACGACAGCCGTGGTCCTTGAAGTTGCTGCATGCGAGTGGTCGCTCCCTTAATGCTATGCAGGAGTTTCACCATGGACATGTTCATCCCCCTGATCATTCAGATCATCAGTGGCGCAGTCGGCGGCAACATTGCCGGCCTGAGCAAGCAAGGCCTGGGCTCCGGGCTCAATACGGTGGTCGGTGGCGTCGGCGGCCTGGTGCTGGGGCAGATCGTCGCGGCGATCACTGGCATGCCAGCGGGTGGCGCGCTGGATGTTGCCGCCGTGGGCAGCAATATCGTCGGCGGCGGTGTCGGCGGCCTGGTGCTGACGTTTGTCGTCGGCTGGATCAAGAATAAAATGGCTGCCAAATAAACCACCCCACACTGCCGGCCATGCGCCGGCAGTGTCGCCTAAGAAGTCCGGTCGTTGTGCCCCAGGTCCCGTTCTGGGGCGATCTGGTCGCGTACCCGCTGCTTGAGCACCTTGGCCTCCGGGAAACCGCCATCGGCCTTGCGCTCCCAGATCTGTACGCCGTCGCAGGTGATGCGAAACGCCCCGCCGGTCGCCGGCTCCAGGGCGACTTTGCCGAGGTCGTCGGCAAAGGTGCTCAGCAGTTCCTGGGCCAGCCACGCGGCGCGCAGCAGCCACTGACATTGGGTGCAATAGGTGATGACAATCTCGGGCTTGGATGCGGACATAAAATGAAGAACTCCTGAGATGACGAGACAGGTGGATCGGATGGCTATAATACCGGCCTTTGCCGCCCAGCCCCGAGATTGATGATGCGCCGCCTGTTGTCCTGCCTGCTGCTGTGCCTGCTCCCTGTCCTTGCCCAAGCCGTTGAAGCCCCACGCCCGAAAATCGGCCTGGTGCTTTCCGGCGGCGCCGCCCGTGGCCTGGCGCACATCGGCGTGCTCAAGGCCCTCGAAGAGCAAGGCATCCACATCGATGCGATTGCCGGCACCAGCATGGGCGCGGTGATTGGCGGGCTGTACGCGTCGGGCTACAAGATCGACGAACTGGAAAAACTGGCACTGAGCATCGACTGGCAATTGGCGCTGTCCGACGCCCCGCCCAGGGAAGACGTGCCGTTCCGGCGCAAGCAGGATGACCGGGACTTCCTGATCAAGCAGAAACTGAGCTTTCGCGACGACGGCAGCCTGGGCCTGCCCCTGGGCGTGATCCAAGGCCAGAACCTGGCGCTGCTGCTCGAGAGCATGTTCGCCCACAGCAGCAATACCCGCGACTTCGACAAGCTGCCGATTCCCTTTCGCGCGGTGGCCACCGACATCACCAGCGGCGAGAAAGTGGTGTTTCGCAAGGGCCATCTGCCTCAGGTGATTCGCGCCAGCATGTCGATCCCCGCAGTGTTCGCCCCGGTGGAACTGGACGGCCGGCTGCTGGTGGATGGCGGCATGACCGATAACATCCCCCTGGATGTGGCGCGGGAGATGGGAGTCGATATCGCCATCGTGGTGGATATCGGCACGCCGTTGCGCAACCGCAAGCAACTGGCGACGGTGGTGGATGTGCTCAACCAGTCCATCACCCTGATGACCCGCCGCAACTCCGAGGAGCAACTCAAGGCCCTGCACCCAGGCGACGTGCTGATCCAGCCACCCTTGGCCGCATATGGCGTGACCGATTTTGGCCGCGCCAAGGACATGATCGACGCCGGCTACCGCGCCACGAGGGCCCTGGATACCCGCCTGGCACGCCTGCGCCCAACCGGGTCGGTGGACGCCGAACTGACCGCCGCCCGCACCCCAGGCCAGCGCAACCCGACAATTACCGCGATCAAGGTGGAGAACGACTCGAAAGTCGGCGACGACGTGATCCGCTACTACATCCGCCAACCTATTGGCGAGCCGCTGAACCTGGCCCGCCTGCAATCGGACATGGGCACCCTATACGGCCTGGATTACTTCGAGCAGGTGCAATACCGCGTGGTGAAAAAAGGCCCGGACAACACCCTGGTCATCAGCGCGCGCGGCAAACGCAGCGGCACCGACTACCTGCGCCTGGGGCTCAACCTGTCCGATGACATGCGCGGCGACAGCGCGTTCAACCTCGGCGCCAGCTACCGTGTCAACGGCATCAACCGCCTTGGCGCCGAATGGCTCACCAGGGTGCAGATCGGCGATCGACAGGAGCTGTACAGTGAGTTCTACCAGCCGATGGATACCGGCTCACGTTACTTCGTCGCACCCTATATCAGCGCGCAGGCGCAGAACGTCGAACTGATCCTGGATAACGACCCGATCTCCGAATACCGTCTGGAGCGCTACGGGTTTGGCCTGAACGTTGGCCGGCAGATCGGCAACAGCGGCGAAATCCGCTTCGGCGTCGGCGAAGCCTGGGGCAAGGCCGATGTGCGCATCGGCGACCGCGACTTGCCCAGCGTGAGCTTCAACGAGGGTTTCTATGAACTGAAGTACTCCTTCGACTCCCTGGACAACGTGTACTTCCCCCATACCGGTGAAGATATTGGCCTGGCCTACCGCGAATTCGAACCGGGCCTGGGCTCCGACCAGCGCTACCGGCAATGGGAGTTCAAGCTGGACAAGGCCATGAGCCACGGCCCGGACACCCTGGTACTGGGCGGGCGCTACGGGCGCACCCTGGATGATTCCGACGTGGTGATTTCCAGCTTCCTGCTGGGCGGTGCGCGGCAGCTGTCAGGGTTCCGCCAGGATGCGATTTCCGGGCAGAACGTCAGCCTGATGCGCGCGGTCTACTACCGCCGCCTCACCCCACGCTCCTACTTGCCGTTGGACTTCCCGCTGTACCTGGGCGCCTCCCTGGAACGCGGGCGGGCGTGGAACAACGACAATGAGTTCGACAGTGGCTATATCAATGCCGCGAGCATCTTCCTCGGGTTTGATACACCGCTGGGGCCGTTGAACTTCAGCTATGGGTTTAATGATGACAATCAGAAGGCGGTGTATCTGAATCTTGGGCAGACGTTCTAACAACGACGCTTATCCGAGGTGGAGCAGGCTTGTGTGGGAGCGGGCTTGCTCGCGAAAGCAGTGGTTCAGTCACCGGATACATTGACTGACACACCTCTTTCGCGAGCAAGCCCGCTCCCACATTTTGATCAGCGGCGTAATCGGATCAGGTCTTTTCCAGGTTCGCCAGAATATGCCCATGCACACGCATGCACACCCGCATCTCTTCTTCATCGACCCCCACAAACAGCTCCTGGCGCAAAGCCGTGGCAATGGTCTCGATTTGATCGATCAACGGCCTTGCTGGATCACACAACACAATGCGCTTGGCACGCCGGTCTTCCAGCACAGCCTGGCGTTGCACCAGGCCCTGGCTCTCCAGGCTGTCGAGCAGGCGCGCCAATGTAGGCCCTTCCACCCCGACACTCTGGGCCAGCTCACGCTGGGTCGGTGCTTCTTCAAAGCGGGCCAGATGCAGCAGCACCAGCCAGCGCGCCTGGGACAACCCCAGCCCAGCCAGGCGGCGATCCAGTTCGGCGCGCCAGCCACGGGACATTTGCGCCAACTGCATGCCAAAACGGTGTTGATCGGTTAACGGCATAAAAAACTCATGGATTAGACTGAAAATAAAGTGTGGCTAATTATTAGTCAGCTAAGCATGACCTATGACAGTAGGCAAGGCTTGCAATGTACTGATTCGTTACATTGTCGTAATTGGCGCATCAAATCTCGAATTCCGACTGCAAAGCGGCCCGCACACAGTACAAAACACCCTCCGGCACTCGCCCGGTGAACAGCGGCCCGATGTCGGACACCGGTGGCAACTCGCCCTCGCCGTCGAGAAACGCATCCTGGATTTCACCCAGCAAATCTTCCGGCAGATCCAGGGCCTGCTCCAGGGACAATTGCTGTTTTCCAATGGACTCGGCCAGCAAGGTGTAGACGTTTTTTTCCGAACACTGCAACTGCCCGGCGATCTGGATCGGGGTCATGCCGGCGCGGGCCAGGCTGATCAGTTCGTGGCGGATATCGGCGATTTCCTTGGGTGCCTCGGCCTGGCCACCAAGGACTTCCAGGAAGGCCTGGCCATAACGCTCAAGCTTGCGCGCGCCGACGCCACTGACCCGGGCCATTTCGGCCATGGTGGTCGGTTGCTCGCGCAACATCTCCAGCAACGTGGAGTCGGGGAAGATGACGTAGGGCGGCACGCTGTGCTCTTGCGCCAGCTTGCGGCGCAAGGCACGCAGGGCTTCCCACTGTTCGCGCTCTTCGCCCCGCACCAGTTGGCTGGCCTGGCTGGTACTGCTGGATTTGGCAGTGGTCTGCGGCTTGAGGTCGCGGCGCAGCTCCAGGCTGACCTCGCCCTTGAGCAGTGGCCGGCAACTGTCGTTCAGGCGCAGGCCGCCGTAGCCTTCCAGGTCGATATCCACCAGGCCGCGTGCCACCATCTGGCGGAACAGCGAGCGCCATTCGCCTTCAGCCCGCGCCTTGCCTACGCCGTACACCGATAGGTGCTGATGGCCAAAGCTGCGGATTTTTTCGTTGTCCTTGCCCAGCAGTACATCCACCAGATGGCCGACGCCATAACGCTGGCCGGTCCGGAAGATCGCCGACAAGCCTTGGCGCGCCGGCTCGGTAGCGTCCCAGGTCTGCACGCCGTCCACACAGTTGTCGCAATGCCCACAGGGCTGGGGCATGTCTTCGTCGAAATAGGCGAGCAAGGTCTGACGACGGCAGCGGGTTTCTTCGCACAGCGACAGCATGGCGTCGAGCTTGTGCTGCTCCAGGCGCTTGTGGCGCTCATCGCCTTCGGAGTTCTGCAGCATCTGCTTGAGCATCACCACATCCTGCAGGCCGTAGACCATCCAGGCATCCGCCGGCAGGCCATCGCGACCGGCACGCCCAGTTTCCTGGTAGTACGCCTCAAGGGACTTTGGCAGGTCCATATGGGCCACGAAGCGCACGTTGGATTTGTCGATGCCCATGCCAAACGCAATGGTCGCCACCATGATCAGGCCTTCCTCGTTAAGGAAGCGCTTCTGATGATAGGCCCGCAACTCGTTGGGCAGGCCGGCATGGTAAGGCAGCGCGGGATAGCCCTGCTCACACAGGAACGCCGCCACTTCATCGACCTTCTTGCGCGACAGGCAGTAGACGATCCCGGCATCGCTGCGCCGCTCGGAGAGGAACGCCAGCAACTGCTTGCGTGGCTGTTCCTTGGGCACGATGCGGTAAAAAATGTTGGGACGGTCGAAGCTGGAGAGAAAACGCTCGGCGTTCTGCAGGTGCAGGCGCTCGACGATTTCCTCGCGGGTGCGCTTGTCGGCCGTGGCGGTCAGGGCGATGCGCGGCACATTGGGGAACAGTTCGGCCAGTTGCCCCAATTGCAGGTATTCACGGCGGAAATCGTGGCCCCACTGGGATACACAGTGGGCCTCGTCGATAGCGAACAGGGAGATTTCCAGGCTCTGCAGGAATGCCAGCATCCGCGGCTGGACCAGACGCTCGGGCGCCAGGTAGAGCATCTTCACTTCGCCACGGCGGATCCGCGCCGCCAGGTCGCGTTGCTGTTCGGCACTCAGGGTAGAGTTCAACGCGGCGGCGGCGACGCCCAACTCTTCCAGGGTGGCCACTTGATCGTCCATCAGCGCGATCAACGGCGAGACCACTACCGCCAGCCCTTCACGCAACAATGCCGGCACCTGGAAGCACAACGACTTGCCGCCACCGGTAGGCATCAGGACCAGGGCATCACCGCCGCTGGCCACGCGCTCAATGATCGCACCCTGGCGGCCACGAAAGCTGTCGTAGCCGAAGATGTCCTTGAGGACGCGTTGAGCCTGTTCAAGCATGAAAAACTCCAAATTCCACCGAAATCCCTCTGTACAGGCTGGCTGAAAAAGCGCGCCTGGCCGGGAAATAATCCGTAAGCGAACTTTTCCCGCAACCGCATCCGGCCTGCAGGGGCATCACAAAACGCGGCAGTATACCCGAGCGCTCTCCGGCAAAGGGTGCCACTGACGAATAGCGGCCCATCTGAAAACCTTGCAAATATGCCGTGCGGCTGGCCTGCACGCTCAAGAAGGCCTAGAATTCAGCATCGTTTATTCCCAAGGTAGTCTTTCAATGTCCTTCGCTGAGCAACTAAACCGCCTGCAAGCCTTCCTCGATGCCGATGAGCTGCATGACGAGGCGCTGGACTACGTGGCCGCCCACGGCTACCTGACTGCGCTGTCGATCTGCTCCGAACCTGTGCCTGATCGTGAATGGATCGACGCCCTGTTCGCCGAAGAGCCGCACTACAAGGATGAGGCCCAGCGCACCGAGATCGAAGAAACCCTGCTCCAGCTCAAGGCGCACATCTCACGCCAATTGGCGTCCGATGAGGAGTTCGAGCTGCCCTGCGACCTCGACCTCGGCGAAGAGCCCGACGACTCCGACCTGCGCGGCTGGTGCATTGGCTTCATGGAAGGTGTGTTCCTGCGTGAAGCGGCCTGGTTCGAAACCGCCGAGGAAGAAGTCAGCGAAATGCTGCTGCCGATCATGGTCGGTTCCGGCCTGTTCGACGACCAGCCTGAGTTCGCCGATATCGCCAGCGACGCCAACCTGATGGACGACATGATCGTACAGATCCCGGAAGCACTGACCGCCCTGTACCTGCTGTGCAACGCCCCCGACGAAAAACCGGCGATCCTCAAGCCTCGCCACCACTGAGTACCCCGCCCGTGGCGCCCATGGGCAACCGCTCCCCGATTGTGCGCTACGTGCTGCTGGCCATTGGCTGGTTGAGCGTCGCACTCGGGGTGATCGGGATCTTCCTGCCGGTCTTGCCGACCACCCCCTTCCTGCTCCTGGCTGCCGGCTGCTTTGCCCGCAGCTCCCCGCGTTTCTATGACTGGCTGGTGAATCACCCGCGCCTTGGTCCGTGGATTCGCGACTACCTGGACGGCAACGGCATTCCATTAAAAGGCAAGGTGTACGCCATCGGCCTGATGTGGCTGAGCATCGGCCTGTCCTGCTACCTGGTGCCATTGCCCTGGGCACGCGGGTTCATGTTGACCAGTGCGGTGCTGGTGACGATCTACATCCTGCGTCAGAAGACCCTACCTCCACGTTCGTAGGAACCGCCCCTACACGACCTTCGTCGACACTGACTAACCCCGGCCATCATGCGAGACTGTCGCCCCGGGCCTGGAATGCCCGGGTGTTCTTATGTCCGGAGTACTCATGACGCTGTCCAGCGGGCTGATCGCCGCCGTTGCCCTGGCCTACATGGCCATTATGTTTGCCATCGCCTTCTACGGTGACCGCCGCCGCGCGCCGCTGCCGCCACGGGTGCGCGCGTGGGTGTATAGCCTGTCGCTGGCGGTGTACTGCACCAGTTGGACCTTCTTCGGCGCTGTGGGCCAGGCTGCTGAACAGCTGTGGGCATTTTTACCGATCTACCTGGGACCCGTCCTGCTCCTGGTGCTGGCACCCTGGGTCCTGCAAAAGATGATTCTGATCAGCAAGCAGGAAAACATTACCTCCATCGCTGACTTTATCGCTGCGCGCTATGGCAAATCCCAGTCCCTGGCGGTGGTCGTGGCGCTGATCTGCCTGGTCGGCGTGCTGCCTTATATTGCCCTGCAACTCAAAGGCATCGTGCTGGGGGTCAACCTGCTGATTGGCGCCGGTGCCGATGCCACCGGCACGCGGGCCCAGGACACCGCCCTGATCGTGTCCCTGGTGCTGGCACTGTTCACCATCGTATTCGGTACCCGCAACCTCGACGCCACGGAGCACCACCGTGGCATGGTGCTGGCGATTGCCTTCGAATCCCTGGTCAAGCTGTTCGCGTTTCTCGCCGTCGGTGCGTTTGTTACCTACGGCCTGTACGACGGTTTCAACGATCTGTTCAGCCAGGCCATGCTCGCGCCGAGGCTGGAGGAGTACTGGAAAGAGACCGTCAACTGGCCGTCGATGGTGGTGCAGACCGGCGTGGCGATGATGGCGATCATCTGCCTGCCCCGCCAGTTCCACGTCACCGTGGTGGAGAACATCGAGCCCCAGGACCTGCGTCTGGCCAAGTGGGTGTTCCCCGCGTACCTGGTGCTGGCTGCGCTGTTTGTGGTGCCGATTGCCCTGGGCGGCAAAATGCTGCTGCCCGGCTCGGTGCTGCCGGACTCCTACGTGATCAGCCTGCCCCTGGCCGAAGCCCATCCGGCCCTGGCGCTACTGGCGTTTATCGGCGGCGCTTCGGCGGCGACCGGCATGGTCATCGTGGCCAGTGTGGCGCTGTCGACCATGGTTTCCAACGATATGTTGCTGCCCTGGCTGCTGCGCCGCACCAACGCCGAGCGCCCGTTCGAAGTCTTCCGCCACTGGATGCTCTCGGTACGCCGGGTCAGCATCGTGATTATCCTGCTGCTGGCCTATGTCAGTTACCGCCTGCTCGGTTCCACCGCCAGCCTGGCGACCATCGGCCAGATCGCCTTTGCTGCGGTGACCCAACTGGCACCGGCGATGCTCGGCGCACTGTACTGGAAGCAAGCCAACCGACGCGGCGTGTTTGCCGGCCTGGCGGCAGGCACCTTCCTGTGGTTCTACACCCTGGTGTTGCCGATTGCCGCCCATAGCCTGGGCTGGTCGCTGAATATCTTCCCGGGCCTGGCCTGGCTGCACGGCAACCCGCTGGGGCTGCCGATCACGCCACTGACCCAGGGTGTGGTGCTGTCTTTGGCCGGTAACTTCACCCTGTTTGCCTGGGTCTCGGTGCTGTCGCGTACACGGGTGTCGGAGCATTGGCAGGCCGGGCGCTTTATCGGCCAGGAAACCAGCCAGCGCGCCAGCGCCCGCTCCATGCTGTCGGTGCAGATCAATGACCTGTTGAGCCTGGCCGCGCGGTTTGTTGGCGAGGAACGCGCGCAGCAGAGCTTCATCCGCTTCGCCTATCGCCAAGGCAAAGGCTTTAACCCCAACCAGAACGCCGACAACGACTGGATTGCCCACACCGAACGACTGCTGGCTGGCGTGCTCGGCGCCTCATCCACACGGGCGGTGGTGAAAGCGGCCATTGAAGGCCGCGAAATGCAGCTAGAGGACGTAGTCCGTATCGCAGACGAAGCCTCCGAAGTGCTGCAGTTCAACCGGGCGCTGTTGCAAGGCGCCATCGAGAACATCACCCAGGGCATCAGTGTGGTGGATCAGTCCCTCAAGCTGGTGGCCTGGAACCGTCGCTATCTGGAACTGTTCAACTATCCCGACGGCCTGATCAGCGTCGGCCGGCCGATTGCCGACATTATTCGCTACAACGCCGAGCGCGGGCTGTGCGGCCCGGGTGAGGCCGAAGTCCACGTGGCGCGGCGCCTGCACTGGATGCGCCAGGGCCGGGCACATACGTCGGAACGGCTGTTTCCCAACGGCCGGGTGATCGAGTTGATCGGCAACCCGATGCCGGGCGGTGGGTTTGTCATGAGTTTTACTGACATTACTGCGTTCCGCGAGGCCGAGCAGGCTCTGACCGAGGCCAATGAAGGCCTGGAACAGCGGGTCACCGAGCGCACCCATGAACTGTCGCAACTGAATGTGGCCCTGACCGATGCCAAGGGCGTGGCCGAGTCGGCAAACCAGTCGAAAACCCGCTTCCTCGCCGCCGTCAGTCACGACCTGATGCAACCGTTGAACGCGGCGCGACTGTTCTCGGCCGCCCTCTCCCACCAGAGCGAAGGCTTATCCGGCGAGGCCCGGCAACTGGTGCAGCACTTGGACAGTTCGCTGCGCTCGGCCGAAGACCTAATCAGCGACTTGCTGGATATCTCCCGCCTGGAAAACGGCAAGATCAACCCTCAGCGCCAGCCGTTTGCCTTGAGTGAACTGTTCGACGCCCTGGGCGCGGAGTTCAAGGTGCTGGCCCAGGAGCAAGGCTTGAGTTTCCGCCTGCGCGGCAGCCGCTTGCGCATCGACAGTGATATCAAGCTGCTGCGGCGAATCCTGCAGAATTTCCTGACCAACGCTTTTCGCTATGCCCACGGCCCGGTACTGCTGGGTGTAAGACGGCGTCGCGGCGAACTGCGCTTGGAGGTGTGGGACCGTGGCCCGGGCATCCCGCTGGATAAACAGAAAGTGATCTTCGAAGAGTTCAAGCGCCTGGACAGCCACCAGACCCGTGCCGAAAAGGGCCTGGGGCTTGGCCTGGCCATTGCCGACGGGCTGTGCCGCGTGCTCGGTCACCGCTTGCGCGTGCGCTCATGGCCAGGCAAAGGCAGCGTGTTCAGCGTCAGTGTGCCGCTGGCCAAGGCACAGACCAGCTTGCAGGTGCAGGCCACACCGGACAAGGGCCTGCCACTGAGCGGCGCCCAGGTGCTGTGCGTGGACAACGAAGACAGCATCCTGATTGGCATGCGCAGCCTGTTGAGTCGTTGGGGCTGCCAGGTCTGGACCGCACGCGACCAGGCGCAATGCGCGGCGTTGCTGGCCGAGGGCATGCGCCCGCAATTGGCATTGGTGGATTACCACCTGGACCACGGCGAGACCGGCACGGAGTTGATGGGCTGGCTGCGCGCGCAATTGGCGGAGCCGATTCCTGGGGTGGTGATCAGCGCCGATGGCCGTCCGGAGATGGTGGCCGAGGTACATGCAGCGGGGTTGGATTACCTGGCCAAGCCGGTAAAACCGGCGGCGTTGCGCGCACTGCTGAACCGGCATTTGCCGTTGTAACGTGCGGGTGCTGGCTTGCCGTAATGCCGTTCAGTTAAGTGAACGAGCCCCCCCCCTGTGGGAGCGGGCTTGTCGGATCGCCGCATCGCCGCGAAGACGTCGGCCCAGCAAACATTGATGTCGACTGACCCACTGCTTTCGCGAGCAAGCCCGCTCCCACATAGAGTTCTGTGTTTAGTCAGGTAGCTGGGCGACGCCATCTTCGTCAGTCATCGCTTTTTCCAACAGATCGGCAGGCAAGCCTTTACTGGCCCGCGCGCCCAGCAGCTTGAGTTGCTCCACCCGGCTGACCAGATTGCCGCGACCATCTGTGAGCTTGTTGCGCGCAGCACTGTAAGCCTTATCCAACTGCTGTAATCGATTGCCGACTTCATCCAGGTCCTGGATAAACAGCACGAACTTGTCGTACAGCCAGCCGGCGCGTTCGGCGATTTCCCGGGCGTTCTGGCTTTGCCGCTCCTGCTTCCACAGGCTGTCGATCACCCGCAGGGTTG
Source organism: Pseudomonas sp. WS 5021 (assembly GCF_012985535.1). Taxonomy (NCBI): domain Bacteria; kingdom Pseudomonadati; phylum Pseudomonadota; class Gammaproteobacteria; order Pseudomonadales; family Pseudomonadaceae; genus Pseudomonas; species Pseudomonas sp. WS 5021. The sequence goes on along the minus strand of NZ_JAAQWP010000001.1, from coordinate 929,830 downwards.
CCAGCAAGGTGGTCGGGCTGACGATCACGATATGGCGGTCGAAGGCCTCCTGGAATAGGTTCGGCTCGGCCTGCAACGCGGCCGAAAACGCCGCCTCGATGGGTACGAACAACAACACGAAATCCAGGCTGTGCAGGCCTTCCAGGCGCTTATAGTCCTTGCCGGCCAAGCCTTTGACATGATTGCGCAACGACAGCACATGCTGCTTGAGGGCGGCCTGGCCGATCACCTCGTCATCGGCCGCCACGTACTGCTGATAGGCGGTCAGGCTGACCTTGGAGTCCACCACCACCTGCTTGTCGCCCGGCAACATGATTAGCACGTCCGGCTGGAAACGCTCGCCATCCGGGCCCTTGAGGCTGACCTGGGTCTGGTACTCACGGCCTTTCTCCAGGCCGGCATGTTCCAGCACGCGCTCCAGAATCAGTTCGCCCCAGTTGCCCTGGGTCTTCTGTCCCTTAAGGGCGCGGGTCAGGTTGGTGGCTTCGTCCGACAGGCGCAGGTTCAATTGCTGCAGGCGCTCCAGCTCCTTGCCCAGGGAAAAACGCTCGCGCGCTTCATTCTGATAGCTTTCTTCCACGCGCTTTTCGAACGACTGGATGCGTTCCTTCAACGGGTCAAGCAATTGCCCCAGACGCTGCTGGCTGGTTTCGGCAAACCGCTGCTCACGCTCATCGAAGATTTTCCCGGCCAGCTCGGCGAACTGCGCACGCAGTTCATCCCGCGAGCCTTGCAGGTCGTTGAGGCGTTGTTGATGGCTGTCCTGCTGCTCGCGCAGTTCGGCGCGCAGGGAGGCCGACAAGGCATCCAGGCGGCGTAGCTCACCTTCCTTGGCGGAGCGCTCGATGTTCCAGGCGTGGGCCGCATCCCGCGCGTTATCGCGATCGATTTGCAGCAACTCGACTTCCCGGCGTACCGCTGCCAGATCCGCCTGCTTGGCCGCATTGGCCTGGCTCAGGTCGCTGATCTCGTCGCGGCTGGCGTCCAGTTGCGCGGCCAGGCCTTCCTGGGCCAGTTGCGCAGTGGCCAGGCGCTCTTCCAGCAGTTCCCAACCGGTGCGGCGTGCGTTCAGGCGGCGCTGGATCTGCCAGCACAGGACCGATAGAGGCAACGCCGCAGCGGCGAGGCCCAGTGCCACACTGGTCCAGTCAAAAGCCATAGCCATTCCTGCCATTACGGTAAAAGAGGAAGGTTAACCAAGCAGGCGCTTCGTGGACAGCTCAGTCTTTGAGCTGACCCAATTCACGCTGGGCGCCCACGTCGCCGGCACGGGCGGCCTGGCGCAGGAGGTCATGGCCGATGCGGCGGTCCCGGGCATTGCCGCACTCGCGACACATCAACAGGCCCAGGCGGCTCTGTGCCACGACCACACCTTCACGAGCCGGCTGCTTGAGCAAACGTCCGGCGAAATGCTTGATATTGGGGTTATCGCCGATGCGCGGGCTATCCAGCAGCCACAAGGCGACCTTCAAGGAGAAACGCTTGGGCGGGGTAACACTAGCAGGGTTGTCGGTAACAGAAGGTGATACTGAGCGAAACTTCATAAAGCACTGTAGGGCAGAACGGAAGGCGCGCCACTCTACTCCTTTTTTCGTACGGGTAAAGCTGAAAAAACCCTGCACGCCCGTTCTAGAGCAAGCGCTCGGGACAATCCACAGAAGCTGTGGATAACTCAGTGGACAACCGTGCTTTAACTCGCGCAAAGGCCCATGGAATGGGGGCCGCGCTTAAACTGACGATTTTTTCACCAATAAAAAAAAGCCAGGTTTTTCATTGACTTAAATTTTCGATGCAGGCATTCGTGGGCCAATCCGGCCGCGCACCATCCTGGTGACACACTGCGCAACCAATGTGCACAACTACCTGCCTGGCGGTTATATCCCCACCCTCACACGGCGCAAAACGTTACGCCGGTGACACACTAGCCCGGACCGAGGCCTGGCCCCCAGTAAAGTATTTTGGCTAACACACTTGCTTTGCCTGTTTCAAGCCATTACTATCTGCGGCGTTAGTACCAAGCTGAAAGTCAATTCTGGTCGAACAAATCCCCGCGATGTAGCTTCCCTAAAGAGAAGTTCTGTCAATCTTGATGGGATCGACCACCTCGATGGTTTCCAGGTATCACTTGCGACGACACTGCCTTTGAACAATGCAAAGGGTGTCGCGAAGTTTCCATACTCTGACCGAACCAACCTGCAAATTGATCAGGATCTGCACCCTGGGCCCAGAACCTTTGCCCCTGTTGTGTTGCCTGCCCTCCTAAGTACCTACCTGCCAGCCCAAGCGCGCCAAACTATTTAGCGCTTCAAACTGGCTGCTTTGTTCCAGTCGGGTTCTTCGCATGATCAATGGTGATCAGCGTCACTGGAACGTTTTAACGTTGCACGGATCTTATCCGTGTCATTTGTAGGAACACCAATAATATGTCCACTCAAATCCATACTCAGGATGCCATTCGCACCCTCACCAATGCTTTTGCCCCAATGAACTGCCTGATCATGGCCGCTCGCAAAGGCTGCTTCAGCTTCACCCTGGTCAACGAACACGGTATCGCTCGTCACAGCGAACGCCTGTACCCCGATCAATACTCCAGCGCAGAACCGCTGCAGGCCGTGATCGAGCGTACCCGTCAGGCCCTGGTTGCCTGATTGACCCGACGCTGAACATCGAAAACCCTGCCCGCAAGGCAGGGTTTTTTATTGCCCGCGATTCGGTTTTTCAGCAGTTCCCTTTAGGCCAAACAGATATAACGCTTATAACCACCGGCCGGAAATATTTTAAAAACAGTCCTTTACGTCGTGAATCTGACACTACACTTCAACTCAGGCGGCATGATCCGCCTCCGGCGAGCCTGAGATCCGATTCACCGCTGCCAAGCCCCCCTTCTCAGGCCTCGTCGACCACTTTCAAGGTTTCGAGGGTTTTATGGGCATTGCCGCCGGCGAATTGTGTCGTTATGTGATCCGACCCACGCTGATTTACCTCGGTCGCCACAGCCAGACAGCAGAAACCCTGCTGCTGGGAGTTGCCGCCAGCCAATCGGAACTGGGTTCTGCCTTGCACGACCGGCGCGGCCACGGCCTGTATCGCATCACCGAACCGCGTCACAGAGCCCTGTGGGACAACTACCTGGCCCTGGACCCCGAGCGTGCCAGCCTTGTGCGCGGCCTCGCCAGCCAGCATGCCTTCCTTAGCGGGCCGCAGCTGGAGCTGGCGGTTAACCTGCGTTACGCCACCGCCATCGCCTGGTTGCTGGTGGAACAACATCGCCCCGAGCTGCCCCAACCCGACGACCTGCTGGCCATGGCGCGTATCTGGAAAGAAATATTTCACCCCCAGGGTCGGCTGCGCGATTACACCCAGGCCTGGCAAACCTGTGTAAACCCAATGAATCAGGTCGCCTGCTGATCGGGCACTTTGCAAGATTCGGCAAAAAGCGGCAATTTTGGTCGGATTGTCCTACAAAACCGCTCTATCTCCTACATTACAGCCTATAGCGCTAAGTTAATTTTATTGATACTTTCCGCAGCGGTGATCACCACGGAGTTCTAATAATGAAAAAAGTAATGCTCAAGACCACACTTAGCCTCGCCGTTGCCATGGCCTCTTCCCAACTGTTCGCAAGCGGCTTTGCCCTCAACGAACAGAGTGTTAGCGGGATGGGTACCGGTTTCGCAGGCCGTTCTTCTTCTGCCGATGATGCAAGCACTGTTTTTGGCAACCCTGCCGGTATGGCTCGCCTTGAAGGCCAGCAAGTCACAGGCGGTGTTGCAGCGATTGATGCCACGACCAATATCAGCCAGGTCAGCGGCAACACCAACACTTCCGGTAGCAACAAAGGCGATATGGTGCCTTTCACTGCCGTGCCGTTCGGCTTTTACACCAACAAACTCAACGAGCAGTGGGCAGTCGGTTTCGGCGTCTATGCACCGTTCGGCCTGGTCACTGACTACGAACGTGGCTTCCAGGGTCGCGGCTTTGGCAGCAAGAGCGAAGTGAAGGTCATTACCTTCCAGCCAACTGTCAGCTATGCCTTCAACGACCGGGTGTCCGTAGGTTTCGGTCCGACCTTCAACCGCATCGCCGGTACGCTGGAGTCGGATGTTTCGCTGCCGCAAGTGCCTAACGCCGTCAACAACATCAAGATCAAGGGTGACGATACCGCCCTGGGCTTTAACGTTGGCGTGCTGGTACAAGCCACCGACACCACTCGCGTGGGCCTGACCTACCACTCGAAAGTGAAGTACAAGCTCGAAGGCCACACCGAAGTGTCCCCAGGCACCGGCGTTCCAGGCCAGTTGCTGCGCGGCAACCGCTACGACGCTTCGCTGAAGATCGACACCCCTGAATCCTGGGACCTGTCGGTGACCCAGGACATGAGCGATGCCTGGAAGCTGTATGCCGGTGCGACCTGGACACGCTGGAGCCGCCTGAAAGACATCACCGTCAACAACGAAGGTGTCACTGCGGGCAACGGCGGCGGTGCAGCACCACAGCTGGTGGGCACCATCACGGAAGAACAGAACTGGCACGACACCTGGGCTTACGCAGTCGGTACCTCGTACCAGTTGACCAAGCAAGTGGTCCTGCGGACCGGCCTGACTTTCGACCAGTCGCCTACCAACAACACTAATCGTTCGCCACGTATCCCTACCGGCGACCGGACAATCTTCAGTGTTGGCCTGGGCTACGCGGTCATGGATAACATGACCATCGACCTGGCTTACTCGTACCTCCAGGAAGAAGACATCAAGGTCAACAGCCACAACAAGCTGGGCCAGACGTACAACGCCAAATATGAAAACAGCGCCAACGGTTTTGGCCTGGGCATGACGTACAAGTTCTGATCCAACGCTGCATAAAAAAGCCCCGCTCTCCTGCACAGGAGGCGGGGCTTTTTAGTGGCCGATAATCAGGGCTTGGACGCCAGCGCCTGCTCCACAGCCTCGATCAGCTCCGGGCTGTCCGGCTTGGTCAGGCTGGAGAAGCTGGCGATCACCTTGCCCTGGCGATCTACCACGTACTTGTAGAAATTCCATTTCGGCGCGTTGCTTTGTTCGGCCAGGACCTTGAACAGGTGTACCGCATCAGGGCCCCTGACCTTCTGTGGCTCGGTCATGGTGAAGGTCACGCCGTAATTCACGTAGCAGACCTTGGCGGTCTCCTCGCCCGTCTTGGCTTCCTGCTTGAAGTCATCGGAAGGCACGCCAATCACTTCCAGGCCATCGCCCTTGTAGCGCTGATACAACGCCTCCAGGCCCTTGAACTGCGGGGCGAACCCACAAAAGCTGGCGGTATTGACGATCACCAGAGGCTTGCCGGCAAAGCGCTGGCACAGATCGATGGATTCCTTGGCGCGCAACTTCGGCAATTGGCCTTCAAGCAACGTCGGGCAATCGGCGGCCATGGCGACACCACCAAAGGCCATCATCAGGGCGGGTACTGCAAGCCAACGCATTAACATGTGGGGTGTCCTTGGACAAAGTCAGGCAAGCAACTTAACAGATCGACATACCCAGTTGCATCAACGCCAGCCCGCTGCGCTGCCAGCCCCACCAGGCCAGCAACAACAACGTCAGCAGGCCGGCTGCGCTAACCCAGTACCCGATCGAGTTCATGCAACCCCCATCTGCGCTTGCAACCTGGCCACAGGTCGCTCACGCACAGGCCAGTTAAGGGCGGCCGCGACCAGGCTCAAGACGATCGCCACCTGCCAGATCAAATCGTAGCTACCGGTTCGATCATAGACCACGCCCCCCAGCCAGCCGCCGAGGAACGAGCCCAACTGATGGAACAGGAACACGATCCCACCCAGCATCGACAGGTTTCTTACGCCAAACAAGGTCGCCACGGTGCCATTGGTCAGCGGCACGGTCGACAGCCACAAAAAGCCCATGGCCATGCCGAACAGGTAGGCACTCATTTGCGTCACCGGCGCCCACAGGAACAACACGATCACCACCGCCCGCAGCAGGTACAACGCGGTAAGCAAACGTGGCTTGGACATCCGCCCGCCGAGCCAGCCTGCGGTGTAGGTGCCGAAGATGTTGAACAGGCCGATCAGCGCCAGCACCGTGGTGCCGACGGTCGCCGGCAGATGCTGGTCCACCAGGTAGGCCGGCAAGTGCACACCGATAAACACCACCTGGAATCCGCAGACAAAAAAGCCAAAGGCCAGCAACCAGAACCCGGAATGGGAACAGGCTTCGTGCAGGGCCTCGCGCAGGGTTTGCTGGCCTGCCACCACCGGCAGCGGGCGGTCCTTGATCATTGTCACCAGCGGCACGATCAGCGCCACCAGCAGGCCCAGCACCAGCAAGGCGGCGGACCAGCCCAGCCAGCCAATCAGGCCCAGGGTGCCCGGCAACATGGCGAACTGGCCAAAAGACCCGGCGGCGCTGGCAATGCCCATGGCCATGCTGCGTTTTTCCGGGGCCACGGCACGCCCGACCACGCCGAGGATCACCGAGAACGAGGTACCGGACAGGCCGATCCCGATCAACAAGCCGGCACTCAACGACAGCGACCACGCCGAATCGGACAAGCCCATGAACACCAGGCCCAAGGCATACAGCACGCCACCGATCATCACCACTTTGGCCGCGCCAAAGCGGTCGGCCAGGGCCCCGGTAAACGGCTGCGCCAGGCCCCAGATCAGGTTCTGCAGGGCGATGGCAAAGGCAAAGGTTTCACGGCCCCAGCCGAACTCGGCGCTCATGGGCGCCAGGAACAGGCCAAAGCCATGTCGCACGCCCAGGGAAAGGGCCAGGATCAGCGCACTCCCGACAAGAATCCAGCCACTGGTACGCCACATCGAGGTCATTATTATTCTCCGCTACGGGTATATACCCGCTTGTATTCGAACAAGCCCGCTTTTAAGCGAGTTCATCCAGCAAGGCCAACAGGGTTTCGCGTTTTTGCACGCCTAACTTATCAATCAGTTTCTGCTGCGCCGCTTCCCAGGCCGGCAACGCGGCCGCCAGGCGCTGTTTGCCTTCCTCCGTGAGCACGACCAAACGGTTGCGCAGGTCATCGCCCTCCACCAACCGCACCAGGCCTTCACCCTCCAACACCCGCAGGTTACGCCCCAGGGTGCTGCGATCCAGGCCCATGGCATCGGCCAGGGTAGAAATACTCGGCTGGTTCAGGCGCTGCAGGTTACACAGCAAGGAATACTGGGCGACGTTGATCCCGAAGCCATCGAGGGCGCCGTCATAGTGCCTGCTGACGCCACGGGCGGCACGACGCAGGTTGGTGCATAAACATTGGGAGGCAAGCATGGAACGTGTATATACCCGCGATTAAGGAAATGCAAGAAAGTGTTACAGAGCCAGACCGATCAACACCGCTACCTCAAGCAGCTCCAGCAAGGCGCCGGCCGTATCACCGGTGGTGCCGCCCAGCCGATTGATCATCAGTTGCCGCAAGCCCACAAAGCAGATGGCCGCCAGCAACACCGCAATCCCGCCGCTGAAACCGCCGATCAACACACACGCCAGGCCACTGAGGATCAATACCTGCTGCCCGACAATCCGTGGCAAGTGGTCAGCCAGCGCCTGGCCCAGGCCCCCGGCGCGCACATAGCGGGTGGTGAGAAACAGTGCCAGCAGCGAGCTGCGACCGATCAACGGCGCGAGGATCAACGCAGCGCCATTGTGTTGCTCGATCAGCGCCACCAGCGCGGTGAATTTGAGCAGCAGCACCAAGCCCAGGGTCACCACCGCAATCGGGCCGCTGCGCGGGTCTTTCATGATGCTCAAGGTGCGTTCGCGGTCGCCAAAACCGCCCAGCCAGGCGTCAGCGCTGTCCGCCAGGCCATCCAGGTGCAGGCCGCCACTGAGCAACACCCAGGCCGTCAGCAGCAGGGCCGCATGCAACAGCAAAGGCGCGCCCATCAACAGCGTATTCAAGCCCCACAGCAGCAGCCCGAACAACAGCCCCACCAGCGGATAAAACAGCAGCGAGCGCCCCAGCTCCTGGGGTTGCGGCATGCCCGGCAGGCGGATCGGCAAGCTGCTGAGAAACTGCAAGGCAATCCAGAACGGCAACATTCAGGCGCCCTCGCTCAACATGCCATCGGCTTCGACCCGCAGGCTGAACAGGCCACCGTGGCCGACCTCGACATTCAGCAACTGTTCACGGGGCAAGCCACGGGCCTGGGCCAGCAGTAAACGCATGACGCCACCATGGCTGACCAGCAGCACCCGTTGTCCGGCATACAGCTGATGCAGACGTAGGACGGCGCCGCGCACGCGCTGGGAAAACGCCTCGACAGGCTCGCCATCCGGCGGCGTAAAGCTATAGGGATCCGCCCAGAACAGGCCCAGCGCCTCGGCGTCGGTCGCCATCAACTGCGCCGCGCTCTGCCCTTCCCAAGCGCCGAAATGCAGCTCCTGTAGATCCTGTTCCAGGCTCACCGGCAGGTTCAGGCGTGCGCCCAACTCTTCAGCGAACCGCGCGCAGCGCTGCAGCGGCGAGCTGACCAGTCGATCCCACGGCCCGCGCGCCAGCACCGCCTCGCGCATCTGCGCCCAACCCTTGGCGGTCAGCGCATCATCCAGGCTGCCGCGCAAACCACCGCCCAGTTCGGTTTCACCATGGCGCAGCAGGTCCAGGTGCAAGGTCATGCCGGGCGATCCGCCACGGCGGCTTCTGCGAACGTCGCCATCTGCCCGTGCAACGCACAGGCCAGGCGCAACAGGGGCACCGCCAGCGCCGCACCGCTGCCCTCGCCCAGGCGCAGGCCCAGTTCCAGCAGCGGCTGGGCTTCAAGGCTTTGCAACACATGGCGATGGCCCGGCTCGGCGCCCCGATGGCCGAACAACAGCCATGGCCGGCAAGACGGGTTCAGGCGCGTGGCGACCAGCGCCGCGACGGTGCAGATAAACCCGTCGACCAGCACTACCACCCCCGCCTGGGCGCAGGCCAAATAGGCCCCCACCAACCCCGCAATCTCCAGGCCACCGAGGTTGAACAGGGTCTGCAACGGGTCACCCCGCTGCCCGGCATGCAACGCCAGGGCGCGCTCGATCACCGCCACTTTATGGCTGACGCCCTGGGCATTCAGGCCGGTGCCGGGGCCGGTCAGGTCGCTGACCTGGCAATCGAGCAAGGCGCAGGCCAGTGCACTGGCGGCAGTGGTGTTGCCGATGCCCATCTCGCCGCCAATAAACAGCTGCGCACCAGCGTTGATCGCCCGCTGCACGCTGTCACGCCCCGCCGCCAGGGCCAACTGACCCTGGGCCTCGGTCATGGCCGCGCCCAGCACAAAATTGGCCGTGCCCGGGGCGATATTCAGGTGGCGCACGCCCGGCAGGTCGAGCGCTGGCGTCACGGTGCCCAGGTCCACCACTTCCAGCTGTGCATCCAGTTGCCGGGCCAGCACGCTGATCGCCGCACCGCCGCTGACAAAGTTGTGCAGCATCTGCCCGGTGACTTCCTGGGGATAGGCCGAGACGCCTTCGGCGACCACACCATGGTCGCCGGCAAAGATCGCGATCCACACCTGCTCGACCGTTGGCTTGACCCGGCCTTGCAACCCGGCCAGTTGCACTGCCAGCGCCTCCAGTTGCCCCAGGGACCCGGCGGGCTTGGTCAGTTGCTGCTGGCGGGCCAGGGCTTGTTCATAGGCCGTGGCGTCCAGCGCCTTGCAGGGTTGCAGCCACCAGGATTGGCTCATAACGCAGTACCTTTCAAAGTCAGGGGCAGGCCCGCAACGGTCAGCACTACACGCTGACAACGCTCGGCCAAGGCTTGATGCAGCCAACCGGCTTCATCCACATAGCGGCGAGTCAATTCGCCCAGCGGCACGACACCCAGACCGGTCTCGTTGCTGACAAAAATGATTTCCCCCGGCAGCGACGCCAGGCAGTCCAGCAGGGATTCACGCTCGACGCCCAGGCGCTGTGGGTCGTCCAGCAGCAACAGGTTGGTGAGCCACAGGGTCAGGCAATCGACCAGCAGGCAACGGCCCGGGGCAGCGTTTTCACGCAGCACCCGCGCCAATTCCAGCGGTTCCTCGATCAGCCCCCAATGGCTGGGACGACGCTGGCGATGCAGGGCCACGCGCGCGTTCATTTCACCGTCCAGGGGCTGGCTGGTAGCGATATAGGTGACGGGCATGGCGCTGTCGCTGGCGAGTTGTTCGGCCAGGCGGCTTTTACCGGAGCGGGCGCCGCCGAGGATCAGTTGCAACATGGTCAAGCCCTCAAATGCCACATAACTGGCGCAGCAACCGAGTGTCCAGATGCTGCTCCACCAAATCCGCCAGGCGCTCGATATCGCGCTCGCGCAGGCCGTGGTAATCGACTTCCTGCACATCCTGCAAACCGGCCCAGCGCAGCAAGGCGCTGCATGCGGCGGGCGTCTCGAACAGACCGTGCAGATAAGTGCCAAGGATCTGCCCATCATCGCTACAAGCACCGTCGCTGCGGCCATCATCCAGGCGCACCGCCGCCTCCTCCAGGGCAGGCCCTCGGGTCACGCCCGCATGGATCTCATAACCACTGACCGGCGCCTCTTCCAGCACCAGCCGGCCGCGCACATTGCGCAATTGTTTCTCGGCTTCCAGGGTGGTGCTGAACGCTAGCAGGCCCAGGCCAGCGCTGGAACCCGCCGCGCCTTCCAGGCCCAGCGGATCGTGGACCTGCTCACCCAGCATTTGCAGGCCACCGCAGATGCCCAGGACTTTGCCGCCATAGCGCAAGTGCCGGGCAATCGCGCGGTCCCAGCCATTGGCGCGCAGATAGGCCAGGTCGCTGCGCACGCTTTTCGAGCCGGGCAAGATGATCAGGTCGGCGGCGGGGATTGCCTGGCCCGGCCCGACAAACTGCAGATCCACCTGGGGATGCAGGCGCAGCGGGTCGAAGTCGGTGTGGTTGCTGATGCGCGGCAATACCGGCACCACCACCTTGAGTACCTGCGCGGCCTTGTCGATCTGGCGCTGGTCGATGCCATCCTCGGCTTCCAGGTGCAGGTCCATCACGTACGGCAGCACGCCCACCACCGGTTTGCCGGTGCGCGCCTCAAGCCAGTCGAGGCCCGGTTGCAGCAGGGCGATATCGCCACGGAAGCGGTTGATGATAAAGCCCTTGACCCGCGCCTGCTCCGACGGCGACAGCAACTCCAGCGTGCCCACCAGATGAGCAAACACCCCGCCGCGATTGATGTCGGCGATCAGCAGCACCGGGCAATCCACCGCTTCAGCAAACCCCATATTGGCAATGTCGTTGGCCCGCAGGTTGATCTCGGCCGGCGAGCCTGCGCCTTCGACCATCACCACCGGGTAGGCCGCGCTCAGGCGCGCATGGGAGGCCAGCACCGCCTGCATGGCGATGGCTTTGTAATCGTGATAGGCCACTGCATTCATGCTGGTCACGGCATGGCCATGGATGATCACCTGGGAGCCGGTGTCGCTATTGGGCTTGAGCAGCACCGGGTTCATGTCGGTGTGCGGTGCCAGGTTGGCGGCCTGGGCCTGCACGGCCTGGGCGCGGCCGATCTCGCCCCCTTCTGCCGTGACCGCACTGTTGAGCGCCATGTTCTGCGGCTTGAAGGGCACTACCGGCACGCCCTGGCGCACGACCCAGCGGCACAGCGCGGTCACCAGGGTGCTTTTGCCCGCGTCGGAGGTGGTGCCTTGCACCATCAGGGTGGTCATGAAGTTTGCTTCCAGGCAGTCAGGGCGTGTTCGAGGCGCAGCCAATCGGCGTCAGTCCCGGGCAGGCCAAAACGCAGGCTGCTGTCGTGGACAAACAGGCGCAGCAGGATGCCGCGCTGGGCCATGAACTCATGTAGCAGCTCGGCGCGGTCGGTGATCAGCCACTGGAACAGCGCGCAGCCGCCTTGTGGGCGCAGGCCATACTGCTCCAACAGGCGAAACAGGCGCTGGCTGGCGTCTTCGCAGCGCTGGCGCTGGTAGGTGTGGCCGGTACTGTCGCGCAGGCACACCTGGCCCAACTCCCGCGTCGGCCCGCTCACCGCCCACGGGCCGACCTGCTCGGCCAGCAGCTTGAGCAGCTTGCGCTCGGCCAATACAAAGCCCAGGCGCACCCCGGCCAGGCCGAAAAACTTGCCGAACGAGCGCAACACAATCAACCCCACTTGATTGGCCTGGCTCGCCAGGCTCAAGTGCGGGGTGTTGTCCATAAAGGCTTCATCCACCACCAACCAACCACCGCGCTGGGCCAGACGTGCATGCCAATCCAGCAGGCGCTGGGGCGTAAGGCTCAGGCCGGTCGGATTGTTGGGATTGACCACCACCAGCACGTCGAGGCTATCGAGAAAGAAGTCGACTTCCTGCTCCAGCACCTCGCGCACGATGTAACCGGCGCGGCGCCAGGCTTGGGCATGCTCGGCGTAGCACGGCGACAACACGCCGACCTTGCCCGCCCGGCGCAGGCGCGGCAGCAGCTGGATCGCCGCCTGGGAACCCGGCACCGGCAGCACCTGGGCTGCGCCGTAGTAGTCGCAGGCGGCCTGCTCCAGGCCGTCATCGGTCTCTGGCAGGCGGGCCCAGGCCCGCAGCGGGATAGGCGGGATTGGCCAGGGCCAGGGCGCGAGGCCACTGGACAGGTCCAGCCAGTCTTCCTGGGCGATGCCGTACTGCAACGCCGCCTTGCGCAGCCGTCCACCGTGTTCAAGCATAGAATTGCGCCCCCGCACACAGGATCAACACCCACAGCCACACGCCGCGCTGCACCAGTTGCCAGCCACGCTCGATGGAATCGGCATCGGCCGGCGGCCCTTCGCCAAGGGTCGGACGCTGGTGCAACTCACCGTGATAAATCGCCGCCCCGCCCAACTCGACACCCAGGGCGCCCGCGCCCGCAGCCATCACCGGCCCGGCATTCGGGCTGTCCCAGGTCGGGCCCTGGCGGCGCCAGCATGTGAGCGCCAGGCGGGTCTTGCCTAGCACGGCGTAGGTCAACGCAACCAAGCGTGCCGGAATGTAATTGAGCACATCGTCAATCTTCGCCGCCGCCCAGCCAAAGCGCTCAAAGCGTTCGTTGCGATAGCCCCACATGGCATCCAGGGTATTGCTCAGGCGGTACAGCACCACGCCCGGCACCCCGGCCACGACAAACCAGAACAGTGCGGCGAACACCGCATCGCTGCCGTTTTCCAGCACCGACTCGGTGGCCGCGCGCGCCACTTCGGTGCTGTCCAATTCGCTGGTCTGACGGCTGACCAGGTAACTGACACGCGTGCGCGCCTCGTCCAGGTCCCCGCTGCGCAGGGCCTGGGCCACCGGTAGCACGTGCTCACCCAGGCTGCGCATGCCCAGGGCCAGGTACAACGCGAGGATCTCGATCACCCAGCCGAAGTATGGCGCCCAGGACAAGGCAGTGGCCAGCAAGGTCAGCGGTATCACCGTGATAAACCATGCGGTCACGCCATGGCTGCGCCAGCCGCGCCCCGCAGAGTTGAAACGCTGCTCGATGCGCCCGGCAAAATTGCCGAACGCCACCAGCGGATGCCAGCGCCTGGGCTCGCCCAACAGCGCATCCAGCGCCACTGCGGCGACGCTCAGCAAGGCCACACTCATTGACTCACTCCCCAATAATTCTCATACAGCATGTCACTCAGCGGACGCGGTTCGGTCCAGCCCTCAAGTTGCAACATCGGTGCCGGGTAGAACTCCGTCACCGGGCCCAGGCACAGCACGGCCAGCGGCTTGGCGCCGGGCGGCAGGCCGAGCAGGTCGGCCAGGTCCTGGGGTTCGAACAGCGACACCCAGCCCATGCCCAGGCCTTCAGCGCGGGAGGCCAGCCATAGATTCTGGATCGCGCAGGACAGCGACGCCAGGTCCATTTCCGGCAAGGTCCTGCGCCCGAAAATATGCCGCTCGCGATCATCCATCAACGCCGCCACCAGCACCTCGGCGCAGTCGTGGATGCCTTCGACCTTGAGCTTCATGAAATCGTCCGAACGCTCGCCCAGGGCTTGCGCGGTGCGGATGCGTTCGACTTCCACCAACTGCTGGATCTGCCCGCGCAGGTTACGGTCGCTGATGCGGATAAAGCGCCAGGGCTGCATCAGGCCGACGCTGGGGGCCTGGTGCGCGGCTTGCAGCAGGCGCTGCAGCAGCTCGGGGGCGACGGTGCCGCCGCTGAAGTGGCGCATGTCACGACGTTCGGCGATGGCGCGGTAGATCGCGTCGCGCTCGGCCTGGGGGTAGGCGTGGTCGGTCATGGCCCTATCGCGGGCAAGCCCGCTCCCACATTTGAACCGTGGTCGCCTGCCATGCCGGCTTGCCGGTCTGGCGCAAACAACGCGGCCACCGCAGCCGGGTTCGACGGGAAGTAAAAGTGCACATAGGAAGCCGTCATCCGCCCCTGGCGATACACCGCCTCGGCGCCGCGCCCGCCGTTGGGGCTCAGGCCACGGGCAATCGGCTGCCACTGCGTGCTGGTCAGGGAATGATGATAGGTATGCCCGCGCAGCACGCCTTCCGGCAGCTCGACCGTTTGTAGGGCCAGGGCCGCCAGGCGTTTTTGCATGACCGCATCGCCTTGCAGCAGGCCCAGCAGTTCGGCGCGCGTGCCCTCGACATCGGTCAAGGAATCGAGCAGGTAGAGCATGCCCCCGCATTCAGCCAGCAACGGTTTGCCGGCAGCGTGATGGGCACGGATCGCCTGCAGCATCGCGCTATTTTGCGACAGCGCCTGATGATGCAGTTCCGGGTAGCCACCGGGCAGATAGAGGCTGTCGGCGTCGGGCAGCACGCGGTCATGGATCGGCGAGAAGAAGTGCAACTGCGCGCCCATCGCTCGCAGCAAATCCAGGCTGGCGCCGTAGGTGAAGGCAAAGGCTTCGTCACGGGCCACGGCAATCCGCACCCCGGCCAGTAGCGGCTGGGCTTCGATCAGCTCGGGCGCGGCGAATTCCACCGGCGGTGGCAGCGCTACCTCGCAACTGCTGGCCAGGGCGGCGGCGGCAGCATCCAGGCGCAGGTCCAGGTCATTCAGCTCGCTGGCCTGCACCAGGCCCAGGTGACGGCTGGGCAGCTCAATGCCGGTTTCCCGGGACAGTGCGCCGTACCAGCGCAGGCCTTCGGTCAAGCTGCCTTCGAGCAGTTGGGCGTGGCGCACGGTGCCGACACGGTTGGCCAGGACCCCGGCGAACGGCAGGTCTGCCTGGTAACGCGCCAGCCCCAGCGCCAGGGCGCCAAAGGTCTGGGCCATGGCGGTGCCATCGATCACTGCCAGTACCGGCACGCCAAAATGGCGCGCCAGGTCGGCGCTGGAAGGCGTGCCGTCGAACAGGCCCATCACGCCCTCGATCAGGATCAGGTCCGCCTCCCCCGCTGCTTCCCACAGCAGGCGGCGACTTTCCTGCTCGCCGACCATCCACATGTCCAATTGATAGACCGGCGCACCACTGGCGCGCTCATGGATCATCGGGTCGAGAAAGTCCGGGCCGCACTTGAACACCCGGACCTTGCGCCCCAGGTTGCGGTGCAAACGGGCCAGGGCGGCGGTGACGGTGGTCTTGCCCTGGCCTGACGCCGGCGCGGCGATCAGCACGGCAGGGCAATGGCGCGGCTGGTTCAAAGTTCGATGCCCTTCTGTGCCTTGATACCGGCCTGGAACGCATGCTTGAGCATGCCCATTTCGGTGACGGTGTCGGCCATTTCAATCAGTTCTGGCTTGGCGCCACGCCCGGTGACCAGCACATGCTGCATGGGTGGGCGAGCTTGCAGGTCGCCAAGCACCTGGTCGAGGTCGAGATAGCCGTGCTTGAGCGCGATATTCAGCTCATCCAGCACCACCAGACCGATGGACGGGTCCTGCAACATTTCCCGGGAGACTTTCCAGGCTGCTTCGGCAGCGGCGATATCACGCTGGCGGTCCTGGGTCTCCCAGGTAAAGCCCTCGCCCATCACATGGAAACGCACCTGCTCGGGGAAGCGGCGGAAGAACAGCTCTTCCCCGGTGCTGTTGCGGCCCTTGATGAACTGCACCACGCCGCATTGCATACCGTGGCCCATGGCCCGGGCGAGCATGCCAAAGGCCGAGCTGCTCTTGCCTTTGCCGTTGCCGGTCAATACCAGCAGCAAACCGCATTCGTTCGGTGAGTTGGCAATGCGCTCGTCAATCACCGCTTTTTTGCGCAGCATGCGCGCCAGGTGGCGTTCGTCACGATCGGGGGAATCAGTCATGGCAGCTCTCCGTTGGGGCTGGACAAAAACGGCGGGCAGGAAAAGACCACTTAAATGAAGCCAAGCATCGCCCACCGTGATGCTGTTGGATGGATCAGGCCGGTCTCCGGGCTCATGAGTGGCGCCCTGTTGAGCAGGGCGAGCCGACGATGCGCCTTCCCATATCGCAGGCGATACAGTGGCAAAAGCAGCGTCTTGACTCATTTACCGTTGCGGGGGCAGCGCCGGGATCGTGGCCGCACTGTAGAAAAGTGCGCGCACTCACCGGCTTCCCTGTTTCACTCGGTCGACGGGTACGTCACAGAGCACCTGAAACAAGCGGCGAAGGTTAGTGGGTTGGGGGTACAGCGTCAATTAAAGCCGGCCATGCACTTGAACCATCGCCGCGCGCTGTACCTCTATGACTACAGGCATTGAGGAGAAAAACATGCACAAGACCCGACTCGCCGTACTGATCATGGCCGCAGGCGCACTCGCTGCCTGTGGCGAAAGCTCAACCTTGCAAGTCTCCGATGGCACCGGGCCGTCGCCCAAGCTGCCGGAACCGAACAAAACCCTGATCCCCACCGTCAACATCGCCCCGGCCATTGGCTGGCCCGATGGCGCCAAGCCGACCGCGGCTGCGGGCACCCAGGTCGGCGCCTTCGCCGAAGGCCTGGACCACCCGCGCTGGTTGTATGTATTGCCCAACGGCGACGTGCTGGTGGCCGAGACCAACGCGCCGCCCAAGCCGGATGACTCCAAGGGCATTCGCGGCTGGGTCATGGAAAAGGTCATGGGCCGTGCCGGGGCCGGCGTACCTAGCCCGAACCGCATCACCCTGCTGCGCGATGCCGACCATGACGGCGTGGCAGAAACCCGCACGGTGTTCCTGGAAAACCTCAACTCGCCGTTTGGCATGACCCTGGTGGGCAACGACCTGTACGTGGCCGACTCGGACAAGCTGCTGCGCTTTCCCTATCAACCGGGGGAAACCGCGATCAAGGCCCAGGGCACCAAGGTCATCGACTTGCCGGGCGGCCCGCTCAACCACCACTGGACGAAAAACGTGGTGGCCAGCAAGGACGGCAGCAAGTTGTATGTGAGCGTGGGTTCCAACAGCAACGTCGGTGAGAACGGCCTGGAAGCCGAACAGGGCCGCGCGGCGATCTGGGAAGTCGACCGGGCCAGCGCCAAGCAGCGGATTTTTGCTTCCGGGCTGCGCAACCCCAATGGCATGGCCTGGGAGCCACAAAGCGGCAAGCTGTGGACGGCGGTCAACGAGCGCGATGAAATCGGCAGCGACCTGGTGCCGGACTACATCACCTCGGTCCAGGACGGTGGCTTTTACGGATGGCCGTTCAGCTACTACGGCCAACACGTGGATGTACGGGTCACTCCGCAGGATCCGGACCTGGTGGCCAAGGCCATTGCCCCGGACTATGCCGTCGGGCCACACACCGCATCGTTGGGCCTGACCTTCGCTGAAGGCAACACGCTGCCGGCACAATTTGCCCATGGCGCGTTTATTGGCCAGCACGGCTCGTGGAATCGCAAGCCGCACAGTGGTTACAAGGTAATCTTTGTGCCATTTGCGGGGGGCAAGCCCAACGGCGCACCGGTGGATGTGCTGACCGGGTTCCTCAACAGTGATGAGAAAGCCATGGGCCGGCCGGTGGGCGTGGTGATCGACCAGCAAGGCGGCTTGCTGGTGGCCGATGATGTGGGGAATAAGGTGTGGCGGGTGTCAGCCGCTAAATAGCACCTGATGCCGGCTTGCCGACGATGAGGATCATTCTGGGCTCATCGCCGGCAAGGGGGTGACGGGGTTATTGCTGCTGCACCAGGATCACCGGGCTCGGCGCCACAAATACCCTGGCATGCATCTGCTCGTGCCCGCCGCCACGGCGCATGCCGCGCACCGGGCAGGCGTCGAGGTAATCCAGGCCCACCGCCAGTTTCAGATGCCGCTCCGGGCGGGCCAGTTGGTTGGTCACATCGAAGCTGTACCAGGCGTCATCCAGCCAGGCTTCGGCCCAGGCATGGCTGGCCAGGTGCTCGCTGTCCTCGCTATACAAATACCCCGACACATAACGCGTGGCGATCCCCAGGCTGCGCGCACAGGCCAGGAATGCATGGGCGTGATCCTGGCAAACCCCGGCACGCCCGGCGAACGCCTCGGCCGCACAGGTTTCCACTTGCGTGGCCCCCGGCACGTAGGCGATATGCTGGTTGAGGGCGTGCATCAGGTCGATCAAGGCATTGCGATCCCGGCGTTTACCGCAGTGCTGCTGGGCAAAGGCGCGCAGGGCCTCGTCCGGCTCAGTCAGGCGCGTGCAACGCTGGAAAGGAAATGGCGACTGGCTGTCGTGCTCGGCCTCGCGCCACTCGTCAATGTCCACTTGGCCTCGGGCGCCGATGATGATCGATTCGTGGGGCTCATCCAGGGTCAGCACATGCAGGATATTGCCGAATGGGTCCAACTGGGCCCGCACCGGACGCGGCAGATCCAGCTGCCAACTGAGCACATGCTGACGCTCGCTGTCGTGAGGGGTCAGGCGCAGGTATTGGATGCTGGCACGCACCTGGTCTTCATAGCGGTAGGTAGTTTCGTGGCTGATGGAAAGTCTCATGCCGCCTCCAGGTAGGAATGATGAATAGCGTTACCCAACTGGCGTACCAGCGGGATGAAGTCGGTCAGCCAGGCGTGCAGGCCTTCTTCAAGGATTTCGTCAATGGCGGTAAAGCGCAGGCGCGCGTCCATTTCGGCGGCCAGGCGCTGGGCCGGGCGGCCGTTGATGCCAGGCAGACTGGCGAGGATCTGGTCGATTTCTTCGCTGCACGCGCGCAGGGAACGCGGCACATCGGCACGCAGCAGCAACAGTTCGGCCACCTGCCGGGCGCCGGGCGCATCACGATAGATCTCGGTGTAGGCCTCGAAGGACGACAAGGCCCGCAATAGCGCACTCCATTGGTAATAGGCGTGGGCGGTGCCATCAATCACCACGTCGGCCTGGTCGCCGGCCATCTCGTAGCGGGCGTCCAACAGGCGCAGGGTGTTGTCGGCCCTTTCGATAAAGGTACCCAGGCGAATAAAGCGAAAAGCGTCGTTGCGCATGATGGTGCCGTAGGTGGCGCCACGAAACAGGTGGGAACGTTCCTTGACCCATTCGCAGAAACGGCTCATGCCATAGCGGCTCAGGCCCTCCTGGGCGATGACGCGAATATCCAGCCAGGTGGCGTTGATGTTTTCCCACATGTCCGCAGTAATTCGCCCACGCACGGCATGGGCACTGGCGCGCGCGGCGCCCAGGCAACTGTAGATGCTCGCCGGGTTGGCGGCATCCAGGGCAAAGAAGTGCAACAAACGCTCGGCATGCAACTCGCCGTGACGCGCGTGATAGTCGTCCAGGGTGCCGGTGATCAGCAGGGGCATGGCCAGTTCGTGCAGGCCATCGCCGCGCCCATCCTGGGGCATCAGCGACAGCGAATAACTGACATCCAGCATGCGCGCGAGGTTTTCCGCGCGCTCCAGGTAGCGCGACATCCAATATAAATCCGAGGCAGTTCTGCTCAGCATGGTTTCATTCCTCGACCACCCAGGTGTCTTTAGTGCCGCCACCCTGGGATGAGTTGACCACCAACGAACCCTCCCGCAGCGCCACACGGGTCAGCCCGCCGGGCACCACACGGGTTTCCTTGCCGGACAGGACGAACGGCCGCAGGTCGATATGCCGGGGCGCTATACCGTTTTCGACAAAGGTCGGGCACGTCGACAGACACAGGGTCGGCTGGGCGATGTAGGCATGGGGCTTGGCCTTGATGCGCGCACGAAAGGCTTCGATCTCAGCAGCCGTGGCAGCCGGGCCGACCAACATGCCGTAACCACCGGAGCCCTGGGTCTCCTTGACCACCAACTGCGGTAGATTCGCCAGCACGTGAGACAGTTCGTCAGGCTTACGGCACTGGAACGTCGGAACATTCTTCAGGATCGGCTCTTCATCCAAGTAAAAACGGATCATGTCGGTGACGAAGGGATACACCGACTTGTCATCCGCCACCCCGGTGCCAATGGCATTGGCCAGCACCACATTGCCCGAGCGGTAGGCGGCCAGCAGGCCGGGCACACCAAGCATGGATTCGGGGTTGAAGGCCAGCGGGTCGAGGTAGGCATCGTCGAGGCGCCGGTAGATCACGTCCACAGCCTTGGGCCCGTCGGTGGTGCGCATGAATACGCGGTCGTCGCGCACAAACAGGTCAGCGCCTTCTACCAACTCCACACCCATTTCCCGGGCGAGGAACGCGTGCTCGAAAAACGCGCTGTTGAAGCGCCCCGGCGTCAGCACCACCACGCTGGGGTTATCCAGTGGGCTGGAGCTTTTCAGGGTATCGAGCAGCAGGTTGGGGTAATGATCGATCGGCGCGATGCGCTGGGCGGCGAACAGTTCGGGGAACAGGCGCATCATCATCTTGCGGTCTTCGAGCATATAGCTCACGCCGCTGGGGGTGCGCAGGTTGTCTTCCAGCACGTAGTACGTGCCGTCGCCATCCCGTACGAGGTCGACACCCGAGACGTGGGAATAAATATCGCGGTGCAGGTCCAAGCCCTGCATCGCCAACTGGTATTGCTCATTGGCCAGCACTTGCTCGGCAGGAATGATCCCGGCCTTGATAATTCGTTGGTCGTGATAAAGGTCGGCAAGGAACAGGTTCAATGCCTTGACCCGTTGAATGCAGCCTCGTTCGACAATTCGCCATTCGCTGGCGGGAATGCTGCGCGGGATGGTATCGAAGGGGATCAGGCGCTCGGTGCCCTGCTCGTCGCCGTACAGGGTGAAGGTGATACCCGCGCGGTGGAACAGCAAATCGGCTTCACGCCGACGCTGGGCCAGCAGCTCGGCAGGGGTTTGATCCAGCCAGCGGGCAAACTCGCGATAGTGAGGGCGGACCTGGCCAGCCTCATCGTACATTTCATCGTAATAAGTGCGGATCATGCCGAACTCCTTGTCACCCGGACGCAACGGACTGTCGCAAGGCCCGTGCCAGCGGCATAAACACTTAAGTATCAATTAGTTGGATATAGCCAAAGGCAGCACCGCACCGTCCTGGTGCAACAACCGCCCGGGCCTTGCCACTCGCGCTTCAAAGCGACGCAGGCATTGCCTATCACCAGCATAGCCAGAGTTGATTTCACTGCCCGGGAAAGCTTGCGGATAATCACGCTCATCCGCTGAACAGGATTCGTCCTACAGCATCACCTCGTCACCGCCGGTAATTTGCTTGTGCAAGTACCGACCGGTTCCCCTTCTTTCCGGTCTTCCCTTTTAGCCACCCTGCTCGGGTGGCTTTTTTTTGTGGAGGAATTTTCGCAATAAGTTCCAAGTACTTTGCCGCGCCACAAACAAAATCGGCCGACCCGAGGGTCAGCCGATACGCTGCTTTATTGATCATGTGTCTACATGGGTAACCCACGAACCTCGTGCTTCACGCCCCATCCCTCGATAATCCCGCCCAAGGGCTCGACTACCGCCTCAAAGTCCTGCTCGAAATCACCAATACCGTCGTAGGTGGCGAACATGACTTTGCTCAATTCCAAGAACCAGGCACCGTCATCCCGTGCACTGACCTGGGCATTGATCGACTCCCCACGAAACCGACCCGCAGCCCGGCGCGCACGTTCCTCATCCGGGAAAATGGCGTAGAACTCAATGGGGTGGAAGCGCGAGAAGTCAAAGCCGCCCTCTTTCATGCGGCGTAACACGTGGGTGCTGATGTCTTCTTGATAGGCTGTGCTCATGAAACGTCCTCCTAAACCGATGGATAGACTTTCCGTGCTTCCCAGAGCCTGCGCGCGAACGGCGCAGGTTGACGGCAATGACATCGCCGCAGGAAAACAAGCATGTAGCTGACAAGACCAGACCTTAGCGATTCATTCGCTGATCTCCCTTGCAGAGTAGCGCGAAGCTATCACCTCCACCAGCAGCGCTTTAAAGACGTACAGGGAATATTCAGGCGGCGGGAGAAATGTCGAGGATCTGGATACTGTTCTGGTCCTTCAAGCTCTTGACCGTCGGTTCGGCGATCCGGCCATCCAGGTCATTGAGGTCCAGCTTGGCGGGGATGGGCAGCAATTTGGCGCGAATCATCTGCGCCGCATCTTCGAGGCTGGGCTTTTGCGCACAGGCGAACAGCTCTACCGATTGCACGCCGTGATCGTCAACGAAGGTAACTTGCCAGTTTTGCATCAGTGCCTCCTCGATAAAGCCCATGGATGGGCTTACACATATCTGGACCTTGAGGGCACGGTGATCGTTCCACTCAAGGCAGGAGGCATATGATCGGTTGGGCTTACGGCTTCTCGGCCGCTGCCTTGAGGGCTTTCAAGGTGTTGAAAGGCGCTTCAACCACAAACTTGTTGGCCAGCCAGGAAGGCACGCTGCCACCTGGCTCGGTGTGAACCTGGTAGGTCACTTCGGTCTGGTCGGCGCCTTTGGGCGCCAATTTCCAGAAGCCTTCGACCTGGGCCACGCGCACATAGCCTTTCTCTTCCGGCAGATAGGTCGGCACTTCCAGCAGTTTGCGGGTCACGCTGCCATCGGCGGCCTGGGTGGTGGTGATTTCCAGGATCGAGTCACGATCGGTCACCGGGAACGGGGCCTTGAACTGGGTGTAGGTCCAGCTCTTGTCACCTTCCTTCTTGAGCAGCTTCTGCGACTTGCATTCGTGAATCCACTTACAGGCGCCGACGACATCGTCCTGTAGGGCCTGGATCTTGGCCAATGGCGCCTTGATCACGGTAACGCCGCGATACGCCTTGTATTTGGAGCCGGCCACTTCACTCAAGGCAACCTTGATACCTTCCTCATCCTTGGCAACCTGCCACTCTTCTGCCTGTGCAGTAGCTGCAAACAACACCGTAAAACCGCACAACACAGCCATTCGTTTCAGCGAACCCATTGTTGTATTCCTTATTGTTGAAGTTCTGACATTAAAGCCCACTAAGCCGCCGTCATCTGCTCCCACCAGCCGATCAACCTGATCGCTTCTTCCTGGCTACTACCACAGACCTCAAGATCCGCCGCAAAGGCACCGCACACCGCGGGCCGCTCAGGCTGGCCAAACAGTTGGCACAGCTGTTCGACCGACAGATGCAGGCAGCGTTCGCCCGCGGGTTTGCCATTGGGCATACCGGGCAGCGGCGAACTGATGGAAGGGGCGATACAACAGGCGCCACAGCCTTCACGGCATTTCATGACCAGCAGGTCCTCGACGACAAAGTGTTGATGGCCGGGCTAGAGTACGCCCTAAAACATTCGTTTTAAAATGGTCTAACAGAGGTTTTTCAAAGAAAACAAAAGTGACCGACCAGTCTGCGACAGAAGGTCAGTGGCTCAGGTCACTTTGGCGGGAAAGATTAATTCTTGAATTCAAAATCCAGGGCTGCGCCTTCTACATCGCGCCGCTCCTCATTGCGCATTTGCAACTGCATTTCGTTGCTCAGCAGGCGTCCGTTAATCTGGAATGCGCTGTTATCGACCGGTTTCTCGCCAAACATCGGCGGCAACAACGGCACGTTCTTGGGCTGCGGCATAGTGCCAAGGGGCTGCAGATGTCGGACCATTTCCTGGGGCAGGCTGAGGTCCAGTTTCGCCGGTGGTAGCTTGGTCTGGGCCACTTCACGGGCTGACTTGGACTTGCTGGCGATAGGTGCGCGCTTTTTTTCCTTGGCGGCTTTTTTAACCGGGGCGGCTTTTTTCGCCTGGACTGTTTTTTTCGCCGGCGCCGGCTTTTGTTCGGCAGCTGCCAGCACAACTGGCGCAGTGGCAGGCGCTGCCACTACAGAAGTGGCGTTGCACAGGCTCGCCAGACAGATCAACAGCGCGGCAGGAAAAATAGAGGTCATATCGCCAACAGCATTAACGGCAGAAGGCCATATGCTCGCTTGTTGAGCGCGGCATGACAAGCGCGGTGATTAGCCAGCTACCGTTCAGGCCCCGTTTTGGCGCTTCAAAAACCGCCCGCTGCCTCCTGGCACAACTGGTTGGCCAGCATCCCCAGGGTCATCAAGGCGCGCTCGGCTTCACGATTCCAGGGTGTGCCGCAATTGAGCCGAATACAGTGGTTGAACTGTTCCGTATTGCTGAAGATCAGCCCCGGCGCAATGCTGATGCCCTGTTGCAGGGCGCGCACGTGCAGCTCCTGGGTATTGACCCGACCCGGCAGGCTGACCCACAGGATAAAACCACCGGTCGGCC
This sequence comes from Pseudomonas sp. WS 5021, assembly GCF_012985535.1. Taxonomy (NCBI): domain Bacteria; kingdom Pseudomonadati; phylum Pseudomonadota; class Gammaproteobacteria; order Pseudomonadales; family Pseudomonadaceae; genus Pseudomonas; species Pseudomonas sp. WS 5021. The sequence goes on along the minus strand of NZ_JAAQWP010000001.1, from coordinate 905,434 downwards.
GGCTCATCTGCGTGCCCTCCGGGAAATACTGCTGCACCGCCAATTGGAAGGCGCTGAGGTTCTTGCGGTACTCCTGGCGAATGTAACGCAGGTGCCGGTCGTAGCCGCCATTCTCCAGGTACGCCGCCACGCCCATTTGCGTCACGCTGCACGCCGAGTGGGTGCTGAACATCTGCAGGCGCTGGAGCTCTTGCTGGTACTTGCCGGCAATCATCCAGCCGATACGCACGCCGGGGGACAGGGTCTTGGAGAAGCTGGAGCAGTAGATCACCCGGTCCAGGCGGTCATAGGCCTTGAGGGCCTTGGTGCGGCCCAGCTCGAACATCAATTCGCCGTAGATATCGTCTTCGACGATCTGGATATCGAAATCCGAGGCCAGGCGCAGCAACTGTTTCTGCCGTTCTTCCGGCATGGTGCCGCCCAGGGGATTGCTCAGGCGCGTGGTCAGTACCAGGGCCTTGATCGACCATTGGTTGGCCGCCAGTTGCAGGGCTTCCAGGCTCATGCCGGTGGCGGGGTCGCTGGGGATTTCGATGACCTTGAGGCCGAGCAGATCCGCCAGTTGCAACAGGCCGTAATAGGTGGGGGACTCAGCGGCGATCAGGTCGCCGGGACGGGTCAGCACCCGCAGGGACATCTGCAATGCGTCAACACACCCGTGGGTGATCACCACCTCGGACGGGTCGACCACCACGCCGGCATCGCGCATGCGGATCGCGACCTGGCGTCGCAGCGGCTCAAAGCCTGGGCTGAACATATAGCTGAACGCCCGCGGGCTCTGGAAGCGCGTGACCTTGGCCAGTTGCTGGTGCAGTGCGCGCACCGGCAGGTAGTCGACACTGGGCACGGCGGCGCCGAGCGGGAACACCCCTTCGCGCCGGGACTCGACCAATACCTGTTGAATGATACTGCTGCGGGTGACCAGCCCCGGGCGCTCGACCCGCGCGATATCCGGCGTCGGTGCGGTCAGGGCCGGGGTCTGGTGCACGTAATACCCGGACTGCGGGCGCGCGCGGATCAGCCCCTGGTCCTCGAGATTGGCGTAGGCCTGCAACACTGTGGCATGACTGACATTGAGCTGGGAGCTCATCTTGCGCACCGAAGGCACGCGCTCACCCGGCTGATAGACACCGCGCCGGATATCCTCAGCCAATTGCTGGGCGATACGTTGGTAAAGCAAGAGATTGGTCATGACGCAGCACTCGATTTCACGGGTATTTTATTTTTGTGTGAAACATACCGGCACAGTTTAGAAGTGTACGGGGACAGTTGCCACAATAGTCGAGGATGGGCGCCAGTGATAGAAAAAACTGTATGGGTCGAGAAGGCAATTGCAGGCATGAAAAACCCGATCGAGGATCGGGTTGCGGGGCGAGACACACGGCATATTCCCTGGGGGAGCTGGCTTGCCAGCTCCCACAAGAACTGAGATTCAGCGCGCAGCGCCGAGCTGGCCCTTGTCGTCGGAAAAGACGATTTCCACACGCCGGTTCTGCGCACGCCCCCGTTCGGAAGCATTCACTTCCACCGGGTACTGATCGCCATAACCTTCTACCTGGATGCGTTTGTCATCAATGCCCAGGTCAACCAGTACATCCGCCACGGCCTGCGCCCGGTCGCGGGACAGTTTGAGGTTTTCCTGCTCGCCGCCGGTACTGTCGGTGTAGCCCTCGATCCGCACTACCCGCTTGGGGTTCAGTTGCAGGAATTGCACGATCTTCAACACTGTACGGTTCGCCGAGTTTTTCAGTTCTGCCTGGCCGGTGTCGAACAGCACGTCGCCCAGGGTCATCACCAGGCCGCGATCGGTCTGGGTGGTGGTCAGGCTGGCAATTTGCTCTTCGAGCCACTTGCCCTGTTGCTGCACGCTCAACAACTTGGCCTCGCGCAGCGCCAATTGCAGGCGTTGGCGCTCCAGTTCGAGCTTGGCCGCACGCTCTTCGTTGAGCACCAACTCGGTATGCTCGCGGGCAATCGCGCTGTAGCGCTGGCTCAAGTAGGCGTAATGCACCACGTCGCCACCGCTGCCCCAGTAGCTGGACAGGCGGTCGGCGCGGGCTAGGGATTCACCGGCGCGGATCACGTCCTTGGGCGCGATGCGCAGCACGTTGGAGTCTTCCTTGACCTTCTGGAAGTCGCTGCCAGCCTGCTGCAACGCGATATCGCTATTGGGGTGGCTGGCACAGCCGGCGAGCACCACGCTGCTCAACAGCAGCCCACATGTCAGACGGATCATTGGGCATCTCCCAGCTGTTTGCGCAGGCGGGTGATACGGGTCTCGAGGACATTCAACTGTTCCTGACTCTTTTGCGTCAGCACCCGCGCCTCCGCCAGGCGGGCATCCAGTTCGGCCTGTTCAGCCTGCATGCGGGCATCCTTGTAGGATTGGTCAGCCATGTCGGCCTTGGCCTGGGCCAGCTTCGTCTCGGCGAGTTTCAACTCGGGCACGTCGTCAGCCACGGCCCCCACGGCGGCGGCTTGCTCCAAGGCTTGCTGGGTCAGGCGCATTTGCTCATTCGGCGCAGGATCTGCGGCACAGCCCGCCAGCGTTACTACGGCGAGGGCGGCGAAAAGAGGTCGAATAGTCACTAAAAATCCCTACTTTGTTGGGGTGCCGACGGGTTGCTGCAACTGCGTCTTCCAGCGTTCGATATTGCGCTGCAACGCGGCTTCCGTCAGACCGGACGCGGCCAATTCTGTCATCTTTTTGGCGAGCTGTCCGCGCAACCACGGATCATTGCAGGCCGAGTTGTGGGAAATCGCCAGGAACAGCCCCGGCTGGTCAATCGGCAGTTCCCGGGCCAGCAGGTCTTTGCTCATACCCAGGGTCTGGGCCATGGCCATACCGGAGTAACGTCCGGCCAGCACGTAGTCCACTTCGCCCAGCAGCAGTTTCTGCAAGGCCGGGGTCACGGTTGGCAGGCGTTCTAGGGTCAGGTGTTCGCTGGCAAAGGCTTCAAATTCAGGGGACAGGCGCGCCCGCTCCGAGACTGCGCCCTTGTGGCCATGCAGGTCGGCCGCGCTGGTATAGACCAGAGGCGAGTCAACGCGGGTCCACACCCGATAATCGGCCTGCATCAGCGCCGGGTGGATGTAGTCCAGGGTCTCCAGTTCGCTGACACTCAACGGCGCATCGACCAACATGTCCATGCGCCCGCTGCGCACTTCTTCAAGGGCCAGGGAACGCTTGCCGCCGTATAGCAGGTCGATTTTCAGTCCCAGGTCCTTGGCCACTTGCTGCAACACATCGGCGTTGGCGCCGATCAGGTGGGTGGGGGCTTGCGGGTCGCGCCACAGATAGGGCGGCGCATCCGGGCTGCCGGTCACGACCAGGCGCTCGCATTTGCCGGCCGCGATAGACACGGTCGGCAGCAGTGACAGGCCCAGCAGTACAGTCCAGCGGCGCAGTTCCATGGTGTGGTTTCCCGATCAAATAGTTGCGTGCAAAAAAAAGCCCGGTCATAAGACCGGGCTCTTTATAAGTGAAGCGGCTGGTTTAGACCAGCTTCTCCAACTCAGGTACAGCTTCGAACAAGTCCGCAACCAGGCCGTAATCAGCCACCTGGAAGATCGGTGCTTCTTCGTCCTTGTTGATCGCAACGATCACTTTGGAGTCTTTCATACCGGCCAAGTGCTGGATCGCGCCGGAGATACCGACCGCGATGTACAGCTGTGGCGCAACAATTTTGCCGGTCTGGCCGACCTGCATGTCGTTGGGTACAAAACCTGCATCGACGGCCGCGCGGGAGGCGCCGACCGCAGCGCCCAGCTTGTCGGCCAGGGCATACAGGTGCTTGAAGTTGTCACCGTTCTGCATGCCACGCCCGCCGGAAACGACGATCTTGGCAGCGGTCAGCTCAGGACGATCCGACTTGGCCAGCTCTTCGCCAACAAAGCTGGAAGTGCCAGCGTTGTGGACAGCAGCCACCGCTTCAACGGCAGCCGAACCACCTTCAGCTGCAACCGGGTCGAAACCGGTGGCGCGCACGGTGATCACTTTGATGGCGGCGGTCGATTGCACGGTGGCAATGGCGTTACCGGCGTAGATCGGGCGCTTGAAGGTGTCGGCGCTTTCGACCGAAACGATCTCGGAGATCTGGTCAACGTCCAACTGCGCAGCAACGCGCGGCAGGATGTTTTTGCCGTTGGAGGTGGCGGCAGCCAGGATGTGGCTGTAGCCAGCGCCCAGTTCTGCAACCAGTGGCGCAACGTTTTCAGGCAACTGATGCGCGTAGGCAGCGTTGTCGGCGGCCAGTACTTTGCTCACGCCCGCGATTTTCGCGGCGGCTTCAGCCACGGCACCCACGTTCTGGCCAGCGACCAGGACGTGGATATCACCACCGATTTTCGCAGCAGCGGCAACGGTGTTCAGGGTGGCCGGGGCCAGCACCTTGTTATCGTGTTCGGCGATTACGAGGATAGTCATGATCAGATCACCTTCGCTTCGTTTTTCAGTTTCTCGACCAGTTCAGCCACCGACTTGACCTTGATACCCGCGCTGCGTGCAGCTGGCGCTTCGACTTTGACGGTCTTGTTGGTGGAGGCGGTGGAAACGCCCAAAGCATCCGGAGTCAGCACTTCAAGCGGCTTCTTCTTGGCTTTCATGATGTTTGGCAGGGACGCATAACGCGGCTCGTTCAAACGCAGGTCGGTGGTGACGATGGCCGGCAGTTTCAGCGAAACGGTCTGCGCGCCGCCATCGATTTCACGGGTCACGGCAACGCTGTCGCCAGACACTTCGACTTTCGAGGCGAAGGTGCCCTGGCCGTAACCGGTCAGTGCAGCCAGCATCTGGCCAGTCTGGTTGTTGTCGCTGTCGATGGCTTGTTTGCCGAGGATTACCAGCTGCGGCTGTTCCTTGTCGACAACGGCCTTGAGCAGCTTGGCAACGGCCAGCGAAGTCAGGTCTTCAGCGGATTCGACGAGAACGGCGCGATCGGCACCCAGCGCCAGGGCGGTACGCAGCTGCTCTTGAGCAGTGGTCGGACCGATGGAAACGACGACGATTTCAGTCGCAACACCTTTTTCTTTCAGGCGTACGGCTTCTTCCACGGCGATTTCGCAGAAGGGGTTCATCGACATTTTGACGTTAGCCAGATCGACGCCGGAATTGTCCGCCTTGACGCGAACTTTCACGTTGTAATCGACAACGCGTTTGACAGCTACAAGAACCTTCATGGATTCCTCGTTACTCTCCGGTGAAAAGGAAGCCGCCCGGATAAACCTGGCGGTAGATGCTCAACGGCGCACAAGGGCACCTCTAAAAACGCAGGCCGTCATGACAGGTGACGTTGCACGTACTCAATAATAAAGACCGTTCGTCAGCGGTGACTGACAAGTCATTCATCGTCGCAACGTGTAAACTGCGCGCCAGCATTACGTGCGCGTCAACCTGTAAGAGCATTGCCTTGTCTTTGGACGTGGCCTTGAAACCGGCAGTCCGCCTACGAGAAGCGCAAAACCGACCGTATATTGACCGGAACACCTTTTCCGGTCAATACAGCAAAATGGTCAGATATAAGCCGCGTTGCTTTGATTTACCTAGCTCGCGGGCAATTCAAACAAACGTTTGTATTGGACGCTGAGAGTGGTGTAGATATAATGCGCCACCTAGAGAGAAAGGTGGGTCGTCCCCTGCCCCTTTGTAAGAAATTGGCGCAGAAGACGACAGATAAAACACCGAACCTCCACCCATTAGAAAAAAAACTGTTGAGCCTTGAGTAGGAGATAGCCTGTGGAACGCGAATACATGGAATTCGACGTGGTCATCGTCGGCGCAGGGCCGTCGGGCCTGTCTGCCGCCTGCCGACTGAAGCAGAAGGCCGCCGAAGCCGGTAAGGAAATCAGCGTCTGCGTGGTCGAAAAAGGCTCCGAAGTCGGTGCACATATCCTGTCCGGTGCCGTGTTTGAACCACGCGCCCTGAATGAATTGTTCCCGGACTGGAAAGAACTGGGCGCCCCGCTCAACACCCCGGTGGTGCGCGACGACATCTATGTACTGCGCAGCAGCGACAGCTCCACCAAGGTTCCAGACTTCTTTGTGCCCAAGACCATGCACAACGAAGGCAACTACATCATCTCCCTGGGCAACTTGTGCCGCTGGCTGGCCCAGCAGGCAGAGAACCTGGGCGTGGAAATCTACCCGGGCTTCGCGGCCCAGGAAGTACTGTTCGACGAAAACGGCGTAGTGCGCGGGATCATCACCGGCGACCTCGGCGTCGACCGTGAAGGCCACCCAAAGGAAGGCCTGTACACCCCCGGCATGGAACTGCGCGGCAAGTACACACTGTTCGCCGAAGGCTGCCGTGGGCACTTGGGCAAACAACTGATCCAGCGCTTCAACCTGGACAGCGACGCCGACGTACAGCACTACGGCATCGGTCTCAAGGAAATCTGGGAAATCGACCCGGCCAAGCATCAACCAGGCCTGGTGGTCCACACCGCCGGCTGGCCGCTGGACATCATGAGCAACGAGAACACCGGTGGCTCGTTCCTCTATCACCTGGAAAACAACCAGGTGGTGGTAGGCCTGATCGTCGACCTGTCCTACAGCAACACCTTCCTGTCGCCGTTCGATGAGTTTCAGCGCCTCAAGCATCACCCGGTGCTGGCCCAGTACCTGGAAGGCGGCAAGCGCATCAGCTACGGCGCGCGCGCCCTGGCCAAGGGCGGCATCAACTCGCTGCCGAAGATGGTATTCAAGGGCGGCGCCCTGATCGGCTGCGACCTGGGCACGATGAACGTGGCCAAGATCAAGGGCAGCCACACCGCGATGAAGTCCGGCATGCTCGCTGCAGATGCGGTGGCTGATCGCCTGTTCGCCGAGTCCGAAGGCGGCGATGAACTGACCGCCTACGTCGACAGTTTCAAAGCCAGCTGGCTCTACGAAGAACTGTTTGCCACCCGTAACTTCGGCCCGGCGATGCACAAGTTCGGCCCGATCATCGGTGCCGGCTTCAACTGGTTCGACCAGAACATCCTCGGCGGCAAAATGCCGTTCACCCTGCACGACACCAAGCCGGACTACGCCTGCCTCAAGCTGGCCAAGGACAGCCAGAAGATCGATTACCCCAAACCCGACGGCAAGCTGAGCTTCGACAAGCTGAGCTCGGTGTTCCTCTCCAGCACCAACCATGAAGAAGAGCAGCCGTGCCACTTGAAGCTCAAGGACCCGAGCATCCCCATCGGCACCAACCTGCCACTCTACGATGAGCCGGCGCAACGCTACTGCCCGGCTGGCGTGTACGAAGTGATCACCCAGGAAGACGGTGAGAAACGCTTCCAGATCAATGCCCAGAACTGCGTGCACTGCAAGACCTGCGACATCAAGGACCCTTCGCAGAACATCACGTGGGTTACGCCGGAAGGCGCGGGTGGGCCGACTTACCCGAATATGTAAGCCATCTGCTTGAACATGAGGCTCTCCACTGGAGAGCCTTTTTTATGGCCGACACAAATCTAATGTGGGAGCGGGCTTGCTCGCGAAGGCGGTGTGTCAGTTAAGAATTATTAACCTGACACACCGCCTTCGCGAGCAAGCCCGCTCCCACGTTTGGATAGAGGTATCTCCGGGATTTATGCCGCTCGTTCTTCACCAGGGTTGCGCAGGAAGTAGCGCTTATATTCCCGACTGAACTGCGACGTACTCTGATACCCCACGTTATGCGCCGCCTGCGCTACCCCCATGCCTTGTGCCAGCAACAACTGCTGGGCCTTGAGCAGGCGCAAGCGCTTGAGGTACTGCACCGGCGACAACAAGGTGCAGCGCTTGAAGTGTTCATGGAATGTCGACGCACTCATATGCGCATAACCGGCCAGGGTCTCGATGTTCAAGGGTTCGGCGTAATGGGCATGCAGGTGATTCAATGAGGTGGCAATCCGCGAGAACTGCCCCTGCTGTTCCACCAGCGCCCGCAGTACATCGGCCTGTGGCCCACGCAAGGCGCTGAACAATAATTCCCGCACCCGTGCCGGCCCCATGATCCGGGCTTCAAGCGGATCGTGCAGGCACTGCAACAGCCGCTCGACGCAACCACGCATCGCGTCATCGAGCACCACCGAGCTCATCGACTCCAGGGTCTGCGCCGCCGGCGGCGGGCCGGCCTGCATGCCCATGGCCATCACCAATTCACCCAGCACCACCCGATCAATACCTACGGTAACGCCATACAGCGGGGCATCGGCGGCCATGGCAAACGTCTCGCACTCGAATGGCACTGGCATCGCCTGGATCAGGTAATGCCCGGCGCCGTATTCCAGGGTACGCGGCCCCAGGTAGGCGAGCTTGCTGCCCTGGGCCACGAACATCAGGCTCGGCTCATAGATCTGCGGCCCGCGCGCCACGTCGCAACTGGCGCGGAGCACCTTCACGCCCGCCAGATGGGTCGGGGAGAAACCGTCGCAGGGCGTAAGCCCCTCAATCAAGGAAACCAGCGCAGCGTTGGCATCGAGATGGCGGGTCAACAACATGGCAAAAAACTTCGCGAAAAAGGGATAGGAACATCATCGCAGGTCTGGCGGCCAATGAATCCAATCCACGGGCACTCCCGGACGAATAGGCATGAGACTCGGAGCATTTGCCATGTTCGCCCACAGGGTCCACGCGCAGAATTCGCCACCTCTCCCGCCCAAGCTTTTGCGAGGTTTTCACCATGTACACCGCCATCGGCTACGCCGCCCAGTCGGCCACCACTCCCCTCGCCCCCATGTCCTTCGAGCGTCGCAGCCCGCGCGCCGATGACGTGGCAATCGAAATCCTGTACTGCGGCGTCTGCCACTCCGACATCCACCAGGCGCGCAACGAATGGGGTATCGCCGTGTACCCATTGATGCCGGGCCACGAGATTGTCGGCAAGGTCACTGCTGTCGGCGCCAGCGTCACCGCCCATAAGGTTGGCGACCTGGTCGGCGTGGGCTGCATGGTGGATTCGTGCCGCCACTGCCAAGCGTGCAAATCAGACTTGGAGCAATACTGCCTCGAAGGCCCGACCATGACCTACGCCACCCCGGATCGCGTGGACGGCAGCAACACCATGGGCGGCTACTCCGACAGCATCGTGGTCAGCGAACACTTCGTGGTGAAGATTCCGGCCAAGCTCGACCTGGCCAGCGCCGCACCGCTCCTCTGCGCGGGCATCACCACCTACTCGCCGCTCAAGCACTACGGGGTAAAGGCGGGCGACAAAGTCGGGATTCTCGGCATGGGTGGCCTGGGCCATATGGGCATCAAGTTTGCCAAGGCCATGGGCGCCGAAGTCACGCTGTTCACCCGCTCGGCGAGCAAGGCCGAGGAAGGCCGTCGCCAAGGCGCTGATCATGTGATCGTGTCCACCGATGCCGAGCAGATGAAGGCCGCAGCCGGCAGTTTCGACTTCCTGCTGGACACCATCCCGGTGCAGCACGATCTGAACCCCTACCTCGATGTCCTGCGTTTTGATGGCGTGCATATCCTGGTGGGCCTGATCGAACCGGTCGACCCGCCGGTCAATGCCGCCAAGCTGGTCTTGGGTCGTAAAGTCCTGGCCGGCTCGCTGATCGGCGGCATTGCCGAAACCCAGGAAGTCCTGGATTTCTGCGCAGAGCACGGCATTACCTGCGACATCGAAATGCTCGATATCCGCCAGATCAACGAAGCCTTTGCGCGCATGATTGCCGGCGACGTGAAGTACCGTTTCGTGATCGACATGGCCACCTTGAAGGCCTGATCAGGCCTTGGCCCCTAACTCCGCTGACAGCCGGGCCGCGACCTGTTTGACCACAGGAATCAGCTCGGCCATTTTTTCCAGCGGCATGTAGGGCACCGTACTGGCGATGCTGATGCCGGCGATAATCCGTCGGCTGGCATCGCGCACGGGTGCGGCCACGCAGCGGATCGACGGCTCGTTGTCTTCCAGGTCGAAGGCATAGCCGCCCGCCACATACTCTTTCATGCGCTGCTCGAACTGCTCCCAGGATTGCTCCGGGTGCTGCGGCCAGTGCAGGTTTTTCCCGCCTATCGGCAAGCTGGCCTGATACAGGCGCTGCCATTCTTCTGGCGTGTCATCGAGCAGCAAGGCCTTGCCGATGCCGGTGCGCGCCAGGGGCATGCGGTGACCGACGCGGGAACGCATTTCCGGGCCATTGCGCCCAGGATTCTTGTGCAGGTACAGCACCTCGTCGTACTCACGGATCGCCAGGTGGATGGTGTCGCCGGTCAGCGCCGACAGTTCATCCAGATAGGGTATCGCCAGCGTCACCAGCGGCAGTTCTTCCCGCGCCTGGAACCCCAACTCGATCAGCTTGGGCCCCAACAGGTAACCGACCTGCGGCACCACTCGCAGGTAACGCTCGTCCACCAGGCAACTGGCCAGGCGATGCGTGGTGCTGCGGGTGGTCCCGATGCGCCGGGCAATCTCCTTGAGATCCCGCGCACCCGCCGCCACCGCCTGCACCACGCCCAGGCCGCGCAGCAAGGTCTGGGTGCCGGTGGGCGCGGGGTCTTTGGCGGGGATCGCTGGGTTTTCCTGCATGTTTGGGCCTATCTAGAAATGCGAAAGCGGCGGCCATTATGGCAAATGCCGGGCCGCAAGACAGGGCCGATCTCAGCCCTGGGCAAACTCACGCAGCGCATCGCCTTCCATGCGGTAGCGCACCCATTCTTCCTGGGGTTGGGCGCCGATGGATTTGTAGAAGGCAATGGCCGGCTCGTTCCAGTCCAGAACGCTCCATTCGAAGCGCCCACAGCCATTGTCGTAGGCGATCTTTGCCAGGTGGCGCAGCAACTTCTTGCCCGCCCCGCCGCCGCGCTGTTCCGGGTTGATGTACAGGTCTTCCAGTTACAGGCAGTTGCTGCCCAGCCAGGTGGAATAGCTGAAGAAGAACACCGCAAACCCGATCGGCAAGCCGTCACGCAGGCAGATCAGGCCATGGGCGGTAGCACCTTCGCTGAACAGGCTGCGTTCGATGTCCACCACGCCGGCGATCACTTCGTGGCGAGCTTTTTCGTATTCGGCCAGCTCGGTGATGAAGGTCAGGATCTGCGCAGCATCGCTGGGCACGGCGGGACGAATCTCGATGGTCATGAACAGGCCTGCGGCTAAAAATAAAGGACACATACTAAGGCCCTTTGATAACCGTTTGCAGGGTTTTATGCACGCAGTTACTCCATAACTGCAGCAATGTTGGCACCCGTAACCGCAGAACAAATGGTGCAGTCGCGCGTGGTAAAAAGTCCGCCATAAATCCAACAGACGCCCAGGTTTGCCCATGCCCCCCCACTGCTCCCGTTGGCGGAAAACTCTGGCGCGCCTGATCTGGCGCCGGGCTTCGAAACACAAAATCTTACAGGTGGGCTGACACCGTTCGTCGTGATCCAGGCACCAACAATATGAGCGGGCGGACCAACCTAAGGTAAGGACTTTATTCCTATGGAGGCTCCACCATGAATACTTCCAAAGTGACTGCCCTCGCCCTCGCCGGTTTGCTGTCTGCGGTTTCCCTGGGCAGCTTCGCCGCGTCCGACCCTTCCACCGGCAAGACCGACCCGATTGGCAGCCCGCCCAACCCTGCCACCCAAGAGAGCAAAGACTCCATGGGCACCGGCCTGGATACCAATGGCGGAGCCATCATCCAGAACGGTGCCGACCCCCGCACCCAAGGCAATGACGGCAACCGCCAGGGCCTGGGTACCGATGTGGAGAACGGCAAGATCGGCCCCGGCAAGAATGCCGCCCCAAGCGGCAAGGATGACAACCTGCCCGGCGCACCGAAACAACCTTGACCCCTTGGCCGACAGACGAACACTACCCCACCACTGACCCTGAAGAGGTATGCATGAACGTCGATAAAAACCTGGAGAAAGAAGTCCTCACCCGCCTGCTGCACGCGCACCCGAACGGTTTGGGTAAGGAGGTGCTGGATAACTACCGGGGCGAAAAAGTCGTGGCCAGCACCCTGGCCACCCTTCAGGACCGTGGACTGATCAAGGAAGGCCATGTGACCTGCAACGAGGCTGGCGAACATGCGCTGCACCTGCCGATCAAACTGACGGCCTCTGGCGTGGACGCCGCCCGCAAGCTGGAAAGCCAACCGTAACGGCTGTCGAGCCCTGGCGAGGCTGCGCAACGCCCCTCGCCAGGCATTGCCTACAGCGTTGGGCGTTGCGCAGCCACCAGCAACATCATCGGCCGCTCCAGCTCCTCCGCCAACTCAGGCCGGGCCACAAGGTCCGCGGCACTCGGGCCCCACTCTTCAATATGGCTCAGGCTCAAGCCTGCCTTGATCAACAGGTTGAGCAGAGTGCCCAGGGTACGGTGCTGCTTGATCACGCCCTTGGCCAGCCAGTCGGTGACCCGCGGTCCTTCCAATTGATAACTGTCCAGCGGCCAGCTTCTGCGGCCTTGCTCATCGACCTGCCAGCCCGGCTGGCGGGGTGCCATGAAGATCGGGTGCTCGATGGAAAAAACCAGTCGCCCTCCCGGTTTCAAGGCCCTATGAATGCGGGTAAACAGCCCGGGCAGGTCGGCGATGTAGTGAAAGGCCAGCGAGCTGTAGGCCAAGTCGTAAGCAGCACCGGGCAGATCAAGTTGCTCGAGGTCGGCAATGGCATAAGTAATGGCCGAGGATGACGTCATTTCCTTCGCCCGCGCCAGCATCTTCTGTGAGACGTCCAGCCCCAGCACCTGTTCGGCGCCCTGCTCCTGGGCCCAGCGGCTGAACCAGCCATAACCACAGCCCAGGTCCACCACCTGCAAGCCCCGCATCGGCGGTAACAACGCCTGCAACGCGGGCCATTCCGGCGCGCCTGCCAACCCTTGCAGGGAGCGGCCCATTTGACTGTAGCCAGCGAAAAAGGCCGGGGTATCGTAGATATTCTGCGTCATGCCAGTATCAATCCCTGGGCTCCAGGCCTATCGAAAAGAACACCCCGCCACTCCAGATGCCCAGCCAACTCTCGCCTTCGATCTGGCGCGTCACCGCCAAGTCCACCAATTGGTAGAACACGTTGCGATGGACCAGTGCCTCAAGGTTGTTGCGCACCAGCACGTAGGGCGAAGGTTCCTGGGTGTGGGGATCGATCACCACCCGTAGCGGGTGCGCCGGGCCGGCTTCGATCAGGTCTTCGACATTGGAGGTAAACCGCAGGAGCTGGCTTTCGCCCTGCCCCTCGACCTCCAGCGACACCGCCACAAAAGGCGCGTCATCCACCTTGATCCCAACCTTTTCCACCGGTGTGATCAGAAAGTAATCATCGCCATCGCGGCGGATGATATTGGAGAACAGCTTGACCATCGGTTTGCGCCCGATGGGCGTGCCCAGGTAATACCAGGTGCCATCACGGGCAATACGCATGTCGATATCGCCACAGAAATCCGGGTTCCACAGGTGAACCGGTGCCGGTCCCTTGCCCTTGGGCAACTGTGCCAACAAATCATTGGCCTTGGCCGAACCCGTCATGCTGTTCTCCTTTGAATTATTGGTCGCTCATGCCCAGCAGGCTGCGGGCGTACTGGCGCAGCGGTGGGCCAAGCAAATCTTCGGGTTTGTTGTCGTGGAACGTCAGTAAACCGCCACGACTGCGGATCCGTGCAGTATCGATCAAATACTGGGTGCTGGTCTCGATCAACATGATCTGGATCACACCGCTGTCGACACCCAGCCGGTCGAGGGCTTCCTGGTCGGCCCACTCATCCGCATTGCCGATGCGATCATCGGCCTTGGCGAACCGCGTATACAACAGGTAATGGGCGCCTACCTCGCGGGCTTCGGCCATGGCCTGCTCCAGGCCTTCCGGGGCGCGGGCGCGGCGGACCATGGGGAAGTATTCGATGAAACCGTTGAAGGCTTCTTCGGCCACCACATTGGGCCGCGGATAGGCACTGCCCGGCGGCGTGAACGCGCCCTGGGCGATAAACACAAAGGAATCGGGCTGAATGCGAACCGAGTTGGAACGGCGGGTATCGCTGTGGTCCAGCAAGCCGGCATCGCTCATCTGATAGCGAGTGCCTTCGGCCATATCGCTGACTGTCATGCAGCCACCCAGCGCGAACGACGCCAGCAACAAAACCAGACTACGCATCCTATCCTCCAGAGGCCGGTGACGGAAAACCGGCGAATGGGCACAAGATGCAGATTTTGCGCCAGCTTGCCTGGCTAGCCGCCAATGATCTTCATCACCGTCGCCCCGCCTGAAAACGCCACTTCCTGCTTATCGCCCAAGGCCTTGACCAGCAACCCTTGTAACGCCGGCAGGGCCTGGTGGCGCGGCTTGTCCAACAGGTCGCCGACATAGTGCCGGTTGCTCGACGAAAGGCAGCCGTGCAGCCACCCCGTGGAAGACAGCCGCAGGCGCGAACAGGTTCGGCAAAACGGCACGCTTTCATTGGCGATCACGCCGAAGAAGCCCTGGCCGGGAATTTCATAACGCACGGCGGTGGCGTCCACAGGGGCGTCGGCCTGCAGATATTCGTGATGCTCGCCAATCAGGCTCAGCAGTTGTTGCAGGCTGACGAATTGCTGCAGGAAGGCGTTGGAGTCGCTGGCCAGATGGCCCATGCGCATCAACTCGATAAAACGCAGTTCATAACCGCGCGCCAGGCAATATTCCAGCAGCGGCATGACCTGGTCGAGGTTCTGCCCGCGCAGCGGCACCATATTGACCTTGATCTTGATCCCCGCCGCACGAGCCTGGTCCATGCCATCAAGGACGGTGGCCAGGTCGCCACCCCGGGCGATCCCGCGAAAGGCATCGGCATCCAGGGTGTCAAGGGACACATTGATGCGGCGAATGCCGGCATCGACCAGCAATGGCAACTTGCGCGCCAGTAACTGGCCATTGGTGGTCAGGCTGATATCGCTCAAGCCCATCTGCCCGACGGCCCGCATGAACGTTTCGAGCTTGGGGCTGACCAGTGGCTCGCCGCCGGTAATGCGCAGGCGATCGATGCCCGCCGCCTCGATCAGGTAGGCCACGCCACGCGCCATGGCTTCGGCCGAGAGTTCGTCCTGCGCAGCCACCAGCCGCTTGCCGTTGGGCACGCAGTAGGTACAGGCGTAATTGCAGGCTGAGGTCAGGCTGATCCGCAAATTGCGAAAACGCCTGCCTTGACGATCAACGATCATGGATCACTCCGGCAGCGGATAATTCGGGCGCGCTAAAACCTGACTCATAAATCAGATTTTAGCAAGGTCCTTGCCTGAGTATATTCCTGGGTTACTACATAGGGCAGTAAATCAGCCGGCCATTGTCCGGGTGAATGCCTTATGTGGCAGGCGTCTCGGGGTTCGGCAGCTCGGTGCTGTGCTTGCGCTTGTTGCCCATGCGCACGCCGATGTCCATCAAGAACTGGAAGAAGCCTTCCTGATCTTCCAGCACGTTGCTCCAGAATGGCGAGTGGTACAGCGCCACCGCGCCATGCACCAGGGCCCAGGCGGCGCAGTAGTGGAAATAAGGCGGCACATCTTCCAGCTTGCCTTCGCTGATGCGGCCCTTGATCAGCAGGGTCAGGCGCTCGAAGTTCGAGGCACGGATCTTGTGCAACTCCTCGACCATTTCCGGCACCTGGTGGCCCTTGACCACTTTTTCTTCCAGGCGGTCGAACAGGCGGTAGCGCTGCGGGTCGCGCATGCGGAACTCAAAGTACGCCCGGGACAGCGCTTCCTTATCCTTGTCGACGTCGGCCGAGTGCAGCAACTCGTTCAAATCGCGCTCGTAGTCGAGCATCAGGCGCAAGTAGATCTCGGCCTTGGACTTGAAGTGTTTATAGATGGTGCCTTTGCCGATACCCACGGCATCCGCAATCATCTCGACGGTGACGCTGTCTTCACCCTGTTCGAGGAACAATTTGAGCGCGGTGTCGAGAATTTCCTGCTCACGGCGGCGAAACTCACGGACCTTACGGGGTTCTTTGTGCATAGAAAGAGGTCTGCAGAGGTCAGTATTGGAAGGGTTCGATGCCCCGATGACGGAACGTTTTACCCGGTGCGAGGGATTATCCCGACTGAACGGTCGTTGGGCAACGTCTATATGAACAACCCATACACTAAACTTACAGCGCGCCAACGAATCAGGCGATGCGGGTCAGAAATTAAACGTCGATTCGCGCAATGTATTGCCGCTCAATGAGAACTCAAGCGAAGCGCACGTATTCCAAATCTGTTTAAAAAACGACCAGATGCGGCTGGACTGCACGGGATACTGATCAATACTTCATCTGTCGGTGTGACATCTCCCCCAAGTGAAACACCGATATGGGTACCAACGGACCGCGTACCCTTGTTTACTCCTAATGGTCTTAACCCGGATTCACCCCCCAGAACCCGGGTTTTTTTTGCCTGCAATTCAGCGAACGTGCGCCAGGGGGAACAGACGCTTGAAGTTCTCGGTGGTCTGCTCGGCAAAACGCTCCACCGACTCGCCGCGCAACATCGCCAGGTAATCCGCCACATCCCGCACATATTCCGGCAGGTTCGGCTTGCCGCGATGAGGGATCGGCGCCAGGTATGGCGAGTCGGTCTCCACCAGCAGACGGTCGGCGGGCACCTGGCGCGCCACATCACGCAGGGCCTCGGCGTTGCGGAAGGTGACGATGCCCGACAGGGAAATATAGAACCCCAGGTCCAGGGCCGCCTTGGCCATCTCCCAATCTTCGGTAAAACAGTGCAACACACCCGCCTGGGGCAGCGCCGCTTCGCGCAGCAGGGCCAGGGTGTCGGCGCGGGCGCCACGGGTATGCACGATCACAGGCTTGCCGGTCTGCTGCGCCGCTTGCAGGTGCAGGCGGAACGAAGCCTGCTGCAGGTCGGCGGCCTCCGGCTCGTAGTGGTAATCCAGGCCTGTCTCGCCGATGGCCACCACTCGCGGGTGATTGAGTTCGTCCAGCAGCCACTCCAGGGCCGGGGCTTCGCCAGGCTTGAGATCCAGAGGATGGATGCCCACCGAGCAATCTACATCGGCATAGCGCTCGGCCAGGGCCTTGACGTCGGCGGCGTTCTCGGCGCTGACACCGATACACAGGAAGTGCCCGACCCCACGCTGGCGCGCAGCTTCGAGGGCAGCATCCAGGGAGCCGTTGTGGGCGGCGAGGTCGAGGCGATCAAGGTGGCAATGGGAATCTACGAGCATAAGAAGTTACAACTTGCGTCACAGGAAGTGTCTGGCCGACGAAACATCCGTCGACCCCGAGAATATCAACGTCGGCCGAGCAACCCGACCCACTGCACCAGCAGGGCCTCAAGCAACAGCACGCGGTTCAGGTTGGCCTTGCCCAGGACTTTCTGGCGCTGGGCGAGGATCCAGTCCTGAATGTTCAACACCTTGTCCTGGGCGCTCTTCTGCGCCAGGTATTGCACGACCTTGCGCATGTCCATCAGGCCCAGGCCGTTTTCGTCCTGGGTCAGTTGATAGCGCAGGATCAGGCTGGACCAGTCGCAAAACCAGTCAAACAACAACAACAGCGGCACATCTTTCCAGCCTTCGGCCAGTTGCGTGGCGGACTGCTCTTGCTTGAGCAGCTTCTTCACCCCGTCGACCACCAGCGCGCGCTGCTCGCGCACGCCCTGGGCCTGCAAGCTGACCGCAGCCAGGGGCGAGCCGGCCGCCAGGGTCAGCAACTCGACCCGCTCCTGCTCGCTGCACTCGGGCAAGGCCTGGCCCAGCCACTGCAAGCTCATGGCCTCGCTCGGCAACGGGCAGGCCTGCTGCACGCAACGACTGCGGATAGTCGGCAGCAGGCGGCTGGATTGGTGGCTGACCAGCAGCAGCACCGTATCGCCGGAAGGTTCCTCAAGGCTCTTGAGCAAGGCGTTGGCGGCGTTGATGTTCATCGACTCCACCGGCTCGATCAGCACCACCTTGCGCCCGCCCATCTGCGCGGTCTGTACCACGAAGCTCACCAAGTCGCGCACCTGGTCGACCTTGATCGCCTTGTCGGCCTCCTCCGGTTCCAGCACGTAGTTGTCCGGATGGCTGCCGGCCTTGAGCAGCAGGCACGACTTGCAGTGCCCGCACGCCTCCAGCCCAGCCGGATTCTGGCACAACAAGCGTGCCATCAAGCGCTCGGCCAGGGCACGCTTGCCGATGCCTGCCGGCCCATGGAGCAAATAGGCATGGGCGTGCTGGGCGCGCCCGGCCAATTGCTGCCACAGGCTGTCCTGCCACGGATAGGCTTCAGCCACGGTAAAGCTCCAACAGTTTGGGTAGCAGCGCATCGATGGCCTGCTGCACCTGCTCCAGCGGCTGCGCGGCATCCAGCAGGCAGTAGCGCGACGGCGCAGCTTGGGCACGCTGCAGGTAAGCCGCGCGTACCGCCTCGAAAAACCCCCGGCCTTCCAGCTCGAAACGGTCCAGGCGCCCACGGGCACTGGCCCGGGCCAGGCCGACGTCTACCGGCAGGTCGAAAACCAGGGTCAAGTGCGGGCGCAGGTCACCCTGGACGAAGGTCTCCAGGGTCGCAATGCGTTCCAGGGACAGGCCGCGGCCAGCGCCCTGATAGGCGTAGGTGGAGTCGGTGAAACGGTCACAGATCACCACCGCGCCACGGGCCAGGGCCGGGCGGATCACCTCGGCCAAGTGCTGGGCACGTGCGGCAAACACCAGCAACAGCTCGGTGTCGGGGTTCATGACCTCGTCGCCAGTGGCCAGCAGCACCTCGCGGATTTTTTCCGCCAGGGGCGTGCCGCCAGGCTCGCGGGTCAGCAGCACCTCGATCCCTTCGGCCCGCAAGCGTTCGGCCAGGTATTCACGGTTGGTACTCTTGCCGGCGCCTTCCGGGCCTTCCAGGGTAATAAACAAGCCAGTCACAGGCAGTCCTTAGTCAGAGTCATTGCGGGCTTTGCGTGGGCGCAGCGGCGGGCGCGGCAGGCTCAACGGTCGCGGGTGCAGCCGGCGCAGGGCTGGAGCGATAATCGGCGCGACGCTTGAGTTGGTACTCGCGCACGGCGGCATTATGGGCATCCAGGCTGTCGGAAAAAACATGGCTGCCATCGCCTCGGGCCACGAAATACAGGCTGCTGCCCGGCACCGGATTCAACGCGGCATGGATCGCCTCGCGGCCGACCATGGCAATTGGCGTCGGTGGCAGGCCGCTGATCATGTAGGTGTTATAGGGCGTGGCTTCCTTGAGGTGCGCGCGCGTCAACTTGCCGTTATAGCGCTCGCCCATGCCGTAGATCACGGTGGGGTCGGTTTGCAGCAGCATGCCGATCTTCAGGCGCCGCACAAACACCCCGGCAATCTGCCCACGCTCCTCGGGCACACCGGTTTCCTTCTCGACCAGCGACGCCATGATCAGCGCCTGGTAGGGGTCGGTATAGGGCGCATCCGGGGCGCGTCGCTGCCATTCCTGGGCCAGCACCTCGTCCAGGCGGTTGTAGGCTTTCTTCAGGAACTCGACATCGGTCATGCCGCGCACAAAACGGTAGGTGTCGGGGAAGAACCGCCCTTCGGGGAATTCGTCGGGATGGCCGATTTTTTCCATTACCTCGGAATCACTCAATCCCGCCAGGGTCTGTTCGATTTTTTCATGCTTGGCCAAGGCACTGCGCACCTGGCGGAAGTTCCAGCCTTCCACCAGGGTCAGGCTGTACTGCACCACTTCGCCGCGCTGCCACAGGCCGATCAAGCCCTGGGCCGTCAGGCCGGGCGCCATGCGGTACTCGCCACTGTGCAGGGGCTGGCCATCAAGATTGAAGCGCCAGTAGAGGCGTAGCCAGAAGGCATCCTCAAGCACGCCGTCGTTTTCCAGGCGATTGAAAGTGCCCGTAGGGGTCGCGCCAGCGGCTACATCCAGCAATTGCTCCTGGGACAGATTCAGCGGCTGCTTCAAGGCCGAGTCCAGCTTCCAGGCCGAAAAGCCCAGGAGCAAACCCGCCAGGACCAGGCCGATCTCCAGCAGCAATACAATTTTACGTCTCAAATCAAATACCCAATAGCGCGCGAACAATGCCTTGCAGTTTACGGGTGAGCGGCCCGGCCGACCAGCTCATTGGCCCACATCCAAGCACCGGCCAAATGCCATACACGCTGTTGCAGACGAACACTTCATCAGCCTGTTGCAGCTGCGCAAGGCTGATATCGGCAACCGTGGTGACAATGCCCAGCGCCTCGGCACTGGCCAGCAACTCGGCACGCATGACGCCGGCCACGCCACAGCGGCTCAGGTCGGCCGTCAGCAGTTGGCCGGCATGCACCAGGAACAGGTTGCTGAACACACCTTCGATAACGCGCCCGGACATATCCAGCATCAATCCTTCCGCGTGATCGGCATCTTGCCACTCGGCGCGGGCCAGGACCTGTTCGAGACGATTGAGGTGCTTGAGACCTGCGAGCAAGGGTTGCTCGGACAAACGGGTGGCACAGGGAAACAGGCGTATGCCTGATGAACCATGAGCCTGGGGATAGGTGGCAGGCGGGCTGCCTTGCAGGATACGCCGCGCTGGGGCGCCTGCATTGATGCCATAACCGCGCAGGCTATCGCCACGGGTGAGGATCAACTTGAGAACGCCGTCACCGAGGGCTGCCGCGTAAGCCAGCACCTCGCTGCGGATCAGATCCGGGGCCACCGCAAGCGCCAGGCGCCTGCAGCCGTCGTCGAGGCGTTGCAGGTGACGATCCAGCAGCACGGGCTGCCCGGCCTTGACCGCGATGGTTTCAAACAAACCATCGCCGTAGGCCAGGCCGCGATCTTTCAGCGGCACTGCGTCCGCTGGCTGACCGTCGACCCAGCAGTGCATCACTCGGCGAACCGGCGGAACACCAGGGAACCGTTGGTACCACCAAAACCGAACGAGTTGGACAGCACCACGTCGATCGGCATTTTCTGCGGCTCGTGAGGCACGAAGTTCAGGTCGCAGCCTTCGTCCGGCTCATCAAGGTTGATGGTCGGCGGCGCGACCTGGTCCTTGATCGCCAGCACACTGAAAATCGCTTCAACCGCGCCAGCCGCACCCAGCAGGTGACCGGTCATGGACTTGGTGGAGCTGACCGCCAGCTTGTAGGCGTGCTCGCCGAACACCGACCTGATGGCCTGGGCTTCCGCCAGGTCGCCAGTTGGCGTCGAGGTGCCGTGGGCGTTGATGTACTGCACCTGGTCGACGTTGATCTTCGCATCGCGCAGGGCATTGCTGATGCAACGCGCAGCGCCCGCGCCATCGGCGGGTGGCGAGGTCATGTGGTACGCATCGCCACTCATGCCAAAACCGATCAGCTCGGCGTAGATCGTCGCGCCACGGGCCTTGGCGTGCTCCAACTCTTCGAGGACCAGGGCACCGGCACCGTCGGACAGTACAAAGCCATCACGGCCCTTGTCCCACGGACGGCTGGCACGGGTCGGCTCGTCATTGCGCGTCGACAGCGCACGGGACGCGCCGAAGCCGCCCATGCCCAGGCCGCAGGCGGCCATTTCGGCACCACCTGCGATCATCACGTCAGCCTCGTCATAGGCGATATTGCGCGCCGCCATGCCGATGCAGTGAGTGCCCGTGGTGCACGCCGTGGAAATGGCGTAGTTAGGCCCCTGGGCACCCAGATGGATGGACAGGAAGCCGGAAATCATATTGATGATCGAGCCCGGGACGAAGAACGGTGAAATTCGACGAGGGCCGGAGTCGTGCAGCGTGCGGCTGGTTTCTTCGATATTGGTCAGACCGCCAATACCCGAACCCATGGCCACGCCGATGCGTTCACGGTTGGCATCGGTGACTTCCAGGCCAGCATTACGCACTGCCTGAAAACCGGCTGCCAGGCCGTATTGAATGAACAGGTCGAGTTTGCGGGATTCCTTGATCGAGAGATATTCCTCGACATTGAAGCCCTTTACCGAGCCGCCAAAACGGGTGGAATAGGCAGAAAGGTCCGTATGTTCAATCAGACCGATACCACTGTGGCCAGCCAGAATGCCCTGCCAACTGCTCGGCACATCCGTACCCAGTGGCGACAACATACCCATACCGGTGACTACGACGCGTCTACGCGACACAGCACTCTCCTTTTTCTAATGACGACACTTTGTTTCAAAGCTCATTTTTCATCAGAGCTAAAGAAAAAACCGCACGCCGTTATAGCAGTGCGGTTTTTCCATGACAGCAAGCGACGATTACAAACTATTACGCCTGGTGGCTAGTAACGTAGTCGATAGCAGCTTGAACAGTAGTGATTTTTTCAGCTTCTTCGTCCGGGATTTCGGTCTCGAATTCCTCTTCCAGAGCCATCACCAGCTCAACGGTGTCAAGGGAGTCGGCACCCAGGTCTTCAACGAAGGAAGAAGTGTTTTTCACTTCGTCTTCTTTAACGCCCAGTTGCTCGGCAACGATTTTCTTGACGCGCTCTTCGATGGTGCTCATACCTTGTTTTCACTCCTAATGGACAAATTCAGGCAGCTGGCCAGTGGGTAAGTGTATAGAAAGGCTTTTCAGCTTTTCAACTGAAAGCTTCACCCTCGTACCCTACCGACCACCTGTCTATAAATAGATTGCAGCTTTATAACGGATTTTAGACAGCTCGTATGACATTTTTTTGAAGCGATCCGTCACAATTTAACTCATGTACATCCCGCCGTTCACCGGGATTGTAGCCCCAGTCACGTATGCCGCACCGTCAGATGCCAGGAAAGAGACCACATTGGCGATCTCTTGTGCCTGGCCCAGACGGCCCAGCGGAATTTGCGTCAGCAACGCATCACGTTGCGCTTCAGGCAATTCGCGGGTCATATCGGTATCGATAAACCCTGGAGCCACCGAGTTGACCGTAATCGACCGCGAGCCGACTTCACGCGCCAGGGCACGGCTGAAACCTTCCAGGCCGGCCTTGGCAGAGGCGTAGTTTACTTGGCCTGCGTTGCCCATGGCACCCACTACGGAGCCAATATTGATAATTCGACCCCAACGCGCCTTGGTCATGCCGCGCAAAACACCCTTGGACAGGCGAAACAGACTGTTCAGGTTGGTATCGACCACGTCGTACCACTCGTCGTCTTTCATGCGCATCATCAGGTTGTCGCGGGTAATTCCGGCGTTGTTCACCAGAATGGCCGGTGTTCCGAACTGTGCAGTGATCTGGGCCAAAACAGCAGCCACGGACTCATCACTGGTCACGTTGAGCTCCAGGCCGGTACCCTGCACGCCGTTTTCCTTGAGGGTCGCGGCGATACGCTCGGCGCCCGAGGCGGACGTGGCAGTTCCGATCACTACCGCGCCCTGACGGCCCAGTTCCAGGGCAATCGCCTGGCCAATGCCACGGCTTGCGCCGGTAACCAGTGCAACTTTACCTTGCAGACTCATGCAGGCTTCTCCTTAGTTCAGGCCAGTGCGGCGCGGGCGGCGGCGAAGCCATCCGGGGTATTGAGGTTGGACGTCGACACGCCCTCGGCGCAGCGCTTGTTGAGGCCGGCCAGGACTTTACCCGGACCACACTCAACTAGTTGGGTAGCGCCCTTGGCGGCCAGGGTCTGGACTGATTCAACCCAGCGTACCGGCTTGTACAGTTGCTCCAGCAGGTCGCGCTTGAGGGTTTCCAGGTCCGGCGCCACGTCGGCGCTGACGTTTTGCACCAACGGGATCTGCGGTGCCTGCCAGTTGATGGCTGCGATGGACTCGGCAAAACGCTCGGCCGCCGGGCGCATCAACTCGCAATGGGACGGCACGCTGACCGGCAGTGGCAACGCACGCTTGGCGCCACGGGCCTTGCAGCCTTCGATGGCACGCTCAACCGCAGCCTTGGCACCGGCGATCACTACCTGGCCTGGGGAATTGAAATTCACCGCGCTGACCACTTCGCCCTGGGCCGCTTCGGCGCAGGCTTCGATCACCACGGCGTCGTCCAGGCCCAGGATCGCGGCCATGCCGCCCTGCCCGGCTGGAACCGCTTCTTGCATCAGTTGGCCACGGCGCTCTACCAGCTTGACCGCTTCAGCGAGGGTCAGACTGCCCGCCGCGACCAGGGCGCTGTATTCGCCCAGGCTATGACCGGCAACAAAAGCCGGACGTGCGCCGCCTTCGGCCAGCCAAACGCGCCACAGCGCGACGGAAGCCGTCAGGATGGCCGGCTGGGTTTTATCGGTTTGATTGAGCAGTTCTTCCGGCCCGTCCTGGGTCAATGCCCAAAGGTCGTAGCCCAAGGCAGCAGACGCTTCCTTGAATGTCTCCAGGACTAGCGGGTATTGCGCGCCCAGCTCGGCCAACATGCCGAGGGACTGCGAACCCTGCCCTGGAAAGACGAATGCGAGGGATGTAGACATGTAACAAGCCCCTAATGATCTGGTCGTCGGTGAATTGACGCCCCACAACTGGGAGCGCAAGAAACTGACAGATTGGATGGTCAATTGAACTGGCCGGTCACATTTAAGCATTCCCGGCCCGATTCGCCTAAGGCAACAGATCCTCAAGACGGCCATGCAAGCGCTGCGGAAGGTTCTCCTGGATCTCGATCAGCGCGCGCGCAATAGCACTCTGAAAGCCCTGGACACCCGCAGAACCGTGGCTTTTTACCACAATACCCTGCAGACCGAGGAAGCTTGCGCCGTTATGCCGCGCCGGGGCCAGGTCCGCCTGCAAGCGCCGCATCAACGGCAACGCCAGGGCACCCACCAGCCGCGAAGCCAGATTGCGCTTGAACAACGCCTCGATCCGCGCAGCAATCATCGTAGCCAGGCCTTCGCTGGACTTAAGCAGGATATTTCCGACAAACCCGTCACAAACCACCACATCGGCCTCGCCACGATATAACCCATCGCCTTCGACGAACCCGATGTAGTTCAAGCCCCGCGCCTGTTGCAACAGGCTGGCGGCCAACTTGACCTGCTGGTTACCCTTGATGTCCTCGGTGCCGATGTTCAGCAAGGCCACCCTTGGCCGCACCACACCCAGCGCCTCGGCCGCGACCGAGCCCATCAGGGCAAAGTGCAGCAGGTGCTCGGCGCTGCAATCGACATTCGCCCCCAAGTCCAGCAGTTGGCAGTAGCCACGCTGCGTCGGGATCGCCGCAACCATCGCCGGCCGATCAATGCCCGGCAGGGTTTTCAGCACATGGCGGGACAAGGCCATCAAGGCCCCGGTATTGCCGGCACTGACACAAGCCTGGACCTTGCCATCGCGCAGCAGCTCAAGGGCCACGCGCATGGAGGAGTCAGGCTTGCCACGCAGGGCCTGGGCTGGCTTTTCATCCATGCCGATGGTTTCGCTGGCCGGCGTTATCGTCAGGCGCGCGCGATCCACAGCCGCATGGCTGGCAATCAGTTCTTCAAGTAGGGAGGGTTGACCGACGAGGGTCAGGTGCAGCGAGGGCGTAGCAGACAGGCTGGCAATGCATGCCTGGACAATGCTGCGGGGACCGAAGTCCCCGCCCATTGCGTCAATCGCGATGACTTGAGCAGACAAGTGATTACTCGTCAGCGCCCTTGTCGATCACTTTACGGCCACGGTATACGCCTTCTGGCGATACGTGGTGACGCAGGTGAATTTCACCGGTGGTTTTTTCTACAGACAGAGTGCTTGCCGTCAGGGCATCGTGCGAACGACGCATGTCACGGGCAGAGCGGGATTTTTTGTTCTGCTGAACAGCCATAATTGATTAACTCCTAAACGTTTGGGTCACGCTTTAACTGCGCCAATACACTGAACGGGTTGGACCGCGTTACCTCGTCCTCGCTCGGTTCGGACTCGTCATCGAGCCCCGCCGGCTGCTGGCATTCTTCCGGATGATGAGCAGGCACAATGGGCAAGGCGAGCAGAAGCTCCTCCTCGATCAGTGCATGCAGATCCAAAGGATCTTCGCCCAGTTCCAGCACGTCATAACCTTTCGGCAACGACTGGGTATTCGCACCCTCTTTCACCACAGCATAACTGCATTCGCTGTGGATCGGCAGGGTGACCAGCTCAAGACAACGCTGGCAAACCATTTTGACCTCGGTGTCGATAAAGCTGTGGATTACCACAGATTTACGTTCATCTCGCTCAAAAACGAATTTAGCCTGCACCGTACCGACATTGTCGGAAAGCGGGTCGCAGAGTCTCTCCAAATCGGCCAGCAACACTTCACCTTGGAGGGTGGTGCCACGATCAGCCAATTTGCGCGGGTCAACGTGAGGTGGAATCGGGTCATTCAACATAGGCGCAGCATTATAGGGATGCACCCGCCCATGTCAAAGGAAATTCAGCCCTGTGCGCCAGACTGTCCGCTCGCTAGAATCCGCGACTGCCTTGAGGAGAGCCACATGTTGCCTTTATTACTCGCTTCCAGCTCGGTTTATCGCCGGGAACTGCTGAACCGCCTGCACCTGCCGTTCATCTGCAGCTCGCCGGATATCGACGAAAGCCATCACGCCAACGAGCCAGCAGCCGACCTGGTCAAGCGCCTGGCCGAGCAAAAAGCCCGCGCCCTCGCCGGCAGCCACCCTGGGCATCTGATCATCGGCTCGGACCAGGTCGCAGCGCTGGATGGCCAGATCATCGGCAAGCCCCACACCTTTGAAAAGGCCCGCGAGCAATTACTGGCGGCCAGCGGCCGGCAGGTCAGCTTCCTGACCGGCCTGGCGCTGCTCAATAGCGACACCGGGCATTGCCAGGTGGACTGCATCCCCTTCACCGTCACGATGCGCCAGTTGGACCCGGCACAGATCGAACGCTATCTGCGGATCGAGCAGCCCTACGACTGCGCCGGCAGCTTCAAGGCCGAAGGTTTAGGGGTGAGCCTGTTTCAAAGCACCGAAGGGCCGGATGCGACAAGCCTCGTCGGCCTGCCGCTGATTCGCCTGGTGGACATGCTGCTGGCCGAAGGCGTGCAAATCCCCTGAAAGCACCACAAAACCCAATGTGGGAGCGGGCTTGCCCGCGATTACGGCGGATCAGCCAAATATGTACCGACTGATCCACTGCCATCGCGAGCAAGCCCGCTCCCACATTTTGGGCTACGCCAATCGCGAGCTCAGCGTAAGGTCGGCCCCTGGAAGCCCATATACAGCGCCAATTTCTCCGCCACACTGGCACCCAGTCGCTTGGAGAAGCGATCGAACGGCGACTCCTGGACGGTAAAGTCCACCAGCTCCTTCTCGCCAATCACATCCCGCGCCACCGAACTGGCACTGCCCAGGCCATCGATCAAGCCCAGCGGCAACGCCTGCTCACCGGACCAGATCAGGCCGGAGAACAACTCCGGATGCTCTTTATCCTTGAGCCGCTCACCGCGCCCCTGCTTGACGCTGGCAATGAACTGGCGATGAGTGGTATCGAGCACGCTCTGCCAGAACTGGGTTTCATCAGCCTTTTGCGGCTGGAACGGATCCAGGAAAGACTTGTGCTCGCCCGAGGTGTAGGTACGCCGCTCAACCCCCAGCTTCTCCATGGCCCCGACAAACCCGTAGCCGGCCGCCGTCACGCCAATGGAGCCCACCAGGCTGGCCTTGTCGGCGTAGATCTGGTCGGCGGCGCTGGCAATGTAATAGGCACCCGAGGCACCCAG
This sequence comes from Pseudomonas sp. WS 5021, assembly GCF_012985535.1. Lineage (NCBI taxonomy): Bacteria > Pseudomonadati > Pseudomonadota > Gammaproteobacteria > Pseudomonadales > Pseudomonadaceae > Pseudomonas > Pseudomonas sp. WS 5021. The sequence goes on along the minus strand of NZ_JAAQWP010000001.1, from coordinate 878,007 downwards.
GTCAGAGATGACCGCGTACAGTTTGGTCTCTGGATGCAGCGCGCGTAGGCGACGGATCTCGTCATAGACATAGCCCGACTGCACCGGACTGCCACCCGGACTGTTGATGCGTAGCACCACACCCTTGACCTTGGGATCCTCGAAGGCCGTGCGCAGGCTGCTGACAATATTGTCGGCACTGGCGGACTCCTTGTCGGCAATCACCCCACGCACCTCGATCAGCGCGGTGTAGCTACCACTGCGGGCGGCGCTTTTTTCCATATCCACCAAAGGGCTGAACAACACCAGCATGCCAATCAGGTAGGTAAAGGTCAGGAGCTTGAAGAAGATCCCCCAGCGCCGGGCGCGACGCTGCTCCTGGACGCCCGCCAGCAGGGTTTTTTCCAGCAGTTTCCAGCTTTTATCATCGCCATTGTCGGCACCGGCCTTGGTCGGTGCTTTCCACTCATCGGTCATGCCATCTACCCCAGCAAAAACTTAACGGGCCTGGTTGAGCCAGGCGTGCAATTGCGAAAACCGGTCAATCGTCAGTCGCGGCTCGTAAGCCTGCAAGGCTTCGGGGGACTGTGCGCCATAGCTGACGGCAACGCTGTCCATGCCGGCGTTGCGCGCCATCAGCAGGTCGAACGAAGCATCGCCCACCATCAACGACTCACGGGCAGACACGCCGCAATGGGCCATGATCTGCTCCAACATCAATGGGTGAGGCTTGCTTGCGGTTTCATCGGCGGCGCGGGTGATATCAAAATAATCTTCCCAGCCATTGGCCTTGAGCACCCGATCCAGGCCGCGCCGGGCCTTGCCGGTAGCCACCGCCAGGTGATAGCCCTGCTCACGAAATGCCGCCAGGGACTGCACTACCCCTTCAAACAAGGGTGACGGCTCGGCCTCCAGGGCAATGTAGTGATCGGCGTAATGCTCGCGAAACGCCACCAGCTCACTGTCAGCGATCTGCGGATACAAGGTGCGAATGGCTTCGGGCAAGCCCAGGCCGATGATGCCCTTGACCGCCAGGTCACTGCACAGCTCAAAGCCGGAACGGGTCGAGGCCATGTGCATGGACTCGACAATCCGACCAATGGAATCGCACAGGGTGCCATCCCAGTCAAAGATCAGCAGCTTGTAGTCAGGGCGCGACACTCAGGCGCTCCACGGTCTTGGCCCACATCTCGTCCACAGGCGCCTGCAACTTCAATTCGCCACCATCGGGCAACGGCACCGTCAGCATGTAGGCATGCAGGAACAGGCGTTTGCCGCCAAGGTCACGAATCTCCTTGGAGAACCCTTCGTCGCCGTACTTGGTATCGCCAGCAATGCAGTGGCCCGCATGCAAGGTATGCACGCGGATCTGGTGGGTGCGCCCGGTCACCGGCTTGGCCTCGACCATAGTCGCGAAATCACCGAAGCGCCGCAGCACCTTGAACAGGGTCAGCGCCTCCTTGCCCTCCTCGTCCACCTCGACCATGCGTTCGCCGGAGCGCAGGTTGCTCTTCTGCAACGGCGCCCGCACGCTCTTGATCGAGGACGCCCAATTGCCGCGGACCAGCGCCATATAACGCTTGTCCACGCCATCGCCGCGCAGGGCGGTATGCAGGTGGCGCAACATGCTGCGCTTCTTGGCGATCATCAACAGGCCGGAGGTGTCGCGATCCAGGCGATGGACCAGCTCCAGCTCCTTGGCATCCGGACGCAACTGACGAAAGGCTTCGATCACCCCGAAATTCAGGCCGCTGCCGCCGTGCACCGCAATGCCGCACGGCTTGTTGATCACGATCAGCTTGTTGTCCTCGAAGACAATCGACGCCTCAAGGCGCTGCAACAGGCCCTGGGCCAGCGGCACGGGCTCGTCGCGCTCAGGCACGCGAACAGGCGGCACGCGGACGATATCGCCCGCCTGCAGCTTGTACTCAGGCTTGATCCGGCCCTTGTTCACCCGCACTTCGCCTTTGCGCAAAATGCGATAAATCAAGGTCTTGGGCACGCCCTTGAGCCTGGCCAGAAGAAAATTGTCGATGCGTTGGCCGGCATATTCCGGCGAGACCTCAAGCAGCTGGACGCTGGGGGTCGGGGGGGTGGTAGTCGTCATGTCGGGAATGATAACAATTTTTTATGGAATTGAAGCACTTAATCATTGCTGCTATAGTCGCGAACGCCGCCAAAAGCGGCCTGGACAGAGGACTCGCGGCAAACTGCCGCCCCTGACCATCGCAATTCATCAGGACGCGAGGCCGTCCTACGGGGCTCTTGCCATACTGGAAGGCTCAAGATTGTAACAAGCGCAGGTGACATGAGGCCTGAAGCGAGTGCAGGAAGCAGAGTGATTACTCGCCTCTTGCGCCGATATTTACGGCCAGTTCACAAAGTGCAGTCAGTCTTGTACCAGACCACGGCGAATGCTTCGGAAACAACGCCTGTTATTAGCCATGAGCGTGAACTCCCCATTGGAGAACACGGTAAATGCCAACCCGCTGCGGATTCTGCGCGCGGCAGCACCCGAATTATCAGGGATACGTGTAGGGTGGAGATGCACAACCGTCGGACTGTGTAGCACTAGGCTTATATTTAGACGCTTCATCTCGTCCACAGTCGCCGGTTGATTCCTCCTCCTGACTGAGTGCTTATTAAGTCACCACAGCAAGCAGGACGCGTAAGTCGCGATACCAGCCCAATTGGCCAGTATTGCTGGACACTGGAGTGGCCAACCACTCTTGACGCACCTGACACCGACCGTGAGAAGTCGTGTGTGCCGAACGCCGTTTCCGGCAGCCCGGAAACCGACGGTACAACATGAAAAGAATGCTGATTAACGCAACTCAACCCGAAGAGTTGCGTGTTGCACTGGTAGATGGCCAACGCCTCTACGACCTGGACATTGAGTCCGGTGCACGCGAGCAGAAGAAGGCCAACATCTATAAAGGCCGGATTACTCGTATCGAGCCAAGCCTTGAGGCTGCCTTTGTCGATTTTGGCTCTGAGCGCCATGGCTTCCTGCCCCTCAAAGAAATCTCCCGCGAGTACTTCAAGAAAGCCCCTGAAGGCCGCGTGAACATCAAGGACGTCCTGAGCGAAGGCCAGGAAGTCATCGTCCAGGTCGAAAAAGAAGAACGTGGCAACAAGGGCGCAGCCCTGACCACCTTCATCAGCCTGGCTGGCCGTTACCTGGTCCTGATGCCGAACAACCCGCGTGCTGGCGGCATCTCCCGTCGCATCGAAGGCGAAGAGCGCAACGAACTGCGTGAAGCGCTGAACGGCCTGATCGCCCCGGCCGACATGGGCCTGATCGTGCGCACTGCCGGCCTTGGCCGCAGCAGCGAAGAAATGCAGTGGGACCTCGATTACCTGCTGCAACTGTGGACCGCTATTAAAGAAGCGTCCCTGGACCGCTCCGCGCCATTCCTGATCTATCAGGAAAGCAACGTGATCATCCGCGCCATCCGCGACTACCTGCGCCAGGACATCGGCGAAGTACTGATCGACAGCGTTGAAGCCCAGGACGAAGCCCTGACCTTCATCCGCCAGGTGATGCCGCAGTACGCCAGCAAGATCAAGCTGTACGAAGACAGCGTTCCGCTGTTCAACCGTTTCCAGATCGAAAGCCAGATCGAAACTGCCTTCCAGCGCGTGGTCGAACTGCCTTCCGGCGGCTCCATCGTGATCGATCCGACCGAAGCCCTGGTGTCCATCGACATCAACTCGGCGCGCGCCACCAAAGGCAGCGACATCGAAGAAACCGCCCTGCAGACCAACCTGGAAGCAGCCGAAGAAATCGCTCGCCAACTGCGCCTGCGTGATATCGGCGGCCTGATCGTGATCGACTTCATCGACATGACCCCAGCCAAGAACCAGCGCGCCGTGGAAGAAAAAGTCCGCGAATGCCTGGAAGCCGACCGTGCCCGCGTACAAGTTGGCCGCATCTCGCGCTTCGGCCTGCTGGAAATGTCCCGTCAGCGCCTGCGTCCATCCCTGGGCGAAAGCAGCGGCATCGTCTGCCCGCGTTGCAACGGCACCGGCATCATCCGTGACGTTGAATCGCTGTCCCTGGCGATCCTGCGCCTGATCGAAGAAGAAGCCCTGAAAGACCGCACCGCCGAAGTCCGCGCGCAAGTGCCGATCCCGGTTGCAGCCTTCCTGCTCAACGAAAAACGCAACTCGATCACCAAGATCGAACTGCGCACCCGTGCCCGTATCGTCATACTGCCGAACGATCACCTCGAGACGCCGCACTTCGAAGTCCAGCGCCTGCGTGACGACAGCCCGGAAGCCCACAGCGGCCAGTCCAGCTACGAAATCGCCGCCGCCGCTGCCGAAGTCGAAGAAGTCCAGCCAGCCGCCGCGACCCGCACCCTGGTTCGCCAGGAAGCCGCCGTCAAGACCGCGCCGGCCCGTGCCAACGCACCGGTGCCGACTGAAGCCGCTGCCCCGGTGGCCGCGCCTGCCGTCCTGCCGGAGCCAAGCCTGTTCAAGGGCCTGGTGAAGTCGCTGGTCAGCCTGTTCGCCACCAAGGAAGAGCCGGTAGCTCCTGCCGTGGTCGAGAAGCCAGCCGCTGAACGCCCTGCACGCAACGAAGAGCGTCGCAACGGTCGCCAGCAGAGCCGTAACCGCAACGGTCGCCGCGACGAAGAGCGCAAGCCTCGCGAAGAACGTGCACCGCGTGAAGAGCGCGCCCCCCGTGAAGAGCGCCAGCCGCGCGAAGCCCGTGAAGAAACCCCAGCCGTAGCCCGTGAAGAACGTGCTCCGCGCGAAGAGCGTGCGCCACGTGAAGAACGCGCGCCGCGTGCCCCTCGCGCCCCACGTGAAGATCGCAAGCCACGTGGCGAGCGTGAAGAACGTGTACGTGAACTGCGTGAACCGTTGGACGCTGCCCCAGCTGTTGCCGCCGTAGCAACTGATGTCGCGACTGAAGAACGTCCGGCCCGCCAGCCCCGTGAAGAGCGCGCCCCACGCCCGCCGCGTGAAGAGCGTCAACCACGTGCCGAGCAGGCTGCCGCAGCCAGCGAAGAAGAACTGCTGAACAATGACGAACAGCCACAGGAAGATGGCCAGGACAACGCCGAAGGCGATCGTCCACGCCGCCGCTCCCGTGGCCAGCGTCGCCGCAGCAACCGTCGTGAGCGTCAACGTGACGCCAACGGCAATGTGATCGAAGGCTCGGAAGAGACCGGCGAAGCCAGCGAAGACAACGCCAACAACGAACCCACCAGCACCGAACTGGCTGCTGGCCTGGCCGTTACCGCTGCGGTTGCCAGCTCGGTCATCAGCGCACCTGCCGAAGCCGAAGCCAACCAGCAGGCCGAACGTGCCACCGCTGCCGTGCAGGAAACTGCCGCAGTTGAAGCACCGGTTGTCGAAGCCACCACCGTGGTTGAAGCACCAGCGGCTGTAGAAGTGGAAGTTGCACCGGTTCGTGAAGCCCAGCCTGAAGCCGAAGTCGTGGCTGCACCCGCAATCGTGGTTGAGCCACAGCCTGTGGTCGAAGCAGTTGTTGAAGCGCCAGCCGCTGAAGCAACCCCGCAAGTGCGTGAAGTTCGCGAAGAACAGACCGCCTTCCAGTGGACTGCCGAGCCAGCCGTCGTCACCGAAGCCCCTGCCCCGGCACCGGTAGAAGAAGCTCCAGCACCGGCTGCTGAAGTGGTTATCGCCGAACCTGCGGTGGTTGCAGAACCGGTTGTGATTGCCGAGCCTGCTCCGGTGGTCGTGGAAACCCCAGTGGTTGCCGAAGTGGCCGCCCCAGTGGTTGAAGCCCCTGCCAGCGCCCTCACCGAAAACGGCCGTGCGCCTAACGACCCACGTGAAGTACGTCGTCGCAAGCGTGAAGCCGAGCGTCTGCAGAAAGAAGCCGAAGAAGCAGCGGCAGCGGCCCCGGCCGTAGTCGAAGCGGTTGCGCAAGCACCGGCCATCGAAGCAGAAGTTGAGCACACTGCCCCAACCATCGACGAGAACCTGCGTTCCGTTGAAGAAGTGGTAGAGCACAACCCCAAAGCCCTGGAAGAAGAGCACGAGCCTAAACCCCTCGCCTGATTCCAACGGCAACTAAAAAGCCCCGCCTGATCACTCAGGCGGGGCTTTTTTATGCGACATGTGGGAGCTGGCTTGCCTGCGATGGTCGTTAACGATGACGGATAAATACCTGACACCCCGAGCAGCTCTTCCAGCCCCTACCTGAATTCCAGTGATTGCGGCACATCCACATCCCATAACACCCCAGGATCATCCACCGGCACTTCCCGCACCTCAGCCTGAGCAAACAGCGCCTTGGCCCCACGGTCCCCAGTCAACCCCATCAACACCGGCCCCAGTGCCTGGCCAAACGCAACAGGATGGCCTTGCCGGCCAGCATGCACCGGCACACTGACCCCCTCCACCCGCTCTATCACCCGCTCAATACTCGCCACCTGGATAAACGGCATATCCCCCAACACCACCAGCCAACCCGTCGCGGGGCCACTGGCGGCCACCGCTGCCGCAATGCTGTCGCCCATGCCCGCCGAATCCAGGAGCAGCACTTCGCACCCATAATGGCGCGCCAGGCGTACAACCTCGCTGCGCCCCGGCGATGTGACCACCCAACGCCGGGTGACACTGGCGGGCAAATTGACCAGCACCTGCTCCAAGACCGGCCGCCTCACCCCATCACGCCCCACACAAGGCGCCAGCAGTTTGTCCTGACCGCTTAACGCGCGGAACCGGCTGCCCTGCCCCGCCGCCAGGACAATGGCGGTGATGGCGCTCGTCAACTGACCGCCTCCCGCACGGGTTTCGCTTGCAACAGCTCTACGCCGTTCTTGATCGCGACGATGTGCGCCATCAACGACAAGGCAATCTCTGCCGGCGTATGACTGCCAATATCAAGACCGATCGGACCATGCAGACGCGCAATCGCCTCGGCTCCCAGCCCCAACACCGCCAGGTTCTCGCGACGCTTGCGGCTATTGGCCCGTGACCCCAGGGCACCGATGTAGAACGCCCGGGAATTGAGCGCGGTCAACAGCGCCATATCATCTAGGCGCGGATCGTGGGTCAGGGCCACAATGGCCGTGCGCTCGTCCGTCTGGATATTGAGCACCGCCTCATCGGGCATTCCCGGCACAAAGCGCCCGTGTTGTTCTTCCCAGCCATGCACGAACTCCGTGCGTGGGTCGCAGATCAATACTTCAAAATCCAACAGCCGCGCGATTTCCGCCACATAGCGCGACAACTGGCCTGCACCGATCAACAACAGGCGCCAGCGCGGGCCATAGATAGCCCGCAAGCGTCCACCGTCAAAACTGACAATGTCGTACTTGCTCGCCGCGCTCAAATGCACGGTGCCCGTCGCCAAGTCCAACTCCCGGGCCACTATTTCATGAGCCTCACAACGCGCCAGCAACTCGGCGACCCACGCAGGATCCCCCACCCGCTCCTCCGTCAGGCGCAAGGTGCCGCCGCAGGGCAGGCCAAAGCGCGCCGCTTCATCGCGGGTGACGCCATAGGTCACCAGTTGCACCGGCGGCCCCTCATCTGGCAAGCGGCCATCATGCAGTCGGGCGATCAGGTCATCTTCGATGCAGCCACCGGACACCGAGCCGATCACCACCCCGTCGCCGCGCAGGGCCAGCATCGCCCCCGGCGGCCGTGGCGCGCTGCCCCAGGTCTGGACCACGCTGTACAGCACCACCCGCTGCCCGGCGCGGCGCCATTCGAGCACGCTGCGCAGGACATTCAGATCCACGCTGTCCATCAGGCCTTCGCCTCCTGCTGCCAGCCCTGTAGCTGATATCGCACAGGCAAGTTGCGGATACGCTTGCCAGTGGCGGCAAATATCGCATTGCACAGCGCCGGCGCAATCGGCGGCACACCCGGTTCACCGACACCGCCCAAGGGCACCTCACCTGTTGGGGTGACCAAATGTATGGCGATTTCCCGGGGCGCCAGGGACATGCGCGCCACCTCATACATATGGAAGTTGTCCTGCTGGACCTTGCCATCCTTAAAGCTGATTTCCCCCAGGACCGCATTGCCCAAGCCCATGACGCACGCTCCCTCGAACTGCGAGCGGATGCGCTCCGGGTTGATCTGCGGGCCGCAATCCACGGCGATGTCGGCCTTGTGCACAATCAGTGTGCCATCATCTTTGACCTCGACCTCGATCACCGCCGCCACATAGGTCACGAAGCTGTAGTGCACCGCCAGCCCCAGGCCACGCCCCTTGGGCAGCGCACGGCCCCAACCGGCAGCCTTGGCCGCGGTTTCCAGCACGCCACGCATGCGCGCGGTATCAATCGGATAACGCTCGGGGGACTCGCCGTAGTTCCATTCTTCGCTCAAGGTTCGCGGATCGATCTGACGATCCGGGCCCAGCAGCTTGAGCTGATACTTCAGCGGATCCTGGCCGGCCTTGTGCGCCAGTTCATCGACAAAACTCTGAATGGCAAACCCGTGGGGGATGTTCGACACCGAACGGTACCAGCCCACGCGGGTGTGGGCAGCAGCCTCGGGGTTTTCCAGGCGCACATTGGGAATGGCATAGGCCATGTTGGTAAAACCCATGCCCAGCTCGAACGCCGCCTCGTGGTTCATGCCCGGCGCAAACAACGCGGTGATGCTGGGTGCCACGGTGCGGTGCAGCCAGGCGGCAGGCATGCCGTCCTTGTTCAGGCCGGCCTTGAGGTACTCGGCGGAGACGGTATGGAAATAGGAGTTGTGGATATCGTCTTCACGGGTCCACTGCACGCGCACAGCCTTGCCGGGAAACTCCTTGGCCAGCACCGCAGCTTCGATGATGAAGTCCGGTTTCGACTTGCGCCCGAAACCGCCGCCCAACAGGGTGACGTGGATCGTGACGTTATCGAACGGCAGGCCAAGGCGCTCGGCCACCCGTTCGCGGGTGACCTGTGGCGCCTGGCTCGGGGCCCAGGCCTCGCATTGCCCGTCTTGATAGCGGGCCACGGCAACCATCGGTTCCATCGGCGACTGCGCCAGGTGTGGCAAGTAATACGCGGCTTCGAGGGTGCTGTCGGCGTCGCTCAGGGCCTGGTCGATGCTGCCGGTATTGCGCACCACTTTGCCGGGCTTGAGGGCCGCCGCTTCCAGGGTCTTGCGATAATCGATGGAGTTGTAGCCGGCATTGGTGCCGTCCTCCCAGACAATCTGCAACGCTTCGCGCCCCTTGATCGCCGCCCAGGTGTTGCTGGCCACCACCGCCACGCCGCCCAATGGCTGGAACTCCGAGGGCAAGGGCCGGCTTTCGATTTGCAGGACCTTGATCACCCCGGGGACTTTCAGCGCCGCGCTGGCATCGAACGACTTGACCTTGCCGCCATACACCTTGGGCCGCGCAATGGTCGCGAACAGCATGTCGTCAAAATGCACGTCGGCGCCGTACACCGCCCGGCCGTTGACGATATCGGCACCGTCGATGGCCTTGGTGGCTTCCTTGCCGATATAGCGAAATTCCGAGGGCTGCTTGAGCCGCAGGCTGTCGCGCGCCGGCACCGCCAGCGCACCGGCGGCTGCGGCCAGGGCGCCATAGCCCAGTTCGCGGCCGCTGGGCTGGTGAATCACTTTATGCAACTGCGCCCGGCATTCGCCCAGCGGGACTTGCCACTGCTCGGCAGCGGCCTGTTCCAGCATGGTTCGCACGGCGGCGCCGCACCGGCGCATCGGCTCGAACCAATGGCGCATGCTGCGCGAACCGTCGGTATCCTGGTTGCCAAAACGCGCTTCATCGCCCGGCGCCTGCGCAACCTTCACCAGCGCCCAATCGGCCTCCAGTTCATCGGCCACCACCATGGTCAGGCTGGTGCGCACGCCCTGGCCCATTTCCGAGCGGTTGCAAATCACGGTGACGGTGCCGTCGGTGGCGATGCTGACATAGACCTTGGGATCATCGACCACCCCATGGGGCATCGCGGCCCCGCCGTATTGCTTGGCCTCGGCGGCAAAGGCCTGGGGCAAGCCCCAACTGGCAGCCACCACCAGCGCACCGGTCGCGCCGACCCCCTTGAGGAACCCACGGCGACTGAGGTTGTTCAGGGCGAAATTGCTCGGCAACTGGCTCATGCCTTGGCCTCCTGCAAGTGGGTCGCGGCCTGGCGGATCGCCGTCTTGATGCGGTTATAGGTGCCGCAACGGCAGATATTGCCGACCATCGCCTCTTCAATCTGCGCATCGCTGGGGTTGGGGTTGGTTTTGAGCAAGGCCGTGGCCGACATGATCTGCCCGCCCTGGCAGTAACCGCATTGCGCCACTGCGGTGTCCAACCACGCTTGCTGCACCACCTGGCCAATCGGGTCGTTATGCAGGTTGTCGATAGTGCTGACGTTCTGCCCTTTGACCGAGCCGATGGGCGTGATGCAACTGCGCGCCGGCGAGCCGTCGATATGAATGGTGCAGGCACCGCACAGGCCCATGCCGCAACCGAACTTGGTGCCGTTGTAACCCGCCACGTCGCGGATCGCCCACAGCAGGGGCATGTCCTCGGTGACATCCAGTGGATGATCTTGACCGTTGAGTTTGAGAGTAATCATGGGCACGCCCGCATAGTGATTGGATTATGGGGTCGAGCTATCTGCCGCTTTCAAAGGAGCGGAGTCGGTTCACGCAGATGGCTCAGGCTAATCGGGCTCTCTTGTGAAGACAGATCTTCACCGGGCCTTTGATAAACAGCGTCTATCGAACAATAAACAGGCATCGTTAGCCTGCTAAGTTAACCCAGCATTAACAAAAAAGCCCTGCAATGCAGGGCTTGGTTCAACAGGCTAGAAGCGTAGCTCAATAACGATTGGGCTCCATTTCCAACTCGACCTTGAAGCTCTCGGCGATATCGCTCTGGATGCGCTGGGCCAAGCTGGCAATATCCAGCCCGGTGGCCGCGCCATAATTGACCAGCACCAGCGCCTGCAACCGATGCACGCCGGCATCACCGTCGCGAAAGCCTTTCCAGCCGGCCTTTTCAATCAACCAGCCAGCCGCCAGTTTCACTTGGCCATCAGCCTGGGGATAAGCCACCAGATCGGGATATTGCAGCTTTAATTGCGCCGCCAGCACCTGGGGCACCAAGGGGTTCTTGAAGAAACTGCCAGCGTTGCCCAGGAGCGCAGGGTCGGGCAGTTTTTCACTGCGAATGCTGCAAATGGCCCGGCTGACATCGCTGGGGGTCGCCTGGGTAATGCCCTGCTCGGCCAGGCGTTGTTGCACCGGGCCATAGCCGAGCTTCAGGTGCGCGACGCGGCTCAAGGCAAAGCGCACCCGCAGGATCAACCAGCGCCCCACTTCGTGCTTGAACAGGCTGTCGCGGTAGGCGAAGTTGCATTCTGCCAGGCTGAAATCGCGCAACTCGCCGGTCTGGCGGTCGAGGGCGGTCAGGCCGGCGAACACATCCTTGATCTCGACACCGTAGGCGCCGATGTTCTGCATCGGCGCGGCGCCGACAGTGCCGGGGATCAGGCTGAGGTTTTCCAGGCCAGACAACCCTTGCTCAAGGGTCCACAGCACAAAAGGATGCCAGGCCTCACCCGCCTCGGCTTCCACCACAACCTGCTGGGTGTCCTCGTGCAGGACGCGGATACCCTGGGTCGCCATGCGCAATACCAGCGCCGGGATATCCTGGGTCAGCAGCAGGTTGCTGCCGCCACCGATCACCAGCAATGGCAACTGTTGCGCGGCCGCATAGGCCAGGGCCTCGCGCACATCGGCGTCGCTATGGGCCTCGGCGAACAACTGCGCACGCACATCGATGCCAAAACTGTTGAAGGCCTTCAGGGAAACCTGGGGCTGCACATCCAGACTCATAACCGCCCCTTCAACTCGATCACCAGCAAGTCGCACGCGGCCTCGATCAGGTCCAGGACCTGCTCGAAACCCTGTTCGCCGTCGTAATACGGATCCGGCACTTCATCCACCGCCGAGTCGTAGCGGCGCAGGAACAGATCCAGCTCCGCCTTGCCTTGGGCCGGCTGCATAGCCTTGAGATTGCGCAGGTTACTCTGGTCCATGGCCAGGATCAGGTCGTAGCGCGCAAAGTCGGCACGCGACACTTGCTGCGCACGCTGGGCCGACAAGTCGTAGCCACGGCGCAGCGCTGCTTGCTGGCTGCGCTTGTCCGGCGCCTTGCCGATATGCCATTCACCGGTACCGGCAGAGGCCACCTCGACCCGGTCCGCCAGCCCGGCGGCCCGCAGTTTGTGGCGCAGCACGCCTTCGGCGGTGGGCGAGCGGCAGATATTGCCCAGGCAGACAAACAGGACTTCCATCACGCCCCCAGCAACCGACGCACGCGCTCAAGGTCTTCCTGCGTATCGACGCCGGCTGGCGGCGCTTGCAGCGCATCATCGACATGAATGCGCACGCCGTGCCACAGGGCTCGCAGTTGTTCCAGTGCCTCGGTGTTTTCCAGCCAGCACGGGCCCCAGCTGACGAAGTCATGCAGGAAGCCCGCGCGGTAGGCGTAAATGCCGATATGGCGACGATAACGTACGCCAGCCGGTAATACGTCACGCTGCTTGGCGAACTCATCGCGCGCCCAGGGCAGGGTCGAACGGCTGAAGGTCAGGGCCAGGCCATTGATGTCGCTGACCACCTTGACCACGTTCGGGTTGAGCAGGGTCTGGATGTCTTCGATAGGTTCGGCCAGGGTCGCCATGCGCGCTTCGGCATGGGCGGCCAGGTTGGCGGCGACCTGGTCGATGACACACGGCGGGATCAGCGGTTCGTCACCCTGCACGTTGACCACGATGGCGTCCGGCGCCAGGCCCAGGTGCGTGGCGACTTCGGCCAGGCGGTCGGTGCCGGAGTTGTGGTCTTCACGGGTCAGCACTGCTTCGGCGCCAAACCCCTTGCAGGCCTCGATGATCCGCAGGTCGTCAGTGGCCACCACCACGCGCTGGGCGCTGCTTTTGCAGGCCTGCTCCCAGACCAGCTGGATCATCGGCTTGGCGCCGATCATCTGCAGCGGCTTGCCGGGCAGGCGGGTAGAGGCATAGCGCGCGGGGATGACAACAGTGAAGGCAGTGGTCATTTATCCAGGCGCTCGTCGGTGGTCAAGGTGCGGGCTTCGCTTTCCAGCATCACCGGGATGCCATCGCGGATCGGGTATGCCAGGCCAGCGCCTTTGCTGATCAGCTCGGTCTTGTCGGCGCTGAGCTTGAGCGGGCCTTTGCAGATCGGGCAAGCGAGGATATCGAGCAGTTTGGTGTCCATGGGGGTTTCCTGGATAAAAGCGTTTTAAGGCAAAAGTCGAGCGGGCAGCAGACGCATCAGTTGCGTGTCAAACCAGGCGATAAACGCCGGTGACGGTGCCGCATCAACTGCAAGGTACCACCAGTGTGCCTGGGCAAAGGCGCGGCACTTCACCGCGTCCTTTTCAGTCATGACCAGCGGCAGTGACGGCGTAAAATTCAGGACCTCGGCGCTGTAGGGCGCATGGTCGGCAAACGCATGGGGTATCGGCCGCCAGTGTAGCGTTTCAAGGGTATTGAAGAAACGTTGCGGGTTGCCGATACCGGCGACCGCATGCACCTGCTGCCCCACGGGAAAATGGTCCAGCGGCCGGCGCTCGCCGGTCAGCAGGTTGACCAGCGTGGTCGGCAGCAGACGGAAAGCAAAGCCGTCCTCACGATCAGCCCCGGCGCCGTTATAGAGCAGGGCATCGACGCTGTGCAGGCGCTCGACCGGCTCGCGCAACGGCCCGGCAGGCAGGCAGCGGCGATTGCCCAGGCCACGGGCGTTGTCGATCAGCACCAGTTCCAGGTCACGGGCCAGGCGGTAATGCTGCAGGCCATCGTCGGAGAGGATCAGGTCCAGGGTCTCGCTGGCCAGCAGGGCTTGCACCGCACGGCTGCGATCGGGGTCGATCATCAGCGGGACGCCGCTGCGCTGCACGATCAACAACGGCTCGTCGCCGGCCACTTGAGCGCTGTCGCTAGCCTGCACCCGCCATGGCAACTGCGCAGGCTTGGCCCCGTAGCCACGGCTGACCACGCCGACCCGCAGGCCACTGCGCTGGCAATGCTCGATCAACCACAGGATCAACGGCGTCTTGCCCGTGCCGCCTACGGTGATATTGCCAACCACCACGATGGGCACCGGCGATTGATAGATCGTGCCCTCGCCCGCCAGGAACCGTTCGCGCTTGCGCTTGACCACAAGGCGATAGAGCGCCTCCAGAGGTTGCAGGAGCTTGAGCGCCGGATGGCCGTCGTACCAGGCCTTGAGCAAACGATCGGACAAGGCCATCAGGGCTGCCCCGCCGCCTCGACGGTGGTCATGCGCAAATGGCTGAAACCGAGCTTGCCGGCAGCATCCATCGCGGTGATCACGGCCTGGTGTGGGGTCTTGCCATCGGCGCTAATGGACAGCGGCATTTGTGTATCACCGCCGGACTCCTTCTGCAGCGCATCCATCACGCTGGCCACGTCGTTTTTCTCAAGCAACTGGTTGTTCACCGAAAACACCCCTTCGGCGCTGATGGTGATCTCCAGTTGCTTGAGCTGCTGGTCTTCAGCCGGCGAGCCGCTGACGGCTTCCGGTAGCTCGACCCGCAGTTGGGTTTCCCGGGTAAAGGTGGTGGTGACGACAAAAAACAGCAGCAGGATAAACACCACATCGATCAACGAGGCCAGGTTGATATCGACGGTTTCCCGGGGCTTGCGGCGAAATTTCACGCTTTGCCCTCGACCAGGTCGACATCGCGGTCGCCCTGGACCACTTCCACCAGCTTGATCGCTTCCTGCTCCATGCCCACCACCAGTTCATCGATGCGCCGTTGCAGGAAACGGTGGAAAAACACCGCCGGAATACCCACCATCAGGCCCGCCGCCGTGGTGATCAAGGCCTTGGAAATGCCCCCGGCCAATACCGAGGCGTTGGTGGTCATGCCCGAACCGGTAAAGGCGCTGAAGATATCGATCATGCCCAGCACCGTGCCGAGCAGGCCGAGCAACGGCGCCATTGCGGCGATGGTGCCCAGGGCATTGATATAGCGCTCCAGCTCGTGGATCACCCGGGCGGCGGCTTCTTCAATGCACTCCTTCATGATCTCGCGACCGTGCTTGGAGTTGGCCAGGCCAGCGGCGAGGATCTCGCCCAGGGGGGAATTGGCCCGCAGTTCCTTGAGCTTTTCCTTGTCCAGTTGCTTGTCCTTGATCCAGCGCCAGACCTGCCCCAGCAGATGATCAGGGGTTACACGGCTGGCGCGCAGGGTCCACAGGCGTTCGGCAACAATGCCGAGTGCGGCGATGGAGCTCAGAATGATCGGCAACATCATCCAGCCGCCGGATTTGACCAATTCCCACACAGTGAATGTCCCCTCGAAAAAGTGCGCCACTTTAGCATACAGGCTGGCGAGGAAGGACCTGCCTGCCGACAGCCATCATGTCGCAGGTACCGGCCTTTGGTAACTGTCAGTGACGGGCGCACGCCAGAAACGACGCTGGCTGCGTGCCATGATCGGCGCCTCGAAAGCCCCCAGGCGCAGGCGCACGGCGCCCTGCTCGGCGCTGTCATAAATGGTGCTGTGAAAATGCTGGTAGCGTGCCAGCACTTGCGGGTGCGGATGGCCAAAGCTATTGCCGCGCCCCCGAGAGATCAGCACCGCCTTGGGGGCCAATTGCTGGACAAACGGCCATGACGAAGAACTGCGGCTGCCATGATGGGGCACTTGCAACCAATCCGTGGCGACCGCCAGGGGTGTGGCCAACAAGGCGCGCTCGGCCTCGCGGTCGATATCGCCGGTCAGCAGCAACCGTTCGCCATTGGCCTGGACCTGCAGCACGCACGACTTCGCGTTGCCGTTGCTGGCATCCGCCCATTGCCACAGCTCAAACGCCACGCCGTCCCACTCCCATTGCTCACCGCTGACACAGGCCTGGGTATCGAGAAATGCCGGCAGGCCCTGGGTTTCCCCGCCCACCACGCGCTTGACCGGCAACCCGCGCGCGATCGCCGCAGCGCCTCCGGCATGATCGGCGTCGGCATGGCTGAGCAGCATCAAGTCCAACTGGCCAACCCCCAGCTTGCGCAGAGCCGGCAGAACCACGCGCTCACCGAGATCGAAGTCCCCCACCCGTGGCCCGGCGTCATACAACAGCACGTGGTTGCGGGTGCGCAACACGATCGACAAGCCCTGGCCGACATCCAGTTGCTCCACCGCCACCTGGCCCAACGGGATCGACTCACGGGGCGGGAACACCGCCAGCAGCAACAAAGGCCACCCCAGCAGGCGAAAGGGAATGCCCTTGGGCATCAATAACAGCACGGCGCCCAGCACACTGAGCAACCAGTAGCCCACGGGCACCTCGGCCGGCAGCCACGCCGGTATGTGCCCGGCCAGCAAGGTCAGGGCGCTGAACAGCCAATCCAGCGCGCCACCCGCCAACCACAGCAGGCCACTGCCCAGCCACGGCACTGCCAGCAACAACGTGCCCGCCAGCGCCAACGGCAGCACCAGCAGGCTGATCCACGGCACGGCAAACAGATTGGCCAGCGGCGCACTCAAGCTGATCGGCAAGCCGAGTATCAATAGCAGCGGAAACAGCCCGATAGCGATCAGCCACTGGGCACGGCTCCAGGCCTGCCACGCCCGCCAGGGCCCCAGACGGCCGCTGAAGGCCAGCAGCAACACGGCCACGGCGGCAAATGACAACCAGAAACCCGGTTGCAGGCTGGCCAGGGGTTCAAGGATCAATACTGCATTGAGTGCCAGCAGCAGGGGCCACCAGATCCCCAGATGGCGAAACCGCAGGCGCCACAGCAACACCAGCCCCACCATCACACAGGCCCGCTGCACCGGCACGGCAAAACCGGCGAGCACGCCATAGGCCAGCGCCGCGGCGAATGCCAGGCCACAGGCCCAGGGCAGCCAGGGCAAGCGCCTGGGCCAGCAACCGTAACGGGCCAGGCCGGCCACCAGCGCATAGATCAGCCCCGACAACAGGCCGATATGCTGGCCAGAGATGACCAACAGATGCACGGTGCCGGTGTCCTGCAAGATGCGCCAATCCTCGGCGGCCAAACCGGAGCCGTCGCCCAGTACCAAGGCGGCCAGCCCGGCTGCGCGTCCCTGGGCATCCTCCGCCAATAACTGCTGGCGGATCCCATCGCGCCAGGCATGTCGGGCAGGCGCCAGGCGCTGGCCATCCTTGACCGACCCGGTCGCCCCCACACGCTGGGCCAATAGCCAGGCCTCCTGGTCGAAACCATGGAAATTCAGCAGGCCGGACGGGCGCTTGAGAGTGACAGCCAAACGCCAGCGCTCCCCGCTGCGCACTGGCGGGCCGCCCTGCCAACTCAGCCGGATGCGCTGGGGCAGCCGGTCCTGGCGTGACCGGCTGTCGCTTAGCTCGAAGCGCACCAGCCCATTGGCCTGCTGCGGTAGCCCACTGACGCGCCCTTCCAGCCAACGGGTCTGGCCGTCCAGCGCGGGGATGAGCCGGTCGTCGAGAGCCCGTTGCGCGCTGAAACAGGCCCACGCCAGGCCCAACAGGAAAAGCGCCAGCGGATAAGTACGAAACGGCAGCAGCATCAACGCCACCACCAACATGACCAGCAACCAACCGACCGGCGGCAAGGCAGGCAGCAGGCGCAACGCCAGCAGCCCCAACGCCAGCGCAAACATCCCTGTGCGCATGGATCATTCCTTTAAAGTGACCCATCGAGTGTTAGCCGAGTGGTTCAAGGCGAACTATGATTTTTTGTCACAAAGTCTGAATTTCCCGTTCGTAGAATACGGGCATACTTGCCCCTCGAACTGACCTGGACCCCTTATGCCACGGCGCTTATTCAAACGGTACATGCCCGATCCGACCAGCATTCGGGAACACAAGTCCTTACGCTTTCTCGGCACGCTGCTCCATGACCCCAACCTCTGGCACCTCAATCGGCACTCGGTTGCCCGGGCCATGGCTGTCGGCCTGTTTGCCGCATTCATTCCCATTCCCTTGCAGATGCTGTTGGCCGCCGTCCTCGCCATCTCCGTGCGCGGCAATATGCCCATCGCCGTGAGCCTGGTGTGGCTGACCAACCCGATTACCATGCCCGTGGTGTTTTTCTGCACCTATATGACCGGCACCTGGCTGATGAACATCCCGCCGCGCACCCTGCCCGATGAACTGACCTGGGAATGGATCAGCGGGCAACTGTCGACTATGTGGCAGCCGTTCCTGCTGGGCTCGGTGGTGATGGGCCTGGTATTGGGCGCGCTGGCGTACTGCCTGACCATGGTGTACTGGCGGTGGTGGGTGGGTCATCAGTGGAAAAAACGCCAGCAGCGTAATCGGTAGTCGCCGAGGGGCCTTGCTGGCGCCAGCGCCGCGATGCAGCAACCCGACAAGCCAGCGCCTTGCCCCCTCAAGCATCTTTTGCAAGATTCCAAGCCCCTCATATGGCTACACTGCGCAGGTGGCGCAGGCCGGATGCCTGCGTAGAATCTCGACATCAGTGTGGTAGCAGGAGAGTGGCGTGCTAAGAAGAATGGGGATAAAAGGCCGCGTACTGTTGCTGACCTTGTTGCCTACCAGCCTGATGGCATTGCTTTTGGGCGGTTATTTCACCTGGATGCAGCTCTCGGACCTGCAAACCCAATTGCTCAATCGCGGCGAGATGATCGCCGAACAGCTGGCGCCGCTGGTGGCACCGGCACTGGGCAACAAGAACACCGATCTGCTGGAACGCATCGCCACCCAGTCCCTGGAACAAGTCGATGTACGGGCCGTGTCCTTCCTGGCGCCCGACCGCACGCCCCTGGCCCATGCCGGCCCGACCATGCTCAACCAACCGCCCATCGGCAACAGCTCGCACCTGTTGCAACGCACCGGCAATGACGCCACCCGCTACCTGCTGCCCGTGTTCGGCCGTCATCGCAACCTCGCTGGCGAGCTGATCCCCGACGAAGCCGATCGCCTGCTGGGCTGGGTCGAGCTGGAACTGTCCCATAACGGCATGCTGCTGCGCGGCTATCGCAGCCTGTTCGCCAGCCTGATGTTGATCGCCATCGGCCTGATCTGCACCGCCGCCCTGGCCTTGCGCATCAGCCGCACGATCAACTCGCCCATCGGCCAGATCAAACAAGCGGTGGCGCAGCTCAAGGATGGCAACCTGGAAACCCGCTTGCCGCCCCTGGGCAGCCAGGAGCTGGATCAGTTGGCGTCCGGCATCAACCGCATGGCCGAAACCCTGCAAAATGCCCAGGAAGAACTGCAACACAGCATCGACCAGGCCACCGAAGACGTGCGCCAGAACCTGGAAACCATCGAGATCCAGAACATCGAGCTGGACCTGGCCCGCAAGGAAGCCCTGGAGGCCAGCCGCATCAA
This sequence comes from Pseudomonas sp. WS 5021, assembly GCF_012985535.1. Classification (NCBI taxonomy): domain Bacteria; kingdom Pseudomonadati; phylum Pseudomonadota; class Gammaproteobacteria; order Pseudomonadales; family Pseudomonadaceae; genus Pseudomonas; species Pseudomonas sp. WS 5021. Next base: position 858,721 of record NZ_JAAQWP010000001.1, on the reverse strand, counting down.
GTCGGAGTTCCTGGCCAACATGAGCCATGAAATCCGCACGCCGCTCAATGGCATCCTCGGTTTCACCCACCTGTTGCAGAAAAGCGAGCTGTCGCCCCGCCAGCTGGATTACCTGGGCACCATCGAAAAGTCCGCCGACAACCTGCTGGGCATCATCAACGAAATTCTCGACTTCTCGAAAATCGAAGCCGGCAAGCTGGTGCTCGACAATATCCCGTTCAACCTGCGCGACCTGCTGCAAGACACCCTGACCATCCTCGCCCCGGCCGCCCACGCCAAACAGCTGGAGCTGGTGAGCCTGGTCTACCGCGATACGCCGCTATCGCTGGTGGGCGACCCGCTGCGTCTCAAGCAGATCCTCACCAACCTGGTCAGCAACGCCATCAAGTTCACCCGCGAAGGCACCATCGTCGCCCGGGCCATGCTCGAAGACGAACAGGAAGACAGCGTGCAATTGCGCATCAGCGTGCAGGACACCGGCATCGGCCTGTCGAACCAGGATGTGCGCGCCCTGTTCCAGGCCTTCAGCCAGGCCGATAACTCGCTGTCGCGCCAGCCCGGTGGCACTGGGTTGGGCCTGGTGATCTCCAAGCGCCTGATCGAGCAGATGGGCGGTGAAATTGGCGTCGACAGCACGCCGGGCCAGGGTTCGGAGTTCTGGATCAGCCTCAACCTGCCCAAGACCCGCGACGATATCGAAGACCTGCCCGCCCCGCCGCTGCTGGGCCGGCGCGTGGCGGTGCTGGAGAATCACGAACTGGCGCGCCAGGCCCTGCAACACCAGCTGGAAGACTGCGGCCTGGAGGTCACGCCGTTCAACAGCCTGGAGAACCTGACCAACGGCATTACCAGCGCACACCAGACCGAACAGGCGATCGACCTGGCCGTACTGGGCATCACCGCCAACGACATTCCGCCGGAGCGCCTCAACCAACACCTGTGGGACCTCGAACACCTGGGCTGCAAAGTGCTGGTGTTGTGCCCGACCACCGAGCAGATGCTCTTCAACCTGTCGGTGCCCAACCCCAATAGTCAGTTGCAGGCCAAGCCGGCCTGCACCCGCAAATTGCGCCGGGCGCTGTCCGACCTGATCAGCCCGCGGCCGTTGCGCAGCGAACCGGGCGAGCCGCTGTCCAGCCGCGCGCCACGGGTACTGTGTGTCGACGACAACCCGGCCAACCTGTTGCTGGTACAAACCCTGCTCGAAGACATGGGCGCCAAGGTGCAGGCCGTGGAAAGCGGCTATACCGCCATCGAGGCGGTGAAAAAAGAAGCCTTCGACCTGGTGCTGATGGACGTGCAGATGCCCGGTATGGACGGGCGCCAGAGTACCGAGGCGATTCGCCAGTGGGAAAGCGAGCGCCACGGCACGCCGCTGCCTATCGTCGCGCTGACGGCCCACGCCATGGCCAATGAAAAGCGCGCCCTGCTGCAAAGCGGCATGGATGACTACCTGACCAAACCCATCAGCGAACGGCAACTGGCCCAGGTGGTGCTCAAATGGACCGGCCTGGCCCTGCGCAACCAGGGCCCGGAACGCGCCGTCGAAGGCCACGGCCCCGCCGCGCAACTGCCGGTACTCGACCATGAGGAAGGCCTGCGCCTGGCGGCCGGCAAGGCTGACTTGGCCGCCGATATGCTGGCCATGCTGTTGGCGTCCCTGGAGGCCGACCGTGAGGCGGTCTGCGTTGCCCGCGAAGCCAACGACAATAACGCGCTGATCGAACGGGTACACCGCCTGCACGGCGCCACCCGCTACTGCGGCGTGCCGCAATTGCGTGCAGCCTGCCAACGCGCCGAAACCCTGCTCAAGCAGGATGACGCCAAAGCCATGGCCGCCCTCGATGAGCTGGACCTGGCCATTGCCCGCCTGGCCAGCGAAGCGCGGGTCAACGCCTGATGCAGAGCAACACGCCCAACGCCAATCACGGGCAACATCTCCTGTAGGCGCCGGTACGCCGGTGTCTACAGGATTTGTGTCACCACACGCTATTTTGCAGGGAGCCTTTTGATGCGCATCATCCTCTTCAGCAGCCAGACCTACGACCGCGACAGCTTTCTCGCCCAACCCTTGCCCGCAGGCATGGAGCTGCAATTCCAACCGGCGCGCCTGAACCTCGACACCGTGGCCCTGGGCGACAAGCACGAAGTGGTCTGTGCGTTTATCAACGACGACCTCAGCGCCCCGGTGCTCGAACACCTGGCTGCCGGCGGCACGCGGCTGATCGCCCTGCGCTCGGCCGGCTACAACCATGTAGACCTGGCCGCCGCCAAGCGCCTGGGCCTGACCATCGTGCGCGTGCCGGCGTACTCGCCCCACGCGGTGGCCGAACATGCCGTGGCCCTGGTACTGGCCCTCAACCGCCGCCTGCACCGCGCCTACAACCGCACCCGCGACGGCGACTTCAGCCTGCACGGCCTGACCGGCTTCGACCTGGTGGGCAAGACCGTGGGCGTGGTGGGCACCGGGCAGATCGGCGCGACCTTTGCCAAGATCATGGCTGGCTTTGGCTGCACCTTGCTGGCGTACGACCCCTATCCCAATCCGCAGGTCGAAGCCCTTGGCGCGTGCTATGTCAGCCTGCCCCAACTGCTGGCCGAGGCGCAGATCATCAGCCTGCACTGCCCGCTGACCGCCGACAGCAAGCACCTGATCAATGCCCAATCCCTGGCCCATATGCAGCCGGGGGCGATGTTGATCAATACCGGGCGTGGTGGCCTGGTGGATACCCCGGCGCTGATCGAGGCGCTCAAGGACGGGCAATTGGGCTACCTGGGCCTGGATGTGTACGAAGAAGAAGCCCAGCTGTTTTTTGAGGACCGCTCGGACCTGCCCTTGCAGGACGACGTACTGGCGCGCCTGCTGACTTTCCCCAACGTGATCATCACCGCGCACCAGGCATTCCTCACGCGCGAGGCGCTGGCGGCGATTGCCGGGACCACCCTGGCCAATATCCAGGCCTGGGCCAACCACCAGGCACAAAACCTGGTGCACGGATGATCAACGGTCACATACCGCGCGCATGGTAAACGGACGAGCGTGATAGGATGCCGCGCCTATTTGGAGGATCCATGGCCGAACACGATTTCCGCTTCAGTTTGCTGAGCCCACAACACACCCTGATCGAATGCCGCGCCCTGGTGCCGGGTCGTTACCAAGTCACCGGCAATGGTGGCTCGATCAAGCATGGCGATGTGCTGATCGTCACCTTGCGCGGCAGCAAGACCCTGTCGATGCGCCTGACCGTCGAAGGCGATGCGCGCTACTCCATCCGCCCGGCCGGGCAATGGGTGGCCATGGCGCAGGGGCCGAAGTTCGGCGAACTGGAGATTCACACCTGGAAGGTCAATTGCGACAGCTGCGACGCCGTGCTGGAGTTTGAGTTCTCGGTAGAAACCAAACTGACCAAGGAACCGCTGCAACCGGCCGCCACTGCGCGCATTGCCGAGTTGGGCTGGGCCACCGTCGGCGACAAGCACCGTTGCCCGAAATGCCTGCAGGCCGCGCCATGAAGAGCCTGCTGATGGTCGCAGCGCTGGGCGCAGGCCTTGCCGGCTGCGCCAGCGATGAGGTCAAGCTCAAGCAGGATCACAGCTATATCGTCGAATGGATCGGCGAACGGCCCCTGATGGACTACGCCCACCTGACCGTGACCCTCGGAGCCGATGGCCGGGCCTATGGCAATGGCGGCTGCAACCACTGGTTCGCACCCTACAGCCTGGACGGTGACAAACTCAGCTTTGGCAAGATCGGCAGCACCCGCAAACTGTGTGCCGAAGCCCTGATGGAGCAGGAGCAGCGCTTCTTCAAGGCCCTGCAAACCGTGCAACGCTGGGACATCTCGCCCATCGAGCAGACCCGCTTCTGGCCTGCCGAAGGCAAGCCACTGCGCTTGTGGCTGGAAGAAGGCTGACCCGTTGACGATTGCGGTGTGCCGGGCATACCGCAATCGCCAGCGAGCAACCGTTTAGCCGCGCAGCTCCTTGAGTTTGGCCAATACCCCCGCCGCCGTCTGCTCGCCCAACATCTGTGCCCGCACCTTGCCCTTGTCATCGATGATGTAGGTCACCGGCAACGCTTCGCTGCGCGGAATATCAAAAATCGCCTCGGGATTCTGCGCCAGTACGGTGAACTTGATGCCCAGCTTCTCGCTGGCGCTCTTGAGCTCTTCACCCTGCACATTGTCGAAGTTGACGCCGAACACGCTGACCGGCTGGCCCTTGAGTTGCTCGGCCAGGGCGTTGAGTTCGGGGATCTCGATGCGGCACGGGCCACACCATTCGGCCCAGTAATTGATCACCAACCATTGTTTGTCGACGCGCTCGGACGCGACTTTCTGGCCGTATTGGTCAACGCCATAATCATTGCCGCAGCCGCTGAGCAGGAGTGTGGTGATAACTGCCAGTGCGCCTATCAGTCGCCGTGTCATGGGGTAATCCTTAGCAAAAATGAACGTGGGCTGCGGCCGATCGCCTCTTACGGTTTAAGGACACGCCGCAGCGCGGGTAGAATACCCGCCACCTTACGCAAGATGCGACCCGCACATGACCGATCTGACGCTTTATCACAACCCGCGCTGCTCGAAATCCCGCGGTGCGCTCGAACTGCTGCAAGCCCGTGGCCTCACGCCCAACGTGGTGCGTTACCTGGAAACACCGCTGGACGCCGCGCAGCTTGAAGCCCTGCTCGGCAAGCTGGGGATCGGCGCCCGGCAATTGCTGCGCACCGGCGAAGACGAATACAAGACCCTCAACCTGGCCGACGCCAGCCTCAGCGAGGCGCAGTTGATTGCCGCCATCGCCGCCCATCCCAAATTGATGGAACGGCCGATCCTGGCCACCGCCGACAAGGCCGTGATTGGCCGTCCGCCGGAAAACATCCTGGAGCTTCTGCCGTGAGCGCGCCCTATATCCTGGTGCTGTATTACAGCCGCAACGGCTCGGTCAGCGAAATGGCCCGGCAGATTGCCCGGGGCATCGAGCAAGGCGGCCTGGAAGCGCGCCTGCGCACTGTGCCGGCGATCTCCAGCGAGTGCGAAGCCGTCGCCCCGAGCATCCCCGCCGAAGGCGCACTCTACGCCAGCCTCGACGACCTGAAGAACTGCGCGGGCCTGGCCCTGGGCAGCCCGACGCGTTTTGGCAACATGGCCGCACCGCTGAAGTACTTTCTCGACGGCACCAGCAACCTGTGGCTGACCGGCGCCCTCGTAGGCAAGCCAGCCGGGGTCTTCACCTCGACCGCCAGCCTGCACGGCGGCCAGGAAACCACCTTGATGTCCATGCTGCTGCCGCTGCTGCACCACGGCATGCTGATCACCGGCCTGCCCTACAGCGAACAGGCCTTGCTCGACACCCAGGGCGGCGGTACGCCCTACGGCGCCAGCCACCATTCCGGCGCTGACGGCAAACGCGCCCTGGACCCCCATGAAATCGCCCTGTGCCGCGCCCTGGGCCTACGCCTGGCGAAAACTGCGGCGAAACTGGAGAGTGGCCGTGGCCAAGAAGCCTAAAGTCCTGCCGGCCCAGGCCTGGCTGGAACCCCGGGTCAAAGTGGCACGGGCCTTGAGCCTGCTGGCGTTCCTGGGCCTGGTGGGGTTGCTCTGCGTGTACTACCTGCTGGTCGCCGACCTGCATGGCGCGCGGCCCTGGGTGATCTTGCTGATCGAACTGGTGCCGTTGCTGATCCTCGCGCCGGGCATGCTCATGGGCAGTGCGCGCGGGCATTCGTGGATGTGCTTTGTGGTGAATCTGTATTTCATCAAGGGCGCACTGGCGGCCTATGACCCGAACCGCCAGTGGTTTGGCGTGCTGGAGATGCTGGCGAGCCTGGCGGTGTTCTGCACGGCGCTGCTGTATGTGCGCTGGCGGTTCCAGTTGAATCGGCGGTTGGCGGGGGAAGGTCAGCCAGCCTGAGGGGTATGTGGGGCCAGCCAGGCCCCCATCGCAGGCAAGCCAGCTCCCACAGGGGAATGCATTCCAAATGTGGGAGCTACGATGGTGCGACGATTCGACTTGCCTGCGATGGCAGCACCGCGGTCTCAATGGTTGACGGTAAACGCCAGCATCATCGACAACTGGCACATCGGCCGCCCGCTCTCGGCGTGCCATTGGTTGAACGCCGCTTGCACCGTCGCCAAATCCCGCAGGCTGGTGGGGGCCTTGTCGACAATCTCCTGCGCATTCAGCGCCGCGACCACGTCGTAGCTCGGCACAAACGTGTCCTTGCCCACCATGCGCAAAAAGCGCGGCGCCGACAGCCCGCCCAACTGGTGGCCGTGCTTGCTCAGGTATTTCCACAGGCCGACGATATCGGTCACCGGCCAGTCGGCGATCAACGCCGCGAAGCTGCCCTTCTCCTGCTCGACATCGAGGATCATCTGCGCATTGCGCGGCACGCTCTTGAGCTTGCCCAGGTGGCGGATGATCCGCGTGTCCTGCATCAGCCGCTCAAGGTGCTCGGCGCCCATCAACACGACCTTCTCGGGATCGAAGCCGAAGAACACTTGCTCGAACGCCGGCCACTTGGCGTCCACCACACTGTGCTTGAGCCCGGCGCGAAACACCCGCAGCGACAGGGTCGACAGGTAGCGGTCATCGCTGATCTGGCGCAATTGCGCCGGCGTCTTGGGCACAGGCAGGTGGGCTTCGAGCTCGGCCGCCGAACCAAAGCGGTTCAGACAGTATTCGTGCAGCCATTTGTAATCGCGCATGCCCTCTCCTACGGGTTGAAATGAAAACGGCGCCTATGAGCGCCGTCTGTCAGAGCCTGGAAAAGACTCAGAGGTTCACAATGTTGACGAAGCGCGAAGCGGCGGTCTCGTCGATGCGCAGGCTGGTGAAGTCGAACAGGTTGCGGTCGGCCAGCTGCGACGGGATCACGTTCTGCAAGCTGCGGAAGATGCTTTCGGTGCGCCCCGGCGTCTTGCGCTCCCACTCCTGGAGCATGTCCTTGACCACCTGGCGCTGCAGGTTCTCCTGGGAGCCACAGAGGTTGCAGGGGATGATCGGGAATTGCTTGAAGTCGGAGTAGGCCTGGATGTCCTTCTCGTTGCAATACGCCAGCGGGCGGATCACCACGTTGCGGCCGTCGTCGGCGCGCAGCTTGGGCGGCATGGCCTTGAGGGAGCCGTTGAAGAACATGTTGAGAAAGAACGTCTCGACGATGTCGTCGCGGTGATGACCCAGGGCCATCTTGGTTGCGCCAATTTCATCGGCAAAGGTGTACAGGGTGCCACGGCGCAGGCGCGAGCACAGCGAGCAGGTGGTCTTGCCCTCCGGGATCAGTTCCTTGACCACCGAATAGGTGTCTTTCTCGACGATGTGGTACTCGATGCCCAGGGTCTTGAGGTAGGCCGGCAGCACGTCCTCGGGGAACCCGGGCTGCTTCTGGTCCATGTTGACGGCAACGATGTCGAACTTGATCGGCGCGACCTTCTGCAGGTGCATCAGCACGTCCAGCATGGTGTAGCTGTCCTTGCCGCCGGACAGGCAGACCATGACCTTGTCGCCCTCCTCGATCATGTTGAAGTCAGCGACAGCCTCACCGGCCAGGCGCCGCAGGCGTTTTTGCAGTTTGTTCTGATTGACGGTAAGGGTGCCCATGGCGCTTGGATCCGCGAAAAAGGTGTGTGACGAAAAGCCGGGCATTTTAGCGGTATGGAGCACCGAGTTCCAATGTGGGACGGGCTTGCTCCCGATAGCGGCAGTCTAGCCACTGTTGCTGGTAACTGACCCACCGCCATCGCAGGCAAGCCAGCTCCTACACTTGATCTGTGGTGGAGCCAAAATTCTCTGCCCCAGTGAGATCCCCTGTGGGAGCGGGCTTGCCCGCGATAGCGGCAGTCCAGCCACTGTTTCTGGCAACTGACCCACCGCCATCGCAGGCAAGCCAGCTCCTACACTTGATCTGTGGTGGGGCCAAAATTCTCTGCCCCAGTGAGATCCCCTGTGGGAGCGGGCTTGCCCGCGATAGCGGCAGTCTAGCCACTGTTGCTGGTAACTGACCCACCGCCATCGCAGGCAAGCCAGCTCCTACACTTGATCTGTGGTGGGGCCAAAATTCTCTGCCTCAGTGAGATCCCCTGTGGGAGCGGGCTTGCCCGCGATAGCGGCAGTCCAGCCACTGTTTCTGGCAACTGACCCACCGCCATCGCAGGCAAGCCAGCTCCCACAGGGGACTGCATTCCACGTCACAGACCCAGGCGCGATTAAGCCCAGTGTTTACAGCGCAATTTGCTCTAAAGCCCCACACTTTTTCCGGTCATGACTTCCTATACTGCGACATAAGGTCGCACATGTATCCAGACCTTTCAGGCCACTTGGCCGGCGGGCGCTCCGCTTGGGGGGCGATGGCAATAACGACAGGAGTGACTGGCATGATCCATCACGTCGTGGGGCTTTTCACCCATCCCGACCAGGAATGGCGGGAAATTCGTGGCGATAAAGAAGAAAGCATCGGCCACATGTACCTCACTCACACGCTGATTCTTGCGGCGATCCCCGCCGTATCAGCCTTTATCGGCACCACCCAGGTCGGCTGGGTCATCGGCAATCGCTCCCCGGTCATGCTGACCCAGGAAAGTGCATTGTGGATGACTATCATGTCGTACCTGGCGATGCTCGGCGGCGTTGCGGTGATGGGCGCCTTCATTCACTGGATGGCGCGCACCTACGACGCCAATCCGAGCATGGCGCGCTGCGTCGCGTTCGCCACCTATACCGCGACGCCACTGTTTATCGGCGGGCTGGCGGCGCTGTATCCGCATATGTGGCTGGGCATGGTCGTGGGCACGGCCGCCATCTGCTACACGGTGTACCTGCTGTATGTGGGATTGCCGACCTTCATGAGCATCGACCCGGACGAAGGCTTCCTGTTTTCCAGCTCGGTACTGGCCGTAGGCCTGGTGGTACTGGTGGCGATCATGGCGTTTACCGTGATTGTCTGGGGCCTGGGCGTGGGGCCGATCTACACCAACTAGCCGTCTTACCAGCGCAGGAACAGCCACCGCAAGGTGGCTTTGTGCGTTATGCATGACCATTCGGCGCCTGACAGATTCGGAAACACCCGTGGATGCGGCATACTGGGCGTCTCTGGAGATATGTACAGCATGCCCGAGCAACTCAATACCCGCGTCGAAGATTGTTTCCTACAAGCCGAATCCTTTTTCAAACGAAGTTTCAAACGCCCCCAGGTCAGCCTCAAGCTGCGTGGGCAGAAAGCCGGTGTCGCGCATTTGCACGAGAACCTGCTGCGCTTCAACCCCCAGTTGTACCGAGAAAACAGCCAACACTTCCTCAAACAGACGGTGGCCCACGAAGTGGCGCACTTGATCGCCCACCAGTTGTTTGGCGAGCGCATCCAGCCCCATGGCGAGGAATGGCAACTGATCATGCGCGGGGTCTACGAACTGCCGCCTGATCGCTGCCATACCTATGAGATTCAGCGCCGGCGGGTGACCCGCTATATCTACCGGTGCCCGTGTGCCGACAGTGACTTCCCGTTCTCGGCCCAGCGCCATGGGCTGGTGAACCAGGGCCGGCGGTATTTGTGCCGGCGCTGTCGGGAGACGTTGGTGTTTACTGGGGAGACGCGGGTGGAGTGAGGTTTTTGGGGGCCTGTTTGGGCCCCTTCGCGGGCAAGCCCGCTCCCACATTTTGATTTGTGAATACATTCAGAATGTGGGAGCGGGCTTGCCCGCGATGGGGCCCGAACAGCCACTACCCCACCACCCTGGCACCCCGCAGCTCGGCTATCCGCTGAGTACTGAAACCCAACTCCCCCAGCACCTCATCACTGTGCGCCCCCACCGCAGCGCCAATATGCCTCGGCTGCGGCACGCCCTCGGAAAACTTCAGCGGGCACGCCATCTGCGCCTGGAACGAGCCATCCCCGCGGGGCACTTGGCTCACCAGCTCGCGGGCCTGCAACTGCGGATGCTGCAGGGCTTCGCCCAGACTGAGCACCGGCTCGACGCAAGCATCGACCCCGGCAAACAACGCACACAGCTCCTCGAAGCTGTGCCGCTCAAACTCCACTTGCAGCGCCTGCTTGAGGGCCTTTTGCTGTTCGGGCTTGGGCGACAAGCCCTGGGCCGCCAGCTCCGGGCGCCCCAGCGCAGTACACAATTGCTGCATAAACCCCGGTTCCAGGCTACCCACCGACAGCCAGCGCCCGTCCCGCGAGCGGTAGTAATCGTAGAAGCTGCCGCCATTGAGTATCTGGTCTTCGCGCCCAGGCTCCACGCCACAGGCTAGGTAGGCCGCGCCGGCCATGGCGTTGAGGCTGAAGGCGCAGTCGGTCATGCTCACGTCCAGGTACTGGCCCAGCCCGCTGTGCTGGCGCGCAATCACTGCCGCCAGCAGGCCGACCACGGCATGCAACGAGCCGCCGCCCACATCCGCCAATTGCACGCCCAGGGGCACTGGGCCGCTGTCCTGGCGCCCGGTGTAGCTGGCGACGCCAGACAGGGCCAGGTAGTTGATGTCATGGCCGGCGCGGTCCTTGTAGGGGCCTGTCTGGCCATAGCCGGTGATGGACACATAGATCAGCTTCGGGTTGAGCGCCTTCAACGCCTCATACCCCAAGCCCAGACGCTCCATGACTCCGGGGCGAAATTGCTCCAGCACAATGTCGTACTCCGCCACCAATTGCCGCACGATCTCCAGCGCCTCGGGCTGCTTGAGGTCCAGGGCCAGGCTGCGCTTGTTGCGGTTGAGGTAGGCATGACTGGCCGACACGCCACGGTCGTGGGGCGGCAACACCCGCAGCAGGTCCATGCGCGTGGGGGATTCGATGCGCAGCACCTCGGCGCCCATGTCCGCCAACAGCAGCGAGGCAAAAGGCCCCGGCAGCAAGGTCGAGAAATCCAGCACTTTAAGGGACGCCAAGGGGCCTGACATGGGAGCTCCGATTCCAGTTCGATGGGGCACAGAGTAGTCAGCCTTGGGCAACAGCGGCAATTACCGTAAGCATCATCGACAGTGACCGTTGTGCTCGTGCGCCCATAAAAAAACCCATCCGAAGATGGGTTTTTCAGGACTGCGCCAGCGTTTACTTGATCGCTGGTGCTGGGCCTTCGGCCACGCCCAGGTCATCCAGTTCGCGGGTTTCGGAGATACCGGTACCGCCGGAATCCAGCTCGCTTTGCAGCTTGTCGGTGTCCAGTTCCTTGACCCACTTGGCGACGACGATGGTCGCCACGGCGTTACCGACCAGGTTGGTCAGGGCACGGGCCTCGGACATGAAGCGGTCGATACCGAGGATCAGCGCCAGGCCGGCAACCGGCAGGTGGCCAACCGCCGACAGGGTTGCGGCCAGGACGATAAAGCCACTACCGGTCACGCCCGCAGCGCCTTTGGAGGACAGCAACAGCACCAGCAGCAGGGTGATCTGGTGGGTGATGTCCATGTGGGTGTCAGTCGCCTGGGCGATGAACACGGCAGCCATGGTCAGGTAGATCGAAGTACCGTCGAGGTTGAAGGAGTAGCCCGTCGGGATCACCAGGCCTACAACCGACTTCTTGGCACCCAGGCGTTCCATCTTGATCAGCATGCGCGGCAGTGCGGACTCGGAGGAGGAAGTACCGAGGACGATCAGCAGCTCTTCACGGATGTAGCGCACCAGTTTCAGGACGCTGAAGCCGTGGGCGCGGCAGATGCCACCCAGGACCACCAGCACGAACAGCACGCAGGTGATGTAGAAGCAGATCATCAACTGGCCCAGTTGCACCAGCGAGCCGACACCGTAGGCACCGATGGTGAACGCCATGGCGCCCAGGGCACCGATTGGCGCAAGCTTCATGATCATGTTGATGATGTTGAACATCACGTGGGCGAAGCGATCGATGAAGTCCAGCACCGGCTTGCCGTAGGCACCCAGGCGGTGCAGGGCGAAACCGAAGATCACCGAGAACATCAGCACTTGCAGGATATCGCCGTTGGCGAAGGCGCCGACGATGGTGTTGGGGATCACGTTGAGGATAAAGCCGACGATGCTCTGGTCTTTACCGGCAGTGACGTAGGCCGCGACTTTCGAAGCGTCCAGGGTCGCAACGTCGATGTGCATGCCAGCGCCTGGCTGCACCACGTTGACCACGACCAGGCCGATCAGCAGGGCAATGGTGGAGACGATTTCGAAGTACAGCAGCGCGTAGCCGCCGGTCTTGCCCACCGACTTCATGTTCTGCATGCCGGCGATGCCGCTGACCACGGTACAGAAGATGATCGGGGCGATGACCATTTTGATCAGCTTGATAAAGCCGTCACCCAATGGCTTGAGGGCCACACCGGTCTGCGGGTAGAAGTGACCGAGCAGGATACCGATAACGATGGCAACGATTACCTGGAAATACAGGGTTTTGTAGAACGGCTGACGAGTCGTCATTGCAAAGTTTCCTCAAGAGTCCCGTGGGGCAAATATCCGCCATTGCCCACGACACTTGAATTGCGAACCCTCCTGCACTGGAGGGATTTGTTTTGGCGAGCTGCTGGCTGGCAGATCTGTAATCCTTATCGCAAACGGCGTGCCACTTTCCTCAAAAGCCCTGGAGCCCGCAAACCATGGGGGTTGATGGCTATCAGCGGTGGTTTTGCAGATGACGACAGGTGGCGGATATCCGCCCAGCGATCCGATCTCGTCCTACAATTTGGCGGATATCCGCCTTGTCCACCCACAGCACGATGGCTACCATCGGCCACTCAATGGACGAGGCCCCTGCATGCGCGAACGCACCATCGCCAGTCATTACGCCCGCGCCGCCCTGGGCGGCGCGCGCCGGGCCGGCTACGACTGCTCGACGCTGTTGCAGCAACTGGGGATTACCCCGGAACTGCTGGCAGAACCCCGCGCGCGCATCGCGCCGGAGCAGTTCACGCAACTGTTGCAGCGGTTGTGGCTGGCCCTGGATGACGAATACCTGGGCTTCGCCGATGGGCCGAGCAAGCGCGGCACCTTTGCCATGATGTGCCACGCACTGATTCACTGCCGCACCCTGGAGAAGGCCCTGGAGCGCGGGCTGCTGTTCTACAGCCTGTTCCCCCAGGGGCCACGCTGGCGCCTGAGCCGTGAAGGCGACATGGCGCGCCTGAGCCTGGATGACTCGCAACTGTGGGACCCGGATCATTTCTTGAGCGAAAGCCTGCTGGTGATCTGGCATCGCCTCGGCAGTTGGCTGATTGGCCAGCGTATCCGCCTGGAGCAGGCAACCTTCAGCTACCCGATGCCGGCCCATGCCAGCGAATACGACCTGCTGTTCCCCTGCCCTCTGGTGTTCAGCGCGTCCAGCAGCAGCCTGCTGTTCCACTGCCGCTACCTGAACCTGCCTCTGCTACAGGATGAGCGCACCCTCAAGCTCTTCCTCGAACGCTCACCCGCCGACCTGCTGTCCCGGCCAGACGAAGGCGACAGCCTGCGCAGCCAGTTACGCCGCCTGCTGAGCCGCGACCGCACGCCCTGGCCAGACCTGGAGGCCGTGGCGCAGCACCTGCACATCAGCCCCCAGACCCTGCGCCGGCATTTGCGTGACGAAGGCACCAGCTTCCAGGCACTCAAGGACGAATTGCGCCGCGATATTGCGATTTTTCATCTGGGGCGGGCGGATCTGTCGTTGCAGGAGATTGCCGAGCAGCTGGGGTTTTCCGAGCCGTCGGCGTTTCATCGGGCGTTCAAGAAGTGGACGGGGGTGACGCCGGGGGCTTATCGGGCGCAGGAGAGTTGAGGTCGGGCCCCATCGCAGGCAAGCCAGCTCCCACATTTAATTGTGTTCACACATCAAAATGTGGGAGCTGGCTTGCCTGCGATAGGGCCGGCGAATCAACAAAGATCACAGCGCCGGAAAATGAATCCTGAACGCCGCGCCTCCTAAAGGCGAATCCCCCAGGGTCAACCGCGCGCCGTAGCTTTCAATAATATCCTTGACCACCGCCAACCCGATCCCCTGCCCCGGATGCTGGCGATCCAGGCGCTCGCCGCGCTGCAGGATCCGCGCACGCTGGTCGGGGGGCACGCCGGGGCCGTCGTCTTCGATGCACAAGCGCACGCCATCGGCACCTTCATCCAGGGTCACGCGCACTTCGCTCAGGCACAGGCGGTAGGCGTTTTCCAGCAGGTTGCCGAGCAATTCCAGCAAGGCGCCCTGCTCGATGGGCACGTCGCATTGCTCCGGCAACGCGAAAGACACCCGCACGCGTTTGTCGCGGTAGACCTTGTCCAGGGTGTCACACAGGCTTTGCAGCACCGGCCGCAAGCGCACCTGGTGGCGCACCAGGCCGCTTTTGCGCAGGCTGGCGCGCTGCAACTGGTAGCTGATCTGCTGGCTCATGCGCTCGATCTGCGACTGCAGGACCCTCGCCTGCTCAAGGTCCTGGGGGCGCTGGGCCATGTCTTCACTCACGCCCTGCAACACCGCCAGCGGGGTTTTCAGGCTGTGGGCCAGGTCGTCCAAGGAGTCACGGTAACGGGTGCGCTGCTCGCGCTCGCTGTGCAGCAAGCGGTTGAGGGAGCCGGTCAGGCGCAGCAGCTCCCGCGGGTGTTGCTCACTGAGGCTTTCGCGGGTGCCGCCTTCGATTTCATCCAACTCCTGACTCAGCCGGCGCAAGGCCTGCAAGCCCCAGGTCAGGCCGATCCACAGCAGGCTCAACAGCACCAGCAAGGCGGCGCCGAAGCCCAGGTAGAGGTTTTCCCGCAGGCCTTCCAGGGTCACCTGGTATTCGCGCACCGGTTGCAGGGCGACGATACTGAACGCCGCGCTCTTGCCCCCCAGTAGCTTGACCTCGACGTCATACACGAAGAATTCCTGGCCGTTGGCCTCGCGAATCTTCGCAAACTCATTGCCGCGCCCGTCGTAGCGCGGGCGGTAGTTGATGTTTTCTTCGCGGGTCGCCCGCGAACGCCAGACCAGGTGGCCTTCGCGGTCATAGATGTAGCCCAGCAGGCGGCTGTCGGTCAGGTTGAAGCGCTCGTCCGGCAACTGCGCCGGCATCAGCAAGCGGTTGTTATCAACCCGCGCGGCAGAGATCAGTGTGGTCACATCCGACGCCAGGCGCTGCTCGATGGAATCCTGCAACGCCAGGCTGAACGCGCCCTGCATCGCCGGCAACAGCGCCAGCATGAACAACACGGCCAGGGTGGTGGCCGCCAGCATCAGGCGCACACGGAGCGAACGGATCAACGGCAGCGCTCGTTAAACAGGTAGCCCAGGCCGCGCACGGTATCGATGGGCTTGAACCCGGCCGGGCCTTCGAGCTTGCGACGCAGACGGCCGACCAGCACCTCGATCACGTTCGGGTCGCGCTCGTCGTCATCGGGATAGAGTTGTTCCATCAACCGGTCCTTGGCCACCACTTGCTGGTGATGACGCATCAGGTATTCGAGGATCCGGTACTCATAGGCCGTCAGCGCCAGGGGCTGTTCGTCGAGGGACGCCTGCTTGCGGTTGAGGTCCAGCAGCAGCGGGCCGGCGACGATGGTCGATTGGGTAAAACCGCTGGAGCGGCGCAGCAGTGCGTTCATCCGTGCCTCCAGTTCCTCGAACTGGAAGGGCTTGACCACATAGTCGTCGGCCCCGGCGGCCAGGCCTTCGACCTTGTCCTGCCAGTTGCCACGCGCGGTCAGGATCAGGATCGGGAAGGTCTTGGCCTGGGCCCGCAGTTGGCGGATCAGGTCCAGGCCGCCCATGCCGGGCAGGCCCAGGTCGATGATCGCCAGGTCGTGATTGAATTGCCCAGTCTGGTACAGCGCCTCTTCGGCGTTGGCCACGGCTTCGACCACGTGGCCGCTGTCGCCAAGACGGGTCAACAGGTGATGGCGCAACAACGCCTCATCTTCGACAACCAACAATTTCATAACGCTCTCCAAGGCCAATCCACTGTCCCGCAGGGAAACATCATAGCGGCCCTGAAGGTATGCTTGTGCAGTTTACGGCCGTTGAACTGAACACAGTCTGAACCGGCGGGCTACCCAGGTGTGTGCCGCCCCGTGCAGAATAGCCGCCATGAACCTGATACCCGCCTGCTGCACCCCACTTGATGATCATTGGCCGCTGCCCGTCGCCTTGCCCGGCACGGTGTTCCTGAGCACCCGTTTCGAACCCAAACTGCTCGAGGCCGGTGACTTCCAGCGCTGCGCCGTGCCGCCACCGGCCAGTATCCAGCGTTCGGTGGCCAAGCGGCAGGCGGAATTTCTGGCCGGACGGCTGTGCGCCCGCAGTGCCTTGCAACGGCTCGAAGGCCTGGACTGCATCCCCGCCATCGGTGAGGACCGCGCGCCGGTCTGGCCCGCTCATATCAGCGGCTCGATCACCCATAGCACGGGGCATGCAGCGGCTATCGTCGGGCACAAGGCGCAATGGCGCGGGCTGGGCATGGACCTGGAAAACCTGCTGCCCCTGGAACGGGCCGAGCGCCTGGCCGGGGAAATCCTGACCGCCGATGAGATGCAACGCATGGCCGCCGGGCTACGGGAGCAGATTGCGCAGTGCGTGACCCTGACGTTTTCGGCCAAGGAGAGCCTGTTCAAGGCGCTCTACCCGATTGTGCACAAGCGCTTCTATTTTGAGCATGCCGAGGTGCTGGAGTGGTCTGAGACAGGCTCGCTGCGCCTGCGGTTGCTGACGGAGTTGTCCAGTGAGTGGTGTTATGGCAAGGAGTTGGAGGCGCAGTTTGTGGTGCATGAGGGGCAGTTGTTGAGTGTGGTGGCTATCGGCGCCTGATAGATAGCTATCGCGGGCAAGCCCGCTCCCACATTTGACGGTGTTCACCCATCAAAATGTGGGGCTTGCCTGGGATGTCGGTCTCAAGGTTTGTCCTGATCCCGAGGCCAACTCAGGCTGAAACACGCGCCCCCCAGATTGTTGCTCTTGCTGATCAACGCCCGCCCGCCGTGCCAGTAGATAATCCGCCGCACAATCGACAAGCCCAGGCCATGCCCGCCCGAGGCCCGGGTGCGGCTGTCATCCAGGCGCAGGAAGGGGGTAAAGATCCGCTCCCAGGCACTTTCCGGAACCCCTGGGCCATCGTCTTCGACATCGATACGGCAACGCACCTGGCCCACCTGGTAGCTGATCAGCACCCGCGACTGGGCATGGCGCATGGCATTGCTCACCAGGTTTTGCAGGGCGCGGTGCAGATAGCGCGGCTCGGCATCGACCCAGGCCCCGTCCAGGTGCGCCGATGACAGGCACACCCCCCGCGCCACGTCGATCCCCGGCCGCAGGGGCGCCAACTCGCCGATCACCTGGTCGAGCAAGGCACTCAGGTCGACCCGCTGGAAACTCAAGGCCGGCGACCCCTGCTCCAGGCGGGCATAGGTCAGCATCTCGTCCACCAGGCCGTCGAGGTCCTGGATATCGCTGTCCATGCCTTCCATATATTTACGCCGGGCTTCGGGGGTGGCGGCTTCGCCGATCATCTCCAGGCCAAAACGCAGGCGCGCCACCGGCGTGCGCAGTTCGTGGGACACCGCGCGCACCAGTTCGCGCTGGATCGCCAGCAGGCGCTGCAAGTGCTCGGCCATGCCGTTGAAGGCCGATGCCAGGCGCCCTACCGAGTCGGCACCGCGCGCCGGCACCCGGGCTTCCAGGTTGCCTTTGGCGATGCGCGTGGCGGCCGCTTCCAGCCCGCGCAGGCGGCGTTCCAGCTGGCGCACCAGCAAATACACGATCAGGCCGATCAGGGTCAGGCCGATCAAGGCGATCAGCACCAGCCATTGCGCCGGGTAAGGGTTCATCTGGTACAGCGGACCGATTTCCAGGACCCACGGCGTGCCGACCATGCCGGCAAACACGCGGATCGAGTCGCCGCCCTTACCCAGGGCCATCACCGTGTCGCCTTCAGCCACGCGCCGCCGCTGGTCCTCGTCCATGTCGGCTTCGTTCGGTTTCAGCAGGTGCATTTCAAAGCCGAAACCCTTGGCCTCCTTCAGGTCTGCCAACCGTTGCGGCTGCTCGGCCACCGGAAACCGCACGAGTTCGTCGGCCAGCAAATAAATGGTGGCCCGGGCCAGTTGCTCGCTGATCTGCTGCACTTCGCCGGTGAGCAGCAGTTGCTCTTTTTCACTGACCAGGCGCAACACCCGGGCCGCATGGGGCCCGGTCTGCTCCACCAGGACCTGGCCCCGCTGCAGGCGATTGCGCTGGCTCAGGTCCAGGCGGGCATCCGCCACCGCCTGCAATTGCAAGGGAATCCCCAACAAACGCTCCCACACTGCCAGGGCGCGCTGGCGCTCGATGCTGCTCATGGGTTGCAGGTTGTCGCCCATCAGGGCAAACGTGCCGTGGGCCAGGCGCTCGCGGTACTGGCCGCTGCGCACCTCATTGAGCAGATGCAGGGCCAGGACGCCGAGCAGGGCCACCAGGATCAGCGCCGCACACATGCCGCCATAGATGCGCAGGAAGATCGAGTTCACGACAGCATATCGGAGCAAGCTTCGGGGACGAACAGGTAGCCTTTGCTGCGAATGGTCTTGATCAGGCGTGGGTGGATCGGGTCGTCGCCGATTTTCGGACGGATCCGCGAGATGCGTACGTCAATGGAGCGGTCCTGGCCGTCGTAGCCGATCCCGCGCAGGGCGGTGAAGATCTCTTCCCGGGACAGGATGCGCCCGGCATTGGCCACCAATAGCCACAACAGGTCGAATTCGGCGCTGGTCAGCTCGATACCGCCGTCGTGCAGCCAGGCTTCGCGCAAGGCGTTGTCCACCACCAACGGGCCGAATTGCAGGCGCCGCTGTTTTTCCGCGGCAGCGGGCTCGGCGCTTTCGCTGCGCCGCAGCAAGGCCTGGATCCGCGCCAGCAGCAGGCGCGGGCGCACGGGTTTGCATACATAGTCATCGGCGCCCATGTCCAGGCCCAGGACCTGGTCCATGTCGTCGGTACGCGCGGTGAGCATCAGGATCACCCCGTCGTAGCGCTCGCGCACCTTGCGGCAGATGCTCAGGCCGTCTTCGCCGGGCAGCATCAGGTCGAGGATCACCAGGTCCGGCTGCTCGGCAATGATCCGCGCCACCGCCAGGGCGCCGTTGCCCTCTATGGCGACCCGCAGGCCGTTGCTTTCCAGGTAGTCACGGGTCAACTCAGCCAGACGCTGGTCATCCTCGACAATCAGTACCTGCCAGGCTTCTTGCTCCACGGGTGGTCCTCGTTTTTATAAGGGATTTGTCCGGACTGCGCAGTTCCAAATGTGGGAGCGGGTTTGCCCGCGATAACGGTGGATCAGTAGTAGATATGTTGCCTGACACACTGCTATCGCGGGCAAGCCCGCCCCCACATTTGGATCTTCGCCAGCCATACCTAATTTGTCATGCACAAAGGGCATAACCGTGTAGGAATAAAAGGCCGATTGTAGCCATGGCCCAACCCTCAAACACAAGCCAGGAAATGCATTCGGTGATCGCGTTTTTTTGTGATAGGGTTCGCGCCCGCAAAAATCCAACCGGGTGTTTTCAGCTTGGAATATTCGGTGACAAACGGTGCGATGCAGCAGTACTGCGGCCTACACGGTGGTTCTACCTTTCATACACATTTTACCCACAGCGTTATCCACAGGTAGTGCGTTGCTAAGCCCCCCAAAACGCATTATCTT
The DNA here is from genome assembly GCF_012985535.1 of Pseudomonas sp. WS 5021. NCBI lineage: Bacteria > Pseudomonadati > Pseudomonadota > Gammaproteobacteria > Pseudomonadales > Pseudomonadaceae > Pseudomonas > Pseudomonas sp. WS 5021. The sequence continues at coordinate 839,146 of NZ_JAAQWP010000001.1, read as the reverse complement.
GTACCTCGTCGCCAAAAAAACCCTACATGTAGGGTTTCAAGCGAAAAGACCAAACACAAATCAGACAAGAAACTCAAGTGCTTTCTTGCTCCTGTTTGGTGGAACTTAAACCTTTTTCGAAAGCCCAAACCGCGCACGCGGATGGCTGCTGTTTTCAAGCCCGAAGGGGAGAAAGCGGTACGGGTGTTGCAATACGAACCACACCCACTCAGGAATACGGCAAAGAGCCCAAGGCTCGGCGCCGAAGACTTCGGCATGGAAGCGGCGCGAACAGCTCCCTTCCTCCTGTCCCGAGGTTGTTATGCCAGGCCAAGGCCTGTTGTAAGTGCTTCAGGACGGAACGGTGGGCACCGTGATGGTGCCCAAATAAATATAGAATGTGGAGACAACCCCCCATGCAAACCGACACAACTCGCGAGAACCCGCAAGGCTCCGTGCCGCAGGGCGCTGATTCGAATATGGATCTGTCCGCCACCGCGCCCGGCCAATTGCGCGTGATCAAGCGTAACGGCACTGTCGTTCCTTACACCGATGACAAAATCACCGTCGCCATCACCAAAGCGTTTCTTGCAGTTGAAGGCGGCACCGCTGCCGCTTCGTCGCGTATCCACGACACCGTTGCCCGCCTGACCGAACAAGTCACCGCGACCTTCAAGCGTCGCATGCCCTCGGGCGGCACCATTCACATCGAAGAAATCCAGGACCAGGTCGAACTGGCCCTGATGCGTGCCGGCGAGCAGAAAGTGGCCCGCGACTACGTGATCTACCGTGATTCGCGTGCCAAGGAACGTGCCGTACACGCACCGTCCGCCGAAGCCGTGCAAGCTCACCCGTCGATCCGCATCACCCTGGCTGATGGTTCGTTCGCGCCCCTGGACCTGGGCCGCCTGAACACCATCATCACCGAAGCCTGCGAAGGCCTTGAAGAAGTCGACGGCGACCTGATCCAGCGTGAAACCCTGAAGAACCTGTACGACGGCGTGGCCCTGACCGACGTCAACACCGCCCTGGTGATGACCGCCCGTACCCTGGTTGAGCGTGAGCCGAACTACTCGTTCGTCACCGCCCGCCTGTTGATGGACACCCTGCGTGCCGAAGGCCTGGGTTTCCTGAAAGTCGCCGAGAGCGCTACCCACCACGAAATGGCCGACCTGTATGCCAAGGCCCTGCCTGCCTACATCGCCAAGGGTATCGAATTCGAATTGCTGAACCCGATCCTGGCCACCTTCGACCTGGAAAAACTCGGCAAGGCCATCAACCACGAGCGTGACCAACAGTTCACCTACCTGGGCCTGCAAACCCTGTATGACCGTTACTTCATCCACAAGGACGGGATCCGCTTCGAACTGCCGCAGGTGTTCTTCATGCGCGTGGCCATGGGCCTGGCGATCGAAGAGAAGAACAAAGAAGACCGTGCCATCGAGTTCTACAACCTGTTGTCGTCCTTCGACTACATGTCGTCGACCCCGACCCTGTTCAACGCCGGCACCCTGCGTCCACAGCTGTCGAGCTGCTACCTGACTACCGTGCCGGATGACCTGTCGGGCATCTACCACGCGATCCATGACAACGCCATGCTGTCCAAATTCGCCGGCGGCCTGGGCAATGACTGGACTCCGGTTCGTGCACTGGGTTCGTACATCAAGGGCACCAACGGCAAGTCCCAGGGCGTTGTACCGTTCCTCAAAGTAGTGAACGACACCGCTGTAGCCGTAAACCAGGGTGGCAAGCGCAAAGGCGCAGTGTGTGCGTACCTGGAAACCTGGCACATGGACATTGAAGAGTTCATCGAGCTGCGCAAGAACACCGGTGATGATCGTCGTCGTACCCACGACATGAACACCGCCAACTGGATCCCTGACCTGTTCATGAAGCGCGTCTTCGATGACGGCCCGTGGACCCTGTTCTCGCCGTCCGAAGTACCAGACCTGCACGACCTGACCGGCAAGGCCTTCGAAGAGCGCTACGAGTACTACGAAGCCCTGTCCCAGTACCCAGGCAAGATCAAGCTGTTCAAGACCATCCAGGCCAAAGACCTGTGGCGCAAGATGCTGTCGATGCTGTTCGAAACCGGCCACCCATGGTTGACCTTCAAAGACCCGTGCAACCTGCGCAGCCCACAGCAGCACGTGGGCGTGGTCCACAGCTCGAACCTGTGCACCGAGATCACCTTGAACACCAACAAGGACGAGATCGCCGTTTGCAACCTGGGCTCGATCAACCTGCCGAACCACATCGTGGGCGGCAAGCTGGACACCGCCAAGCTGGAACGCACCGTCAACACCGCCGTACGCATGCTCGATAACGTTATCGACATCAACTACTACTCGGTGCCACAGGCGCAGAATTCCAACTTCAAGCACCGTCCGGTCGGCCTGGGGATCATGGGTTTCCAGGATGCTTTGTACCTGCAGCACATTCCCTACGGTTCGGACGCTGCGGTCGAATTCGCCGACAAGTCCATGGAAGCGGTCAGCTACTACGCGATCCAGGCTTCCTGCGACCTGGCCGACGAGCGCGGCGCCTACGAGACGTTCCAGGGTTCGCTGTGGTCCAAGGGCATCCTGCCGCTGGACTCGCAACAGATCCTGATCGAGCAGCGTGGCCAGAAGTACATCGACGTTGACCTCAACGAATCCCTGGACTGGGCGCCGGTACGTGCCCGTGTGCAGAAAGGTATTCGTAACTCCAACATCATGGCCATCGCACCGACCGCGACCATCGCCAACATCACTGGCGTGTCGCAGTCGATCGAACCGACCTACCAGAACCTGTATGTGAAATCGAACCTGTCGGGCGAATTCACCGTGATCAACCCGTACCTGGTCCGCGACCTGAAAGCACGCGGCCTGTGGGACTCGGTCATGATCAACGACCTGAAGTACTACGACGGTTCGGTGCAGCAGATCGAGCGCATCCCGCAAGAACTCAAAGAGCTCTACGCGACGGCCTTCGAAGTGGACACCAAGTGGATCGTTGACGCCGCCAGCCGTCGTCAGAAGTGGATCGACCAGGCCCAGTCCCTGAACCTGTACATCGCCGGTGCTTCGGGCAAGAAGCTCGACGTGACCTACCGCATGGCTTGGTACCGTGGCCTGAAAACCACCTACTACCTCCGTGCCCTGGCCGCGACCAGCACCGAGAAGTCGACCATCAACACCGGTAAGCTGAACGCTGTATCCAGCGGCAACCACGGTGATGATTCGGTGCTGGCTGCTCCAGCCGGTCCGGCGCCAGTGCCAAAGGCCTGCGCGATTGACGAGCCGGATTGCGAAGCTTGCCAATAAGCTGAGCCCGCCCTGGGGCTAACCCTCCAAGGCTGAAAAGCCCCCGATACACCCAAAGTGTATCGGGGGCTTTCTTTTGCCCGGAAAAACCCTCGTACGAGACTAGATCAACACGGTGGCTATACCCGATGCAGGCACACCGCCTCGCTGCCCCCACAGCTCAATGCGGCCGTTAATCACCGCCATCGAATGGCCGCCGTACTCCACCGTCCCGACCTTGCTGTTCCTCAAGTCGGCATCGGTCGCCTGCCTGTAAAGCCCCTTGAGCCCTATGCGGTCCAAACCCTCTCGCGAATACTCTCCATCGTTAAGGGTCTTGATGGCATCCTTGAAACTGCGCGCAGCCTTACCATCGTTGTTTTCCATCTGGGCCCGCTTGGCGCTCGCGGCAAATATGAAGTTGGCGGACGTTATCATCGAAGGATCATCTCCCTCGAATCGGGCCTCCTTTGCGGCCTCCTTGAATTCTTCCTTGGAAAAATGAACCTTGTATCCATCGCGCATCGTCACGTCATAGCCATCGCCCGCCCCTTTAACCTCCTTGAACACATCCGTAGGCTCCTTGCCATACCGCATCATGGCGGCCTTTATTGCGGAAACCGTCACACAATTGCCGTCAGGCCCTTGCTTGAAACCACTCCAGATATTGCCCGATTCTTTACCGGTTCCCGGCTTTTGACCGGGGTTGCTGTTATCAGGCTTGTAGTTGAAATAATTCCTCCCGTTGGTATAAGGCTTATCGGACATTTTTTCGGCAGGGCCAAACCCCGCAGGGTTCACTCTACCGCCGCCGCCACCGCCACCTCTTGGCGATGGCGGGCTGGGTGGCGCTACGTCATCACTGGGAAACCATTCGTCCAGCATCCGCTTGAGAAACTCGAGAAACTTGCTATCCGCGCTCTCGCCCAGCTTGTTTAGCGCCTCCTTGAATTTTTCGTCACCCATTTTCTGGCGCAGATCATTCAACTTGTCGCGCAGATCCTGCACCGTCTGAGTCTTGCCGGCTTGCTCGGCATCGAACAGTTGGCTGAGCAACGTCTTGACCGTCGACGCTTCGCCAGCAGGCCCAACGGCAGGCAACACCGTCGGTGCCGCAGCCGGTGTGAACATCACGCGCCCCGTACCTGGTGCGGACCACCCTAGACTCTCCATGCTCCGCCCTCCCAAGATTGGTGAGCCAACAGGGCTCTGGCCCCATCAGTGGCGAAGCAGGAGCGGAGTGTTCCTTCCCATGCATTTCAACGCGTTACCTGATGCTCTGCGCTGGGTTTTCCTACGCCCACAAAAAAGCCCCTCCTAGGAGGGGCTTCTTGTGCAGCACTAGCGCATCAGGTCATCTGAATGATGGTCTGCATGATGGTGCTCTGGGTGGAAATGGTCTTGGCGTTCGCCTGGTAGTTGCTCTGGGCCTTGATCAGGTCCACCAGCTCATTGGTCAGGTTGACGTTGGAGTTCTCCAGGGAGTTGGCCACGATCGAGCCCAGGGTCCCGGCTTCTGGTGCATCGTAGCCAGGCTGGCCAGAGGCGAAGGTTTCTTTCCAGGTGGTGCCACCTGCGGGCTGCAGGCCTTGCTCATTATTGAAGCTGGCCAGGGAGATCTGGCCGATGGCCTTGCTCTGCTGGTTGCTGAAGGTGGCGAACAGCACACCGCTGCCGTCGATTTTCAGCCCGGTGATTTCGCCGGTGGCATAGCCATCAGTGATCGGCGGGTTGCGGTAGCTGGCCGAGTTGTACTGAGTGATATCGGACATGTTGATCGCAATACCGCCCGGGTTGGCAGCAGCCCCGTTGTCAGGGTTCCACACGCCATTATCCATGACGCCCGGCTTCCAGTTGCTGATGGTCAGGGTGGTGTTGGATACGGTGCTTGGCGGAGTGACGATCCCCTTGAGCGTGCCTGATGTATCAAATGTCACCGTGGAGGCCACCGGCGCAACCGCACCTGTGCCCTTGACCGGCGTACCGTCAGGATTGCGTCCGTCGATCAGGGTGTAGGACTTCCAGGTATTGGAGCCGGTTTTCACCATGTACTGCACCATCTCATGGGCATTGCCTTGAGTGTCATACAACGTGGTGCCGTACTGCTCGGTAAACGTGCTCGCTTCAGTCGGATCAAACGGGCTGGTCGTCTGGTCGATCACCGGCTTGGAGGAGTTCAGGTTGCTGCTGGAGTCAACCTTGGTCGACGCTTTGGGCGGCAAGTTGGACAGGTTGATCCGCAGGTCGGTCAGGCCGCTCTTGGAGATTTTGCCATCTTCATCGGCAGCGTAGCCCTGCAGGCGCGAGGTGCCGGTGTTGTTGGTGATGTAGCCGTCCTTGTTCGCCTGGAACGAGCCATTACGGGTGTACTCCAGCGAGCCGTCGCTACCCTTCTGCACGAAGAAGCCGCCGCCCTGGATACCCATGTCCAACACGCCACCGCTGCCGTTGACTTCACCCTGGGTGAATTGTTGGGAGACCGCCGCCAGGTTAACGCCCGTGCCGATGGTTTTATTGCCAGTGCCCAAGCGGGACGCCGCATAAATGTCGCCGAACTCTGCGCGGGACGACTTGAAGCCAGTGGTCGCGACGTTGGCGATGTTGTTGCCGGTCACGTCCAGTTGTTTGTTGGCCGCATAGAGGCCGCTAAGGCCGATATTAAAAGACATGTTTCTCTCCTCTTGCCGTATCTAGCCGGCTCTATGTACCGATAGTCTGAATTTGCGACAGCTTGATGCTGCCCATGCCGCCAGAAAGATTGAGCAGCATTTCGCCGCCAGTCTGGCTCAAGGTCACGCTGGTGACCGTGGCCGGCAGCGAGGTTTTCAGGGCAACCGAATCACCAGCGTCATTCTTGGTGCTGGCCGCGAAGGTGTAGGTGCCGGAATCCAGCTGCTCGCCCGCCTCGTTCTTGCCGTCCCAGATAAAGTCCGACTTGCCGGCGCTCTGGGCGCCCAGATCGATGGTCTTGACCAGCTTGCCGTCCTTGTCGGTGACCTTGACGGTGACGTTGCCCACCGACGAACCCACGGCGACCGAGCCGGTGAAGCTCTTGCTGGTGTCGACCATGGCCTTGTTGGTTTCGATAATCACCGAACGCCCGACCAGCGACGAGGCTTGCAGCGCCTGCGACGACTTGTAGTTGCCGGTGATGGTGTTCACCGAGTCGTTCAGGGTGTTGATGCCTTCCAGGCTGCTGAACTGCGCCAGTTGCGCGACGAACGCGCCGTTGTCCTGGGGCGACAGCGGGTTCTGGTTCTTGAGCTGGGTAACCAGCAGTTGCAGAAACGCATCCTTGCCCAGGGACTGGTTGCCCGAGGCCGCCTTGGCCGTGTCGGCCAGGTTGCCCTGGCTGGACTTGGCATCCTTGACCTTGGAGTCGAACAGACTCTGGATCGTCGACTGATTCGACACATCGTTAGTGACAGACATGCTTTAGCGCCCCTTATCACTGACCGAGGGTCAGGACCTTCTGCATCATGGCTTTGGCGGTGTTCATCATTTCCGCGTTGGTCTGGAACGAGCGACTGGCGGAAATCATGTCAGCCATTTCCTCGACCACGTTGACGTTGGGGTAGTACACGTAGCCCTTTTCGTTCGCGGCAGGATGATTGGGCTCGTAGCGCGCTTCGAGGTTGCTCTGGTCTTCGACCACCCCCAGCACCTGGACGCCCTGGCCGGCAGCATCCTGGCTCTGGAACAACGAATCGCTGCCGCCGTTCTGACCGGCCTGGAACATGGTGGCGAACACCGGGTGCCGGGCGCGGTAGGTCTGGTCGATGCTCGACGACACTGTCTCGGCGTTGGCAATGTTACTGGCGACCGTGTTCAGACGCGTGGTCTGGGCGCTCATGCCACTACCGGCAATATTGAAAACACTGGATAGAGACATGGCTTACTCTCCGCGCAGGGCTGACATCAGCCCTTTGAATTTGCTGTTGAGCAGGGTGAAGCTGGCCTGGAAGTTCACCGAGTTCTCGGCGTAGTTCGATTGCTCCAGCTGCGCATCGACGGTGTTCTGGTCGATCGACGGCTGCATCGGCGTGCGATACATCAGCGACTCATCGCCACTGCTCAGGCCCTGGGCTTCGATATGACGGTTATTGGTCATGTTCAAGGCGAAGGAGCCGTTCTTGGTCTTGTCGCTCTGTGCGGCGAGCACGGCGGCAAAGTCCAGGTCCCGAGCCTTGTAGTTCGGGGTATCGGCGTTGGCGATGTTGTTAGCCAGGACTTCGGCACGCTGGGCGCGGAAGCCCAGGGCTTGTTCGTGGATACCGAGCGCTTTATCGAAGCTGATGCTCATGGCGGAAACCTTTAGGGGCTGACCTGCTTTTCGTAACAGGGTTATAGCAAGCCCCATGCCAGGTTTATCAACCCCAATAAATCAAGGGGTTAGGCAGGCATTGCCGGCGGCAATGGCGCAAAAGCGGCAACGCTTTTCCGCGAAACGTCAGGAAAGCGGCAATGGGCATTGCCGTTTAAAGAAAGCGGCAGGAGCCGGATTGCCGGTTCCTGCGGAGGTGGCCTGGAGGAGTGCCATCAAGTCAGAACCAATACGTTCTCTTTCCATTCGTGCCCCCTGCCATCGGAAATCTTGCCCGCCGTGGCTCTCTGTCCCACTTTGCCCCAGCGCTCCTCCATTCCCCCAATTACCGCCATCGAGTGCGCGGTACCGGCACCGCCCACATCCTTGTCTATCGTACCCACCATGCCACTTTGCAAGTCGCGCAAAGTCCCCTGTCTGACATGATCCTTCAGGCCCAACCGGACAAACACATCCTTGGTGTACTCACCGTTTTTAAGAGAGTCCAAGGCCTTGGCATAGCTGTGCCCTGATCCTTCGTGGTTTTCGTTCTGCGCCCGCTTGGCACTGACGGCGTATATAAAGCTGGCGTCCTTGATCATCGCGGGATCACTTCCTTTGAGCCCGGCGTGCTGGGTGGCCTGTTGCAGTTCCTGCCGGGTCAAATCCACGGTTTTCCCATCCCGCATGGTGACATGGTAGCCATTGGCGGTTTTCTTCACGTCCTTGAAGATATCGGTCGGTTTCTGGCCAAAACGCTGCATTGAGGCCTTGATGGCTGAAATAGTGGCGCAGTTGCCGTTTTCACTCTGGAAAAAACCGCCAAAAATATCCGCGGTTTTTCTCCCCGGCGTCGCGCTATTGGAAGGAAAAAAATTGTTGTGAGCCAGGGCAGAATTACCGCCGGATGGATAAGCGCCATAATTGAAAGGCTGGCTCGAAGCCCTGGGATTACCCGAGACAAAATTCATACCCGGCGGCCTGGGGCCATGGGCGCCAAATACAGGCCTTGAACCTGCCTGCCCTCTTCCCGCCAAGGGATCATCGATACGCCGCTGTTCAACTGAAGAATCGAATGCAAACCGTGCGCCTTGCGGACCGTACCCTGATGAAACGTTTCCCATACACCCTCCTCCTGGTGAGCGCGACGAAGAGTCAATCCCACCGTCGCAAACACGACTTTTCGTATTGGGCGGGCTGAATTTGCCCACCCAATGCTGGGTGGTGAGGAAGGAAACATCAGTTCCAGCAGGGCACGCCCCAGGATCGCCGGACAAAAAAAAGGAGCCCCTGGGGGCTCCCTTTTGCGTCGGCTCGGCTCAAGCCATCACTTGGCCTGGTAGATAATGCCTGGGCTGCACTGCACCATCTGGTAATGATCCGGCAAACCGTTCAGCGCCTCGGACGCGCCGAGGAACAAATAGCCGCCACGCTTGAGCGTACCGTGGATGCGCAGCAGGATGTCCTTCTTCACTTCAGCCGAGAAGTAGATCAAGACGTTGCGGCAAAACACGATGTCGAACTTGCCAAGGCTGGCGTAGCTGTCCAGCAGGTTGAACGAGCGGAACTCCACCCGGCTCTTGATCGGCGCCTTGACCGCCCAGCGCCCGGCGCCCTTGGGGTCGAAGTAACGCTGCAGGCGCTCCGGGGACAGGCCGCGGCCCAGGGCCAGGCTGTCGTATTCGCCGGTCTTGCAGTTGGTCAGCATGGTGCCGGACAGGTCAGTGGCAACAATTTGCACCCCGGCCTTCAACTGGCCCATGTTGGTCCGTTCGAACTCATCGATGGACATCGACAGCGAATAGGGTTCCTGCCCAGACGAACACGCCGCCGACCAGATGCGCAAGCGCTGGCCAGGGCTAGCCTTGATGGCCTCGGGCAATACCTTGTTCTTGAGCACCTCGAAGGGGTAGGTGTCACGAAACCACAGGGTTTCGTTGGTAGTCATGGCATCGACCACCATCTCCTTGAGCCCGCTGCGCGGTTGGCCCTGGATGCGCTGTACCAACTCGCCCAGGGACTTGATGCCCTGCTGCTCCATCAATTTGTTGAGACGGCTTGATACCAGGTATTGCTTGTTTTCACCGAGCAATATGCCACAGGCTTTTTCCAGGAAGACCCGGAACTGTTCGAAATCCAAATTACCCGTAGACAATGAAACCGCCTCTTAACTCGTGTGACCGCCAGGGAGAAAGCCCCTAGCCGTGATCTGCAGATTTGATCCGTTCAACGACCCGGGATGCCAGGTCATCAGGACGGAATTTGGCCAGGAAGTCATCGGCACCGACCTTCTTGACCATTGCCTGGTTGAATACACCGGACAATGAAGTATGCAGGATGATATGCAATTTTTGCATGCGTGGGTCGTTGCGTATCTCGGCCGTGAGGGTGTAGCCGTCCATTTCCGGCATCTCGATGTCGGAAATCATCATCAGGAATTCTTCTTCCGGCTTCTTGCCTTCATCCACCAGCTTGCGCAGGTAGTCCAGCGCCTGGCGGCCGTCATTGAGCGCCACCACTTCGACACCGACGGTCTGCAGGCACCGGGACACCTGCTTGCGCGCCACCGACGAGTCATCCACCGTCAACACCCGCAGGGACACGGCCTTCTGCTGGGTCTGCTCATCCACCACACCCACCGAAATATGCTCCGACGTCGGCGCCACTTCCGCGAGGATCTTCTCCACGTCGATGATTTCCACCAACTGGTTATCGACCCGCGTCACTGCCGTGAGGTAGTGGTCGCGCCCGGTGCCCTTGGGTGGTGGATGGATCTCTTCCCAGTTCATGTTGACGATACGTTCCACCGAGCGCACCAGGAAACCCTGGGTCTTGGTGTTGTACTCGGTGATGATCACAAACGGGTTCTCGCGATCCTGCAAACCGGCAGAACCGGTGGCCATCGCCAGGTCAAGAATCGGAATCGTCGAGCCACGGATGTTGGCCACGCCACACACCACCGGGTTGGACTTGGGCATTATGGTGAGCTTGGGGCATTGCAGCACCTCCCGCACCTTGAAGACGTTGATGCCATATAGCTGCTTGCCATCGAGTCGAAACAGCAACAACTCCAGGCGATTCTGCCCTACCAGCTGTGTGCGCTGGTTCACTGAATCCATTACACCCGCCATGCCCAGACTCCTACGCTACAAAACTTACGGGTACGACGCGCCCCCAACACGAAACGGCACGCGCTTTGCTTTTTATTGGCCATGGACATCAAAACGACAGTTTCCCGACGCCTTCGCTCGCCACAGTACCGCAGATTACTCTGCGCCTGGATGGCGTTGCTTGCCTTGGGCGCAGGCCACCAGGCCCACGCCGACAACGTCACCTTGCCTGATCTGCTTATCGGCGTCACTCAAGGCTTTCTTGAGTTCACTGTAGAAGATTATCTGGCGAGCACCCAGACACCGGGCCGTTATGAAATCCAGGTCAACCAACTGGACCCGCGTTTGCGCATGCCCATGTGCGACAAGGAATTGACAGGCTCCCTGGAAAGCCCAGCCCAGCCCATTGGTCGCGTGACCGTGCGCGTGCGCTGCGACGGCAGTTCGCCCTGGACCGTGTTCGTGCCGGCCCAGGTCCGGTTGTTTCGTGACGTAGTGACCGTTACTCGCCCGCTCAAGCGTACCGGCATCATCGGCTTTGAAGACGTGGCCCTGCGCGAGCGGGACATCAGCCAGATCAGCCAGGGCTACCTCACCTCCGTGGACCAGGCGGTCGGGCAGAAACTGACCCGACCAATGGTAACCGACCAGGTCATCACCCTGGTTCACCTGGAACAGGCAGAAGTGGTGCGCAAAGGTGACCAGGTGGTGATATCCGCCAGCAGTGGCGGCCTGAACGTGAAAATGCCGGGGGAAGCCCTGGCCAATGGCGGGATGAGCGAACAGATTCGCGTGAAGAACCTCAACTCCAAGCGCGTGATCAAGGCCCGGGTAACAGCGCCTGGCCAGGTGGAGGTCGCGCTATAGATCACTGGCGTGGGACGCTGGCTTTTCCTACACTGTGCCCGAGATCACGCTGTGCACAGGTTTATTGTCGATCGAGCCTAAAGTTTGTCCGGGTATGGCCGAAAACATGGCAAGCGTCCAAATACCCAGAGGTTTTTTAACATGGTCATTGATTTCAGCCGATTGAACAGCGCCCAGGCAACGCCCGGCGGCACGCGTACCAACGCGGCCAAGGACAGCGTTGAAGCCAAGGCCCCGGCACTGCCCGCCAAGGCAGAACAAACCGCTTCGACCCAAAGTGGCGAATCGGTGCATTTGAGCAACGAGGCTCAACAGTTGCAGAAGATCACGGACTCGCTGCGCGATCAGCCAGTTGTCAATAAAGCCCGCGTGGCCGAGTTGAAACAGGCGATTGCCGATGGCAGCTATCAGATCGACAACGACCGTTTAGCCGGCAAAATTATCAAAGCCGAGCGCTAGGCCAAGGCCTGCGCCAGGCTTTTGGACGCTTAAAACCCAAGGCCAGCCATGCACGACGAAAATCTGCTGCACCTGATCACTGAAGACCTGGCTCCCGCGCAACACCTGCTGGAGCTGCTTCAAGACGAATTCGTAGCCCTGTGCGGCCGCGATATGCGCCTGCTGGAAGATATCCTGGCACGCAAGCAATCGTTGATCATCCTGCTTGAACAACACGGCCAGAAACGCAGCCAGATCCTGCTCAGCCTGGGCCTGCCCGCTGATCACAGCGGCCTGGAGCAACTGGCCAGCCACTCGTCGGTCGGCGACCAGTTGCTGGCCCAGAGCGCAGCGCTCAATGAGTTGTTGATCAACTGCCAGCAAGCCAATGTGCTCAATGGCCAGTCGATCCAACTGCAGCAAGCCACCACCGCCAACCAGCTGCGCATCCTCCATGGCGGCGAACCTCCAGCACTGTATAACGCCCAGGGCTCCACCTCACGGCTGGTCAAGCCCAGCACCCTCAGCCAAGCCTGACGCCGGTTTATTGCGCGCCCTATCAAGGCGTGCCACATGCTGGCAAAATGCCGGTTCTTGCGTGTAGTCGTATTTTGTCTGGAGATGGAAGAACCGTGTTCAACACCCTTAGCGCGGAAGATGCTCCGCAGCCCCCCAAGGTCCTCACCACCCCTCTGGAAATTGCCAGCACCCTGCGGCTGCTGCAAGAGAGCCACGACCCGCTGATCATCACCTTCCACGAACGCAACCAGCGCTTCCAAAGCTACCTGGTGGATGTCGACAAGGACAGCAAGACCCTGAGCCTGGACGAAATGATCCCGCCCGAAGGTGAACGCTATCTGGAGAATGGCGAAGCATTTCGTATCGAAGGCTTTCACGAAGGCGTGCGCGTGGCCTGGGACAGCAATGGCCCGCTGACCATCGGCGCAAAGGACGGCCACCGCATCTATAAAGGCAGCCTGCCGGAAGAAGTGGTCTACCATCAGCGCCGCAATGCCTTTCGCGCGGCATTGAAACTGGCGCAACTGGTGAATATCGAACTGGGTGGCGAGAAACTCAAGGCACCTATCAGTGGCAAGCTGCTGGATATCTCTGCCACCGGCTGCAAGCTGCGCTTTGAAGGTGATATCTCCGAGCGCCTGCAACTGGGCCAGGTGTACGACCGCTTTATCGCCGCCCTGCCCTTCGGCAGCATGACCACGGCGGTGGAGCTGCGCTACCTGCACTTCGAAGAAAGGATCAACACGACCTTTGCCGGTGTGCGCTTTCACAACATGAGCGGCCTGGTGCAGCGCCAGGTTGAGCGGTTTGTCTACCAGCTGCAGCGCGAGGCGCGACGGTTCGATAAAGACGACGACATGTAAGCGCCAAACCACAGGCACAAAAAAACGGGCAGCTCCCTTGGGAACTGCCCGTTTTTTTGTTTCAGGGGCGGGCCCGGCTCAGGTCATGCGGGTGTTCATCCGGGTCAGGATGCTCCGGCGGCTCGGGCTCGGGCTGCGGCTCCATCTCCGGCTCTGCGTCGGGCGCAGGCTCTGGCGCGGCGGTTTGCATCTGGTCCTGGACCACCTGCTCATCCACACGCGGGTCGAGGGCTGCCACCAATGGCGAACTGGACATGCTGTCGGGCATGGCCACGTGGTGCAACGGCGCGTCGTCCACCTGATGCAGGTTAGTCACAGCCTTGGGGCGAATACGCCAGACCAGGATCAATGCGCACAGGCTGAAGAAGGCATAGAGCATCTGGTTGCCAAACAGCTTCATCACCACGCCGGCCAGCAACGGCCCGATACTCGCGCCCACCCCGTAGGTCACCAGCAACATCGCGGTGAGCGACACTCGGCGATCACCTTCGACATGGTCATTGGAAAATGCCACGGCCAGCGGATAGAGGCAGAACTGCACCAACGAGCACAGGAACCCGGCAATAAACAGCACTTCCAGCGGCACCTGGGTCATGATCGCCAGCGGCAATGCCGCCACCGCCAGGCACAGGGCGAAACAGCGAATCAACAAGGCGCGGTCATAGCGATCGGACAGCCAGCCCAGCGGCCACTGCACCAACAGGCCGGCAAAAATGCAGCTACCCATGAACAGGCCGACCTGCTCGGTGCTCAAGCCCTGTTGGGCCGCGTACAGCGGCGCCAGGCCATAGAAGGAGCCGACGATCAGGCCCGCCCCCAACACCGTACTCAAAGACTGCGGCACGCGCTTGATAAAGAAGCGCGGCTCCATCGGCGCCGGATGCAAGGGCGCGGGGTGAATACGCCGGGTCATGGCGACCGGCACCAGGCACAGGGCAAAACACAGCGCCACCAGCATCAGCAACTCAAGCCCCAATTGGGGGTGCATGACCAGAATCAGCTGGCCCAGCACCAGGCCCAGGTACGACGCGATCATATAGCCGCTGAACACCACGCCACGCTGCTTGGCATCCGCCTGCTCGTTGAGCCAGCTCTCGATCACCATGTACTGGCACATCATGCCGAGGCCGACGATTATCCGTAGCACGATCCAGGCCGGCAGCCAGTCCACCAGGCCATGGCCCAGCACCGCCGCACCGACAATCCCGGCACAGGTGGCATAGGCCCGGATATGACCAACGCGGGCGATCAGGCGATGCCCGATCTTGCCACCCAGCACCAGGCCAAAATAGTTGGCCGCCATCAGCGCACCGACCCATAGGCTGTCGACGTTATCCGCCGCCAGGCGCAAGGCCAGGTAGGTACTGAGCAGGCCGGAGCCGATCAGCATCATCAAGGAGGCGAAATAAAGGGCTCGAAAAGATTTCCAGATCTGGCGCATCGGCGTTCCGAGCGGCTCCTTGCAGTGGGTGTCAGGCAATTCGCACTAGCCTGAGGGCGAAGCGTCGTTAAGCCCAGGCACCCAACTACACAGGCACCCAGGGGCATTTTGATCCAGCAAGCGGCACAACCTCGGGATCACCGAAGCATGCAGCCTTCGATGAACTTGGCACCCAACAGTTCCTTCGCTGTTCAGCTACGTGTCAGACGCATCCAGACCGGGGGCGAGGTACAAGGTTTTAACAATATATCTCGCCAGCCAGCCCAAAGGCACTGGCCAAGCGGCCAAGAAAACAGCCGCCCATAAAAAAACCCCGCCAGCAAAATCTGATCGGGGTTTTTCAGCGTCTCGGCCAGGGTGGAGGCGAGACTGCAAATGGTGTCCCAGGGCCGGTTCGAACGGCCAACCTTCCCCTTAGGAGGGGATAGGATATTAAAGACCAAGCAAGACAGATACCACCATATCCGGCATAACGCGTTGTTTTATTAGTTTTTTTAATAAAATGAGAGACAATCGTGGCCACTAAAAGACCTTGAGCGACAGGAGAAGTAGTTGCTAAAGTAGTGACCAGTAGTCACCTAGAGCATCGACATATGGCAGGCAATAGCCAAGACAAACGCGTCAACGATCAACGACTAAGAGGGCTCGGCGACGGGGGCACTCTTACCGAGTCTATGCTAGGTCGCGGGACTGGGAGCATCCTGTTTAAAAAAGTAGGCGCCGTTACGACAGCTTACTACCGCTGGACGATTAACAAAAAAGCAGGACTTTTGAGCATAGGCCAATACCGATCCACTCCCAATGCTCCCGGCCTCACGCTAGCGGAAATCCGAGAGAAGGCACGCGACCTCGTCGCAATTTTGCTGGAGCACGGCAACCCCAAGGCATATCTAGAGAAAAACGGTATGCGTCCGGGCATCACCCCTTGCGTAACTAAACCGGCTGCCACCTATGCGGCAGCAACTCCTCAATTTCACTCGCCCGCTGCGTCGGCAGACGCGTGAGGACGTCCTTCAAGTAGGCATACGGATCATGCCCATTCAGTCGCGCCGACTGGATGAGGCTCATGATGGCTGCCGCCCGTTTTCCACTTCGCAACGAGCCTGCAAAGAGCCAGTTCTTGCGCCCAAGAGCCCATGGCCGGATCTGGTTCTCACACCAATTGTTGTCTATGGGCACAGCCCCGTTATCAAGATAACGCGACAACGCCGTCCAGCGTTTGAGGCTGTAATCGAGCGCCTTGCTGATGGCCGAGCCGTTGGGCACAAGGTCGCGCTGGGCGATCATCCAGGTGTGTAACGTAGCCATCACCGGAGCTGCTTTTTCTTGCCGTATTCGGCGGCGTAAGTCCGGCTCCAGGTCACGGACTTCATTTTCGATTTCGTACAACAACTGGATATAGCGCAAGCCTTGTTCAGCGATATGGCTCTTGTTGGTCGCGTGCAGCTCGAAGAACTTTCTCCGGGCATGGGCCATGCAGCCGATCTCGGTTACACCGAGTTCGAAGCTGGCCTTGTAGCCACCGAAATCATCACAGACCAGTTGGCCTTTCCAGTCTTGCAGGAAGTTTCGGGCATGCTCTCCGGCGCGGCTGAGGCTGAAGTCGTAGACCACCGCCGCCGTTTCGCAGAACTGGCTGGTGGCATAGGCCCAGACATATGAGCGATGGGTTTTATTCAGACCCGGCATGAGCATTTGTACCGGCGTTTCATCGACATGAACGACCGGGTGTGCGAGTACAACATCGCGCAGTGCATCAACCAATGGCTGCAATTGCACACCGCAGGCCCCCACCCATTGAGCCAGCGTCGAGCGCGGGATCGCCAAGCCGGCACGGCCAAAAATCGATTCCTGGCGGTAAAGGGGCAAATGATCGGCAAACTTGGCGATCATGACATGAGCCAACAACCCAGCGGCCGGGATGCCTTTGTCGATGATCTGTGCCGGTACCGGTGCCTGGATCAGTGTTTCGCAGTCATCGCAGACCCACTTGCCACGCACATGGCGCTCGACGGTAAACACGCCAGGCGTGTAGTCCAGTTTTTCGCTGACGTCTTCGCCGATACGTTTAAGTGCGCAGCCGCATGGGCAGTGAGTGTTGTCCGGTTCGTGATGGATCAGCGTGCGCGGAAACTCCGCTGGTAATGCAGTGCGCTTGGGCTTCTGTTTGGTCTCGGTCGGTGCCGGGGCGAGTTGTAACGTTTGAAGCTCAGCCTCGATCGCCGCGATATCGGTGTCGATCAAGTCATCGAGCAAGCTGGCCTGCTCCGGGTGCATCTGCTCGCTGCGCTTGGCGTACTTGAACCGCTTGAGCTGCGCGATCTCGTGGGTCAGCTTCTCGATGAGGGTTTTGTCGTGATGGATTTTCTTGCCCATCGTCTCGACCGTTTTGCCGAGGGTATCGACTGTCTTGCCCAGCGTATCCACCTCTTGATCGAGGGTGCCGACACGCTGCATTAACTGCGCGGCCAGTGCGCGCAGTTGTTCGGGTGTCAGGTGGTCAAGATCGGGGAGCGAAGTCATGCCGCTGATTGTGCCAGAGCCGGCACTCAGCGGCGATCAGCCTATAGGTGAATGGCGGGTATCAGAGCATCGTGATTGCAGCGTTTGAACCGACCCGCTGCCACGGCAGACCCAGTACCAGAGCCTGAAGTTGTTCAGTATCGAGTTCGGCTTGCGGGCCATGGCGTATGCCCGGCCAATGAAACTTGCCTTGATGCAGCCGACGCGCTGCAAGCCAAACACCCACACCGTCATGGACCAGCACTTTCATGCGAGTGGCGCGGCGATTGGCGAACAGATAAGCGCAGTGCGGCTTCGCCGCACCGAACACGTCAATCACCCGGGCCAATGCAGTCTCGGTGCCGGCACGCATGTCCATAGGCTCGGTGGCGAGCCAGATAGCATCGATGCGAATCATCGCAGCAGGTCTCGCAGAAAGGTCGCACAGGCAGCGGCGTTCTCGGTCGGCCAGTTCACTTTGACGGTGCCACGCGGGTGTGGGATTTCCAGACAGATAGCCGATGCCGCGGCTTGCGAAGTTGCTCCGGCTGGTGGCACGGGCAGCGGAATGAAAGCAGGTTGCAGTGCGGTGGTTTTCTGCGCTTGCACTCGAATCCATTTATGGACGAGGTTCGCGTTGAGACGGTGGCTCAGTGCGACATTGGCAATCGAGGCTCCGGGCTGGGCACATTCGTGAATGACCTGGGCCTTGAAGGATTTGGAGTAGGAGCGGCGTTGTGGCTGCATGAAAAGACCCGCTTAAAAGGCTAGAAAGGGTGTCCACTTAAATTAGGTGGACACCATCGCCTTTGGCGCCGGGGACAGGAAGGGGGGTTGGCCGGACGCATACGAAAAACGCGGCGCAGGAGGAGGCGCAACGCGTGGTCGATGCGAAAATCGCCGATGACGCATCTAGAGTGGGTACATTTCAGGATCTTCTAGATAATTACTGTGACGACCTTCTGGCCAGAGGAAGAGTGAAAGCAAAGCAGGTCGCGGGCATGTTCAAGCTCCACGTTAGCACCCCCTTCCCCGAGCTTGTGGCAAAACCGGCCCGTGATATTACTGTTTATGACATCACAACCATCCTTAAACACGTCCTGGCCGGAAAGCCAAAAAATCGAGGCAAAAATCACACCACTCCCGCCCCCGCCTCTAACATGCGTTCGACCACCGACACCCTGCATGGCTACCTTAGTACCGCGTTTGAAAAAGCGCGGAGCAGCATTACCAGTCTTGAACGAAAAGTCGAAGATTCGAAGAATTTTGATATCACTACCAACCCAGTATCAGGTGTCGGAGGCCTAGAAGATGTTTACAAAGGTGATACCGAGTCGCTTGAGCAAGCTGAGCTTGCTGAGCTGCTTATCTATCTCGACACCCTGCCGGATCGACAAAGAGCGATCGCACTTGCCCCAATCTATTTTGGTGGACAACGTCTTAAAATGCTCGCGGCCCTTAAGTGGGAACGAGTTTCTGACGACGGCATTACGCTGATTGATATCAAAGGCAAGGGAAAGCCCAGGCTCTATTTTTTGCCTTTTACCCCCCGCATTACCGAGATAATTAAGCCATTGCTCGACCTGCGTCTCAGCGCGGAAGGCCCTTTCGCCCTGACCCATAATTTGATACGAGCTGACGCCTTTAGCAAAGTATTTAGCGAGGCTGGAACCCGCCTCAGCGAAGCCGGCGGGTCAGATGAGGCAGCGTCCAAGACCCGCTATTTCACTTGGAAAAACATTCGAGTATCTGCCGAGACGATGCTTGCAGGCATTGGGATAAGCCAAGAGATCAGGGCCCATATCCTTTCCCACGGGAGATCATCCGTACAAAATAAGTTCTACGACCGGAACAGCTATCTCGTTGAAAAAAGAGACGCTCTTACGAAATGGGGAAGTTTTTTAGACGACATTCGTCAAAGAAAATACCGGCCAGACTTAAAAATACAATCTTTGAGTGAGCTTCGCGGAGATGATCACTAACGGCTGGCTTCTCACCAATCAAATCAAGCTTTCCAGCGCATCTCGAAGTGCAACCACCTTAAAAGATGGCATCAGGAACGTCTGCTGCCCGGACGGTTACCCACGATCCTCTATCGAGAGAGGTTCGAATAGCCGCCTCTGGTCGCAATCAGCGTAGCGAGTTCAACAGGACCGCTACCGCTTCGCGAAAGCTACCAGCGGCGCGGTAAATACTTGATCATCTCCCGCACACATAGCGTGCATCATCAGCCCAAACCTAAGCCCCTGGGCGAATTCCGCATAGCGGGTTCGAGGGGCTTAAAGCGCTACGCGATGTGGGCCAGCTACAAAGACAGCCCGGCTCTGGGCTTGGCAACAGCAGAAACCGGCCAATAGCAGCCAATGGTGGAGCGCCGTTTTCGGCCAGAATTTTCCGGCAGAAGCGCCTGGCAAGTTGTCGCTGTATCCAACCGCCTGACGGAAGAACGTCCTGATCTTGGCGCCGAGCTGGCCCGCGCTGCTAGGAAAGCCCGTAATGGGTTTGGCGGCGAGGCGAACGTCCAGCTTGCGCAAAGGGGGCAGCAAGACCTTCGCGCTCCACCCATGCCAAGTATTAGTAGGCAGATTACGCCAGCGTGAAAAGGCCCAAGGCATCAAGGATCGTGTAACTCGGCACGATGCAAGCGGGGCAGCCCCCGGGCGCGACGGCGGAACTCCGGGACACCTGCCCAATTCAGCAAGAAGCAAATGACATGGCAGCCCAATTGGAGCACAATGTAGCTACAAATCGCTATGAGAAATCCAATGGCAAACAGTGATGTCGTTCGCGCTCGGATCGACGGCCATATCAAGGATGAAGCTAGCCATGTGCTGGCTGGTATGGGGCTGTCTGTTTCGGATGCGATTCGGATGCTGCTGGTTCGCATCGCGGCGGACAAGGCCCTCCCATTTGATATCAATCGAGCACAGACCCACTCCGAAATTAAAAAGCCTTGAAGGCTTGCCTGAAGAAAATCAAGAAAAATACTCCACGGGCCTAAAAACGCATGGATCGCATACAGCAGCTCAATTATGAAAAAGACTTCCGCATCGCATTTTTGGAAACCAAGGGGGATGGGTTTCAACGTCTCTTCGAGAGGCTAATGTCAAAAGCCCACCCTAACGACTTCATGGCTTGCCGGCCTTGGGGAAACGTTGGTGACCGCAAGAACGATGGATATCTGCCGTCGGCAAGAATTTTGTTCCAGAGTTATGCCCCCAACGAGCTGAGCGCTGCTGAAGCCATCAAGAAAATCAACGAGGACTTCGAGGGAGCGAAAGACCATTGGGAGCAGTATTTCGATGAGTGGACCTTCGTGCACAACGCACCCGATGGCCGTTTGGGTCCTCACATCATTGAAGCTATTGCGAAGCTCGGGCAAGGCAACCCGCAGATCAGAATCGGCCACTGTGGATACGAAGAAATGCTGGCGAAGTTTCGTCAGTTGAGCTTGCAGGACCTTGAGTCTTGGTTTGGGCCGTCGCTCACGATGGAGGCAAATGTCAACCTCGGCTACAGCGACCTGATGGCCGTGCTCAGCCACATCAGTGTCACTCCAGGGCCCACTACTAGCGAAGTAAAAGACGTATCACGTGGGAAGATCGAAGCAAACCTTCTGTCTCAAGCTGTGGCCGACTTCCTGAAGATCGGTATGCAGAAGTCACCGCTCGTTGCGCAGTTCTTCAATAACTGGAAGAACCCTACCTACGGCGAACAAATTGCACAGACGTTCAAGCGCGAATACATAGCTCTACGGGATAGCGCTCCTCTACTGCATCCTGATGAAATTTTCGGTCGCCTTGAAGCATGGGCTGGCGGCTCAGCGAACACCACTCCCACACATAAGGCCGCAGTGCTGGCAGTCATGGCATACCTTTTCGACAAGTGCGAAATTTTCGAGGACGCTCAAACGGTGGGGACAGCATGATCCTTCCATCCAAGCATCTTCCGCAGGATCGCGCATTGTTGACCGTCGGCGGTCATATTTTGACGTTTCTCACACGGCCAAAGACTGTCTCCGCACTTTGGGAGGATCTAAGTAGGCATGAAACGGGCGTGACTGCCATGCCTCGGCGAGTTACGTACGACTGGTTCTTACTTTCCCTCGATCTTCTGTACGCCCTTGGAATCATTGAGCTTGAAAGCGGCCTTGTGACACGGAGAACAGCTTGATTCACAACATCTTCAGTACGCTGCCGACCTTTAAGAATCTTGGAGATCTGAAACCAGGTCTAAATGTGCTGCTCGCTCAAAAAACCGAGGGAGCGACCACAAAACAAACACGCAATCGAGCTGGTAAAACGAGTTTCGTGGAGCTAGTGCATTTTCTGCTTGGTGCTGACGCGGGGCCGGACTCGATTTTCCGAACCCCGGAATTGGCTGAGCACACTTTCGGCATAGACTTCGACTTGAAGTCGGAACCCACTGTCGTCGAACGCAGTGGTGGCTCCAAAGCCAAAGTTTTCGTGACTGCCCCACCAGCCGGGAAAGTGAAGTTCTCGGCCACCGAGTGGTGTACGTTTCTTGGCGAACAAATGTTTGGTCTGACTAGCCTTGAAGCCGCAGGGAGCAAGCCGCCTTCATTCAGATCGCTGTTTGCCTACTTTGTGCGCCGACAGGCGAGCGGTGCCTTCATGACGCCGGAAAAACAGGCCACGATGCAGGGTACCGGCGACATGCAGATGGCGCTGATGTTCTTGCTCGGCCTGGACTGGCAGATTGCCAGGGACTGGCAAGCTGTCCGGGATCGGGAAAAGACCCTTGAAGAGCTAAAGAAGGCGGCAGGTAACGGTGCATTCGGCTCAATTATTGGCAAGGCCGCCGACTTGCGCACAGAGCTGACCATTCAGCAGGCTCGCCTCAAGAAGCTTCACGCGGAAGTTGAGACGTTTCAGGTCTTGCCCGAGTACCGGGAACTGGAAGTCGAAAGCTCCAGCTTGACCCGCCAGCTCAACGAGTTAGCCAACGCCAATACCATCGACTTCTCAGCTATTCGTGATCTGGAAATCGCCCTCGCCTCCGAGGTTCCTCCTGACCATGAGGATCTCCAGGCGGTCTACCAAGAGGCGGGCATCGTCCTGCCTGAGTTGGTCAAGCGCCGCTACGAGGATGTGAAGAGTTTTCATGACTCTGTGGTGCGCAATCGCAGGGACTATCTGTCTAGCGAACTCGAAGCCGCCAAGATGCGTATCGAGCTACGTGATAGTAAGAAGGCGCAGCTCGACCAGAGGCGCAGCGAAATCTTGGGCATTCTCAGGAGCCATGGTGCGCTCGAACAGTTCCTCAAACTGCAAGGCGAGCTGGGACGGCTGGAATTCGAAGTGGAATCCCTGCGGCAACGCTTCGAAGCCGCAGAGCAGCTCGAAGGCACCAAGAACGAGCTAGAGATCGAGCGCAACCGCCTCACGATCCGCCTACGGCGTGACTTCACCGAGCAAAAGGACAGGCTGGCTGAAGCTATCGTCGCCTTCGAGGAAACCTCTCAACGCCTGTATGAATCGGCGGGGAGCATGACGATCGATGAAACCTCGAATGGACCAGTCTTCAAGTTTCCAATGCAAGGGCAGCGCAGCAAAGGCATCAAGAACATGCAAATCTTCTGCTTCGACATGATGCTTATGCGCCTGTGCATCAGCCGACAAATTGGGCCTGGATTCTTGATCCATGACAGCCACCTGTTCGATGGTGTTGACGGCCGCCAGGTAATCAGCGCATTGCGCCTTGGTTCTGAGATTGCCCAAGAGCTTGGTTTCCAGTACATCGTGACGATGAATGAAGACGATGCCTTCAAAGAGACCCTCGATGGTTTCGACCTCAATGGCTATGTCCTGCCCAAGCGTTTGACTGACGCCACCGAAGACGGCGGTTTGTTTGGCATAAGGTTTGGTTAGAGAGCTGATTTTTTGCGCTATTCAGCTTTGGGCAGGGCGGCAGTGGCCTTAGGGAAAATACAGTGGATAAAAAGACCAAAGGATCGTGGTTGATCCACTGAATCCACCCTATTTTTATAGTCACATGGGAACGTCTGCTATTGGCCGATTCTGTTGAAAAAGTCGGAATTTCAGGCTGAAAGAAGGCGACGTTGGCCGTTGTTTCAGAACCTGGTCACCACGTTGCGTGGCTTTCCGGTTCTGCGTTGACCGTTGCAGCTTGGTTAATAGGTTAATTTGAGGGTTTTTGCTGATTCCGGGCGTACCTATCCCTTGGTCGGCGGCCCTTGTGAGCTTAGTTTCGCCAGTCGTCTTAAATTCTGTACCGCAGCGGCCAAGGTAAATTCGTCGTTTGCACCGGTCATTCCTCGTAGCCTTAATCGATCCAGTTTCAGGATTCGTTTGAGATGAGCGAACAACATCTCGACCTTTTTGCGCTCATGGCGAGAGCACACGTATTGCGGCGTTGCGGCAATTCGCCGAGCAACATTGCGTGCCGCCTCATGGACGCTACGGGCGATTTTTCGGAACGAGGTGTTTGGGCAGCAACGCTCTTTCATTGAGCATTTAGAGCAGTCTGTTTGCCGGGATCGCAAGATGATGGTGTCGGCTTTCGTGACATGTGAGCGCTGGTTCTTGAAGGCCCGCCACTCGCTGCGCAGGGCGTGCCCCGTGGGGCAACGATATCCCTGCGCTTCTTCACTCCATTGTAAATCACTGATCGAGAGGCTCTCGTTCTTAGCTCGGTTTTGTCCCAAACCGGCACATGTGGCTCAATGTCTTTTTCGTCCACCATCCAGGCCAGCATCGGTGCGGTTCCGTAAGCGGTATCGCCGATGAGCCGATCCGGCTTGATGTCGAACTGTCCTTCGACCCGCTCGATCATGGTCTTGGTGCTCTCGACCTCGGCGGTTCGATGCGCTGGGGTCGGCTCCACATCCATGATCACGCCATGCTCTACATCAATCAGATAGTTCGTTGAGTAGGCGAAAAACGCCGAGCCTCCTGGCGCTGCGGTCCAACGAGAAAGTAGATCAGTCAGTGACAGGCGCTTGGGCAGTGCTTCGGCCGACGCCTCTCTATCCAGCGCTTCAAGGTACTCACGCACGGCGCGAGTACTCAGCGATGGATCGCGCCAGTTGACCTCTTCGTTGCCGGGTACGCCACGTTGCCGACTGGCATCCGCCTTGATAATGCTGGCGTCGACAGCAAACCCTTCGCCCTTGACCAGACCTGCGTCCATGCAACGACGCAGCACCTCATTGAACAGCCAGCGAAACAGCGAGCTGTCAGGAAAGCGACCGTGACGATTCTTGGAAAACGTAGAGTGATTGGGGACTTCGTCTTCGAGGCTCAAGCGGCAGAACCAGCGATACGGCAGGTTCAAATGAGCCTCTTCGCACAACTGACGTTCGGAGCGAATGCCGTAGCAGTAGCCCACCACCAACAGGCGAATCATCAGTTCAGGATCAATCGATGGGCGCCCGACTGGGCTATAAAATCGGCGAGATAATGGTGCAGATCGCTGAGATCAAGGCATCGATCAATGCTGCGCAGGAGATGATTGGCGGGGATGTGATCTTCAATGTTGAACGAGTAAAACAGTCTCTCTTGTCCGCTCGACAATTGTCCCATCATGCTGCGAATCCTCCCGCTGGCCGATGACCTGATTTTGCCGCAGGCCAAGCAGGAGATCTACTTTTTCAACAGAATCGACCCAAAGCAGCCGCTCAACTGTGTCTATCTAACTGGGGCATTCGATATGCATACACTGATACCATCTGCTATAAGTAGAGGCGTTGATTTTTGCATTGAGGAAAGCATGCTTGAATTTCAGATTACAGCTACAGATGTGATTCTCGAGTACAAAGGGGATCTGGGAGCCAATGACAAATGGGTTTGGGATGAGCTGACGACCAAGAGCAAAGTGCGGATATCTCGAGTATTTATGTTCGATTTTTCAGACTTGCTAAATCCCGCCTACTCCGAAAAAGATTTTGAGAGTTATGTGTATCAGTTTCAATTTGGCACATTTGAAAATGACTATTTGAGGGTTCCTGCGCGGATCCTCGAGATCAAAAACGACTTGCTCATAAGTCGTGACGTAACACTCAGACGGTCATTCTTTGTTGCTGAGCGCAATATCTCAATCTTTAATCGTCTGTCAGAATTATTAGATCACTCCGATTCCATTGTGATAGGAGGGACACATCCCGATGCAATACCCAGAGACGTATTTGAGGAGCTGCTCAAAAAATTCCCGAATACTTATGAACTCAACCGTTACGCCGATGCTCGTGTTCAAACAATACTTTCTCAGTACCTGGATGGTATGAGGGATGCACGGGGCCGCTATGAGAACTATCTAAATAGAAACAAATCTCTTACCAGCTCCAGCAAAATCGATTTGGATGTGTTGAAGAAGCTGGAGATCGAGAAATACATTTTGATTCGAGACCTGATAAAGGACTCCTTGGCGACTAAGAAAAATTGGTCCGAGGGTGACTGGCAGAAGCTGATGCTGTCGTTCCTCCTCCTTTTGTTCCCAAAATATATCATGGTTCTCGAGAACGTCACGATCCACGACTACTACAGTAATCCCAGCAAGAAAACAGATCGGTTTATCGACATTGCCTTGGTTGACGCCAATGGAAATCTTGACGTTATCGAAGTCAAAAAGCCCTTCGATGACAAAATCCTTCGCATGAGCCAGTATCGTGGAAATAGTATCCCGACCTCAGAGTTGAGCGGTAGCATTATGCAGGCCGAAAAGTATCTGTTCCACTTATCGAAATGGGGTATCAAAGGTGAAGAAACCCTTACCAAAAAATACACCACTAAACTACCGCCTAGCATGAAGATTCGGATTTCCCATCCTAAGGCGATTATCATTGTCGGACGCGATCAGATCGGCGGTGCGGATATGACAGGGAGCCAGTTGTTGGACTTCGAGATAATAAAACGAAAGTATGCAAACATGATGGACATTATTACATACGATGATCTGCTGCGACGGCTCAATAACACCATTGCTGCCTTGGGCGGTTGAAGGATCGCTCTAGTGCGGTTTTTTAATGATTACTACTGACCGTTTGCTGCCTGCCACAAAATTTAGTAAACGGCTAGAGGCAGCTGCTCAGCCGAACCAGACGCAGGTAGCCTTTCAACGCCTCAAAGAACACCCGTTGCCGCTTGACCGCGTGAACTCGAGGAAAGGCTGCCTGGTTATAGGCCTCGATGGCTGCAACCTGAAGTTTCGAAGGCTGTAACTTGATATCTACACTGCCAGATGTTCGACCATTACTGGCTCAAGATAACGTCGGTTATCGCATAATCCTCGATTTTGTCGCGATAGAGATCGTCACTGCTGCTGATGTTGTGGAGATTCTTAGACAGCATGACCGCCACAACGAAATGCGGGTCTGTTCGAACCTATTCTCATCTAAGATGCATATATCAGAATCTGTGAACAGTGCGCGATTTGCCGGGCTAGAGGGTGGATGTGTTCAAGTTGCATTCCGTAGCGACGAAGCCCCACCCAGGTAGCCCGCCACCGATGAAAAAATAGGGCTGAGCCAGGCCATAGAAAAAAAAGGTGTCAACGCTATTGACATTTAGAAAAACACTTGACTTTAATATTGTATTGCCACCAAAATAGCGCATCAACTGGCCACTGGGAGGCAATATGAATGAAGTAATTTCTGATCGTTTTTTGAGCATTAAACAAGCAGCGAATCTATTTAACGTGTCAACACGGACTATCGGCCGCTGGGAGAAAGCCGGACAATTGCCTCCGAAAACGCGACTAAGTCATAAGACGGTTGGCTGGCGAGCAAGCCGGTTTCAAGAGTTTATGGATACATTGTGAGCCATGCGGCAGGACGCGGAGAATCGAATGATTTACCGTTTATGAAAGGCACCTATAGGGTGCCTTTTCTTGGC
Source organism: Pseudomonas sp. WS 5021 (assembly GCF_012985535.1). NCBI lineage: Bacteria > Pseudomonadati > Pseudomonadota > Gammaproteobacteria > Pseudomonadales > Pseudomonadaceae > Pseudomonas > Pseudomonas sp. WS 5021. The sequence continues at coordinate 811,965 of NZ_JAAQWP010000001.1, read as the reverse complement.
TCATTCTTAGGGATGAGTGTCACTCCACAGTGAGGCATACCGTCAATGCGAACCTCGCCCACAGTGGATTCGCCTGTAAATGCAGAAAAGCACGGTGCTGCAACCTGGATTTACTCCATTACCCATGTCGCTGGCCGCAGCAAATTCGCATGCAGCATCATCAAATATCTGCGTTGAAATACAACACCCACGCGGTACCGTTAAAGTAAACAGGCCGACTGAAGGTGCTGCTGCTTCCGCGACCTTTATTCGAGACCTTCTGCGATGATTCGCATCGACTCCATCTGGCTCGCCACCGTACGAATGGAAATGCACGCTGGTACTTGCATCGCGGAAGCGATGGTCACTCGACAGACTGGATTGAAACCACGTCGACGTACTTGAATCCCTTGTTTTTTGCCGCAGCTTTCGCTTCCATCTCAGCAGTGAGGGTGCTGAGCGTATTGCAGTCGTACACGACGACCTCGGTGTCACCTTCAAAAACCTTTGATACCTTGAGAGTCACACGAATGCACGAGATCGGCGCTTCGTTTTCGGGTGGGCTATGATGGGCACCTCCTCCCCAAACGACTTCGAGCGGCCCGACTCCGCACTGTTACCAAACAGCGCTCTTCGCATTTCTTCTTCCAAGCCGCTCATTACTCGCCTTCCAGACAGCGCTGTGTGGGATGCCAATAAAACGGATTACCGATTGCTGAGAGTATTCATCTATAGAGGCGCGGCATTTGTTAGGACTCTCGGACACACATTAAGATCCAAGCTGCACGGATGAAAACTCTGTTCCGACACCGTCGCTGGGCATGCTCTGTAAGTACAAAGTTTTGCGCCCTACTATCAGCCCTAATAGGGGCCGTTTATCCACACGTTTTACCGGCAGTTTACGCCACTCGGTGAGATCGGTCCCAGAGGGTGCGGGGTAGTCCTGGGGATGTGTATGCCATTCACCGGTGTACCGGACCAATCCTTGGCTATCAGCCCACCATGAATGGGCGATGTGTTCGTGCAAGTACTTCATGCGCTCGAAAAACGTTCTAAATCGTCGGTCAAATTTCGTGGGCAAAGTAGCCTCGACTATTTCGAGGTGAGAGCCTCGTACGTACCCGAGTAAAAGACCACCAGCTTCCAGGTCGACGGGCCCAGCTTGGACGTGACGCTGACTTCCCAATCACTACACGATGCTGACAATGAATAAAACATTACCTGTCCAGACTCGCTCAGATAATCAGCTACTTCACACATGGATATCAATCGTGTAGTGATTGGGCACGAGGAGCGACCCGGTGGGAGCATTCTGCGGAGCAGGTCCCTGGAGACAAGCTCCAGGAATTGACCCAGCGGGCGCCGCTCCGCCAACTGGTTTTTTGCCTCTAAGAATCAAAATCCTTGAAGCTCGACCTCCGCTCGTTGCACCATCACATCCGAACCGGATGATCGGCGAGTCGGTGCACCGACTCGAAGAACTCGATTGATTGAGCGCACACCCAAACTTCAGCTAACACCCAGAGCCTTAAAAGCGGCATCTACCGGATCGCTGTAAAAACTGGTTTGAAATTTTGCAAACAGCTCGCCAGGCACTGTTGGGATATCGGTAACGCTAGCCATTGGCAGGAGAATCCGTTTCGCGCCAGCGTCAAATGCCACTTGCATGCATTCTGCGAGGTTTTCGACTGGAATCACATTGCCACCCAAGCTCATATCGCCGAGCACAACCATCTGCGCCTGGAGTGGTCTCTGCATCAGCACGGAACAGTAAGCTACAAACCCAGCGAGAGTCAGCGCCTTAGGTGCGCCAGTGTTATGAAGCTCGACCGCATGAAGGTGATAGTCGTGATCTCCCACTTTTGACGCAGCACTCACCCGACTGATGTTTGCTTTGAAGTAATCAAAGGCAACTTTCAGCGCCTCCTTAGCCGAAGAGCTGTTCCCAAGACCAGACATATTCAGCCGCCCGCTACCTGCCGTCACTTGCGTCTCCAGACGGTACAACCCCAGATTTCCGTTAGCGCCTGTGGACACGAGGTGCACCACTCCTGGCTTGCCTTGGCCCTCAGGAATAAGTCCACCACCGCCCTGCTCCGGCACGCTGATGAACGTCTCTTCCAACGTGTCCGCATCGATGTAAGAAAAGTGGACATCGTAAAACTCCATTCCCCCGATTTTCTTCAACTGTTCTTTTACCCTTCGACGCGCCTCCAATGCATATTCAAGGCAACGGCGGACTGCCTCGCGATCATAATCAGCGCTAGGGTGCAGCAGCTTGAGGAGACCAGAAACCGTACGCCGCACTGCAATGGTGTCCCGCTGATTCAGATTATTTCCAAGCTTGAAATAGCGGTCTATGGCATCAGCGAAATTACGCTTACGCATTTCGCGCATGAACTCGGCTAGATAATCAGTGATCAACCCATAGCGATTTGTAAAAAACTCAGGCCGCATCTTAGGTACTTCCCACCCAGGAATGTAGGCGTGGAAACGATCAAAGAATGCTGAGTCGATCATTGCTGAGGGAAACGGAGCTAAGAGATGGCTGGTCTTCACCAGTGTGTCTACAGGCTGATTGATGTTACCCACGAACATCATGCTTGCTGATGCGGAAATGGAGTCCCGGCCACGAGCAAAGGAGCCCGAGGCCATGAAATCTTTCATGATCTGGACCCCATCTTTGTCCTTGAATGAGATACCCGCCACTTCATCAAACGCAACGACGTCCCACATCCCGACCAAACCGATCTGACGCCGAGACATGTTGTAAAAGAGGTTCGCAACCGTCGTTTGACCACCTGAAACCAGAATGCTGTTCGGGCTGACTTCTTTGTAGATGTGACTTTTACCGGTACCGCGCGGCCCCAATTCACAGCAGTTGTAGTTGTTTTCCACGAAAGCGATCATCCGCGTAAGGAGATGCCACTTCGTACGCGCTTTAAAATGAGCCGGCTCCATACCCGTCGAACGTAACAGCACGTCCATCCACTGATCTTCTGTGAAGTGTTTCCGAGCCTCCAGCAGCGCATCCATGTCCATATTTGGCATCTGGATCGGCTTCAGATCATGGACGGTGAAAGGTGAGCCTTTGGCGCCCTCTTCGAACAAATAGTTCATCGTCACGATGCACCAGATACCGCCCGCCAGCAGCTTCTCAAACTCTTTGATAAAGCGGCTGGGTATTTCGGCATCCTTGACCCCCAGGTTCATGAATAGCGCCTGGTAAATATCTCGACGCTCGTTCAGGCTCACGGAAACCTTGTCGATGATCTTGAAGCTACCTCGCTCACGGATCTTCGACTTCACCTTCTCGGCTTCGTCGGGGCGCACGTAGTTCTCTGAGAGAATGCGCTTGACCGTCTCCAGACCGTCTGCAATCACTTCTTCGTTATCTGATGCGCAGTACATCCCGAGCAGATACTCAAGAACGTAAACAGGTACGTTGATACCTTCCTTCAATCGCTTGGTGAGATCCTTGCGGACCACCTTGCCCATGAAGAACTCGTTCAGGCGGCCATCAAGGTCCAGATCGAGGTTTTCACTGTCAAAAATCAAAGTCATTGCTGATCGCCAGGTTGATACGGACATCAATACGGAACTGCTCAACATCGGTTTCGGCATCAAGCAGTTTGAAATAATACCGCTCACCAGAAGGGAACGGTCGATTCAGCAGGGTCAAGATTACCTTGCGCTGCCGCTGATCAAGGTTTGGTGAGTCGCTATCGAACGACACCTGCTCGACGACAGAAACCGCCTCTCCAACGGCGTCAAAGACCCCAACGCGCAATACAGCAGGCTGAATCCGGTCAGACACTGGCTCGGTCTGCAACAGATTGAATACATAGCGGTTGGTCGTCACGGTGAAATTGTTACCCAGCACTGTCACCTGCGCCTTCCTGACTGCTGTCTCTTTGGCCTTTTGGCCTCTCACCTGCTGGACCTTCAGCACAGGAACGGCAATTTCCTGCAATGTTCCCCCGCCGTGGATAAACCGAGCCCCCCCCACAAAGTGGAAGCGGCTAACCCCACGGGGCGACCAAAACATCATATCGTCAGTAATGCCCGCAGTTTCTCGGATGTACCCACTCAACACCTGTTCACTGGTACCGAGGTTACGTCCGATCAAATATCGCTTTTTCGATACCACGCTGTTGGCAGGCTTGGTAACGAGCTTGCTTTTGTCCAATGACTCTAGCGCTGAATCCTGGAACAGGAAACCGTGGTCGGCCGTGACCAACACACGATGCCCATTGAGATTGTTGATGATGCGACTCACGATGGATTCCAACTCGTGGATCGCGTCACGGCAGGCGGTAAATGTGCTGCTTTCCGTGCTTGCTGTGTCGCCTACGGCATCAATCTTGTTGTGGTAAATGTAGATAACCCGGTGGGGCTTGATTAGCTCCCGCCCATCAGTCTTGTTCATATTCAAAAAATCTTCCGCACGGATGGCCAGACCATTAACTGCCGAAAGAATTTTGTTGCGCGCGTCCAACCCATCTGTGCTCAGCCCATCCACCTGCACCAAACCAGCATCGGTGTAACTAAGGGTTTTGTGGGGTAGCAGGCTCGCCATCCCGAGCTTCGTGTAGGACGGCAGCACTCCCAAGTGACTACCCAACTCAGCCGCGAACCTGTACTTACCGTTGAGCGAGTCACTCAGTTCTTGAGCAACTTCATAGCGCAATGCATCGCTGATAACTACAAAAACACGACGGTCATCGCCACCCTTCAAATAGCGATCAACTTGGTCGGCATAAAAATTCTGCTGATTAGGAATCCCAGGAAGCTTCCATTGCTGGAGCAGTCCGCCATCGAGGAATGCGCCCCATTTCTGTGCGAGAGGCTGGAGGAAACCCGTCAAGTAATCTTGCTCAACCCGAGATGTCAACGGAGACAACGCATCCGGGCTTCGGGCATACACGACATCAGCAGCTTCGTGGTAGATCCTATACAACTGATCAAAGCGGTAAAGCTCTTGGGTATACGCGTTGTAACAAGCTTCCGGAGACTCGAAGGAGAAACCACCCGTATAGCGCCTTCTTAGCTCAAACAACTCAGAGGCTGCGATTAGCGAGTGGTAGTAGGCGTGCCACACCGAACGGTTAGCGTCATCGTTATCTGGCCAGCGGGGATTAGCCCAATATCCGTCCATTCGACGAGCAGCCATGTCCCGTAGTTGCTGACCCATTATCTCGCTGGTGTTGCTTAGCACCGAATCACGTAGCCGTTCAGCTATCTGCCGCTCAACGTCGACAAAAGTGCTGACCAACATGAGTGCCTCCAAAGGTGCCTGAGCCAGCAAGTCACCGGGCCGCAATTCCATTGCAAGTCTGTGGGACAACCGATCATACGCGCGCTGACGAAGGGTACTGTCTCGCCATTGGGACAGGAAGACGGCCACGTTAGCCGCACGTACTGTGCTCAACTGTAGAGAGTGCATGTTGCTCGGTGCTTGTGTGCCCAGTGCATAGCCAATGTCGGTAGCAAACAAACGCACAAAAAAATGCTTCACCGATGGATCGGCATGCTGATATCCAAAAGCTTGTAGCATGAGTTGCCAGAAGACCGCCTGCATCTCGAATTTGCAGATTGAATCCCACAACACGTTCTCTTCGAGGTTTTCAGCGTCAGCAAGCGACGAAAATATTGCAGTAAAAACCGCAAACTGCTCCGCTTGCTCAACTTTCGCGAGCACAGCCAGGATCTTAAGGTCTACGGCGGCCTCATCGTCATCCGGACTCAAAAGACGCTGAATCTTCGCGACCCTATCCTTGCTAGCAAAGAATGCGCTGCGAGCCTTCAAGTGATCTCGCAAACTTTGACGTCGCAACCCTAGCTCTTGCAGCAGCATGGATGTCCTATCCGCAGCGAAAGAGGCGGCATAAAGGCGGATATCCAGTAGCCAATCATCCTCGGGGGCAGGAGGGCTAGCCTGCTCATAAATGAGAAAAAGAGAGTCCGGCCTGTCGGTTTCTATGGTTTTCTTGATCGCTAACGCGGGCACCGAGGAGCGTCTTAGGACCTGGACGTCTGGAAGAACGATGCTATCCAGTAGCTCACTGAACTCGCCCTCCGCATCTTCCCACCATACAACTCGGCAAACGCTGAACAGCTGCAACAAGCTTTGGCCAATCTTTTCTAGTTGTGCAGACTGCTCTGACATGATTCACCGCCCCCAAGCGGGTTTAAAATATTACGAAATAAAACCCTATAAGGGTGCTTTAAGAGAACAAAATAAACCGACCGTTTCAAGAGCCGATCACTTGCCTTGTGTTGCTCGGCCCGCAAGTATTTGGTCAACGACAGTTTGCAGAATATCAACCGCGCCCGCCCGCCTTGAAGCAGACATTTCCATGATGTTACGCAGCTTCCATCGAACCGCTGGCAACTGATCAATCCCAGGCAAATTTAACAACGACCAGTCCGGCTCCCCACGCTTAAGAGAAAGCAAAAAAGCGGCGTCTCGCTCGGTGAATTGCTCACGAATTGCAGTAAGCAACGACGCCCTAGTGGATTCCAATTGATCGAGGGTAACTGGCTCACGCGTCATGCCCGAAAACTCTGCCTGGAAGATCCCATTAAGATTCTTCCATCGAGGGGAAAGCAGCTCTGCTATAGGTCGACCATGGCTGATCAGATAAACCAAGAAACCCTCAAAAATTTCACGTGTCAGCCCTTCTTCACGGAGCATTAACATGACATCAAAGAGGTCTCTGGGATGCTGTCTATCCAGGGCAGCGCAAATTTTTCCGCCATAAAGATCAGGCAAAGAAACGCATAAGATAGAAGCAAATCCAAACTCGTCCTCCACCTGCGCGACCACAGCACGCTCAGTGGGTTGATGAACCGTGCCTCGTAGAACCGGCGACACCTCGACCTTGATCTGAGCTTGTTGGTTTCTCACCAAAATTCGCAACTCATCGTCCCGATTGCTTTGGACGGTTGCACCTGCATTCGGCAAGCCACGACCCACGGCATCTGCAATACGTCCAAGCGCAGCACGAACATCCAACAAAGCATGGTGACGATCAGAGCTGGGTAGGTAAGCCAGATCGATATCCACCGAAAGACGAGGCAGATCTCGAACAAACAAATTGATCGCAGTCCCGCCCTTGAGCGCAAAACAATGCTCAGCCGCCACGTAAGGTATCACCTGGACCAACAAACGGACCTGAGCGGCGTAACGAGGATCAAGAGACATTGGCAAATTTCCCTGGCACGGTTATGAGGAACTCTTTATCAAGTCGACCACCCGGCGTGATCTGACGCTTGCCTTTGCCTATATCCACCTTCGAAAGGTCTATTCGGCTATACCATGCGTGGCCAGCATTTCGAGCCAGCAAAAGGAATACACGTTTGACGCGAATGGAGGTGCAGGCCTCCAGCAGTCTTTGCAAGCGGCGGGGGCTAAGGGTACCTAACCCGCTGAACAAGTCGACCACACCGCTAAAAAGACTCTCGTCCGCGCATCGATGGATAAGCTCAAGCATGGCACGCTCTGGGGTGGAAATTTGCAGGTGAAATTGAGAGTAAGGCACCTGAAAGGCTTGCAACGCAGGATCTTCCATTGGGGCGAAGAGCCCGGTGGAGTGAAAATTTACCGAGACTTCCCATGCGTACTTTCTGAACCAGCCAGGCAGGCTGGTGCCGGCTGTGGCGAACAGTTCGACAGTCTCTTTCCCGAATGATAGGTAATGGCTGTATCCAGCCAGACTCAAAGCCGTCGCCCCACCCGGCCAAATCCGTAATGGCTCGTCCTGTTGCAATGCGAAAACGCCGCCTTGCCAGTCAATCTTATCGCCGCTTCTCTTCCACGTGCCGTGACCAATACGCTCCAGCCAGCCACTGTGCTGATATTTTTGTACCAGGTTTGGCCCTACGCCATGCTCATGTAGCCACGCTTGCGTGGCTACAGCACCGGAGGGCCAATCGGAAAGGAGCTGGTTTATTTTCACTGCCAGTATTTATCCATAAGGATTATTTCCAGCTATATTTTAAACCAGTCAGCCGGGTTCGGCCAGTCAGATGTCGGTAATTGTTCTCCTATGGGGCTTACGCCAAACCACGGCTACGCATCCTGTCCGAAGACAATCAACTGATGTGAAAATGACCATCGTTCCAACGGTGATTCAAATTTCGAACTCAAGCGAAACTTCAAACTTTAACTTTTCCTCACGACGACGAATGAAACTCTTTATAGACTCAAGATCATTCCAATCGCAGCCATCCTCATTTATTTCATTCTGAGACATCAAAGGCGCTAAGTTATAATGAATAGCCTTTTCGTCACCGCCCTTTCGCCCCTTGCTGGAGTTGGAGGCCGCATGATCTATCACCAAGTTACCAAGATTATTTAGGTAGTTTTCTCTAAAATCATCATCAAACTCAACCGACAATGCTTTCTTCGCAGTAATGTGCTCAATACTGAGCTTTTCACGGGAATCCTTCGAAGCGTAGTCTCCGCTAGACAACAATGGAAAGCCCTTACGCCGACGAAGGCTGTTCTCGTAAGAAAAAAGAATGTATCGGACCACATTCTTTTCAAGCCAGTCATAATAATTATTATAGTCGAAGGCTTCGCGAGCCCGCCCATTAATATTCCACCAATTCCCCAAAACAAAGCTCTCGATCACCTCAACGACATCTCTATCGTTGCGCATAGAAGTAAACTGATAGCTTTCGCCGTTGCTTCGCAGTCGGGCTAAAGAGGAGCGAAAGGTAAAGGCATTGATGGCTTTAACCAAGCGCGGAAATTCAGATGGTCTTTCACTATGCACCTTCATGAGCGCTGGATAGAAGGGAGCAACACGGCCGATCATAAATGTTTTCGCCAATTCCGGATCAATGAATCGACGATCTCGGATCTGAGCAAATAATTGAAAGCTTTTTTTCAGGCGAGCTGGATAGTCTCTAATCTGTTCTCTAGCCTCCTCCCGTCGCTCCGAATCACTCACCAACCCGAGTATCTTCTCCTTGATGTAGGCTTTCGGTTTATCAGTGTAATCGCTCGGATACGTCTCAAACGCAAGTGTATGATAACGAAGCACATCCCGATCATTAATTTTGTGTGACTCTATCAAGCGATAGATTTCAGCAAAGTCTTCTTGGACTTTTCCTATAACTTGCTCAGGGTGATCGTAGACAATTCCCGCGTTATACATCAGGAAACTTTTGATCGACTCCAGATCCGTCAATCGCCGCCCCCTATCATTCAACAATTCAAAGATCTGGGTAGCCGTACTGATCTTGTCCACCACATAGAGCAGCACATCAGCATTGATTGCGGTCGTATAAACTCGCTCAAGGATAGCCAGATCATGGCGAGCCAACTGCGCATCAAAATATTGCCGTGCGTCCAACAAAAGCCGTTGCGAATGGGTCCTTAGTGTTACGTCCCCGATTGTAGGCGGGCGGTCGCCCAATATCAGATCATGTAGAAAGGCATTACCTTCATTCGCCGACTCAAGCTTGAAGACATCACCATCACGTACAAATATGCGCCGAGTACGTTCGGATACCAGCGTAGAGCCTTGTGAAATAAGTCTGCCGAGTAACACGTGCATAAAGATGACCAGGGTCGTCAGCCGTTGCTGTCCGTCAACGATATCCACAAGCGCGAATTCGCTCTTGCTTCCATTCAGATGGAAGAGAAAGGACCCTAGGAAATATGGTCTGTCCGGGTGCTGACTGCATAAGTCATTGAAAAAGTCTTCAAGATTGTCCTCACGCTCCCAGGAATAGGCACGCTGGTAAGTGGGAACACTGAAGATACGAGTGCCGTCGAAAACATCTTTGACCGTGGATTTACCCGTTTGCATCTACATGTTCCTTGTAGAGATTGAGCGGCCCACACCAGTGAGCCGCCAATCAGTCAGTCTTCCTTGCCACCAGTAATGGCTTTCACTTCGGCCAGCAGCCCACCAAACTTCCCGTAGTTTACCTTGACACCGTCATCCAGATCGAGGGCGATCCGTTGGTCAGCGTAGGAGCGCAGGGTTTCGTCAAAGCGGCGGAGTTCTTCGAGTTGTTTGGTGAATTTATCTTTGCGCTTTTGTAGGACTTTCTGCTGGGCGCTACCGGTAGCGCTGTTGATGTCATCAGCAAGGGTATCTATACGGGCCTGCATACGACTTTGCAACGGGACGACATATTCCATACGCATGCGCGAAAGAGTGCCGTCGTTGTAGCGGTGCAGATAAACCAGGCACTCAAAGGCTTTTTGCTTACCGCTGGAAAACAACCAGTAAATTGGTCGCTTTTTATAGGTTTGCAGATGATCTTTGTAGAAGCCGGTGGACAAATAGCGGCGTATAACTTGATCGACAGATTCACCAGCTTTACGATCCAGACCGTTGGCTAACCACTCCATATTTTCGACCAGAGTGTTCGCGCCCCATACCACCTTAACGAACTCACGCACGCGTTCGGCAGCATCGTCTTCAAACCAAGATTCATCGGTTATTGGAAGGATACCGTCGGCATCTACCGAGAAGTCGCGAGGGGATGAAGAATCGAATCCTACGTTTCCACTATTAGCATAATCTAGACCGGAGTTAAAAGGATTATAGCGACCCATAACACAGCCAACCGCAAAAGAAACCATTCGACGAGGAAAATCCAACTCAGAAAAATTACTCAACGTAATTTCCGAATCATCAACTACTTCTGATATCTCTCCAGCCAAACCATACTCACCTATTAATATTTTATTTATACTCTCCTCAACAGCTTTCAATTCCTCTCGCCGCTTCAACCCAATATTAACAAGATCCTTGACAAACTCTTCAAGCTTGCCACCACCAGAAGAGTTGAAGATCCGCCCATCAAACTCAGGCGCATACTCTAAACTGGAGTAGTCCTCCCTAGAGACATCAACCGCCTTCCTAACAAGAGCATCAAGCTTAGTCCTAGCCTCAGGCCCTATCACGTAAGGCACCGACTTAATATCACCAACTTGGAATGTTGAAGATGGGTTCAACATCGACATATATGATCTTAAAACCTTACTATTCAAAAGCCCCAACAAAGACAACAGATTTTCTTGAGCGGGGAAGCCAGATGACCCCTTGACGTCAAAAATCGAACCGACTGGAGAATAGCGCGCTGCGAATGTATCCTCTCCAAACTTATTCTTGAAGGTGATATCCCCCCACGTTATCCCTTCACGAAAATAAAAAGGAATATTTTTAATGGTTCTTGTGGGCGACCCATAAAGCGAAGTTGCAAATGCCAGCAAGTCACGCCCGCCATCTCCCCAATTAACTACGTGTTCATTATTGCCAAACCAACGCTTCGCTGCGCCTCCTTTATTATAGGGGAACCACTTACAGCGGGAAATCAAGGCCTCATGGGCGTTTTCTGCCCCTCTTAATAATCTAGACTGATCCACCTCCCACCAAAATCTTAGGAAAACTTCATTATTTGATGTGGCCATTCCCTGCCTAGGACTAAGGACACTCTCCAGAAACTCTTCTGATTTAAAGGTCTCAGCTTGTGCAGGAGAGATCCAGTAAGCAAATCTGGAACCGGGCACTTCCGTATAATCAGAGTTAGAATATAATGAAAATCTGTTACCACCACTCAAAATGACCGCTTTTTTATCAATCTCGCTTCCAGCATGAGCCCTGATAAATAATGGACGCATATTACCAATGGGCTTTTTTAGAGCTGAAAAAGCGACAACCTGTACTTTCTGTCCAGAAATTTCTGTGAAAGCTCGACTACCTAGATCAACGCCTCCCAAGAGAGCACAATCCCTAATAATTTTGGATCTCAACCCTTCGAATGAACTCAAAAACATCCAGCTCGTCATTGTGACCATACTAAGAATAGAGCTGCTTTTTCCGTATCGCAGTCCTCGCTCAATGAACATCGCAAAAATATCCGCCTTTGAAGCTGGAAATTCATTTTTCGCAAAGTTCTTAAGGATATTATTCATTCCTTTAGCGCCCATGTATGGTGGATTAGCCACCACAGCATCGTATTTCTGGGCTAGGAAGCTGGCAGGTCGAGCAAACGCATCCAAAATTTGGCTCGCGTAACTGCGCGACAACTCATCACCCTCGTTTAGCACACTCGTAAGAATGGCAATTATCCTGACTAGCTTGCCTTCAAGGGCCTCAGGTACATTGATCAATGAGCCAAAAGTTTTGCCATTTGCAAACAACTGAATCAGCTCCCGCAGATCAAACGCCGTGATACCTGAGCTATGTAGGGTAGCCAACTGCTCGCCGCCGAATAGTTGGTCCGTATGAAACGCACCACCTCCTTCGATTTGGATGGCCGCGTTGATAATAGCGAGTGCAATTTCCTCGTCCGGGAGATCTTTGCTTTCCTGAACGGCCATTATATTAAGGATTGGAGGGTTATCTTGGTCGTCGAAAAGGCGACGATCATCCTCGCGGGCCTTCATTAGCAAGGCAAAACCGGCAAGCTGCGCGGCGCGATTATCAATATCGAGACCGTAGAGATTTTTTTGTAAGATCAGTCGAGGAATATCGCGTAAGCGATAGCCGCGCTCTTCATAAATAGTACGCAACAAATTGTAAGCTTCGACCAATATATGTCCGGAGCCACACGCAGGGTCCAAGATTGTGAGAGACTCTGGGTTCAGGGTGCCACCATCCTCGTCCATGCGTATATGGATTATTTCATCTAGCTGGACCTGCACATCATCATCCTGCTCTGCGGACTCGATGTAATACAGCATCTTATTCTTAAGGCTGGAGCCTGGGTTGGCCATCATCCAGAGACGGCCTAGGCTGTTCTGCACCAGGTATTGAACGATCCAATTGGGCGTAAACAACTGAGTAGCTGCGGGAATATCTTCGCTCTGGACCACCTTGCCCAGCACTTCCTCCTTCTTCTCGCTGATGTAGAATTGATACAGCCAGCCGATGACTTCTACTTCCTTCCAGTCGTCCTCTTCAATATCATTGACCAAACGGGCAATGGGCGAATCGGTACGTAGGAGGTTGTCCGGGAGCAACAACTCGGTAGCATCATCCAGCGCCTCGAACAGGAACGGCATATTGCAATGCAGGTCGTGGCATTGGGCGAGCAGAATCTCGCGGTAAAGCACTTCGTCCTGATTGCCAGCAGTTTTCAAGCGGATGACTGCGGCTTTGTCTAACCCGAACAGGTCGAGATGCTGAATATTATCGAGAATCTCCGGCTGCTGGCCCTGCGGATGGCTGAGCACACGGTAACCATGGCTGAGGTAGCCCTTGAGTTCCATAAAGCGGATGGCAACCAAGCGGTTGAACCAAGTGTAGGCCAGTGCCTCGACTACAGCGCTAAAGCCCTGCTTATGAATACGCTGGGACAAAGTGGCACGCTGCTTGCCAATGCTGGCCGGAAAAGGCTGGCCACCGATTAACAACACATCGCCAGTTTGTTCAATATTAACTGGTAGGGCAGGATCGAGCCCCAAACGCCGGGCACGCAGGGTGACTGCCTCAATAAAATCCAAACGGGCCTGCGGAGCGTACTTCTTGAGTGCGGAGCGGTTCATGCTTGGTCCTTGCTAGACGTCTTGGGCTTATGCGACTTTAGGGCACGGCCATACATCATCAGGTATTTGTCAAAGTCGCTTTCTGAGTACTGAAGCTTGTTAGTTGCTTCGGTTAGAAAACATTTCAGGTGAGCAATATCTCGCCAGTCAGAAGGCTTTTTCTTCGGCTGTTGCACGCGTAGAAAATGATTCATGGCCCGAAAATTATGCTGGTCAATAATCGGCACATCGCTAGGATGAATCAAGTGAGCCAGGAAAGCCGAAGTGATGTAGCGCAGTCGCCCAAGCCGCTCGCTCCACCATTGAAAGGTATCCTTCGGCGAAGGGGCATCAGCGAAAACACCAACCCAATTGAGATACTCACCCCAAAGCGCCGATATCTCAGTGATCAATAGCCCCTGTTTACCGGGATAACTGGTCTTCCCCCAGTGCCCCCACTTCCAGAGCAATGCCGAATCAACTTCGACGATAGGTTTAAAGGCTGAAAAAGTCAGCTTGAAGCGTTGGTAGTCTTGAGCCGGATACTTGGTGTAACTGTATAGGGAAAAATGCTCGCTATAGGTGGACTGCACCTCGCCCTTGATAAGCTGCCAATCGGCAGACCCAAGTACTTCTTCAACATCCATGGTCGCTTGCTCCAATGCACCGACTAAAAAAAACGACGGCTATGCCCCCACAGCCGCCATTTCTGTTTGTGAACCGAAACTCCTTAGCGAATTTCCACACGCTGGTTGTCAGCCACAGCTTCTTCCAGCTCCTTACGCAGCTTGGCAAGAAAGTTATCGATGTCGACCTGAGTCTCGATGTAGCCAGAACCAGCAAGCAGCTGAGCATCGATGATCCGACGCTTTTTGATCGGTACAGTTGGTGCCACTACTGCCGCTGGAGAGTTATTAACCGGGGCGGTTGGTTCAGCCACAATCAAATCTGGCGAACCGCTATCCGATACTGGAGGTTTAGGGGCCGGTTCGTTGGCAGCCCTTTGGGCTTTAGCAGCGGCTTGCTCTGCCAACTGCTGTAGATGGTCCAGTGCCACATCGGCAAGCTCTCTGGCTTCTTCCTGCATTTGGCTGATGTGAGCCAAACTTCGCTGCTTAGCGATGCGCTGACGAAGGGTTTGCAGTGGCAGCAAACTGTGGTTTCGTTGATCCGGACTGGCAAGCAACGCGTCCAACTCAACGCTGACCTTAGCTATGTACTTCTCAACCCAGGAGTCGGCGCGATCATGGGCTTCCAGGAGGAAGCCGTCGTTGACTTGGGTCGCCGCCTGAATCAGCCCTTCGCCTTCACGAATCAGGTTGTACGGCGCTTTGGCACTCAAGATTTCGTCAATACGCGCCAAAGCACGGGCCGCCTTTCCGTCCTTCTCCAGCTTCGGCCGATTGGGCTGAAAATCTAACTGTGCGGAACGCAACTTGTCCCAGGCCGTTTTCTGGCTGCTGTAGAAGTTATCCAGATCGCCGTAGCTATCGGAGAGATCGAGCAACAGGTTGCGCTCTTTGAGGAACAATTGGATGGCGTCGAAGCTATCGGGAGCAGCCTTAAGCTTACCAATCAGTTTGAGGCCAAGATCGATTTCGTACAAACCGGGATACTGGCCGTTTTGTGCCAGAACACGCCATTGCTTAAGCTCGCCCTCCCATTTGGTGAGACTGCTTTGCAGGTGATCGTAGAGGGTATCCTCACCGTCCGGGGCAATCTTCTGAAACACGTCCTTGAACTGCTGGCGGGCCTTTTGCAGCTCGCCTGAGCCTACCTGCTGGCGCCTCTGAATTTCGGTGGTGCGCCAGCGAGCAGGCGTGGAGATTTCGCTCCAGATTTGCTGCGAAGCCAAGGGGCCGCCATTGCCGACCAGGCTGACTTCACCTTTGAGCAGCAGGCGTACGATAAGCAGCACCGTTTCCCACTCTGGCCAGCCATATGGACGTCGACCGTAATGACTTTCCGCGAGGTCATGCAGGACGATCCGACGTGATTGCGAGGCCAGCAATTCGATGTGCTGGCTAACTTCTTTGAGCGCACGCGGATTAGCTTCGCCAGTACTCTCCAGGCCGAGGCCTGGCGTCAGTGGCGCGGCCAACAGAGCCTGAATTTCCTTCTGCGGGTCGCTGCTCAAGTGTTGGATATAGCCAAGTTTGCTGAAGGTGTTACGGACGAGATAATCAAGCGCTTCCTCCGCAAGCATCGGTGCACTGGAGGCCTTGGTTTCCAGCTTGTTACCCGCAACGTAAACCTCCGCCTCACGCAGCAGGCGATCTACACTGGCGCTCAACCGCTGACGGCGCTGGCGGTTTTCTTCGGCACGGTCCTGAAGGATACGTTTAGTGTTGTGCGGCAACGTACCGTCGTTCTTGCGGGTTATAAACTTGTCGGTTTGCAGGTACAGGCGTAATTCACGTGCCAAATCGCGTTCATCATCAAGGCGCAATAGCACACTGCCCTCCCCCTGACTAGATTCGAGAATGCAGCGCTGCTCGCTCCAGGTATCTCGATCATCCACCAAGGGGCTTATGACCGAGATCAGCAGATCGCCATCGACGCGGTTACCCAGGGGATGCAGATCGCATTGGCGATTGAGACCAAAATCTTTGCCATTGTCTGAAAAGCGAAACTTACGCTGACCACGCAGGGACTCATCGAACAGCAATTGCCCCAATTCACGGGCTTCGTCTGCGCTGGTGAGATCAACTTCTTTGATCTCACGGCTGATGTCACGTTCTTCGTTGGTCAGAAAAAAGAAGTCATCACCATTGCGACTGACCAAAGTTTCCTTTTCCAGACGTTGGAGGCTGTCTTCGATCTGTTTGCGCAGGGCTTGGCGATCGGCGTCGATCTCATCAATAAACAATGTGATCAGGTTATCGACGTTGCCCTTGATCTCATCGACATAGCGGATGAGGAACAGCGTTTTCAACACCGAAGTGTCGAAGTCTTGCAGGCTGAGGTTCCCGGCGGCGTTGTCGATAGTCGACTTCACCACGCCCTCAAGGAAGCCTTCGATGGACGGGTAGAAGCGGTAAAGGGGCACCAGGACACCTAGGGTGCTCTCCCCGACAGCCTTGGCCGCAGACTGGAAAGCATCTAGCAACGAGCGCTCGCCCCGGGCCAGGTGAGTGCCGGTGGCGCCGGCCTTGCGAATGCTTTCAAAGATGCGTTGCACCAGTTGGAACTGATACGGCACGAAAGGATAGACGGCGGCGAAGTTGTCTTCGTCCGTAAAGGCCTTATAAGTGCGCCCGGTGTTGGTGAAACTGAGCTGATTGCGCAGGATGTCAGCTTTCTCGCGATATATCTTGCGTAGGGCATCCTTAGGCTCAGGATCTTTATCAAGTAGGCGACGCTGAATGACCTCATCAACGTTGCCACTGGACAGCGACAGGCGGGTTTTAAAGCGGCCCTGAATTTTGGAGAAGTCGTTAGCCTTGGAGGCGCGGACCTCACCAAGTACCGCATCGATATCCTCTTGCGATGTGACCAACACCCAGGCACGACCACCACAGACCGTGCCGAGGTTTTCGGTAATGGTTTGCAGGCTGAGCATCAGGTGGGTGTCCTGGCCGATGAACTGGCCGACTTCGTCCACCAGGAACACAATGCGTTGATCCTTACCTCGCTTGTCAAGGTAGTCGTTCACCCATCTGGCGAAGCTCTCGACATTGAGGTTGAAATCGTTTTCAAAGCGTTCTACCCAGGCATCAGCATCCTTGATCTCTTGACCGAGAGTTTGGGACAAGGCTGCTGCAAGTGCATCAACTTGGAAGTGATAGGCGTCACGCTCTTCTTCCCAAGAGGAACCAGAAGCCTCGGCGAAAGCCTCCTTGAAGGCTAAAAACTTGCCTTGGTCATCTAAATAACGCTCCATATGCGCAATATGTGGATGATCGCCGCAGAAGCCCAATCGTTCGTTGAAAACCTTAAGGAAAACGCGAAGGATCGCATCACGACCGTCACCGCTGTCAGCCTTACTGTCGATATTGAACAGCAGCACATCGGTATCAGCGGCAATGGCGCGCTTTATGTCGGCGGCGAGCATTGGATCGGCAATTTTGCGCTCGAAAAAATCTATGGCCTGCCGAGTGACCCCGTCCCGGGCAACCTGCTTGTTCTCCAGAAGGTAAGACAAGATTTTCAAAAAGTGTGACTTACCCGAACCGAAGAAACCCGATATCCACACTCCCACCCGTCCGGAAGCATCCTGCGGGTTGTCCAGAGCTGCCAAGTAGCTTTCAAAGAAGCTACGCAGGTGTTGATCCAACTCACGGGTGATGACGTACTCATCAAGTTCTTGCCAGACGGACTCAGCATCGTCTTGGTCAGCCTTGATCACGCCATTGATTGAACGGTGAATGGACCGGGTAAACAGATTCTTAATTTGCAAGGTAGACATCCTTTTCAGCTCACCAGACGGAAAGCACGGTAATAGGGTTTCTCGCCCAGTTGACAGAAAAGCTGGAGAGATTGACCGTCGTAGCGGCCCGGATAGAACAACACCAAAGGAGTCTGCCCCATGAAGGGCTGGAGATTGTTCAGAAGGTTGTGAGTACGAACCAGCGGATAGGCACTGCCAACACCGGTGATCAATAGCATGCTGTATTCATTAGGCGGATAGCGATCAACCAGCTCTTGGGCGACCTTGCCAGCATCCAATGGTGCCTTAAGAGCCTTATGCAAAGCCTTATCTCCTTTCTGGGCTTGCAGGTCGATAGACTTTGCCAACAACCTGCGGCCGTTTAGCATGTCAAGCACTAGCTCGAACAAATTGATAGAGGCAACCTTGAGTTCAGGGCGACGCCTGGTGATCGCTCCTTCTAGAAACTTCACGTGCTCTCGCACGGTCACCTCATCCTGAGGCGGATAGTCGAAGGCATAGAACGGCACCTCGTTACCTAGGCCCTGACCACCAAGAAAGTCATCGGAGGTAAGCCGGTCGAGGATCTTGTTGAGGCGTTCATCGAGATTATTCACGGACATACCTGAAGACAATCGAGCACGTACTGCTCATTGTGTTTATCTAAGACGCGGAGCACAGCAGGCTCGATGTGCTGACTACGCAAGCGCAAGCTACGAGTGTCCTCAAGGAATCCGGCCTCAGCCAACATACGCATGGCATTTTGCCTTAATTTAACCCGGGTCGAATCACTGAAGGTAGATCCGTTTATTTGCACGTGAAGGCGGTCCTCCAAGAAAGCTTCCCAATGACGAAGCTCAAGGTGCGTAGAAAAACGGCGAAATTGATCCCGGACAACGGTGCGGAGGAAATCACCTAGCAGTGGAGAAAGCTTCACGGTAGCTGCAAGCACGGCCTGAGTAGCTACTGGGAGACTCTCGTCTCGCACAAGCACCCACAGATCGGGATGCATAGTCTCCAAACGTGAGCGTGCTGTGCTCGCATACGTCACAGCGGTCTTGGCCGTACGCTTCTGCAATACGTTTAACTCGACTATCTGCCTCTGCCATTCCTGCTTGCTAACTTCCTGCAACAGCAGTGCGGCCACGATGCGGGATTCAGGGACGATCAGGGAGCACCGAGTGAAGCTGTTGAGGGATTGACTGCTCATAAATGGTGTTAATTCTGCGATTGCAACAAGAACCGTATTTTGACGGTCGCGGGCAAGCAGCGCCAGCACGAAGGCGAAAGCGTCTGCAAAAAATGATCCCCAACTCAACCGCGCCTCAAGCACCTGGATACTCCGCCTCAATTCCGGCATCACCATCACCACCGTATCCTGAGTATTCTCGCGGCAGCCGGTAGATGTCGTGTGCCACTTTTTCAATCACGCTGCGTAATTCCAGCTGCCCGAGCCAGCGAACTGGAATTGCCGCGACACCATATTGAATCCCCAACAAATGCCCGGTAATGAGCCCGGTGCTGTCGCTATCACCGCTGTGGTTTACAGCACTGATGACCCCTTGCTCGAAAGATGTCGCGGTTAGCGCGCACCAAATACCGATAGCCAACGCTTGCTCAGCGATCCAGCCCCCCCCGAACTCATCAATGCGTTCAGGAGTTGGGAAGTAGCCTTCATAAAAGAAAAACAGCACGCGTTCTAGGGCAACACGCGACTCCTCCATGCCAGGCTTATCACCGTGGACTGCCAAGCTTTCTGTCAACGCATGCTCAAGCCTGACCTGCTGATCGGCCATACGCTGAAGAATGTCGGCGAACAATCCAGCAGCCAAGTAGCCCGTTGGATGGCCATGTGTTAAGCGGCCGGATTCAGCGGCATACTCGAACGCATTGCCAAAGAAAGCACAGGGGGCGACACGCATCACAGCGCCGCAGCCTTTGCTGGTGTTTTGCGCGAGAAAACCGAAGCCTTGACTAGCTTTAAGCGCACTGATGCACGTGTTGCCTGGAGCACGCCGTGACCACAAATCGCGCTCTTGGACCAACCATCCATCGAGGCTAACGTTCGTGCCGGGCTGATGGTCTTGAGTCATCAGCCACCGTAATAGGGAGTGATGAATGACACTGGGTACATGGCAGATACCCCGAGAGCTTCCGCGAACGTAAGCACGCAGCAAGCCCTCAGCAGTGAAGAGCATCATTTGTGTGTCGTCTGTAATGGCGCCTGTGATCCCGTAAGCCGGCGTGAAATCGACAATGCCGTCCGGGCCAAACTTCGAGCGAATTGCGGGCCATTCAAGGAATTCAACAGGAGCACCCAGCGCATCCCCTACTGCGCCACCCAACAGGCAGCCTTTGATTCGTTCAAGTCGATTCATCTATCTGTCCTTACGCTGCGGGGATCAAGGCTTGCACAAGAAAAAGCTTTCTTTGCAGCTGGTCCACATGCGCCTTCTCGGCACGTAAGGCTGACTTCAATTCGAGGTTTTCAGACTCCCAAATCTGCATCCACTTGGCAGTTTGCCTGCAATCTCGGACCATCTGAAAAATCTCGGACAGCTTCCTGTACTGGATAACCAGCACCAGTAAAATGAAGCTCATCGCTAGCAAAGCCCCTGTCAAAAATACACCTGACGACATCATTTCCTTATCCCTCTCATGAGTTCGGTTGACACCAAAGACAGCCGAAGGATATGTAGTGTTTCAAGACAGGTATAGAATGTAGACTTATACAGGTAAACAATTCACGCACATGGAGGGCCTATGAAACGCAAACACGACATCAATCAGGTTCGCTGGGACCTGGCACTTCGCTATCGCTTGATCGAGACGGTGGTCTGGTGGGAAGGTCGGCTGACCACGGGACACCTGATCCAAAGCTTCGGCATCAGCCGTCAGCAGGCATCGAAAGACATCAATACCTACATGTCTGAGCATGCGCCTAAAAACCTTACATATGACAAGCAGCTGAAGGGTTACGTACCCAGCAAAAACTTCAAACCTCTCTTCATCGATGACAGCGCCAGTGCCTACCTTCACCTCCTGAACCAAACGCATACCCGCGCACCGCATGTTGAAGGTTTAGCGCTGGCCTATGCGCACACTATGGTTCTGGAGGTGCCGGACCGGACAATTCGTCCAGAAGTTCTGCGCCCATTGCTCAAGGCATGCCGAGATGGCGAAGTAATTGACATCGAGTACGTTTCTCTAGCTAACCCGAACCCAGAAACCCGCCTTATAGCGCCGCACACGCTGATCTACACCGGTATGCGGTGGCATGTGCGGGCCTATTGCGAGAAAAACCGTGAATACCGAGACTTCGTACTCAGTCGTCTGCGTGGGCAACCCGAATTTGAGCGTAAAACCGAAAACGTTATAGCCGACGATGAGGACTGGAACACAACGGTGGCCGTTATCATTGAACCTGATTCAAGGCTTAAGCCAGAACAGAAGGCGATCATAGAAGCTGACTTCGGTATGGTGGACGGTGTCCTACTCATTCAGACCCGCCGCGCACTGGTCAAGTATGTGTTGCAACGCTTCCAAATCGATCCGAAAAAGCTCGACCCTAAGGCATCTGCGCAGCAGATTGTGGTGAGGAACTTGGACGAGCTGAAACCTTGGCTATATGAGTAAATTCGTCGCCTAAACCGCACGTCTTGCCTATGGGTCCATTCCGCGAAGCGGGCCCTTTGTCGTCAAGAGACGCCAGCAGGAAAGGAGCCAGCCTCCGCCCTTTTGAAGGTCAGAGAATGGCTAAATTGAGCGAAGCTTTAACGAACCGATTGTTGATGCCTGGCGCTCTCAATAACCGATATCCGAAAAATCCTTGCACTGGAAACCATCTTTATAGCTCTTCATGCCATACGGTGAACCAGCACGCTTTTTCACGCACTCGCCCACCGCGTCCAACTTGACATAGGGCTCCCTGTTGACCGGGTGGGGTGTACGCTTCCCCGTCCAGTGCATACAGCTGGCGCACAGATGGTTGGTAGTCATGGAGCTGATTTTGCGGTGTTTCAGCATAAACGTGCCGAGATCTAATTTCTTGCCCTCTTGATTACGACCACGTGGCTGGCTGTCTTCGTGTTCGTTACGTTTCCGGCGACTTCGGCGACCGCCTTTTTTTGAGATTGTCGCCGGTACGCGGTTCACCAAATTCCAAAATGTGAATAAGCCGCCGACTCCCATTATCATTATGCATATCAACTTCAAAAGCGTGACGTACCAGCTCGACTCACTCTCTTTTTTAGCAAGCGGTATCACTACCGCATCCTGAGTGCGGACTCGCTGTGATGCTATCGGAGCCCAGGTTTGCTCGGCCACTGAACGGAACACCTGAGGCTGGTACAGTGCTTTGCTGGCATCACCGTTGCGGGCACTAATTTCCGATGAGCAAGTATCCACATTAGAATCGAATGCGGACCGACTAATGCGCGATGCGCTCAACTGTGATATGGCGGTTTCCAGACATCGGGTGAACTGTGCCAGCTCGGCGCTATGGAGTGACGCTAGCGACGAGCCACTGACCGTGGTGTAAGGCACCTTTGTCGCTGGATACCAACTGAAAGGCTCCTCGTTAAGCTCCGAAAAACGAGCGTCGAGGTCGCTGGCGACCCGCTTAAACGAATAGGCAGTCAATGGGTTTGCGGCTTGGAATAGCTCGTTAAGCTTTCTGGACAACAACTGCGTTCGCAACGCCTTATCAAAGTCGATCCACTGTTTTCGTGACTGCTCGTAGATACGACTTTGAGCGCGACTGAAGGTGACTGACACATAATCGCCATCACGCAGCGAGCGCACCGCTGGATTATTCGCCCGACACCCTGCAATGGTCCCAGCCTGCCAACGGTTGGTAGCGTAGAAGTCCTGAATGCACCGGATATAGCCATCGACATCGGCGGGGGCTTCTTCGATAGGAGGCGGGGCGGCATATCCTTCAGTAGAAAGGGTTAAGAGGCCGACCGTGAGCAAGGTGATAAGCGCATTCATACTTCAGGGTCCACCATAGAAACTTGGAAGGCTGTGGCTAAAGCCTCTGCATAGACCCGTTTATAAAAGAACACGAACTAATAACAAAGGCCTGGCCGTGATCACTGTCGGCCTGATGAGTTCGTACTGACCTAAGCAATGGCCAATACACACGTCTTTAGCATAGACCGAAGGAAAGACAGTACTACAACTCTAAAGCACCCCCACGAACCGCAAGCCCGTGACACCTACACTAATCACCGCAACAGTACTGGCGGCATATATTCCCCGCATCGCTTTAGCCTGCCCCGCCTGCAAAACATTGATGGCTACTGAGGTTCTCTCTGTTTGAGCTTCCAGCGCTTGGCTAAGCGAGTGGATTTCCAGCACGCGTTGTTGATCAAGGCGCTGACCGTCCTCCAAAGCAAGGAGGATCTGTTTGATGGCCACGTCCTGGCTTTGGTCCACCGTCGATTTTTCCTCCAATAGTTTGTCGATGGAAGCCAGTCGGTCTGCTTTGCTAGCGAGTAGCTTGTCTATGGACGACAAGCGTTCGGATTTTGTCTCAAGCAGCTTGTCGATAGACGCTAGGCGTTCGGTTTTCGACTCCAAAACAGATTGGATTTGGCCGATATCCTTACTCTGCTTGGCTACCACTGCGGTCTTATGGGTCAGGACACTTTTGATGTTATCGATGTCTTGGCGACTCTGCTGGACGACTTCGGCCTTAGCGATAAAGTCATTTTTTAGGTTGTCGATGTCCTGCTTGTTTAGATCAATCCGGGTCTGGGTGGATTTGGAGCCTTCGGCGATCTTGCAGAAAATATCGTGTGCCTTGCCTGCGAATTGCTGTCCGGTTTCGGAAAGCTCTTGGAAGCGACCTTCGCTGTCGGTCCAGCCGCTCTTGGCGCGCTGTTCCAGCTCACCGATCACCGCTGCTAGAAACGAATAGCTCATAGTGTTGAGCGTAATGATTTCTTGAATCAAGCCAAGCATCAGCTCGTTAATCTTATTCTGCGACTTGGAAATGTCGACCAGATCGGTCTTTGAGCTAGCGAACATACTTTTGATCATGCCGCGCTGTTCGATAGCTCCGGTTTTATTGGTCGACTCGGAGATGCTTCGTTCGATGTCCTTGATCACATTAAGCAGATCGGAGGCGATCCCCGCCGGTGTCATTTCCTTCTTAACGACAAGTTCGTGAGTACTCATTAAAACAGCTCCAGTAGATCGTCCAGGCTATCAACCGCTTTGCGGTAATCAGCGGCTTTAGTGGTGGTCACGGCCTTCATCGCCTGGACTTCGAACCAGTCCTCGGCGAAGGTAACACGTAACATTTCGGTGGTAACGATGACATGCCGATAGGCACTGTCGAGCATGAACATTGACTGTTTGATTTTTAGAAGCCCGACTGCTTGTCCACGGTGGACATCGGCGAGTTGTTTGTTCTGAAAGGCAAAGGAGTCCCGCAGACGGTCGAAGGCCATAACGGTGAAGAGTGTCAGCGCGCCAGTGACAACTCCGGTAATAACCGGGGCAATGGTCGCGGCAAAGGGCAGTAGAACCGGTATAGCTTCAAGTGCTTTCTGAATCACTTCTTCTAGGGCGATACCCACACAAAGCGCAATCGAAGACGCCAGGATCTTGGCAACCTCGACAGCGATATCTTTAGACTCTGTGCCCGGCGGCGGCGCCATAATCAACTTAACTGCGCGGACGACTGAAAGTACGGCTTCGCGAATCATCCGCACCAGATTTTTCGCCGTAGTGATGAAAGAGTTGATGATCAACGTCACAAATGTCGACAGAAAACCGCTGATCCCGGCACTCGCCCCCTCTTTCAGGTAGTCCGCCCACTTCAGCTTTATCCGCTCGTAGGTCGCCTGGATGCGCTCCTTGACGAGTTGCATAAGTGGCTTGGCCTCGGCGAGTCCTTTGCTCACAAGATAGCGAACATCTTGGACTAGCCCGTCGATCAGGTCCTTGAGCAGCAGACC
This sequence comes from Pseudomonas sp. WS 5021, assembly GCF_012985535.1. Lineage (NCBI taxonomy): Bacteria > Pseudomonadati > Pseudomonadota > Gammaproteobacteria > Pseudomonadales > Pseudomonadaceae > Pseudomonas > Pseudomonas sp. WS 5021. Next base: position 787,151 of record NZ_JAAQWP010000001.1, on the reverse strand, counting down.
GAGGATCTGCCTGATCACCAACTTGCCCGACGCCTTGGCACCCTCGACCAAAAACTCGCCGGATTGCTTACTAAAAAGCGCCCGGTTCTGGGTGCTGCCCACTGCCTTGGTTGCTTTCTTGTACTTGTCGAGGAGGGTCTGCTCATCCACTTCAAAGTATTCGGCGTTGGTTTTGCTCGGATCTTTACTACTAGGTAAAGCAGCCCACTCCAACAGATCCTTCTCCCCCTTGGAGCAGTTCATGTTGAATGCAGTCAACACTACGTTGTCATCAAGGGTGGCGGTCATAACTCGCTCTTCGCGGGTTTGCCCAAGCTGTCCTTTTGCCGAGCGCTCGATGCTGCTGGCACTGATGACATGATCACGAGCGTCCATGCGAGGCCCCTCAGGAATTTCGCTCGCAACTTTGTAGCCATCATAGAACTTGCCATCCGCACTGCGCATGTCGTCATGCGCAGCATTCAGCGCAGCGTCATAGTCCTTGCGTTCGAAGCTCTTTTCGTTTGCTTGTTTCCAGGAAGCATGGCGAGCATCATCGGCATCGTTCGCGGCAATGCCTTTCTCAAAATTCTGCAACGTTGTTATCGCACCGCCATCGCGGTCATCGAACATCGCTCTGGTCAGTCCAAATGGCCCCATGAGCTGGTCAATCATCATGTTCTGGAACTCGTCGACGAAACGAGTCTGCTGCTGGTGCTGGGGGGCGTCGTTGATCTCTTCGATCAAGGACTGAATCTGATCATCGATTACAACTACCAGATCGCCGGAAATCGGTTGCATACCATTGCCTCAAGTGCCGTGGCCAGGCGAATTGAATCGCAAGGCGGTCCAGTGGATACGCGTCTAGGATCAGTGGAATGAGGTCTAAGGCTCTCCTTCCATGGATGCAGGTTTCAGCAGTAATCAGGATTTAACGGCAGCACTTGCAAGATCTTTAGCTCGCATTAAATTTGAAACGATGCCCAAAAATGCGTCGACCGGGCGGGCTGTAGGCCCTACGTGGTGGTGAGAAGCCCTCTCTAAGTCCTCTCCATCCTATCCGTCCGGCCAATTCATCTGCCAAACCCGAAAAGCCAGGACATGGTGTGCACTTAAATGGACACCATCGCCCTTATGGCTGGGATCGGGTAGGTGAGTTCGCCGGACGCTTACTCTGCATCTAGATATAGGATTTGCGGGCTAGGCGTACCATCCGTGACCTATGGACGCGAGTTATCCACCTGCGATAGCACCCCGCCGTTTATGCCGAATCTGGGGATGATTATTCACCCGTTTCATTTCAAATAGATCAATTGCTGTCAGTAGATCTACGAGTCGTGGATAGCCGTAATTTCGAGCATCGAAGGATGCCTGGTTGCCTATCCGACTCCCAACTACACTCAATTGCGCCCACCCGTCTTCATTCTCAGCGTACGCCACGGCATTACGGAGAAGATTCAAGAGCTTCGTGTCTCCTTTCAACTCGTTCGCAGTCTTCCTGACGAGGGCGCCGGACTGAACCGCGCTATCTGAAATCGCTTTTTTCCCCGCTAACGCAGCTGCTGATACCTGCTGATCGTCGCTCATCAGATATTGGTCAAAATACAAGAATCTGGAGCATGCGTTTACAAAGGGCTCCGGCGCCTTCCTCTCACCGAAGCCCACAACCTGTTTGCCCTCGGCTCGAAGCCTCATGACCAGAGGCGTGAAATCGCAATCAGAGGACACGAGACAGAAAACATCCACGGGTTTGTTGAATAGTACGTCCATTGCATCCACCGCCATGGCCATATCCGTAGCATTCTTACCCTTCACCAAATCAAACTGTTGCACTGGCTGAATAGCGTGTTCATGAAGGACCTTGCCCCACGGATCCAGGGAGGGACTTTTCCAGTTTCCGTAGGCACGTCGGATGGAAACGGAACCATAAGATGCAAGCTCCGCCAGGACGCTACCAAGCTTTTTACTTGGGGCGTTGTCTGCGTCAATGAACATCGCGACGTTCAAGTTCTGTGGTTGATTGGTCATGAAAAAATCCCTTTAATTTCAGAATGAAGGCCGCCGTCGATATAAGGCAGACGATCCGTATTACTGGCCGGTCTCGTATCTACATAACAAAGATGATTACGCATCGGCATTGGCCACGTAGCACAACCGAAAGCCCACTTTGGCACCTTTGTAGCTCATGCTGCTGTGAACAGGGCATAACGCTCGCTCAACTCCTCCCCCCCTAATACTTTGGTGGGTTGCCGCGCAGCCTGCGGGGGCTTGCTGATGGCGGTGATCCGCAAGCCACTCAGCAAATCCCGCCGTCGAAAGAAACGGCAGGCCTTCCCTATTGTTTACCCAGTTCAGACTGGCGCCGAATCGCATGACACCGTCCACACGCTCTACATCGCTAGAGTTCGCACCCAGTTCTCCATCACTACCGACGACGCCCCACCCCATCTGCTCATAGATAGGGTCATTCGGACGCTCACCCGATTTCACCATAAAACTGCGGACAGTGTTGATGGCTCGAAAGTTGATAGATGGCGGTGGAGTGATTTGGCGCCACTCCTCGATGGTCAAAAGACGGACTGGCAATCCACTGAGTTTCTCAAAGTCACGGCAATACGCCACAGCATCGAGCCATGTTAGGGCTATGGGAAGTTCGTCTAGGTCACACGAGTTTAGAGCCTCCAGATCATCAAATTGGTCAAAGTGAGCCAGATGTGCCTTTTCTGCACGCAAGCTACACCAACCGGTTCGCGAGCTAAATGCCTGGAATTCGGTAATCGTTATCAGCGGCGACACCATCAAACAGCGCTCATTGATACGATGCGCGAAAAAATCGCCGTTAACACGACCCGAGGGCTGGCGAGGCATTTGAAAACCCTGCGCAGCTACTAGTTCACGCTCAATCAATGCCTGGTACCCAGGCCAATTGGCCGCAGTACCACCGTTAGAGTAATGCCGAGACTCGGCGTCGTGCTCTAACCGCTCACGCCAGATTGCTGTCGAGTAATACAGATGCCCCAACAGCTTGCCGTGGTCCATTGCTGTCGGAATTTCACCCTGCACGAAGAAAGGGTGCAGCGAATTCGTCGAAAGTACCTTATCGCGCTGGTCACGTATCACCCAGTCGAAGGCGCCATCCTGCCCTTTCAGGAAAATCAGATTTACGTTGCCAGGAACCGGTATCACCTCGACCCAGCCTGCGCCGCTGCTCTCGATCTCCGCACGGAACAGTCGAAACAGACAAAGGTCCCACTCCCGGTCGCTCTCAGTCGTGTTGTAAACCCGCATCACTGGATCGCCAGTCGATGGCTGCATGAGATTGCTACCCAGCAAGTTGAACATACCGTCGACGTGCTCCCTGACGGCGTTGAGCATGAGCATCCGCCCAGTCAAATCGAGGTAACTCAGTGCGCTTTTTTCGCTCATATGTACGGCGCGAAGCACCACCTGTTCACTGTACTGCTCACAGAATTTGTACCGCTGCTTGTCGTTAGCGAAATATTTTCCGGCAAGCGTATCGATATCGATTCGACCGTAACCGGATGCGGCAAACAATGGTGATCCCACGCCGGTAAACATCCGTTGAGGGACGTCTATCCCCGAGTTGAACAATCTGTCGGCCACCTGTTGAGCAGCAAGAGGTGTGAAGGCTGGTGTCGCCCATTTGATGAGATCAACGGGACGCGTCATTCCGTGCTCGTTTAGCAGGGCAATGATTTTGGGCTGCTCAACCGTAAGCCATTGGTCATAGCTTTTCGCACCGAGCGCCTTAGCGAGAGAGTCCAGCAGAGCAGTTGGTTTGAGGGAACGTTTTTTAGACGGTTTGTCAACGCGCGGGAGGTGCTGCTGACGCAATCTGTTAACAGCATCACGCAGATGGGCCTGATGCAGTCCACCAATACGGATCGACCATTTGCGATTTACATCAGACGGAGCGTCACCTGGGCGATCAGCCAAAAGGTAGGTTTCACGGGTAGCGCGAAGAAATTCTAGCATCGATTTTATCTCTCCAAAAACCACGGCACACAGCACCGCATCGCCCCAGGCAACAGGGAATGGTCAAAAAGGATTTGGAGAGAGAAGGTCATGAAAACCTTTAGAGCCGATCAATCAAGGAGGCGACTTCTTGACCGTGGTTGCTCTGGTACCACACACCATCGAGGTGATGGTGCGTAGTGTAAGGCGCACGGTAGAGGTTTTTCAATAGCATCCCACGCATGTGGGGTCCGCAGGGCAGATTCAATGCCCGCCTATCGCAACCGGAAACACGCAATGTCTACAGCCGATCCTTTACTCGCTTGCAGGGGCCTGTAGGAAGCAAAATCCGTGGTCACTTCAGTATGTGGATGACGATATCCCCGGTGATCGGGATTGGAACTAAACACGCTGAACATAGGCTGTATTTTATCGGCTAAACCGGCATGCCAGTTTGCTCTAGCCCCATGGTGCATGACTTGTAGGAGCGAGAGACCACTCACGCGGTGAGCCCCCAGAAAAGCCTCCATGCTATCAAACCGTAGTGGTGTATTGAGGTAACCATCACCGGTATAGAGCACGCCGCTTTTGCGTATCGAAATTGGCATACTCCATAGCCTCCGAGGGGGCAATGGCCTGCCTACTTCCGAACCCCAGGCCCGCATTTTGCCTAGTTTCGATCCTATGGGGCCACCGTAAAGAAACAGCGAGATGAGGTTCTGATTCTCTTTCTGGCCCTTAAAGCTGAATTCTTTCCCATAAAGGTCCTTTAATTCCTTCAAGGCACGGGTAGTAACAGCTTTTACGCTACCCAGCAGTTTGCCGCGAAGATGTGAAACGCGATCACGAAATATTCGAGAAGCAATCGGCGCCAACTGCGCATCGTTGTATGGCAAAAACTCCCAACACCCCGCAATCAGGAGCCCTGTACCGTAGGTAAGGAATGCTACGTTCGTCCGTCTCCCTGCTGCCCGCACCATATTTTCGCAATCAGATCTTTTGTCATCCACATTACTCAGACCGTTCAAATCCTCGGTTTCAACCTTCACGGGGATAGAACCTGAATCTTGAAAATCCGCATCCCTATCGTTTACCACTGGTAGTTGTAGTGGTCGTCGAGGTGGACCGTCTTGTTCTGGGGGCGGCTCATCGATAGAAGAATTGCCTGATACAAACAAAATACGTTTGACGTTAGCCTCAGGAACCGCAGCGATGAATGCAACCGGATTCACCAAAAATCTAGTCAATCGTGAACTGTGCGCCCGGTGGGCGTGAAAACCGATAACAAGCCGCTGCCACAAGGGTACGTACGGTAGCAAAAGATCACCGACATCGAAGCGTTCCAGCAGCTTCACGAGACCGCTGATGTGATCCGAATCGAAATGGGAGATGGTCACTAGGTCAAGGTAGGGCCGCCGCCCTCCGGGCGTCTGAATGATGTGAGCCAAGTCGCTGAGCGAGCTTTCGAGATAGTGCTGCGCCGAATCAATTCCACAATCGTAGACCCAATTGAAATCACTACCGCCAGACTTCGGAAGCGGGCAAATGCTCCCCGAACTGAACAACCCCTGGCCCACACCGTGAAACCTAACCCGGACTTCCATATCCCATCTCATTACGTTTGAAATCCTGTCTCAATGCAGAAAATGGCAAGATCATAGGGTAACTGCGTGCAGGCCTGCATTGGTAGCGAAAAGCCAGATACTTAGTAAACACCTCCACCTCTACCTTCTTGTCTTCCGAAACCGAATAGATAACCCCCCCTGTCGAAGCAGGCTACCCCCACCTACCACCTTGGTGATGACCAATCTTGAGTTGAGAAACTGGAGTTGGTGAATATTCACCAATGGTGCTACCGTCAGAATGCAGTTCTGATCAGTTTGATAACGGGATAATCGGGAAGTGGAGCGCAAGGACGGATCTTTTCTCTCTTCACACGATGCTCAGCGGCGACGCACAATTCGACCTAGTTACCTAATACGCTAGCGAAACTCCTCAGAAGAATAATTCGCCGTTGGCTGCAATTTAATTGCGTGATCACGCCCGCTCCCTGAATTCTAAATGGCTTTGCACCATATGTGTTGGCGAGGACGAGCATAGGCGAGCTAAGAGATGCCTGCCACAAAGTCATTACGTGACTCGCTTCGACCATTAACAGAGCGCCCTAGAAACGTCCCAATCTCTGCATGCTTTCTTACTAAGGGTTCATCGCGGGTGTGGCTGTGAGAAGCAAAATAATGCATTCTGACGTTACGATGCGAAGCCACTCTCGGCTGTACGATTGGAGAGTTTGTTGGAAACTACGGCGATGCAAGCTGAATCCCGACCGCTGCGCGAAAATACCCAGCGAGGGGCGGTCGTTACCAGTGCCCTTTCTATCAAATGACCGACTGGGCGCCAGCTACGGCCAAGTATGATTAACAAAAATTATGAACTCCCGGTGTTTGAAATTAAATTTCGCTGACCAATCGCCAGCGAAACTACCAGTCTTCCCCGGTGCCAGCCATCTATTAAAGCAACAGGATTGTTGCAATTCAATATTAGCACAGTTTGTCTACCCGATACTTAATCTAAACCCTTGAAATATTTTTCACTTTTTTTTTAAAAATCTACCAATTGCCCCCCTATTACTCAATCCGGCCGCTGGGTATATTCCGCGTAGCGGGCCACGACACTCCGAGCTTGCTTATAAAACTTCAATTAAAAAAAAGAAGACTCGATTTTTGCCCGAAGCCAACAAACAATAATAGCCATCGACATCCACCAACCCATTTAAATTGTGAAGTCTCAACCTAATAGTCCAAGCCAGTAGAAAAAAGTACGAGATTGCCACAGCTAAAACACTTCAAACAACAGGAACCTACTTAGCAAAAAGATAAACACAACCCTAATCCTCACAACACTCGCAAGCAACCGTAGCAAGGACCAATCCCGTCGAAACTACCCAATGATCGCATTATATATAAAAACCCAAAAGCGAATCACCACAGTCCTGAAATTTAAATGTATAATTAGATAAAGATATTTTCAGCAAGCTATGTTTCAAGCTTCAAAAATAAATTTTTGGCACATGAAACGGCTAGTGCTCAAAATCTTCGATTTCTGCGCTTTTATAATAACAACAAGAGAAAAAGCATGATCATCGACCTAACCAAGAAACAAAGTGGCCGACCAAGAAAGCCGGACATGGAAAAAGCATCGCGACGCATAACAATGCATCTCAATGAAAGGGAATTCAAGCAAGTTCAGTTCAAGGCCGAAACTGGCAAATACAAAAGCCTTTCTCGGTTCATCAAGGATTATACATTAGACAAATTAGAAAGAAACACAGGGTACGAGCGATATATAATTCACGAAATTGAGTCTCGAAATGATTACATAGAAAACTTGCTAAACAAAATTGAAGGCTTGAGGCTACTTAGCCAAAACGCTCGACTTCCCGCTGAGCTAACCATCAGTTTATCAGAGCTTGAACACCTTGCATCAAAAGGAAAAACGTTTAAACCTGCCACCCCGAAACTCCTCTAAATTACCAATAATAACAATAATGGGCACATGTCATGATTTACAAAAAAGCTCACACATTCCGATCTTGCGAAACTCTGATACGCTACATATTCGCGGCAAATTCTAAAGAGATCGACAAACGACCGCTCATCGAGTACCTCGGTGGAAGTGTACTGAGTGGCTCCCCGTACAAAGGATACAGAGGCGATATTAGAATCGTCGACACCAGAGAGTTAGAAGAAGAGTTCAATATACAAATGCAACGCTATAAGGGCAGCGGGGAAAAGCTTATAGAACATCATGTGCTATCTCTCCCCGCCCAGGACTGGCTCACACATACTAAGTTTGAATCACTCACGCAGGAGTTCTTGAAGGATATGGGCGTGGATAATAGCATGATGTGGGTTGCAGCGCGCCATAACGATACTGACCATAGCCATGTCCATATCGCGCTTTGCCGAGTACAGTTACGATTCGACGAGAGTGGCTTAGCATCCCATTATGGACTTTTGGCCAACAACAACGATTTCGAGCGTGGTATGGAGGTAGTACGAACCCTAGAGCATAAGTATGAGTTAACGCCAACTCTTTCCCCTGGCGAGAATATAAATAACAAAAACCAAGCATCGATCATTCGTGCCATTGCTAAAAGCATTCTCTCTAGTCACATTGAAACGGTAAGTGACTTCGTACATGCAATGGCAAAACGCGGCGTGCAGATGAAACCCGTCCTCAGCACAATAGGAGAAATCAAAGGTCTCAGCTATAAGCTTAACTCTGAGGACGGCCGATGGATGAGCGGAAGTAAGATCATGTCAACAGTGCTAACGTTCGGGGCCCTGTGTGGAAGACTAAACTACTCCCCAGTTCGCGACGAAGCCACCCTAGGGCTCGGTGCGAACCCTACGCTTCCAGCAGTATCAAAGTTTGAGCGAGACGTCAAAACTGTAGGCGTAGGCATGATGACCTCTGTAACATCTCTGTCGAATCAAGCTCGCGAATTCATTAATCGAAACAATCGAGAAGGTGTAATATCTATAGAAACCGATAACGATTATAAAATTGGCTTCATATTTAACTTTAACTTTATGCCCGCAACCCGCCCCACTGGCAAAAACGAGATGAAGACCTGGGAAAGCATTGTCAACCTTGGCACCAAAAACATGCTACGCCTTTTGCAAAAGCATTTTCAGACGCCGACATTCAAAATTTTCTTACTACCACCGACCAATATCAAGCCATCAGGTACCATCTCGATTCAAAACCTGACCATAGAAAACCTAGAGGAGAAACTGAATAAGACTCAAATGTATTTTCGCGATAACGGCCTTGTTGAAGCCTTGAATGAAATAGGATTACTAATACACCCACAACGTTTACTCCCCATCGAAAAAGCACAATTTCAAACCCACAGTGCAACTCACGGAAATTGAAAACAATACTTTCAAACAGAAAAATTAACTCTAACTTCAAACGCATATGTTATAATTGAAAAATAAAAAATCAATAAAAAAGGCACGCGCATGTACATAAAACTCACCCAAAATTGCGATCGCTGCATAGTTCTAAAAACCGTTAGCTCAAGCATTGTGGCTTATGACGAAAAAAGCAACCTCATAAAAGGAGCCAGGAAAAACTCTACGGTTAAAATTGCTGAATTTAGTCACGAACAAAAAATCGAGCACTTCGAAATACCTCCTGAAGACGCCGAGAGATTCACAAATTGGCGAGAAGAGCAAATTCGCCGCATACATATTTCGCTTTTAGCCAACGCTTCCGAGGGGATGCACGGCGGTATACCTCAAGCCAAAACTAAATCAACGATGGGTAAATCTGAAATTAAGATCGGTGAGTTTAGCGGAGTGATACTAGGTGGAGTTTTAATAAACCCGAATACTCAACTCACTCCGGAACTCGATCTAGACAGAGAAGGCCTCGAAAATGTTTTGATTGCAACGAACGAAGTAAAGTCTGACCTATTGAACATATGCAAACGCATACTATATACGATTCAAACCAGCGGAAAAAAATATTGTAGCGCCGAGGATGCCCGAGAGATGCTTGTAGCTCACTCTGCGCTTGGCTGTGCATTAGATAGCCGGGGTATAGGGTATGTCATCAAAAAAGATGACTCTGCACAAATCCCTTCCCCCGCCGACCAAGGGACTACCCTGTTCAATAAAATCAAAAAAGAGGTGCAGTTGATCAGGTGATCCGCTAAGTTGTGATCAGACGTCACTTCAGTATTTAGTCGATATGCAGCTGATCAAGCAGTCTGGGCCTACAGACCTGATATCATCCAAAACCCGAGACGACCCTTGGGTTGTCATCTGACGGAGCTAACCTGAAATGGGAAATCAGATTGATCAGGACGCTAAGAATGGTCCGGAACGTCCAGATGGGTTCGATACCTGCGCTTACCTGAAGGCCAAAAACCAGGATGAGCTGGCTGAGCATCGCGTAATATCGGCAGCAAAAATTGAAGGCTTATCTCGAAAGGAGCGCGAGGCTTTTGAAAAGCGATTCGGTGATGCAGCAAAAAAAATTGCGGATCAATTTGGTCGAAGCCGTCGTTATGTCCCCCCCCAATGAAGAACCTCGTTAGTGCATATACTTAAGCTAGGGTTACTTGAGCTTGCTCAGGATTACCGTGAGCGATAGTGTAAAACTCAGACACGCGTCGAGATCAGGCATTCATTCGAATAATAAAACGCCAGTTGATTACGTACGATCACGCGGTCGCCGGTTGATAAAACGCGGCTCAGTTGACCACGCTGCTAGTTTTGGCGAATCTGCGGACCGGCCGAAAAAATCTAATGAGCATGGTGAGTTCTGCGGCTAAACCGGGCGGACGAGAGGGCATGAGTTCATTACACGGCTTATCGGTTTTCCAGGATCTAGCGTGCGTGACGGGATAACTCAACTTACAGCGGCTAAACGGCAAGTTAATCGAAGGCCCCTATCCGAGCAATATCCGCTCTTCTATACACTGCCGCTCTAAGCCGTATTATGCCGAGCAATCGTGCAACCTCCATAGCAGGTTCAGGCCCATCGATGATGGGTGGCTGCGATGCGCAGCGCATCTGCCGCAATCTCTTCGATAGAACGCTCATCGTTGGCGCTACATTGCGTTGAGCTTTATGCCGTGTTCAGTGACGCTGCGGCGGTCGCCAGAATTGAACCGGTCTATATGCCAAGTGCGGCTCTCAACGAAGTCGAGACTAGTGCTTAGGGTCAGGACCAAGCTTTCAAGATTTGTCTCTTCCTAATTCCAGATACTCCACTCACGTACGAGCGGAACCGCATTCTGGTGGGAGGCGAATACCGATTTTACGGGCGGTCGGCGGTAAGCGTGCAGGGAACATACCTTTTAACGTTGAAGTTGGCATGGGTTAACTTGTTGAATCCAGTTAGCTGGGAGGTCAATGCCCAATTGGATCTGCCTCCTCCCTAAGCCAGTGGTGAGGATGAAGGGCAAATAAATACCCTTCCGCCTCGTTTAAGCCAGGCGATTTATTAGGCCGTAAGCTGCGGAGATCATAAACAGAGCCCCCAGCACATGTGCACTGATCGTTGTCGCGGCCCAGCCAAACCTTCCCTGCTGAAGCATAAATACGACTTCAGCTGAAAACATGGAGAAGGTTGTTAGCCCGCCACAGAAACCCGACCTTGCTAGAATCGATCATATTACTTCAGCACAATGCCTACCTAGTAGGTGCTTGTTTTTCTAAAAATTAATATTCATAAATAGCGTGCGTCATCTTGGATTTTGAGAACAGAGTGGAACATGAGCCACATTAAACCAAGCAACCCAGCAACCCAGCAACCCAGCAACCCAGCAACCCAGCAACCCAGCAATTGTTACCCATAAAACCCCTCATACGTGACTAGTATTTATTATTGAGTATAATTTCTTTAGCCACACACAGGACCACATTAACTAACGGAAATTCTTCAAAGTTTTTATACCTATTGCCAATAATATTCAGCTTCGATACTATACTCTAAATCATTTTTGAGTTGAAGACTGTATGAGTCAATTATTTGCTGGTAATAGCTTGGAAGGTTGCTTGGAGATTCTTGCTGACAAAGATTGGAACGCACGGGATGTTGCAGACTATTTGGTTGATGAGTTACCAGAAAATACACCTCTCGATACCAAGGCCTGGGAGATTATTGAAGCCTATCAGTCAAATATTCCCGAAGACGCGATGAAAATTATAGATTGGGGGACTGTGGAGACCTACGTTGAAGAGTGGCTGGAATCCTTTTTCGCTGAGCGTGCGGAAAGAGATGCTTGATTTATAGACCGCCGTGACATAAGCGTATTAGCAAACTTCGCCAACCAGAGGTATTGTAATTATTGCTAGGGCGTAACAGAATTCGATCAACTACAGGTTGAATAGGCAGTGCTGAATGCAACCAACTTAACGCTGTTAGAGTGATGTGTCTATTAGAGACCCGCGATGCGGAACTTAACCAAAGGTTGCAAGGAATGCCCGCGCATTAGCAGTCACCCAGATGACAATGCAAGTTGGCTATATCGATCCACTGAAATTCTCCAGCGAGCCTTGAGCAGAATTGAGCATTCTCACAACATAGTTGCGGCGCTGAGGAGTGTACACCGTATACATATACGAGCGAGTGCTACCTCACCGCCCCACTTTGGCGACCAGTTCCTCAATCCGTAGAAAGCGCTCTGCGTGCGTAACCAGATTTCCGTCGCAACGAGCGCGCTGCCACCCTTCCAAACGAGCCTGATTATTCTCGACCGAACGCTCAAGTCGTATGGCCTCACCGCCATATCGAATGAGGTACTCACATCCGGAGAGCAGCTTTACGATCGCGCGTCTCCGCCGACGCGCTGTGGAGATGAGCGGCGGGCTCTGATTCGCGATACAACCACCTCTAAGGTCTCCAAGACATGTGTAGAGGCTGACTACTGACTGAGTGCTTTGAGCCGATATCGCGTCTGCCAGCGCTGTCGGGCGATGGCGGCACCGATATACCCAGATCAGCCAATTGGAAAGTGCAAATTTTGCACAATGCTAGTCACCCATGCCTAGAAATTGTGGATAACGGCACTCAGTCCTGAAATTTTTCGACTCGGAACCCTCTCACGGCCCCTAGCCACCGTGACGTAACGCTTTTTTTTGCTTGTAACACATCTACGTTACGTAAAAAAAATGCGTTACGGCCGGTGAAATTCTTTTTTGCGTATTGCATGGATGTCACCAGTCGCTTTCATCGGACTAGACCCGCATTCTGGGTAACCTTGACCGGCAGAAGTCGGACAAAAGCGGTTCCTAACGCCATTCATGCACAGGTACTCGCCTACAACATGAAGCGGGTTATGAAAATCCTCGGCGCCAGCAGCTTAATGAAAGCGTGGTCGACCTAAATGGCTTGGCTTCGTTGCTTACCTGGCACGCTAGAAGCATCGCTGATGCCTCCACGACCATAGTGACGACCCCTAGGGCTTACCGCGAGCAGCTATTCGGCTACCAAACAAATACACGCCGCTGTTGCACCCAACAGCATCGCTAGTGACCAGCATTCCCTAGTTGGCTGGGTCCGACCAGCCGCCGATGACTGGACTGGTGCCACCCAAGGCAATCTCTAGTGTGACCCTGTCGAATATCGCAGACATGGCCTGGGCAAGATCATTTACCAGGGTGAATGGGTTCTTTAAAGTGCACTTTTCCCCACCGTTCGCTATGCGTTGAGGCCAGCATTGGCACAATTCTTTTGGGGCAGACTTCTCCCCCCAGAAACGCCCGTTACTGGCCGATAACGACTCAGGCAGAATTTCTGCCGAACCTACGTCATAGGTACGTCCTAACAAATCGTTAATGCGTCACAAAGCGCACGCCATTTCGTTTCAAGGCTTCGATCAATCGTTCCGTACTTTCAACCTCGGGCGGCTGCGCGCTCGGATCCAGAACACGACGAATCGACGAAGAGTTCGCCACAGCAGCAGGATCGGGCTGCTTGGGCGATCTCCTCCGAAGGCCGCGAAGCTCCGGCAGCGGCGAATCAACAGCCTGGAGATCCATTATGAATCGAGGAGTTTGCGCTGGCGCTGGATTGAGACGCTCATTAATACAAAGGATGTTGCTGAAATAGATCCAACCGATCGGGCTGATAGAAAGAATGCCATACCGACTTCCCTGCTCGGTAACCACCCACATGCTCTCGCCACGGACCTCAATCTCAACCATTCGCGATGTCTCGACGCGATGACCGTCTGCGAATTTCCCGGAGGGTTCGGCTCGAATATGCCGCCAAATTTCGCCCTTAACGCTTGGAGGATCTTTGACGTGAGCATTCGTGAGATAGCCGGTGAACGGCAGGTCGCCAGCGTCACTTTTTAGCCTCAGGATTGCGTCATTGATGTCGCCAATCATGAAATGTCTCCACGTTTAGGTGTCCGGTATGTCGCAGAGAGGATACCAGCGATCCCATAAAAATGAATGGTATACAGTGTAGAAAATACCTCCGAGCAAATTTCTCATGTCCGGATTTGCTCGGGGTGTTTTGAGGATGGACGTGAAGCTCGCTTTTGGTAAGGCCTTGAGACAGATACGAAAGGCCCGCGGAATGACGCAAGAGGCGTTCGAACCGGGCGTCGTAAGGACATATATCAGCGCACTGGAAAGAGGAATCCACTCGCCAACGCTAGAACGCATCGTCGAATTGGCCGCACTTCTAAACGTCTCCTCAGCTGCATTACTCACCCTCACAGCGTTTTACGAGCAGGACAGCCAAGACTCTGCCAGCTTCCTTAATGAGCTGTGTGAAGACGTTAGCAACTGGATCTGATCCAGCCTGAAAACGCGCAACCCGTGCGAGCCCGAGCAGTGTAGTGATGAACCAAGAAGCCGTAGAGTCAAGGATGCGGTGTCATAAAAAAAAGCAGGCGCCACCTACAAGCGCGCAGGCTGGACGATGGAGATTAGCCGCCACCCTGGCATACCCATCAAAAAAAAACGCCTTAGAGGCCATATAAAAGCGTCACACCGGTAAAAAACACGACACCCTCCTCATTCAACTGACAATTGTTTGCTGAAAGTCAAAGTTAAGCTTTGATACAAAAACCAGAATTCCTACCCCACCCTCACATACAAGTCAACACAGGGAGGGTTAATTTTTCTCTTGACACACTGTATATATATACATAAAATACCTCTTAGAGGTCTTCCGCCGAACAAGCCTGGTTACCTTCCGGCAAAGCCGGGTATGTGTTTTTGATTACAAATAATGCTTTATTAAGAATTTTTCTCATTATTCTTACTCTCGCCACCTCCATTGTCCAATCTCGTAGACTGACAGCCTGAGCTAGGCTGATCCGGCATACGCTTCACGGGCAGCACCCAAGCTGGTCTAGTTCAGCCTTGAAAAAGGCTGGCTGAAGCACCTACCGTCTCATCAACATCGCTCTATGCGGCGGGACATCACGTTTCCCGTGATTGAACTGGCTGCCACTTATACCGGAAGCTGCTCAATTCCACTTGGCCACTGCTTAGTCAAGCGAGTCAGCAAGTCATTCAGATAGCTTTGTTTTTCAGTTGAGCCGATTATAGTTGCTGCCCTTTTAAGAGAGGACATACAGGCCACAGGGGATTAAGCACTAGGAGGTGCGTTCGAGCACGCGTGATGCCCACTCGCAGGAGCCTTCGACTTTTGGGGTACGGCGGATCATCGTCTCTCCACACAAAGGACGACCCCACTCCGTTGGCGCTCCGCTTCGCTTCTCTAACTATGATCACACCGTCGAATTGCTTCCCTTTAGCCTTGTGGATATTCATTATCTGAAGACCAGGTATTGCTTCAACCCCATCAAGAATTTGTTCCTGCGCCAAAGCTTGATCGAGGGCACCCCTAGCATTGGTGTATTTCCCGTCGCGGATCCACTCCGCTGCCAATGCGGCAGAGATGCGGTGACCACGCCTGAAGGCCACAAGATAGTCAAGCTGGTCCGCCACTCTGAGCAATTCGCTCTGGCCACTTCCCCGCAGCGCACCCTTCACCGCCAGCCAATCGTTAGCGGGATCTCCCGTGAACGGAGACTCAGATAGGGTCAACAGCACACCTCGCAATGCTTTTACGAGGTTGATCTTCAACTGCTTACCCTGCCTCATTTGCAGAGCCTGCGCTTTCAGCGTGGCAATAGCAGCTTTTGCCTGGCCCGTGGCATTACGGGCCGCAGCGATTAGCTCCATGCTAGATGCTATGTCAAAGGCTTCGTTCTCTGATTTTTTTGGCTCTAGGAGAAAGGCAGCTAACCGTGCTGAAAGCAGAGATTCTGCTTCGTCAAAATGGAGCTTATGTTGAACGGCTTTGCCAACATTAGGCTCCAGTGCGTTGAGCGCATTAGACATCCTTAAAGCGCTGCGATTATTACCGACCAGGATGGCGATCGTGCCTGGCACGGCGCCGGCTTGCACGATAATGGAGCCATACAGTTCCTTAAGAGCACGACGCAGCAAATGATTCCAATTAGGGGTGGGATTTTCTGGTCGGTACATTAACTGTGATACACCTTGATACGGCGCCCCACGAACGACGCCATTCAACGTGTCGTTTCCGAAGCAAAGTATCTCCGAATTCGGACTACGGTGATTCTGCGCTCCCAAATCCACAGCAAAGGGCTGCAAAACCTGGCGAATCACGGAGATTCGTTCCGGTCCCACGCCAGGCAAGAAGTCAAAAATCTGTTGCTCTTGGTCAGCCAGGCACATCACCTGGGACCTCGCCGCGAGAAGCTGAATATTGCTCCACGCTGGCTCGCTGGTGTCCTGCGCCTCATCCACGATGATGAGTGGGTGCTTAGCAGCGACAGATTGAAGCAGATAACTACTGCTCTTTAGCAAATCGCCTACGCTGGTAGCAAAAAGATCGAACGCGACCCTGCCCTCCTCCCTGAACAAGCGATCGCGCTCCACCAGCCAAGCAGGCCAACCTACATCATCATCGTCGATACCCGCCGATAGAGCTTTTTCATCTTGGGGAAGCAGGATAGATAGCTTAGTTGGAGCCCCAAGCAGGTAACCGTGCGCCTTAAGAATGGTCCAAAAAAATGAATGGAAGGTCTGGATTGAAAGGCAATCCTTTTCCTGCGTCGTGGACTCCAGCTTCGCCGCATCTGCGATCCTAGCCACCGCCGCACGTGAAAAACTGAGGAATAAGACGGACTGCCCTGGAAGCAATCCCTGCCTGATCCGGTGAACCGCTTTGCGCAAAGCTAACGTAGTTTTGCCGCTTCCGGGGCCGCCTAATACTAAAATGTGCTTCTCGCAGGCGATAACTGTATCGCGCAAATCACGCGCCTCGGTCATATCGGATCATCCAACCAAGCATCATCAGACTGCGATTCCTCTTCCGCTTCTACAGGACGAGGGAACAGTTTGTAGATACCAGACAAGAAATCTTTAGTCGCTCCGGGCAGCTCCTCATATTCGCAGTCATTAAGTAAGCGAGCCGCCCATCCCGCGCCCTTGTTACTTCCAAGAGCCTGCATCGCCAAAGACCTTACCGCAGCATCACTTGGCTGTAGCTCAGGCACCATCACGTTTCCACTCTCGTCGCTGATCTTCAGATCGAGTAGAAATGACCAAAGACGTGACGCTGGAACCTCAGCAGCAAGCAGACCCTCGAAGCCCTTGTAGGGGTGTTCAGTGTTTATCTCATAGGTATCGGCCAACGCTTGGAGCACCTCGGGTTTTCGATTTCCTTTGGGAAGAAGATCGTAGAAGGCAAACGTCCGAAGCCCTAAAGTTTTAAAAAACTTGCCGAATTTGGGCACATTCGACTCGCCATCCGCGTCAAAGAATGCCACCCCAGAAATATCCAGCGGCTGGAGACTCGGATCCTGTTCTTCCATGCGACGAGCAATCACTGGCATAGCATGCAGCTCGGTTACCCCCTCAACGACGATGACACCGCGACTTAACATGCACTCAGAAAGCCCCGACTTAGCGAATCGTCTGTAATCATTATCTTTAAGTCCGGTCGCATCCGAGACTTTCCGAGATGTGACAGTACCGGCGTCCTGTCGGGCAAGCAGCAGCGTTTGACTAGGCTCAAACTTCTCGATCACAAAGGGAGAATGAGACGTGACGAACGCCTGCGTCGTTTTGGTGAGAAGGTACTCGGCGATCCTTCGCTGAGTATGTGGGGGAACAGCGATCTCAGGCTCTTCCATCGCAAAGATCACATCAGACTTGAGGTCAGCAATAAGTGACAGCAGCGCCAGCACTAGGGTGTTAATCGTCCCGGTGCCGGCATGGGCAAACGGAACATGCGCCTGATCAGCGGACAGCGCCATGAAAAAGGTCAGCGTTTTCCGTAGATGCTCTCTGGTAAGTTCAGATACGTGAAGCTTCGTGGCATTGCCAGGCGATTCAAGGGCTACATATCTGGAGAGCCTTTTTTCAACTGATCTAAGGACTGGAGCTATTTCAGTCGCATCGGCTTCAATGTCTAGGCTTTGCAGCCGAGATATCGTTTTCTGCCAGAGGCTGTGCCTTACACCCTTAGCTCTCAGGATAATATCCAGCAACGACCCCCGCTCCAAACTGAGCGCTCGCGATCCCGTCCTAAGGGTGCGCAGATACAGGAATCCGAACTGTCGCTTGATGGTCTTTGGAACAGCCGTCAACTCACCCAATGGTGCATCAGGGCTATGAGAGAAATAAGTCCTGGCGACAAACTCGTCCTCCTCGATGTCGTAGAGGCCAATGGTCTCGATCCTTAGGCAAGGTACGACATCGGGTGGATTCGCAGCGGCGATTTCACCAGACGCGAGAACGCGCTTTTCTAACAGGTGCCAAAACTCCGAGTTACCTCCACACCGATTACTAACCTCGACGCTCAACCCAACCAGGACAGCCTCGATGCGCAGGCGAATTGGCGTAGGCGGCAATCCCTCTTCTAGAGACGGGAACAGATAAATTCCGTTGTAAAAGTCATGCTCATCTATGGGGGGGAACCGATTGAGTCGATCCGGGCCTAGTACCAGATCCAGAGCCTCACAGATGGTGCTTTTCCCTACGTTATTCGTTCCAACCAGGAGCGTATGCCCATCAAAGCAAAGACTGGCGCACCGAATCCCGCGAAAATTCTCTATGCCGAGTTTGACGACCTTCATTCTGATCCCTCAGTTGATTCTACGAGCCACTATAGCAGTGGCACGAAATCACGAGGGGATGGATCCAAAGGCGTATAAGCCGTGCCTGATGTGAGCTAGCTGACACTTACACGCGGTTGATATGCGTAGAGGATCGCGCACAGCGCAATGATTGACTTGATATCGATCAAAGCGAATGAAAATCGAAGCTTGCCGACAGAGTGCATAGCGCATGCCTACGTCGCGATGGATGCAGGTCAGCGCGAGGCCTAGCTGACCCGAGCAAGGTCATGCTGAGCAAGAAGAGAAGTAGTGACTGAAGTAGTGACTAAGATGGTGTCCCCGGCAGGAATCGAACCTGCATCTGAGCCTTAGGAGGGCCCCGTTCTATCCGTTGAACTACAAGGACTATAGAGATAACTGCTTGAATACAAACAGAAAAACCAAAAAAACAAACCAACAACGATCACAACTTATCACTGCGCCCTGTCCCTTGCAAGAAATCGTGTCTAGCCTTTAGGAGGGGGATGCTCTATCCAATTGAGCTACTGGGACTTATGACAGGCGCAAGGCCAAATGGCGTCGCGACAGACGGCGTGCATGTTAACGGCCAAGGTGAGTTTTGTCATGTCGTCCGCAAGCTTTTTAGGCGTAAGCCGTTAACGCGCCCACCTCCTGCCTACAGGGCTGCCAAGACCCATCGTGCAAAATGCACTAGCACGAAAGGCCATCATTGCATCTTGCAACGAGCCATACTTTTGAGATCAATCTAACATACTGTTTTTTAAGGATTTTTATCAAAATAGCAGCTGGCACGATGACTGCACTCTTTACCCTTAACAATCTGTCCTGCACATGAACACGGGGAAACACCCATGAACAGCACCCTCCTGCTTCTGAATGCCCTGGCCCTGGCGGTACTGGTGATGTTCCAGTTCCAGACCAGTGGCGATAGCGATGCAGCGCAGATCAGCCACACAGGCAGCCACCAGACCCAGCAACGCGCGCAACTGGCAGTGATGACAGCCAATGGGCAACCCTCTGTTCAGTTGGCACAAGGCGCGCAGGCCGCCGGCACTTCTGAGCACTGGATTTTCTAAGCGAGCCGATCATGACCAAGACCACCTGGCTGTTTTTCATTCTGACCCTCATCACCGGCGTCATGGGGCTCAGCGCCACGTCGAATGATTGGCACACCCTTTCCCTAGGCGCCTGCGCCGTGTTCGCCAGCGCGTGGGTGATTGCCGCAATTGTCGGGCGTCGCTTCAAGTTCGACCCCGTTCTGCGCTGAACAACCGATTCACCCCCCGCCCTCCTCACCTCACCTGTCGCCCGACCTTATGTCGCCTGGGCGCGCAAATCGGCCATTTGCCACTAGTCTTAAAAATAAGGGCAAAAGGCCACATTGCTATAGGATGTGCGCCGCAAGACCCTCGGGCATCGAGAGCCTGCGCTGCGAATACTGCGCAGAAAAGTTTTCTAACCAGTCCGCAAATTTGATAATGAGTACTGGCATAAAGCCTGTAGTCAGTTCAATATTTGTCACAGAATTGACGCCAAGGAACCGGCAAATCTGAGGCATGATGCGGCCTCTTTGCAATTCAGGTTGAACATTTGTCCGCAAACCTTGTCCTAACACACATGTTGCGGCCAATTCCAAAAACCGCTCCCCTGAACTAACCGGTTAAATATATGCGCCCATTGAAACAGGCAATTTATTCCAGCCGTACGGCTGACAAGTTCGTCGTACGTCTGCCAGACGGAATGCGGGAACGCATTGCCGAGGTGGCTCGCAATCATCACCGCAGCATGAACTCTGAAATCATCGCGCGCATGGAGCAAAGCCTTATTCAGGAAGGCGCGCTGGGTGATGAGCTGAGCATGCGTATGGACAGCCCGGAGCTGTCACTGCACGAACGCGAGCTGCTACAGCGGTTTCGCCAACTGTCCCACCGTCAGCAAAATGCGCTTGTGTCGCTGATTGCCCATGACGTTGAGGCAGCCGCAGAAGCCGAATAACCGGCAACTGAAAGCTGAAGCCAGCCTTGCGCTGGCTTTTTTTGCGTGGTTTTTTTACTTTGGATGCAGGAGCCGGCTTGCCGGCCCCTATTGGGTTCAAAGCAGGAAGATCGTCGCCAAGCCCAGGAAGATGAAGAAGCCACCACTGTCAGTCATGGCCGTGATCATCACACTGGCGCCCATCGCCGGATCGCGCCCAAGGCGCGCGAGGGTCATGGGGATCAACACCCCCATCAAGGCCGCCAGTAGCAGGTTGAGGGTCATGGCCGCAGTCATGACCACGCCCAGGGACCAACTGCCATACAGCAGATAGGCCACCACCCCAATAACGCCCCCCCACACCAGGCCATTGATCAGGCCTACCGCCAATTCCTTGCGCATCAGGCGCGAGGTATTACCCGTGCTCACCTGGTCCAGGGCCATCGCCCGCACGATCATGGTGATGGTCTGGTTACCCGAGTTACCACCAATACCGGCCACGATCGGCATCAGCGCCGCCAATGCCACCAGCTTCTCGATAGAGCCTTCAAACAGGCCGATCACCCGCGAGGCAATGAACGCAGTAATCAGGTTGACCGCCAGCCACGCCCAACGGTTGCTCAGGGATCGCCAGACTGACGCAAAAATATCTTCCTCTTCACGCAGACCCGCCATGTTGAGGACTTCGTTTTCGCTTTCCTCACGGATCAGGTCGACCATCTCATCGATGGTCAAACGGCCGATCAGCTTGCCGTTCTTGTCGACCACCGGGGCCGAAATCAAGTCATAACGCTCGAATGCCTGGGCGGCATCGTAGGCGTCTTCATCGGGATGAAAGCTCACCGGATCGCTGGCCATGACCTCGGCCACTTGTTTGTCCGGGTCGTTGACCAGCAGGCGCTTGATCGGCAGCACGCCCTTGAGGATGCCCTCGTAGTCGACCACAAACAGCTTGTCGGTGTGCCCAGGCAGTTCTTTGAGGCGCCGCAGGTAGCGCAAGACCACTTCCAGGCTGACATCCTCACGGATAGTCACCATCTCGAAGTCCATCAATGCGCCGACTTGCTCCTCGTCATAGGACAACGCGGAGCGCACGCGCTCACGCTGCTGACCGTCGAGGGTCTCCATCAGCTCATGGACAACATCACGGGGCAGCTCAGGGGCGAGGTCGGCCAGTTCGTCGGCGTCCATCTCCTTGGCCGCAGCCAGGAGCTCGTGATCGTCCATGTCGGCGATCAGGGTTTCACGCACCGAGTCGGATACTTCGAGGAGGATGTCGCCATCGCGATCAGCCTTGACCAACTGCCAAAGCGTCAGACGATCGTCCAGCGGCAGGGCTTCAAGGATGTAGGCGACGTCGGCAGAGTGCAGGTCATCGAGCTTGCGCTGCAATTCGACGAGATTCTGCCGATGGACCAGGTTCTCGACCCGGTCTTGATGAGGACCTTCCTGGCGATGGGTCAGATCTTCGACCACACGCTGGCGCTGCAGCAGCTCGACGACTTGAGCCAGACGATCCTGCAGGCTTTCTTGTGTTTTCTTTACTTCTACTTCGGTCATAGGCGAACTCCACTCCCAGCAGCGGGGCACGCCGGAAGGATCAATCAGTCAATTCATGATTGGTAAAACGGGGTACTGAGTAACTACTGGGTAAGTCCATGGAGGTATTCCACAAGCCCCGGCGGGGCTGACGGGCGCAATGATACACCGTGCGCCCGCTTTAAACGTTAAAAAACTGGAAAGAACAAGCGCTTGCACAACAAAGCTGAGTGTTGGCCACACGTATGAAACTGCGACGACAGCCATAGAAAAGAAAACACATGGACGAGAGAAAAACCTGCGTGGCCGAGACTATTCCTACGCAGGCCGCCAGGAAAGTAAAAACCCCAGACGGCAAAAAGCCCGCACTAGGCGGGCTTTTTGTTTGTATGGTGCACTCGACAGGATTCGAACCTGTGACCGCTCGGTTCGTAGCCGAGTACTCTATCCAGCTGAGCTACGAGTGCAGATTGTGGTTTTATACCAGATCACAACTGGTTGGAGCCAAGTTACCTGCATTTCTGCAACTAACTCTTAAATGGTGCACTCGACAGGATTCGAACCTGTGACCGCTCGGTTCGTAGCCGAGTACTCTATCCAGCTGAGCTACGAGTGCATTTGTTGCCGCGCATTATAGGCCGTTCAATCTCTATGTAAAGCTATTTTTTCGTTTAATTTCAACAACTTAGCGAAAAAACCAGATTGCAACGTACTAAGCAAATAATGGCGGAGAACGGGGGATTCGAACCCCCGACACCCTTTTGAGGTGTACTCCCTTAGCAGGGGAGCGCCTTCGGCCACTCGGCCAGCTCTCCGCAACACGGGGCGTATA
The DNA here is from genome assembly GCF_012985535.1 of Pseudomonas sp. WS 5021. Classification (NCBI taxonomy): domain Bacteria; kingdom Pseudomonadati; phylum Pseudomonadota; class Gammaproteobacteria; order Pseudomonadales; family Pseudomonadaceae; genus Pseudomonas; species Pseudomonas sp. WS 5021. Next base: position 764,193 of record NZ_JAAQWP010000001.1, on the reverse strand, counting down.
TTAACCAGCTTCATCCCCGTTTGCAAACATAAAAAACGATAAAAATTAATGGCTTGGTTCGTCGTCCTTCTCTTTCTTGATCCGCAGGTAGATTTCCTCACGGTGGACGGCCACCTCTTTGGGGGCATTGACCCCAATCCGCACTTGATTGCCTTTGACGCCGAGCACGGTCACGGTGATTTCGCCATCACCAATAATCAGGCTTTCTGCGCATCGACGAGTCAGAATCAGCATACCTTTCTCCTCACGCATTTCATTTCGGGAACAACAGTCTGCAAAAAAAGGCCTTGGGCCTATAACCCATCGGCCATGGCCCTGCATGCCTAAGTATTGTCGAGCACGGGCAAAAGAACAGGCCTGGGCCATCACCCGGCAAAAAAGAAAGGCGCGGATCAACCGCGCCTTCCTGGCAACGCGTTACTCGCCCTGTCGGGCCGGCGCGTCCAGTTCGAAAGCGGTGTGCAGTGCACGCACAGCCAGCTCCAGGTACTTCTCTTCAATCACCACCGACACCTTGATCTCCGATGTGGAGATCATCTGGATATTGATGGTTTCCTTGGCCAGGGACTCGAACATGCGGCTGGCAACGCCCGCATGGGAGCGCATACCCACACCAACGATCGACACCTTGGCGATCTTGGTGTCGCCGACCACTTCACGCGCCCCGATTTCCTGGGCAGTGTTCTGCAGGATACGCTCGGCCGCATCGTACTCGTTGCGGTGCACGGTGAAGGTGAAGTCGGTGGTGTTATCGTGCGCAACGTTCTGCACGATCATGTCGACTTCAATGTTCGCCGCACTGATCGGCCCAAGGATCTTGAAGGCCACGCCCGGGGTGTCTGGCACGCCACGGATGGTCAGCTTGGCTTCATCGCGGTTAAAGGCGATGCCGGAAATGATCGGCTGTTCCATGGATTCCTCTTCATCAATAGTAATGAGGGTGCCCGGACCCTCTTTAAAGCTGTGCAATACGCGCAGCGGTACGTTGTACTTGCCGGCAAACTCCACCGCACGGATCTGCAACACCTTGGACCCGAGGCTGGCCATTTCCAGCATCTCTTCGAAGGTGATCTTGTCCAGGCGCTGGGCCACGGACACTACGCGCGGGTCAGTGGTGTAGACGCCGTCCACATCGGTGTAGATCTGGCATTCGTCAGCCTTCAGGGCTGCCGCCAGCGCCACGCCGGTGGTGTCGGAACCGCCACGGCCCAGGGTCGTGATATTGCCGTGCTCGTCAACGCCCTGGAAACCGGCGACAACCACCACGCGACCGGCCTTCAGGTCACCACGAATCTTCTGGTCGTCGATCTGCAGGATGCGCGCCTTGGTGTGCGCGCTGTCCGTGAGGATCCGTACCTGGGTGCCAGTGTAGGACACCGCCGGCACGCCACGCTTGTTCAGCGCCATGGCCAACAAAGCAATGGTCACCTGCTCACCGGTGGACACGATCACATCCAGCTCACGCGCCAGCGGAGCCTGATCACCACTGATTTGCTTGGCCAGGTCGATCAGGCGATTGGTCTCGCCGCTCATGGCCGACAGCACCACCACCAGGTCGTCGCCGGCATCGCGGAATTTCTTAACCTTGTCGGCGACCTGCTCGATTCGTTCGACAGAGCCGACCGAGGTGCCTCCAAATTTCTGTACGATCAAAGCCATTTCTAAGCCGCCTCAGCCCGTAAAGGGGCGCCCAATAAACAAATCTTCCAGCAGCTAAGCGAGCCCATGACTAGACCATGGGCTCATTAACAGCGCCTTAAATACCGGCCTCGACAAATGGCACGGTCAGGGCCAGGGCCGCGTCCAGGGCACCAGCGTCTACACCACCGCCTTGCGCCATGTCCGGACGACCACCGCCCTTCCCGCCCACTGCCGCAGCGGCTTGTTTCATCAAATCACCAGCCTTGAGTTGGCCAGTCAGGTCCTTGGTTACACCGGCAACCAGTACGACCTTTTCCTCATGGACACTGCCGAGCAGGATCACTGCGCGGCCGAGCTTGTTCTTCAACTGATCGACCAAGGCCAACAGCGCCTTGCCGTCCTGACCGTCCAGGCGCGCGGCCAGAACCTTCACGCCCTTGATGTCCAGTGCCGAGGCTGACAGGTCGTCACCCGCTGCGCTGGCCGCCTTGGCTTGCAACTGCTCCAGCTGTTTTTCCAGCTGGCGGTTGCGCTCCAGTACGGCAGAGAGCTTGTCGATCAGGTTGTCACGGCTGCCCTTGACCAGGGTCGCCGCTTCCTTGAGTTGTTCTTCGGCCGCATTGAGGTAGGCCAGGGCCGCAGCACCGGTCACCGCCTCGATACGCCGTACACCGGAAGCCACGCCGCCTTCGCTGATGATTTTCAGCAGGCCGATGTCACCGGTGCGCTTGGCATGGATACCGCCGCACAGTTCCACGGAGAAGCTGCCGCCCATGCTCAGCACGCGTACGTTGTCGCCGTATTTCTCGCCGAACAGCGCCATGGCGCCTTTTTTCTTGGCGGTTTCAATATCGGTTTCTTCAGTTTCTACCGCAGTGTTCTTGCGAATCTCGGCGTTGACGATGTCTTCCAATGCCTTCAATTGCTCAGGCTTGATCGCTTCAAAATGGCTGAAGTCAAAGCGCAGGCGCTGACTGTCGACCAACGATCCCTTCTGCTGGACGTGCTCGCCCAATACCTGGCGCAGCGCCGCGTGCAGCAAGTGGGTAGCCGAGTGGTTCAAGGCGGTTGCATGCCGCACATCAGCATCAACCTGAGTCTCCACCGGAGCGCCGACCGTCAGGTTACCCAGCACCAACACACCGTGATGCAGGAAAGCACCGCCGGTCTTGGTGGTGTCGCGCACGTCGAAACGACCGGATGTCGAGCGCAAGAAACCACAGTCACCGACCTGGCCGCCAGATTCGGCGTAGAACGGCGTCTGATCGAGCACCACGACCGCCTCTTCGCCTTCGCTCAAGACATCGACCGACTGGCCATCTTTATAAATAGCCACGATCTTGGCCGAGCCGACGGTGGCCTGATAACCCGTGAACTCGGTCGCCACGTCAACCTTGACCAAGGTGTTGTAATCCAGGCCAAAAGAGCTCGCGGAACGCGCGCGTACACGCTGGGCTTCCATCTCACGCTCGAAACCAACCTCATCGACCGTCAGTTCACGCTCGCGGGCGATGTCGGCCGTCAGGTCCATCGGGAAGCCATAGGTGTCATACAGCTTGAACACCACATCACCGGGCACCACGGTACCTTTGAGCTCAGCCAGGTCCTGTTCCAGGATCTTCAGGCCGTGCTCCAGGGTCTTGGAGAACTGCTCTTCTTCAGCCTTGAGCACGCGCTCGATATTGGCTTGCTGCTGCTTGAGTTCCGGAAAAGCTTCGCCCATCTCGGCCACCAGCGCGGCAACGATTTTGTAGAAGAAGCTACCCGTGGCGCCCAACTTGTTACCGTGGCGGCAGGCGCGACGGATGATGCGGCGCAGCACGTAGCCACGGCCTTCGTTGGAGGGCAGCACGCCGTCGGCAATCAGAAAACCACAGGAACGGATATGGTCCGATACCACTTTGAGCGAAGACTGGTTGTCGTTGGCGCAGCCAATGGCCGCGGCCGACGCGCTCAGCAGGTTCTTGAACAGGTCGATTTCGTAGTTGGAGTGAACGTGCTGCATCACCGCGCTGATCCGCTCCAGGCCCATACCGGTATCTACCGACGGCGCAGGCAGCGGATGCAACACGCCATCGGCGGTGCGGTTGAACTGCATGAACACGTTGTTCCAGATCTCGATGTAACGGTCACCGTCTTCTTCCGGCGAGCCCGGCGGGCCGCCCCAGATGTCGGCGCCATGATCGTAGAAAATCTCGGTGCACGGGCCGCACGGGCCGGTATCGCCCATGGTCCAGAAGTTGTCGGAGGCGTAAGGCGCGCCCTTATTGTCGCCGATGCGGATCATGCGCTCGACCGGCACACCGATCTGCTGGGTCCAGATGTCGTAGGCTTCGTCATCGGTGGCGTAGACGGTGACCCAGAGTTTTTCCTTCGGCAGCTTCAGCACACCAGTGAGGAAGGTCCAGGCGAAGTTGATCGCGTCTTGCTTGAAATAATCGCCAAAGCTGAAGTTGCCGAGCATTTCGAAAAAGGTGTGGTGACGGGCGGTGTAGCCGACGTTCTCCAGGTCGCTGTTCTTGCCGCCGGCGCGCACGCACTTCTGGCTGCTGGTGGCGCGGGTGTAGGCGCGCTTTTCCTGGCCCAGGAAGCAGTCCTTGAACTGGTTCATCCCCGCGTTGGTGAACAGCAGGGTTGGGTCATTGCCTGGGATCAAAGAGCTGGAGGAGACACGGGTGTGACCTTGCTCTTCGAAGAAGCGAAGGAAGGCTTCACGGATTTCTGCGCTTTTCATTAGGTTCTTCCACGGAGGCTGCGGCCAAAGGCCAGTGCTAAACGTCATCAGACGGAGCGACGGCAAAGGGCCGCATTATATCGGCCCTTTGCCCGTGGTACAGCGTGTTTATACGATAGAAACAGTCAATTAGACGGCCTGCACTGTCATTTCCGGGAAAACTCGACAAATGTCGCCAGCACTTGCTCCATCTGTGCCCGGCTGACGTCCAGGTGCGTGACCATGCGCAAGCGCGGGGCGGCACTCAACGTGATCCCACGCGCTTCGGCAAAGGCCTTCAGCGCCTGGGCCTGCTCGCCGATCTGCACGTAGACCATATTGGTCTGCACCGGCTCCACGCTATAGCCGGCCTTGCGCAGCTCATCGCCGAGCCACTGGGCATTGGCGTGGTCTTCGGCCAGGCGCGCTACCTGATGGTCCAGGGCGTACAGCCCCGCCGCCGCCAAAGAACCCGCCTGGCGCATACCGCCACCGACCATCTTGCGCAAACGGCGGGCCTTGGCGATCAACGCACTGGAGCCGCACAGCACCGAGCCAACCGGCGCGCCAAGGCCCTTGGACAGGCACACCGAAACCGAATCGAAATACCCGGCAATCTCCCGCGCATCCACCCCCAGCTTGACCGCCGCGTTGTACAGGCGCGCGCCGTCCAGGTGCAGGGCCAGGCCATGTTCGCGGGTAAATGCGCGTGCAGCGGCCAGGTAGCTCATGGGCAACACTTTGCCTTGCATGGTGTTTTCCAACGCCAACAGCCGGGTGCGGGCGAAGTGGAAGTCGTCCGGCTTGATCGCTTCTGCGACCTGGGCCAGGTCCAGCGAACCGTCCGCCTGGACTTCCAGGGGCTGCGGCTGGATCGAACCCAGCACCGCCGCGCCGCCGCCCTCATATTTGTAGGTGTGGGCCTGTTGCCCGACGATGTATTCCTCGCCCCGCTCGCAGTGGGCCATCAGTGCCAACAGGTTGCTCATGGTGCCGGTCGGCACGAACAGCGCGGCGGCAAAGCCCAGGCGCTTGGCCAGTTCGGCTTCCAGCAGGTTGACGCTGGGGTCTTCACCGTAGACATCATCGCCGCTCGGTGCGCTGGCCATGGCATCGCGCATGCCCGGCGTAGGTTGGGTCACGGTGTCACTACGAAGATCAATAACGGACATCAAGTGGGCCTCTGCGAGTGGGGAATGACCTGTTGTAACCGATTACTGCGGGCATCGCCCACAGATATCAACCGCCTACAAGGCTGATTGGCAAACCTGTCGATAGTCGATATTAACAAGCACCCTATGCAGTTTTTCGAAATGTATGGTAAAAACTCTCCGCCGCCAGGGTTCTGGCGGCAACGTTCTCAGGGCGGGGTGCAATTCCCCACCGGCGGTAATTGCGCGCAATGCGCATAGCCCGCGAGCGCTTGGCGCCTCGAACTGCTCACGCAGGACGGCGGCAAGGTCAGCAGACCCGGTGTGATCCCGGGGCCGACGGTCATAGTCCGGATGAAGAGAGAACGGGATTGGCGCCTAAGGGCCGTGTGCTGATTTCATGCCTGCATGACACAGCTGCTCGTACCCTTAAATCCCATTCGATTCATAACGCCCTGTTTTTTTCATAAACAGGAGTCAGAACATGCAACCCACCGCAATCGACAGCAAGAGCAAAAACCACCACGGTGAGCGCGTCGCGTTTATCCAGGCTTGCTGGCACAAAGATATTGTTGATCAGAGCCGTAAAGGCTTCCTCGCCGAAATGCTCGTCCAGGGCTACCAAGAGTCGGACATCGATTTCTTTGAAGTCGGCGGCGCCTTTGAAATGCCCCTGCACGCCAAGCTTCTGGCCAAGTCCGGCCGCTACGCCGGCATCGTCGCCGCCGCCCTGGTGGTGGACGGTGGGATCTATCGCCACGAGTTCGTCGCACAATCGGTAGTCAGCGGCCTGATGCAGGTGCAGTTGGAAACCGAAGTGCCAGTGTTCTCGGTGTCCCTGACGCCGCATCACTTCCACGCGGGCAGCGAGCACCACAACTTCTTCTTTGAGCACTTTGTGCACAAGGGCAAGGAAGCTGCGCAGACCTGCGCCGATACCCTGCACAAGATCCGCGCGATTCGCCGCAATGAGCCGCGTGCCTTAGCAGTCTAAGCAACCCTACCCAAACCAGTGTAAAAACTGGGTCTGGGTGGGAGCTGGCTTGCCTGCGATAGCATCTCCTCGAGGTAACTGACAGACCGAGCTGATGCTATCGCAGGCAAGCCAGCTCCTACAGTTGACCGCGCTGAACCCAAGGCTCAGGCCAGGCCAACATCTGTGGTCGGCACAATCAGGATGCCCGCCCGCAAGCCATTCTTGACCTTCGGGTTGGGGAAGATGATGCGCGCGCCCTCCTCCTCGATCACCCAGCGGGTCTTGGCGATGTCCTCGGCCAGCAGGTAGCCCTTCTCCAGTTCCGAAAAGTTCTCCACATCCGCCGGCAAATGCAGGGTGAAGGCGTCACTGTGCTTGATGATTTCCCGGGCCACGCTGAACAACTTCAGGCCGTCCAGGCCCTCGGCGGCCGGCTCGTTGCCTTCGATGATCTGCTTGAGGCGGGTTTCCAGGCGCGATACATCCACCCCCTGGTTCTGCCCGAATGGACGGGCCTTGCCCAGTTCCAGGGTGAACGACTCGGCGCCCAGTTGCTCGTAGGTAAACGCGGTGAAAGTGATGGAGGTCTTGTTCTGCAACAGCACCGCTTCCATGCCGGCCGCGCGCAAGCGGGCCAGTTCGGTGCGGGAGTGTTGGCGCCCTTCCTTGAAGGGGTACAGGGCAAACTGCTCGATCTTCGAACCGCGAATCGCCGTGTGCAGGTCGTAGTGCAGGCGCGAACGGCCGGGCACGCCGAAGAAGGTGCGGGCCAACTGCTCAAGCTCGGCGGCGCGCATGGCTTCGGGGCCGATGCTTTGTTCGTGGCGGCCGTTGAACAGCCGGTTGACGTCCTGCTCGAGGTAACGCTCGCCGCGACGCATGGCCTCGGGGTTGCCGAACAGGAACAGAATACGGGTACGGGGCTTGATCTCCCCGCGGGCGATGCCATGCAACAGGCGGTCGGCCAATTCGATCGGCGCGGTTTCGTTGCCATGGATGCCGGATGACAGCAGCACATCGGCGCCGTTGTCCCGTGCCTCAGGAGGCCGCACCTCGAGTGCGCCCTCACTGAGCCAGCGCATTTGCACGCCGTCGACAGTCAGTTGAATTTTTTGCGCCGGTTCACGACCGGCGAGGGTCAGTTCAAGCAGTTTGCCGAGGGCGAGCATAGAGCAGCTTCCTTAGTGGTTGCAGCCTGGGCCGTGGACGTGATCGTCGTCATCACCTTCAACGTCGGCCGGTTCCATTTCCAGTTGCAGGCTCATCAGGTTGGTGGCCAGCGGGCGCATCAGCAGGTTGGCGTACTCGGCGTCGCCTTCTTCCACGTCCACGCCGATCAGCAGTTGGCCACGGCCATCGTGCTGGATCCAGATTTCCTTGCCCTGCCACACCACGGCCAGGCGGGTGCAAGAGGTTTCCAGCTGGGTGCCGTCGGTGTCTTCAAGGATCAGCTTCAGGGTATCGGTGGTCATAAATAAGTCTCAGCCGTGTGGCTTTAATTGATCTGGAAAGGATAAACCGAGCCCAGTTTAAGGATTTGCGTCAGTTCATCCAATGCCGTGCGACATTCGAGCAGCAACTGCGGGTCAGCCAGATCGGTTTCACGCAGGCTGTCGCGGTAGTGCTTGCCGACCCATTGGGTCAACGTTTCGTACAGCGGTGCAGTCATGATAACCCCTGGATTGACCGCCGCCAGTTCAGCCTCCTTCAACGCCACGCGCAAACGCAGGCAGGCCGGGCCGCCGCCATTCTGCATGCTTTGCTTGAGGTCGAAGACTTTCACTTCGCCGACCGGCCCACCGGCACTGGTCAGGCTTTGCAGGTAGTGCCAGACACGCTCGTTGTTGCGGCACTCCTCGGGCACGATCAGCAGCATCGAACCGTCGGCGCGGCTCAGCAACTGGCTGTTGAACAGGTAGGAGCGCACGGCGTCTTCGACGCTGACCAGGGCGCGGGGTACGCAGATTGCCTGGAAATTGCCGCCGACCTTGCCCAGCTTGGCCTGCAGTTCAGCGAGCATCTGCTCGGTATTGAGGAACGCATCCTCGTGATAGAACAACACTTCGCCGTTACCCACTGCGATCACGTCGTTGTGGAACACCCCGGCATCGATCACGGCCGGGTTCTGCTGGCCGTAGACCACACCGTCATCCTGCAGGCCATGCAAACGCGCAACCGCCTGGGACGCTTCGAGGGTCTGGCGCGCCGGGTACTTTTGCGGCGCTGGGTAGCGGGTGTCGAACGCACTGCGGCCGAACACGAAAAACTCCACGCCCGCCTCGCCATATTCGCGGCAGAAGCGGGTGTGGTTGGCGGCGCCTTCGTCACCGAACTGCGCCACGGCCGGCAACGCGGCGTGGTGGGCGAAGTGCTGCTGATCGGCAAACATCGCCCCGAGCACGCGGCTGGTGGTCGGGTGTTCGATGCTGCGGTGGTATTTGCAGTTGAGGTTGGCGGCGGTGAAATGCACACGGCCGTCAAACGTGTCGGCGCTCGGGCTGACCGTGGCGGCGTTGGCCACCCACATGCTCGAGGCCGAACAACTGGCCACCAGCAACGGCATGGCGTGCTTGGCCGCCTGCTGGATCACCTGGGCGTCTGTGCCGGCAAAGCCAAGGCTGCGCAGCGCGGCGACATCCGGACGTTCCTGGGGAGCAAGCACACCTTGCACAAAGCCCATGTCCATCAGGGCTTTCATTTTCGCCAGGCCCTGCAGCGCCGCTTCCCTGGGGTTGGAAGATTGCTGGCTGTTGCTCTGGGACGCGACGTTGCCGTAGGACAAACCGCCGTAGTTATGGGTCGGCCCCACGAGACCGTCAAAATTGACTTCACAGGATTTCATCGGCGAGGCTCCACGAACATCTGTTTTTATAGGCATCAAAGGTCTTCAACACACCACAAACCTGTCTTTGCAAACCCGATCAACTGCAGGTGCTGGCTTGTGTAGGAGCTGGCTTGCCTGCGATGGCATCCCCTCGGTCTGGCTGAAAGACCGAGGTGCCCGCATCGCAGGCAAGCCAGCTCCCACACAAGCCCGCTCCCACATTTAGTTCAGCGTTACACCCGGCGTCAGCGCGGCTGGCAAGACCAGGCTCGGTGTCTCCAGGGATGCCACCGGGTATGCGCAGTAATCTGCCGCGTAATAGGCACTGGCGCGATGATTGCCCGACGCCCCTACCCCACCAAATGGCGCGGTGCTCGCCGCGCCGGTCAGCTGTTTGTTCCAGTTGACGATACCCGCACGGCTTTGCAGCCAGAACTGCTGGTAGCGCGCCTCGGAGTCCGACAGCAACCCTGCGGCCAAACCGTATTGAGTGTTGTTGGCCTCGCTGATCGCCGCTTCGAAATCCGTGTAGCGAACCACTTGCAGCAACGGGCCGAACAGCTCTTCGTCCTCGCGCTCAGTTACGGCGGTCACGTCGATGATGCCAGGTGTCAGCAAGGCTGCCTGCGCCTGGGGCTGGGTCATTTCCAGCAGCGCCACGGCGCCGTTGGCCAGCATCAGTTCCTGGGCTTCCATCAAGGCCTTGGCCGCGCCCAGGGAAATCACCGAGCCCATGAATGGCGGTGGTTGCTGGTCAAAGGCCCCCACGGCAATGGTCGCACTGACGGCAACCAGGCGCGCCAGCAGTGCGTCGCCCCAGGCGCCTTCCGGCACCAGCAGCCGCCGGGCACAGGTGCAGCGCTGGCCAGCAGAAATAAAGGCCGACTGGATGATGGTGTAGACCGCTGCATCCACATCGGCCACCTGGTCCACCACCAGCGGGTTGTTGCCGCCCATTTCCAGCGCGAGGATCTTGTCCGGGCGCCCGGCGAACTGCTGGTGCAGGTGATTGCCGGTGCGGCTGGAACCGGTGAAGAACAGGCCGTCGATACCTGGATTGGAGGCCAGGGCGATCCCGGTCTCCCGCGCGCCTTGCAGCAGGTTCAAGACACCCGCCGGCAGGCCGGCTTCGATCCAGCACTGTACCGTCAGCTCGGCCACTTTAGGGGTCAGCTCGCTCGGCTTGAACAACACGGTATTGCCCGCGAGCAAGGCCGGGACGATATGCCCGTTGGGCAAGTGGCCGGGGAAGTTGTAAGGACCGAACACTGCGACCACGCCGTGAGGCTTGTGGCGCAACACCGCCGTGGCGTCGCCCAGGGGGCCGCTCTTCTCGCCGGTACGTTCGCGGTAGCTCTGCACCGAGATCGCGATTTTGTTGGCCATGCTGGTAACTTCGGTGGCCGACTCCCACAGCGGCTTGCCGGTTTCTTCGCCAATGCAGCGGGCGATTTCATCGGCGCGGCTCTTCAAGGTGGCGGCAAAGGTTTCCAGCACGCTGATGCGCTCTTCCAGGGGGCGCTTGGCCCAGGCCGGGAATGCCTGGCGCGCAGCCTGCACGGCGGACTCGACCTGCTCGACACTGGCGCCATTGCCGGCCCAGATCACCTGCTGGGTCACCGGGTTCAGCGACTCAAAGCGTTCACCCTGGCCAGCCAGCCAGCTCCCTGCGATATACAACGAATTCATTATTTCGACTCCCGGGCAGCAGACAACGGTACGGCACGCACTTGATCACCGGCCACCAGTTGCAGGCGCTTGGCGGTCAGCGGATCGACCACCAGGGTGCCCGCAGCCAGGCGCGCCGGTGCGGCGGTGATGCGGCACTCTTCACGTTTACGGTTATGCATCAGGAACGGCGTGGCGTCGTCCCCCGGCGTGCCGATGGCCAGCACCAGCGCCTGGCTGTCACGCACCGCGCGGATCTTGCTGGTCTCACACTCCACCGCAGGGCCCGCGTCGAAGATATCGACGTAGCCCTGGTAGCTGAAGCCTTCGCTCTTGAGCATGCTCAGGGCCGGCTCGGTGTCGGGATGGACCTTGCCGATCACGTTGCGCGCGTCCTCGGACAAAAAGCAGGTGTACAGCGGGAACTTGGGCATCAGCTCGGCAATGAACGCCTTGTTACCTACGCCGGTGAGATAGTCAGCCTGGCTGAACTCCATCTTGAAGAAGTGCCGGCCCAGGCTTTCCCAGAACGGCGAACGCCCGGCGTCGTTGGACACCCCGCGCATCTCGGCAATGATCTTGTTGCCAAACAGCTGCGGGAATTCAGCAATGAACAGCATCCGTGCCTTGGCCAGCATGCGGCCGTTGAGGCCGTTGCGGTAATCGGCATGCAGGAACAACGAGCACAGCTCGGAGTTGCCCGTCAGGTCGTTGGCCAGGAACAGCGTAGGAATCTCGCGATAGATGTTCAGTTCCTGGGAGGCGCTGACCGTCAGGCCGACCCGGAAGTTGTACCACGGCTCACGCAGGCCGACGGCGCCAGCGATGGCGGAAATCCCCACCACCCGGCCTTCGTCGTTTTCCAGCACGAACAGGTAGTCGGCATCACCACGCCCGGCTTCGCCGCGAAAGGTCTTTTCAGCCCAGCCAACCCGGTGGGTCAGGCGCTCTTCATTGGCCGGCAAAGTGGTAAGGCCGGTGCCGGTGCTGCGCGCCAGATCAATCAGGGCCGGTAAATCGCTGCTGCGTACGGGACGAACGATCATGCTATCTCCTCAGACGGGCCGCTTTGCAGCCACCCGCGAAACTCTGCTTTTTAAACCGCTACCAGGCGCACGCTGGCGCCTTCGCCGACGCCCAGGGCTTCGGCCGCTTCCAGGTCCAGGGTCACCGGCTTGCCCGGCGCGTAGTCCAGTTCCAGCATCACTGCGCGGTAATCCTGCAACTGCGCGTTGCTCACCAGGTACTGGCGGCCGACGCCCTTGACCATCTCGCCGATCTTCACCGGCACCACGCGGCTCTGGGCGATCGAACGGATGCCCGAGACCCGCGCATGCAGGGTCGGGCCACCGTCGAAGATGTCGATGTAATGATCGGTTTCAAAACCTTCGCGCATCAGGATGTCGAAGGTGATCTGCGCACGCGGGTGCACCTGGCCCATGGCTTCCTGGGCTTCGTCGGGCAACAGCGGCACGTAGATCGGGTAGTGGGGCATCAGCTCGGCGAGGAAGGTGCGGCTCTTCAACCCGCACAGGCGCTCGGCGGCGGCGTAGTTGAGGTCGAAGAAGTTGCGGCCGATGGCATCCCAGAACGGCGAATCACCGTTCTCGTCGCTGTAGCCGACAATCTCGGTCACCACCGAGTCGGCAAAGCGCTCGGGGTGGCTTGCGACAAACAGCAGGCGGCCACGGGAGTTGAGCTCCGACCAGGCCGAACCCACCAGTTCCGGCACCACGTAGAAGCTGGTCAGCAAGCTGTTGCCGGTCAGGTCGTGGCACTGGGACAGGACGTGAATCTTGTTGTGGATCTTCAGTTCGCGGGACGCGTGGACGAAGGTCTCGTTGCGAAAGCTGTAGAACGGCTCGGAATAACCGGCCGAGGCAACGATGGCCGAACAGCCCACCAGCTTGCCGGCGACGGTGTCTTCGAGGACAAAGAAATAGCTTTCTTCACCGTTGAAACTCACTTCGGCGGCGAAGGACGCTTCGCTGGCGGCGATTTTGTCGCTCAGGCGTTCAACGTCATCCGGCAGGGAGGTGACACCAATCGGGCTGTCCGCAGCCAGACGCTGTACCTCGCCCAGATCAGCCATTTGCGCGGGGCGCATCACCAGCATGGTGTCACTCCTTAACTCGAAAACTTCATAAAAAAATGCCGGACACTGAACCTGGAATCACCCAGGTTCCAATGTGGGAGCGGGCTTGCCCACGATTGCGGTGGGCCAGTCACAACAACGTCGACTGACAGATCGCTATCGCGGGCAAGCCCGCTCGCACATTTGATCCGGTTCGTTAGATAAATGTGTATCTATCAAGCTTGCGTCAGCGTTTTTACAGCACGTTCAAAGCGGTCCAGACCTTCATTGATGTCCGCCTCTTCCACCACCAGGCTTGGCGCAAAACGCACCACGTCCGGGCCGGCCTGCAGGATCATCAGGTTTTCTTTCTCGGCCGCGTTGAACACGTCCTTGGCCTTGCCCTTGAACGCGTCGCTCAATACGCAACCGAGCAGCAGGCCCATGCCACGTACTTGGGTGAAGATCCCGTATTGCTGGCCGATCTGCTCCAGGCGGGCCTTGAACAGCTCGTGCTTGGCATTGACGCCGGCCAGCACCTGGGGGGTGTTGATCACGTCGATCACCGCTTCGGCCACCGCGCATGCCAGCGGGTTGCCGCCGTAGGTGGTGCCGTGGGTGCCGACCACCAGGTGCTTGGCCAGGTCTTCGCGCGTCAGCATCGCGGCAATCGGGAAGCCGCCGCCCAGGCTCTTGGCGCTGGTGAGGATGTCGGGCACCACGCCGTAGTGCTGGTAGGCAAACAGATGGCCACTGCGGCCCATGCCAGTCTGCACTTCGTCGAACACCAGCAGCGCGTTGTTGGCGTCACACAGGTCGCGGGCACCTTGCAGGTACGCAAGCTCAGCCGGCAACACGCCGCCTTCGCCCTGGATCGGTTCCAGCACCACGGCGCAGGTCTTGTCCGACACCGCGGCTTTCAGCGCGTCCAGGTCGTTATAAGGAACGTGGGTGATGCCGGTGATTTTAGGACCGAAACCATCGGAGTACTTCGACTGGCCACCGACGTTGACCGTAAACAGGGTGCGCCCGTGGAAGCTGTTCAGGGCGGCGATGATCTCGTATTTCTCGCTGCCGAAACGGTCGAACGCCACGCGACGGGCCAGCTTGAAGGCGGCCTCGTTGGCTTCAGCACCCGAGTTGCAGAAGAACACACGCTCGGCAAAGGTGGCGTCGATCAGCTTATGGGCCAGGCGCAGGGCCGGCTCGTTGGTGAAGACGTTGGAGACGTGCCACAGCTTGTTGGCCTGGGCGGTCAATGCGCCGACCAGCGCCGGGTGGGCATGGCCCAGCACGTTCACTGCGATGCCGCCGGCAAAATCGATCAGCTCGCGACCCGACTGGTCCCACACGCGGGAACCTTCGCCACGCACAGGGATAAAGGCGGCAGGGGCATAGTTGGGCACCATGACCTGGTCGAAATCGGCACGTTGCACCGGGGCTTGCTCAACGGACATCGGAGTCTCCTGAAGAGGAACGCCTGCCTGGAACTGGCGGGCGATGCAGGGATTGTAAGGACAGTTTTCAGCGCGGCCTTGCCGCCAAGCGACAACTTCTTATAGCGCCAACCCCCGTTTTACGCGGGTTTACGCCAATGCGACAAATAGCTTCGCAATGGCGCAGTTTAAACAGAAGACAGGCGGTTGCGGCAGTGCCGTGGGAATTTTGCTCAGCTGCATCCGCAGGGCAAGGCCCTGCTCAGCCGCGCTCGGATGGCACCGACGACAACTCGAACGGGCTGCTGCTGCGCCGCTGGTTGCGATCTTCACGGGGGGTGGCGCCGAAGAAGTTGCGGTAGGCGCTGGAAAAGTGCGGCCCCGAGGAGAAGCCGCAGGACAGGCCGATCTGGATGATCGATTTGCTGGTTTGCATCAGCATCTGGCGCGCCTTGTTCAGGCGCAGCTCCAGGTAGTACTGGCTGGGAACGCGGTTGAGGTACTGCTTGAAGATGCGCTCCAGTTGTCGTCGCGACACGCACACATGCTGGGCGATTTCGTCGGTGGTCAGCGGCTCTTCGATATTGGCTTCCATCAGCAACACTGCCTGGGTCAGCTTCGGATGGCTGGACCCCAGGCGGTTCTGCAATGGAATGCGCTGGCGTTCGCCACCTTCGCGGATGCGCTCTACCACCAATTCTTCGGAGACCGCACCGGCCAGTTCGGCACCGTGATCACGGGCCAACACCGCCAGCAGCAGGTCGAGCACCGACATGCCACCGCAGGCGGTCAGGCGATCACGGTCCCAGTCGAACAAATGGCTGGTGGCGATGACCTTGGGGAAGCGCTCGGCAAAGTCATCCTGCCAGCGCCAGTGCACGGCGGCGCGATAGCCGTCGAGCAAACCCAGTTGCGCCAACGGATACACGCCCGCCGACAAGCCGCCGATCACGCAGCCGGCACGCACCAGTTGTTTGAGTGCGGTGCCCAACTGGGACGCGATCACGGTGGGCGGCTCGTCGGCCAGCAGGAACAGCTTCTGGAAGCCCTCCAGCTTGCCGGCCCAGGGTTCGCCGGGCAGCCTCCAGTCACCCTCGACCGGCGGCTCGGCCTGCAGGAATGACACCTCGTAGACCACGTCTGGATGCACCCGCTGGGCCACACGCAAGGCCTCCTCAGCCAGCGCAAGCGTCAGGGCTTTAGTGCTGGGCCAAATCAGGAAACCAATGCGATGGGCTGTCATGGAGGGCTATCCGAAACGAAAACGGTAATGAAGACAAGGGCCAATGCTAGCCCGTAAACCAACACAAATCTCAAAACAAACAGAGATCTAATGTGGGAGCTGGCTTGCCGGCGATAGCGGTGGGACTGGCTTACCGCTATCGCCGGCAAGCCGGCTCCTACAAGGAATCGAGGCCAACCTCAAGGCTGCGAAGCATGCACTATTTCAGTGCATAAACGCAGCCTTGTTTACTTCAAGCTACCGGACAAGAACTGCTGCAACCGCTCGGACTGCGGGTTGACCAGCACTTCACGCGGGTTGCCGCGCTCTTCGACAATGCCTTTGTGCAGGAACACCAACTGGTTGGACACTTCACGGGCAAAGCCCATTTCGTGGGTCACTACCACCATCGTCCGGCCTTCCAGGGCCAGGTCCTGCATGACCTTCAACACTTCGCCGACCAGCTCCGGGTCAAGGGCCGAGGTCGGCTCGTCAAACAGCATCACCTCAGGCTCCATCGCCAGCGCCCGGGCAATCGCCACGCGCTGCTGCTCGCCACCGGACATATGGCCGGGGAAGGCATCCTTGCGATGAGCCACGCCGACTTTGGCCAGGTAGTGCTCGGCCTTTTCACGGGCGTCTTTTTTCGACATGCCCAGCACATGCACCGGGGCTTCCATGACGTTTTCCAGCGCGGTCATGTGCGACCACAGGTTGAAATGCTGGAACACCATCGACAGACGCGAACGCATACGCTGCAACTGCTTGGGGTCGGCGGCTTTCATCGCGCCGTCCTTGTTGGCCACCAGCTTCAGCTCTTCGTTATTGAGCAGGATCTTGCCGGCGTGAGGCTGCTCCAGCAGGTTGATGCAGCGCAAAAAGGTGCTTTTGCCCGAGCCACTGGAACCGATGATGCTGATCACATCACCGGCCGCGGCGGCCAGGGACACGCCTTTGAGCACTTCATGACTGCCATAGCGTTTATGCAGGTCTTGGACTTCAAGTTTGTACATGCGGTCGGTTCTCACAAAAACAGTTGGTCAGTCGTTGAGCAAGCGCCCGTGACGCAGCGCTTCGCGCCCCGCCACCTTGGCCAGCCAGAAACCCGCTTGGGCATAACGCAGCCGTTCAACGGCAAACAACACCCCTGACGTGCCCGCGCAAACAATGCTGACGCGGTCGGCCAAAGGATCAATCACTTCAAAAATCGGCTCGCCGGTTTCCACCCAGTCACCGGCTTTACGCAAGTAACTGATCACCCCGGCGTGGGGCGCGAACAGCAATTCAGTGCCTTCGAAGGGCACGCCTTCACACGGTTCATGTTGCGGCGCCGGCCACTCTCCCTTGATCAGGCCCTGTTCGGCGAGGAACGCGAGGATACCTTCGGCGTGGAAGATCGCCTCATCCCGACCGGTATCGGCCTGACCGCCCAGCTCCAGGGTCGTCGCCAGGCATGCCAGAGGGATCTGCGCCTCGGGGAACGCCCGTGACAAACGCAGCCACGGCAACGAGCAGGCCTCATCGAACGAGCTGCCGCCGGAATCTTCCGCCAACAGGCCGACCTTCACATTCAAATGCGCCGACAACGAACGCCACTGCGGCCAGTGCTGGGGCAGCGCGTACATGTGCAGCGCGGCTTCAGCGTCGCAGTGCAGGTCGAGGACCACATCGGCAGTACAGGCATGGCTCAGCAAAACCCGCTGCATACCTTGCAACTGACTGCTCGGCTCGGGCAGTGCATTGAGCGCATCGCTCATTGCCTGGCGGATCATGCGCACATTGGCGTGGGGATCATCTCCCAGCCTGCCTTCCAGCAAGGCAGCAACCGGCTCGCTCAACTCGACGAAATCACGGTTGAAGTTCTTCCCGGTGCCGACCTCGAAACGCCCCTGGTGGCTGCCTTGCAGCAGCTGACCCAGGCCCATCGGGTTGGCCACCGGCACCAGCTCGATCACACCGTTGAGGGCGCCCTGCGCTTCGAGTTCGGCCAGGCGCTTTTTCAGCTCCCAGGCCGCGCGCATCCCCGGCAACTCATCGGCGTGCAGGCTGGCCTGGATATACGCCTTGCGCTCGCCATGGCCGAAACGGAACACCGTCAACTGGCGCTCGCAACCCAGGTGCCCCCAGGGCAGTACGTGCTCGATGCGTTCCATATCAGTGCTTCCGAGGAGCCAGGTAGCTCAACCAGCGGCGCTCGGCCAGCTTGAACAGGCGCACCAGGATGAACGTCAGGCACAGATAGAACAGGCCAGCGGTGATATAGGCTTCGAACGGCAGGTAGTACTGGGCGTTCACCGTGCGAGCGGCACCGGTGATGTCGATCAGGGTGACGATGGAGGCCAGGCTGGTGGTCTGCAACATCATGATCACCTCGTTGCTGTACTGCGGCAGCGCCCGGCGCAGGGCCGAGGGCAGCAGGATGCGGCGGTACAGCTTGTAGCGCGACATGCCCATGGCCTTGGCCGCTTCGATCTCGCCATGGGGCGTGGCCTTGAGGCTACCGGCGATGATCTCGGCGGTGTAGGCGCTGGTATTGATGGCAAAGGCCAGGCACGCACAGAAGGTCGCGCTGGACAGCCACGGCCAGAGGAAACTCTCGCGCACCGCTTCGAACTGGGCCAGGCCGTAGTAGATCAAAAACAACTGCACCAGCATCGGCGTACCGCGGATCACATAGGTGTAGAGCCAGGCCGCGCCATTGACCAGCGGTTGTTTGGACACTCGCATCAGGCCCAGGGGCACGGCGGCAAGCAGGCCGAAGAACAGCGAGATCAACAGCAATTTCAGGGTGGTCAGCAAGCCGCCAAGGTACAGCGGCATGGCCTCCCAGATGACGTTGTAGTCGAAGATCATAGATCAGCCGCCTTTACGCCTACCGAGTAGCGCTTCTCAAGATAACGCAGGGCCAGCAACGAGACGCTGGTGATCACCAGGTACATCGCCGCCACCGCGAGGAAGAAGGTAAAAGGTTCGCGGGTGGCATCTGCCGCCTGCTTGGCCTTGAACATCATGTCTTGCAGGCCCACCACCGAAATCAGCGCGGTGGCCTTGGTCAGTACCAGCCAGTTGTTGGTAAAGCCGGGGATTGCCAGCCGGATCATCTGCGGCACCATCACCCGGAAAAACACCTGGAACGGGCTCATGCCATAGGCCATGCCCGCTTCGGCCTGGCCCTTGGGGATGGCCATGAACGCACCGCGGAAAGTTTCCGACAGGTAGGCGCCAAAGATGAAACCCAGGGTGCCGATACCGGCGGCCAAGGGGTTCAAGTCAATATAGTCGTCGTAGCCCAGTAGCGGCGCGACGCGGTTGAGCAGGTCCTGGCCACCGTAGAAAATCAGCAGGATCAGCACCAGGTCGGGGATCCCGCGGATCACCGTGGAGTACAGGTCACCCAGCCAAGCCAGCCAGCGTACCGGCGACAGGCGCAATGCGACCCCAATCAGACCCAGAACAATGGCCAAGGCCATGGACGACAAGGCGAGCTGAAGCGTCAACCATGCGCCATCGAGGATAACGGCCCCGTAGCCTTTCAACATGATTCAGGTCCTCGAAAAGGCGGATGAAAAAATGGCGCAAACTTCAGAGACCCTGGTGCTTGCGCCATTCTGGACAGACAACTGCGAAGGTTTACTTGGCGTCAGCGCCGTAAATATCGAAGTTGAAATACTTTTTCTCGATTTCTTTGTACTTGCCATTGGCGCGGATCGCGGCGATGGCTGCGTTGATGCGGTCCAGGTTGGCCTTGTCGCCTTTACGTACCGCGATACCAATGCCATCGCCGAAGTATTTGGCGTCGGTGAACGCAGGGCCTACGAACGCGTAGCCTTTGCCTGAGTCGGTCTTCAGGAAACCGTCTTCAAGCAGGGTCGCATCAGCCACGGTGCCATCAAGGCGACCGGCCGCCACGTCCAGGTAGATTTCGTTCTGGGTGCTGTAGGGAACGATGGTCGCACCTTTAGGCGCCAGGACTTCCTTGGCGAAACGGTCATGGATCGAACCGCGCTGTACGCCGATCTTCTTGTCCTTGAGCTCAACCAGGCTGTCGCTGACGGTAACGCTGTCCTTCATCACCAGGCGTGCCGGGGTCAGGTAGTAGCGGTTGGTGAAATCCACGGACTTCTTGCGGTCGTCAGTGATGGACATGGACGACAGGATTGCGTCGATCTTGCGCACTTTAAGCGCCGGGATCAGGCCATCGAATTCTTGCTCGACCCAGGTGCACTTGACCTTCATCTCTTCGCACAGGGCGTTGCCGATGTCGTAGTCAAAACCGACGATACTGCCGTCCGGCGCCTTCGAGGCAAACGGAGGGTAGGCTGCTTCGATACCAATTTTCAGCGGTTTCTCTTCAGCGAAGGCCTGCATGGACAGCACGGACAGCGCCAGGGCGCCCAACAGCACGAGTTTCTTCATCTTGGGACTCCATCGGTATAGGACAAAAACAGCAGTATGAGCCATGGCCCACGATGCGACTGAGTGAAACCGAATAGCGGTGCTGCGTCCTACACCAGTTCAACACGGCGACGACGAGCGAGTGATCGGCATTCTAACGACAGGCCGGAAGCCGATATTTCCTCAATGCGACAACAATTTACAGAAGCACCGAGAAAGCGACCCCAACCCATTGACAACCCCTGATTTTTATGCAGAGGCAAAAGATATTAAACCTATTATCGCTGCAAATTGCGGGCCTATTATTCGCAAACCCTTCTATTCCGGCAAGTGTAGCGTTTGATCTAATTTTTCAGGGTGTCTAAAACGGGCGTTTTCGGGGCGTGGATGTAGCACTTTGCCTCATGTTTGGGCGCAAGGTTACACATTTGCACCACTGGGTAACATTCAGAAACGTCCTACTAGATAAACCGATATTTATTGGCTTGGTGCTGAGGACGGTCTGTCATCCCCCACCATCCAATGTAGGAGCTGGCTTGCCAGCGATAGCAGTGGGCCTGTATCAAATGGGCTGACTGACCCACCGTTATCGCCGGCAAGCCGGCTCCTACATTGATGGTATTTCATAGTGAGGCCCCACAAAAAAGCCCCATCCGGCCTACACCGGATGGGGCTTGGTCCCATAAACCCGCTTACGCGACGTTCATGGTCTTGTGGGTATCGATCAGATGCTGCACCACACTTGGATCAGCCAGGGTGGAGATATCCCCCAGCCCGTCATACTCGGCCGTGGCAATTTTGCGCAGGATACGGCGCATGATTTTCCCCGACCGGGTCTTAGGCAAGCCTGGTGCCCACTGGATCACGTCCGGCGATGCAATCGGGCCGATCTCCTTGCGCACCCAGTTCTTCAGTTCCAGGCGCAGCGCTTCGGTCGGCTCCTCACCGTTTTTCAAGGTGACATACACATAGATGCCCTGGCCCTTGATGTCGTGAGGCACGCCGACCACGGCCGCCTCGGTGACTTTGGGGTGGGCGACCATGGCGCTTTCGATCTCGGCGGTGCCCATGCGGTGCCCGGAAACGTTGAGCACGTCATCCACGCGACCGGTGATCCACCAGTAGCCGTCTTCATCGCGACGCGCGCCGTCGCCGGTGAAGTACATGCCACGGAAGGTCTTGAAGTAAGTGTCGACAAAACGGTCATGGTCGCCGTACAGGGTACGCGCCTGGCCCGGCCACGAATCGAGGATCACCAGGTTGCCTTCGGCAGCGCCCTCGATGATGTTGCCCAGGTTGTCCACCAACGCTGGCACCACGCCAAAGAACGGACGTGCCGCCGACCCCGGCTTGAGCGCGTGAGCGCCCGGCAACGGGCTCATCAGGGTCGCGCCAGTTTCGGTCTGCCACCAGGTGTCGACAATCGGGCAACGGGATTGGCCGACGTTCTTGTAGTACCAGTCCCACGCTTCCGGGTTAATCGGCTCACCCACCGAACCCAACAGGCGCAAGCTGCTGCCATCGATACCTTCGCAGGCGGCGGTGCCGGAAGCCATCATCGCGCGGATCGCGGTCGGCGCGGTGTAGAGGATATTGACCTTGTGCTTGTCGACGATTTTCCCGACCCGCGTGATGTCCGGGTAGTTCGGCACGCCTTCGAACAGCAGTGTGGTCGCGCCATTGGCCAGCGGACCATAGACGATGTAGGTGTGGCCAGTGACCCAGCCGACGTCGGCGGTGCACCAGTAGACTTCGCCCGGGCGGTAGTCGAACACGCGCTCGTGGGTCAGGGCGGCGTACAACAGGTAGCCGCCGGTGGTGTGCTGCACGCCCTTGGGCTTGCCGGTGGAACCGGAGGTGTAAAGGATGAACAGCGCTTCTTCGGCGCCCATCTCTTTTGGCGCGCAGACCGTGCCCGCCACTTTCATCAGGTCTTCGTACCAGATGTCGCGATGCTGGTTCCACTTGATCTGGCCATTGGTGCGCTTGCACACGATGACTTTCTGGATGCTGCTGGTTTCCGGGTTGGTCAGCGCGTCGTCGACGTTGGCCTTGAGCGGTACCTTCTTGCCGGCACGAATGCCTTCGTCGGCGGTGATCACCACCTTGGATTTGCAGTCGATGATGCGACCGGCCAGGGCTTCAGGGGAGAAACCGCCGAACACCACCGAGTGGATCGCGCCGATGCGGGTACAGGCCAGCATGGCGACCACAGCTTCAGGGATCATCGGCATATAGATGGTCACCACGTCACCGCGGTGCACATCCTGGCCGCGCAGGGCGTTGGCGAACTTGCAGACTTGTTCGTGCAGCTCGCGGTAGGTGATGGTGCGGCTTTCGGAAGGATCGTCGCCCTCCCAGATGATCGCCGCCTGGTCGCCGCGCTCGGCGAGGTGACGGTCCAGGCAGTTGTAGGAAACGTTGAGGGTGCCGTCAGCAAACCACTTGATATCGACATGGTGGTCGTCGAACGAGGTCTGCTTGACCGTGGTGAAAGGCTTGATCCAGTCAAGACGCTTGGCTTGCTCGCGCCAGAAGCCGTCGGGGTTGACCACCGACTGCTGGTACATGGCCTTGTAGGTCGCCTCGTCAGTCAGCGTGTTGGCTGCTACTTCGGGGCGAACGGGGTACAGGGAAGCCGCACTCATCTTTCTTACCTCGGTGACTATAGTTGTTGTTGTATGGCCCTGTTGTAGCCGGGGCAGGCCTATAGAACCATTCGACGATGGTAGTAACAAGCCCCTACAAATTGCCCTGATATGTGCGTGCACCGCTCTGGTTCGGGGCCTGTAGCGCGTTTTGCGCTACCGGAAAAAACCTCTGTCGTGGATTGTTACGAAAACCACCAAAAGTGTTTATCAAAAGTACGGGTATATGAATGCAACCCAGGCGCCTAAAATCAACCTCGCCAACAAGGCACTGTGATTAACCAAGTTGCAGCCCCCACGAAGGCACGTTAATCCGAACTCTCTACTTAAGTTACACACGTGGCCTCACAAGGGCCCCGTGACCCCCTTCGACTGTAAAAAGGTAAATTGGAAATGAAAGCTTTATTAGTTATGGCCCTTGCCAGCCTGTGCGCCACCGCCGCCCTGGCCGACGAGATCCCGACTGACGTAGCCAGCCAGCACACCGCTATTGTTGAGGAATACACCTACGCCACTGATCTGGATATTGCCAAGGTGGTGTCCATGAGTTCCATTCCGAATGTCTGCGAAGTTGTTCCAGCACGCATGGAATATGAAGATCACCAAGGCCAGCGTCATATTCTTAATTACAAAGTCATGGGTAACGGTTGCTCTAACGGTTAATAACTTAGTTAGTTAGAACCTAACCTGGCAATGTTCGCCGCAAGGAATCGTTCTTGCGGCAAAGAGACTTGTTCACGGCACCTTCCCCTTCTCGCTTGAACCGAATGCTACGATTGTGGCGTTGCTATTCCCTCTGCACAGCAGGATGGGTTCATGAGAGCCAGTTTCGAGAAAATCCCCACCGAGGCCAACACCTCCTGGACCCTGCTCAACAGGCGCCTGCCACAGGCGATCCCGTTTGAGTGGCATCACCACCCTGAGTACGAGCTGACCCTCACCCTCAACAGTCGTGGGCACCGTTACATCAGCAACGATGTGGCACGCTACGATGATGGCGACCTGGTGCTGGTGGGCCCGAATGTTCCCCATAGCTGGTCGTCGGCCGAGACTATCGACCCGACTCAACCGCACATCGCCCTGGTCATCTGGTTTTCTGAAGCCTGGGCCGATTCGCTGGTCAAATTGTTTCCGGAAATGGCCTCGACCCGCGTCCTGCTGGCGGCCGCGCGGCATGCACTGAGTTTCAGCGACGCCACCTCGCGCGCCCTGCGCCCGGTGATCGAGGCGATGGTCGAGCAGGACGCCTCCCAGCGCCTGATTTCCCTGCTGACGGTACTCAATACCCTGTCACGGGATGTCGCGGCGCAGCGCATCGCCGTGCAACAAACCCCTCACATCATTGAAGATGCGCGCATCCGCCGGGTCCTGGACTACCTGCACGGCCACTATGCGCAACCCCTGAGCATCCCTGAGCTGGCACAAATGGCCTGCGTCAGCGTTTCAGCCTTCCACCGCATGTTCCGCAAACACACACGCTGCACAGCATTGGACTACATCGTGCGGCTGCGCATCGGACACGCCTGCGCCCTGTTGATGCAAGGCAACCTGGCAGTCAGCACCATCGCCGAACAGGTCGGGTACGCGTCCCAGGCCCTGTTCAACCGTCAGTTCAAGGCGCAAAAGGGCATGACGCCTTCAGACTTCCGTGGTCAGCATGGGCATCACTTCCAGCCAGGCACGGCTAAGCCGATTCTTCTGTAGGCGCATGATCAAACGCCACAATCGTATTGCTCAACGCGCCAAATGAGGCTGCCGTCCAGGCCGTCCGGAGTGATTCCATACCTGCATGAATAATAAAAATGCAGGCCACCCCATGAACAATTCCCCATCCTTCGCAAGTGCCGAGCTACCTGACGACTACAAACGCAGCATCGTCGCCATGAAAAAGGCACTGCGCGCACAGATCGGCGACGTGCCCGCGCTGTTTGCCGAAGTCAGCGCCTTTATCGCCACGGAAATCGCCGCGATCAAGGCCCAGCAAGCCCTGACCGGCTCGGCCTGGCCCGAACTGGACTTTGCCACCCTCGCCAACGGCCAGGTCACAGAACAACAACGCGCGCTGATCAAGCGCCGAGGCTGCCTGGTGATCCGCAACCACTTTCCCAGGCAGCAGGTGCTGGGGTGGGACAAGAGCCTGCTGGACTACCTGGACCACAACCAGTTCGACGCGGTTTACCGGGGCCCTGCCGACAACTTCTTCGGCAACCTGGAAGCCTCGCGCCCGGAAATCTTCCCGATCTACTGGTCCAAGGCCCAGATGCAACTGCGCCAGCATGAGCGCATGGGCTGCGCCCAATCGTTCTTGAACCGCCTGTGGACCATCGACTCCCACGGCCAGCAGTGGTTCGACCCCGACACCAACGCCCTGTACCCGGACCGCGTACGGCGACGCCCGCCCGGCACCACGTCCAAAGGCCTGGGCCCGCACACCGACTCCGGGGCGCTGGAGCGCTGGCTGCACCCGGCCTACCTGAAGGTGTTCGAGAAAATTTACCGCAATGACTTCAAATCCTACGACCCGTGGGACGCCGCCCATCGTACCGAAGTCGATGAATATGCCTACCCAGGTACCAAATGCTCGGCCTTTCGCACCTTCCAGGGTTGGACCGCGCTGTGCGACATGAATGCCGACCAGGGCGTGCTGCATACCTTGCCGATCCCCAAGGCCATGGCCTACCTGCTACTGCGCCCGCTGCTCGATGACGTGCCCGAGGATGAGCTGTGTGGCGTTGCGCCAGGCAAGGTGCTGCCGATCCTGGAGAAGTGGCACCCGCTGCTGGTCCAGGGCATGTCACCGATTCCGGACGTGCAGGCTGGCGATTCGGTGTGGTGGCACTGCGATGTAGTCCATAGCGTCGCCCCCGTCGAAAACCAGCAGGGCTGGGGCAATGTGATGTACGTACCAGCCGCCCCCATGTGTCCGAAAAATCTGCGTTATGCCAGGGATGTTTTACGGGCCTTCGAACAAGGCGCCTCGCCGGATGACTTCCCCCGCGAAGACTACGAAAAGCACTGGAGCGACCGCTTCATGACCTCGCAACTGAACGCCCTCGGCCGCAAAGGGCTGGGGCTGGAATAAGTACCCTCCTCTCACCACAAAAACAAAAAAGGGCCACTCCCTATGAAAATCGTCAATCGCCTTGCCGTTGCCATCTCCCTCGCCAGCCTTTGCACAGTCAGCGCCCATGGGGCCCAGAGCAAGGGCAGCGTGGAAGTCGTGCATTACTGGACCTCGGGCGGGGAAGCCAAGTCTGCGGACGTGCTCAAGCAACTGATCGAAAAAGACGGCTATACCTGGCAAAACAGCGCCGTAGCCGGTGGCGGGGGCGCAGCGGCCATGACGGTGCTCAAGACTCGCGCCGTGTCCGGCAACCCGCCCTCCGCCGCTCAGATCAAGGGCCCGGATATCCAGGAATGGGGCAATCTGGGCTTGCTGACCAGTATCGACGACGTGGCCAAGGCCAATCACTGGGACAAGCTGTTGCCCCAGAGCATTGCCCAACTGATGAAATATGATGGCCACTATGTCGCCGTGCCGCTGAATATCCACCGTATCAACTGGCTCTGGACCAACCCCACGGTACTCAAGCAGGCCGGCGTGTCCCAGACGCCGAAAACCCTCGAAGAACTGTATGCCGCCGGTGACAAACTCAAGGCCGCCGGTTTTATTGCGCTCGCCCACGGCGGCCAACCCTGGCAGGACACCACGGTATTTGAAGGCCTGGTGCTGAGCATCCTCGGCGCGGATGGCTTCAAGAAAGCCTTTATCGATCACGACGAAGCCACCTTCACCGGCCCGAAAATGACCGAAGTGTTTGTAGCACTGCGCAAACTCAAGACCTACATGGACCCCGACGGCACGGGCCAGGACTGGAACATGGAGACCGCCAAGGTCATCAAGGGCCAGGCCGGCATGCAGATCATGGGCGACTGGGCCAAGAGCGAATGGAGCGCCGCCGGCAAGAAGGCCGGTCTCGATTATGAATGCGCGCCCTTCCCGGGTTCCCAAGGCATCTATAGCTACACCATCGACTCCCTGGCGATGTTCAAGCTGTCCAGCAAAAATGACACACCGGGCAACAATGCCGCGCGCGACGACCTGGCCAAGATCGCCCTGGAGCCGCAATTTCAAACGGTATTCAATCAGAACAAAGGCTCCATCCCGGTGATCACGGGCCTGGACATGAGCCAGTTCGACAGTTGCGCCCAGGCCTCCGCCAAGGATTTCGCCGAAGCCGAAAACGCCGGCACCCTGGCCCCGAGCATGGCGTTCAACATGTCGACTTCCCAGGCAGTGCAAGGGGCGGTGTTTGATGTGGTCAGCCACTTTATGAGCGATAAAAACGCGGATCCGGCCAAGGCCGGGAAACAGATGTTTGCGAGCATTCAGGCGGCGGCACAGTAAGGCCCTGCGGCCAGTTCTTGCGCCAAGGGGCGCAAGAACTGCGATGCCAAATCTACCTGCGGCTGGCGCATTAAAAGCAGCGCCTACCGCCCGTCAAAAAAATCCGCAGCTGGCAAACCCTTGCAAACCCGCACTCTGGCCGCAAACACCGTCAATTTGGCGGCCCACCGAGACCATCCGCCGCAACACAAAGGCAAATTTTTCCCTATAATGCGCGGGTAAATCGGGCCTGTAATATCCCTTTACATGGGGTAACGAGCCAGACCTGAGGCCCCGCAGGAGTAAGACACAGTCGCTCCGCCCCTCAGACCTCATGCAGAGCACCCGTAGCCCTATTCCGTTTAATGCCTGCGCTAGCTGTTGCAACAAACGATTCCTTAAAGATCCACCGCGGCCCCTGGGCCGTGTGAACACCCAACCATCCGGTTTCACACGGGCACCATTGGCCCTCACGCAGGAGACGACACGTCATGCTGAGCTGGGACGAATTCGACAAAGAAGAAGAAGGCGAAGTAGCCGCTAAAGGCGCCAACGCCGGCCACGCCACCGAAGCCAACATGGACCGCCTCGACGGTGCCGGTGCCGCCGCCGCCATCGAGGCCCGCGCCGTCACCGCCAATGACTCCGCCGCCATCGTGCGCGCCAAGGCCGCCCTGGACAAACTCGACGTCGCCGAAGGCCTCGCCGAGTTGGAAGGCGCTTCCGCCCGTGTCGCCGTTGACGAAAAGCGCATGATCAACTGCCGCGCCGACCTCAACCAACTCGTGCCCTTCAAGTACGACTGGGCCTGGCAGAAGTACCTCGACGGCTGCGCCAACCACTGGATGCCGCAAGAGGTCAACATGACCGCCGACATCGCCCTGTGGAAAAACCCCGAAGGCCTGACCGACGACGAACGTCGCATCGTCATGCGCAACCTGGGCTTCTTCTCCACCGCCGACTCCCTGGTCGCCAACAACCTGGTGCTGGCCGTGTACCGCCTGATCACCAACCCGGAGTGCCGCCAGTACATCCTGCGCCAGGCCTTCGAAGAGGCGATCCACACCCACGCCTACCAGTACTGCATCGAATCGCTGGCCATGGATGAAGGCGAGATCTTCAACATGTACCACGAGATCCCGTCGGTCGCTAAAAAAGCCGCCTGGGGCCTGAAATACACGCGTTCGATCTCCGATCCAAAATTCGAGACCGGCACTGTCGACACCGACAAAGAACTGCTGCGCAACCTGGTCGCTTACTACTGCGTGCTGGAAGGCATCTTCTTTTACTGCGGCTTCACCCAGATCCTGTCCATGGGCCGACGCAACAAAATGACCGGCGTGGCCGAGCAGTTCCAGTACATCCTGCGCGATGAGTCGATGCACCTGAACTTCGGCATCGACGTGATCAACCAGATCAAAATCGAAAACCCACACCTGTGGGATGCCGAGATGAAGGAAGAAGCGACCCAGATGATCCTGCAAGGGACCCAACTGGAGATCGAATACGCGCGCGACACCATGCCGCGCGGCGTGTTGGGCATGAACGCGGCAATGATGGAGGACTACCTCAAGTTCATCGCCAACCGTCGTCTGTCGCAGATCGGCTTGAAGGAAGAATACCCAGGCACCACTAACCCGTTCCCGTGGATGAGCGAGATCATGGACTTGAAGAAAGAGAAGAACTTCTTTGAGACCCGGGTGATCGAGTATCAGACCGGTGGGGCGTTGAGCTGGGATTGATCGGCTCATAGTTGCGACGTGAAAAAAGCCCTGGGGTCGTACCCAGGGCTTTTTTTATGGGAGCCGGCTTGCCATTTCTTGAAGTACATCACCTCAAGCACCTGGCCCGTAAGGGTTCGGATCGCATCTCCAATGCTGTAGCCTTATGCCCCAATTGCCATCAGCGTTGTCACCGGTCGAGTGACCGGGATGATTTCACTGCGGGGTTTTACTCGAGAATCAGCAGATTGATACCGGAGTAGACTCCTGCGGTCACAGCTTATGCATTCCAAAAAAATAGTAGATAGGACCGAGGCCACCCCGTGAACCCAGACATGCTAGAAGCCGGCCCAGTGGGCGCCAAGGTACTTTCAGTGTTCGACTTCGACGGCACCCTGACCCGCCACGACAGTTTTGTACCGTTTCTCAAGTTTGCTTTCGGCAAGCAGGAATTCAACCGCCGGATGCTCAAGCTGGCGCTGCCGGGCTTGCGTTTTCTGTTGCGCCGGATGAGCCGGGATGAGCTCAAGGCGCAGTTGATTCGCACCTTTATGACCGGCGTTGAGAAAGCCTGGGTGCAACAGAAAGCCGAGGAATACTGCAAGACCCACTGGAACAAGCTAATGCGCCCTGCCGGTTTGCAGTCGGTGGCCGATGAGATCGGCTCCGGTGCCGAAGTGACATTGTGTTCGGCTTCGCCGGCAATCGTGTTGCAACCTTTTGCCGATCGCCTGGGGATCAAGCTGATCGGGACCGAGCTTGAGGTGGTCGATGGGGTGTTGAGTGGGCGCCTCACAGGTAACAACTGCCGTTGTGAGAACAAGGTGCTGCGGCTTGAAGCGGTGTATGGCGACCTGGGTGAGTATCGGCTCAGGGCCTGGGGCGACACGCGCGGGGATCGCGAGTTGTTGGCGGCGGCGCAGGATGCGCATTGGCGGCATTTTCATTCGGCCAAGCGTCGAGGCAAGTCGAAGCCGTAAGCCGCTTGGAACCCGCCCTTTCAGACGCGTTGAAAGGGTTGCGTCTTGATAGCGGGCATTTGTGCTACCCGCACAACCCCGCTATTAATAGCGAATCTTCCCACGGACCCGCCCCGATGAAATTCGACACAGCCTATTGCCTGAGCCTGGACGAAAAGCTGTCGATCTATGACGTGCGCGACCTGAATTTCGACGAAACCGCCGCCTTCGATTCCGACAAGGACAGTTTCCTGTGCCCCAACGATGATTGCCGTGCGGCGTTTGCAACGGGCAATGTGCTGGGTACGTTCAATGCAAAGAACGTCAATTACCTGCGCACCCCGCATTTCAAGAACCTGCCCAGCACCCGGCATATCGACGGCTGCCGCTATGCCAGTCACAAAGCCGTGCCAGGAGAAGCCGAGGATGGGCGCGAGGAGAACTTTCCGTCGGAATTTGTGCTGACTCGGCGTCAGTATGAACGCAAGGCAGCCATCCGCGGCGCCACAGACACTCTCCCACAGGATCTGGCGAAAGCACCTTCGGAAATCTCCAATACTTCCCACAGTGCCAGCGAAACCACACCAGACAAGACCAGCGTCTTCGCCCACCCGGTCGAATGCTACGTGTCCAACATCGACGACAAGGAAAAGCTCAAGGGCATGCCGCTGAAGATCGGCGAGCAGACCGCGAGCTATTGGGCGTTTTTCAAGAAAATCGAATACCTGCAAGACAACAAGGGCTTGATCTATTGGGGCCGGATCAAGGCGATCAAGGACTACACCAGCAGCTTTCGCATCGACTTCGAAAAAAAGGTGTGGCTCGACAAGAAGCCCTACTCCGTCAACGTGTACCTGAACAAAAAGCTGATCGAGAACTACCGCAAGCGCAAGGCGTTCCTGGAGCAGATCAAGGCCGCTGTAGACAGTGAACGCCCGCTGTATTGCTTCTTCTATGGGGTGACGCCGGAGTTGAAACAGGTACCGAGCAAGAAAACCCCCGAGCAGACATTCGGGGTGTTCAGCGCCGATATCCAGAACCTTGACCACCTGCTGATCCGCGAGGCGCCGGGGCTGGTGGAGAAATGAATTGAGGCGTCCACCAATCGCGGGCCAGCTATCCAGGAAATGATCGAGTTGATGAACGGTCAAAACAACTGTACAAAAACACAGTATAGTTTGTTCTCCCCCGTTGGATTCCTGGAGAACCCCCATGTCCTCTCTGGCAGTGAGCACCACCGTAGATCAGCAAATCGTCCTTCATCAGTTCACCCCACGGCACAGTGTGCAGGCCCGCGCGCTGCTGGGCTGGAGCCGGGAAGACCTGGCCCGGCACGCCGGGGTTGGGGTGGACGCTGTCCAGCGCTTTGAAAGCCATCAAGAGGTGGATGACGCCATCCGCATCGCCCTGGCATTTCGCCTTGAGCACGAAGGCCTGGTGTTTTTCCCGGGGTTTGCGCCGGGGTGGGGCATGAGCGGGCGTCGCTCCCCAACACCACAGGCTGATGCCGAACCTGGTCGCCGTAGCCTTATCGCACGGCTGCTGGGCTCGACATCGTCGAATACGCCTCATCCCAACGGCGCATAGGCCCGCTGACCGCGCAGCGGGTTCACCTCGCGTACATGCCGGCGCGTGCCTGCATCGCCTGTTGATAGATCCGTACCAAGGCCGACAGCGAGTCCCGCGCCCAGCGGGCACCATAGAACCAGAGCACGACCTTGGTGCCGTTGAGATCGTCATTGAATAGTTGGCATACGCCTGGGTATCCGGTTTTGCAGAAGCCGTGAAAAGCTGGGCTTTGGCCATCGGACACCAGCGCGTCGAGGCGATGTTCGCTCACCCGCTCATCGATCTGGTTGCTGGACGCCAGGGAGAAATACGCAGCGGCATCCGGTAACTGCGCCTGCACTGGCACCACTTCGGCACCGGCATCCTTTAACACCTCCAAGGCTTGGAGAAATCCGCTGGAGTGCTCCACCGTTTCACGCACACCGTTGCGCAGATATTGGTCGGCAAAACCGATACGCCAATCGGCCAGGACAGGAGCAGATTTCGCTGCATTGTTTTCCATGACTGGCGGGACTGCCACCATGACCGGGCCCGCAGGGTCGACGCCGCTCAGGGCTATGAGCGATAACGACGGATCACGCACAGTCTTCATCATCGGCCCCGGGACATCGAACCTGGGGCCCTGGACAACAGGTGCTGCGGCAGGCTGGAACTCAATGCCACCCCGAGGTGTTGCCCCATTGTCCGTCGACCCAGCGGGGGCTATCGGCGCGCAAGGCACTGCGTTAAGGATGTTGAGCAGCAAAGGTAGCCCCCCTGAACAGGCAGCACCTGGCGCCAGGATTTTCCTACATTTGTCCTCCATCAAGGCCCACTCCCAGGAAATGAATTCCCCGAGATCATCCCATCCTTTTCCGGTCGGTTCTCATGGCAGAAATACGTTGAAAAGCCCTTTTACAGACAGGACGTTGCAAACACCCTCAACTCGCCAGCGGTTGCGTCACCTGGGCCTCGACGTCCAGCCACCAGGCATGCCCGCGCTCAGGTGCCGCCAGCGTGAAAGCCTGACCCATGGCGGGCGTGGTAATCGACACATTGCGCTCCCAGGCCAGGGCCATGATGCAGTCGAACGGCTCATGCCAGGCATGGAATGCCAGATCAAAAGTGCCATTGTGGATCGGCAGCAACCAGCGCCCCTTCAGGTCGATATGGGCCTGCAAGGTTTGTTCGGGCTGCATGTGCACATGGGGCCAATCGACGTTGTAAGCTCCCGTTTCCATCAGCGTCAGGTCAAATGGCCCGTATTGCTCGCCAATGCGCTTGAAGCCATCGAAGTAGCCGGTGTCGCCACTGAAAAAGATACGCCGGGCGCCATCAATCATCACCCACGAGGCCCACAGCGTCTGGTTGCCATCAAACAGCCCACGCCCGGAAAAGTGCTGGGCCGGGGTTGCGACAAAACGGATACCGTCCACCTCGGTGCCCTGCCACCAATCCAGTTGCCGCACCTTGTCGGGCGCTACACCCCATTTGATCAAGGTGTCGCCGACGCCCAGCGGCGCTAGAAAATAGCGGGTCTTGGCCGCTAACTGCACCACCGCCTGGCGGTCCAGGTGGTCGTAATGGTTGTGCGACAGGATCACCGCCTCAATCGGCGGCAGTTCTTCAAGGCTGATGGGTGGCTGATGAAAGCGCTTGGGGCCGGCCCAACTGAAAGGCGAGGCACGCTGGGCGAACACCGGATCGGTCAGCCAGAACTTGCCACGCATTTTCAGCAGGACGGTGGAATGTCCCAGGCGGTAGACACTGTGGTCCGGGGCACTCTGCAATTGTTCACGCGTCAGGCGCTGCACCGGAATCTCCCCCACGGGCCGCGTACTGCGGGGCTTGTGAAAGAGCATCTTCCAGAAAATCTGCAGGGTTTTGCCAAAGCCCGCACGGTTGACCGGCGCATGATTGTTGAAGTGGCCTTGCTGCTGCTCGGATGGCTTGAGCGCGGCAGAGGGGGTGTCGAGACGGTTAGAGATCGTGGCCATTACAAAGTGACTCCGGTACGTTCTGCTGATGCAGATCAACAACTACACTGCACAGTGTAGTTTCAAGATTGCAACAAAACCCGTACCAAGTAAACTACCGAGTGTAATTTTCTTCCCAGAGCCGAATAGCCCCATGACTGCACCCCAACGCCTCACCGACCGTAAACGCGAAGCCATTGTGGCGGCAGCCATTGCCGAGTTTCGCGACAACGGTTTCGAGGTCACCAGCATGGACAAGATTGCGGCCACGGCCCGCGTCTCCAAGCGCACGGTGTACAACCACTTCCCCAGCAAGGAGGAGTTGTTTACCGAGATCCTGCACAAACTGTGGGCCAGCAGCGTGGCGCAACTGGATGTCAGCTACAGCAGCCAACAACCCCTGCGCGACCAGTTGCGAGTGCTGTTGGAAGCGAAGATGAAAATGATGTCGGACGCCAACTTCCTCGACCTGGCCCGGGTAGCGATTGCTGCGACCATCCACTCTCCTGAACGCGCCCAGGACATCGTCAATCGCCTGAGCGAGCGCGAAGAAGGGTTTACTTTGTGGGTGCGTGCCGCCCAGGAAGACGGGCGTCTCAAACCCGTTGACCCGTGCTTTGCCGCCCATCAGGTGCAAAGCCTGCTCAAGGCGTTCGCCTTTTGGCCGCAAATCACCCTCGGCCAGCCCACCCTGGACTTGGCTACCCAGGCCAACGTGATCGAGTCGGCAATGGACCTGTTCCTGGCCGGCTACGAGATTGCTCCCCTTCCCCGATAAGCCCTTGTGTCGCCAATACGACGCTCAGAAGTCGTTTTTACCGTAATCCCTCTGGATCTCCACGCAAATGGCCCGGAAGGACACTGATTATTCCCACGTAAATAACTGACAATAATCGCCTGTCATCTGGCGTAAATGGCCTTTGAATAACCTACGCCTTCGCCACTTAAAAAAAGAAAAATCTGACGCAGGGATCTATGGAAAACCTTCGAGGCAAAGGGCTGTCATTTGCCCGGCGCATTTATCGGCCGCGCATTATCGGGCTGGGCGTTGGCAGCATTTGCGTGCTGGCCGCCCTGTACCCGCTGGCCATGCCCGGATGGATCTGGGCGCTGTGGCTGTTCAACGCATTTATCTGGCCGCACCTGGCGTACCAACTGTCGAGCCATTCGGCATTTCCCTACCAGGCTGAGCGCCGCAACCTGCTCTATGACTCACTGTCCGGTGGGTTCTGGGCCGCAGCCACGCAATTCACACCGCTGACCGCAGTGACCATCCTCGCGATGATGACCATGCATAACGTCGCGGCGGGCGGCAAACAGTTGATGATCCAGGGCATGCTCGCGCAACTGGTGGGCGTCGCGCTGGCCTGGCTGGTATTCGGCCCCTCGTTCAACCCCAATGTCGGCCTGATCCAGGTGTATTCGTGCCTACCGATGTTGATCCTTTACCCCGTCGCCATCGGCATGGCCAGCTATCGCCTGGCCATCAAGCTCTCGGAACACAAACGTGCCCTGAGCGCCCTGAGTCGTACCGACAGCCTCACCGGCCTGCTCAATCACGGTTCCTGGAAAGACCTGCTGCAACTGAAGTTCCACAAGTGCCAGCAGCAACAGTCCCAGGCCACCATCGCGTTGATCGATATCGACCATTTCAAGCAGATCAATGACGCCTATGGCCATATCGTCGGTGACCGCGTGCTGCGACAACTGAGCAAGGAATTGCAGCGCAACGTGCGGGAAAATGACCTGGCGGGCCGCTACGGTGGCGACGAGTTCTGCGTGATTCTCCCGGACGTGCCGCTGGAGCAGGCCAGTTATGTGATGGAGCGCCTGCGGGAAATGTTCAGCCGCTACCGCGATCCGCAGGTTCCGGAACTGCGGGTCAGCCTGAGCATTGGCCTGGCGGCCTACCAGGTGCAATTCACCCAGGCGCATATGTGGCTCAATGCCGCAGACCAGGCGCTGTACGCCGCCAAAGGCACCGGGCGCAACCGGGTGACGGTTGCCGAATCACTGGTCGCCCGCTCTGCCTGAATAGAACTTCCTTTGGTGCCCATGACTCAGAGCTCCCAGCTGTACTGTCTGCCGGTATAACGGAAGCCGGCAATAAGCACGTCTGCCGTGGGCCTGGGGCTACACGGCGCGAAAGCGCACCCATGGATACATCCACGCACGTTGCATCACTGAGCACGCAACCATGCTATTTACCGCCCACAAAAAAACCATCACTACCCTACAAGAAACTGTCAGCCAACAAGCAGGCCTGCTCGATGCCATCGAACGCTCCATGGCCGTGATCGAGTTCGATCTACAAGGCAGCGTGTTGCGCGCCAATGACAACTTCCTCAAGACCATGGGCTACCGCGAGGATCAAGTCGTCGGCCAGTCCCACCGCCTGTTCTGCACCCCGGCGTTTGCCCGCAGCGCCGACTACAGCCAGTTGTGGACGCAACTGCGCAATGGCCAGTTCCAATCGGGCACCTTCGAGCGCGTCGCCGCCGGCGGTCATTCGGTGTGGCTGGAGGCCAGCTACAACCCGGTACGCGACCAGGCCGGCCGAGTGGTGAAAATCATCAAATATGCCTTGGACGTAAGCGCCAGGATGCAGGCCGAAAGCGAAGCCAATGCCAAGCTCGAGGCGATTGACCGGGCCATGGCCGTGATCGAGTTCAACCTCGACGGCACCATCATCACCGCCAACCAGAACTTCCTCCAGCGCCTGGGCTACAACCTGGCAGAAATCCAGGGCAAGCATCATCGCCTGTTCTGCAAGCCGGAGCTGGCCAACAGCCAGGAATACACGGACTTCTGGCGCCGGCTGAACCAGGGTGAGTTGTTCAGCGGCCAGTTCGAGCGCATCACCCGCTCCGGCCAGACGCTGTGGCTGGAAGCCAACTACAACCCGGTGTACGACGCCAGCGGGCGCCTGTGCAAGATTGTGAAGTTCGCCTCCGACGTCACCGCGATGGTGGAAAAACACGCCGCAGATGCCCAGAGCGCAACCCAGGCCTATCACATCTCCCTACAGACCCGGGACATCGCCGAAAAAGGCGCCGAGGTGATTCAGCAGACCGCCAGCGGCATCCATGACATTGCCGCCGACATTGAAAGCTCATCCAGACTGATCGCCAAGTTGGGCGAGCGCTCGCAGCAGATCACCGCCATCGTCAACACCATTCGCGCGATTGCCGACCAGACCAACTTACTGGCCTTGAATGCAGCCATTGAGGCCGCCCGCGCGGGTGACCAGGGCCGCGGATTTGCGGTGGTCGCCGATGAAGTCCGACAACTGGCCGCACGCACCAGCGGCTCCACGGCGGAGATCTCGAGCATGATCGAGATGATCCAGAGCGAGACCCGCCAGGCCATCGACAGCATGGACAACACCCGCGACCGCGCAGCCCAGGGCGTGGGCCTGGCCAACCAGGCCGGCACGGTGATCCTGCAGATTCGCGAAGGCGCCAGCGATGCCGTGCGGGCGGTGAGTATGTTTGCCAATGAGCGGGTGGGGTTGTAGGCGCTTACGAGGGATGGCTCAGGTGCCGGCCCAGCTCGTCGAACAACGTCACCACTGAAAGCAGCGCCCGACAGTCCGGGCGCGTCAGCAACCACAAGGCGGTGTCGTAACCCGTGAGCGCCGGCCCCAACGCCTACGGGATTTGCGTGATGGTGATCAACCCACCAGGCTGCGCACCGCGCTGATCTGCGGGATCTCGACCCGGCGCATATACACGCGCAACGGCTCAGTGATGTTGATGCGATCATCGATGTTCTGGTCCAGCAGCAGTTGGATGTGCTCGCGGGACAGGGTCATGGCCTGGTCGGCCGCCGGCTGCCAGACGAACTCGCTGGTGGGGATGATGCCGTCGTCGGCGACATCCATGCCGAACGAGTCTTCGCTGAAACGTACGATGTACTGGCCGGTCTTGCGGTTCAGGCCGACAAAGCCGTTGAGTTGGTCGGCGGCCTGGCAGATGAGTTCCGATGTGATGCGCATGCTAAACCTCACTGAAAAATCCCATAGGGGAAGTGAACGATGGTTTACACGCGAGGCGGCGAAATAAGGCAATGGGGTTCCCTCTGGCGGGGAAACTCGGGCCAAGAATACTGCATAGCACGGCACAAAAGCGCAGAAAAAATAGCGCATGCGCACGTTAATGTCGGTTTGGTGATAGCGCGATTTGCATGCAATTGTTAAAAAGGAACCCTTCTTGAAGCTACCTCCACGAAAGGACCTCGCACATGCCTGCTACGTTTACCAAGAGTGCCCTGCTGCTCGCTCTGATGATGGGCCTTGGCCACGCACAGGCTGCAAGCCCCATCAGCCCGGTTGAACTGGCGACCAAGGACGGCATCCCCCACCCAGCCGTGATCGCCCACCGGGGCGCGTCCTTCGATGCGCCGGAGTCTACCGCTGCCGCCTACAAGGTCGCGCGCGACCTGGGTGCCGACTACCTGGAACTGGATCTGCAGCGCAGCAAGGATGGCGTGCTGTTTGCCCTGCACGACAACAACCTGCAACGCACCACCGACGTGGCCACCAAGTTCCCGGAGCGCAAGGACAGCCCGGCCAACGAATTCACCTGGAAAGAGCTGCAAACCCTGGATGCCGGCAGTTGGTTCAACACCGCCTACCCGGAGCGTGCGCGCCCGGGCTTCGTCGGGTTGAAAATCCTCAGCCTGGACGAAATCATCAAGATCGCCGAAGGCAACCCCCAGCACAAACCCGGCCTGTACATCGAAACCAAGGAGCCCAAGCAGTTTCCGGGGATCGAAGCCGATCTGAAGGACAAACTGCTGGATAAGGGCTGGCTGAGTTCCGTGGGTTCCAAGCTGGGCAAGAGCAACACCGGCGTCGGCCAGGGCAAGGGCCGCGTAGTGCTGCAAACCTTCGAGACGGCCAGCCTCAAGGAACTGCAGAAAGAAATGCCCAACACCCCGAAAATCCTGCTGTTGTGGGTGGGTGAAGGCAGCATCGAGCCCAAGTCCAAGGTGACCTTCGCCGAGTCCGGCGAGCCAACCAAGGCGGCCTACTATGCCAAGCAGGAACCCAAGGACGCTGCCGAGTTCGAGAAGTGGGTCGATGAAGCCAAGAGCCTCGGTGCGATTGGCACTGGCCCGTCTGCACAACTGACGGCCCTGGGCGACCAGAGCTATTCGGACCTGGTCAAGCCCGAGATGAACCAACTGACCCACGACAAGGGCCTGCTGGTGCACGTCTATACCGTCGACGAGCCGGTGGATTTCGAGAAGGTCATGAGCGCCGGGGTCGATGGCATCTTCACCAACCGCGCCGCCGAACTGCTGAAGTTCTACAAGCGCTGGCCGTCGTCCAGCGTGCAGGACCTGCTGCAGGACAACGGTTACTGAGTGAGCGAGTGGTCAGGCCAACTGTGGCTGGGGCCGGATTACGGCCTGATCCTCGGTGAGACGGGGCCCACGGCGCCCCACGCCCATTACGCCCATCAATTTATCCTGTGCGCGCATAGCCCCATCACGGTCAGCCTTGATGGGCAGCTGCAAACGGCGTATCGCCTGTTCATCCCCTCTCGCCAGCCCCATGCCATCGTCCATGCCCCTGGCACGGTGTTGATGGCCTATGTGGAGCCCGGTGCATTTGATCGCGAGTCGTTGCAACACGCCCTGGATACCGCCGATTTTTCCCATGAGCACCTTGCGCAGACATTGCGCCAGCTGCCACGTCGCCAGGCAGACGATGAGCGCGTGCAACGCGCCCTGCACACCCTCGATCAACAGTTGAGCGGCAAGGTCTCGGCGCAATCATTGGCACAGGCGGCGCATCTGTCGTTGAGCCAGTTGGAGCGCCTGTTCGTCAGCCAGCTTGGCGTGCCGGTACGGCGCCTGGTGATGTGGCGCCGCCTGCGCCTGGCACTGGACCTGGCCCTGAACGGCCACACCCTGACCCAAGCGGCCCACGGCGCTGGGTTTGCCGACTCGGCGCACTTCTCGCGGACCATGAAGCAGCTGTTTGGCGTGACCGCCGGGGCCTCATTGCGCCATCTTCAAGTACACCTCCTACCGTAGTGCGGTGGGTACCGGGGGTTCCTTGCTCAATCGCGCGGGACTGAAGGGCTCACGCAACTGCTCGACGTAATCCAGCGGATAGTCCGGCCGGCTGCCAATCCCCAGGTCGCCCTCACCCATTCGATAGTCCTCGGTGTAAAACGCAGTCCCCAGCAGCCAGTCCCACAGGTTGAAAAACAAACCGAAATTCACATCCCCCGCGCGCCCGTATTTCATATGGTGAAAGCGATGCACCGGCGCCCAGGCAAACACCCAGCGCAGCGGCCCCAGGCGCATATCGACATTGGAATGCTGTAGCAGCAACTGGATCGCAATGGCCAACGCCAGCAGCATCGCCACCTCCACTGGAATGCCCAGCAGGATCAGCGGCAGCAAACCCGCCGCGGCCTCGAGCATCTGGTGCAAGGGATGCTTCATCAAGCCATTGAACCCATAGAGCCGCTGCACGCTGTGGTGCACCGCATGCAAACGCCAGAGTGCGGCGATGCGGTGGCTGGCGTAATGCATCAGGGTGATGCCCGCGTCGGCAATGATGATCGCCAACAGCAATTGCGCCCACAGCGGCCAGGCGCGCGGCCAGGCGCCCTCGATGGCCAGCCATGCCGTGAGCAGCGGCAATGCCAGCAAGCCCAGGGCGTTCAGGCTTTCATTGACCAGCGCGTGGAGGACATCCCGGCGTCGGTCGCCTAGGCTGCGGTTCCACTGGGGCTCGTAGGGCAAGCACAGTTCGGCGATAAACGACACGCCGATGGCCAGCGCAAACACCGCCAGCAGCCACTGCGAGGCGCCTAGGGTGACCAACCAGAGCCCCGCGCCAATAAACCCTGCCCAGAACAAGGGGGCGTATAGCCAAGCCAATATCTGTTTCATAAGTGTCTCCCGTGGGTGAGACACCAGCATGAAATCTCCCGGCACGGGGCGATTGAACAAACAACGCAAACGTCCTACACAATTAAGGGTGAATTAAGTTGCGCGAGGTAATCTGATCCCACTTAAACAGCTCACCCCAAAGGACTCCATCATGAAAAACCTGACCGCTCTGTTCGCCGCTGCCGCCCTGACCCTGACCGCCGGCCTGGCCCAGGCCGATGTTCGCCCGGACCAGATTCCAAGCCTGCTGCAATCGGGCGCCGTGAAGCCATTTGAACAACTGAACGCCGCCGCCCTGGCCAAACATGCCGGCGCCACCATCAACGACACTGAGCTGGATAACGAAGCCGGGCGCCTGGTCTACGAAGTTGACCTGACCGACACCACTGGCAAGAAGTGGGATGTGAAGCTCGACGCCAAGACCGGCGAAGTGCTGGAAAACAAACAAGACACTTAAGTTGCCCCAGCCACACAACGCGCCGCCTTCGGGCGGCGCAGTTGTGTCTGGTCAGGCACTCAGGCGCGCGGTCACTTCATTGAGCTCGGCCGACAAGCCCCGCAGGTTATGACTGGCGGCTTCGGTGCGCTGCACGTTGTCCAGGTTGGCGGTGGCCACCGTGGTGATTTGCGTGATGTTGCGCGAGATATCCTCGGCCACCGAGGTTTGCTCCTCGGCCGCCGTGGCGATCTGCCGGTTCATGTCGCGGATCGCCTCCACCGCCTGGGTGATATGACTGAGCATCGCCCCGGCCTGGGTGACTTTTTCGACACTCTCGTCACTGCACGACTGGCCGCTGATGATCGCCTCGGCGGCATCCACCGCCCCCGTCTGCACCGCCTGGATAATCTGGTTGATCTCGATGATCGACGCCGCCGTGCGTTGCGCCAGGCTGCGCACTTCATCGGCCACCACCGCAAAGCCACGCCCGGCTTCGCCCGCTCGTGCCGCCTCGATTGCCGCATTGAGGGCCAGCAGGTTGGTTTGTTCGGCGATGCCGCGAATCACTTCCAGCACCGTGCCGATGCGCACGCTGTCGGCTTCCAGGCGGCGGATGATGCCACCGGTGTTGAGGATCTCGTTGCGCATCTGGCCGATGGTGGCAATGGTCACTTGCATCACCTGGCCGCCTTCACGGGCCGAGTGATCGGCCTCGTCCGCCGCTCGCGAGGCACTGGCCGCGTGGCGCGCGACTTCCTGGGCGGTGGCGGACATTTCGGTCATCGCCGTCGCCACCTGGTCGGTCCGGCTGAACTGGTCCTGGGTGCCCGTCGCCATCTGCCCGGCAATCGAATTCAGCTCGCCACTGGCGCTCACCAGGTCCTTGGCACTGCGCTGCAGGCGGCCGAAGGTTTCGGCGAGAAAATCACGCAACGTGTTGGCGGCTTGGGCCAAGTGCCCCAGCTCATCCTGGCGCTGGCTGGCAACGCGCTCGGCAAACCGGCCATGGCTCAATTGGGCCACATAGTCGATCAGGCCCCGGATCGGCAAAATCAGGTTGCGGTTGATCAACCACAGGCTGAACAGACCGATCAGCACCCCAGACAGCACCATCACCGCCAAGCCCAGCATCACGGTACGTTCGGCATAGGCGCTGATTGCCAGCGACTGCAACTTGCCCTGCTCATGCAGTTGCGTGACCAGCGCGCTCATCTGTTCGCTCACCGCGCGGTCCACGCCCTTGACCGCGTTATCCCCGGCCGCCGCATCGGCACCGGCGGCCACGTACGCATCACGCCCCTTCTGGTAGGCCACGCCCAGCAACTGGTGCTCCTGGCGCAAGGTGTCCAGGCGACGGCTCAAGCCTGGATCGCCCTCGGTGTTGGCCACCAGGCGCGCGAGGATGCCCTGCACTTCCCGTTGCCGATCCTGGAATTGCCCCCAGTACTTGTCCATGTCCTGGGGCTGTTTGCCACGCAGCAGGACGTTTTTCCATTCCTGGACCTGGACCTTGAATTGCACGTTGGCCTCATCGATCAGCTGTGAGGTCTGCAACGGCCCCTCCAGCAAACTGCGATAACTCTGCACACCGCTGGAGAGAAAATGAAAACACGCCAAGGCAATCAACAGCATTGCCAACAAGCTGCCACCGAGCAACGACAGGATCTGTGCTCTCAAGGACTTTCGCAAAAAACTCATCGGGGAAAAGCCTCGAAACAGGGAAATGGGGACCTGCACCGCAACATCCCTGTCAACCAACGCACAGCCAATCCAATGGCATGCTTGCGCCTTGAATCGGCCGGGCCAGACGCTTCTTGAGCGCAGTGGATGAGCGGTCGGGCGGGAGCGACCCGTAGCTGACACAAAACTGTCAAATCCCCTTGCAATGATTGCGCAACGTGCACCCATCGCCTGCCTCTGCGAGCCCTCATGAACCACAGCATCGACCACGGCCACCAGGACTCCGACCTGTTTGGCCTGCTTTACGGTTTCCGCTTTCGGCCCGGCGAGAAAGCCGAGCAGATCGACTCGGCAACCGTGCTCAAGGCCTTGCACGCCCCGGCCGACCCCGATGAATTCCTGTGGCTGCACCTGAACCTGGCCCACGCCGCCTGCCAGCGCTGGATGCAGGCGCACCTGGAGTTGCCGCCGGAGTTCTTCGAGGC
This sequence comes from Pseudomonas sp. WS 5021, assembly GCF_012985535.1. NCBI lineage: Bacteria > Pseudomonadati > Pseudomonadota > Gammaproteobacteria > Pseudomonadales > Pseudomonadaceae > Pseudomonas > Pseudomonas sp. WS 5021. Next base: position 721,335 of record NZ_JAAQWP010000001.1, on the reverse strand, counting down.
CTTGCACGAGGGCTCGCGCTCCACCCGTATCGAACATGTGGACTCGGCCTTGCTGGCGGTGGTCAACGACGTGGTGTTCAACTTCAGCAGCATGATGTCATCGGACATTTCCACCTTGTGGGTCTGCGCTCGCAGCCGCCTGCTGATCAGTGCGCGCCTGCAACCGCTGCACTCGGTGGACAAGCTGCGCTCATCGGTAAAGGCCGGCGAACACTTCCGCTCGCCCCTGGAGTTGCTGGTGCATCTGCTGCGTGACCAAGGCGAGGTGCTGACGCAGATCGTGCGCAAGACCAGCCTCAGCGTCGACCAGATCGAAGACCAGTTGCTGTCCTCGCGCCTGTCCACCAACCGCGCCGAACTGGGGGCCATGCGCCGGGTGCTGGTGCGCCTGCAACGCCTGCTGGCCCTGGAGCCGGGCTCGCTGCTGCGCCTGCTCAACCGCCCGCCGCAGTGGCTGCAAAAGGAGGACGTGAAGGAGCTGCGCAAATCCACCGAAGAGTTCGCCCTGATCATCAACGACCTCACGGCCCTGGGCGAACGGATCAAGTTGTTGCAAGAAGAAATCGCCGCCAACCTCAACGAACAAAGCAACCGCACGCTGTTCACCTTGACGGTGGTGACGGTACTGGCGCTGCCGATCAATATCATTGCCGGTTTTTTTGGCATGAACGTCGGGGGTGTGCCGCTATCCCAGGACCCCGAGGGGTTCTGGATCCTGGTGGCGTTGGTGGCGACGTTCACCTTGATTGCCGGCAGATGGGCATTTCGCAAGCGCCAGGATTACTGAACCGGCGCCTACCCAGAATTTGTGGACCGGCGGTTATCTCAATCCACCAAACACTGACTTGACGCAGCATCTCTGTAACATTCTGCAACGATCATGGGAAACATCCTCCCCACACTGGATGCTCCGGCATGGCCACCCCTTCCCTGACTGCCTCGCCCCAGGCTGGCGCCACTGACGCAAAACCGCAATTGGACAAGAAACCCGGCCTGTTCACGGTGATCATGTTCTTCGCCGTGCTCGCCATGGGCCTGTTGTTCACCGCCTACAGCCTGATGCACGACATGCACGAACTGGGCACGGTGGTCACCACCTGGACCCCATTCCTGCTGCTGGGCGTGGCCTTGTTGATTGCCCTGGGGTTCGAATTCGTCAACGGTTTCCATGACACCGCCAACGCCGTGGCGACCGTGATCTACACCAACTCGCTACCGCCGCAATTCGCCGTGGTCTGGTCGGGGTTCTTCAATTTCCTCGGGGTGCTGCTGTCCAGTGGCGCGGTGGCCTTTGCCATCATTGCCCTGCTGCCGGTGGAGTTGATTTTGCAGGTCGGTTCTTCCGCCGGTTTTGCGATGATCTTTGCCCTGCTGATCGCCGCGATCCTGTGGAACCTCGGCACCTGGTGGCTGGGCCTGCCGGCGTCGTCTTCCCATACGCTGATCGGGTCGATCATCGGCGTGGGCGTGGCCAATGCCCTGATGCATGGCCGTGACGGCACCAGCGGCGTGGATTGGGCCCAGGCGATCAAGATCGGCTATGCGCTGCTGCTGTCACCGCTGATCGGCTTCGGCTTTGCCGCCCTGCTGTTGCTGGCACTGCGCGCCTTTGTGAAAAACCGCGCGCTGTACAAGGCGCCCAAGGGCAACACCCCGCCGCCGTGGTGGATTCGCGGCATGCTCATCGTGACCTGCACCGGCGTGTCCTTCGCCCACGGCTCCAACGATGGCCAGAAAGGTATGGGCCTGATCATGCTGATCCTGGTGGGCACGTTGCCCATGGCCTACGCCTTGAACCGCACCATGCCGGCCGATCAATCCCTGCAATTTGCCGCTGTGGCAGAAGTCACCCAGCAAGCGCTGGTCAAGAGCGCACCACAAGCGGCGCCAGCCGATCCACGGCCGATTCTGTCGACCTATGTGCGCACCAAGGACGTCACGCCCGAGCTGATCCCCGCCCTCGCCGCCCTGACCGGGCATATCGGTGAGCAAGTCAAAGGCTACGGTTCCCTGGCCAAGGTGCCTGCCGAGGCGATGGGCAACGTGCGTAACGACATGTACCTGACCAGCGAAACCATTCGCCTGATGGACAAGGGCAAGGTCGGTCATTTCGATGCCGACACCCAGGGTAAGCTGCAACTGTTCAAGCAACAGATCGACAACGCCACACGCTTTATCCCGCTGTGGGTGAAGATCGCCGTGGCCATCGCCCTGGGCCTGGGCACCATGGTCGGCTGGAAGCGCATCGTGGTGACCGTCGGCGAGAAAATCGGCAAGACCCACCTGACTTACGCCCAGGGCGCCTCGGCCGAAACCGTGGCCATGCTGACGATTGGCGCTGCCGATATGTTTGGCTTGCCGGTATCCACCACCCATGTGCTGTCCTCGGGTGTGGCCGGGACCATGGTGGCCAATGGCGGCGGCTTGCAGATGAAGACCATCCGCAATTTGCTGATGGCCTGGGTGCTGACGTTGCCGGCGGCGATTGTACTGTCGGGCAGTCTGTATTGGCTGTTTACCCAAATCTTCTGAATCACCACACAGCAAAATGTGGGAGCGGGCTTGCCCGCGATGGCAGGGGATCAGGTTAGAAACACTTGACTGACACACCGCTATCGCGGGCAAGCCCGCTCCCACTTTTTTTGTGTGATGGCTTAGCCTGCGAATAAGCCGGCCATCGCCTTGAGCCGCTTCTTGTACACCCGCCGCGCCTCCAGCGCCTCCTCCAGCGTCACCGCGACAAACCCCGCTCGCTGGTTGGGCTGCATCTGCCCGATCAGGTCCAGGTCGGCGCTGATCACCGTGCCTTCTGAATCACCACACAGCAAAATGTGGGAGCGGGCTTGCCCGCGATGGCAGTGGATCAGGTTAGAAATACTTGACTGACACACCGCTATCGCGGGCAAGCCCGCTCCCACATTTTTTTGTGTGATGGCTTAGCCTGCGAATAAGCCGGCCATCGCTTTGAGCCGCTTCTTGTACACCCGCCGCGCCTCCAGCGCCTCCTCCAGCGTCACCGCGACAAACCCCGCTCGCTGGTTGGGCTGCATCTGCCCGATCAGGTCCAGGTCGGCGCTGATCACCGTGCCTTCTGAATCACCACACAGCAAAATGTGGGAGCGGGCTTGCCCGCGATGGCAGTGGATCAGGTTAGAAATACTTGACTGACACACCGCTATCGCGGGCAAGCCCGCTCCCACATTTTTTTGTGTGATGGCTTAGCCTGCGAATAAGCCGGCCATCGCCTTGAGCCGCTTCTTGTACACCCGCCGCGCCTCCAGCGCCTCCTCCAGCGTCACCGCGACAAACCCCGCTCGCTGGTTGGGCTGCATCTGCCCGATCAGGTCCAGGTCGGCGCTGATCACCGTGCCTTCTGAATCAACACACAGCAAAATGTGGGAGCGGGCTTGCCCGCGATGGCAGTGGATCAGGTTAGAAATACTTGACTGACACACCGCTATCGCGGGCAAGCCCGCTCCCACATTTTTTTGTGTGATGGCTTAGCCTGCGAATAAGCCAGCCATCGCTTTGAGCCGCTTCTTGTACAGCCGCCGCGCCTCCAGCGCCTCCTCCAGCGTCACCGCGACAAACCCCGCTCGCTGGTTGGGCTGCATCTGCCCGATCAGGTCCAGGTCGGCGCTGATCACCGTGCCGATCATCGCGTAGCCGCCGCCTGATACCGCGTCGCGGTGCAGCACGATCGGCTCCAGGCCAGCCGGGACCTGGATCGAGCCGATGGGGTAGCAACTGTCGACGATGTTCGACGGATCGGAGCCCGCGCCAAATGGCTGCTCCCGTGGCTGGAAGCTCAAGGCACTGCCGCCCTTGAAGCGGTAGCCGATCCGGTCGGCCTCGGAACCCACGGTCCAGGGCTCGGCGAAAAAGCTGCTTTTGGCTGCGGGCGTCAGGCGCTCGTAGTACAAGCCCGGCACCACGCGTAATGTCACATCGCCGCCCACCGAGCGGCGCAAGGCCATCGGCAAGCTATTGCCGGCACGGCCTTGGCCGCAGGTCTGGCCGATAGGCAACAGATCGCCCTCCTGCAAGCGCCGCCCGTGGAAACCGCCCAGCGCACCGAGGGTGTAAGTGGAGCGGCTGCCCAACACCAGCGGCACGTCGATCCCCCCGGCCACCGCCAGGTAGGTGCGCGCCCCGGCCACGGGAAACTCAAAACGCAGCACCTGACCGGCACGCACCTGGAACGCCGTGTCCTGGTGCACCACTTCACCGTCCAGGCGCGCAGACATCAGCGCGCCACTGAGTGCCACCAGGGCGTCCTGTTGGAACTCCAGCTGCGGGCCAATCAGTGTGCATTCCAACCCCGCCGCCCCCGCCGGATTGCCCACCAGATGGTTGGCCGCACTCAAGGCGTACTGATCCAGGGCGCCGGACGGCGGGATCCCCAAGTGGTAATACCCTTCACGCCCCAGGTCCTGCACGGAGGTGGCCAGGCCGGGCTTGAGCACCTTGATCATACGAGCGCCTCCTGCAAGGTTTTCGGGTAGCCGACCGGGTCGGCAAAAAAAGCGTCCAGGGAAAATTCCACCGGGCGAATGCGCAAATCGAAACGCCCGGCCTCCACCTCGGCCACCGCCAGGTCGTAGGCATCCCGGTCGATGGGCTTGAATTGCACGATATCGCCGGGGCGGAAGAACACCATGTGTTCCTTGAGATAGGCCAACTGCTGGGCCGGGTCGTAGATCGGCGCCGGGGTCACGCCAAACATCTGGTAACCCCCCGCGCCGCGCACTGAGTAGATACAGCCGAAACAGCCGCCATGGCCGAGGGTCAGCTTTGGCGTGTCGGTGCGTGGGCGCAGGTATTTGGGCACCTGCAACTGGCGTTCGCGCTCGACCATCTGGAACATGAACGGCAGGCCCGCCACAAAGCCGACCATCGACACAAACCACGGCGCGCCACTGTGGGCCGCGATAAACGCCTCGACATCCGCCAGGCCATTGATCCGCGCCGCGTACTCAAGGTCAGTGCCCGTCGGGTCCTGGTGTCGGTCGCGAAAACGCATCAGGGTTTCATGGGTCCAGGGGTCGTTGTACAGCACCGGAATCTCGATGATCCGCGTGTGCAAGGTGCGCTCGGCCACGGCCTGGGCCTCGGCGCTTTGCACCGCATCGAGCAGCACCTGGGGGGCGATCAGGTCCGGGTCGAAGCGGATCTGGAACGAGGCGTTGGCCAGGCAGATATCCAGCACGCCGGGCAGCTCCAGGCGCTGCACCGCGCGGGTGACGGCCATGCCCTTGAAGAACGCCTCCAGGGACATGCTTTCGCTGACCTCGGCGAACAAATGCTCATCGGCGCCAAAGCTGTAGCGAATCGGGGATGTTTCAGCCATGTCTGTTCCTCTTGGAATCATTGTAGAAAGGCAGGCAAAAATCATGCAGGGGCTGCGGTTCAGACGGGTGTGCGCACCCCGATCCCCGCCTGGTCCAGGGCCCTGCGGGTCGCCTCCACCAGGTCCAGGGCGCCCGGCGTATCGCTGTGCAGGCAGATGGAATCGAATTCGATAAACAGGTCTTCGCCCTCGACGGTGCGCACCAGCCCCATCTGGCAGGCCCGCAGCACACGCGCCGCCACTGTCGCCGGGTCCAGGGCGCGCACGTTGCGGGTAAACACGATGGAGCCGGACAGATCGTACTCACGGTCGGCATAAAACTCGCGTACTACCGGCTGCCCCAGTTCCTTGGCAATGCGCCAGATCACCGAGCCGGGCATGCAATACAGGAGCAATTCAGGCTCCAGGCGTTGCAGGTTTTCCACCAGCAGGCGGGCCGCTTCTTCGTCCCGGGCCAGGTGCATGTACAGCGCGCCATGGGGCTTGATGTGCTGCAAGGTCACGCCCTGCACCCGCGCCAATTCGCGCAGGGCGCCCAGTTGGTAGAGCATGTCGTCCACCAGTTCCTGGGCCGGGGCGTTGATGTGACGGCGGCCGAACCCCACCAGGTCGCGAAAGCCCGGGTGCGCGCCAATGGCCACGCCCAACTGCTTGGCGCGCTCGATGGTGCGGCGCATGGTGCCGGGGTCGCCGGCATGAAAGCCGGTGGCGACGTTGGCGGAGCTGATAAACGCCATCAGCTCATTGTCCACACCGTCGCCGATAGTCCAGGGGCCGAAGCTTTCGCCCATGTCCGAGTTGAAATCCACTGTCTGCATCGGGGCTGCTCCGCAAGGGTTCGTGCCAAGGAAAATAGGCTGGCCCTTGACCCCTTGGGAAGATCTATTATCAGATAGGGTATCTTCGGAAAATCAGATACCCCCAAGAGAAATCCCCATGTCGCTTACGCTGCGCCAGGTTCGCTACTTTGTCGCCACCGCCGAAATCGGCCAGATTTCCCAGGCAGCGATTCACCTGAATATCTCCCAGTCGGCAGTGACCACCGCGATCAAGGAGCTGGAAGCCATGCTCGGCGCCCAGCTGTTTGTACGCTCGGCCCAGGGCATGAACCTGACCGACGCCGGCCGGCATTTTCTCAACCGCGCCTACGTGATTGTGCGCAGTGTCGACGATGCCCTCAGCAGCCCGCTGCCAGACTTGCGCGCCAGCGGCGTGCTGCGGGTCGCGGCCAGTTACACGGTGTTGGGTTACTTCCTGCCGCACCACTTGCAACGCCTGGAGCATTGGCACCCGGACGTGACCATCGAAGTCTTCGAGCAGGAGCGCCAGGCCATCGAACAGGGGCTGCTGGATGGCCAGTTCGAGATGGCCGTGGTGCTCACCGCCAACCTCACCCACCCGGATATCGTCTCGCAAATCCTGTTCAATTCCGAACGCCGCCTGTGGCTGCCCAGCCACCACCCGCTGTGTGAACGGCGTGCGGTGAGCCTGGCGGATGTGGCGCAGGAACCCTATATCCTGCTGACTGTGGACGAGGCCGAGCAAAGTGCCATGCGTTATTGGGAGCAGGCCGGGCAGACGCCCAAGGTGCGGCTGCGCACCAGCTCGGTAGAGGCGGTGCGCAGTATGGTAGCCAATGGCAGTGGCGTGGCGATTCTGTCCGACCTGGTCCACCGCCCCTGGTCCCTGGAAGGCAAACGCATCGAGACCTTGAGCGTGACTGACAAGGTCGCGCCCATGAGCGTCGGCCTGGCCTGGCACCGCGAGCGCACCTTTACTCCGGCGATGCAGGCGTTTCGCGACTACTTCCACGATGCCTTCCTCGCCCCCCAGCAACTATCGACACGCCGTTAAAGCTGGGCCTTCAAGGTGGCCGACAACCAGTCCATCAGCACCCGTACCCGTAGCGGCAAGTGGCGCTGGCCGGCATACAGCATCGATACATCCAGCGCAGGCGCGGGATAGTCGGGGAGCACCGCCACCAAGTCGCCCTTTTCGAGCAATTCGCGGATGCCCAGCCCCGGTACCTGAATGATCCCGAAACCGGCGAGGCATGCCGACTGGTACGCATCCGTGCTGCTGACCGTGACCCGCCCGGCCATGGCAATACGTTGCACCTTGTTGCCCTGCACATATTCAAAACCCGCGGAGCGCGCACCCAGCGGCCGCACGTAATGCACCAGTTGATGGGCGGCCAGATCGGCCAGGGTCTTGGGTTCGCCATAGCGTTGCAGGTAACCGGGGCTTACGCAGTTGATCATCGGCATGCTGCACAACAGGCGCGCCACCACGGACTGGTCTGGTTGTACGCCCACGCGCAACACACAATCAAAACCTTCGGCCAGCAGGTCGACCTGGCGGTCGGAGCTGCTGATTTGCAGCTCGATCAAGGGGTGCCGGTCCATAAACTCCGGCAGGTGCGGCAGGATCACCTTACGTGCCATCACATTGGGCATGTCGATACGGATCCGCCCGGTCAATTGCGCCTCGTCCTGGCGAAACAACCCCTCCAGCTCTTCCATATGGGCCAGCAGGTCCTTGCTGCGCTCATACAGCACGCGCCCGTCCTGGGTCGCCTGCACCTTGCGCGTGGTGCGCTGCAACAGGCGCGTGCCCAACAGGTCTTCGAGGGCGCGCACCTGCTCGGACACCGTCGAGCGCGGTAGCCCCAGGCTGTCGCCGGCCTGGGTGAAACTCGACAGTTCGGTGACCCGCACAAAGGTGCGCAACAGGTCCAGCTTGTTCATGGTGGCGCCCCGTGATTGTTCGACTGATCCGACCAGTGATTCCGGATTCACTCTGTTTATCACGCAATACCCGGACAAATACACTCATTCCACCATTACCCACCCGCTCCGAGGACTGCACCATGACCCGTAAAATCGCATTGATCACCGGCGCCAGCCGTGGCTTGGGCAAAAGCACCGCCCTGCATCTGGCCGCGCAAGGCATCGATATTGTCGGCACCTACTACAGCAAGGCCGCTGAGGCCCAGGCGGTGGTGGCAGAGATTGAACAGCTCGGCGGCCGCGCCGCCATGCTGCAACTGGATGTAAGCCAGAGCGCCACGTTCGACGGGTTTGTCAGCCAGCTCGGCGAGGTCCTGCAAGCGCATTTCGCCCAGGCGCATTTCGATTTCCTGATCAACAACGCCGGGATCGGCACCCATGCCAGCTTTGTCGAGACCACCGAAGCGCAGTTCGATCAAATGGTCGCGATCCACCTCAAGGGCCCGTTCTTCCTGACCCAGAAGCTCCTGGCGCTGCTCGTCGATGGCGGGCGCATCATCAATATCTCCAGCGGCCTGGCCCGCTTCAGCCTGCCCGGTTATGCCGCCTACGCCTCAATGAAAGGCGCGGTGGAAGTGCTGACCCGTTACCAGGCCAAGGAATTGGGCGCACGGGGGATCAGCGTCAACACCCTCGCCCCCGGTGCCATCGAGACCGACTTCGGTGGCGGCGCGGTACGCGACAACGCCGGCATCAATGCCTTTGTCGCCAGCAACACGGCCCTGGGTCGGGTCGGCTTGCCGGACGACATTGGCGGGGCGATCTCCACCTTGCTGGCCGATGGCAGCAAATGGATCAATGGGCAGCGTATCGAGGCGTCGGGCGGAATGTTCGTCTGACCCTCACACTTGCTCTGGCGCACGTTGCTGCAGGAACTTTTCCCGCAGCACGTCGTAGCCCCAGTGGTACACATAGGTGTACGGCAGGAAGAACAGCAGCACGCCGATATCCAGGATAAACGCCTGCATCAGGCTGATATTGAGCCACGCGGCAATCAGCGGTACGGCAAACAGAATCAGCCCACCCTCGAACAGCAGGGCGTGCATGATCCGGGTCTTGACGCTATTGGCCAGTTGCAGGCGCACCTTGAGGCGATCGAACACGCTGTTGAAGATCATGTTCCACGTCAACGCCAACAGGCTGATGGCCAGGGTCACCGCGCCCATTTCCAGGGCTGGGCGACCGGTGATCCAGACCAGCAACGGGGTACAGATCAGCAAGGCCAGGCCTTCGAAGCCAAGGGCCTGGAAAACACGTTCGGTGATGGACTTGGTGGTGTTCATAGGTGTTGCTCTGTGAATGTCTTGGGTTGCCATCATCGCGCCCTGAAACGATACTTCATAATCAATAACCATCGATCAAGGCGATAGATCATGGCTTCTCATGAAGTGTTGCAAGCGTTTGTGCAGGCGGCGACCCAAGGCTCGTTTTCGGCGGCGGCGCGCAAGCTGGGCAAGAGCCAGTCGACAGTCAGCGCCGCAGTGGCCAGCCTGGAGATTGATCTGGACGTGGTGCTGTTCGACCGCAGCAGCCGCAAGCCCAGCCTGACCCCGGCCGGGCACGTTCTGCTGCAACGGGCCGAGCAGGTGCTGGAGGCCAGCAGTCGCCTGGAGCTTGCCGCCAGCCAGTTATCCCAGGGGCTGGAGCCCAAGCTCAGTATTGCCATGTCTGATACCTATCAGTCGGGGCGCTTTGAAACGCTGCTCGGTGCCCTGGAGCAGCGCTATCCGGACCTGGAGCTGGAGTGGTTGATTGCCGAATGCGAAGACCTTATCGCCCTGGTGCAAAGCGGGCGCGCGCAGTTGGCGTTTATCGAGGCGCAGGAGGTCTACCCGCCAGACCTGACCCATGCCACCATCGAGGAGCGCGCACAACTTGCGCTGTTTGTGTCCCCGCGGCACGCACTGGCCAGCCTCGATGGCATCGACCAGCAAACCCTGCAACAGCACCGGGAGCTGCGCCTGGCAAGCATCATCAACCCCAATGAAAACCGGCTGACCGGCCGAGTCTGGTCCGCCCCCAGCTTTTTGATGCTGATGGAGATGGCCATCCTCGGCTTTGGCTGGGCCCCCTTGCCGAGCTGGCTGGTGGAGCGCTTTGCCAATGGCCAACTGGTGGAGCTCAAGGCTCGCGGCTGGCCGCGCTCGGTGGCGGTGGATGCCTTGTGGTCGCGGCAACACCCGCCGGGCCCGGCGGGGAGTTGGTTGCTGCAAAAGATGCTCGAATAACCTCAGCCGGCGCCTACACAGGCCTATCGGCGCAGGTTGCCAGGCGTCGTTCGATGAAGCGCTTTTCCGGCATTTGCTGGGTCAGGCACAGGGCTTTTTCATACGCCTGACGCGCCTCTTTCATCCGCCCCAATTGCCGGCAGAACTCGCCACGCGCTGAATGCGCCAGGTGGTAATCCAGCAACTCGCCGCGCGCCAGGATCCCCTCGACCTGTTGCAACCCCGCCAATGGCCCATCGCGCATGGCCACGGCGGCGGCGCGGTTGAGCTCGATCACCGGGGACGGCAGCATCCTCAGCAGCACGTCATACAGGCCAATAATCTGTGGCCAATCGGTCTGCGCCGCACTCGGCGCCTCGGCGTGCACCGCGGCAATTGCTGCTTGCAGGCCGTAAGGGCCAAAACGCCGGGTGGCCAGGGCCTGCTCCACCAACGCGCAGCCTTGGGCAATCAACGCTGCATCCCACAACGTCCGGTCCTGTTCATCCAGCAGCACCAACTCAGCAGCGGGCGATAACCGGGCCGGGCGCCGGGACTCATGGAGCAGCATCAACGCCAGCAGGCCCATGACTTCCGGCTCCGGCAGCAACTCCAGGAGCAGGTGGCCCAGGCGTATGGCCTCGCGGGTCAAGTCGTCACGGGTCAGGTCGGCGCCCATGGACGCCGAATAACCCTCGTTGAATACCAGGTAAATCACGCGCAGTACGCTGTCCAGGCGCTCAGGCAACTCCGCCAGCCCTGGAACTTGGTAGGGGATTTTCGCCTCGCGGATCTTGCCCTTGGCGCGCACGATGCGTTGGGCAATGGTGGCCGGCGTAACCAGGAAGGCTCGGGCAATTTCCTCGGTGCTGAGGTCACAAATCTCACGCAGGGTAAGCGGCACTTGCGCATCGGCCGCCAGCGCCGGATGGCAGCAGGTGAAGATCAGGCGCAGGCGGTCGTCTTCCACGTCTTCGGCACTCCAGTCAGCCGCTTCCAGCGCATCGGCCTGCTCCTGCAGCAACGGGGTGAAACGGGCCTGGCGGCGCAGGCGGTCGATGGCCTTGAAGCGCCCGGTCGACACCAGCCACGCCCCAGGGTTGTCGGGCACGCCATCCTGCTGCCAGCGCTCGACCGCGACGAAGAACGCCTCGTGCAAGGCTTCTTCGGCGAGATCGAAATCCCCCAGCAGGCGAATCAAGGTCGCCAGGACGCGCCGCGAGTCACTGCGGTAGACCGCCTCGACCCGGGCCTTGACGGTCAATCGGGCATGCCCTGGGTCACCAGCGCCACCAGCCGGTCCAGGCTCTCGCCCCACCCCTGGTGAAAGCCCATGGCTTCGTGGGCCTGTTTGTCGGCTTCAGTCCAATGCATGGCGCGCGCGGTGTAGCGGGTCTTGCCGGCAACGTCCTCGAAGGTCACTTCGGCGCTCATGAACGGCTTGCCCGATGGGATCCAGCCGGGCAGGAACGCATCGGTAAACACCAGGCGGCGCGGCGCGTCGATCTCCAGGAACACGCCCTGGGTCGGATACTCGCTGCCGTCCGGCGCGCGCATCAGGGTGCGAAACAGACCACCGACCCACAGGTTCATTTCGCACTCCGGCGTGGTCATGCCGTGTGGGCCCCACCATTGCTGCAACAACGCAGGCTCGGTCCAGGCACGGAACACCCGGCTCGGCGGGGCGTCGATCATGCGGCTGATGGACAGTTCGAATGCAGCGGGTTGAGTGTTCATGGATAAACCTCCTGAGTCTTGTGATTGTTGGGTTCAGAGATTCAAATCACGCACGGGACGTACTTCCACACTGCCGACCCGTGCCGCCGGAATGCCGCCGGCCACCTGCAGCGCCTCATTCAAGTCCCGGGCTTCAATCAGATAGAAGCCGGCAAGCTGCTCCTTGGTTTCGGCAAACGGCCCATCGGTGATCGATAACTTGCCGTTGCGCATGCGCACGGTGGTGGCCGTGCTCACCGGCTCCAGGGCCTCGGCCGCGAGCATGCGGCCACTACCGTGGACCGCCTCGGCATAGGCGTGGCATTCCGGGTCCTTGGGGCTGTCGGGCAGGCTGTGCAGCAAGGCTTCGGCGCTGTAGACCAGGCACAGGTATTTCATGGCGTTCTCCGTTTTCGGACTACTGACTATAGTTGGCAGCGCTCAAGGTTTCAGGTCGAACAGCCCGGCGCCGGTTTCCATATCGAAAGGCGCGGACCAGTGCTCATGCACCACCTTCCATTGGCCGTCGATACGTTGATAACCGGCGGTGACGCGCATCCAGCAGGTTTTCAGCACGCCATCTGGCCCAGAGCCACCACAGTGCGCGAGCCAGTGGGCAAAGGCGCTGTTATCGGCGGCGACGATATGCAGTTCATGGAAGTCAAAAACCCCTGGGCCTGGGCAAAACTCCATGCAGGCCTGCCAATGGGCGCGGTAGGCCGCCTTGCCTTTGAACTGCAGGGCATTGACGGCGTCGAACGCGACGATATCGTCGGCGTAAAAGCTGACAATCTGCTCGACATCCTTGGCGACCACCGCGTGTTTCCATTGCTCGATCAGGGTGTTGATTGGGTTGCTCATGGCGATACTCCTCGGGGTGGAAAATCACGGAAGACACCCTTAGTCGAATGACCCGCCTTTGAATCGACAAGCCTACAAAAAATAATTTCGCCAAGGATAAAGCCGCTAGAATTTGCGACTTCCCTGTAGGACTTCGGATATCTGCTCGATGGAAACCCGCCTCGCGCCCTATGAGACGCTGACTGCTACCCAGCAACAGCAACTCGCCACCCTCGAAGTGCACCCCGAGCGACTGGCCTATAGCGGTGATATCTACTGCGCGCTGAACAGCCTGCAAGTCAACCCAAGCCCCGGCATCAAGGGCTTCGCCCTGCTGGCCGACGACGTTCCCGTGGCCTTCCTGCTGCTCAAGCGCCCGCCCTGCCTGCCCCATTGGGCCGACGCACACAGCGCCACACTGCATGCCTTGCAAGTCGACCGCCACCAACAGGGCCGAGGCTTCGGCAAGGCCTGCCTACAAGCCCTACCCGCCGCCGCCCGCCTGGCCTGGCCGCAGATCAGCGCCTTGGAGTTGTCGGTGGACAGCGACAATGTGGCGGCGCTGGGCTTGTATTTGCAGCAGGGCTGGGTAGACCGGGGCGAGGCGTATAAAGGGCGGGTGGGTTATGAGCGGCGGTTGGCGCTACTGTTTTGATTACCGGCAAGGAGACTCCCATGCTAACCACCCTGGACCAACTCGAAACCCTCTACGGCCTGCCCCACGAGCGTGCCCTGCGCAAGGAAATCGCGTTTCTCAATGAGGATTACCAGGCGATGGTCAACGCCTCGCCGCTGGTGATTGTCAGCTCTTCAGGCGCCGATGGCCTCGACGGCTCGCCTCGGGGCGATGTGCCGGGGTTTGTGCGGATCATCGATGAACGCACGCTGGCGATCCCGGATCGGCCGGGCAACAACCGCCTCGATACCCTGCGTAACCTGATTGTGGATCCACGGATTGCCCTGCTGTTTATCATTCCGGGGATCGGCGAGACCCTGCGGGTCAACGGGCGGGCGCAGATTTCCATCGAGCCTGAGTTGCTGCAAAGCTTTGCGGTCAATGGCAAGCCGGCACGCTCGGTGATTGTGGTGCAGGTAGAAGCGGCGTATTTCCACTGCTCGAAAGCCTTTGTGCGCTCCGATTGCTGGAACCCGGACAAGCATGTAGAGCGTTCAACGCTGCCGTCAGCGGGGGCCATCCACAAGCGTTTGAATGATGGGCAGTTTGATGCCGAGGCCTATGATCGGGAGATGCCGGAGCGGGTCAAGGCCACGTTGTATTGAGGCCCTGGCCGGCTCGGGCGCCCCTGAGATCGCCATCGCGGGCAAGCCCGCTCCCACAGGTAATTGCGCGGTACCAGGTTTTGAGTACACCCCGATACAAATGTGGGAGCTGGCTTGCCTGCGATGGCGGTGGATCAGGCGATGTACAGGTTATGCGGACTTTTCGACAGGCAGCCAAATTTCCACAGTACCGGTGCCCTTAACCACATCGAAATCGGCGCTGTAACGCTCAAAATCCGGCCCGGCGACCTTGTAGCCCGACGTCGGCAACCACTCGAACATGATCCGCTCATAGGTCTGCGACAGCGCATACACCGGCCCGTAGTGCGCGAAGACGGCATAACGATTGGCCGGCACTTCAATGGATACAAAGTTGCCCGGCACATCGTGCTTGGCCGGTACTTCGACGCCGGCGATGTAATCGAATTCTTCTTGCGTGGCGTTGTAGCAAACGCCGTAAGTCACGCCGCCAATGCGCTTCTTGATGTCCTTGATGCACGTGTCGAACAGCTCCCACAACTTCGGAATGTCCCCCAGGGTAGCCTTGCCGTAATGGCCGCCGACCCCGGCGATCACCATGGCCTTGCCCTCTTCCATGCGGGGTTCCAGGGGTAGCGTTGCCTGTTGGTTCATCTGCACAATCTCCATGGGTGAGTGACCAAAACCATACCGAGTATAGGGGCATACTCGCTTCATACTCCAGACCGAAAAATTTCCTACGCCATCTGGACAAACGGCTGTCATCGCCCGTATTGTCTGCCCCGCAGGCCACCGCAGTGGCCGACGTCGCTCGGACGGTTCCGGGCGCTTACGTATTCCGAGGCAACAATGGCAGACCAAGGTTCGCCGCGCCGCTTTGCGCGCATAGATCGACTCCCCCCTTATGTTTTCAATATCACTGCCGAGCTGAAGATGGCTGCGCGTCGGCGCGGCGAAGACATCATCGACTTGAGCATGGGTAACCCCGACGGCCCGACCCCACCGCATATCGTGGAAAAACTGGTGACCGTCGCCCAGCGTGAAGACACCCACGGCTACTCCACCTCCAAAGGCATCCCGCGCCTGCGCCGCGCTATTTCGCGCTGGTACAAGGACCGCTATGAGGTGGATATCGACCCGGAAACCGAGGCCATCGTGACCATCGGCTCCAAGGAAGGCCTGGCGCACCTGATGCTGGCCACCCTGGACCAGGGCGATACCGTGCTGGTGCCCAACCCCAGCTACCCGATTCATATCTACGGTGCGGTGATTGCCGGCGCCCAGGTGCGTTCGGTGCCGCTGATTCCCGGCGTGGACTTCTTTGCCGAGCTGGAACGGGCGATTCGCGGTTCGATCCCCAAGCCGAAAATGATGATCCTGGGTTTTCCGTCCAACCCGACCGCGCAGTGCGTGGAGCTGGATTTCTTCGAGCGGGTGATCGCCCTGGCCAAGCAGTACGACGTGCTGGTGATCCACGACCTGGCCTACGCCGATATCGTCTACGACGGCTGGAAAGCCCCGTCGATCATGCAGGTGCCGGGCGCCAAGGACATTGCGGTGGAGTTTTTTACCCTGTCCAAGAGCTACAACATGGCCGGCTGGCGCATTGGCTTTATGGTGGGCAACGCAGAACTGGTCAACGCCCTGGCGCGCATCAAGAGTTACCACGACTACGGCACCTTCACCCCGCTGCAAGTGGCGGCGATTGCCGCGCTGGAAGGCGACCAGCAATGTGTGAAGGATATTGCCGAGCAGTACCGCCAGCGCCGCAACGTGCTGGTCAAGGGCCTGCATGAGCTGGGCTGGATGGTGGAGAACCCGAAGGCGTCGATGTACGTCTGGGCGAAAATCCCCGAGGCGTATGCCGCCATGGGTTCGCTGGAATTTGCCAAGAAGTTGCTACTCGAAGCCAAGGTGTGTGTGTCGCCGGGGATCGGCTTTGGCGAGTATGGCGATGACCATGTGCGCTTTGCGCTGATCGAGAACCAGGACCGCATTCGCCAGGCGGTGCGCGGGATCCGCGCCATGTTCCGGGCTGATGGGCTGGTCACTAAAGCCTGATGCCTAACCCGATCCAACGGTCAATGTAGGAGCTGGCTTGCCGGCGATGCACACACCTCGGGGTGCCAGGCATACCGAGGTGATGCTATCGCCGGCAAGCCGGCTCCTACAGTGATGTCAGTGAAGGTTTAAACCACCAACGACAGCAACATGATGAAGCCCAGCGCCACGATGGACAGGATGGTCTCCATGGCCGTCCAGGTCTTGAACGTCTCGGCCACGGTCATGTTGAAGTACTGCTTGACCAGCCAGAACCCTGCATCGTTGACGTGCGACAGAATCAACGACCCCGCCCCCGTCGCCAGCACCAGCAACTCCAGGTTGACCCCCGGCACCATCCCCACCACCGGCACCACAATGCCTGCGCCAGTAATGGTGGCAACGGTCGCCGAGCCTGTGGCAATCCGAATCACCGCCGCCACCAGCCAGGCCAGCAGGATCGGGTTGATCTGCGCTGTCACCGCCATATGGCCGATCACATCACCCACGCCGCTGGTCACCAGCATCTGCTTGAAACCGCCACCGGCACCGATGATCAGGATGATCGCGGCGGTCGGCGCAAGGCTGGCATCCAGCAGCTTGAGGATCTGTTTGGAATGGATGCCCTGGCGATGGCCAAAGGTGTACAGCGACAGCAGCAACGCCAGGAGCAAGGCGCTGATCGGGTGGCCGATCATGTCCATCCAGTTGCGCACGATGTGTCCATCTGGCAGGGCGATGTCGGCGAAGGTTTTGAGCAGCATCAGGAATACCGGCAGCAGCACGGTGATCAGGGTGATGCTGAAGCTCGGCAGGTTTTTCCCGTCGGACTCACGGGCCAGTTGGTCCACCAGTTCCTGGGACGGGTTGCCGGGGATGTACTTGGCAATGAACGTACCGAAGATCGGCCCGGCGATGATGGCGGTGGGCAAGGCGACGATCAGGCCGTAAAGGATGGTCTTGCCGATATCCGCGCCAAACACGCCGATGGCCAGCAACGGCCCCGGGTGCGGCGGCACCAGGCCGTGCACCGCCGACAGGCCGGCGAGCAACGGGATGCCGATCTTGATCAGCGACACACCGGTGCGCCGCGCAACGATAAACACCAGCGGGATCAGCAACACAAAGCCGATCTCGAAGAACAGCGGGATGCCCACCAGGAAGGCGGCGAACATCATTGCCCACTGCACCTTGTCCTTGCCGAAGGCGCGGATCAGGGTTTGGGCGATCTGATCGGCACCGCCGGATTCGGCCATCATCTTGCCGAGCATCGTACCCAGCGCCAGGATTATCCCGACAAACCCGAGCACGCCGCCGAAACCGTCCTGGAAGGCCTTGATGATCTTGTCCACGGGCATGCCCGAGGTCAGGCCCAGAAAACCTGAGGCGATGATCAGGGCGATAAAGGGGTGAACCTTGAACCGGGTGATCAACACGATCAACCCGATGATGGTGACCACTGCATCGAGCAGCAGGTAAGACTCGTGGGACATGCCAAACATGGGGGTCGTCTCCTGTTTGTTGTTGTTATTAAAGCGGGTGTTGAGTTTCGTGCCGTCGGATAGCGCTATCTTTCAGCCAAAAAATCATCGGGAAGGTTCAAAGCCGTGGGTCAGCCACCACGCGTGGGTCTGCGCGGCCAACGCCTCGATGCTGTCTTCACTGGCATTGAGGGCCAGGGTCAGCGGCTCGCCAATGGGCGATTCGAGGGTGGCGAACTGGCTGTCGATCAGGCTGGCCGGCATGAAATGGCCGGGGCGATGGGACACACGGTCGGCGGCCACCTCGCGGGTCAGTTCGAGGAAGACAAAGCCCAGGCCCGGTGCGGCTTCGCGCAGGTGATCGCGGTATTTTTTCTTCAGCGCCGAACAGGTCAGCACCGGATGCTCGCCGGCCTTGAGCGCACGGCGCAGCTCATCGCAGAGGATATCGAGCCAGCCGGCACGGTCGTCGTCGTTGAGAGGATGGCCTGCGCTCATCTTTTCGATGTTGGCAGCCGGGTGAAAGCTGTCGCCTTCAATGGCGGTGGCGCCGTTCAACAGGCACAGGGCCTCGCTGACACTGGACTTGCCACAGCCGGAAACACCCATGATGACCAGGGCGGTAACAGGTTGACTCATGAAACACCTCAGGACGCAGATAGCGCTACCTTTGCACGCCCTAAGGCTAGTGCAAAAACAGGCTTTTCCCGCGCCTAATTGTCATTTTTATGGAGTGACGCGTGCATCCTCTCCAACTGTTTGCGCAAGGATCAGGCAACCCTTTGCGCAAGTATTTGCAGGCCTTTGGAGACAGCGCTACCTTAGTGCCTCGATTTTTGTTTGGCAAGCCGCCTGATGACCTCCAAGAACGATAAAAATACCCGCACGACGGGTCGCCCTACCCTTAACGAAGTTGCCCGCCTGGCGGGGGTCAGCCCGATTACCGCCTCCCGGGCCCTGCGCGGGATCAGTACCGTGGCCACCGAACTGGTGGAAAAAGTACAGAAAGCCGCCGCCGAGCTGAACTACGTGGTCAACCCCGCCGCCCGCGCCCTGGCCTCGGCCCGCAGCCAGTCGGTGGTGGTGCTGGTGCCCTCGCTGTCCAACCTGCTGTTTATCGAAACCCTGGAAGCCATCCACCAGGTGCTGCGGCCCAAGGGCTTCGAAGTGCTGATCGGCAACACCCACTATTCCCGGGACGAAGAAGAAAACCTGTTGCGCAACTACATGGCCTACCAGCCTCGGGGCCTGCTGCTGACCGGCTTTGACCGCACCGAAAGCGCCCGGCGCATGGTGGAGTCGAGCAATGTGCCCTGCGTGTACATGATGGACCTGGACCCGACGGCCGGCCTCAACTGCGTCGGTTTCTCGCAGATCAGTGCCGGTGAAACCGCTGCGGCGCACCTGATCTCCCGGGGCCGCAAACGCCTGGCCTATGTCGGCGCGCAACTGGACCAGCGCACACTGCTGCGCGGTGAAGGTTTCCGTCGTGGCCTGCAGCAGGCCGGCCTGTATGACCCGGCCCTCGAACTGCTGACGCCGCGCCCCTCGTCGGTGGGCCTGGGTGGCGAGTTGTTCCTGCAACTGTTGGCCAGCCACCCGGACGTGGACGCGATCTTCTTCGGCAACGACGACCTGGCCCAGGGCGCCCTGCTCGAAGCCCTGCGCCACGGGATCAAAGTGCCACAGCAGGTGGCGGTACTGGGCTTCAACGACCTGCCCGCCTCCAGCTTCATGGTGCCGCGCCTGAGCAGCATCAGCACCCCGCGCGAAGCCATTGGCCGACGCGCGGCAGAGCATTTGCTGACGGTGATGGCCGGCAACAAGATCGCCCGGCCGGTGGTGGATATGGGGTTTGAGTTGAAGGTGCGCGAGAGCACCTAGGCGCCAGCTGTAGGAATAGACTGACTCTTTGGCAGCGCCTTGCTCCGTTACCTACGGTTGCGTCAGAATCCGCCGGCTTGTGCGCCTGGGTGGGGCTCTCTAAGGTGGCCCGGTCGCTGAACTTCTCGGTGATCGGGTTTAGTAGCCTGAGCAGTCATACAAATGAGCATGAGCTTCATCTATCAGGCTTACCGCCTGTGCTTGATGGTGGCTGTGCGCAGGGCGCCCTCGTGGCGCGCCGGTTTTTTGTATGACTTTACCGGTCTACTAACCTGCGTACAGCCGCCACCCTTTCGTTTAGTAGCGACCCGGTGGTGGCCCAGCCAAAGGTCATAACCATGTTCAAAGTTACTCCCAACCCCCCGCTTCACGACGCAAAACTCAACCAGGCCGCCCACCGCGCTATTGATCACTACCTCAATCCCCCGACCGCCCCGGCGCCCGAACCTTCCACCCTGTTCACCGTCACTTCCGGCGCCAGCAGCGAAAGCCTGATTGCCAACAGCTATGAAACCTTTTCCTCCGTTACCACGTTGCTGCTGGACCTGTCCGAAGACCTGACCGGCAAAGACCGTGACAGGACCCTGGCGATTCATCAGTTGAGCGAGTTGGGCGTGTTGCTGATGAGCACACTGATGGACCAGCAAACACCGCACAACTAAAAGCCCAGACGCGATCAAAAAGGTGGGAGCTGGCTTGCCAGCCCCCACTTTTTTTACCGTGCCCACCTGGCCCCTGCTAAATTGCCCAACTCACACCTGCCAGGGAAGCACCATGGGACACGCGCTGAAAATCTTGGGTCGCACTTCGTCCATCAACGTACGAAAAGTCCTGTGGACCTGCCAGGAACTGGCAATCCCCTACGAGCGCAAAGACTGGGGCATCGGCTTCACCCCCACCCAATCACCCGCCTTCCTCGCCCTGAACCCCAACGCCCAGATCCCGGTGATCATCGACGACAACGGCGTGCTGTGGGAGTCCAATACCATCTGCCGCTACCTGGTGGGCTTGCACCAGCGCCATGACTTGCTGCCCGCCGCCCCCGCGCCACGGGCCAGGGTCGAGCAATGGATGGACTGGCAAGCCACCGAACTCAACCCGTCCTGGGGCTATGCCTTCCACGCCCTGGTGCGCCAGAACCCGGACTTCCAGGAGCCGCAGCGCATTGCTGGCGGTGTGCGCGGTTGGAACGACAAGATGGGGTTGCTGGAGCAGCAACTGAGCAGAACCGGCGCCTATGTGGCTGGCGACACCTTCAGCCTCGCCGATATCCTGATCGGCCTGTCGGTGCACCGCTGGCGGATGACGCCCATGGAGCACCCGTCCTACCCGGCTGTCGATGCGTACTACGCCCTGCTCAGCCAGCGCCCAGGTTTCCAAGCCTTTGCCCTCGACGGGCACAACTAAGGATTACACGATGAAAGGACTCAACGTACTGCTCACCGGCGCCTGCGGCAGGATCGGCAAGACATTTTTCGAAGCGTCGAAAGATCGCTACCGCTTTACCCTCACCGACCGCGTCGCACCGGGCTTCGCCCTCGACGGCCATCGCTTCGTGCAGGCCGACTTGAGTGACAAAGCGGCCCTCACCGCGCTGCTCGACGGCATCGACGTGGTTGTGCACCTGTCGGGCATTCCCCACGCCAGCGCCACCTTCGACGAACTGCTACCCAACAATATCCTCGCCACCACCTATCTGTTCGAAGCGGCTGTGGCCGCCAACGTCAAGCGCCTGGTCTTCGCCAGCAGCGCCCAGACCATCGAAGGCTACCCGGTGGATCGGCAAATCACCCCAGGCATGCCGGTGCTGCCGGCCAACCTGTATGGCGTGAGCAAATGCTACGGCGAAGCGCTGTGCGGCTATTACGCTGCCAAAACCCCACTCTCCACCATCGCATTACGCATTGGCGCGTTTGAATTTGTCCAAACCCACGACCTGAACAACGCCCGCGACCTCAGCGCCTGGCTCAGCCCTCGGGATGCCGTGCAGTTGTTGCAACGCTCGGTGGAGGCCGAGGGGGTCAAGCACCTGATCGCCCATGGCATTTCCAATAACCGCTTCAAGCGCCTGGACTTGAGCGAGACCACACGGGTTCTTGGGTATCAGCCGCAGGACGATGCCTTCCAGGTCTTCGAGATTCCCATCACCTACTGAAGGCAATGGCCGCCGACGGCAAACATTGGCCGTCGGCAACCCGCTTGCTGCCTAAAGACTGCCCTCACAGCCAATGAACACAGGGGTTTAGGTCCCGGCACGCTAATTGCTAAACCCTATGGACCGTTCAAAACCACAGGTGCCCGATCATGTTGGTCAATACCCAAGTCTCGTCCGTGATCCAACAGTCCAAACGCCCCGACCTGGACCCGGCCAACGCCGCCGCCAGCGCGCTGTACAGCGGCGTGATGCAGAACGTGCAGAACGCCGTTGCCGCAACCCAGGTGCAAGCAACGCAAAAGGCTACCGACACCACGGCCAGCAATGTGGATGCCGCGTTTGCCAAGACCCGCCTGCAACTGCAAGCAACGCCGCCGACCAGCGCCACGCCGGCCACCTCAGCCAATACCCAGGCTCGCACAGAATTCAATGAGTACATGACCAAGACGCCGGCCGAGCGCATTCGCGATCAGATCCTCAAGGAAAAGGGCCTGACCGAAGAAGAAGTGAAAGCGATGCCTATAGAACAGCAGAATGCCATTGCCCTGGAAGTGACTGAGCGCCTGAAAATGCAGGCGGCGCAGCAGTTTGCCGAGAAGACTGCCGACCCGCAGATCAAGGCCGTGAAAGATACCCTGGCGGCGATCTGACCCGTGTAGGAGCCGGCAAGCCGGCTCCGTTGGGGGGCTATTGCAGTTGCAGGGTGGAGTTGAACTGACCGATGGCATCCACCACATGCCGCGAGCCTTCCTGGATCTCCAGGATCACCTGCCCCGCTTCATTGGCCAACTCCACCCCCAGCCCGGTACGGCTCAGGCTCGACTGCATGCTCGATACCGCGCTCAGGGACAAATCGTGGTTTTTGCGCACCACATCGACAATCTCGATCGTCGCCTGGCTGGTACGCGCCGCCAGGCTGCGCACCTCGTCCGCCACCACTGCAAAACCACGGCCGTGCTCACCCGCGCGGGCGGCTTCAATTGCCGCGTTGAGTGCCAACAGGTTGGTTTGATCGGCAATCCCGCGAATGGTCTGCACGATGGTGCCGATAATGTCCGACTGCTTGCTCACCGCATCGATGCTCAACGCCGCTTCATTCAGGTCACGGGAGATTTCTTCGATGATCTGCACCGTCTGCTGCACCACTTGCGAGCCCTTGCGGGCGCAGGCGTCGTTCTGTACCGAAGTGGCGTGGGCCGAGTCGGCAGCGTTACGCAAGGTGGTGACCTGTTCGGTGATGTCACTGGCGAACTTCACTACTTTGTACAGGCGGCCGTTGGTATCGAAGATTGGGTTGTAGGAGGCTTCCAGAAAAAGTGTCTGACCCTGCTTGTTGCGCCGTTCAAAACGGTGGGAGTGGAATTCGCCGCGGTTGAGGGAGGCCCAGAATGCTTTGTAAGCCGGCGACTCCACCTCGGCGCGGTGGCAAAACATGCTGTGGTGCTGGCCAACGATTTCGCCGAGGGAATACTGCACCGTCTTCAGGAAATTCTGGTTGGCATTGAGGATCTGCCCCTGGGGCGTGAACTCAATGACGGCCATGGAACGGCCGATGGCGTCGATCAGGCTTTGGTTTTCATGTTCACGGTGGATCCGCTCGGAAATATCCGACGCCACCTTGATCACGCTCTGCACCTGTTTATCCGGGCCGAACACTGGCATGTAGCTGGCCTCCAGCCACACTTCCTGACCGCTCTTGGTCAAGCGCATGAACGTGCCGCTGATGGGCTCGCCCTGGGCCAGGTCGCGCCACAACTTGGCGTAGGCGTCGCTGCGGTAGTAGGACTCTTCACAGAAGATTCGATGGTGTTTGCCGCGTACTTCCTCGGCGCTGTAGCCCATGGTCCTACAGAAGTTTTCGTTGGCATCCAGTACCACGCCGTCGCGATCGAACTCGATCATCGCCATCGAACGACTGATGGCCGCGAGCTTGGCTTGGGCCTGGGTCAGCGCACAGGAAAAACGCTCGATTTCCAGCAGGTCGGATTTGTGGTGGAGGTTAAACATGATCGGATCACCTTCAGCGCTGTCTTTGAATGACGGTTAGTTCTTGGATTTGACCCAGTACAACTTTCCACAAAACAGGCAAACGCATCCGTCCAGAGACAGGACAAGTGTCAGGCGATAGATAAATGATGGCCAATCGGAGAGTCCATGGGGCAACGCTCGTTTCAAGGCATCCTTTTCTTGATGACCCCCCCAGGGGTCCGCTTTAACCGACACACGTAAATCCATTTAACCTGATGCTCCTTTTTTCCCGGCGCTTTGACATACGCACTCATCTATTCACGGTTTGTATAGTGCTCATCAATCACTATGCAATCGGCCACCCAAAACGCTTCATATGGCAAGCGACATAAGTGGTTATGGGTGAGCATAGACAGGGCTTGGCGCTATGCAAGGCCAGTAATCAGCCAGTATTGATGAACAGGTATTGGAGGGGGACGTGCGGGGGGATGTCAGTGTGTATCGATACCGTATAGGAGCGAGCAAGCTCGCTCCTATAGTCAGGCACTCAGTGACCGAACAGGCCTGTCTCGGTTTTCTTGGCTTTTTTGTCCGCGCGTTTTTCATCGGCGGTCTTTGCCGGTTTCTTCTTCGCGGCTTTCTTTGAATCCATACCTTTGGCCATGATGCATGCTCCACTAACAGAGGAAGTAACAAGGGGTATAACACCTATTGCCCAACAGAAGGCGCTTTGCCCGACTTATAATCCCCGGCTCTTGATCACGCCTGTCGAACTACCATGCCCGAGTTGCACATTGATCTACTGGCAGAGCCCCTGTGGCCGCTGCTGAACAAGTTCTACCGCAGCCACAATTCCTCGATGAAAGCCCTCAAGGGCGGCCAGTTGTGGGTGGCGCGCAATAGCGAGATTGTCGCCGGGCTGTGCCTGAGCCCTGTGGTCGGCGGCCAGTGGCTAACCGGGTTGTTTGTCGATCCGACATTGCGCGGGCAAGGGCTGGCAGCGCGGCTGATCGCCAAAGCCATCGCGCCTGTTGAAGGCACCGTGTGGTTACTGTGCCACCCCGACCTGGAAGAATTTTATGCCGCCCAGGGCTTCAGCCAGCAGACCGTGTTGCCACAGTCGTTGGCCGAGCGCCTGGTGCGCTATAAACGCAACAAGCCGATGATTGCCATGGGCCTGTGCCGCCAGGGTTAAGCGTCGGCGGCGGGATCCAGCTCCGGGAACATCACCTCGATAAACCCGAATTTGCTGAAGTCTGTAATCCGCGAGGGGTACAGGCGGCCGATCAGGTGGTCGCACTCATGCTGCACCACCCGTGCGTGGAAACCGTCGGCAATCCGCACAATCGGCTCGCCCTTGGGATCAAACCCCTCGTAGCGAATCTGCTGGTAGCGATCCACCGCACCGCGCAACCCAGGTACTGACAGGCAGCCTTCATAGCCCTCCTCCAGCACCGGGCTCAGCGGGGTAATCAGCGGGTTGATCAGGATGGTCTGGGGCACCGCCGGGGCATCCGGGTAGCGCTCGCTGCTCTCGAAGCCGAAGATCACCAGTTGCAGGTCGACACCGATCTGCGGCGCGGCCAGGCCGACGCCGCCCACGTGCTCCATGGTCTGGAACATGTCATCGATCAACTGCCACAGCTCGGGGCTGTCGAACATTTCCGGTGGCACCGGTGGCGCGATACGCAGCAGGCGCTCATCGCCCATTTTCAGGATTTCACGAATCATCGGTCAGGTTTCATCAGTGGTGGGCTTGGGAATCGAATGGTCCCGGCCAAGGCCCGAGACATGCTGTTTTTCATCGGGGTGATGCTCGCCAAAATCCTTCTCACCGGGGTCCTTGCCTTCGGCAGACATATGCTCGATCACTGCGTTCATCTCCGCGCCCAGCAGCAACACGGCGGCGGAAATATAGAAGTACAACAGTAGGACGATGATCGCGCCGATGCTGCCGTACATGGCGTTGTAGTCGGCGAAGGTCTTGACGTAATAGCCAAAGCCCAGTGAAGCCACGATCCAGACCACCACCGCCAGCACCGAGCCTGGCGTGATAAAGCGAAATTTCTGCTTCACGTCCGGCATCACGTAGTACATCAAGGCCACGGCGAACATCAGCAGGATCACGATCAACGGCCAGCGCAAGATGGTCCACAGGGTCACGACGAATTCCTGCATGCCGATCTGCCCGGCCAGCCATTCCATCACTTGCGGCCCCAGGACCATCAACGCGGCGGCGGCCAGCAACATGCCAGCGATGCCCACGGTGTAGAGAATCGACAGCGGGAAACGTTTCCAGATCGGCCGGCCTTCCACCACGTCGTAGGCGGCGTTCATCGCACTCATCATCAGGCGCACGCCCGCCGAGGCGGTCCACAGCGCAATGACGATACCCACGGACAGCAGCCCACCCTTGGATTGCTGCAACTGGTCGATCACCGGGTTGACCTGCTCCAGGGCCTGGGGCGGCAACACCAGTTCCGACTGCAGGCGCAACCAGCTGAAGAAGTCCGGCAGATGCAGGAAACCGATCAGGGCAATCAGGAACAGCAGGAAGGGGAACAGCGAAAACAGCATCTGGTAGGCCAGTGCCGAGGCGTAGGTAGGCATCTCGTCGTCGATGAACTCTGTGACGGTGCGCATCAATACGCGGTGCAGCGGCAGATCTTTTAATACCGGAAAAATCATAGCGTCTCCTTTCGCCGCAAAAGGTTGAGTTCGTGGGCGACTCAGGGGCCGTTTTCTACATCAAGGTAGCCTATTTGGCGACCTTGAAACAATTTCGAAACTTTAAACATCGGGTGTGACACAAAAACGGCCATCCGTGGATGGCCGTTATGCTGCATGGTGCAAACGCTGGAATCAGGCTTTGTCGACGGTATTCTTTACCGCGTCCTTGACCTTGCCGACCGCTTGCTGGGCTTCGCCCTTCTTCTCTTGGATCTTGCCTTCGGCCTCAAGCTTGGTGTTGTCAGTGGCTTTGCCGACACCTTGCTTGATGTTGCCGATGGCTTCGTTTGCTAAACCTTTTGCCTTATCCGCTGTGCTGCCCATGGTATTTCTCCGTAAGAACAATCAAGGGTTTTGGTCATTACGTAAGGGTTGACTCTGAGCCTCTGCGCAGAGTTTCAATTATTTGCGTAAGGCATTTCATCACCCAGCACAGGTTTGGCTTTATGTTTTGCGGCCAACCCCCGAGAATGCCCGGCAGATTCAGGCTCAACCGCTGAATAACAGATCCCGTAGGAAGGTTATGAAACTCAATAAATCACAGGCCATCGCCCGCAGAAACCTGGAACTGGGCGGTGCCGTGCTCGGCGTCAACAACTGCCACTTCACCGACCTGGACCGCAAGCGCAACATCTGGTGGTTCGACCTGCCAGTGGCACGCATCGCCATCGGCCAGTACGAGTGGATTCATTTGTTGATGCACAACGCCGAGACCGACCAGTTGCTGCACCTGAAAGTACCGACCGTGTACCTGCGTGAAAAGCTTGAAGGGTTGGTGGTGCGCAACGCGGGCAAGCGCAAGCCGGAGATTACCCTGGAGCTGAGCGCGGACAAGGATTCGTTCCTGAAAGATGTACGCCCGGCAGGCGCTGGCGTGAGCTTCGCGCAGTTCGCCCTGTAAATACCCGATCACAAATGTGCGGGCTGACATGACGCCATCGCGGGCAAGCCCTAATGCCAGTCAGTTAAGCGCAGCCCCCCTGTGGGAGCGGGCTTGCTCGCGAAGACGTCGGCCCAGCAAACGATGTTGGCTGACCCACTGCTTTCGCGAGCAAGCCCGCTCCCACAGGGGGTTGTGCTGTACAGGAGTTTTGAGTGTGGCCCAGGAAAAATGGCTTGTCGGGTCGCCGCATCGCGGCGATAGCGGTGGGTCAGTCGAAACTCAGCGCCCAATAAAAAGCCCCGCATGCGCGGGGCTTTTTGTTTACTTCTTCAGGCCAAGCTTCTTGAGCTCTTCATCACGCAACTCGCGACGCAGGATCTTGCCCACGTTGGTGGTCGGCAGTGCCTCGCGGAACTCGACAGCCTTGGGTACTTTGTAGCCGGTGACGTTGGCGCGCATGTGCTCCATCACCTGCTCCTTGGTCAGGGTCGCGCCCGGCTTGACCACGATGAACAGCTTGATGTGCTCGCCCGACTTTTCGTCCGGTACACCAATGGCCGCGCATTGCAGTACGCCTGGCAGGCTTGCCAGCACGTCCTCCAGTTCGTTGGGGTAGACGTTGAAGCCGGAGACCAGAATCATGTCTTTCTTGCGGTCGACGATGCGCATGTAGCCGTCTGGCTGGATGATCGCGATATCACCTGTCTTCAACCAGCCTTCGCTGTCGAGCACTTCGGCGGTGGCGTCTTCACGCTGCCAATAGCCCTTCATCACTTGCGGGCCCTTGACGCACAGTTCGCCGATTTCACCCAGGGGCAACTCGACGCCCTCATCCGAGATGACTTTGCACAGGGTCGAAGGCACCGGGATGCCGATGGTGCCGATCTGGATATTCTGGATTGGGTTGACCGTGGCCACCGGGCTGGTTTCGGTCATGCCGTAGCCTTCGCAGATATTGCAGCCGGTCACGGCTTTCCAACGCTCGGCGGCCGCCAGTTGCAGGGCCATGCCGCCCGACAGGGTGACCTTGAGCGCAGAGAAATCCAGCTTGCGAAAGCCTTCGTTGTTGCACAGGGCCACGAACAAGGTGTTCAGGCCGACAAAACCGCTGAACTTCCACTTCGACAACTCCTTGACCATCGCCGGCAGGTCGCGCGGGTTGCTGATCAGGATGTTGTGGTTGCCGATCAGCATCATCGCCATGCAATGAAAGGTGAAGGCATAGATATGGTAAAGCGGCAGCGGCGTGATCAGGATTTCGCAACCTTCATTGAGGTTGGAGCCCATCAGCGCCTTGCATTGCAGCATGTTGGCTACCAGGTTGCGATGGGTCAGCATCGCACCCTTGGCTACGCCGGTGGTGCCACCGGTGTATTGCAGCACGGCCACGTCTTCGCTGGCAGGGCTGGCGTCGGTGACAGGTTGACCATAGCCCTTGGCCAGGACGTCGTTGAACTTGATCGCCTGGGGCAAGTGATAGGCCGGGACCATTTTCTTCACGTACTTGATGACGCTGTTGATCAGTAGCCGCTTGAGCGGCGGCAACAGGTCAGCCACTTCGGTGACGATCACGTGCTTGACGCCAGTCTTGGGCACGACCTTTTCTGCCAGGTGCGCCATGTTGGCCAGGCAGATCAGGGCCTTGGCCCCGGAGTCGTTGAACTGGTGTTCCATTTCCCGCGCGGTGTACAGCGGGTTGGTGTTGACCACGATCAGGCCGGCACGGATGGCACCGAACACGGCGACCGGGTATTGCAAGAGGTTGGGCAGTTGCACGGCGATTCGATCACCGGGCTGCAAGTCGGTATGCTGTTGCAGGTACGCGGCAAAGGCACCGGACAATTCGTACAGCTCACCGTAGGTGATTGTCTTGCCCAGGTTGCTGAAAGCCGGTTTGTTGGCGAAGCGCTGGCAGGACTGTTTCAGTACCGCCTGAATATTTTGATACTCGTCTGGATTGATGTCTGCAGCAATCCCGGCGGGGTACTTATCCTTCCAAAAGTCTTCGATCATGGAAGCCCACTCCTCAGCGACGCGAATTCATTCACCGCATTTGATGCGATTATTATTTGTGTGTGTTTTTAGGTGATTCTGGCTGTTTCAAGCAGGCCGAGAGGTCACAAAGCGCGCCGAGAGTAGCAGCTTTGCAAAGGGCCGCCTAGAGCCAAAAGAAGGTCCTACAGTCATAAACATGACTCAAGAATATCCAGTAGTCACTTTTAGAGCAAAAATTCTATAAGCTGCAAAACAGCTCTACTTTAAGGGCGTACGCAGTAAATGTGGGAGCTGGCTTGCCTGCGATGGCGGCGGGCCAGTCGACGCATCCTTCGACTGATACACCGCCATCGCAGGCAAGCCAGCTCCCACATTTGAATCGTATTTCAATTGAGATCAGGCGATGTCGCGAAGCTCGCGCCGTAGGATTTTTCCCACCGGCGTCATCGGCAGCGAGTCCCGCAACACAATGTGCTTGGGCACTTTGTAGCCGGTGAAGTTGGCCTTGCAGTAGGTCTTCAGCTCCTCAAGGCTGACGCCCTGGGCCCGCGCCACCACGAACAGTTTCACCGCCTCGCCGGTACGCTCGTCCGGCACGCCGATCACTGCGCAGTTGGCGACGTTGGGGTGGGCCATCACCACATCCTCGATCTCGTTGGGGTACACATTGAAGCCCGAGACGATGATCAGGTCCTTCTTGCGATCGACAATGCGCACAAACCCGTCCGGGTCGATCACCGCAATATCGCCAGTCTTGAGCCAACCTTCGGCGTCCAGGGTCTCGGCGGTGGCCGCCGGTTGCTGCCAGTAGCCCTTCATGACCTGCGGGCCCTTGATGCACAGCTCGCCCCGCTCACCCAGCGGCAACTCCTCGCCGGCGTCATCGATGACCTTCATCGCCGTGCCCGGCACCGGAATACCCACGGTGCCCAGGCGCGATTGATCACCGTAGGGGTTGGTGCTGGCCACCGGCGACGTTTCGGTCAGGCCGTAGCCTTCGCCGATGGAACAACCGGTGATCTGCTTCCAGCGCTCGGCGGTGGCCTTGACCAGGGCGGTGCCGCCGGAGTTGGTGATCTTCAGGTGGGAGAAGTCCAGGGTCTTGAAGTCCGGGTGTTCCATCAGCGCGACAAACAGCGTGTTGAGCCCCAGCAGCCCGGTGAACCGCCACTTCTTCAGTTCCTTGATAAAGCCGCCGATGTCCCGTGGATTGGTGATCAGCACGTTGTGGTTGCCGGTGACCATCATGCACATGCAGTTCGCGGTGAAGGCATAGATGTGGTACAGCGGCAGCGGCGCAATCATCACCTCCTGCCCTTCCTTGACCAGCGGATGCCCGTCTTCACGCAACTGGGACATGCACGCCCGCACCTGCTGCATATTCGCCACCAGGTTGCCGTGGGTGAGCATCGCGCCCTTGGCCAGGCCGGTGGTGCCGCCGGTGTATTGCAGCACGGCGATGTCATCGAGAGTCATCGGATGACGGGTCACGGCCAGGCCCGCGCCCATGCGCAAGGCGCGCTTGAACGACACCGCCCGAGGCAGGCTGTAGGCCGGGACCATTTTCTTCACCTTGTCGACCACGGTGTTGATCAGCCAACCCTTGGCGGCAGGCATGAAGTCGCCCATTTTTGCTTCGATCAGGTATTCGATCTCGGTGTCGGCCGCCACTTCCTGGACCCTGGAGCCGAACAGGTTGAGGTAGACCAGCCCACGAATGCCCGCGTCCTTGAACTGATGGCGCATTTCCCGCGGGGTGTACAGCGGGTTGGTGTTGACCACCACCAGCCCGGCGCGCAAGGCGCCGAACACGGCAATCGGGTAATGCAGGACGTTGGGCATCTGCACCGCGATACGGTCGCCCGGCTTGAGATCGGTGTGGTGCTGCAGGTAGCCGGCGAACGCCGCGCTCTGGCGCTCCAGGTCGGCGTAGGTCAGGGTGATCCCCATGTTGCTGAATGCCGGACGGTCGGCAAACGCCTTGCAGGAACGCTCGAAGACTTCGATTACTGACTTGTACGCCGACAGGTCAAGCTCGTTGGGCACACCGGCCGCGCGTTTGTCATTCCAGAAATCAGGTTGCATTATTCTTGTCCTCTTACCCGAGTGTGCCCGACCGCTTCCGGCTGTTTATGGGAAGCGGAGCTTCGGGGACGTTAGCAGCTATGGCCAAACAGGCAAATACACTAAAACGTGTCATTGATTGTATGAATCTTGCCCCTGAGGCCAAGGGTGATCAGACGCCCGCCCCCGGATGAGCTATACACTGCAACGACCCTGAGCAAAGGAAGCGCCATGAACCACACCACTTTCTGGCTGACCGCGAACGACCGCAGCCGCCTGTACGTCAACCAATGGCTACCGGACGGGCCGCCCACGGCGCTGGTGATGTTGGCCCATGGCATGGCCGAGCACAGCGGCCGCTATGGGCGCCTGGCCCAGGCCCTGTGTGACGCAGGCTACGGTGTGTATGCCCCAGACCAGCGCGGCCACGGCCGTACGGCCGATGAAGGCACCCTGGGCCTGTTCGCCGAACGCGATGGCTGGAACAAAGTGGTAGGTGACCTGGCCGCGCTCAACCAGCACATCGGCCAGCAGGCCCCCGGTGTG
The DNA here is from genome assembly GCF_012985535.1 of Pseudomonas sp. WS 5021. Lineage (NCBI taxonomy): Bacteria > Pseudomonadati > Pseudomonadota > Gammaproteobacteria > Pseudomonadales > Pseudomonadaceae > Pseudomonas > Pseudomonas sp. WS 5021. The sequence goes on along the minus strand of NZ_JAAQWP010000001.1, from coordinate 689,427 downwards.
CCGATCATCCTGCTGGGCCACAGCATGGGCAGCTACATCGCCCAGGCCTATTTGCTGCATCACAGCGCCAGCCTGCATGGGGCGATTCTCAGTGGCTCGAACTTCCAGCCGGTGGCCCTGTACCGCGCAGCCCAACTGATCGCCCGCGCCGAACGCCTGCGCCAGGGCCTGCGGGGCCGTAGCGCGTTGATCGAGTTTCTATCGTTTGGCTCATTCAACAAGGCCTTCAAGCCTAACCGCACGGCATTCGACTGGCTGAGCCGCGACCCGGACGAGGTGGACAAGTACGTCAGCGACCCCCTGTGCGGCTTTCGCTGCACCAACCAGCTGTGGATCGACCTGCTCGGCGGCTTGCAGCAAATCAGCAAAGCGTCCAATCTCAAACAGATTGATCCGGGCCTGCCGATTCTGGTGATGGGCGGCGAATGTGATCCGGTCAGTGAGGGCAAGCGTCTCACCCGTCTGGCTAACGCGCTGCGGCATGCAGGCTGCCAGAACCTGCAAGTGAACATTTACCCGCAAGCACGCCACGAACTCTTCAATGAAACCAACCGTGATGCGGTCACCGCCGATGTGCTGGCATGGATGGCACAGGCCGTGGACCATCGAAGGCCTGCGCGCTGCGAGTGAACGCACAAATATTTTCGTTTAAAATCAACGAATTAAGATTATCGATTAGCCACAGGATGCACGATTAGATGACCCAGGTTACCAACACTCCCTACGAAGCCCTCGAAGTTGGCCAGAAAGCCACCTACAGCAAAACCGTGGAAGAGCGCGATATCCAGCTGTTCGCGGCAATGTCCGGCGACCATAACCCGGTACACCTGGATGCCGAATTCGCCAAGGCGACCATGTTCAAGGAGCGTATCGCCCACGGCATGTTCAGCGGCGCTTTGATCAGCGCGGCAGTCGCCTGTGAGTTGCCTGGGCCGGGCACTATCTATATCGGCCAGCAGATGAGCTTCCAGAAGCCGGTGAAAATCGGCGACACCCTGACCGTACGTCTGGAAATCCTCGAGAAGCTGCCCAAGTTCCGCGTGCGGATTGCCACTCAGGTGTTCAACCAGCGTGATGAGTTGGTGGTGGATGGCGAAGCCGAGATCCTCGCGCCACGCAAACAGCAGGTTGTGACCTTGACCGAGTTGCCGGCAATCAGCATCGGCTGATCAGGCATGTGAAATAAAAAATATGGGAGCGGGCTTGCACGCGATGGCGTCATTTCAGTCGATACGTACATCGACTGATCAACCGCTATCGCAGGCAAGCCAGCTCCCACATTTGTATCGGGGTGTACTCAAAAAACCGGTACGGCGCAATTACCTGTGAGAGCAGGCTTGCCCGCTCCCACATTTGTTACTGCACCGCGGTTCAGGACTGGGCGCGAGCCTGGTTACGCAAGGCTTTGACCTGGTCGTGATTGCGCTGCGCACCGTGGTACTGACGCTCAACCAGGTCACGAATACCCACCAGGTTGTGCTTGGTGATTTTCTCGATGGCTTCTTTATAAGCCTTCAATGCGTGGTCTTCACCGCGCTCGGCTTCGTTGAGCACGGCCTCTTCGTCCTTGCCTGTCACCATCGACTTCACGTCCACCCAACCACGGTGCAGTGCACCGGCAACGCTGCCGGAATCTTCCGGGTCACCACCCAAGGCGCGCACGGCCGTTTGCAGTTCGGCAGCCGCCGTCGCGCAGTCTGCTGAACGCTTGGTGAACAGCGCCTTGAGCTCTGGATGCTTGATGTCTTCTGCGCAGGTCTTGAAGCCTTCTTGGCCGTCTTTACTGGTTTCGATCAGGTCATTGAGTACGGAGATCGATTCTTTGTTGATGTCAGTCATTTTTCAATTCCTTCGCGGGTTTAGAAACGTATTGGGATAGTTGCAGCGCCCGTGCCAGGTCTTGAATTAATATTTAATCTTTTGTTTTCAATGACTTATAAATAAAAGGCAAATCTGTATCCGCTTTATTTGCATGATCTGTCATTTGGCCTTCATGCAGAATGCCTGTATTTTCCAAGGCACCCTCCTGATTGCCTGAAGCCCGTATGAACCCCGAAAAACTCGAACTGCTGATCACCCGCCAAATGCCATTCGGCAAGTACAAAGGCACGATCATTGCTGACCTGCCCGGCCCTTACCTGAACTGGTTTGCCCGCGAAGGATTCCCCCACGGCGAGTTGGGCGGCCTGCTGGCGTTGATGCAGGAAATCGACCACAACGGCCTCGCCGAACTGCTGGAACCGTTGCGCGCCAAACATGGCAAACCCGCCCCCCGCCACTAATCGAGCCTGACCATGCCCCACACCCGCGACGAGGCCTATTGGCAGGCCATTGCCCAGCGCTATGAGCTGGAGCCCGGCCCCATCAATCTGGAAAACGGCTACTTCGCCCGCATGAGCCGCGCGGTGCTGGTGCAGTATCAGGAGCACGTGGCGTTTATCAATCGCAGCAACTCGGTGCATGTGCGCCAGCGCTTCGAGCAAGGGCAAGATGTCGAGATTCGCCGGCAGTTGGCCGAGTTGATCAACGTCGATCCAGAAGCCGTCGCCTTCACCCGCAATGCCACCGAAGCCCTGCAGTCGCTGATCCGCAACTACAACCGCCTGCAACCGGGTGACCAGGTGCTGATCAGCGACCTGGAATACGACACGGTCAAGGGCGCCATGCGCTGGCTCGCCGGCTACCGTGGGGTGGAGGTGATCGAAGTGTCCCACGCCCACCCGGCCAGTTTCGACAGCCTGGTGCAGACCTATCGCGACACTTTCAGCCGTTACCCACGCCTGAAACTGATGGCCCTGACCTATGTCACCCACCGTACCGGCCTGGTGATGCCGGTCGAGGCCATCGCCCACGCGGCACGGGAGTATGGCGTCGAGATCATCCTCGATGGCGCCCACGCGTTGGGCCTGATCGACTTCGACCTGGACCGGCTGGGCATCTCGTTCGCCGGCTTCAACCTGCACAAGTGGATCGGTGCGCCGCTGACCCTGGGCTTTGTGTATATAGCCCCTGGGCGTCTGGCGGAAATTGATCCGGACATGGGCGAATTCCATTACCCGGCAACCGATGTGCGCGCCCGTACGCCCTACAGCACACCGAACTTTCCGGCGCTGATGACCTTGCCGCTGGTGTTCGAAGAACATCGGGCCCTGGGCGGTGCGCAGGCCAAGGGCGCGCGATTGAGTTACCTGCGTGACCTGTGGGTGAGCCAGGTGCGGCCATTGCCGGGGATCGAGGTAGTGACCCCGGATGATCCACGGCTGTATTGCGCGATTACCGCGTTCAAATTCAGCGGGCGCGATCAGCAAGTGATGGCGGATCGATTGCTAGCTGAGCACAACCTGTTTACCACCCTGCGCAGTGGCGCGGCGTTTGGTACCTGCATACGGGTGACGCCGGGGTTGGTGACGTCCGCGGCGGACATCGGCGTGCTGGTCAATGCGATTACCGAGCTGAACACTGATTAAAATGTAGGAGCTGGCTTGCCTGCGATGGCGGTGTATCAGTAGATGAATCTGTTGGCAGACCTGCCGTCATCGCAGGCAAGCCAGCTCCTACAGGGGAATGCAGCTTCGCGCTCTGGCTCTGCTGTTGCCCTGGTTTTGATCTTAGGCGCCCCGTCAAACCACGATGGCCGCAGGCAGGTATTGCGCAGTGGGCACCCCGGCAGGATGCCGGGGTAGCCGCGACACGGCCATGGATGGCCGATCGCGGCGGGCCCACGGAGCAATACCTGCCTGCGGGCATGCCGAGCCTAGGCGAGGCACCGAGTGGTGGGGCAAGAGCGTTTTGCTTACTTTGGCGCTTCTCCAAAGTGAGCCGCCGTAAGGGCGGAACCCTAAGTGGCCGTTACCGCAGCAATGGATATGTACACAAACCGAGAAGAGAGTTGTGTAGATACCTATGGCCATCGCAGGCAAGCCAGTTCCCACACAAGCCACCCTCATTTGAATTGCGGTGATATTTCGCTTTTCTATAGGCAAAAAAAAGCGGCGCACCGACCAAGTGCGCCGCAAACATGCCGTGAAGCACAGCAACAACGATTCAGTAAATCAGATCAATCCAGCAGCGCCAGCGCCTGGGCGGTGACTTCCTGGATGCGCGCCCAGTCGCCGTTCTTGATCCACTCCGGATCAAGCATCCAGCTACCGCCCACGCACATCACGTTTTTCAACGCCATGTAGTGTTTGATGTTGGCCGGGCCAACGCCGCCAGTGGGGCAGAATTTCACTTCGCCAAACGGGCCGCCCAGGGCCTTGATGGCCGCTACGCCGCCGCTGACTTCCGCCGGGAACAGCTTGAAGCGGCGATAACCCAGGCCATAGCCTTCCATGATGCCGGAGGCATTGCTGATGCCGGGCAGCAGCGGGATCGGGCTGTCGACACTGGCTTCAAGCAGGTCGCGGGTAATGCCGGGGGTGACGATAAACTGCGAGCCCGCCGCCTCGGCCGCCGCCAGCATGGTGCGATCGAGCACCGTGCCCGCGCCCGTCACCAACTCCGGACGCTGCTCGCGCAGGACCTGGATGGCCTTGAGCCCGAGCTGCGAACGCAGGGTCACTTCCAGCGCGGTCAAGCCACCCGCCGCCAGGGCATCGGCCAGGGGCAGAATGTCCTGTTCGCGGGCAATGGTGATCACCGGCAGGATCCGCGCCTTGGCGCAGAGGCTGTCGATCAGGGCAACTTTATCCGCCATGGACACGGTCGGGTGAGGGCTTTTCATAGCGGCTGATCCTTGGCTCATGGGCACCAGTAAATCTCTAGAGTAGGTTGCAAAAACGCGCGAATCGGCATGCCGGCAACATCGTCGCCGGCCAGCGCTTCGCTCAGGGTGTGGAGTTTCGAGTCGCCGGCAATCGACAACACTGTGTAGCGGGCACTGGCCAACAGCGCACGACTCATGGTCAGGCGCTGATGGGGCACGCTCGGCGCCAGCATAGGCCAGCACCGGCGCGTGCCATCGGGCTGCAGTGCTTGGGTCAGGTTCGGGCTGTTGGGGAACAACGACGCGGTGTGCCCGTCATCGCCCATGCCCAGCACCAGCACATCGATCGCCGGCAGTTCGGCCAGCAGGCGATCGGCTTGTTCGGCGGCGCCGTCGAGGTTCGCCGCGGCACTGTAGAGGCTCAAAAATCTGGCCTTGGCCGCCGGGCCTTGCAGCAGATGTTTCTTCAGCAGGCCGGCGTTGCTGTCGGCATGTTCCACCGGCACCCAGCGCTCGTCGGCCAGGGTGATAGTCACCTTGGACCAGTCCAGGCCCTGCTTGGCCAGATTCTGGAAAAACGCCACCGGGCTGCGGCCACCGGACACCACCAGGGTGGCTGCGCCACGGGCGCTGATGGCCGCGCGCAGTTGTTCAGCCACGTCATTGGCCAAGCCTTCGGCCAGCAGCACTGGCGTGCGGAACTCATGAGGTGTTACGCCCTGGGGCAGTTTCAAATCAGATATCGCCATACCACGACCTCCCATCCCGCGTGATCAGTGCAATGGAGCTCATCGGCCCCCAGGAACCCGCCGCGTACGGCTTGGGTGCATCACCGGACTTTTTCCACCCGGCGATCAACTGGTCACACCACTTCCACGCGGCTTCGATTTCATCTTTACGCACAAACAGGTTCTGATTGCCGCGCATCACTTCCAGTAACAACCGCTCGTAGGCATCGGGAATCCGCGTGCTACGGTAGGTGTCGGAAAAATTCAGTTGCAGTGGCCCGCTGCGCAGTTGCATGCCCTTGTCCAGGCCCTGCTCCTTGGTCATCACGCGCAAGGAAATCCCTTCGTCCGGTTGCAGGCGGATGATCAGCTTGTTGCTGATCTGCAGGCGCTGCTCGGGGGCGAAGATATAGTGGGACGGTTCCTTGAAGTGGATGACGATCTGCGACAGTTTTTGCGGCATGCGCTTGCCGGTACGCAGGTAGAACGGCACCCCGGCCCAACGCCAGTTGCGGATATCGGCACGCAGGGCAACGAAGGTCTCGGTGTCGCTCTGGGTGTTGGAGTTCTCTTCTTCCAGGTAACCCGGCACCGGCTTGCCGGCGCTGTAGCCTGCGATGTACTGGCCGCGTACCACTTGGGTGGTCAGGCCTTCCGGGCTGATCGGCGCCAGGGCCTTGAGCACCTTGACCTTCTCGTCGCGGATGCTGTCGGCGGACAAGTCGGCCGGCGGGTCCATGGCGATCAGGCAGAGCAGTTGCAACAAATGATTCTGGATCATGTCCCGCAGTTGCCCGGCCTTGTCGAAATAACCCCAGCGGCCTTCGATCCCCACTTGCTCGGCCACAGTGATTTCCACGTGGGAGATGTAGTGCTGGTTCCACTGGGTTTCAAACAGGCTGTTGGCAAAACGCAGGGCGATCAGGTTTTGAACCGTCTCTTTGCCCAGGTAGTGGTCGATGCGGTAGGTGCGGTTTTCCGGGAAAAACTGCGCCACGGCGTCGTTGACCTTGCGCGAGGACTCCAGGTCCGAACCGATGGGTTTCTCCAGGACCACGCGGGTATTGTCCGCCAGGCCGACCTTGGACAGGTTCTCGCAGATCGCGCCATACACCGCCGCAGGGGTGGCGAAGTAGGCGATCAGGCGTTGTTCGGTGCCGGCCTTGGCGGCCAGGGCCACGTAGTCATCGGCATTCATGAAATCGACGTGCACATACGCCAGGCGCGCCAGGAAGCGCGTGGCCACCGCTTCATCCAGCTCTTGGCCGACGTATTTGCGCAGTTCGTGCTCGATGTGGTCCAGGTGCTGCTGCTCGGAACCGGCTTCGCGGGCCAGGGCCAGGATGCGGGTGTCGGCGTGCAAGAGGCCGGCGCCATCGAGTTGGTAGAGGGCAGGAAATAACTTGCGCAGCGCCAGATCACCCAAGGCGCCAAACAGGGCAAAGGTGCAGGGTTCCACGGTTATCGAAGGCATGATGTTTGTTCTTTTATCAAGTTAAGCTACAAATACCTTTTTTCAAGGCATCACTCAAGGAAAAATGTAGTAATAACCATAACATTTTCCCAAAATACGCATTGCGAGTGGTGGTGTTCAACTACCCTCAGTAGGATAGGCCACCGCCAAGGGCCGCTCGTCGACCTTTTACTGGCCCTTACTTGCATCGTCGCCCGAAGGAAAGACTGAATGGACCGCGTGCGAAATCTTCTGGAACAGATCCGGAACCGCCTCGAAGAATTGAACAAGGCCGAGAAAAAAGTCGCCGAGGTCATCCTGCTCAACCCACAGCAGGCGACCCGCTTCTCGATCGCCGCCCTCGCCCAAGCCGCCTCGGTCAGTGAACCGACGGTCAACCGTTTCTGCCGTTCGTTCGGCGTCAGCGGCTACCCTGAACTGAAACTGCAGCTGGCGCAAAGCCTGGCCAGTGGCGCCGCCTATGTCAGCCGTGCAGTGGAGGCTGATGATAACCCCGAGGCCTACACGCAGAAGATTTTTGGCAGCGCCATTGCCTCATTGGACAGCGCCTGCCAGGCCCTGGACCCGAACCTGATCAGCAAGGCCGTGGACCTGCTGATCCAGGCGCGGCAGATCCACTTCTTCGGCCTCGGCGCCTCGGCACCGGTGGCCATGGATGCCCTGCACAAGTTCTTCCGTTTCAACCTGTCGGTGACGGCCCATGCGGATGTGCTGATGCAACGGATGATTGCTTCGGTGGCGCATACCGGCGAATTGTTCGTGATCATTTCCTACACCGGCCGCACCCGCGAGCTGGTGGAAGTGGCGCGCATCGCCCGGGAAAACGGCGCCTCGGTGCTCGGCGTGACTGCCGAGAACTCGCCACTGGCCAAGGCCAGTACGGTGAGCCTGAACATCCCGCTGCCGGAAGACACCGACATCTATATGCCGATGACCTCGCGGATCATTCAGTTGACGGTGCTGGATGTGCTGGCCACCGGCATGACCTTGCGCCGTGGCGTGGATTTCCAGCCCCATCTGCGCAAGATCAAGGAAAGCTTGAATGACAGCCGGTATCCGGTTGGCGATGAATTCAACTAGGTAGGAATTTCTTCCAGCCATACCGGCCCTATCGCGAGCAAGCCCGCTCCCACAGGTTGACCGTATTCCAAGGGTGGACTCGGTCAACCTGTGGGAGCGGGCTTGCTCGCGAAGACGGCATCAGTAACGCCGCTAAACCCCCGCCCGGGCCTGCAAACTCAAATGCGCCCTCTCCCCCGGCGCCAGGCTGGCCCCGGCCATGGCCGACTCGACACACACAAACCCCGCCGCCTCGTTAAAGCTCACCCCCAGCAACGGCCGGCTGCCCGGATGCCAGACCACCGTGTCGGCACTGTCGCCAGTGTCGATGCACAGTTCGCGCTGCCAGGCATGGTCCTTGAGCTGCAATTCGCCCTCATGCTGGAACACCCGCTGGCAGCCGCCATCGACGCGCAGCTCACCTTCCTGCTGGCAAACCTGGCGACTCAACTGGTCGTAACCCTGTGCCCCGTCGAGTCCAGACAGCGCTACCTCGCCAACGTTGCCGATCCGCCAATAAGCATGCAACGCATGGCTCAATTGGCACGGCAGCTCGTCCTGGTGCTCGGTGCTCAGACGCAGCTCCAGGCTTTCGCCCAGGTGCGCATGCAGGTCCACCTGCCAATCGCACAGTTGCAATTGCCAGTGCAGGCGCACGCCGTCGTCGTCGGTGCTGCTGTCCAGCAGTTTCCAGTCAATCAAGCGTGCCCAACCATGGGACGGCCAGGCGTTTTCGCTGGGATGGCGGCCATACCAAGGCCAGCACACCGGCACACCGCCACGGATCGCCCCGACTTGCGGCCACTTTGCCGCGCACCACAGCCATGGCTTCTGGCCTGTGGGTTGGAAGTGCAGCAACTGCGCCCCCTGGCGGCTGAACACCGCCTGGCACCGCGGATGATCGATCACCAGCACGTCGCGCATCTGGAAGCGCTCCCAGGCGAATACCGGCTGCTCGCGCAGGGATTTGAAAAAGCGTTGCAGCGGATGCTCATGCATGTGCCACGGTCCTGTAGATCACTATCGCTCACCTCTTGGGTGAACCTGTGGAAGCTGGCTGGCCGGCTCCCACATGAGTTATGCGCACCAGCCCAAAAAAAAGCGGATAGCCATGGCTACCCGCAAATGCGCACAGAGAGAAGGAGCTTATCGCAACCGTGTTAGAACACCGACTGAATTTTCAGACCGGCGACCAAGGCGTTGTCGACTTTATCCACGCCACCTGGGTGGGTGACGTATTGCAGGTTGGGACGCACGGTCAACCAGTTGGTCACGTGGAAGCCGTAGTTGATTTCGTAGTTGTACTCGGTGCTGCGCAGTGGCGCATAACCTACCTGGCTGTAATCGGTGAACCCGCCAGCTTCGTTCAACAGCTCGGCGTTCTTGCGCACGTCATCGTTGACATGCAGGCGCGCAGCGCCAATGCCCACGTCATCTTTTGGACGCGCATCGAATGGGCCCTTGTACACCAGCATGATCGACTGATAGTTGTCGACCGTGTTGGTTTCCTTGTCGTGGAAGGTGGCGTTGGCCGCAATGTTCAGGCCGCGGGATGCGTCGCCGTTATGGGTGGTGAGTTGCTGTTGCGCAACGAACCAGTAGCCCTTTTTGCTGCTGCGGGTACGGTAGTCTGCGCCAGTGGTGGCCGCGTTATCGCCGTTGACGTCTTCACGTACATCGGGAGCATCGGCGGCGCTCTTGTAGTAACCCACACGGTATTCGCCCGGCAGGTTATTGACCTTCGGCGACCAGACCAACTCCACCGGGATCACTGTACCTTTGGTGCCACTGCCGCTGAGCTTGAAGCCGTTGCCGTGTTCCAGCTGCGAGGGGTTCTGGTTGTACGCACCGATCTGCGCATACAGCTCTGGCGTGATGTTGTACTTCACGCGGATCGCGGCCTGGCTGACCGGCCAGTTGTACCAGGTGTTGACGTAGTTACCCACTTGGGAACCACAGAACGACAGGTTCTGGAAGTCGCACGGGAAGGTATTGAAGTCTTCGCCCTCACCGAAATAACCGAGTTTCACATCCAGCTTGTTGTCGAACATCTGGTGCTGAATCCAGAACTGGGTCAGGCGCACCATATGGCCACGGCCGTACACTTCTTGAGACGAACTCAGGGTGCTTGCACGTGGGTCGCCAATACGGTCATTGGAGATGTTGCGGCCGTTACGGCTGGTCATCTGGATCTTGGCCTGGGTGTTGTCCCAGCCCCAGAGTTTTTGCAGGTCCAGCGCTACGCCGAGGCCGAACTGGTCAGCATAACGACCGGTCTTGTCATCGTTGTAGCCGCCGTGGGCGTTGTAGCCCGCTTCCCCAACGTAGTCGGCCTTGATGTCGATACCCTGCTCGATCAGTTTGGTCCGCTCGCCGCCCCAATCGCCGGTCATCCACTTGGAATCGGCACTGAACGCTTCGTCTGCCATCGCATTGGCAGACAAAACCAGCGCTGCCACTGCTGACAACTGGCAGATCAAGCGAGTGTTGTTATGTTGCTTTTTCATCCCTACATCCTCGTCTTTATTGTTATTAACTGTTTTTATCTAACGCGGTTTACAGCTATTTCCGAAACATCCACATCGAATGTGTGGGAGCGGGCTTGCTCGCGATGGCATCACTGCGGTGTGCCTGGTAGACCGAGCGGCCTGTATCGCGGGCAAGCCCGCTCCCACATTTTGATTTTCAGCGGCCTTTAAATTGGGTGACGTTGTCGGCGTGTTGCACTGGCACTGACGCGGCGGTGCCCAGGCGTTCGCCGGTCTTGGCGTCGAACAGCAGCACCTTGGCCGGATCGAACTGCAAGGTCAGGCTCTCGCCCACTTGCGGCGCTACGTCCGGCGCCAGGCGGCAGCAGACCTTGGTGTCATTGAGCTGCACGAACACCAGGGTGTCCGGGCCGGTCGGCTCGGTCACCTGGACTTCAGCGCGAATGCTCGGCAGGCCATTGCCCTCGCCGCTGGCCAGGACAATTTGCTCCGGGCGCAGGCCAAGGATCACGTCGCGGTCTTCAAGACCCGCATCGTTCATGCCCAATGGCAACTCGCAACGCGCCTGGCCGCTGTCGAGCAGGGCCAGCAGGCGGCCTTCCTTGCGTTGCAGGCGCAGGGGGATGAAGTTCATCGGCGGCGAGCCGATAAAGCTCGCCACAAACAGGTTGGCCGGATCGTTGTAGATGTCTTTGGGCGTGCCGAACTGCTGGATGATGCCGTCCTTCATCACCGCCACTTTGTCGCCCAGGGTCATGGCTTCGATCTGGTCGTGGGTCACATAGACCGTGGTGGTTTTCAGGCGTTGGTGCATCAGTTTCATTTCGGTGCGCATCTCGACCCGCAGCTTGGCGTCGAGGTTGGACAGCGGCTCGTCGAACAGATAGATCTTCGGCCGCCGCGCCAGCGCCCGGCCCATGGCCACGCGCTGTTGCTGGCCACCGGAGAGCTGGCCCGGCTTGCGATTGAGCAGGTGTTCGATCTGCAGCAACTTGGCCACCCGCGCCACTTCCTCGTCGATGGCCGCCTGGCTCATCTTGCGGATCTTCAGGCCGAATTCGATGTTCTCGCGCACGCTCATGGTCGGGTACAGCGCGTAGGACTGGAACACCATGGCGATGTCCCGGTCCTTGGGGCTCATGCCGCTGACGTCCTGGTCACCGATCATGATCGCGCCGCCGCTGATGTTTTCCAGGCCGGCGATGCAGTTCATCAAGGTGGACTTGCCGCAGCCCGAAGGCCCGACGAGGATCAGGAACTCACCGTCCTTGATCGACAGTTCGATGTTCTTCAAGGTGTCCGGCAGGCCGGCACCATAGGTCTTGTTTACGTTGCGAAGTTCGAGCGTAGCCATGATTACCCCTTGACCGCGCCAGCCGTGAGGCCGCGCACGAAATACTTGCCTGCGACCACATAGACCAGCAGGGTCGGCAGCCCGGCGATCATCGCCGCCGCCATATCAACGTTATATTCCTTGGCCCCGGTGCTGGTATTGACCAGGTTGTTCAGCGCCACCGTGATGGGCTGCGAATCACCGCTGGAGAACACCACGCCAAACAGGAAGTCGTTCCAGATCTGGGTGAACTGCCAGATCAGGCAGACCATGATGATCGGCGTCGACATCGGCAGGATGATCCGACGGAAGATGGTGAAAAATCCCGCGCCATCCAGGCGCGCAGCCTTGACCAGCGCATCCGGAATGCTCACGTAGTAGTTACGGAAGAACAGCGTGGTAAACGCCAGGCCGTAGACCACGTGCACAAACACCAGGCCCGTGGTGGTGCTGGCCAGGCCCATCTTGCCGAGGGTGAACGAGGCCGGCAGCAAGACGGTCTGGAACGGCAGGAAGCAGCCGAACAACAACAGCCCGAAGAACAACTGCGAACCGCGAAAACGCCACATCGACAGCACGTAGCCGTTCAATGCGCCGATGGTGGTGGAGATCAGCACCGCGGGGATGGTGATCATGAACGAGTTCCAGAAGTACCCGTTCACCGTGGCCCAGGCCTTGACCCAGCCAATCCCGGTAATCACCGTCGGCCAGCTCAGCAGGTTGCCGGTGCTGATGTCTTCCGGGGTCTTGAAGCTGGTCAGCAGCATGACCACCAGCGGCACCAGGTACAGCACCACGGCCAGGATCAGCACCCCATGGATCGCCAGGCGGCTGAAGCTGATGGAAGGTTTGGCGAGACTAGTCATGGCGCTTGGTCCTCAGCTCGGAGTACAGGTAAGGCACGATGATCGCAAGGATCGCGCCGAGCATCAGGATCGCACTGGCCGAGCCCATGCCCATCTGGCCGCGGCTGAAGGTGAAGGAGTACATGAACATCGCCGGCAGGTCGGACGAGTAGCCAGGACCACCGGCCGTCATCGCGGCCACCAGGTCGAAGCTCTTGATGGCAATGTGCGCGAGGATCATTACCGCGCTGAAGAACACCGGGCGCAGGCTGGGCAGCACCACGCTCCAGTAGATGCGCGGCAGGCTGGCGCCGTCGATCTGCGCGGCACGGATGATCGATTGATCAACCCCACGCAGGCCGGCGAGGAACATCGCCATGATAAAACCCGAGGCTTGCCATACCGCCGCAATCACCAGGCAATACACCACACGATCCGGATCGATCAGCCAGTCCAGGCGAAAGCCTTCCCAGCCCCAGTCGCGCAGCAGTTTGTCCAGGCCCATGCCGGGGTTGAGCAGCCATTTCCAGGCGGTACCGGTGACGATCATCGAGAGCGCCATCGGGTACAGGTAGATGGTGCGGATAAAACCTTCGCGACGGATGCGCTGGTCGAGAAATACCGCCAGCAACACGCCGATCACCAGGGTGATGCCGATAAACATGCCGCCGAACAGCGCCAGGTTTTTGCTCGCCACCCACCAGCGGTCGTTGTCGAACAACCGCGCGTATTGCGCAAGGCCCACCCATTTATAGGTGGGCAGGAAGGTGGAGTTGGTGAACGACAGTACGAACGTCCACAGGATGTAGCCATAGAAGCCCACCAGGACGATGAACATGCTCGGGGCCAGCACCAGTTTGGGGAGCCAGCGCTGCAATGCATCGAACGGCGAGGCCTTGCTGAACACAGCAACAGAACTCATGGGGAAATCCAGGGCAGGGAGTAAGGGGCTAACGGATAACCTTGTGGGGGCCGGCTTCATGTGGGCGCTGGCTTGCCTGCGATGGCATCACCTGGGTGTCACTGCTACACCGAGGCGCCTGCATCGCGGGCAAGCCCGCTCCCACACTGAAACCGATTCCCCCTAGGGGTTACTTGGCAGACTTGACCGCTGCGCCAAGTTTCTTGGCGGTGTCGGCCGGGTCGGCTTTCGGGTCGTTGATGAAGTTGGTCACCACATCAAAGAACGCACCCTGCACCGCCAGCGTGGTCGCCATGTTGTGCGCCATGCTCGGCTGCAAGCCACCGGACTTGGCATCCACCAGGAAGTCCTTGGCCGCCGTCTGGGCGCAGCTGTCGAAGCCGTACTTGGCCATATCGCCAAGCATGTCGTTGCGCACCGGGATCGAGCCTTTGTTGATGCTGAAGACCTTCTGGAAATTCTCGCCCAGCACCACCTTGGCGATGTCCTGCTGACCGGCCGAGGTGCCGGCATCTTTCTGCTTGAACACCGCCAGGGAGTCGATGTTGTAGGTGAAGGCCTTGTCGGTGCCCGGGAAGGCTACGCACTCGTAGTCCTTGCCGGCGACTTTCTTGGCAGCGGTCCATTCGCTCTTGGCCCAGTCACCCATGATCTGCATGCCGGCCTTGCCATTGATGACTTTGGCGGCTTCCAGGTTCCAGTCCTGGCCCTTGCCGTCGGCATCCATATAGGTGGCGACTTTTTTCAGTTCAGTCAGCGCCTTGACCATGTCGGGGCCGGTCAGGGTCGCGTTGTCGAGGTCGACCAGGGCTTTCTTGTAGCCATCCACGCCCATGACCGAGAGCACTACGGCTTCAAATACCGTGCTGTCCTGCCAAGGCTGGCCACCATGGGCGAGCGGGATGAAGCCTGCGGCCTTGAGCTTGTCGCCGGCGGCGTAGAATTCTTCGAGGGTCGTAGGGTTTTTGCTGATGCCGGCTTTCTTGAAGACTTCCGGGTTGATCCACAGCCAGTTGACGCGGTGGATATTCACCGGCACGGCGACGTAATCACCTTCGTACTTCACCGTGTCGGAGACTTTCTTGTCGAGCAGATCGTCCCACTTCTCGGCCTTGGCCACGTCCTTCAGGACGTCGGTGTCGAGCAGCCCGGTGGACGCCCATTCCTGGATGTCGGGGCCCTTGATCTGGGCCACGCCTGGCGGGTTGCCGGCGACCGCGCGGCTTTTCAGCACGGTCATGGCAGTGGCGCCACCGCCACCTGCAACGGCCCCGTCTTTCCAGGTAAAACCGTCTTTCTCAACTTGGGCCTTCAGGACATCCACCGCCGCCTTCTCACCGCCCGAGGTCCACCAATGCACAACTTCAACCGTCCCTTTCGAGTCGGCGGCAAATGCACTGAGGGGAAACAACGAGGCAATGGAAATAGCAACGGCGAGGCGATTAATCGCGTTCATCTGAGTACCTTTTTCTTGTTGTTATGCATGCAAGTCTGGAGCTTGCGCTGCATAGGATTCTAAACAGGGATTTTTGCCAGGCACGTAACAAAGGGACGGGCAAATGTCACCACTTGGTGACATAGCAACCGGCCCCCAGCGCACTGGCCATGCTTGGCGATAACGCCAGGCCCGGCAGCAATACGGCCTGCCAGGCATGGTACAGGTCCGGCTTGCCGCCCCAGATCTTGCTGGCGGGCAGGTTTTGCGGGTCGAGTTCGTGGTGCCAACTGCCCTGGACCCGGTCGATCAGGTGGGTTTCACAGAACTCCCAGAACCGCCGGTACCAGACCTCGTAATGCCACTCGCCGGTGCGCTTGAGCAGGGCCTGGGCCGCCGCGCTGGCTTCGGCGTGGGTCCAATGCAGGCGCTCACGCACCACCGGGCGGTAGTGCCAGTCCAGGGTGTAGACCAGGCCCGGGGCCCCATCCACCGCCCAGCCGTATTCACAGGCGCTGGCGAACAAGCCCCTGGCGGCTTCCAGCAACCACTCGGGCGTGACCAGCCCCGCCTGCTGGCGGGCGGCCTCCAGATGCAACACCAGGCGCGCCCATTCAAAGCCATGGCCGGGGGTGATGCCGTAGGGTCGAAAGCCATCGGCCGGGTTGTCTTGGTTGTAGCTGTGCAGAGGTTGCCAATGGCGGTCGAAGTGCTCGATCACCATAAACTCATTGGCGCCGGCGTGCTGACGGATCACTCGTTCGACGATGCGCAGCGCCCGCCCCAGCCAGCACGTATCGCCGGTGACATCGGCCAGGGCAAGAAAGGCTTCGGTGGCGTGCATATTACTGTTGGCGCCACGATAGGCTTCTTCGCCGCTCCAGTCCTGGGCGAAGGACTCGAGCATTGCGCCCTCCTCGTCACTCCAGAAATGCTGGTCGATGATCTGGATAGCATCCGTCAGCAAGGCTTGCGCCCCTGGGGCACCCGCGACCACTGCGGAACTGGCGGCCAGGGCGACAAAGGCATGCAGGTAGGCGGCCTTGCCCGTATTGCCGTCACGCGCGCCGGCAACAGCAAACCAGCCGCCATGCTCGGCATCCCGCAACGCGCCGCCGAGGCTGGCCACACCGTGCGCCACCAGCTCGGCATAGCCCGGCAGCCCTTGGGCGTGGGCCATGGCGAAGCTGTGGGTCATGCGGGCGGTGTTCATGGTTTCGGCGCAGGCATCGGCGGGCAGGTGACCGTGGTCGTCGAGGTTGCCGAAGCCTTCAGGCAGCCGCGAGGCCTTGGCAAAGCCCAGCAGACGCTGGCCTTCGGCGGCAAGCCAGGCGTGATGGGCAGGTGCGTTCAGCCAACTGCTGGCAGGCAGTGGTTGCATGGTCATGGGTGGCCCTTTTTGTTTTTGTGGGATAACCGCAGTCTAAACAAGGGTCAGGAAGGGGCAGGTAACGAAAGGGCGAGAAAATGTCACCGAATGGTGACATTGGCAGGAGCCGGCAAGCCGGCTCCAACAATAACAATGGTGTCACTGGCCCAGGGGCGTGACCTTGGCCGGCGCGCTCACTTCACGCTGCAGGTTCTGCATCTGGGTCTGCAAGGTCGTGATGTTGCGGGTGGTCTGGATACGGAACACGTCGAACTCTTTGTTCGACGGCCCTTCGGTGGCGGCGCGGTTGTCCAGCTCGCTCTTGATCACCAGCAGGTCCTGCTCCAGGCGCGCAATGGCCGTGGCCGGATTGCCCTGCTTCTTCAAGGCTGCCACCTCCGTGCCCAGTTCCTTGACTTCGGCATTCAACTTGGCGGTTTCGGCCTGGGCGGCCTTGAGGGTGGTCAACTCAGTGACCAGACCCAGGACCTGGGCCTGCAACTGGGTATTGGCGGTGGTCAGTTCGGTGGTGCTGGCACTCATCTGCGCCAGGCGCTTGTCCAGGTCGGTGGCCTGGCCCGCCACGCCCAACTGTTGTTTGCCCTGTTCCAGCAATTGGCTTTCCAACTGCTTGATCTGCAGCTTGAGTGCTTCACTGCCGGTATTGACGTTGGCCTCGCTGGCCACCACCTTGCCGGAAATGTCCTGCAAGCGGCCGGCAGCTTCTTCACTGATGCGCGCGAAGCTTTCCTGGGTCGCTACCAGTTGCTGCCCCATCAGGGAAATCTGCTGGAAACTCCACCAGGCCAGGCCGGCAAAGGCGAACAGCAGCGCGCCGACCAGGGCCCACAACGGCCCGGTGCTGGCGCTCTTGACCTTGACCACCGGCGCCGGGCGCGAGCGGATGGCGGTGGCCGCTGTGGGCACAAAATCATCGTCGTCGCCAACGTCGGCCCGCAGGCTCGGCACGTTGTCAAAGTCGTCTTTAGTATCGTTACGCATGAATCAACCTTGAAATAACTACATAAAAACGGCGGGAGTATAAACCCCAGGCCCATCGCCTTGGTCGAACGGCCAGCGAAAAAACGCTTCGCGGTGTTGCCCAGGCTACTTGGTGCCCGGATCCTGGACCTTCCACCAATGGCAAAACTCATCGAGGGCCGTCCACAGGCTGACCTTGGGCTGATAGTCGAGATAGTGCTGTGCGCGGCTGATATCGAGGGTGAAATCCTTGTTCATCACCTGCATCCCCAGGCGTGACAGCGACGGTTCCGGGCGCCCCGGCCACATCGCGCAGCAGGCTTCATTGAGCGCCGCAATGCTGTAGGACAAACCGTAGGAACGGTAACGCGTGACCTGGGGCATTTCCATCTGGCGCATCACGTAGTTGACCACGTCCCACACCGGCACCGGCGTGCCATTGCTGATGTTATAGGCTTTGCCCAGCGCCGATCCGGTGGCCAGCAGGCTGCTGAGCAGCGCCTCGTTGAGGTTGTGCACGCTGGTGAAGTCGACCTTGTTCAGGCCGTCGCCGACGATGGCCAGGCGGTTCTTGCGCTGCATTTTCAACAGGCGCGGGAAGATGCTCATATCACCAGCACCGGTCACAAAGCGCGGGCGCAGGGCCAACACTTCCAGGCCGAACTCCTGGGCGCCGAAGACTTTCTGCTCGGCCAGGTACTTGGTAGCCGCATACGGGTGCTTGAAGCGCTTGGGCACTTGCTCCTCGGTCAGGCCCAGGTGATCGCGGCCATCGAAATAGATCGACGGCGACGACAGGTGCACCAGGCGCCCGACCCGTTGCTTGAGGCAGGCCTCGACCACGTTTTCGGTGACCTGCACATTGCCCTGATGGAAATCCTGGTAACGCCCCCACAACCCCACGGCGCCGGCGCAATGCACCACGGCCTCGACGTCGCGGCACAGGTTGCGTACCAGGTCCGGATCATTCAGATCACCCTGGATAAACTCGGCGCCGCGCCGTACCAGGTGCTCGACACCCTCGGCCCGCCGCCCGTTGACCCGCACGTCCAGGCCCTGCTCCAGGGCAAAACGCGCAAAGCGCCCGCCAATGAAGCCGCTTGCGCCGGTGACCAGAATTTTCATGTGTTACCCCGTGTTCTTTCATTTTTCATCGCAGTTGCGTTGACGCCGACAGTCACTCCAACGGCACCAGCAATTGGCCAGTTGCCCGCGCCAGATGCTCGGTCAACAAGCCGAGCAATTGCCCACCACTGCGCCAATGATGCCAGTACAACGGCACATCGATGGGTTTATCTGGCAATAACTCCACCAGTACGCCCCTTTGCAATTGCTCGCGCACCTGCAATTCCGGCACCAGCCCCCAGCCCAGGCCGGCTTCGGTCAGGCGGATAAAACCTTCGGACGACGGGCATAAATGGTGTTCGAAACCTCCATCCACACCTAGGGATGCGAGGTAGCGATGTTGTAGGAAATCATCCGGGCCAAACACCAGCGCCGGCGTACGCGCCAACTGATCGGCGCGCACGCCGCCTGGAAAGTGCCGGGAGATAAACGCCGGACTGGCCAACGCACGATAGCGCATGGCCCCCAGCAACAGGCTGCGGGCCCCGGCCACCGGGCGCTCGCTGGCGCAGACGCAGGCCGCCACTTCGCCGGCGCGCATGCGCTTGAGGCCGACGGTCTGGTCTTCAACCACCAGGTCCAGCAACAAATGTTGCTCGGCGCAAAAGTCGCCCACCGCCTGCGCCCACCACGTCGCCAGGCTGTCGGCGTTGATGGCAATCCGCAGGCGTTCAGGCATGCCCTCTTCATCCAGGGCTGGCACCTGGCTTTGCAGGTCGCGCTCCAGCAGGCGCACCTGCTGCACATGGTTGAGCAGGCGCCGGCCGATTTCCGTGGGGGTTGGCGGCGTCGCGCGCACCAGTACCGGCTGGCCGATGCGCGCTTCGAGCAATTTGATGCGCTGGGAGATGGCCGATTGCGACACCCCGAGTACCTGGGCACCGCGCTCGAAACCGGCCTGTTCCACCACGGCCGCGAGGGCCGACAGCAATTTATAGTCGAACATCAGTTTTCCTAATGAGCGATGAGCAATATTGGTTTTTCTTATACAGCGCCACACCGGAGAATGACCAGCATCGCGTCTTTACTTTCTTTCAAGGATCTCCCAATGGCTGGCGAAACCGCCCTGGCAACCCTGCTGCGCAGCATGAGCCCACAGCTCAATGCCGGCGACTACGTGTTCTGCACCCTGGCCGATAACCGCCTGCCCGCCTGCGAAGTGATCGGCAGCTTTCGCGAACAGGAAGGCTTGACGGTGATTGTCGAGCGCCAACAAGCCGAACAGGCCGGCCTGGCCTTTGAGTATGTAGCGGCGTGGATCACCTTGAACGTGCACTCGGCCCTGGAAGCCGTGGGCCTGACCGCCGCCTTCGCCAGCGCCCTGGGACGTGCCGGGATCAGTTGCAATGTGGTCGCCGGCTATTACCACGATCACCTGTTTGTCGGGCGCAGCGATGCGCAGCGGGCAATGGATGTGTTGCAACAACTGGCGGCGGGCGCGGAGTAAATCCTATGTGGCAGAGTTATGTTAACGGCCTGCTGGTAGCCCTCGGGCTGATCATGGCGATCGGTACGCAAAACGCATTTGTGCTGGCCCAGAGCCTGCGTCGCGAACACCACCTGCCGGTTGCGGCCTTGTGCGTGGTGTGTGATGCGCTGCTGGTGGCCGCCGGGGTATTTGGCCTGGCGACGGTGCTGGCACATAACCCTGTGCTGCTGGCGATTGCCCGTTGGGGCGGGGCGGCGTTCCTGCTGTGGTACGGCGCCCTGGCCTTGCGCCGCGCCTGTTCGCGGCAGAGCCTGGGCCAAGGCGAAGGGCAGAAGGTGCGCTCATTGCGCGCGGTGATGCTCAGCGCCCTGGCCGTGACCCTGCTCAACCCCCATGTGTACCTGGACACCGTTTTGCTGATCGGCTCCCTCGGCGCCCAGCAAACCGAGCCGGGCGCTTATGTCGCAGGCGCCGCCAGCGCTTCGTTGCTGTGGTTTTCCGCCCTCGCCCTCGGCGCCGCATGGCTGGCCCCGTGGCTGGCGCGCCCGGCGACCTGGCGCCTGCTGGACCTATTGGTGGCGGTGATGATGTTCAGCGTGGCCTATCAATTGATCAGTGCCTGAGGAATATTCCAAAACGCTCTGGAACCTATATTCCACACAGTTGTTGCGTGGTTTTGCCGCACCCCCGGTGCTATGATCCAGACCCTGCGCCGCAAAGAGTACAAACTCCCCGGCGCTTGTTTGGCCGCCCGTGATCGGCCTTGCGCTCACCGCAACTGACCTGATTAGGAGAATTATCATGGCTTTCGAATTGCCGCCGCTGCCGTACGCACACGATGCCCTGCAGCCGCACATCTCCAAGGAAACCCTGGAGTTTCACCACGACAAGCACCACAACACCTATGTCGTGAACCTGAACAACCTGGTGCCTGGCACCGAGTTCGAAGGCAAGACCCTGGAAGAGATCGTCAAGTCCTCTTCGGGTGGCATCTTCAACAACGCAGCCCAAGTCTGGAACCACACCTTCTACTGGAACTGCCTGGCGCCAAACGCCGGCGGTCAACCGACTGGCGCATTGGCTGAAGCGATTAACGCCGCTTTCGGTTCGTTCGACAAGTTCAAGGAAGAGTTCACCAAGACTTCCGTCGGCACCTTCGGTTCCGGTTGGGGCTGGCTGGTGAAAAAGGCTGACGGTTCCCTGGCCCTGGCCAGCACCATCGGCGCCGGCAACCCGCTGACCAGCGGCGACACCCCGCTGCTGACCTGCGACGTCTGGGAACACGCCTACTACATCGACTACCGCAACGTGCGTCCAAAGTATGTGGAAGCGTTCTGGAACCTGGTCAACTGGAAGTTCGTGGCTGAGCAGTTCGAAGGCAAGACCTTCACTGCCTAAGCAATCCTTGCAGTAAAAAAGAGCCCGGCGATTGCCGGGCTTTTTTGTGCCCGGTTGAAAATCATGGCACTCCAGCAGCGGAACCCAACGACAGGAATCGACCACAGAGCCCGTGGGAGAAATAACTTCCTCATCTATCTAAGGAGTGTCAGCTATGGGTGGATTAATAAGCGGGATGATGGGCGCAGCCTCGGCAGCCTTGCCGGGGATTGGGCAACTCGTGGGAGCGATGGCGGAAACGGCGGCGAAAATGTTGAAGGGCGGATCAGGTGAAAACGAGGAGAAGGATTCCGGAAAAGTCGCCGAAGATGTCCATGTAAAAACCAATGTGAGCATTACTTACTAAACGGTAAAGCTACCGAGCAGCTCTCGGTGCAGGTAAAAAAGCACACGCCTGCGCTCCCACCAGCAGTGCAAAAGGGCGGCGGACAAGATCCGCCCGCCGCCTTCCTGCCCTTCATCGACTAGGCTCCAGAGGCTACCCAGCGCATTGTCCCTTTGACTGCCATCTCGGGATTGCCAATACTCATGGCATATTGAGGCTACCCGCATGGAACAAGGAATGACCCTTTGAAGCTGGAACTCAAAAACAGCTTGTCGGTGAAGTTGCTCCGGGTGGTGCTCTTGTCGGCACTGATTGTGGGCGTAGCACTGAGCGTGGCGCAGATCGTCTTTGATGCCTACAAGACGCGCCAGGCCGTGGCCGGCGATGCCCAGCGCATCCTCGACATGTTTCGCGACCCCTCGACCCAGGCCGTCTACAGCCTGGATCGTGAGATGGGCATGCAGGTCATCGAAGGCCTGTTTCAGGATGATGCAGTGCGCATGGCCTCCATTGGCCATCCCAACGAGCCCATGCTCGCCGAAAAGAGCCGGGATTTGCAGCACTCCCCCAGCCGCTGGCTGACGGATGTGATTCTTGGCCAGGAGCGCACCTTCACCACCCCATTGGTGGGGCGCGGGCCCTATAGCGAATATTACGGCGACCTGAGCATCACCCTCGACACGGCCACCTATGGCCAGGGCTTCATCGTCAATTCGGTGATCATCTTTATCTCCGGGGTGCTGCGCGCCCTGGCCATGGGTCTGGTGTTGTATCTGGTCTATCACTGGCTGCTGACCAAGCCCCTGTCGCGGATCATCAGCCACCTCAGTTCGATCAACCCCGACCGCCCCAGCGAGCACAAGATCCCCCAGCTCAAGGGCCACGAAAAAAACGAACTGGGGCTGTGGATCAATACCGCCAACCAGTTGCTGGCGTCCATCGAACGCAACACCCACCTGCGCCACGAAGCAGAAAACAGCCTGCTGCGCATGGCCCAGTACGACTTCCTCACGGGCCTGCCCAACCGCCAGAAGCTGCAGGAGCAACTGGACAAGATCCTGATCGACGCCGGCCGCCGGCAACGCCGGGTCGCGGTATTGTGCGTGGGGCTGGATGACTTCAAAAGTGTCAACGAGCAGTACACCTACCAGGCCGGCGACCAATTGCTGCTGGCCCTGGCCGACCGCCTGCGCGCCCACAGTGGTCGCCTCGGCGCCCTCGCCCGCCTGGGTGGCGACCAGTTCGCCCTGGTCCAGGCCGATATCGAGCAACCCTACGAAGCCGCCGAGCTGGCACAAAGCATTCTCGATGACCTGGAAGCCGAGTTCGCCCTGGACCACGAACAGATCCGCCTGCGCGCCACTATCGGTATCACCTTGTTTCCCGAAGACGGCGACAGCACCGAGAAGCTGCTGCAAAAAGCCGAGCAGACCATGACCCTGGCCAAGAGCCGCTCGCGCAACCGCTACCAGTTCTATATCGCCAGTGTCGACAGCGAGATGCGCCGCCGCCGCGAACTGGAAAAAGACCTGCGTGAAGCCCTGGGCCGCGACCAGTTTCACCTGGTGTACCAACCGCAGATCAGCTATGTCGACCATCGTGTGGTCGGGGTCGAGGCGCTGATTCGTTGGCAACACCCGGAACACGGGCTGGTGCCACCGGACCTGTTTATCCCGCTGGCGGAACAGAACGGCACCATCATCCCCATTGGCGAATGGGTGCTGGACCAGGCCTGCCGGCAATTGCGCGAGTGGCATGACCTGGGCTTCAGCGAGCTGCGCATGGCGGTCAACCTGTCCACGGTGCAACTGCACCACGCCGAACTGCCACGGGTGGTCAACAACCTGTTGCAGATCTACCGCCTGCCGCCGCGCAGCCTGGAGCTGGAAGTGACCGAGACCGGCCTGATGGAAGACATCAGCACCGCCGCCCAGCACTTGCTGAGCCTGCGCCGCTCCGGCGCGCTGATTGCCATCGACGACTTCGGCACCGGCTACTCGTCACTGAGCTACCTGAAAAGCCTGCCGCTGGACAAAATCAAAATCGACAAGAGCTTTGTCCAGGACCTGCTGGATGACGACGACGATGCCACCATCGTGCGGGCAATCATCCAGCTGGGCAAAAGCCTGGGCATGCAAGTCATTGCCGAAGGCGTGGAGACGCCCGAGCAGGAAGCCTACATCATCAGCGAAGGCTGCCACGAAGGTCAGGGCTATCACTACAGCAAGCCCCTGCCCGCCCGTGAGTTGGCGGCCTATCTCAAACAGGCCGAGCGCAATAACGCTGCCATCCTGTAAAGCCATGATGGCCACCCAAGGCACGGCCTTGGGCGGCTGGCGCTGGAATGTTAAATTTTTACTGCGTTAACTCTTTACAGAAAATGCAAATCTTTCGCATTATGTCGCAGTTTTGCGCGCCGCACTGCGCCCCGATCAACTACCGAAGCAGGATGTTCGCCATGATTCGTATGCCCCTGGCCACCGCCAGTCTGCTGGCCATCGCCATTTCTCTCGCCGGCTGCGGCGAGGGTAAAGACAAGGCCGCCGCTCCCCAGGCGCCAACGCCAGCTGCCAGCACTCCCGCTCCAACGGCTGCCGCTACCGCCGGCCAGGTTGACGAGGCTGCCGCCAAGGCGGTCGTCGCGCACTACGCAGACATCGTATTCGCGGTATACAGCGACTCCGAGTCCACTGCTAAAACCCTGCAGACCGCCATCGACACCTTCCTTGCCAACCCCAACGACGAAACCCTGAAGGCCGCCCGTACCGCCTGGATCGCCGCGCGCGTCCCGTACCTGCAGAGCGAAGTGTTCCGCTTCGGCAACACCATCATTGACGATTGGGAAGGCCAGGTGAACGCCTGGCCGCTGGACGAAGGCCTGATCGACTATGTCGACAAATCCTACGAACACGCTCTCGGCAACCCAGGCGCCACCGCCAACATCATCGCCAACACCGAGATCCAGGTCGGCGAAGACAAGATCGACGTCAAGGAAATCACTGCGGAGAAACTTGCCAGCCTCAATGAGCTGGGCGGTTCCGAAGCCAACGTCGCCACTGGCTACCACGCCATCGAATTCCTGCTCTGGGGCCAGGACCTGAACGGCACCGGCCCTGGCGCCGGCAACCGTCCAGCGTCGGACTACCTGCAAGGCGACGGCGCCACCGGTGGGCATAACGAGCGTCGCCGCACTTACCTGCGCGCCGTGACTCAACTGCTGGTCAGCGACCTTGAAGAAATGGTCGGCAACTGGAAACCCAACGTCGAAGACAACTACCGCGCCACCCTGGAAGCAGAGCCTGGCACCGACGGCCTGCGCAAGATGCTGTTCGGCATGGGCAGCCTGTCTCTGGGTGAACTGGCGGGCGAGCGCATGAAAGTGTCCCTGGAAGCCAACTCGCCGGAAGACGAGCACGACTGCTTCAGCGACAACACGCACTACTCGCACTTCTACGACGCCAAGGGCATCCGCAACGTCTACCTGGGCGAGTACACCCGCACCGACGGCACCAAGCTGACCGGCGCCAGCCTGTCGTCCCTGGTGGCCAAGGTCGACCCGGCTGCCGATGAAGCCCTCAAGGCTGACCTGGCGGCTACCGAAGCGAAGATCCAGGTCATTGTCGACCACGCCAACAAGGGTGAGCACTACGACCAGTTGATCGCCGCCGGCAACACCGCGGGCAACCAGATCGTGCGCGACGCCATCGCGGCCCTGGTCAAGCAGACCGGCTCTATCGAGCAAGCTGCTGGCAAACTGGGCATCGGCGACCTGAACCCGGACAACGCTGATCACGAGTTCTGATCCGCGCGGTTTGAATGAGGCGGCCTTCGGGTCGCCTTTTTTGTATTCATCGTTTGCAGTCGCCCTCTTCCCTGTAGGAGCTGGCTTGCCTGCGATGGCGGTGACTGACCCACCGCTATCGCAGGCAAGCCAGCTCCCACACAAGCCAGCGCCCCTGTTAAGCCAAGTCCTACATCAGATCCGCCGCCCTTTGCAGCCCCCGGTTTACAAGCCCTGCACCGCAGGTAGAATGGCGCCTCCAACCGTCACCCGAGCGCAATTCATGGCAATGCCGACCCTGCGGATCATTGGTTTCATCATCGGCATCTTCCTGATTACCCTCGCGGTCGCCATGGTCGTGCCCATGGCGACCCTGGTGTTTTTCGACCGCACCAGCGACCTGCCGTCCTTTCTCTGGGCAAGCATGATCACCTTTATCGCCGGCCTGGCGCTGGTGATCCCCGGGCGCCCGGAACAGGTGCAACTGCGCCCCCGGGACATGTACCTGCTGACCGTCAGCAGTTGGGTGGTGGTGTGTATCTTTGCCGCACTGCCGTTTTTACTGACCCAGCACATCAGCTACACCGACTCGTTCTTTGAAAGCATGTCCGGCATCACCGCCACTGGCGCCACCGTGCTCAGTGGCCTGGACACCATGTCGCCGGGCATTCTGATGTGGCGCTCGATGCTGCACTGGCTTGGCGGCATCGGCTTTATCGGCATGGCGGTGGCGATCCTGCCGCTGCTGCGCATCGGTGGCATGCGCCTGTTCCAGACTGAATCCTCGGACCGCTCCGAGAAGGTCATGCCGCGCTCGCATATGGTGGCGCGGCTGATCGTGGCGGCCTATGTCGGTATCACCATCCTCGGCAGCCTCGGCTTCTGGTGGGCCGGCATGGGCCTGTTCGACGCGATCAACCATGCGATGTCAGCCATTTCCACGGGCGGTTTCTCGACGTCCGACGAGTCGTTGGCGCACTGGAAACAACCTGCCGTGCATTGGGTGGCGGTCGTCGTGATGATCATGGGCAGCCTGCCGTTTGCCTTGTATGTCGCCACCTTGCGCGGCAACCGCAAGGCGCTGATCAAGGACCAGCAGGTACAGGGCCTGCTCGGGATGCTGCTGGTGACCTGGGTCGTGCTCGGCACCTGGTACTGGTGGACCACCGACCTGCACTGGCTGGATGCGCTGCGCCATGTGGCGCTGAACGTCACGTCCGTGGTGACCACCACCGGCTTTGCCCTCGGCGACTACAGCCTGTGGGGCAATTTCTCACTGATGCTGTTCTTCTATCTGGGCTTTGTCGGCGGTTGCTCGGGCTCCACCTCCGGCGGGATCAAGATTTTCCGCTTCCAGGTCGCCTATATCCTGCTCAAGGCCAACTTGAACCAACTGATTCACCCAAGGGCGGTGATCAAGCAGAAATACAACGGCCACCGCCTGGACGAAGAAATCGTGCGGTCGATCCTGACCTTCTCGTTCTTCTTTGCCATCACCATCTGCATGATCGCCCTGGCCCTGTCGCTGCTGGGCGTGGACTGGATGACTGCCTTGACCGGCGCCGCCAGTACCGTCTCCGGCGTGGGCCCGGGGCTGGGCGAGACCATCGGCCCGGCCGGCAACTTCGCGACCCTGCCGGACGCCGCCAAGTGGATCCTGTCCCTGGGCATGCTGCTCGGCCGGCTGGAAATCATTACGGTGTTTGTGCTGTGTATGCCAGCGTTCTGGCGGCACTGACATTCGCTGAAGTTTCCAGTAGCCGCGCCCGGTATTCGCCGGGCGTGGCATCGAACCAGCGGCGAAACGCGCGGAAGAAGTTACTCGGGTCGGCAAACCCCAGCAGGTAGGCGATTTCCAGCAGGGTCATGCTCGGCTGCGCCAGGTACTGCTCGGCCAACTCGCGGCGGGTGTCGTCGAGCAGGGTCTGGAAGCTGGTGCCCTCCTCCTGCAAACGCCGCTGCAAAGTGCGCTGGGACAGGTGCAAGGTCTGCGCCACCACCTCACGCTTGGGTTCACCCTGGGGCAGCAGCCGGCATAGCACCTGGCGGGCCTTGTGGGTCACGCGGCTCTCGGAAAACCTGGCCAGGTATTCCCCGGCAAACCGATCGTGCAACAGCGCCATCGCTTCATTGGCAGTGGGCAGCGGCGCTTCCATGTCCGCCCGCTCGAAGATCAGCGCGTCATACGGTGCGTTGAACACCAGCGGTGCATGAAAGGCCTGTCTATAGGGTTCCAGGTCGGCAGGCTGAGCGCCTTGCACCAACACTTTGCGCGGCTGCAACGTGCGCCCGGTCAGCCAGCCACATAACGCCAGCGCGCAGGCCAGCGAGGCCTCGGCGCTTTGCCGGGTGGGCGGCAGGTGGTCGCCGTGCACCGTGAGGATCAAGGCATAGCCTTCGGGCAACAGACGGAAACTCAGGTCGGCGCTTTCGGCAATGATCCGCTGGTAGCGCACCAACCGGGTAAAGCCTTCAGCCAGAGTGCTGCTGGACATCAAGGCGTAACCGGCCACATGGAACGACGCCGGGCGCACCACCTTGCCCATGTTCAGGCCGATGGCCGGATTGCCCGACACCTCCACCGCCCGCTGCCAGAGCCGGGTCATGGAGTCCTGGGGGAACCGCGCGTCGGGGTCGTCCAGGGCGCGGTAATCCAGGCCCAGCTGTTTGAACAGGGCGCGGCAATCCAGGCCCTCGAGCTCCAGCGCCTTGACAATCCCCATCGCCCAACTTGCAGAAGTCGTTCGTTCGTTCATGGCGTTTTCTTGCACGCTTTCTATGAAGGGACGGCTGAAACCGCAGCCAGGAACCCAAGGATACTAAAGTGGCGTCTATTGTCACTGGCCCTTGCCTGTGATGACTCTAGACTCAAATAAACTCCCCGCCGAACATCCGTCGGGCACAACAAAAACCAGAGGGCCGGCCAACGTGGAAAATGTCAGACAATTCAATAGCTTCGCCGAGTTCTATGCGTATTACCTGAGCGAACACGGCAACAGCACCTGCCGGCGCCTGCATTTTATCGGTACCAGCCTGGTGATTTTTATTCTCGCGCTCGCCATCGGCAAAGGCGCCTGGTGGCTGCTGTGGGTACTGCCGGTGGCCGGCTACAGCTTTGCCTGGGTCGGGCACTTCTTCTTTGAAAAGAACCGCCCGGCCACTTTCCAGCATCCGTTCTACAGCCTGCTGGGAGATTTCGTGATGTATCGCGACATGATCCTGGGCAAGGTGCCGTTCTAACCTACCCAAACAATAAGAGACCCGCCGATGAGCCAGCAGGCCCGCTTTACCCATATGCAGGACGGCACCCAGGAAGACTGGGCGATCATCGCCGCCGACTTCAGTGCCTACGCCCGCCAATTGCCGGGGCGCATCCTCGCGCACCTGCGGCTGCTGGAAGGTGACTTCGGTGGCTTCCCGGTGGACCGCCTGACCCATTCCCTGCAAACCGCCAGCCGCGCCTGGGTCGATGGCCGCGACGAAGAATATGTGGTCTGCGCGCTGCTCCACGACATCGGCGATACCCTGGGCTCCTACAATCACCCGGACATTGCCGCCGCTATCCTCAAACCGTTCGTCAGCCCACAGAACCTGTGGATGGTGGAAAAGCACGGGATTTTCCAGGGCTACTACTTTTTTCATCACCTGGGCATGGATCGCCACCTGCGCGAGCAATTTGGCGAACACCCGCAGTACGAGCAAACCATTGAGTTCTGTGCCCGCTATGACGCGGCCGCGTTCGACCCGGCCTATGCCACCCTGCCCCTGAGCTTTTTCGAACCAATGCTGGCGCGGGTCTTCGCCCAGCCCAAGACTTCGATCTACAAGGCCGCCATGGAGCGCCAGGCCAGCGTGTGACCTCTTGTCACTTGCGTGTTGGCGCAAATGGTTCGTGGATTTGCCGAGATAAAAGTCTTTTTGTCATTTGCAGTGCTGTATCCTGCCCAGGCTTTGTGAAAAGCGCGGCACATCTGCAATTCCACAACAGACCTTGCGAGGAGCGACGACGATGCACGAGATTCCCAATCTCCCCTTCCCAAGCCTGCACGAGACCGAGCAGCCAACCCCGCAACAGGCCGGCAGCGACAAGCCAGTACCGGCACAGGCAACACCGGTCGACAGCGATAGCGACGACTGACCGCAGTACCCAGACCGTGTGGAAAGCGTGACACTGCGCGCTTTCCACACCGCCTGAATCAAGAGACACGCCACATGCCCGACACTCCCAAGCATTCCCCCGATGAAGCGATACTCGGCGCCGCCCTGCAAATGGTCGATGTGTGGAGCCGCCTCAGCCCGGAAAAGCAGGCGCTGCTGCTCAAGCGCTTCGGCACCCAGGAAAACGCCCTGGCCGCGCTGGTCACCACGCGCATGCTCAACCCCGCCCCCCTGTAGGAGCCGCTTGCCGGCGATCGCAGTCATGCAGCCGCCAAAGGTTTTATGCCCTGTGCAGCGCAAAGCATCGGTATCATAAGCAGCCTATCTTTTCCTGCCGCGACAGTGGACCCTTCCCATGCCAGATACCCAGCGCCCCATGGCGGTCACGCTGCAAGTCGTTTCCATCGTGCTGTTCACCTTTATCGGCTACCTGAACATCGGCATTCCCCTGGCCGTATTGCCGGGCTATGTCCATAGCGACCTGGGCTTTGGTGCCGTGATCGCGGGCCTGGTGATCAGCGTGCAGTACCTGGCCACCCTGCTGAGCCGGCCCTACGCCGGGCGTATCATCGACAATCGCGGCAGCAAGCGCGCGGTGATGTACGGCCTGGCCGGCTGCGGCTTGAGTGGGGTGTTCATGCTGGCATCCGCCGCCCTGACCCATCTGCCGGCCCTGAGCCTGGCCAGCCTGCTGATTGGCCGGCTGGTGCTGGGCAGTGCCGAAAGCCTGGTGGGATCGGGCTCCATTGGCTGGGGCATCGGCCGGGTCGGCGCGACGAATACCGCCAAGGTCATCTCCTGGAACGGTATCGCCAGCTACGGCGCCCTGGCGATTGGCGCACCTTTGGGGGTGCTGCTGGTCCGCCAGTTCGGGCTGTGGAGCATGGGCGCAAGCATCATTGCCCTGGCAGTACTGGGCCTGTTGCTGGCCTGGCCCAAAGTCGCGGCGCCCATCGTGGTGGGCGAACGCCTGCCGTTCATGCATGTGCTCGGCCGCGTGCTGCCCCACGGCTGCGGGCTGGCCCTGGGCTCCATCGGCTTTGGCACCATCGCCACGTTTATCACCCTGTATTACGCGACCCAGAACTGGGATAACGCGGTGCTGTGCCTGAGCCTGTTCGGCGCCAGTTTTATCGGCGCGCGCTTGCTGTTCGGTAACTTGATCAACCGGATCGGCGGGTTTCGCGTGGCGATTGCCTGCCTGTCGGTGGAAACCCTTGGCCTGTTGCTGTTGTGGCTGGCGCCGAATGCCGAACTGGCCCTGGCGGGCGCGGCCTTGAGCGGCTTCGGGTTTTCCCTGGTGTTTCCGGCGCTGGGAGTTGAAGCAGTCAACCTGGTGCCCGCTTCCAGCCGTGGTGCGGCGGTGGGTGCCTATTCGTTGTTTATCGATTTGTCACTGGGGATCACCGGGCCACTGGCCGGGGCGATTGCGGCGGGTTTCGGCTTTGCCTCGATCTTCTTGTTTGCCGCGCTGGCGGCCTGCGCCGGGCTGCTGCTGAGCCTGTACCTGTATCGCCAGGCCCCCAAATACCGCGACGAACGTAACGCCGGCTAGAAATCTACCTTGCCGCGCCCGGCCTTGATGCTGCCGCGCTTGGTCTTGGATTCCAGGCGACGCTTTTTCGAACCCAGGGTGGGTTTGGTCGGGCGGCGTTTTTTCTCGACCTTGGTCGCGCTGAGGATCAACTCCACCAGGCGTTCCAGGGCGTCGGCGCGGTTCTGTTCCTGGGTCCGGTACTGCTGGGCCTTGAGGATCAGCACGCCGTCGCTGGTAATACGGCTGTCGCGCAGCGCCAGCAAGCGTTCCTTGTAGAACGGCGGCAACGACGACGCGCCGATATCAAAACGCAAGTGCACGGCGCTGGAGACCTTATTGACGTTCTGCCCGCCTGCGCCCTGGGCGCGGATGGCCGTCAACTCGATTTCGGCATCGGGCAGGTGCACGTTACTGGAGATCACCAACATGGAAAGCGGGTCCGTTGACACCTGTAGGAGCCGGCTTGCCGGCTCCTACAGGGTGGGCTAGTTGTTCAGCGAGGATACAGCACTCAAGTCGGCCAGCGCCTTGCGCTTGTTCTTGAGCACGTAGCACACCCACATAAAGGCCACCCAGACCGGAATCGCGTACACCGAGACCTGGATCCCCGGAATCAGCAGCATGACTCCCAGGATAAACACCACGAACGCCAGGCACACATAGTTACCGTAGGGGTACCACAGCGCCTTGAACAAAGGCACCTGAGCGGTGCGGTCCATGTGCTGGCGGAACTTGAAGTGCGAGAAGCTGATCATCGCCCAGTTGATCACCAACGTGGCCACCACCAGGGACATCAGCAGTTCCAGGGCGTGCTGCGGGATCCAGTAGTTCATCAACACCGCCACCAGGGTGACAGCCGCCGAGGCCAGGATCGAACGCACCGGCACGCCGCGCTTGTCGATTTTCGCCAGCGCCGCCGGGGCGTCGCCCTGCTCGGCCATGCCCAGCAGCATGCGGCTGTTGCAGTAAGTGCCGCTGTTGTACACCGACAGCGCCGCCGTCAGTACCACAAAGTTGAGGATATGCGCGGCAGTATTGCTGCCCAGCATCGAGAACACCTGCACGAACGGGCTGCCGCTGTAGGCATCGCCGGAAGCGTTCAAGGTCACCAGCAGGCTGTCCCACGGCGTCAGCGACA
Organism: Pseudomonas sp. WS 5021; assembly: GCF_012985535.1. Lineage (NCBI taxonomy): Bacteria > Pseudomonadati > Pseudomonadota > Gammaproteobacteria > Pseudomonadales > Pseudomonadaceae > Pseudomonas > Pseudomonas sp. WS 5021. Next base: position 657,196 of record NZ_JAAQWP010000001.1, on the reverse strand, counting down.
ACAGCACCACCAGGGCGCCGATGTAGAAGATCAGGATGCGGTAGATCACCTGATTGATCGCCTTGGGGATCACGGTGCGTGGCTGGTCCGCTTCCGCGGCGGTAAAGCCGAGCATTTCCAGGCCGCCAAACGAGAACATGATGATCGCCATGGCCATCACCAGGCCGCCAACGCCATGGGGGAAGAACCCGCCGTGCTCCCACAGGTTGCTCACCGACGCCTGGGGCCCGCCGGTACCGCTGACCAGCAGGTAGCTGCCCAGGGCGATCATGCCGACAATCGCCACCACCTTGATAATCGCAAACCAGAACTCGGCCTCGCCAAACACCTTGACGTTGGCCAGGTTGATCACATTGATCAGCACGAAAAACGCCGCCGCCGAGACCCAGGTCGGAATCTCCGGCCACCAGTAGTGCACGTACTTGCCGACGGCGGTCAGCTCGGACATGCCCACCAGAATGTAGAGGATCCAGCAGTTCCAGCCCGACAGAAAGCCTGCGAAACCGCCCCAATACTTGTGGGCAAAATGGCTGAAGGAGCCGGCCACTGGCTCTTCGACGATCATTTCGCCCAGCTGGCGCATGATCATAAAGGCAATGAAACCGCAGATGGCATAACCAAGGATCATCGACGGACCGGCTGACTTCAGCACCCCCGCCGAGCCCAGGAAGAGGCCGGTACCGATCGCGCCACCGAGGGCGATCAATTGAATATGACGATTTTTCAGGCCGCGCTTCAGTTCGCCTGAATGCGAGTTGGGTCCACTCATGAAAAGGGTCTCACGCAAGGTTTGATGATGTTCAATACACGATGCTGCTTTGAAACCGACTCAAGCAGCGCCAATCAAACCCCAGCGCAGGCACCAGGAGTTCAGCGTCTTTCTAACGGTCATGCGTCACCTGTTTGTTTTTATCTGTGACGAAATCGAACCCGTCCGGCTTATGGCCAGGCGGAGTTAACAAGGCAGCTAGCCTTGAAGGCCTTTTGCGTGGATACGCAAGGGGGGTCACAGTAAAACGCGGCGCATTGTACACCGCTCGATCCGTTAGGGAGGGTTGTGGGGGAGATTGTTGGCCAGCCGTAAGATTTTCTTTACAGAAAAAGCCCATCGAGGGCACGCCCCGCCTAGGCCCATCCAGCCCGTAAAATAATCGTTACAGACCGGAAGCTATTTCTGACACTCCACCGACTCCCACGTGGCGAGCGGGCTTGCCCTGATGCCGATCGGTTAAGCGAACGCAATGCTCAACGCAGTGAAGATCAAATGTGGGAGCGGGCTTGTCGGATCGCCGCATCGCCGCGAAGACGTCGGCCCAGCAAACACTGATGTTGACTGACCCACTGCTTTCGCGGGCAAGCTCGCTCCCACAGGGGGTCTCACTGGGGCAGAGAATGTTGGCACCACCACAGATCACGTGTGGGAGCGGGCTTGCTCGCGAAGACGTCGGCCCAGTGAACATTGATGTTGACTGCCCCCACTGCTTTCGCGGGCAAGCCCGCTCCTACAGGGGGTCTGCGCTTGACTGACAGGCATTAGGGCAAGCCCGCTCGCCACACCGCGTGCAAAAAAAACGCCAACCCGCAGGTTGGCGCTTTTTCTTACAGCTTGAAGCTTAAAACTTGCTGCTGCACTTAAGGCTTCTTACGCCCAAAACCCGGGCGCTGGCCGGAGCCTGCCGGCGCACCGCGGCGCTTGCCCGACGGCTCATCAGCTACCAGTTTGAGCCCTGGGCGCTTTTTCGGCGCGGGCTTGGCTGGGCGCTTGGCACCTTCGGCTGGACGATCGGTCTGCGGAGCACCACGGCCGGTATCGCCACGGTTGCTGCGACCGCCCGTTGGCGCCTCGCCACGACCGGCCGGACGCGGAGTACGCGGTGCACGCTCGCCATCCTGACGGGCCGGAGCCGACGGACGACGATCGCCCTCGATTTGCGGCTGACGGGAAATACGACCGCCAGTGGCCGGTGCATCCAGCGCCGGGCGCAAAGTACGGGCAACGCGCTCGGTACGTGCCACAGGGCGCGACGATTTACGCTGCATGCGCTCCAGCTTGTCTTTGCTCTTGGCGTTCATCTGCGGCATGGCCACAGGGGTCAGGCCGACTTCAGCACTGAGAATGTCGACTTCGTACTGGCTCATTTCGCGCCAGCGCCCCATCGGCAGGTCCGAATTGAGGAACACCGGGCCGAAACGCACGCGCTTCAGGCGGCTGACCACCAGGCCCTGGGATTCCCACAGGCGCCGTACTTCACGGTTGCGCCCTTCCATCACCACGCAGTGGTACCAGTGGTTGAAACCTTCGCCACCTGGCGCCTGCTTGATGTCGGTGAACTTGGCCGGGCCGTCTTCCAGCACCACGCCAGCCTTGAGGCGTTCGATCATCTCGTCATCGACTTCACCCCGTACACGCACCGCGTATTCGCGGTCCATCTCGTAGGACGGGTGCATCAGGCGGTTGGCCAGCTCACCGTCGGTGGTGAACATCAGCAGGCCGGTGGTGTTGATGTCCAGGCGACCGATGTTGATCCAACGGCCTTCTTTGGGCTTGGGCATCTTGTCGAACACGGTTGGACGGCCTTCCGGGTCGTCACGGGTGCAGATCTCGCCGTCGGGCTTGTTGTACATGATCACGCGGCGCACCGATTCGGCGGCCTCTTCACGCTTGATAACCTTGCCATCAATGGTGATTGCGTCATGCAGATCGACGCGCTGGCCCAGGGTGGCTTCAACGCCATTGACCTTGATGCGCTTCTGGGTGATCCAGGCTTCTACGTCGCGGCGCGAGCCAACGCCGATACGGGCGAGGACTTTTTGCAGTTTCTCGCCGGCTGGGCCGATTTCCTGGCTGTCGTTCTGGTCTTGGTCTTTCATCTTAAGCACCTCCCGGTGTGTCGATTCAGGCGTGGCCTGAAGGTATTGAAACTGGGGTCTTGGGCGAACGCATCGCCAAAGGGTCGCGAATCATACGCTCATGGCGCGCATTGCGCATCAGAGACTAGTCGATATGGGCCGGCTCATTTGCTTTTCCGCCGACCGGTGGCGCCCAGGGCGATCAGCCGTAGCTCGGCTTCGGCCAGCACCGCGCGCTTGTCGACCTTGTCGAGCTTCTTCCAGGCCCGGATCTCACGCTTGCTGCGCCCGCAGCCGACGCAGATGTCGTCGCTGAATTTGCAGAGGCTGATGCAGGGGTCTTTGGTGGAGCTCATCACTACCTCACGGCACAGGGCTTTTCTGTAGGAGCTGGCTTGCCTGCGATGGCGCTGGGTCAGCACCGGATAGACTGGCTGACACACCGCCATCGCGGGCAAGCCCGCTCCTACAGGGGATCTCGTTTGCAGCACGAGTTTGGCTACACAACACATCAATGTGGGGGGGGGGCAGACCGGGTCAGTCTTCGAATTCGCGGCGTTCGTTTTCGATGGCTTCGGCCAGTGCCCGGGCTTCGGCTTCTTCTTCGCTCAATTCGGGTTGTTCCAGGGCGGCAACGGCAGCCAGCAGTTTTTCGCGGGCGGCCGCCACACCCAGGATGTCTTCCTCAGGCTCAGGTTCGACCGCAGGCGCCGTTTCAACGTTCATCGGCGTTTCGCCCGCCCCATCACGCAGCAAGTCATCAAAGTCGGTCTTGATCCCCTGCTCCATATCGTCCAGCTCCAGCAGCAAGGTATGGAAACTGGTCTCGTCCTTCGGCTCCTCCGGTTCGGCGCTGGCATCGGCCAGTTCCTGCAAACCGGGCGGCACCGGGGCATCGTCGAAGTCGAGCACCGGTTCGGCCTCGATCTCGCGCAGCTCGGCCAGTGGCGGCAGGTCGTCGAGGTTTTTCAGGTTGAAGTGGTCGAGAAACACCTTGGTGGTAGCAAACATCGCCGGTTTGCCGGGTACGTCGCGGTAGCCGACGATGCGGATCCACTCGCGCTCCAGCAGCGTCTTGACGATATGGCTGTTGACCGCCACACCGCGCACATCCTCGATCTCGCCACGGGTGATGGGCTGGCGATAGGCAATCAGCGCCATGGTCTCCAGCATCGCCCGGGAATAACGTTGCGGGCGCTCTTCCCACAGGCGCCCGACCCACGGCGAAAATTTCTCACGGATCTGCAAGCGATAGCCCGAGGCCACTTCCCGCAGCTCAAAAGCGCGGCCGTCACAGGATTTACGCAGGATTTCCAGGGCCTTCTTGAACACCGGCGGTTCCGGGCGCTCGGCTTCTTCAAACAGTTCAAACAGGCGCTCCAGCGATTGGGGCTTGCCCGAGGCCAGGAGGAAGGCTTCCAACAGCGGTGCCAGTTCGCGGGGTTCAGTCAGATTCATCAATTCAGCTCGTTATTCGGCTCGCGCCCGCACGTGGATAGCCGCAAAAGGCTCATTTTGCACCAGCTCGACCAAGGACTCCTTGACCAGTTCGAGGACCGCCATAAAGGTCACGACCACGCCCAGGCGCCCTTCTTCGGCGGTAAACAGCTCGACAAACGGCACAAACCCGCCGCCCTTCAGGCGCTCCAGCACATCGCTCATGCGCTCGCGGGTGGACAAGGCTTCGCGGCTGACCTGGTGGCTTTCAAACATATCGCCACGGCGCAGCACCTCGGCCATGGACATCAGCAGTTCTTCCAGGCTCACATCTGGCAACAATTTACGCGCGCGGGCCTCCGGCGCATCGAGCTTGGGCACCACCACATCACGGCCCACGCGGCTCAAGCCGTCGATGCCTTCGGCGGCAGCCTTGAAGCGCTCGTACTCCTGCAGACGGCGGATCAGTTCGGCGCGGGGGTCATCCTCTTCCGCTTCGATCGTCTCGGAACGCGGCAGCAGCATGCGCGACTTGATCTCCGCCAGCATCGCGGCCATCACCAGGTACTCGGCGGCCAACTCCAGGCGCACCGATTGCATCAACTCGACATAACCCATGTACTGGCGGGTGATTTCCGCCACCGGGATGTCGAGGATATTGATGTTCTGTTTGCGGATCAGGTACAGCAGCAAGTCCAGCGGGCCTTCGAAGGCCTCAAGGAAGACCTCCAGGGCATCCGGCGGGATGTACAGGTCCAGGGGCATTTCCATGACGGCCTGGCCGTAGACCATGGCAAATGGCAGTTCCTGCTGGGCACCGGCCTGGCTGTCGACGGTTTCCACGGCCGACATTCAGGCCTCGACCATGAACGGTGCAGGATCGCCACAGCCTACCCGGATCACCTCTGGCTCGCCGTCGGCCAGGTTGATCACGGTGGACGCCTTGCCACCGCCGAAGCCGCCGTCGATGATCAGGTCCACCTGTTTTTCCAGGAGTTGTCGCATTTCGTAGGGGTCTTCCAACGGTTCAGTCTCGCCGGGCATGATCAGCGACACGCTCATCAGCGGCTCACCCAGCTCGGCCAGCAGCGCCAGGGCGATGGGATGCTCCGGCACCCGCAGGCCGATGGTGCGCTTCTTCGGGTGCAGCAGCAGGCGCGGCACCTCGCGGGTGGCATTGAGAATAAAGGTATAGGGCCCTGGCGTATGGGCCTTGAGCAGGCGGAAGGTGCCGGTATCGACCTTGGCGAACAGGCCCAGCTGCGACAGGTCGCTGCAGATCAGCGCGAAGTTGTGGTTTTTATCCAGGTCGCGCAGGCGTCTTACGCGCTCCACCGCATTCTTGTCGCCGATCTGGCAACCAATGGCGTAGGAGGAGTCCGTGGGGTAGATCACCACGCCACCGGCGCGAATGATCTCCACGGCCTGTTTGATCAGCCGCGCTTGCGGATTTTCCGGATGAATCTGGAAAAATTGACTCACGTTCTCTACCTGTTCAGACAGTGGCGGTAATGGGGTCATGCTTGAATCGCCCCCACAGGAGCGGCAAGTCTTCCGGGACCGGGCGGTATTCGCCGATCTCCGACCAGCCGCCTGGGCCATGGAAATCACTGCCGGCACTGACCAGCAGACCAAATTCACGGGCAAGAATCGCCAGGCTGCCAACCTGTTCGGCGGGTTGATGCCCATTGACCACTTCGATGGCGTGGCCACCCGCTTGAATATAGTCGCCTATCAGCTTGCGACGCTTGCTGCGGGTAAAATCGTAATGCCAGGGGTGCGCCAGGCTGACCCAGGCCCCGGAGGCGCGCAGGGTCGCCACAGTGTCTTCGAGGGTCGGCCAATGCAGCTTGACGTCCCCCAGCTTGCCGGCGCCCAGCCATTTGCGGAACGCTTCGGCGCGATCCTTGACGTAACCCTCGCGCACCATCCAGTCGGCAAAATGCGGGCGGGCCGGCGCGTTGCCGCTGTCACCCAGCGCCTGCTGGATGGCACGGGCGCCCTCAAGGGCATTGGGCATCCCCTTGAGCGCCAGTTTGCGGCTTATTTCTTCGGACCGCAGCCAGCGGCCATCGTGCAACCGGGCGATGGCCTCCACCAGCGGCGGGGCCGTGACATCAAAACCGTAGCCCAACACATGAATGGTTGCGCCGCCCCAGGTGCAGGACAGCTCGACGCCATTGACCAGTTGCATGCCCAGCGCCGTGGCGGCAATACGCGCCTCGTCCAGGCCTTCAAGGGTGTCGTGGTCGGTCAACGACAGGACTCGCACGCCTTTTTCAAACGCACGCGCAACCAGTACCGCGGGCGCCAGGGCGCCGTCGGAGGCCGTGCTGTGGCAGTGCAAATCAACATTCACGGGAGTCTGTAACCTCAAGTCAGCTGGCGCTTACGCTACCAAGGATGTTTGTTATTATGCCGCCACATCCAGCTTCTGGCTCTTACTGTGAAACAATTCATCGACTTCATCCCGCTGTTGCTGTTCTTCATCGTTACCAAACTCGACCCCAGGGTCATCGATATCGCCGGTCATGAGCTGTCGTTCGGGGGGATCTACAGCGCCACTGCCGTCCTGATCATCAGCTCTGTGGTGGTCTACGGCGCCATCTTCATCTCCCAGCGCAAACTCGAAAAAAGCCAATGGCTGACCCTCATCGCCTGCCTGGTATTTGGCGGCCTGACCCTGGCCTTCCACAGCGAAACCTTCCTTAAATGGAAAGCCCCGGTGGTCAACTGGCTGTTTGCCCTGGTCTTTATCGGCAGCCACTTCATCGGTGATCGCCTGCTGATCAAGCGAATCATGGGCCATGCGCTGACCCTGCCGGAGCCGGTCTGGACACGCTTGAACGTGGCCTGGATCGTGTTTTTCCTGTTCTGCGGCGCCGCCAACCTGTTCGTGGCCTTTACCTTCCAGAACTATTGGGTCGACTTCAAGGTGTTCGGCAGCCTGGGCATGACCGTCCTGTTCCTGATCGGCCAGGGTATCTACCTGTCGCGCCACCTGCATGACACCGCCCCTACCACGCCAAAAACCGAGGACTGACATGCTCTACGCCATCATTGCCACCGACGTCGCCAACTCCCTGGAAAAACGCCTGTCCGTGCGCCCGGCCCACGTGGAACGCCTCAAGGCGCTACAGGCCGAAGGGCGCTTGGTGCTCGCCGGCCCACACCCGGCCGTCGACAGCAATGATCCGGGAGATGCCGGCTTCACCGGCAGCCTGATCATCGCCGAGTTCGCCTCCCTGGCCGATGCCCAGGCCTGGGCCAAGGCCGACCCGTATGTTGCAGCCGGCGCCTATGCCGATGTCGTGATCAAACCCTTCAAGCAAGTCCTGCCTTGATTCAGGTGACGCCGAACCTATTGGGTTCGGCAAACGTCTAATCGCTCATTATTCTCGGTAACCTGCCGACAACGTTCTGAATATTCGTGTGGAATCAGGAGTTCCGATGCGCTTACGTCAGTTGTGTCTGTTGGCAGTGTTAACGATCGGGGCTACGGCCCAGGCTGAAGAAACCTCGAACACCGGCAGTTCCACGCCCCTGTCCTTGAGTGCCGGCAGCCAGATCACCGAGTTGCAGCAACGCTTGAAAGAAAGCGAACGCCTGCGCGAAGAACTGAGCAAACAATTGCAAACTGCCGATGCCGCCCGCGAAAGTGCGCAACTGAGCCGGCTGCGCCAGGACAATCAGCGCCTGGCCCAGCAACTCAAGGACGCGCAAGGTGGCGCCCTGCCACGTTGGCTCACCGACCAGCAGCAATGGTTCGTGATTGGCGCAGGAGTTGCGCTGGTTGCCCTGCTGTGCGGTATCTTCGCCAGTGGCGGGCATCGGCGCCGTCGACAATGGCTAAATTGAGTGAGTCATGAGCGAGCTGTTACTGATAGATGATGACCAGGAGCTCTGTGAGCTGCTGACCAGTTGGTTGAGCCAGGAAGGTTTCCAGGTGCGTGCTTGCCATGACGGCGTGAGTGCGCGCAAAGCCCTGGCCGACGCCGCGCCGGCGGCCGTGGTGCTGGACGTGATGCTGCCCGATGGCAGCGGCCTGGAGTTGCTCAAGCAATTGCGCGCCGACCACCCTGAATTGCCGGTACTGATGCTTTCGGCCCGGGGCGAGCCCCTGGACCGGATCCTCGGCCTGGAACTGGGCGCCGATGACTACCTGGCCAAACCCTGCGACCCCCGCGAACTGACCGCCCGCCTGCGGGCCGTATTGCGCCGCAGCCACCCGACGGCGGTGTCGACCCAACTGGAACTGGGCGACCTGTGCTTCAGCCCGGTGCGTGGCGTGGTGATCATCGACAGTCAGGAACTGACCCTCACCCTGTCCGAAAGCCGCCTGCTGGAAGCCTTGCTGCGCCAGCCGGGCGAGCCCCTGGACAAGCAGGAACTGGCGCAGATCGCCCTGGGCCGCAAGCTGACCCTGTATGACCGCAGCCTGGACATGCACGTGAGCAACCTGCGCAAGAAAATCGGCCCGCATGCCGACGGCCGCCCGCGGATCGTCGCACTGCGCAGCCGTGGCTACTACTACACCCCCTGAAATCCCCTGTAGGAACCGGCTTGCCGGCGATGAGGCCCTTGAGTCATACGCTGATCCAACGGACGCCATCGCCGGCAAGCCGGCTCCTACCTGTTTTGTAAGTGCCCGCCCAATCTGTCTTTACCCAAGCTTTACCCTCCCCTGACCGCCGCTGACCTTGATCTTCGTAATCTACTCACATCCGGAATCACCGGAACCGAGACAAGGAGAAACACCATGCGCAAGACCCTTATCGCTCTGATGTTCGCCGCAGCCCTGCCTACCGTCGCCATGGCCATGCCAGAAGGCCAAGGCCCGATGGGCGGCCCTGCAGGCCACATGATGGGTGGCCCGGGCCACGGCGGTGAACACGGCATGCGCGGCAAAGGCGGCCCTTTCAGCCAGCTCGACCTGACCCGCGAACAGCGCCAGCAGATCGGCAAACTGATGGGCGAACAACGCGAAGGCCGCCAGCAACTGGTCAAGAAGTACCTGGACAAACTCCCGGCTGCTGAGCAGAAAGCCATGAACGACGAAATGGCCGCCGCCAAGCAGAAAACCCAGGCGGATATCCGCGCCCTGCTCAAGCCTGACCAGCAGAAGAAGTTCGACGAAATGGCGAAGAAACGCGCCGAACGCCAAGCCGAGTGGCAGCAATTCCAGGCCTGGAAAGCGCAACAACCGCAAAAAGCGCAATAATGCGTTAGCAACCTCCCAGCCCAGTGGCCCGTGCCGCTGGGCTTTTCCTGTTTGAGGGTTTCCTGTGCGTTCACTCTTCTGGCGCATCCTTGCCAGTTTCTGGCTGGCCATCGCCCTGGTTGCCGGGCTGTCGATCCTGCTTGGGCATATGCTCAACCAGGACGCCTGGATTCTCAGCCGCCATCCCGGCCTCAATAACCTGGCCGAAGAATGGACCCAGCGTTACGAAACCCAAGGCGAGGACGCCGCCCAGGACTTGTTGCAACAGCGCAAGCGCCAGTACCACGTCGATGTACAAGTGCTCAACGAGAGCGGCGACCCGGTGGTGCGTGGCACCTTCCCGCGCCGTGCCGCCGCCTTCGAAGCGCGACAGCATGAGAGCCACGAGGGCCGGCTGCCCTGGCGCCGCCTGACAGCCGAGTACACCAGCGAAAAAACCGGCGACACCTACCTGCTGATCTACCGCATCGCCCTGCCGGAGCTGGATGCCTGGCACCGCAGCAGCCTGCTCTGGCCCTTGAGTGCCCTGGCGATTGCATTGGTGGTGCTGACCCTGTTCAGCCTGCTGGTGACCCTGTCGATCACCCGCCCCCTCAGCCGCCTGCGCGGAGCGGTACATGATCTGGGCCAGGCCACATACCAGCAAAACAGCCTGGCGCGCCTGGCCGACCGGCGCGATGAATTTGGCGTGCTGGCCACCGACTTCAACCGCATGGGCGCACGCCTGCAAAGCCTGATCGGCAGCCAGCGGCAATTGCTGCGCGATGTGTCCCACGAACTGCGCTCGCCACTGGCCCGCCTGCGGATCGCCCTGGCCCTGGCCGAACGGGCCACCCCCGAGGCGCGGGAAAAACTCTGGCCACGCCTGACCCTGGAATGTGATCGCCTGGAAGCGTTGATCAGCGAAATCCTGGTCCTGGCGCGGGTGGATGCCGACAACGCCAGCGCCGAAGACATCGACCTCAATACCCTGCTCAGGACCCTGCAAAAGGACGCCCAACTCGGCGCCCCGGACCAGGAAGTACAGCTTCACGCCGACCCGGCGCTGACACTCAAGGGCTGGCCACATATGATCGAGCGGGCCCTGGACAACCTGTTGCGCAATGCCCTGCGCTTCACCCCGCCCAGCCAGCCAATTGAAATGCGCGCCCAGCGTGAAGGCGAACGCATTGTGATCAGTGTGCGCGACCATGGCCCGGGCGTGGATGCCGAGCACCTGCAAAAGCTGGGCGAGCCGTTTTACCGCGCCCCCGGGCAAGCCGCCCAGGGGCATGGCCTGGGTCTGGCCATCGCCCGCCGGGCCGCCGAGCGTCATGGCGGCAGCCTGACCCTGGCCAATCATCCCGACGGCGGTTTTATCGCCACCCTGGACTTGCCCTTGCAACCGGGGATTGCAGCCCACCCCTGAAGATCTTCTATGATGGCCCTTCTCTTATGGAGGGCCTTTGATGACTGATCTGCTCACCTCGATCCAGCGTGCACTCGATCTGCCGCCCACACCGCTGGCGACCGCCGAGGCCGGCGCCTTGCCCTCAGCTTTCGCCGTCACCGAGTTGGCTTGCGCCAGCATGGGTGCCGCCGCCCAGGCCCTAGCCCGGTTGCTGGAACAACAGACCGGGCGCCTGCCCCTGGTCAGCGTGGACCGGCGCCTGGCCTCATTCTGGTTCTCCAGTTCCCTGCGCCCACAGGGCTGGAGCGTGCCGCCGTTGTGGGACCCGATTGCCGGCGACTACGCCTGCGCCGACGGCTGGATTCGCCTGCACACCAACGCCCCTCACCACCGCGCGGCTGCCGAGCGTGTGTTGGGACAGGTCGCGGACCGGGCGGCGATGACGCTCAAGGTCGCCCCATGGAGCGCTGCCGAGCTTGAGCAGGCGATTGTCGACGAGGCCGGCTGCGCCGCACAGATGCGCACCTGGCAGGAGTGGCAAGCCCATCCCCAGGGGTTGGCGGTCAATCAGGAACCGTTGCTGGTGCGAAAACGCTTCGACACGGCCGGCAAAACCCGCTGGCTCGGCAACGTGGCGCGCCCGCTGGCGGGGGTCAAGGTACTGGACCTGACCCGCGTGTTGGCCGGCCCCGTGGCCAGCCGTTTTCTCGCCGGCCTTGGCGCCAATGTCTTGCGCATCGACGCCCCCGACTGGAACGAACCCGGGGTCGTGCCGGAAATGACCCTGGGCAAGCGCTGCGCGCGCCTTGACCTTAAACACCCCGGCGACCGGCAATTGTTCGAAAGCTTACTCAAGGATGCCGACATTCTGTTCCACGGTTATCGGGCAGATGCGCTGGAGCAACTGGGTTACAACGCGAGCGCCTTGCAGCAGATTGCCCCCGGCCTGATCGACGTCAGCCTCAACGCCTACGGCTGGAGCGGCCCGTGGCGCAATCGCCGGGGCTTCGACAGCCTGGTGCAGATGAGCAGCGGCATCGCCCACGCCGGCATGCTGTACAAACAGGCAGATAAACCGGTGCCGCTGCCGGTGCAGGCACTGGACCATGCCACCGGCTACCTGATGGCGGCCAGTGCGATACAGGCCTTGGCCGAGCGCTTGAGCAGTGGGCATGGGGGTTCGGCACGGCTGTCGCTGGCGCGTACGGCGAAGCTGTTGATCGAGGCGGGACAAGACAAACAGCCAGCGTTGCGTGAAGAAGAACCGGGTGATCAGGGGCTGCTGGTAGAGCAGACGGCCTGGGGCCCGGCCCATCGTTTGCTGGCGCCGGTCAGTATTTCCGGGACTCCGCTGCAATGGGATTTGCCGGCTGGGGAATTGGGCGCGCATCGGGCACAGTGGTGACCTTGGGTCATCGCGGGCAAGCCCGCTCCCACATTTGACCGAGTTGTTTGAACTGCACACGATCAACTGTGGGAGCGGGCTTGCCCGCGATGAGGCCCACCAGGCACAACAATTTCACAAGGTCAGCACCCCGCTGTACAACCCATACGCCGCCAGGCTCGCCCCGGCGATCACGCAACTGAAAATTCCTTTTTCCAGCAACGTAAACAACGGCTGGCCCTGCTCGCGCTTGGCCTGGGCGAACAGGATCACCCCTGGGGCATACAACAGCGCCGACAGCAGTAGGTATTTCAAGCCGCCGGCATACAGCAGCCACACCGCATACCCCAGCGCAATCACCCCCACCAGCAGGTCCTTGAGCCGCTGGCCATGGGCGCCCTCGTAGGTTTCCCCGCGCCCGCACAGCAGCACGGCATAGGCCGCCGACCATAAATACGGCACGAGGATCATCGACGACGCCAGGTAGATCAGCGTGGTGTAGGTACTGGCCGAAAACAGCGTGATCACCAGGAACAGCTGGATCATCACATTGGTCAGCCACAACGCATTGACCGGCACCCGGTTGGCGTTTTCCTTTTTCAGGAAGGCCGGCATGGTCTTGTCATGGGCAGTGGCGTAGAGAATCTCGGCGCACAGCAAGGCCCATGACAGCAACGCGCCGAGCAGCGACACCGCCAGGCCGATACTGATCAACATCGCGCCCCAGGGCCCGACGATATGTTCCAGCACGCCCGCCAAGGACGGGTTCTGCAGGTTGGCCAACTCCGGTTGGCTCATGATCCCCAAAGACAGCACGTTGACCAGCACCAGCAGGGCCAAGACCCCGACAAACCCGATCACCGTGGCGCGGCCCACGTCCGAGCGTTTTTCCGCGCGCGCCGAGTACACGCTGGCGCCTTCGATGCCGATAAACACAAACACGGTGACTAGCATCATGTTGCGCACCTGGTCCATCACCCCACCAAATTGCGGGTTGCCCAGGCCCCAGATATCCCGGGTGAAAATATCCGCCTTGAACGCCACGGCGGCGATCACGATAAACATCAGCAGCGGCACGATCTTGGCCACGGTGGTGACCTGGTTGATAAACGCGGCCTCCTTGATCCCGCGCATCACCAGAAAATGCACGGCCCACAGCAGCAGCGACGCACAGCCGATCGCCACCGGCGTATTACCCTGGCCAAACACCGGGAAAAAATAGCCCAGGGTGCTGAACAGCAGCACGAAGTAACCGACGTTGCCCATCCAGGCACTGATCCAATAGCCCCAGGCCGACGAGAACCCCATGTAGTCGCCAAAACCGGCCTTGGCGTAGGCATACACACCCGAATCCAGGTTGGGCTTGCGGTTGGCCAGGGTCTGGAACACAAAGGCCAGGGTCAGCATGCCAATGGCGGTGATGCCCCAACCGATCAGGATCGCTCCCACCTCGGCCCGCGCGGCCATGTTCTGCGGTAACGAGAAGATCCCGCCGCCAATCATTGAGCCCACTACCAACGCCACCAGGGCGCTGAGGCGCAGCTTTTGTGCCGGTTGCGACATAGAAACTCCTGCAGATGAAACCGTCATCGAGCTAACAACTGTGCACTCGGCTAATTTATCGAAAACATGCAACGTTTATTAGCTATAGCGAATAAAACTGCTCGCCTCATAACTTAATGACATTTCAGTTAGTCGAGTTTAGGCAAATTTAGAATTTAAATACCACTTGTCTTTTATCCATGAGGGGTATCTGACAAAGCCTCTTGAAAAAGTTTGCACATCTGCGAAAACGGGCTAGCTTCAAACATCCACGCCTTAGGCATATAGCATTAACCCGAACGGATAAAAGCTCTGGGGCGCGCTTATCCGAGCAATTATACGCCCGCTGCATTTATTCATAAGTCTTTAATTCACAATGGAATGTGCCAATGAAGTGATCTGAGTCAGCTGTTTGAATAGCGCACAGTTTTATTCTGTGGTCTCTCTTCTCCTGCATTGGAGTCACGCAATGTCTGAATCCCCCGGAAAACTTCGATTAGGCGCCCTTGTTGCTCTAGTTGTGGGCTCAATGATTGGCGGCGGGATCTTCTCGTTGCCGCAAAACATGGCCGCCAGCGCCGATGTCGGTGCGGTATTGATTGGTTGGGTTATCACTGCCGTAGGTATGTTGACCCTGGCCTTTGTATTCCAGACCCTGGCCAACCGTAAACCTGACCTGGACGGCGGCGTGTACGCCTACGCCAAGGCCGGTTTTGGCGACTACATGGGTTTCTCCTCCGCCTGGGGCTACTGGATCAGTGCCTGGCTGGGCAACGTCGGCTACTTCGTGCTGTTGTTCAGCACCCTCGGTTACTTCTTCCCCATCTTCGGCGAAGGCAACACCCCGGCAGCGGTGATTGGCGCGTCGGTGTTGTTGTGGGCTGTGCATTTTTTGGTACTGCGCGGGATCAAGGAAGCCGCATTCATCAACCTGGTGACCACGGTCGCCAAGGTCGTGCCGCTGGTGCTGTTTGTGTTGATCGCCCTGTTCGCGTTCAAGCTGGACATCTTCACCGCTGATATCTGGGGCGTGAAAAACCCCGACCTGGGCAGTGTGATGAACCAGGTGCGCAACATGATGCTGGTCACCGTCTGGGTATTTATCGGTATCGAAGGCGCGAGCATCTTCTCGTCCCGTGCCGAAAAACGTTCGGACGTGGGCAAGGCTACCGTCATCGGCTTTATCACCGTGCTGCTGTTCCTGATGCTGGTGAACGTGCTGTCCCTGGGGATCATGACCCAACCGGAACTGGCCAAGCTGCAGAACCCGTCGATGGCGGCCGTGCTGGAGCATGTGGTCGGCCATTGGGGCGCGGTGTTGATCAGCGTCGGCTTGATCATCTCGTTGCTGGGCGCGCTGCTGTCGTGGGTGCTGCTGTGTGCAGAGATCATGTTCGCCGCCGCCAAAGACCACACCATGCCGGAGTTCCTGCGTAAGGAAAACGCCAACCATGTGCCGGTCAACGCCCTGTGGCTGACCAACGCCATGGTCCAGATCTTCCTGGTGATCACGCTGTTTTCCGCCAGTACCTACCTGTCGCTGATCTACCTCGCCACCTCGATGATCCTGGTGCCCTACCTGTGGTCGGCAGCCTACGCGCTGTTGCTGGCGGTACGCGGCGAGACCTACGAGGCGGCCCTGGCCGAGCGCAAGAAAGACCTGTTCATCGGCTCCATTGCCCTGATCTACGCGGTCTGGCTGCTGTATGCCGGTGGCACCAAATACCTGCTGCTCTCCGCCCTGCTCTACGCCCCCGGCGCGATCCTGTTCGCCAAGGCCAAGCGTGAACTGGGCAAACCGATTTTCACCAACGTCGAGAAGCTGATTTTCGCCGCAGTGGTCATTGGCGCCCTGGTGGCGGCCTATGGGCTCTACGACGGCTTCCTGACCCTGTAACACCTGAATCTTTTTGTTCACTGGAGGATCTGTAATGACCACGGAAAAAGTTAAGTACGGCGTACATTCCGAAGCCGGCAAACTGCGCAAAGTCATGGTGTGTTCCCCAGGTCTGGCCCATCAGCGGCTGACCCCCAACAATTGCGACGAACTGCTCTTCGATGACGTGCTCTGGGTGGCCCAGGCCAAGCGCGACCATTTCGACTTCGTTACCAAGATGCGCGAGCGCGATATCGATGTGCTGGAAATGCACAACCTGTTGACCGAGATTGTCGCCATCCCCGAAGCGCTGGACTGGATCCTGGAGCGCAAGATCACCGCCAACACGGTTGGCCTGGGCCTGGTCGATGAAGTCGGCTCGTGGCTCAAAAGCCTGGAGCCGCGCAAGATCGCCGAGTTCCTGATCGGTGGTGTATCCGCCGATGACCTGCCAAGCAGCTTCGGTGGCAAGACCATCGAGATGTTCCGCGACTTCCTCGGCCACTCAAGCTTTATCCTGCCACCGCTGCCCAACACCCAGTTCACCCGCGACACCACCTGCTGGATCTACGGTGGCGTGACGCTCAACCCGATGTACTGGCCGGCGCGACGCCAGGAAACCCTGCTGACCACCGCCATCTACAAGTTCCACCCAGAGTTCACCAACGCCGACTTCCAGATCTGGTACGGCGACCCTGACCAGGAGCACGGTGCAGCCACCCTGGAAGGCGGCGACGTAATGCCAATTGGCAACGGCGTGGTGTTGATCGGCATGGGCGAGCGCTCCTCCCACCAGGCCATCGGCCAACTGGCGCGCAACCTGTTCAAGAACAAGGCCGTGGAAAAAGTCATCGTTGCCGGCCTGCCCAAGTCCCGCGCCGCGATGCACCTGGACACCGTGTTCAGCTTCTGCGACCGCGACCTGGTAACCATCTTCCCCGAAGTAGTGAACCAGATCGTCGCCTTCACCCTGCGCCCTGACGAGAGCAAGCCCCACGGCATCGATATCCACCGCGAGAAAACCAACTTCCTCGACACCGTGGCCGCAGCCCTTGGCCTCAAGGCCCTGCGTGTGGTGGAAACCGGCGGCAACAGTTTCGCCGCCGAACGCGAACAGTGGGACGACGGCAACAACGTGGTGGCCGTGGAACCTGGCGTGGTGATCGGTTACGACCGCAACACCTACACCAACACTCTGCTGCGCAAGGCCGGTGTGGAAGTCATCACCATCAGCGCCGGCGAACTGGGCCGGGGCCGGGGCGGCGGCCACTGCATGACCTGCCCGATCATTCGCGACCCTATCGACTACTAAACGACCATCTCCCCGGCGGCATCCACCCGATGCCGCACGGGCCGATTACCGAATCCAAGGAGAATCATCATGGCGTTCAACATCCACAACCGTAACCTGCTGAGCCTGGAACACCACACCCCGCGCGAACTGCGGTACCTGCTGGACCTGTCCCGCGACCTCAAGCGCGCCAAGTACACCGGCACCGAGCAGCAGCACCTCAAGGGCAACAACATCGCGCTGATCTTCGAGAAAACCTCGACCCGCACCCGATGTGCCTTCGAAGTCGCGGCCTATGACCAGGGCGCCAACGTTACCTACATCGACCCGAACTCGTCGCAGATCGGCCACAAAGAAAGCATGAAAGACACCGCCCGCGTACTCGGGCGCATGTACGACGCCATTGAATACCGTGGCTTCAAGCAGGAAATCGTCGAAGAACTGGCGAAGTTCGCCGGGGTCCCGGTGTTCAACGGCCTGACCGATGAGTACCACCCAACCCAGATGATCGCCGACGTGTTGACCATGCGTGAACACGCTGACAAGCCGATCCACGACATCAGCTACGCCTACCTGGGCGACGCCCGCAACAACATGGGCAACTCGCTGCTGCTGGTCGGCGCCAAGCTGGGCATGGACGTACGCATCTGCGCACCAAAGGCCCTGTGGCCCCACGATGACTTGGTGGGTCGCTGCAAAAAATACGCAGAAGAAAGCGGTGCACGCATCACCCTCACCGAAGACCCGAAAGCCGCGGTCAAGGGCGTGGACTTTATCCACACCGACGTCTGGGTCTCCATGGGCGAGCCTGTGGAAGCCTGGGCCGAGCGTATCGAGCAACTGCTGCCGTACCAGGTCAATGCCCAATTGATGAAAGCCACCGGCAACCCACGCACCAAGTTCATGCACTGCCTGCCGGCGTTCCATAACAGCGATACCAAGGTCGGCAAACAGATTGCCGAACAGTATCCGCACCTGGCCAACGGCATCGAAGTGACCGACGACGTGTTCGAGTCCCCGGCCTGCATCGCCTTCGAGCAAGCGGAAAACCGCATGCACACCATCAAGGCGATCCTGGTTTCGACGCTGGCGGACCTGTAACCCAACACCGCTCCCACTGATGTAGCACGGGCAATGTGGGAGCGGGTTTTATGTGGGAGCCGGGCTTGCCCGCGATGCAGTCACCTCGGTCTGCCAGACATAGCGAGGTGAGGCCATCGCAGGCAAGCCAGCTCCCACATAAAGCCCGCTCCCACACTTGCTCCTGTGTTCACAAGGCCGAATTTTAGAAGGATTGCATTATGCGTATCGTCGTTGCACTGGGCGGTAACGCCCTGCTCCGCCGTGGTGAACCCATGACAGCGGACAACCAACGCGCCAATATCCGGATCGCCACCGAGCAGATTGCCAAGATCCATCCGGGCAATGAGCTGGTGATCGCCCACGGCAATGGGCCACAAGTCGGCCTGCTGTCGCTGCAAGCCGCCGCCTACACCCAGGTTTCGCCCTACCCGCTGGACGTGCTGGGTGCCGAAACCGAAGGCATGATCGGCTACATCATCGAACAGGAACTGGGCAACCTGCTGGACTTCGAAGTGCCTTTCGCCACCCTGCTGACCCAGGTTGAAGTGGACGCCAACGACCCGGCTTTCCAGAACCCGACCAAGCCGATCGGCCCGGTCTACTCCAAGGCCGAAGCGGAAAAACTGGCCGCCGAAAAAGGCTGGACGATTGCCCCCGATGGCGATAAATATCGCCGGGTGGTGGCCAGCCCACGGCCCAAACGCATCTTTGAAATCCGCCCGATCAAGTGGCTGCTGGAAAAAAGCAGCATCGTGATCTGCGCAGGTGGCGGCGGCATCCCGACCATGTATGACGAGAACGGCAAGCTCAAGGGTATCGAAGCTGTGATCGATAAAGACCTGTGCTCCTCGCTGCTGGCCCAGCAACTGGAAGCCGACCTGCTGGTGATCGCCACCGACGTCAACGCGGCGTTTATCGACTTCGGCAAGCCGACGCAAAAGGCCATCGGCCAGGCGCACCCCGACGACATGGAAAAACTTGGCTTCGCCGCCGGCTCCATGGGGCCCAAGGTCCAGGCCGCCTGCGAGTTCGCGCGCAACACTGGCAAAACCGCAGTGATCGGTTCACTCTCGGACATCGAAGCCATCGTCCAGGGCACCGCCGGCACCCGTATCAGCACGGCAAAACCTGGCATCACCTACCTATAACTACACCAGGGCGGTTGTTGCAGCCGCCCTTCTCCAATGCCTTGTTAAGGAGAGACGCCTATGGCCATCTTTGAACCCGGTCACTTGCATATCGAACGCCACGCGTTGAATGCCCAGGATCACAGCTACGACCTGTGCATCGACTATGAAGTCAGCCAGGACCCGAAGGAAGGCAAGGGAATGCTCTTCAAAATGCACGGCTCCGTGCAGGGCAAGGACCTCAAGGAAGAATTCTTCCTGCCCAAGGACCAGGCCTACGACTTTGCCCGCCATGCCATGAACATCGCGCAGAAATACGGCATGCCGAAAACCGCGGTGCTCAACGGTGGCATGCATAAACAGTACGACCTGATGTTCGAGGATGTGCGCCACCAACTGGATGTAAAACCGGGCGACCCGATCAAGCCTGAACACCTGGAATAACCAAAACAGCTCAAATGTGGGAGCTGGCTTGTGTGGGAGCTGGCTTGCCTGCGATGCAGGCACCTCGGTGTGTCAGTCCCCCCTCGATGATGCTATCGCAGGCAAGCCAGCTCCCACATTTTTGATCTCCACCCCCGCTCAGGCATACTGGCCACCCTCCGCATTGCAGAATCAACCTCCACCCCATGCGTATCCACGTCAGCTTCATCGACCGCGTCGGCATCACCCAGGAAGTCCTGGCCTTGCTCGGTGGGCGCAATCTCAACCTGGATGCGGTGGAGATGATCCCGCCCAACGTCTACATCGACGCGCCGACCCTGAGCGTGGAGGTGCTGGAAGAGTTGCGCGATGCGCTGTTCAGCGTGCAGGGCGTACAGGCGGTGACGGTGGTGGATATCCTCCCCGGCCAGCGCCGTCACCTGCAACTCGACGCCCTGCTGGCGGCCATGACCGACCCGGTCCTGGCCCTGGACAGTGCGGGCAAGGTGCTGCTGGCCAACCCGGCGCTGATCGCCCTCTATGGTCGCGAGCCGGCTGGCGAAAGCATCGCCGAGCTGTTTGAGGATCCGGCGCTGCTGGAAGCCTTGCTCGAACATGGCTTTCGCCTGCCCCTGCGCGAGATCAGCGTCAACGGCCAGACCTTATTGCTGGACGCCACACCGATCACCGATGCCGGCGCGCTGCTGACGTTGTACCAACCCAACCGTATCGGCGAGCGACTTTCGGCGCTGCACCATGACCATGCCGAAGGTTTCGACGCACTTTTGGGCGAGTCGCCGGCGATCCGCACCCTCAAGACCCGTGCGCAACGAGTGGCGGCCCTCGACGCCCCGCTGTTGATCCAGGGCGAGACCGGCACCGGCAAAGAGTTGGTGGCCCGCGCCTGCCATGCCATCAGTGCACGCCACAGCTCACCGTTCCTGGCGCTGAACTGCGCGGCACTCCCGGAAAACCTCGCCGAGAGCGAGCTGTTCGGCTACGCCCCCGGCGCCTTTACCGGGGCCCAGCGCGGCGGCAAGCCGGGGCTGATGGAGCTGGCCAACCAGGGCACGGTATTTCTCGACGAGATTGGCGAGATGTCGCCGTACTTGCAGGCCAAGCTCCTGCGTTTTCTCAATGACGGCAGCTTTCGCCGGGTCGGCGGCGACCGCGAGGTCAAGGTCAATGTGCGCATCCTCAGCGCCACCCACCGCGACCTGGAGAAAATGGTCAGCGAAGGCACCTTCCGCGAAGACCTGTTCTACCGCCTCAATGTGCTGAATGTGGAAGTGCCGCCCCTGCGCGAACGCGGCCAGGACATCCTGCTGCTGGCCCGCTACTTCATGCAGCAGGCCTGCGCGCAGATCCAGCGCCCGGTCTGCCGCCTGGCGCCGGGCACTTACCCGGCGCTGCTGGGCAACCGCTGGCCGGGTAACGTGCGCCAGTTGCAGAACGTGATCTTCCGCGCCGCCGCCATTTGCGAAAGCAACCTGGTGGACATTGGCGACCTGGATATCGCCGGCACCTCGGTCGCCCGCCAGAGCGACGGCGAAGTGGACAGCCTGGAGCAGGCAGTGGAGGACTTTGAGCGCAGCCTCCTGGAAAAGCTCTATACCACCTATCCCTCGACACGCCAGTTGGCCAACCGCCTACAGACGTCTCACACCGCTATCGCCCATCGATTGCGCAAGTACGGCATCCCCGGCAAGCCATGATCACCAAAAAACCCGGCGCCCTCGCTGGATCACCGCCCCGGTCGCGCTGAAAAACAGCTGCTGAGCCATGGCCGCGCTCAGGCGTGAATAGTAGATGGCGATCACGTCGCTGTCGGTCTTGTCGGCCAGGCCTCTAAAACTCATAAAGCGTTGTTCCGGGCGCTTGAGATGGCCGGCAGTGAAATCCGCATTGGCCGCCCCGGGAGTGCGGTAGTGAAAATGGGCGTAAGCCAACACCCTGCCCGCCTTGTCCTTGACCACATACTCCTGCAAAAAGTCATGCTCGCGCTTGAGCGCAATGCGCCCCTCTATCGGTAGGATCTGCACCTCATTCTGACTCTTGAGGTAGGCAATCCCCTCTTCATCCGGCGCCAGGCGCTTGACCATTTCGATCCGGATCAACCGGCCATGCTCCACCAGGCGGCTGGCGGCCTGCCCCAGCTCCTTGAGCAGAGGCTGTGCGGCAGCAGCGGTTTTCTCTTGCTCCAGGGCTTTGCGGATCTTGTCGGCCACCGTGCTGATTTTGCCGGCATGCCGCAACAGCCGGGCCTCGACGCTGGCGGGCAGGCTGGAAATACGCGCCTCGTTGCGGGCCTGCTCCAGCACGGTCGCCTGCCTGTCCAGCAGCTTGCGCCCATCGTCCTTGAGCCGCTCCAGGGAGCGCACCGCGCGCGCAGGCGGGGCGCTGGCCTCGGTGATCGACTCAAACTCATCCAGGCCAGGGGTCTGGCGAAAGCTCGCCACCACGCTTTGGTCAACCGGGTTGATAACATCGACAATGTCCTCGTTCAACTCCGGCGTACGCGCACGCACCTGGCCCACCAGGTACCGGCTCTTGCGGTCACGGATCAGGCGCTTGCCGCTGCCCACCGCAGGCCTGGGCCTGGACGCGGGGGCCTGTTCGCGCTCGCGCAGCAACGTCGCCAGGGAGCCGCGGGCTTCGTGTTCCATGGCGTTGAGCATTTTGTGCAAGCGTTCGACGCTGCCCTCATACAGCAGGTCAGAAGCCATATCACCAAAGTCGCGCAGGGAGGCCTGGGTGGTGTCGTACTCGAACAGAATCGCCTCATACCCGTCGATGCGCTGCTGCACACTCAGTGAGCTGGCGTCTTGCAAGGTTTTTTGCGACTGCACCGATTGGATCGTCTCGTCGATCAGGGTCCCGATGCGGATGAAATCGTCATACTCCTCCGGCAGCGGCGGCCGGCGCAGGATCACCCCACCCAATGCCTTCAGTTGTACGGACTTCCAGTCCAGCGGCGTGCCCAGCGTCGAGGGCTGCAACGCATCAGCGCGTGATTCATACCCTGGCACCTCGGTCAGCCGGGCATAGTTGTTGCGTTCCAGGATGCTCAAATCGATCAGCTTTTCGTTGTAGCCAATGATCGTCTGCGTAGCCTGAACGAGCGAGTGGTGGGCTGCCTGAACCACGGCCACATCTTCATGGTCCAGTTGCTCATGCAACTGGCTACGGCGCTCGGCAGGCAGCACCTCGGTGGCGCGGTTGGTGACCAGCACTGCCATGCGCACCCGCAGGTTTTCGACCAGGTCTTCCAGTTGCAGGATCCTCTCCGGTTCGAAGCGCTCCACGGGTTTGTTGGCGTTTTTTGCAAGTAACGCGTCCAGCTTGTCGAACTGCGCCCGGCTGAGTTTCTCCAGGTCGCCCAGGTAATGGTTGCGCAGGTCCTGCAGGGACTGATCAAAGAGTTTTTCCGGGCTGCCCTCGTGTGCCTCTTTAAAGTGCTCTTCGCTGGCTGCCACGGCACTTTCAGCCTCAAGCAGGCGCGCCGTGGTCTCCTGATAATGGTGCTCAAACATCTGGTTCTGGCGCTGGATATTGGCGCGTCGGGCGGCCGCCGAAAGCTTTGGATGGCCGCCGAGCAATTGCAGGCCCAGGTCGACGTTCCACACCCCGTGTGCATCCTTGCGCAGCCAGGGGCCGACGCGCTGGGGGGCTCGTAGGTCGATGATGCGCCAGCGCCCCTCAACCTGCCTGACCCCATACAGCTTGCTGTCCAGCAGCATGTAATCTTCATGGCTGACGGTTGCGTCGGCGCGCAGCACCGCAACTCGGCCCCGTACGGGACTGTCCGGCGAGTTGATCGCAGGGGTCGCCGGCCACTGCTCGCGGCGCCCGGGCGACCAGCGAAAGGTTGCCAGTTGTGCCTGCTGCGCCGCGTCGAGACGCAGCCGCGAGTTTGCCCAGGACAAATCCATACCCGTCACATCCGCCCGCGAACGCTGCCAGGCAGAGGCCGACAGTGTTTGCTGAACATGGGCCGTGGAGGTCTGGATGGGCGCCGGCCGGAACTCGCTCAGCCGTAAGCGTTGATCAAGGCTGACGACCGGGCTCAGTAGCAAACCTGCGAGGCTGCCGAGCAATTCGGCCAGGGTAGTGGCCGATTCTTCCTGGCTGGCCCCGGCCGGCAACGCCAACACCGCACGAAAACTGCCATACACCTGGGCCAACCACCCCGCCACCGCCACCGACCCTCTGAGCATTGGCAGCAGGGCATTGAATATCTGCCATAGGTTGTTCTTGAACAGCGTCCAGCGCAGCGCCTCGACCGAGGTTGCGCGCTGTTCGGCGGCCTGCCACAGGCTCTTGGCGTTGTCATCGAAAACCGCCTCCAGGAACACCCCCGGCACGCACTCGTCACTGAGCAACGCCGGGCTGGAGGGGGCCGGCACGGCGTACTCGTCCCCCTGTAGAAAACGCTGCACATGAGGGCTGAGAAATCCACCGTTGCCGAACAACGCCCGGCTCTTGTCAGGCAGACGCTCAAGCACTAGCGCCTGCAAATCACTGCCGGGTCGCGCGATCTCGTCGAGCAGCGCCTGGCGGCTGGCAAACTGTTGCAGGGCCGCCTCGGCCTGATCGGGCCGATACAGGATATGGGGCAATTCACCGTTATCCCGCGCACCGAGCACAAACAGGTTGCGGGCCTTGTGCACGGCGCCACCGGCATGGGTCAGGAACGCCAGGGGCCGGGCGACGATGACTTGGTTGCCGACTGTGCGCTGCAGGGGATCGTCCTGCAGCAGTGCGAGTACCACCGCTGCGCCTGCCGGGGTAAACCCGTTGCGCCGACGCAGGCTGTTTTCAAGGGCCCGCAGGGGCAACTGGAGCGCCATCTGCTCGACAAACAGGCGCCGGCGCCGTGCCGACTCTAGCGGGTCCACCAGCAACGCCTGCTTGAGCAGCGCCGGGTAGTGCAGGCCCACATCGACCGTTTCGATGAGTTTTTTCAGGTACGCCGGCTGCATCCACCTGGCGGGCACAACGCCTGGCCCGGCCTGGTGGCTGATCTGCACACTGGCGTAGGGGGTGGCGAAGGGGTTTTCCAGGGCCCAGGAGGTCAAGGTCCTGGTGCTGCGTTGCGTCCAGCCCACCGTTGCACCCTGGGTGCGTTCAAACGTCACCAGGTAATCATCCGGGTTGATTGCCGCATGTTGCGGGTAATCCAGGCGCATCTGGCGTTGCAGCGCTTTGCGCGCAAACACGTCAATCGGGTCCAGGCCATCGAGGAACGACGCGCCACCTGTACGCTTGTGCAGGTGCGCCAGGCGCTCCAGCCATTGGCCGTAAGTGTGCCGATCAGCGCTGCTGGCCGCCTGCAACCACACTGGCAACTGCTCTTCGTGGGGCGGCTGGACATAATCGGCCTCGAACCAGACCTCGGGCGCAGTGAGCTTGTGCAGCAGGCGCTTGTAGCTGTCGACATCGGGCAATGCCGACCAGTCGACCCGCTTCAGCGCCCTGAGCTGGCGCTCCAGCAAGGCCTGGGCCTGCGCATCGAAGACATCGCCCTGGGGCTCCCGGAGCCCCCATCTGACAAGCAGGCCGGGGCTGTAGTGGCTCATGTAGCGTGGCAGCAGGTTGCCCAACTCATCCAACGTACTGAGCTTGAGCACGCTCATCGCCGGCACATAGACCAGGTTGACCTGGTGCTGCGCCACCTCGCGCTGCAAGACCAATAGCGGCAGCCATTCGCCCGGCAGCCCATCCTGCCCCGCATACACTTGATAAATCCGCAGCACATGGACCCCGCCCAGCGCCTGTCGATCCGCCTGGTACCCCCAGAGTTCTTGCGGCCCGTCGCCCAGGCCCAGGAGCTTTTGGCCTTGCTCCTTCGTCAGCGGCGGGTTCTGCCGGGCGCTGAGCAGGCACTCGCGCAGCTGCTTGGCGACCGCCCCCCAACGACTCAAAGCTGTGTCGCCTGGAACATGGGCGTTCCAATAGGCCAACAGCCTCGCGTTAAAACCATCGGGCAATTCGGGCGCCAGGGTGTTGAGCATGATCGCGACATCATTGACCGAAACAGCGCCAATGAACGGGACAAGGCCCTGGGTTACCGAGCTGACCAGCACGCAATGCTGACCTGGCACATAACTTGGCACGTCGCGGCTCATGCAGCGCCGGATCAGGGCGTCGCTCAAGGTGCTGAGCTGGGCATAGCTGACGCCACTGGCCTGGGACGGCTGCCTTGAACCGATCCAGGTGCTGCCGGCCTGCAAACCGCTGTCACTGAATTGGTCGTTGATCCATTCCTGGATCATCGACTCGGCCACTTGCGCCAATGTCGGGCGCTGGGCGAACAGGTGCGCGAGAAAGTCGCGGGAAGCCTGTAGTTGTGAAATGCCCTGATTGGCCTCAATTGAATTGCTCATGCTGCGCGTCCTGATCGTCGGGAAGGGCAAAAAATACGCCGCTCTCTACTGCACTGTGCGCTGCATAAGTCTCCTGGCGTTAGCCACGGGGGAACTTATCGTAGCGAAAACGCTACACCGGAACGTTTTCAATACACCACTGATCGGCCTTCGCTATGCAAGGCTTTGATCCAGATAGGCTTTTTTTCCGCCGTCGATCTGTAGCGATTTCGCTACATGATGGTTGATCAAATGTTTTTAGATTCATCACAACCATCTGATTTCTAACAATAAAATTATATTGGCCGCGTTTTTGCTAAGGACTTTCCCATTCTAATCCCGTCCACCAGACGATTCTGGCCCTGAGGAGTTTCCATGAGCGAATTGCGTTTTACTGAAGATCACGAATGGCTGCGCGCCGAAGCCGACGGCAGCGTCACCGTGGGTATTACCGCGTTCGCGCAAAACGCCCTGGGCGATGTGGTGTACGTGCAATTGCCTGAGCTGAAGGCCTACGACCAGGGTGCCGAAGCCTCCACCGTGGAGTCGGTCAAGGCTGCCAGCGGCGTGTACATGCCCCTGACCGGCGAAGTGCTGGAAGTGAACGACAAGCTCAGCGACAGCCCGGAGTTGGTCAACGAAGACCCGATGGGCGAAGGCTGGTTCTTCCGCTTTAAACCGGCTGATGCCACTGCGGTAGCTAAGCTGTTGGATCAGGACGCATACGACCGCCTGATCAAAGCCAACGCCCAAGCTTGAGGAGCGCGCCATGACCGTTAATTTGAGCACCGCCAACGAGTTTATCGCCCGCCATATCGGCCCGCGCCAGGATGACGAGCAGCAGATGCTCGCGACCCTGGGCTTTGATTCCCTCGAAGCCCTGAGCGCCAGCGTGATCCCGGAAAGCATCAAGGGCACCGCCGTGCTCGGCCTTAGCGATGGCCTGAGCGAAGCCGATGCCCTGGCCTCGATCAAGGCCATCGCCGCCAAGAACCAACTGTTCAAGACTTACATCGGCCAGGGCTACTACAACTGCCACACACCGTCGCCGATCCTGCGCAACCTCCTGGAAAACCCGGCCTGGTACACCGCCTACACGCCGTACCAGCCGGAGATTTCCCAGGGTCGCCTGGAAGCGCTGCTGAACTTCCAGACCCTGATCAGCGACCTCACCGGCCTGCCGATCGCCAACGCCTCCCTGCTCGACGAAGCCACCGCTGCCGCCGAAGCCATGACCTTCTGCAAGCGCCTGAGCAAGAACAAGGGCAGCAACGCGTTCTTCGCCTCGGTGCACAGCCACCCACAGACCCTCGACGTGCTGCGCACCCGTGCCGAGCCGTTGGGCATCGACGTGGTGGTGGGCGATGAGCGTGAACTGACCGACGTCAGCCCGTTCTTCGGCGCGCTGCTGCAATACCCGGCCAGCAACGGTGACGTGTTCGACTACCGCGAACTGACCGAACGCTTCCACGCCGCCAACGCCCTGGTGGCCGTGGCCGCCGACCTGCTGGCCCTGACCCTGCTGACCCCACCGGGTGAGTTCGGTGCCGACGTGGCCATCGGCAGTGCGCAACGCTTCGGCGTGCCGCTGGGCTTTGGTGGCCCGCACGCCGCTTACTTCTCCACCAAAGACGCATTCAAGCGCGATATGCCGGGGCGTCTGGTTGGCGTGTCCGTAGACCGTTTCGGCAAGCCGGCCCTGCGCCTGGCCATGCAGACCCGCGAGCAACATATCCGCCGTGAGAAGGCCACCAGTAACATCTGCACCGCCCAGGTACTGCTGGCCAACATCGCCAGCATGTACGCGGTGTACCACGGCCCCAAAGGCCTGGTGCAGATCGCCACGCGCATTCATCACCTGGCCGCGATCCTGGCCAGTGGCTTGACCGCGCTGGGCCTCAAGGTTGAACAAGAGACCTTCTTCGACACCCTGACCCTGGCCACCGGCGCCAACACTGCAGCCCTGCACGACCAGGCCCGTGCCCAGCGCATCAACCTGCGCGTCGTGGACGCGGCACGCCTGGGCCTGTCGGTGGACGAAACCACCACCCAGGCCGATATCGAAACCCTGTGGAGCGTGTTCGCAGGCGGCAAAGCCCTGCCGGACTTCGCCGCCCTTGCAGCCAGCGTCGACAGCACCCTGCCTGCCGCGCTGCTGCGCCAGTCGCCGATCCTCAGCCATCCGGTGTTCAACCGTTATCACTCGGAAACCGAGCTGATGCGCTACCTGCGCAAGCTGGCCGACAAGGACCTGGCGCTGGATCGCACCATGATCCCGCTGGGCTCGTGCACCATGAAGCTCAACGCCGCCAGTGAAATGATCCCGGTGACCTGGGCCGAGTTCGGCGCCCTGCACCCGTTCGCCCCGGCCGAGCAAAGCGCCGGCTACCTGCAACTGACCAGCGAACTGGAAGCCATGCTTTGCGCGGCCACCGGTTACGACGCGATCTCCCTGCAGCCGAACGCCGGCTCCCAAGGCGAGTACGCAGGCCTCTTGGCCATCCGTGCCTATCACCAGAGCCGTGGCGATGAACGTCGCGATATCTGCCTGATTCCTTCGTCGGCCCACGGCACCAACCCGGCCACCGCCAACATGGCCGGCATGCGTGTGGTCGTCACCGCCTGCGACGCCCGGGGCAACGTGGACATCGAAGACCTGCGCGCCAAGGCCATCGAGCACCGCGAACACCTCGCCGCACTGATGATCACCTACCCGTCGACCCACGGCGTGTTCGAGGAAGGCATCCGCGAAATCTGCGGGATCATCCATGACAACGGCGGCCAGGTGTATATCGACGGCGCCAACATGAACGCGATGGTCGGCCTGTGTGCCCCGGGCAAGTTCGGCGGCGACGTGTCGCACCTGAACCTGCACAAGACCTTCTGCATCCCCCATGGCGGTGGCGGCCCGGGTGTGGGCCCGATTGGCGTCAAGTCGCACCTCACGCCATTCCTGCCCGGCCACGCGGCCATGCAGCGCAAGGAAGGTGCGGTGTGTGCAGCACCGTTCGGCAGCGCGAGCATCCTGCCGATCACCTGGATGTACATCAGCATGATGGGCGGCGCGGGCCTCAAGCGCGCTTCGCAGTTGGCGATCCTCAATGCCAACTACATTTCCCGTCGCCTGGAAGAGCACTACCCGGTGCTGTACACCGGCAGCAACGGCCTGGTGGCCCACGAATGCATCCTGGACCTGCGCCCACTCAAGGACAGCAGTGGCATCAGCGTGGATGACGTGGCCAAGCGCCTGATCGACTTTGGGTTCCATGCGCCGACCATGTCGTTCCCGGTGGCTGGCACGTTGATGATCGAGCCGACCGAAAGCGAATCCAAGGAAGAACTGGACCGCTTCTGCGACGCCATGATCGCCATCCGCGAAGAGATCCGCGCCGTGGAAAACGGCACGTTGGACAAGGACGACAACCCGCTGAAAAACGCTCCGCACACGGCAGCTGAAATCGTCGGTGAATGGAGCCATCCGTACAGCCGTGAACAAGCGGTGTATCCGGTAGCGTCGCTGATCGAAGGCAAGTACTGGCCGCCGGTGGGCCGGGTCGACAACGTGTTTGGCGATCGCAACCTGGTGTGTGCGTGCCCCTCGATCGAGAGCTACGCGTAACCTGAGCGGTAGAACGCGGTCAATGTGGGAGCTGGCTTGTCGGGTCGACGCATCGCCGCGATAGCGGTGTATCAGTAACAGAAATGTTGCCTGACCCACCGCTATCGCGGCGATGCGGCGACCCGACAAGCCCGGCTCCCACAGGGATCGGGTACAACCGAAAATCTGCGCCCAATAATAAGAAACCGGAGAACAACTCATGTCTTTAAGCGTGTTCGACCTGTTCAAGATTGGCATCGGCCCCTCAAGCTCTCACACCGTCGGCCCGATGCGTGCCGCCGCCCGCTTCGTCGAGGGCCTCAAGCGCGATAACCTGCTGGGCGCCACCGCCAGCATCAAGGTGGAGCTCTACGGATCTCTGGGTGCCACCGGCAAAGGCCACGGCAGCGACAAGGCCGTGTTGCTGGGCCTGGAAGGCGAACACCCGGACACCGTGAACACTGAAACCGTGGCCGCACGCCTGGCACAGATGCGCAGCGACGGTCGCTTGAACCTGCTCGGTGAACACAGCATTGCGTTCAACGAGAAAGAACACCTGGCGATGATTCGCAAACCCCTCGCCTATCACCCCAACGGCATGATCTTTCGTGCGTTTGACGCCGCCGGCATCCAGATTCGCAGCCGCGAGTACTACTCGGTGGGCGGCGGTTTTGTGGTGGATGAAGACGCCGCCGGCGCCGACCGGATCGTCGAAGATGCCACGCCCCTGACCTTCCCCTTCAAGCACGCCAAGGATTTGCTCGGCCATTGCACCACGTATGGGCTGTCCATCAGCCAGGTGATGCTGACCAACGAAAGCGCCTGGCGCCCGGAAGCCGAGACCCGCAGCGGCCTGCTGAAGATCTGGCAGGTCATGCAGGACTGCGTGGCCGCCGGCTGTCGCAATGAAGGGATCCTGCCCGGGGGCTTGAAGGTCAAGCGCCGTGCGGCCGCGCTGCATCGCCAACTGTGCAAGAACCCGGAATCGGCGCTGCGCGACCCGCTGTCGGTGCTGGATTGGGTCAACCTGTATGCCCTGGCGGTCAATGAAGAAAACGCCAACGGCGGGCGCGTGGTCACGGCGCCCACCAACGGTGCCGCCGGGATCGTGCCGGCGGTATTGCATTACTACATGCGCTTTATTCCCGGTGCCAATGAAGACGGCGTGGTGCGCTTCCTGCTCACCGCCGCGGCCATCGGCATCCTCTACAAAGAAAACGCCTCGATCTCCGGGGCTGAGGTCGGCTGCCAGGGCGAAGTGGGCGTGGCCTGTTCCATGGCCGCCGGGGCCTTGTGCGAAGTGCTGGGCGGCACGGTTTCCCAGGTGGAAAACGCCGCTGAAATCGGCATGGAGCACAACCTCGGCCTGACCTGCGACCCGATTGGCGGTTTGGTGCAGGTGCCCTGCATCGAGCGCAACGCCATGGGCTCGGTGAAGGCGATCAATGCGGTGCGCATGGCCTTGCGCGGCGACGGGCAGCACTTCGTGTCCCTCGACAAGGTGATCCGCACCATGCGCCAGACCGGCGCCGATATGAAAAGCAAATACAAGGAAACCGCCCGTGGCGGTTTGGCAGTCAACATTATCGAGTGCTGATGCTTATAAATGCGCCAGCACGTTTTTCAGGAGCTGAATATGTCCACCCAAACCCTGTTGAAAACCCCGCTGCACGCCCTGCATCTTGAACTGGGCGCGCGCATGGTGCCGTTCGCCGGCTATGACATGCCGGTGCAATACCCTCTGGGCGTGATGAAAGAACACCAGCACACCCGTGAGCAGGCCGGGCTGTTCGATGTGTCGCACATGGGCCAGATCCGCCTGACCGGCGCCAACGCCGCCAAGGCCCTGGAAACCCTGGTGCCGGTGGATATCATCGATCTGCCCGTGGGCATGCAGCGCTACGCCATGTTCACCAACGATCAGGGCGGCATCCTCGATGACCTGATGGTCGCCAATCTGGGTAACGACGAGCTGTTTCTGGTGGTCAACGCCGCCTGCAAGGATCAGGACCTGGCGCACCTACGTCAGCATCTGGGCGAGCAATGCCAGATCGAGCCGCTGTTTGAAGAACGCGCCCTGCTGGCCCTGCAAGGCCCGGCGGCAGTCAAGGTGCTGGCGCGCCTGGCACCGGAAGTGACCAAGATGACCTTTATGCAATTTGCTCCCCTGCGCCTGCTGGGGGTGGAGTGCTACGTCAGCCGTTCCGGCTATACCGGCGAAGACGGCTTTGAAATCTCGGTACCTGCGGCCAACGCCGAGAGCCTGGCCCGCAGCCTGCTGGCCGAAGCCGAAGTTGAAGCCATTGGCCTGGGCGCCCGCGACTCCCTGCGCCTGGAAGCCGGCCTGTGCCTCTATGGCCACGATATGAACACCGAGACCACGCCGATTGAGGCCAGCCTGCTGTGGGCGATTTCCAAGGTGCGTCGTGCCGACGGCGCGCGTGCCGGCGGTTTCCCGGGCGCAGACCGGATCTTCACTCAGCAGCAGACCGGCGTCAGCCGCAAGCGCGTCGGCCTGCTGCCCCAGGAACGTACGCCGGTGCGTGAAGGTGCAGAAATTGTCGACGAACACGGCACCGTAATCGGCAGCGTGTGCAGCGGCGGCTTTGGCCCCAGCCTCGGCGGCCCGCTCGCCATGGGCTACCTCGACACGGCCTTTACCGCGCTGGATTGCGAAGTCTCAGCGCTGGTGCGTGGGAAAAAGGTGCCACTTCGTGTAAGTAAAACGCCATTCGTGCCACAACGTTACTACCGTGGCTGATTGACTGTTCCTATAAGTAACGCGGTTGTGTTCATTTGCACTAATCTGTAACGCAACCGCCATAAAACAGTGCACTGACGATAGTCAATGTTATGTCGATTAACCTATAACAAGTGATCCACGCTATCGAATAACACAGCCCGACAATAGTTGACCGAAGTGTCGTGAAGGCGAGTAAATACGCGGCTTGCAGAGGGCTTGTTTTTTCTGTCTTAGTTGTCGTAGAGTTTGCTCACTGTGTTTGCATGGGTCGCTTGGAACCTGGACCTGGGCAGTAGCCAAAGTTCGCTACAACCCGTTCGACGTCTCTTACTTTCCTGCAACCCAGCCCAGTACTCTTTCAGGTGAAAGGGGCTGTCATTAATTTTTAGCGTCAAGGAAATAAGAAAATGGCTGAACGTCAGAGCGGTACCGTCAAGTGGTTTAACGACGAGAAAGGGTTTGGTTTTATCACTCCAGAAAGCGGTGCGGACCTGTTCGTGCATTTCCGCGCTATCCAAGGCAACGGCTTCAAGAGCCTGAAAGAAGGCCAGAAAGTGACCTTCATCGCTGTGCAGGGCCAAAAAGGCATGCAGGCTGACGAAGTACAAGCAGAAGGCTGATCCTTACTGCGACAAAAAGCCTCTGGTGGTGACATCAGAGGCTTTTTTATGTGCGTTTGTCCGTAAAATGGCTTTTTTCCTCCAGAGAGCCGAGCCATGTCGAAACACCTGCTGAGCCCCCAAGGCGAATTCCCCGCCGTTGGCCTGGGCCGTCGTCTGGCAGCGATGTTCTATGACTTCCTGTTATGTACCGCCCTGCTGATCGTCACTGCCTTCCTCTATAAGCTGGTGTGGATCGCCTTTGTGGGTGAAGCAAAAATGCGCACGCTCTCGGAATCCGGTGCGCTGGACGGTGATCCGCTGCTGTCGACGATTCTGTTTTTTGTACTGTTTGGTTTCTTTGCCAAGTTCTGGACCCATTCCGGGCAGACGTTGGGTATGCAAGTGTGGGGCGTACGCGTGCAGAACGCGGACGGCTCGCGCATCAGCCTGTGGCAGGCGCTGTTGCGTTTTGTGGTGTCGATTGCATCGTGGTTATGCGCGGGGCTGGGGTTTATCTGGTCGCTGGTGGACAAGAAACAGCGGGCTTGGCATGACATCTATTCCGACACGCAGCTGGTGCGGATCCCGAAGAAAAAGAAATAACTCCAGGCCAATGAGATCCAAATGTGGGAGCGGGCTTGTCGGGTCGCCGCATCGCCGCGATGGCGGTGTGTCAGTCACTACATGTGCAGACTGATCCACCGCTATCGCGGGCAAGCCCGCTCCCACATTTTTTACTGCATCTGCCGTGGATCAGGCGTTGCCCGCCAGCTTCAGGCGTGCCGCCTGGGTAAAGTCCAGCATGCGCTTGAGCGGGCGCACGGCATGGGGGATCAACGAGGGTTCGACAAAGATCTCGTTGCTGCCTTCACGCAGGCATTGCAACGTGCGCTCCAGGGTATTCATCGCCATCCACGGGCAGTGCGCGCAACTGCGGCACGCCGCGCCGTTACCGGCGGTTGGCGCTTCGACAAACACCTTGTCCGGGCACAGCTGCTGCATCTTGTAGAAAATGCCCCGGTCGGTGGCGACGATAAACGTCTTGTTCGGCAAGCGCTGCGCCGCCGCGATCAACTGGCTGGTGGACCCCACGGCGTCGGCCAACTCGATGACCGAGGTCGGTGACTCCGGGTGCACCAGGATCGCGGCATCCGGGTACAGCGCCTTCATGTCTTCCAACTGCTTGGACTTGAACTCTTCGTGGACGATGCAGGCACCGTCCCACAGCAGCATGTCGGCACCGGTCTGGCGCTGGATATAGGTGCCCAGGTGCTTGTCCGGGCCCCAGATAATGGTCTCGCCGTTATCCATCAGGCTTTCGACGATTTCCAGGGCACAGCTGGAGGTCACCACCCAATCGGCCCGGGCCTTGACCGCCGCCGACGTGTTGGCATACACCACCACGGTGCGCTCCGGATGCTGGTCGCAGAACGCCGAGAACTCTTCCACCGGGCAGCCAAGGTCCAGGGAGCACGTGGCTTCCAGGGTGGGCATCAGGATGCGTTTTTCAGGGGTGAGGATTTTCGCCGTCTCGCCCATGAAGCGCACGCCGGCGACCAGCACGGTCTTGGCCGGGTGGGCGGCGCCGAAGCGGGCCATTTCCAGGGAGTCGGAAACACAACCGCCGGTTTCTTCGGCCAGGGCCTGAATCACCGGGTCACAGTAAAAGTGCGCCACCAGCACCGCGTCTTGAGCCTTTAGCTCGGCAGCAATGGCAGAACGTAAGCTTGCCTCTTGCTCGGCACTGAGCACCTTGGGTTGCTTGGCATCGAGGTGGGCTTGGACCAGAAGGCGTTCGGAAATTTGCGTCATGTTCGCAAGACCTGCAGGCGCAGTTGCGCGAAAGTCGAGTGTACCACCGGCTCTGGAGCCCTTCGGGCGCCGCCGGACGAAGTGATTGTGTTCATCAAGCACGGGTTAAAGTGAAGCTGCGCAAGGCTACAGAATATCGATTGGATTCAAAAGCCTAATCTGGGATTGGCGGTGCCATGGAAAAGACCCACTTGCGCCAGTTGTGAAGAAACCTCGACAAAGGGTAGCATTGAGAATAATTACCATTAGCTCATCCAGGCGCTGAACCTGATGACGGAGTGCGCTCGCGGCATGCCTCAATCTCCTGATCCTTCCGATGTCGGCTGGCTCTATCAAGAGCACCACGGCTGGGTGCGCGCCTGGCTGCACAAGAAACTGGGCAATACCAGCGACGCCGCCGAGTTGGCCCACGATGTGTTCGTGCGGCTGCTGGTCAAACCCAGAGCCTTCAATAGCGAGGGGCACGCACGGGCGTACCTGAGTGCGATTTCCCGACATGTGTGCGTAGACTTCTGGCGGCGCCAGCGGGTCGAACGGGCCTGGCTGGAGGTATTGGCCAGCCGCCCCGAACACTGCATGCCGTCGGAAGAACACCGGGCCATGGTGCTGGAGGCCCTGCAGCAGGTGCAGGCAATGCTCGAGCGCCTGCCACGCAACGTCGCCCAGGCCTTTATGCTCGCGCAACTGCAAGGCCTGAGTTACCAGGCCATCGCCGATCAATTGGGCGTCAGCGCCCGCACCGTCACCCATTACATGTCCCAAGCCATGTTCCAGTGCCTGTTGCTGGAAGCGGAACTGGACGAGGCATTGAGCTGATCGATGCCGGCCCCCACACCTGACCATCAAACCCTGCAGGAAGCCGCCGACTGGTTCGCCCGTCTGAGCAGCGAACCGCACAACCTGGCGCAGCAGCACGCCTGGCAGCAATGGCTCGACCGCAGTGACAGCCATCGCCAGGCCTGGCGCTATGTGGAACGGGTCAGTCAGCGCTTCGCCCCGTTGCAGGACGACAGGGAGACGGCCAGCCGCACATTGCAGGCCCTGCATCACACCCCCACTTCGCGACGCCAGGTGCTGCGCACCCTGTCGGTCATCAGCGGCGGGCTGTTGCTGGGTGGGCTTGCCTGGCGCCACGCGGCACTGACCGAACAGCTCCTGGCCTGGCAGGCAGGTTATCGCACAAGCACCGGGGAAATCCTCGAACGGACCCTGGCCGACGGCTCGCGTATCTGGCTCAACAGCGCCACCGCGCTGGATGTTGCGCTAAGCACCTCACAACGCAGCCTGCGCTTGTACGAAGGTGAAGTCCTGATCGCGACCGGAAGCGACCCGCGCCCGTTTATCGTGCACACCGCCCAAGGCAGCCTGTCCCCCCTGGGTACCAGGTTCAGTGTGCGCGAACGGGCTGCGCGCACCCAGCTCAATGTCTATGAGGGGGCGGTGCAGGTTCGTTGCGCCGCAAGCCATCACACCCGCGTGGCCAAGGCCGGCCAAGGGCTGTCATTCGACAGTCACGGCACCACGCCTCCCGAGCCTGCGCAACCCGGGCGCGAGTCATGGAGCAAGGGGATCCTGCTGGCGCAAGACATGCCCTTGCCACAGTTTATCGAGGAGCTGGCCGACTACCGTCGCGGGCACCTGGGGCTCGACCCTGGCCTCGCACACCTGCGAGTCATGGGCACGTTCCCGTTGCACGATACCGATCAGGTCCTGGCCATGCTTGAAGGCGTATTGCCGATTCGCATGGAGCAGACGTTCCCTGGCTGGACCACCGTGAAGCCGCGCTAGATATTTTTATACCGGCACTTCCTGATTTTCATTCTCATTCGATTTAGCTAGTGACGATGGCTTGATGCCACCCCCAAAAGGATCCCAAGATGTCACTACGCCCCCATTCCCCGCTGCACGTATTGGCCTATTCGGTGGCTATCACCCTGAGCAGCCTCAGCCCTGCCGCCTGGGCCGAAGACCAGCATTACCAGATTGCCGCCGGGCCACTGGCCAGCCAACTGAACCTGCTCTCGGCCCAGGCCGGGATTTACCTTGCGGGAGATGCCACCCTTACCAACGGCAAAACCAGCCAGGCCATCAACGGTACATTTTCCGTCGACCAGGCATTGCAATTGCTGCTGGCCGACACCGGCCTGATCGCCGTGCCCGTAGGCGAAGGTCGTTATCAGTTACAGGCGGCCCCAACCTCCTCCTCCGCCCTGGAGTTGAGTAGTACCACCATTTCCGGCAAGGCGCCGGGGTCCACCAGTGAAGGTAATGGCTCCTACACCGCCTACTCCTCCAGCAGTTCTACGCGGCTCAACCTGACCCAGAAAGAAACCCCACAGTCGGTCACGGTGATCACCCGCCAACGCCTGGACGATCAGAAACTCAACAACCTCACCGATGTACTTGAAGCCAGCCCCGGGATCGCCGTGACCCGCGCCGGCCTGGGGACCGAGAATGACAGCTACTGGTCCCGTGGTTTCCAGATCCAGAACTTCGAGATCGACGGCGTCCCCACCTCGACCCGCATGGACAACTACACCCAGAGCACGGCCATGTACGACCGCGTGGAAATCGTGCGCGGCGCCACTGGCCTGATCAGCGGCATGGGCAACCCCTCGGCGACCATCAACCTGATTCGCAAACGCCCCACGGCCCAAGCCCAGGCGAGCATCACCGCCGAAGCCGGTAGCTGGGACCGCTATGGCACCGGTGTCGATGTCTCCGGGCCACTGACCGAGACCGGCAACATCCGCGGGCGCCTGGTGCTGGACTACAAGACCGAGCAGGCCTGGGTCGATCGCTTCAAGCAGGATTCACAACTGATCTACGGCATCACCGAGTTCGACCTCAGCGACGCCACCCTGCTGACTGCCGGCTTCAGCTACCAGAAGACCCAGGTGGATGCGCCCCTGCGCGGCGGCTACCAGACGCTGTTCAGCGATGGCCAGAAAACCCACATGAAGCGCTCCCTCAACAGTGCGCCGAACTGGTCGTATAACGACCATGACCAGACCAACTACTTCACTTCCATCGAACACCAGTTCGATAACGGCTGGAGCGGCAAGATCGAATACGGTCACACCGAGAACAAGTTCGACGAGTTCTTTTCGTTCACCATCGGCAGTCTCGACCAGGCCACCGGCTCCGGCGCCTCGTTGTTGCCGGTGCGCTGGTCAGGCACGCCGCGCCAGGACAGCCTCGACGCCTACTTCACCGGACCGTTTTCCGCGTTCGGTCGCGAACATGAGCTGATCACCGGCATCACTGCCACCGATTACGAGGAACACACCCCCAACTACAACGACTGGCTGTGGGACTACGGCTTCAAGGTGCCGGACTACCGCACCTGGAACGGTGACTCGCCCAAACCCGCTACGCCAGTGGTGGGTAAAGGCAGCATCCGCGAGAAACAATACGCCGCCTACCTCACGTCGCGCCTACACCTGAGCGACGACTTGAGCCTGATCCTCGGCGGGCGGCTGACCGACTGGAAGCGCGATACCAACACCCTGCTGTATGGCGCCGGAACCAGTTCGGTCAAGGAGCGGGAAACCGGCGTGTTCATTCCGTACACCGGGGTGGTCTACGACCTGGACCACAACTGGTCGCTGTATGCCAGCTACACCAAGATCTTCAACCCGCAAGCCTCCTACGTGCGCGACATCAACCGCGGCGCGCTGCCACCCCTGGAGGGCAAGGGTTATGAAGTCGGGATCAAGGGCAGTTTCTACGATGAGCAACTGAACGCCAGCCTGGCGCTATTTCGGCTTGAGCAAGACAACCTGGCGGTGTGGCAGTCCGACACCCAGGCCTATCGCATCGAACAAAGCGCCAAGACCCAAGGCGTCGAACTGGAAATGAACGGCGAGCTGGGCGAAGGCTGGCAGGCGTCGGCCGGCTATGCCTACAGCGTCACCACCGATGCCGATGACAAGCGCATCGTCACCGCGCTGCCGCGCCATATGCTCAAGACCTTCACCTCCTATCGCCTGCCAGGCATGCTCGACAAAGTCACTGTTGGCGGTGGCGTGAACTGGCAGACCAAGACCGGTGAGGACTTGCACTATTACCACCAGGGCAGCTATGCCATCGCCAACCTGATGGCCCGCTACGATATCTCGAAAAACCTCAGTGCCACGGTCAACCTCAACAACGTCTTTGACCGCGAGTACTACGCCCGGGTGTACTCAGAAGGGGTGTATGGCGCGCCGCGCAACTTCATGACCAGCCTCAAGTACAACTTCTGAAGCAGGCTGTGCTAGCGCGCGGGAACGTTACCCATCTCGGTCGCCAGGTCCAGCCAGGCCCGCGCTGCAGGCGGCAAGTGAGCATTACGCCGCCAGGTCAGGGCGATATGCCAGTCGGTCTGGGGCTCATCCAGGGATATCAGGGCAATGCCGGCATGCAGGTGCTTGTAGGCCAGCATGCGCGGCAGGAAGGCGACTCCCAGGCCCGCGCCGACCAGGTCGACGATAAAGTCGATCTGGGCACTGCGCACCGAAACCTTCGGCGATACGCCCCGCCGCTCGCAGGCGGAAAGGATGATGCGGTTCAGGGCAAATCCAGCTTCGAACAGTATGAACGGCGAGTCGGACAAGTCGGAAAAATCCACACTGTCGCGCCCGGCCAATGGATGGCTGCTGGGCAGGACCACCATCAATGGCTCGACGCGCACGTCCTGATACTCAAACTCGCCCTCCACCGGCACCAGTAGCGCGGCTACATCCACCTCCCCCGCTTGCAGGCACTCAGCCAGCTTCTTGCTGCCATGCTCGATCAGCTCGATCTCGATCTGCGGATAACGCTGGCGGTACACCGCAAACATCGCCGCAAACAGTTCACCACTGCCCACCGGCGGCAAGCCAATACGCAGCACGCCGCGCTTGAGCCCCAGCAGGTCATTGATCTCGGCCACCAGGTCACTGCGCTCGGCAAGCAACACCAGGGCGCGACGGTAGGCAATTTCACCCGCGGCTGTCAGTTCGTTCTTGTGGCCGATGCGGCTGAACAACGGTGTGCCTAACTCCTCTTCCAGGGTCTTGACCGCTTTGCTGACACTCGATTGCGTGAGCGAAACCATCTCGGCCGCTTGTGAGAAACTGCCTTGGCGCACCACTTCGACAAAGGCTCGCAGCGTTCGCAGATTCATGACTATTCCATTTGCGACTTGAATGAAGTTGGAAAAGTTGTTTTTACCATGAAAAGCCTTTGACTATCCTCCACCCACCGTTTTCTTTATTCCGGGGCCTCACTGTTCATGATCATTTCGTCTGCATCGGATTACCGCGAAGCCGCACGTCGCAAACTGCCGCGTTTCCTGTTCGACTACATTGACGGTGGCGCGTACGCCGAGCACACCCTCAAGGCCAACAGTTCGGACCTGGCAGACATCAGCCTGCGCCAGCGCGTCCTGCGCAACGTCGAGAGCCTGAGCCTGGAAACCACCCTGTTCGACCAACCGCTGGCGATGCCGGTGGTCATGAGCCCGGTGGGCCTGACCGGCATGTTTGCCCGGCGCGGAGAAGTGCAGGTGGCCAATGCGGCGGCCAATAAAGGCATTCCTTTTTGCCTGTCGACCGTGTCTGTGTGCCCTATCGAGGAAGTAGCGTCGCAGACTGCGCAGTCGATCTGGTTTCAACTGTATGTGTTGAAAGACCGTGGCTTCATGAAAAACGCCCTGGAGCGTGCGCAAGCCGCCGGGGTGAAAACCCTGGTGTTCACCGTCGACATGCCCACCCCCGGCGCCCGCTACCGCGATGCCCACTCCGGCATGTCCGGCCCGTACGCCGCCCAGCGACGCATGTTGCAGGCAGTGACCAAACCGGCCTGGGCGTTTGATGTGGGGCTGATGGGACGCCCGCACGACCTGGGCAACATCTCCAAATACCTCGGCAAGCCGACCCACCTTGAAGACTACATCGGCTGGCTGGCCACCAACTTCGACCCCTCCATCAGTTGGAAAGACCTGGAGTGGATCCGCGAATTCTGGAAAGGCCCGATGATCATCAAGGGCATCCTCGACCCACAGGACGCCAAGGATGCGGTGAGCTTCGGTGCCGACGGCATCGTCGTGTCCAACCACGGCGGTCGCCAGCTCGATGGCGTGCTGTCCACCGCCAAGGCCCTGCCCGAGATCGCCCAGGCAGTGGGCAGCGACCTTACGGTGCTGGTGGACTCCGGGGTGCGTTCGGGGCTGGACGTGGTGCGCATGCTCGCCCTCGGCGCCCGGGGCGTATTGCTGGGACGAGCGCCTGCCTACGCTTTGGCCGCTGATGGCCAGCGCGGTGTAGAGAATTTGCTGGAGATCTTTGCCAAGGAAATGCGCGTGGCCATGACCCTGACCGGGGTTACGTCGATTGCGCAGATCGATGAGTCAATCCTGGTGCGCGGGCAGCTCTGACCCGCCAGCGTCAGGCTTCGCTGATTTTGCTGACACTGGTGATCTGCCCATTCCAGACCATCTCGTAATGGGCGGCCTGGACAATCGACGACACCGGCCTGGGCGTCAGCAACGCCCAGCAGTGATCGCCTTCTGAGCGCACCGACAGGTAACGCAGGCCGGGACAACCGGCCTTCTTCAGCGCGCCGCCCAAGCGCTGGGCGTGGCTGTAGTCGTCAGGGTCGTAGATCGGATCGCTCATCGGCACCGACGCCGCATCCTTCATCGAGTCACCAGCAAAGCTGCACGACAACCCGCGAAAGACAAAGCGCTCATAGTTAAGGCCGTGGACCCCGGACCAATACTGGTTCTGGTGATGACGCACCTCTGCCAGCGCCGTTTCGATGGTGGCCGCCAGGTACAGCACGCCAAAATCCCCAGCGCTGAAACGCGATCCGGCCGGATTGACGTGGGTGAACGGCGCAATCGCGTAGGAGCATCCCACAATCCCGAAGGGGATTTCCCTACGGGGTATCAGCTCGATACGACCCAGCTCATTGCCCAGCCGCGGGTTGGTCAGGGCCTGGATCTGATAAAGCGCCTCAAATTCGTCGGCATCCGCCACATCGTCAAACAACGCAATCGGCGGGAATTTGGAATTGACCAGGCGATAGGCCTGCAACGGCCCGCTGGGCAAATCGCCCAACTGGCTCACCGTCACCATTGCGCACCGCGCAGCACATCGATCCGGCGGAAGGTTTCGTACAGGGAAATCATGTCGCCCTGGGCCATGATCTCCAGGGGTGAGCGCCCGTTGAAGAAGCTGTTGTGGTTGGCCATTGCAGGGAAGCCGTACACATTCTCGGGGTTATCGAACACCATGCGCAGCGTGGCATGGATGTTCAGCACAAAGCTGATGCGCTGCATCTGGTCGGAATCCAGGCTCACGGACCACGCGGCCTCGCGCTGTCGGGCGCGGGTGTAAGTGCTGCGCGAAATACGCAGGATGCGGCAGGCCTGGTCGCTGCTGGCCTGCCATTTTTCCAGGATGCTCACGGCCGCCCGGAGTCCGGCGACACATTGCTGGCGGGTAAACGGCTGTGCTTGCAGGGCTAGGCTCATGGTTGCCACCTCAGAATAAATCTACAGACTCAAATATAGACAAATAGAATCTGTAGAGCAAATCCATGCAACGTCAGCCGTTACAACCAAAGGGCACAGTACCAGAGTCGAATTATTTCGAATCGCACTTTACCGTTTGATGGGTGAGAATAGTTCCCGTCTACCTCTTCCCGTGTCTATTTGTATATGAGCCCCCAAGAAATGGAATTCAACGCGCCTTCTCCCTCCCGCTGGCTACTGGCCTTGTTCGGTGCGAGCCTGCTGTCACTGGCCGGTTGCCAGAGCCAAACGCCAGAGCAGGCGGCGGCCTCG
The DNA here is from genome assembly GCF_012985535.1 of Pseudomonas sp. WS 5021. NCBI lineage: Bacteria > Pseudomonadati > Pseudomonadota > Gammaproteobacteria > Pseudomonadales > Pseudomonadaceae > Pseudomonas > Pseudomonas sp. WS 5021. The sequence continues at coordinate 614,639 of NZ_JAAQWP010000001.1, read as the reverse complement.
GCGGCGGCACAGGTGCAACAAAAGGACGAAAAATTCATCCATACCTTCACCACGATACTGCGCAGCTACGCCCTGGCCGCCAATGAAGACGAGCTGACGGGGGTGATGAACATGATCATGACCGTCGACGCGCAGAACCACGTCGTGGACTGTTCGGCCAAACGCGGGACCCTGCTGCCCAACGAGGGCCAGAACAACCTGCGCCAGGCCAAGCTGGCCAAACTGGTGACTGAACTGTGCTGGACCACCCTCTTTCCCGAGGTCTCGCCCAAGGTCTTCGCCAACGCCAAGGACACCCAGGTGATTGTCGCGCCCATGGTGTTCACCCCTCTGATGGGGCTTTCGGATGAACAGCAACAACTGCAGAAAACACGAATCGACCTGTATAGGCAGATACGTTTTTTCCGTGAACAGCTGTTTGTCGGGCATGACATCCAGAGTATTGGCGTCGCCAGCTTCCACCTCATCGCCGATGCGCAAGGCAAAGTGAATGAGTGCATGGTCAACCTGAATCAGAGCCCGTACCGTTTACAGGGCTTCAAGGTAGATAGCGCGTTGCAGCAACGCCTTGTCACGCAGTGCAAACTGCTGGACCTGCGAAAGATGCCGGGGTTTGCCAACTACCCCAAGGGCCTGCCCATGGGGTATGTGCAGGTAGACTACAGCCCGTGGATGAATGGGCATAAGCAGCCTTGAGCCTAACGCTGGTGCGGGGCTCTCGGGGTTTCACATCAGCAAGCCCAAACACCTCCCACGAACTTATAACGTCACCCAACATTATTCATAACAATTATAAAAAACCTCAAACATCTCATGAAACCTGTCAACTATGACAGTAGACACATCCCAAAAACCCAGAGCATAGTTTCATGTGGGGAAACGCACATCTAGAGGAATCATAAAATGAAAAGCTCAATCATTGGATTTCTTCTAGCATTTGCAGTTCTGCTTCAAATGCAAGCAGCCAATGCTGAAGACAACAACACATGTAAAAATGCCTGGCAGAGTAGCCCTGCCTATCAGTCCTGCAGCAAGGGAGACACTGTGCCGGTGGGAAACGCCGGCGTCATTCAAGTAGTGCGACTCAACGCCGAGGGCGCTTGCTGGATTACCGCAAGCTGTCGTATGGCCAACGGTGGAGATTTCATAACCTCCTTCAATGGCCCCGCAGCGGAGGTAAAAACCATAAATAACTGTAATGGAACTTTAAAGGCGTCGTCGTGCTAGTTGCCTAGTGACGCGGTATTAAAATGCGACATCAATTCTGATCTTGCACACCTGCCAAGTAAGTACAACTGCACAGTTTACTTACTTGGCATAACCTCTACTGTTCTGAAAAAGCGGACCCGGCTGGGTTTACCTGGCGACAGCTACAAATAATGGCTTGGGTGTTGTATCCGCAGTCGAAGACGGTGCTGCTAGTCGATGCGAATGTCGTGTCACCCTTCAGGCGAGCCATCGAGCCCGCGCTTTTGTCCCAGGCAAAAAAAAACCCGGAAATCCTCACTTGCGTGGGCCTTCCGGATTTTCTAAACCGCCAAAAATGGTGGGTCGTGTGGGATTCGAACCTACGACCAATTGGTTAAAAGCCAACTGCTCTACCAACTGAGCTAACGACCCGCTGTGTGGTGGCGCGTATAATACTGATTTCTAAGGATTATTCAACACCTTATTTTAAATAAATCAGAAATAACGCGTCGGGTCAGTAATTCCGGCCGCTTGGAAGCCTTCGGCGCGCAGGCGGCAGCTGTCACATTTCCTACAAGCACGACCGTCATTGTCCGCCTGGTAGCAGGAAACAGTCAGCGAGTAGTCGACACCAAGCCCTACACCCGCCTTGACGATCTGCGCCTTGCTCAGGTTTTGCAGTGGCGCCTGGATACGGAAGCCATGCCCTTCTACGCCAGCCTTGGTCGCCAGGTTGGCCATGCGCTCGAACGACTCGACGAACTCTGGGCGACAGTCCGGGTAGCCGGAGTAATCCACCGCGTTGACGCCGATAAAGATGTCGCGGGCGTTAAGCACCTCTGCCCAGCCCAGGGCCAGCGACAGGAACACAGTGTTACGGGCCGGCACGTAGGTGACCGGGATGCCCTCAGTGGGCGCCTCAGGCACGTCAATGGAGCTGTCGGTCAGGGCCGAGCCGCCAATGCCATTGAGGTTCAAGCCGATCACCTTGTGCTCCACCACGCCGAGGTCGTGGGCGACACGGGCGGCGGCGTGCAACTCGGCATGGGAGCGCTGGCCATAGTCGAAGCTCATGGTGTAGCAGCTATAGCCCTCGGCACGCGCCATCGCCACCACGGTCGCGGAGTCGAGGCCACCAGATAGCAGGATTACGGCACGTTTTTGATCAGTCGTTTGTTCAGTCATTTCAGCGTCCTGGCTCGTCGTTCCAAAGGTATTTATGCAGCTGCAATTGCAGGCGCACCGGCAGATTGTCCGCGACCACCCAATCTGCGAGGTCGCGAGCGTTCAAGTCATGGTGGCTTGGAGAGAACAGCACCTCGCCGGCGCGTCGGTCCAGGCCGTACTGGATCAGCTTGGAATTGGCCCAGTCATAGTCGTCCCGCGAGCAAATGACAAACTTGATCTGGTCGTTGGCGGTCAGCAGCTCGATATTCTCATAACGGTTGCGATGCGCTTCTTTGGAGTCCGGGGTCTTCAAGTCAACCACGCGGCTGACGCGCGGATCGACCGCGGAAATATCCAGGGCGCCACTGGTTTCCAGCGACACCTCGTAACCGGCGTCACACAACTGCCTGAGCAAAGGAATGGCATTGGGCTGGGCCAGCGGCTCGCCGCCTGTTACACAGACGTAACGCGGCCGGAAGCCTGCAACCTGCTCCAGGATATCGTCGAGGGTACGAATGGTGCCGCCGCTGAAGGCGTAGGCGCTGTCACAGTACTGGCAGCGCAACGGGCAGCCGGTGAGGCGCACAAATACTGTGGGCAGGCCGGCAGTGCGCGTTTCACCCTGTAACGAGTAAAAAACTTCGGTGATGCGTAATGTGTCTTGCATAGTCGCCACGGGCGTAACAGCTAAACAGGCTGTCCGCCTCCGTCAGGCACTTCATGGGATCCCGGCAAAGCGTGAACCCCAGAAAGCGTATTTCATAAAAGGGCGTGGATTCTAACGAAAAAACCCGCGACAGGCGCGGGTTTCTTCCAAGCGGGACAGCAATGCTTACAAGCGTTGCAAATCACGCTGAGCCAACTGGGCGGCAGAGGTACCCGGATATTGGGCCACTACCTGCTGAAGAATGCCTTTGACCTTGTCGGTATGACCCAGGCGGCGCTCTACATCAGCCAGTTTGTACAGCGAATCAGGCACCTTGGCGTGCTTGGGGTAAAGCTGGCTGACCTTGGCAAACGCCTGGCCTGCACCCTGCAAATCACCCTTGGCCAGGTTGACCTCACCCAACCAATACTGGGCATTACCCGCGTACTGGCTGTTTGGATAACGACCCAGGAAAGCGGTGAACGCCTTGCTGGCCTTGTCGAAATCCTTGGCCTTGATCAGGTCGAAGGCTGCGTCGTAATACAGCTTTTCCTTCGCCGGATCAGCCGGTTCGCTGCTGGCGGCAGGGGCCTGAGTGGCGCCTGCGGCTGCACCACCGGCGGCGCTTGCGGCGCCACCGGCAGAAGAATTATCAGGAGTAGCGGCTGGTGTAGCACCGGCTCCTATACGTCGGTCAAGATCCTGGTAACGCTCCAGGCCTTCCTGCTTGAGCTGACGCACTTCATTTTGCAGAACTTCAATGGTGCCTTGTTGCTGCGCCAATTGATCCTGCATGCGTTGCAGTTGGTTGAACAGTTCGCCCTGTGCCGAAGGAGCGGCCGTGGCCGCTCCCCCCGCATAGGCGCCGTTCGTGCCATAACCTGCAGGTGGATAGCTGCTCCCACTATTGTTATAGCCAGAGTTGCTATCTTCCACGGGAACCGCAGCCCACACCGCAAGCGGTGCAAGGCTGAGAGCCAATACGGTTACAACACGACGGCACGTTCGCATGACGAATTACTTACGCAGTTCGACGCGACGGTTTTGAGCCCAGGATTGCTCGTCGTTGCCGGTAGCAACTGGACGCTCTTCACCGTAGGAAACCAGTTCCAGCTGAGCTGGGGAAACACCTTGCAGTACCAGGTAGCGCTGAACGGCTTTCGCACGACGCTCGCCCAGTGCCATGTTGTACTCACGAGTACCACGTTCGTCGGTGTTGCCTTCCAGAACAACGCGAGCGCCGTTACCTTTCAGGTCTTTCGCGTGAACGTCCAGAGCGCGCATGGCTTCTGGCTTCAGGTCCGAACTGTCGTATTCGAAGTAGAAAGTGGTGATCGCGCGCAGAGCAGCTTCTTCGCTCAGGGAGCCGTCAACTGCACCAGTGTTGGCGCCGTAACCAGCGTTTGGATCAACAGCTGCGCCTTCACCGGCATTGTCGCCGCCTTTAGACGAGCAACCAACGGCTACGGACAGAGCCAGAGCCAGAGCAGCAAACTTACCAAACTTCAGCATTTCCATCGTGAAACTCCTAATGAACCCCAGTGTGTTAAGTACTTCTTTTTGTAGCGCCGCGTCAGTTCAGGTAAGGGGACCAGGACGGTTCTCTGACTTCGCCTTGTGCGGTAGGAAGCGGGAGCCTTACGCGTCCATTAATGGACACGAGCATCAAGACTCCCCGGCCCTGCTGGCGGGTGGCGTAGATTACCATGGTGCCGTTGGGCGCAACAGTAGGCGACTCATCAAGAGTGCTATCTGTGAGGATTTTTACGCTTCCGCGCTGCAAATCCTGGGCCGCCACCTTGAAATTAGTGAAACCATCCTGGCGATGGATCATTACCAGGGTCTTTTCATCCGCCGAAAGCTTCGGATTGGCGTTGTAGTTACCAATAAAGGTCACACGCTCCGCACCACCACCGCCAACGCTGCTCTTGTAGATCTGCGGTTTGCCGCCACGGTCTGACGTGAAGTAGATGGTCGAACCATCCTTGCCCCAGAACGGCTCGGTGTTGATACCAGGGCCGGAAGTGACACGGGTGATCTGGCGCGAACCGAGGTTCATCACGTAGATATCCGGGTTACCGTCCTTGGACAGTACGAATGCCAGGCGATTGCCATCCGGCGACCAGGCTGGGGCACCGTTCAGGCCTTCAAAGTTGGTGATCTGCTCACGGCGACCGGTGTCGATGTGCTGGACGAAGATGCGCGGACGCTTCTGCTCGAACGACACGTAGGCAATACGCTTGCCATCTGGCGCAAAACGCGGCGACAGGATCGGCTCGCGCGATTGCAACAGGGTCACTGCACGGGCACCGTCGTAGTCCGAACGTTGCAGGGTGTAGCGGGTGTTGTTCACCGAGAAACGCTCAGCCGTCACGTACAACATGCGGGTAGAGAACGCACCCTTGATACCCACCAGTTTCTCGAACGACTGGTCGGCAATGTAGTGCGCCATGTCCCGCAGTTGGTCAACGCTGCCCGACACGCTACCGGTCAGCACTTGCTGCTCGGTGGCCACGTTGAACAGAGCGTATTGCACCTGCAAGCGACCGCCTGCTGGAACGATGCTACCTACCATCAGGTACTGGGCGCCCAGGGCTTTCCAGTCACGGTAGATCACTTCGCTGCCTTGGGTCGGCTGGCTGATCATGTTCTGTTTCGGAATTGGCGCGTAGTAACCCGAGTTGCGCAGGTCATTACCAATGATTTCCGCCATATCGTCCGGCAGAACGCTGCCGCCCTGCCAGCCAAACGGTACAACCGCAATCGGGGTGGCCCGATCGCTACCGCTGGTTACCAGGATGTTCTTTTCATCCGCCGCCGCTATCCCTGCCATACAGCAAATAACGACAAGCATTCCTCGAAGAAGGTTTCTCACAAGGCTAGATCCTCAGGTGTGAATGTCATCTTGAATGAACGATAGGGAGCGAAGTCGCTTGGTTTCATTCCCTGCATCTCGGTCAACCGGCCAATATTCTTGACCGCTGCAACCGCTGAACTGTCGAACGAACCGTCGCCACTGGACTTGGCCACGCTGACCGAAGTCACCGTACCGTCTGGCAACATGCCGATCTGCAGCACGACTGTCATGCCTTTGCGTGCCGAAGGTGGACGTGTCCAGCCTTCTGCTGCGCGAGCGCGAATCAGATCGTCGAAACTGCCCGCGACTTCGTCACCACGTTCATCGGCCAAGGCCTGCTGACGTTGCGGCGTGTCGGAAAGCAAATCTGCCAAGGCCTGGGCCTTTTTATCTTCGGCGGATTTACGTGCTGCTTCCTGGGCCTTTTTCTTGGAGGCGTCGGCGGCAGCTTTCTTCTTCGCATCATCGGCGATTTTCTTCTTCGCCTCGTCTGCTTCAGCTTTTTTCTTGGCGTCTTCGGCGGCTTTCTTCTTCGCGTCTTCGACTATCTTTTTCTTGGCTTCTTCAGCGGCCTTTTTCTTGGCCTCTTCTTCAGCCGCTTTCTTGGCTTCTTCTTCAGATTTCTTCTTGGCTATATCAGCCAGTTGTTTCTCTTCGGCTTTTTTGGCTTCGGCAGCTTTCTCGGCTTTCTTGGCTTCATCAGCCTTTTTCGCCTCGTCGGCCTTCTTCGCTTCGTCAGCCTTTTTCGATTCTTCGGCCTTTTGAGCCGCCTCGTCTTTCTTTTGTTCCGCAGCAGCCTTCACCGCTTCCTGCTCGACCTTCTTCTGTTCCATCTGTTCGACTTCAGTCTGGCGCGCAGCCGACTTCTGGGCCTCACCGGCAATCTTCTGATTGGTCTGGGTGGTGGCCTGACTTTTCGATTTCAGCTGATACAGGGTCGCCTGCACGATCGGCTTGGCTGGCGGCAGCTCCGGGGTCATGGCAAAGCTGACAAACAGCATGCCAAACACCAGAACGTGCAGGGCAATCGCCCAGACGCTAGGCCAGAAGAAGCTTTCCGAGGCGGACGGCTCTCGCTGTTGCTGCATCAGGGCGCCTCGGTAATCAAGCCAACATTACCGACCCCGGCCTTCTGCAGCCCGCCCATGGCGCCCATGACGGAGCCGTAGTCGACCGACTTGTCACCGCGGATGAACACCTGGGTGTGCTTGCCGCCTTCATTGCCGGCGCGGATGATTTTGGTCACGGCGTCGGTCATCTGCGGCAAGGTCATGGCCTTGTCCTGTTGCTTCTGGGTGTCGACTTCGCTGCCAAGGTTCCAGTAATAGGTCTTGTCAGCCTTGATCGAAATGGTCAGGACCTGGGTGTTGTTGTCCTGCGGCAAGGCTTCGCTGGAAACCTTGGGCAGATCAACCTTCACCCCCTGATTGAGCATCGGCGCGGTCACCATGAAGATCACCAGCAGCACCAGCATCACGTCGATGTAAGGCACTACGTTCATCTCGGCGACCGGCTTGCGCTTTTTGCGAGCTCGAGCGATTAAAGCCATTGGGAATTACCTGCTTATTCTTCGCTGGTGTGCACTTTACGGTGCAGGATCGCCTGGAATTCATCGGCGAAGGTGTAGTAACGGCCAATCAGGGTTTCGCTGGTGGCGGCGAAACGGTTGTAGGCAATTACTGCGGGGATTGCAGCGAACAAGCCGATGGCAGTGGCGATCAGCGCTTCGGCGATACCCGGGGCCACGGTGGCCAGGGTCGCTTGCTGGGCCGTTGCCAGGCCACGGAAGGAGTTCATGATGCCCCATACGGTGCCGAACAGGCCGATATACGGGCTGACCGAACCGACGGTGGCCAGGAACGGCAGGCTCTGCTCGAGCTTTTCTTCCTCACGGGAGATCGCTACGCGCATCGCACGGGCCACGCCTTCCATGACCGCTTCCGGGTCGACGCCGGACTGCTGGCGCAGGCGGGAAAATTCCTTGAAGCCGGCGCGAAAGATCTGCTCGACGCCCGAGTCCGGGTCCGGGTTGCTGCCCGCCTGGCGATACAGCTTGGACAGGTCGATACCCGACCAGAAGCGCTCTTCGAAGCTCTCCAGGGCGCGTCGACCGGCGCGCAGCAGGTTGCTGCGCTGGAAAATCATGACCCATGAGGTAACCGATGCGGCTACCAGGGTCAGCATGACCAGTTGAACCACGACACTGGCATTGCTGACCAGGCTCCACATGGAGGAATGGTCGACGACGGTAGGTTCCACGCTAAATCTCCTGCTTTGATTGTTGACCCGCGCCGCTCACGTTGGCAAAGGCCGCACGTAGAGTTTCGGGAATGGCCCTGGGTTTCAAACTGTTGGTGCGCACACACGCCACCAGGAACTGCCCCTCACAGAGCAGCGTTGCATCCGTTGCCCGCCTGACCTGCTGTTTAAAGCGCAGGCTGGCACGGTTCAATTCGATTACTTGCGCGCTGACCAGCAATTCATCGTCCAGTCGCGCCGGCGCGTAGTAACGGGCCTCGCTGGAATGCACGACAAATAACAGGTCCTCCCCTGCCAGCTGGGATTGGGCAAAGCCCAGCTCCCGTAGCCGCTCGGTTCGAGCCCGCTCCATGAACTTTAGATAATTGACGTAATACACGATGCCGCCCGCATCGGTGTCCTCGTAATAAACGCGACAGCGATGTGCGAACGACTGATCCCCGTTTTGCGCGCGCATACTCTAGTGCTTACTCCTCAGGTTGCCAATCCGGCCAGGCAACTGTTTTTCATTCTCTGCAGCATTTCTAACGAAAGAATGACGACGCCAGCCACTAGGACAGCACAAACGCCGAATAAATCGACCCGCCATGCCTTTTTAATCGTCCACTGCATCGAGGAATTCGTCTACCACAGGCATCTCCCCCAATCGTGACGGAATGTTTAACCCAAAGTGCAGATACGCGTGGCGCGTGACCACCCGCCCCCTTGGCGTACGCATGATGTAACCCTGTTGAATCAGGTACGGCTCCAGCACATCCTCAATGGTATGGCGCTCCTCACTGATGGCGGCGGCCAGGCTATCCACGCCCACCGGCCCACCATCGAACTTCTCGATCATGGTCAACAGCAGGCGCCGGTCCTGATGGTCGAAGCCATGTTCATCGACGTCCAGCAGGTTCAACGCCAGGTCGGCCACGGCCTTGGTGATATGGCCCTTGGCCCGCACCTCGGCAAAATCGCGCACCCGGCGCAGCAAACGGTTGGCAATCCGCGGTGTGCCACGGGCCCTGCGGGCAATCTCGAAGGCGCCTTCCGGGTCGAGCGGCAAGCTGAGAATCCCCGCCGAACGGCTGACAATCGTCGCAAGGTCAGCAGTGCTATAGAACTCTAGACGTTGAACAATGCCGAAACGGTCTCGCAACGGGTTGGTCAACATGCCGGCACGGGTGGTGGCGCCGACCAGGGTAAACGGCGGCAGGTCGAGCTTGATCGAGCGCGCGGCCGGCCCTTCGCCAATCATGATATCCAGCTGGAAATCTTCCATGGCCGGGTATAGCACTTCTTCGACGATGGGCGACAACCGGTGGATTTCGTCGATGAACAGCACGTCATGGGGTTCAAGGTTGGTCAGCAACGCAGCCAGGTCGCCCGGGCGCTCCAGCACCGGGCCGGAGGTGCTCTTGATCGACACGCCCATTTCCTGGGCGATGATGTTGGCCAGGGTAGTCTTGCCCAGCCCCGGCGGGCCGAAGATCAGCGTGTGGTCCAGGGACTCGGCACGCCCACGTGCCGCCTGGATGAACAGCTCCATCTGCTCGCGCACGGTGGGCTGGCCAATGTAATCGGCAAGGCTCAGGGGGCGGATGGCCCGGTCCTGGACCTCTTCACGGTCGCGAGGGCCGGTGGCTGCAATCAGACGATCAGCTTCAATCACTTAAATCATTCCCTTCAGGGCTCGGCGGATCATGTCTTCAGCGCTCAGGTTCTTGTCCTTGATGGCCGACACTGCCTTGCTGGCCTCCTGTGGCTTGTAGCCAAGGGAGATCAGCGCATTGACGGCGTCACTTTCGGCGCTGGCGACTTGGGCCGCCGGCATATCCGGCTGGTTTGGCACCAGCGCAAACATGCTTGGCACCACTTCCCAGGCTTTGAAGCGATCCTTGAGCTCCACCAGCAGGCGCTCAGCGGTTTTTTTGCCGACACCCGGCACCTTGGTCAGCGCCGAGGTGTCCTGGGCCGAAACAGCACGTACCAACTCGTCCACTTCCAGGCTCGACATCAAGGCCAGGGCCAGTTTCGGGCCAACGCCATTGAGGCGGATCAGCTCGCGGAAGAAGTCGCGGTCGCGCTTGCCGATGAAACCATAGAGTAGTTGCGCGTCTTCGCGCACCACCAGATGGGTGTGCAACGTTATCGGTTCACCGACCGACGGTAGGCGGTACAGGGTGGTCATGGGCACTTCCAGCTCATACCCCAGCCCGTTTACATCCAGAATCAGGTGCGGCGGCTGTTTCTCAGCCAGGGTGCCGCGCAAGCGTCCAATCACGGTTCAGATCCTTAAAGCTTGAGGTCAGATCGAGGCCCGACCATAACGATTGCGCTGATGCTATCAGAGACGCAGGCGCCCGCCACGACTGCGTGCCGTGCCAAGGCCGTGAGGCAGCAGGCTGGAGCGGGTGTGGGCATGGCAAATGGCGATGGCCAGGGCGTCAGAAGCGTCGATCTGTGGCTTGGAGGTGAGTTTGAGCATGTGCATGACCATCATCTGCACCTGCTCTTTATTCGCCGCGCCGGTGCCAACCACCGCCTGCTTGACCTGGGTCGCGGTGTATTCGGCGATTTCCATGCCCTCCTCCGCTCCGGCGACGATGGCAGCGCCGCGGGCCTGGCCCAGCTTGAGGGCCGAGTCGGCATTTTTGGCCATGAATACCTTTTCGATGCCCATGGTCACCGGCCCGTAGGTCTGGATCACTTCACGTACGCCGCGATAGACGATCTGCAAACGCTCGGCCAGCTCCCCGGCGCCGGTACGGATACATCCCGACGCCACGTAGATACAGCCACGCGGGGTCTGCTGCACCACGCCAAAGCCGGTGATGCGCGAACCGGGGTCGATACCTAGGATTAAAGTCATAACGCCTGCAGGTTGGGTAAACACATTTTTTGATACAGCGAAGATCCAATGTGGGAGCGGGCTTGCTCGCGAAAGCGGTGCTTCAGTCAACGCATGTACTGACTGACAAACCGCTTTCGCGAGCAAGCCCGCTCCCACATTATGGTCTACACCAGCCTTCAGACTAGCTGTGCGGCCACGTCTTCTGGAATGTCGGCGTTGGAGTAGACGTTCTGCACATCATCCAGGTCTTCAAGCATGTCCAGCATCTTGAGCACCTTCTGCGCGCCGTCCAGGTCCAGTTCGGCGCTGGTGGTCGGCAGCATGACGATTTCCGCGTCGGTGCCTTTGAAACCCGCCGCTTCCAGGGCGTTACGCACCGCGTAGAAGCCGGCAAACGAGGTGAATACGTCGATGGAGCCGTCTTCGTTGGTCACCACGTCGTCGGCATCCGCCTCCATCGCAGCTTCCATCAGCGCGTCTTCATCGGTGCCCGGCGCGAAGGTAATCTGGCCCTTGCGCTCGAACAGATAGGCTACCGAACCATCCGTACCCAGGTTGCCGCCACACTTGCTGAACGCATGGCGTACGGCCGCCGCGGTACGGTTGCGGTTGTCGGTCATGCACTCAACCATCACCGCAACGCCGCCCGGGCCGTAGCCTTCATAGGTCAGTTCGACCATATCGTCGGTATCGGCCGCACCGGCCCCACGGGCCACGGCGCGGTCGATGATGTCGCGGCTCATGTTGGCACCCAGGGCCTTGTCCAGCGCCAGGCGCAGGCGTGGGTTGGAGCCAGGATCACCGCCGCCCTGGCGGGCAGCGACGGTCAGTTCGCGAATCCACTTGGTGAAGATCTTGCCTTTCTTGGCATCCTGACGCTCTTTGCGGTGCTTGATGTTCGCCCACTTGGAATGGCCAGCCATAACACAACTCCGAAATTCTCTAGAAACCTTTCAATCCCGCCCCAGGCGAGATTTCCCTCTTTTAAACGCAAAGGCGCATCCGAAGATGCGCCTTTTTGACTGCGTACAACCTTATCGCGCTTTCACGCCGCAGCCTTACTCAGCCTTCGGCGCCTCGCGCAGACGGATGTGCAGTTCGCGCAGTGCCTTGGCATCCACCACACCTGGAGCCTGGGTCATGACGTCCGCAGCACTCTGGGTTTTCGGGAAGGCAATCACTTCACGGATCGACTGGGCACCGGTCATCAGCATCACCAGGCGGTCAAGGCCGAAGGCCAGGCCGCCGTGGGGTGGAGCACCGTATTTCAGGGCGTCGAGCAGGAAGCCGAACTTCTCTTCCTGTTCCGCTTCGTTGATGCCCAGCAGGCGGAATACCGACTGCTGCATCTCTTTGCGGTGGATACGGATCGAACCGCCACCCAGCTCAGTGCCGTTGAGCACCATGTCGTAGGCACGGGACAGGGCGCCAGCCGGGTTGGCTTCCAGCTCCTGCGGCGTGCACTTGGGTGCGGTGAACGGGTGATGCAGGGCGCTGAAGCTGCCGTCGTCGTTCTCTTCGAACATCGGGAAGTCGACGACCCACATCGGTGCCCACTTGCAGGTCAGCAGGTCGAGGTCGTGGCCCAGCTTGATCCGCAGCGCGCCCAGGGCTTCGCTGACGATCTTGGCCTTGTCGGCGCCGAAGAACACGATATCGCCATCGACTGCGCCAACGCGATCGAGGATCACATTGAGCTTGTCTTCCGGGATGTTCTTGACGATTGGCGACTGCAGGCCTTCAACACCCTTGGCGCGCTCGTTGACCTTGATGTAAGCCAGGCCCTTGGCGCCGTAGATGCCGACGAACTTGGTGTAGTCGTCGATCTGTTTGCGCGGCATGCTCGCCCCGCCTGGCACACGCAGTGCGGCGATGCGGCATTTCGGGTCGTTGGCCGGGCCGCTGAATACCTTGAAGTCGACTTCCTTGAGCTGGTCGGCAACGTCGACCAGCTCCAGCGGGTTGCGCAGGTCTGGCTTGTCGGAACCGTAGCGGCGCATGGCTTCTTCGAAGGTCATGTGCGGGAACTCGCCGAATTCCAGGTCCAGCACTTCCTTGAACAGGTTGCGGATCATTTCTTCGGTCAGGCCCATGATCTCTTTTTCATCGAGGAAGCTGGTCTCGATGTCGATCTGGGTGAATTCCGGCTGGCGGTCGGCGCGCAGGTCTTCGTCGCGAAAGCACTTGGCGATCTGGTAGTAGCGGTCGAAGCCAGCGACCATCAGCAGTTGCTTGAACAACTGCGGCGATTGCGGCAAGGCGAAGAAGCTACCGGCGTGGGTACGACTTGGCACCAGGTAGTCACGTGCGCCTTCTGGCGTAGCACGGGTCAGGATCGGCGTCTCGACGTCGAGGAAGCCGTTCTCGTCGAGGAAGCGACGGATGCTGGTGGTCATGCGCGAGCGCAGGCGCAGCTTCTCGGCCATTTCCGGACGACGCAGGTCGAGGAAGCGATAACGCAGGCGGGTTTCTTCGCCAACGTCGGAGAACTCGTTGAGTGGGAACGGCGGGGTTTCCGACTCGTTAAGCACTTCCAGCTCGTAGCCCAGGACTTCGATCATGCCCGACGCCATGTTGGCGTTGGTGGCACCGGCCGGACGCAGGCGAACCTTGCCGGTGATTTTCACGACGTATTCGCTGCGCACGCGGTCAGCGGCGGCGAAGCTCTCGGCGCGATCCGGGTCGAATACCACCTGGGCCAGACCGTCACGATCACGGATATCGAGGAAAATCACCCCGCCATGGTCGCGGCGACGGTGAACCCATCCGCAAAGGGTGATTTCCTGACCTTCCAGGGTCTCGTTCAGTTGGCCGCAATAGTGGCTGCGCATCATGGTAGTGGTTTCACTTCTCGTAATTCGAAATTCGGTGGAGTTCCTGCTCGGACACCGCACCTATTAAGTCAGGCCACGGATAATGCAGGAGCTCGCGCGTAGAGTTCAACTCAGTCTGCTTTGTCGCCGCCCGCCAGATTCTTCTTGGCGCCGGTCTTGAAGTCCGTCTCGTACCAGCCGCTACCGCTCAGGCGAAAGCCCGGCATCGACAACATTTTTTTCAGCTCGGGCGCCTGGCAAGCAGGGCAATCGACCAACGGCGCGTCGCTGATCTTTTGAATGGCTTCCAACTGATGACCACAGGAAGCGCATTGGTAATCGTACATGGGCATGGAATATCTCGGCGATCACGTCACTGCTGCGCCACGCTCCGTACCAGCCGGTATGCGCAGCAAAGGGCGAGATTATATCCGTTAAATCGAGGCTGTGCAGCCGTGGCAACGTGCAGCCCACTTAGACCAACACCTCTGCCCCCCTGATACGGGACAACCGGCCTACATCACGCCAGCCTGATCTGCGGCGCATACCTGCCCTTTCAACGCATGAACCACACAGACCACCCTGACCAGGCCGCTGAAATTCTTGACCCCGCCATAACGCAAGTGCACCTCGCGATCCACATAGGACAGCAGCGCACTGACCGAACAGGTATTGATCCTGGCTATTTCACCAAGAATGTTCCAATAGACTTCTTCAAGCCGCAGGCATGTCGAAAAACCATTCAACCGGACAGAACGTGATAATGGCCGGGCCAACGCCATATCGAACCCTTTGACGAAGGGATCGATCTTTGTCTTGTAGACCCCGGAAGTTTCCAGCACACCTTTACTCATACTACGCGACATACACTTGACACTCCCTTGCCAAACGGCTCTTGAATACACGGCTGTTATTGGCCGTTGAGCCTATAAAACATCAAGCAGGCAAGTGCAGCCAGAAGACGGAGAGTCGCGGCTCGTAGGACAAGCCAACGCATATATCAGGAAGCAATCAGGTGCAGCCAGCGGCGCCTGCCGGGCACCACTGGCCTGCAGGGCTTACTTGCCTTCGAGCAGCGAGCGCAGCATCCAGGCGGTTTTTTCGTGGATCTGCATGCGCTGGGTCAGCAGGTCCGCGGTCGGCTCGTCGCTGACTTTATCCAGCAACGGGAAGATCCCGCGTGCAGTGCGGGTAACCGCTTCCTGCCCATCGACAAGTTGCTTGATCATGTTTTCAGCGCTGGGTACGCCTTCTTCTTCCTTGATCGAAGACAGACGGGCATAGATAGAGTAAGCACCCGGCGCTGGAAAGCCCAGGGCACGAATACGCTCGGCAATGGAGTCAACTGCCAGCGCCAGTTCGTTATATTGCTCTTCAAACATCAAGTGCAATGTACGAAATTGCGGCCCGGTAACGTTCCAATGGAAGTTATGGGTTTTCAAATACAGTACATAGGTATCTGAAAGCAGCCGTGAAAGTCCGTCAACAATGGATTTACGATCTTCTTCACTGATACCGATATCGATTGCCATGTCTATTCCCTTCAATTGATGAATATTCATTGATCAGGTGCTTACCCACTCTAGCAAGAGTGCTCGCCTTGCGCAGCCCTGCCGCCGCACTCGGCCTGCGGCAAATCGCCCCTTTGCAACGCGCTCGACCACGAACGGCAAGGCCTGGCACGGTGAAAAACACCCGCACCTGTCTAGGACAAGGGTTTGCCGCATAAATGCCATGATCTTCGCAACGCCTTGAAACGCTTGATTTGAGAAGGCACAGGCTTTGCTGTTAAATAGGCAGCGTGTCGCCACCGCTATTTCCTGCGGCAAGCGGCATAGGCTGAATAATCGCGCACGTGTCCAACGCCTCCCATTGTTCAGAAGCGAACCGTGCCAGTCAGCTCTTCCTTCGTGATCCGTCTTAACGTGAGTTAATCAAAATGTTGAAAATCGTCCACCTGCTAACGGGCGCTGCAGCTTTGCTGCTGTCCTTTATCCCGAGCCTGCAACCAGAAAGCCTGCCGTACCTGCAACAACACGACGCGCTGTACCTGGCTCTGTTCGGCCTTCTCAACCTGACGCTGGCGCCAGTGATCCCCTACTGGAACAAAGGCACACGCCATCAACTGCAAAACCTGGTCAGCGCACTGCTGGTGCTGACTGTCGTCGTACAAACCCTCACCCTCCTGGCCCCCATGCCTGAAGTCGGTGGCCATCCAGCCATCCTGCTCAGCCTGGCCATTGCCGTAGTCGCTATCGTTCTTCACCTGGCCATCAGCTTCTACCGTTCGTCTGCCCCGGCCTCCTCGCAAAACTACGATATGACCAACCGGGATACCGGGACCGTCAAGTGGTTCAACACCTCCAAAGGCTTCGGTTTTATTTCCCGGGATTCGGGCGACGATATCTTCGTCCACTTCCGAGCCATTCGCGGCGAAGGCCATCGTGTCCTGGTGGAAGGCCAGCGCGTGGAGTTCTCCGTGATGAACCGTGACAAAGGCCTGCAAGCTGAAGACGTGATCGCCGCCCTGCCGCGTCGCTGATCCCAGAACAGGCCCGAAAAAAAACCGCGATGCAGTTGATACTGCATCGCGGTTTTTTATCGCCGGGAGTTTACCCGCCCCCTTAATAATGAGGCGGCGGCGCTTCTTCCTCGGAGGATTCGAACTGCCCGCCCATTTCTTCCTGACGCTTGAGTAAGGCCGTCATCTGCAATTGCAGGCGTTCTACCGCTCGTTGCTGGGCAACCAGGATGTCATTCAAGGTCTCGATGGTGTCGTCCTGGAAAGCCAGGCGGCTCTCAAGGTCCATCACGCGGTCTTGCAGGTCCATGGCTCAGTCCTGGGCAAAAGTGAATTCGGGCGGCAACAACTCGCGCAGGCGGGTACGAATCAGCGCGACCTGAGCGTCGGTATAAGGCACCGCCGGGTGCCTGCCCCAGACGGGGGCAGGCCAAGCCGCATCGTCGCGTTTGCGCACAATCACGTGCACATGCAGCTGGTTGACCACGTTACCCAGGGCGCCAATGTTCATTTTATCGGCGCCAAACCCGTCATTGAGCAACCGCGCCAACGTCGTGGTTTCTTGCCACAGGCGGGACTGGTCGTCCGCGTCGAGCTGGAACACTTCGCTGATACCGGCAATGCGCGGCACCAGGATAAGCCAGAGGTAGTTAGAGTCATTGGACAGCAGCAGCCGGCACAGGGGGAATTCCCCGATGGGCAAGGTGTCGTTTTGCAGACGTGGATCCAAGGCGAACACCGCAGGCACTCCGTTCGGCTAGTCAGTTTCAGGCGCCCAGCATACCTGCGAATGGCGGCTGCTTCACGGGGCAATCCGCGCGCGCGCCATGGGCAATCGCACGACCGGGCACCGACGCACCAAAATGAGTCTTTTATGCCCCGCATCGGGCAGGGCCTATCCGCCGATTACTCACCGTGCAGGGTGAACCGGTAACATTTCTGACAGAAACACATTTTTATCCGTTCGAAATCCCGCACAGCCGAGGCCCTGAATTCCAAAAAAAACCACGCAAAAGCCCCGTGCCCAGGCGGTTTTCACAGACCCAGCACATTTTTCACGAAAAAATGACATCTGCCCGACAGTTTGAGCACGCTTGTTGCATTCACTCCCCTATCGTCGACAACGGCACCTGCCAGGAAGGCAGTGCTTCACGATAAAAACAACAGTGAGTCAATACAAAAACAGGAAGTTTTAAACTTTGAACAGGGTACTTTGCACCTCTGTCCAGGGTATTAAAAACAGTATTGAAGTTGTCAGTCTGGTTACAAGCAGACTGTAGATTTGCGACATGGATCTAGCAATTTACGACAGCCTCGTAAAGAAGCTGAAAGGACAGATGTGCAAGTATCGCCAATTATTGCCAGCGTGCTATAAGTTTGCGCTGTCACAAAAAAGAAAGAGCCGCCCAGACAAAAATATAGGTGGGACGGCAGTACTCTTCCTAAAACCAAAGGAGCAAATCACGATGCGCGTGATGAAGTGGAGCATGATCGCCCTCGCTGTTTCAGCAGGCACCTCACAGTTCGCAATGGCGTCCGCCCAAGACGATGCCAAGGGCTTTGTCGAAGACAGTACCTTCAGCATCAATACCCGCACCCTGTACTTCAGCCGAGACAACCGCAACAACAAGTCGGGCACAAGCTACACCCGGGAAACCGGCCTGGGCTTCAACGGTTTGTACCAGTCGGGCTTCACCCAGGGCACCATCGGTGTGGGTGTTGACGTTATCGGCCTGCTCGGCGTGAAACTGGACAGCGGCAGAGGCCGTAATGGCACTGGCTTGTTCCCGGAAGGTTCGGATGGCCGCTCAGAGGATGAATACTCCAAGGGCGGCGGCGCCATCAAGTTCCGTCTCTCCAATACCGTGCTGAAAGTCGGCGACCAGTACACCACCGCACCGGTATTCGCATCCGACGACAGTCGCTTGCTGCCAGAGCTGCCACAAGGTATCTCGATCGTCAGTAACGAGATCAAGGACCTCAAGCTGGAAGCCGGTCACTTCACTTCCAGCGTGGCCCAGGCGCAGACCTTCAAGGACAGTATCCTCGACTTCCCTGAAACCTCCCGAGGCATCAAGCAAGCCAATTTCGTAGGCGGCACCTACGGTTGGACGCCTGAGTTCACCACCAGCCTCTACTACTCGAAAGTCGAAGACTACTGGCGCAAATACTACGCCAACGTCAACTGGACCCACGCCCTGAGCGATGACCAGTCGGTGGCCGTAGACTTCAACATCTATGACACCAAGAGCGACGGTGCCGGCCTGCAACGCGCCTACAAAGACGACGTTACCAAACTCGACAACCGCGCATTCAGCTTGCAGGGTGCCTACACCATCGGTGCACACACCTTCACCCTGGCGGCCCAGAAGGTTACCGGTGACGGCGACTACGGCTACGGCATCGACGGCGGCGGCACAGTGTTCCTGGCCAACTCCATTGCACGTTCCGACTTCAACGCCGAAGGCGAGAAATCCTTCAAGGCCCGTTACGACCTCGACATGGCCACCTTCGGTGTACCTGGCCTGAGCTTCCTGGCTGCGTACGTCACCGGTAGCGGCGCCAACACCGCCCTGACCTCGAACGGGAAAGAATGGGAACGCGATCTTGAAGCCAAGTACGTGATCCAGAGCGGCCCGGCCAAAGACCTGAGCCTGCGTATTCGCCAAGCGACTTATCGTTCGTCTGATGGCGTTTACTACGGTTCTTCGTCCATCGATGAACTGCGTCTGATTGCGCAATACCCGTTGAACATCTTGTAATCAAAGATGCCCGAGGGCTTCGGCCCTTAATGAAAAAGCCGCTCACTTTTAACCAGTGAGCGGCTTTTTTATTGCACTTTTATTTCTGCGACCTTGATAACTAGCAAGCTAACTATCAAGTTTATTATCGAGACAAAACCTGACTCTTCAGCCAAGTTAAATCCCTGCACCCGTTCTTATTTGGCAGGCGCTTCTTGCATCACGCGAATAACGCGCTGCGGGAACGGGATATCAATTCCGGCCGCTTTCAAACGGTCCCGCGCCAGTTCATTGAACATGAACATCACGTCCCAATAATCCGCAGTCTTGGTCCATACACGCAGGGAAACGGTGATCGAACTGTCGCCCAGGGTCGAAACCACTGCGACAGGCTCGGGATCCGCCAGAACCCGTGGATCCTTGGCCAATTCCAGCAGCACTTGACGGGCTTTCTGCAAATCGGCTTCGTAGTCGACACCCACGTCAAACACCACCTTGCGGGTTGGCTGGCGATTGGTGTTGGTGATGATGCCATTGGACAAGATGCCGTTAGGCACAATGACCGTCTTGTTATCGCCGGTACGGATCACCGTGTGGAAGATCTGGATGCTATCGACGGTACCCGCCGTGCCCTGGGCTTCGATCCAGTCACCGATACGGAACGGGCGGAACAGCAGAATCAGCACGCCACCGGCAAAGTTGGCCAGGCTACCTTGCAACGCCAGGCCAATGGCCAGGGTCGCGGCACCGATCGCGGCGACAAACGAGGTGGTTTCGACTCCGATCATCGAGGCTACGCTGACGATCAGCATCACCTTGAGCACGATGTTCGCAAGGCTGGTCACAAAGCCCTGCAACGCCAGGTCCGCATTGCGCAGGGCCAGCAGGCGTCCTACCTTGTGGGTCAGCTTGTTGATCAGCCACCAGCCAATGGCCAGGGTCAATACCGCCAGCAATACGCGGCTGCCGTATTCCATGATCATCGGGACCCAGGCTTGGGAAGCCTTGATCAATTGATCCACTTCAGCGTTCAAATCCATCTAGATTCTCCTGTCTAGCACTGCAAATAAAGGTCGCCACAGCAATTGAGCCCCGAAGGGCTCAATCGTTTCTGCAGGTTCTGGGGCGTGGGACGTCGAAAAGCCCCGCGGGTTCCCCAAAACCGGATCAGTCGCGGAAGTTATTGAACTGCAGCGGCATATCGAAGGTCTTGGCGCGCAGGGCGGCAATCGCCTCCTGCAAGTCGTCGCGCTTCTTGCCAGTGATACGCACCTGCTCGCCCTGGATTGCGGCCTGGACCTTGAGCTTGGCATCCTTGACGTGAGCGACGATCTTCTTCGCCAGCTCCTTGTCGATACCTTCCTTGAGCACGGCCTCCTGCTTCATCAACTTGCCCGACGCATAGGCATCCTTGACTTCAAGGCATTGCACGTCGATTTTGCGCTTGACCAGGGCCAGTTTGAGGATCTCGATCATCGCTTCGAGCTGGAAATCGGCTTCAGCGGTCAGGTTGACCGTCAGTTCCTTTTCCTTGAACTCGAAGCTGCCCTTGCCTTTCAAGTCATAACGACGGTCCAGCTCCTTGACGGCGTTCTCGACGGCGTTGGTGACTTCGTGCTTGTCCAGTTCAGATACCACGTCGAACGACGGCATGTAGTTTCTCCAATAAAAAAGGGGCGCGGCTCAGTAGAGATGGAGCACGCCTGGCTTGCGGGTAAAATGCCGGGGCATTATAACGACTCTTTACCCTGAGCTGCTTGGCTCACCCGGCGGCTTACGGAGCAAAATTGATGTCCACCACCTGGCATGTCCTCGGCGCAGGCAGTCTCGGCACATTATGGGCCACACGCCTGGCCCGCGCAGGCCTGCCCGTTACGCTGATCCTGCGAGACCAGGCGCGCCTGGCCCGCTACCGGGCAGTGCCGGGGCTGACCCTGGTCGAGCAAGGGCATGCCCAGACTTATCCGGTGACGGCACAAACATCCGACAGCCCCGAGCCGATTGATCGCCTACTGGTCGCGTGTAAAGCCTACGACGCACCTGGTGCCGTCGCTCAGTTGGCCCAACGCCTGACACCCAACGCCGAGGTGATCCTGCTGCAGAACGGCCTGGGCAGCCAGGACGCGGTTGCCGCGCAACTGCCCCAGGCGCGTTGCATCTTCGCTTCCAGCACCGAGGGTGCGTTTCGCCAGAGCGATGGCAGCGTAGTGTTCGCCGGCCATGGCTTTACCTGGCTGGGTGACGCCACCCATCCCACGGCGCCGCTGTGGCTGGACGATTTGCACGCTGCCGGCATTCCCCACCAGTGGAGCACCGATATCCTCACGCGCCTGTGGCGAAAACTGGCACTCAACTGTGCGATCAATCCTCTGACCGTGCTCTATCAATGCCGCAATGGCGGACTACAGGCGCATCAATGCGAAGTAGCGACCTTGTGCGCCGAACTCGCCGAGCTGCTGGAGTGCTGCGGCCAGCCGGCGGCAGCCCAGGATTTGCAAACCGAAGTGGAGCGGGTGATCCAGGCGACGGCGGCGAACTTCTCGTCGATGTACCAGGATGTGGCCAACGGGCGGCGCACCGAGATCAGCTATCTGCTCGGCCATGCCTGCCAGGCGGCCTTGCGCCATCGCCTGAGCTTGCCACACCTGCAACAACTGCAGGTGCGCCTGGCCGGCTACCTGGACGCACGCGGATTGCCCAGCGACTGAGGCACGCGCTACCCTGCCGACTTGATCCTTGCCTGCGAACAACCTGATGCCACTGCGCCAGCGTCTCGAAAATCTCCCCGTTGGGCAGAAATTGCTGGCGGCCCTGCTGGTACTGCTGACCACCGTGCTGCTGGTGGCCAACCTGACCTTTATCAGCGCCGCCTACTGGATCTCCCAGGAAAGCATGGCCCCGCAAGCCTTGCAGGCTATTGGTCGGCTGGTCTCCAACCCGGCCCTCGCCGCGCAAGCCCTGGATTCTCCCGCCAAGGCCGACGCCCTGCTCAACGAGCTGACCAGCTATTCGCCACTACGGGCGGCGGCCCTGTATGACGGTGAAGGCAGTCGCCTGGCGCAGCTACAACACGGCGACCGCCTGCAACTGCCGGCACACTACCGCGACATCGAAGCCTGGCGGGTCACCGAATTTCGCAGCAATCAAATCATCACCCTGCCCCGCCCCGGCTTGCCCTCGGGGCATTTGCTGCTGGTGGCCAGTAGCGAACTGCCGGTCGCCTTCTACACCGGCACCCTGACCGCCAGCCTCGGCATCCTGATTTTCAGCATCCTGCTGTGGCTGGTGATCGCCCGACAGATCAAGCGCCTGATTACCCGGCCCATCCATGAGCTGGAAGAATTGTCGCGCCAGGTCACCCGCGAGGAGAACTACGCCCTGCGGGCCGGGCGCGGCAACCATGACGAAATCGGCAGCCTGGCCGAAGCGTTCAATACCATGCTGTCACGCATCGAAGCCCGCGAGCAGCAGCTCAAGCGTGCGCGGGACGACTCCCAGGCCGCCTATGACCAGGCCCAGGGCCTGGCCGAGGAAACACGGCATACCAACCGCAAGCTGGAGCTGGAAGTCCAGGTGCGCAGCAAAATCGAGAAAAAACTCACCGGTTTCCAGAATTATCTGAACAGCATCATCGACTCCATGCCATCTGCCTTGATCGCCCTGGACGAGCAGCTCTATGTCACCCAATGGAACCAGGAAGCCAGTGCCCTGTCCGGCACACGCCTGGGCGAAGCCCTGAACCAGCCGATCTTCCTTGCCTTCGAGCCGCTCAAGCCCTACCTGCCGCAGCTCAAGGCCGCGGTGGAACAGCACACGGTGGAGCGCATCGAGCGTGTCACCTGGGTCAAGGACGACGAGCCCAAGCACTATGCCCTGACCTTTTACCCGCTGATGGGCGGCGCCGGGCGCGGGGTGGTGATCCGCATCGATGACATCACCCAGCGTCTGTCCCTGGAAGAGATGATGGTGCAGTCGGAAAAAATGCTGTCGGTCGGCGGGCTGGCAGCGGGCATGGCCCACGAGATCAACAACCCCCTGGGGGCGATCCTGCATAACGTGCAAAACATCCGGCGGCGGCTGTCGGCGGACCTCCCGAAAAACCAGGAGCACGCCGAACAGGTGGGCGTGGAACTGGAGACGGTCAACCGCTACCTGCAAAGCCGCGAAGTACCGCAACTGCTCGACGGCATCCAGCAAGCCGGGGCCCGTGCGGCAAAAATCGTCACCCATATGCTCAGTTTCAGCCGCCGCAGCAATCGCCAGATGGCACCTTGCGACCTGCCAGCGTTGATCGACCAAGCGGTAGAAATTGCCGGTAACGACTTCGACCTGGCCATCGGCTTCGACTTCAAGGGCCAGGCAATCATCCGCCAGTTCGATCCTTTGCTGGGCCCGGTGCCTGGCACCGCCAACGAGCTGGAGCAGGTGCTGCTCAACCTGCTGAAAAACGCCGCCCAGGCCATCCACCTGCGCGAAGACGACAGCGAGCCGGGGCGTATCATCCTGCGCACCCGGCTCAACCCACCATGGGCCGAGATCCAGGTAGAGGACAATGGCATCGGCATGAGTGAGAACGTGCGCAAGCGCACCTTCGAGCCCTTCTTCACCACCAAGGAAATCGGCCAGGGCACAGGGCTGGGCCTGTCGGTCTCGTACTTCATCATCACCAACAATCACAAGGGCCAGATGGAGGTTCACTCCACCCTGGGCCAGGGCACCTGTTTCACCTTGCGCCTGCCGTTGGCCGGCAGCCAGCTTGCCCCCCACGAACTGACTCAACTGGAGCACTGACCATGGGCTTTCGCCTGTCGAAAATTTACACCCGTACCGGCGACAAAGGCGAAACCGGCCTGGGTGACGGCCGCCGCGTGCCCAAGGATCACCCCCGGGTGGAGGCGATCGGCGAGGTGGACAGCCTCAACAGCCAATTGGGCCTGCTGCTGGCCGGGCTTGAGGAGCAAAGCGGCCAGCATCCGGCGTTGAAGGATGTGATCGAGGTACTGACACCCTGCCAGCATCGACTGTTTGACCTAGGTGGCGAATTGGCGATGCCGGTCTATAAGGCGCTCAATGCGGGCGAGGTGGACCGGTTGGAAGCGGCGATTGATCGCTGGAATGAAGAAGTGGGGCCGTTGGAAAACTTCATCCTGCCCGGTGGTTCGGCGCTGATTGCCCAGGCCCATGTGTGCCGTAGCCTGGCCCGCAGCGCCGAGCGGCGCTGCCAGCAATTGAATGCACTGGAGCCGTTGGAGGGGGTAGGTTTGGCGTACATCAACCGGCTATCGGATTTGCTGTTTGTGGCAGCAAGGGTGATTGCCAGGCGGCAAGGGGTTGCGGAGGTTTTGTGGCAGGCGGCGGCTAAGCCGCACTGAGGTTATTGCTGGATTTTGTATTGCTTGAGCGGGCCTCATCGCGGGCAAGCCCGCTCCCACATTTTGATTTGTGAATACACTCCAATGTGGGGGATTTTGTGGCAAGCGGCTAGGCCGCACCGAGGTTAATGCTGAATTTTGTATTGCTTGAGCGGGCCTCATCGCGGGCAAGCCCGCTCCCACATTTTGATTTGTGAATACATTCCAATGTGGGAGATTTTGTGGCAAGCGGCTAGGCCGCACCGAGGTTAATGCTGGATTTTGTATTGCTTGAGCGGGCCTCATCGCGGGCAAGCCCGCTCCCACATTTTGATTTGTGAATACATTTCAATGTGGGAGATTTTGTGGCAGGCGGCTAGGCCGCGCTGAGATTCTGCGGGGTTTTGTATTGTTTGACGGGGCCTCATCGCGGGCAAGCCCGCTCCCACATTTTGATTTTTGAATACACTCCAATGTGGGAGCTGGCTTGCCTGCGATGGGGCCGGCACTGACGACTCACACCTCAGGCCAGAACGCCCGAATCCCCGCAACACCCTGCGCCCCGCTCTCCCAGGCCTTCTCCCGCTCGTCAGGCCCAACCCCACCCAACAGGAACACGGGCTTGCTGAAGCCTTTGATCAACTGCGCCGCCTGCTCCCAACCCAGAGGTTGCGCATCAGGGTGAGTCTGGGTCGGCTGCACCGGTGACAGAGTGACGAAGTCCACGTCCATCAATTCGGCCAATGCCAGTTCTTCGGCATTGTGGCAAGACGCCGCCAACCAGCGGTCCTTGGGCAACGGCCGGCCTTTGCTGGCGTATTTGCGCAGTTGCGCCGAAGTCATGTGCCATCCCGCCGCAGGGAAGTCGCCGAGCCATTCGAATGGCCCCTTGAGCATCAACTGCGCCTTGCCGGCACACAACCCCACTGCATCCACCGCCAGGTCGCGGTACTTGGGGTCGTAGCCATTGGGCGCGCGCAACTGAATCAGCTTGGTGCCACCGGCAATGGCTTTCTGGATACCGCGCAACAGCACCGGGGTTTCCAGTTCGCCTGGGGTGATCAGGTAGTCGGCGGGCAGGCGGGCAGCAGCGACGATTGGTGCGTTGGCCGCTGGAAACTCGTAGCTCTGCAAGTCCCGTGGCGCCACCCATTCAAGAGGCTGCCCTTCTGCGCCATGGGGCTCGCCGGTAAACGCCGAAACCTCCCAGACATCCAGCAGCACCTGCTTGTCCGGGTAATCATGCTGAACCTGGATCAACGGCCGTGCGGTAGTGACCTGGATACCCAGTTCCTCCAGCAGCTCTCGGCCCAGTGCGGCAAAAACCGATTCATCGGCCTCCACCTTGCCTCCTGGAAACTCCCATAGGCCGCCCTGGTGCTGGGTGTCTGCACGACGCGCGAGCAAAATCCGGCCATCGGTACCGCGAATGACTGCGGCTGCTACATGAACTCGTTTCACGGTATTACGTCCTCTAAGCCGGCGCCTGCCGGGGCATTGCCAATGCCCCGAACAGGTATCAGGTGCGGTATTCGGCGTTGATCTTCACGTACTCGTGGGACAGGTCGGTGGTCCAGATCGTTTCGCTGCACTCACCGCGCCCCAGTTCGATACGGATGGTGATTTCTTCCTGTTGCATCACCGCCGAGCCCTGGGCTTCGGTGTAGGTTTGGGCACGGGCGCCACGGCTGGCGATGCACACATCGCCGAGGAACACGTCGATCTTGCTCACATCCAGGTTCGGCACGCCGGCACGGCCAACTGCAGCGAGGATCCGGCCCCAGTTCGGGTCGGACGCAAACAGCGCGGTCTTGATCAGCGGCGAGTGGGCCACGGTGTAGCCGACATCCAGGCATTCCTGGTGATTGCCGCCGCCGTTGACTTCAACGGTGACGAACTTGGTCGCGCCTTCGCCGTCACGCACGATGGCCTGGGCCACTTCCATGCACACTTCAAATACTGCCTGCTTCAACGCCGCGAACAGCGGGCCGTTGGACGAGGTGATTTGCGGCAGGTTGGCTTTGCCGGTGGCAATCAACATGCAGCAGTCGTTGGTCGAGGTATCGCCGTCGATGGTGATGCGGTTGAATGACTTGTTGGCGCCATCGAGCATCAGGTTTTGCAGCACGTCACGGGAGACGTTGGCGTCGGTGGCGATGTAGCCGAGCATGGTCGCCATGTTCGGGCGGATCATGCCCGCGCCTTTGCTGATGCCGGTCACGGTGACGGTCACGCCTTCATGCACGAACTGGCGGCTGGCGCCCTTGGGCAAGGTGTCGGTGGTCATGATTCCGGTGGCCGCGGCCGCCCAGTTATCCACGGACAGGTCGTCCAGCGCGGCTTGCAATGCGCCTTCGATTTTTTCCACGGGCAACGGCTCGCCGATTACCCCAGTGGAGTACGGCAGCACCTGGCTGGCGTCCACTCCGGTCAACTCCGCGAGTTTGGCGCAGGTGCGCGCAGCCGCGGCCAGGCCAGGCTCGCCGGTGCCGGCGTTGGCATTGCCGGTGTTGGTCAACAGGTAGCGCACCGGGCCTTCGACACGTTGCTTGGCGAGGATCACGGGCGCCGCGCAAAACGCGTTCAGGGTGAACACGCCGGCGATGGTCGAACCTTCGGCACAGCGCATCACTACCACGTCCTTGCGCCCGGGGCGCTTGATTCCGGCCGAAGCGATACCGAGTTCAAAACCGGCAACCGGGTGCAACGTGGGCAAAGGACCAAGACCAACAGCCATGAATGCGCTCCTTAACGATGTGATGTCTGCACCGTCGTCGTCGACGGTGATTAAATGGCAAAACGCCGCGACGGCTGATGCCGGTCGCGGCGCGGGGTATTGCAGCTTCAGGCAAAAATCTTAATTGATTTCGCCGTGGCAGTGTTTGAACTTCTTGCCCGAACCGCACCAGCACGGCTCGTTGCGGCCCAGCTTCTGCTCATTGCGTACCGGCGCCTGGGCCAGGGCCACATCGACCTCTTCGCCCAACACTTGCGGCGACTCAAGGCCTGGTGCTTCGTCATGCTGGAACTGCATGCGCGCGGCAAGGGCTTCGGCTTCCTGACGCAGACGGGCTTCTTCCTCGATCGGGTCTTCGCGACGCACCTGAACATGGGACAGCACACGAATCGAATCGCGCTTGATCGAATCCAGCAACTCGGAGAACAGCGTGAACGACTCGCGCTTGTACTCCTGCTTCGGGTTCTTCTGGGCGTAGCCACGCAGGTGGATGCCGTGACGCAGGTGGTCCATGGTCGACAGGTGGTCTTTCCACAGGTCGTCCAGCACGCGCAGAACGATTTGCTTCTCGAAGGTGCGCAGCGCTTCGGCGCTGGCTTGCTCTTCTTTCTCGTTGTACGCGGCCAGCAGTTCGGCCATCAGTTTTTCGCGCAGGGTTTCTTCGTACAGGTGGTCGTCTTCGTCGAGCCATTGCTGGACCGGCAGATCGACACCGAAGTCGCTCTTCAACGCCGCTTCCAGGCCGGCAACATCCCACTGTTCAGGCAGGGACTGTGGCGGGATATGGGCGCTGACCGTGGCGTTGAGCACGTCCTGACGGAAGTCGGCGATGGTTTCGCCAATGTTGTCGGCGGCCAGCAACGTGTTACGCATGTGATAAATCACTTTACGCTGTTCGTTGTTGACGTCATCGAACTCCAGCAGTTGCTTACGAATGTCGAAGTTGCGGCCTTCGACCTTGCGCTGGGCCTTTTCGATGGCGTTGGTCACCATGCGGTGCTCGATCGCTTCACCGGACTGCATGCCCAGGGCCTTCATGAAGTTCTTCACCCGATCCGAGGCGAAGATACGCATCAGGCTGTCTTCCAGGGACAGGTAGAAGCGGCTGGAACCGGCGTCGCCCTGGCGACCGGCACGGCCACGCAGCTGGTTGTCGATACGACGCGATTCGTGACGCTCGGACGCGATCACCTGCAAACCACCGGATTCCAGCACCGCCTGGTGGCGTTTCTGCCAGTCGGCCTTGATCTGGGCGATCTGCTCAGGGGTCGGGTTGTCCAGGGAAGCCACTTCCACTTCCCAGTTGCCGCCCAACAGGATGTCGGTACCACGACCGGCCATGTTGGTGGCGATGGTCAGTGCGCCCGGGCGACCGGCCTGGGCAATGATCTCGGCTTCTTTTTCGTGGAACTTGGCGTTGAGGACCTTGTGCTCGATACCTTCCTTGTTGAGCAGGTTCGACATGTGCTCGGAGGTTTCGATGGTCGCAGTACCCACCAGGACCGGACGGCCTTGGGTCATGCACTCCTTGATGTCGGCGACGATGGCTGCGTATTTCTCGTCAGCGGTCAGGAACACCAGGTCGTTGTAGTCTTTACGCGCCAGCGGTTTGTTCGGCGGGATGACCATCACCGACAGACCGTAGATCTGGTGGAATTCGAACGCTTCGGTATCAGCGGTACCGGTCATGCCGGACAGCTTGTTGTACAGGCGGAAGTAGTTCTGGAAGGTGGTCGAGGCCAATGTCTGGCTCTCGGCCTGGATATTGAGCACTTCTTTGGCTTCGATGGCCTGGTGCAGGCCTTCGGACAAACGACGACCGGGCATGGTACGGCCGGTGTGTTCGTCGACCAGTACCACCTGGCCGTCCTGGACGATGTATTCAACGTTGCGGTGGAACAGCTTGTGGGCGCGCAGGCCGGCATACACGTGGGTCAGCAGGCCCAGGTTGTGTGCCGAGTACAGGCTTTCGCCTTCCGCCAGCAGGCCGATCTGGGTCAGCATCTCTTCGACGAACTGGTGACCGGCTTCGTTGAGCTCGACCTGGCGGGTCTTCTCGTCGATGGAGTAATGACCTTCTTTGGTCACCACGCCTTCCACTTCCTCGATATGTTGCTCAAGGCGCGGGATCAGCTTGTTGATCTCGGTGTACAGGCGCGAGCTGTCCTCGGCCTGGCCGGAGATGATCAGCGGGGTACGGGCTTCGTCGATGAGGATGGAGTCGACTTCGTCGATCACGGCAAAGTTGAGTTCGCGCTGGAATTTTTCTTCCATGCTGAACGCCATGTTGTCGCGCAGGTAGTCGAAACCGAATTCGTTGTTGGTGCCGTAGGTGATGTCGGCGGCGTAGGCGGCGCGCTTCTCTTCCGGCGGCTGGAACGGCGTTACCACGCCGACGGTCAGGCCGAGGAATTCATACAGCGGGCGCATCCAGTTGGCGTCCCGGCGGGCCAGGTAGTCGTTCACCGTCACAACGTGCACGCCCTTGCCGGACAGTGCGTTGAGGTAAACACCCAGGGTTGCTACCAGGGTCTTGCCTTCACCGGTACGCATTTCGGCGATCATGCCTTCATGCAGGGTCATGCCGCCGATCAACTGGACGTCGAAGTGGCGCATGCCCATCACCCGCTTACCGGCTTCGCGGGCGACCGCAAAGGCTTCGGGCAGCAGTTTGTCGAGGGTTTCACCTTTGGCTATGCGGGCCTTGAACTCTTCGGTCTTGGCGCGCAATTGCTCGTCCGACAAAGCAACCATCTGCTCTTCGAAGGCATTGACCAGCTGCACCGTCTTGAGCATGCGTTTGACTTCGCGCTCATTCTTGCTTCCAAAAAGTTTCTTTAACAAAGGCGCAAACATATCGGCAGGTTCTTCCACACATTAGGGATGAAGGGGCGCCCCGTAAGTCGCCCGAGCAGCCCTCACGGCCGCATGCGAACGAGCATTCTACCCGGAAACGAGGGTGAGGAAAGTGGCGTTGTTCCACGATGCAGACACAGCGTTACGGGAGGGCTTGTTTAAAATAAGGGCTTTTTGCTGAACTTCAACCCATTCGAGCGAGAAGTTACTTATTGATTTAATGGATAAACTGCTGACAAAGCAATGACCAAGGTGCCGCACACGCTTTCTGCTACCATGGCCGCTCTGTTACCTAAGGTGTCTAGATCATGGCATTTCGCCCTCTTACGGCCCGTGCTCCCGCCGTGTTGCTGCGCGAAGCCAAGCCATTAAAAGCCATCTTTGGCCATGCGCAACGCCTGGGCCACCTGCAACGCCTTCTGGAAACCCAACTACAACCTGCGGCCCGCGAGCACTGTCATGTGGCGTCATGGCGTGAAGGCACGCTACTGCTGATCGTCACCGATGGGCATTGGGCGACCCGCCTGCGTTACCAGCAAAAACGCTTGCAGCGCCAGTTACAGGCGTTTGATGTGTTTGCCAGCCTGCTGCGCATTCAGTTCAAGGTCCAGCCACCGACCGTACAGCAAGGTGCGGTGGGGCATACCATGGATTTGTCGGTGAATGCCGCCGAAACCATCCAGGCGACGGCGGACGGGATTAGCGATCCAAAGCTGCGTGCGGCGCTGGAGCGGCTGGCCAGTCATGGCAAGCCCAAGGCCTGAAAACTGCACAACCCCATGTAGGAGCGAGCTTGCTCGCGATTGCGGCGTGCCAGTCGGCACATGTATCGACTGAGACACCGCAATCGCGGGCGAGCCCGCTCCCACAATGGGTTGTATAGACCTTGATGGCTACTTACGCTTGCTACCACCAAGCAAGGACCCCAGCAGCCCGCGCACCAACTGGCGGCCCATCTGGTTGGCCGCCTGCTGCATCGCAGACTTGAGGGCCTTGCCCGCGGTGGTTCCCAGGAACGCGCCGGCCTTGTCGGTGAAGCTCGGTTCTTCAGCGGCAGGCGCAGCACTTGCCGCAGGTCCCAGCTCCTTGCGTGCCATCAGCACTTCATAGGCCGACTCACGATCAACCGGCTTGTCGTAGCGCCCCAAAAGCGACGAACTGGCGATCAAGGCCGTACGCTCGGCGGCGGTCAATGGCCCGATCCGTGATTGCGGCGGTGCCACCAGCACCCGTTGGACTACCTCAGGCGTGCCTTTTTCCTGCAGCGTGCCCACCAGCGCCTCACCCGTGCCCAGTTCGGTCAACACCGCCAGCGCATCAAACGCCGGGTTCGGCCGAAAACCATCGGCCACCGCCCGCAGGGATTTTTGTTCCTTGGTGGTGAATGCGCGCAGGCCATGCTGGATCCGCAAGCCCAACTGGGCCAGCACGTTGTCCGGCAAGTCGCCCGGCGATTGGGTGACAAAATATACCCCCACGCCTTTGGAGCGAATCAGCCGCACCACTTGTTCCAGGCGGTCCTGCAAGGCCTTGGGCGTATCGGCAAACAGCAAATGCGCCTCGTCGAAAAACAGCGCCAGCAGCGGCTTATCGGCATCCCCGCGCTCCGGCAACTGCTCGAACAGCTCCGCCAGCAGCCACAGCAAAAAGGTCGCATAGACCTTGGGCGACTCGTGCACCAGGCGGCTGGCATCCAACAGATGAATGCGCCCTCGCCCATCGCTGGCCGGTTGCAGAATATCTTCCAGTTGCAGCGCCGGTTCGCCGAACAGGGCTTCGGCGCCCTGCTGCTCCAGCACTGCCAGGCGCCGCAGCAAAGCCTGGCTGGAGCCAGTGGTCATCAGGGCAGCGTCATCGCCCAGCAGCTCGGGATGGAACTTGAGGTGGTTGAGCAGGGCCTTGAGGTCCTTGAGATCCAGCAGCAGCAAGCCCTCGCGGTCTGCCACTTTAAACGCTGCATATAGGGTCGACTGCTGGCTGTCGGTCAACTCCAGCAGGCTGCCCAGCAACAGTGGGCCCATTTCGCTCAAGGTTGTACGAAGTGGATGACCGGACTGACCGTGGATATCCCACAGAGTTACCGGATATGCCTTAGGTGCGTAATTCAGGAAAGGCATGCCGGCAATCCGCTCGGCCACCTTGCCCTGGGGGTTGCCCGCGGCGCCGAGGCCACACAGGTCACCCTTGATATCGGCGGCGAACACCGCGACGCCAGCATCACTGAACGCCTCCGCCAGCCGCTGCAACGTCACGGTCTTGCCGGTGCCGGTGGCGCCGGCAATCAGGCCATGGCGATTAGCCAGGCGCATGGCCTGGGCAATGGGCTGGCCTTCAAGGTCTGCGCCAATAAGAAGTTGCG
This sequence comes from Pseudomonas sp. WS 5021, assembly GCF_012985535.1. Lineage (NCBI taxonomy): Bacteria > Pseudomonadati > Pseudomonadota > Gammaproteobacteria > Pseudomonadales > Pseudomonadaceae > Pseudomonas > Pseudomonas sp. WS 5021. Next base: position 582,308 of record NZ_JAAQWP010000001.1, on the reverse strand, counting down.
AGGAGTCAGGCATTTTGTCACCCATGGTTAATCTTTAGCGCTGCACGGTCGATACAGACAAAGCGAGAGACCCAAAAAGTCTAAAAAAGTTAGACCGGATAATTCCTGCAGGAGCAGATGGAAATATCACACTTTATTTAACGCTGCCATTTGTGCGTTTCCATAAAAGACGCGCCTCGGACATTAAGACCTTAGCGGACACGACGAGCCATGAATAAAAATCTGCGCTTCAGCCACAAAATCCTGCTTGCAGCCGCCCTTATCGTCATTGCCGCATTTGCGTTGTTCACGTTGTACAACGACTACCTGCAACGAAACGCGATTCGCGACGACCTCGACAGCTACCTGCATGAAATGGGCGGCGTCACCGCCAGCAATACCCAGAGCTGGCTGGCCGGCCGTATTGTCCTGGTGGAAAACGCCGCCCAGAACATCGCCATCAATCCCGAGCCGAGTGTGGTCGCCAACCTGCTCGAGCAGAAAGCCCTGACGTCATCGTTCATGGCAACCTACCTGGGTGACAGCAAAGGCGGCTTCACCATTCGCCCCGACGCGAAGATGCCCGACGGCTTCGACCCGCGTGCACGTCCCTGGTACAAAGGCGCCCAGGCCAGCAATGGCTCGACCCTGACCGAACCCTATATCGACGCGGCCACCGGCCAGTTGATCATTTCCATCGCCACCCCCAGCAGCCAGGCCGGGCGAAGCGTCGGCGTGGTGGGCGGTGACCTGAGCCTGCAAACCCTGGTGGACAACATCGGCGCCCTGAGCTTCGGCGGCATGGGCTATGCGTTCCTGGTCAGTGCCGACGGCAAGATTCTGGTGCACCCGGATAAAAGCCTGGTGATGAAGACCCTGGGCGAGGCGTACCCGAACCAGACCGTCAAGATCAGTGCTGACTTCAGCGAAATAGAGGTCGATGGCAAAACCCGCATCGTCACCTTTGCCCCGATCAAGGGCTTGCCGTCGGTGAACTGGTATATCGGTCTGTCAGTAGATAAAGACAAATCCTTCGCCATGCTCAGCGAATTCCGCACTTCGGCCATCATTGCCACCGTAATTGCCGTGGCGATCATCATTGCGTTGCTGGGCATGCTGATCCGCGTGCTGATGCAACCGCTGCATGTAATGACCCGGGCCATGGAAGACATCGCCGATGGCGAAGGCGACCTCACGCGCCGCCTGACGATCCAGAACCATGACGAATTCGGCATCCTCGGCAAAGCCTTCAACCGCTTTGTGGAACGGATTCACACATCGATTCGCGAAGTGTCCTCCGCCACCGGCCAGGTCAATGAAGTGGCGTTGCGCGTGGTCAGCGCCTCCAACTCGTCGATGGTCAACTCCGACGAACAGGCCAACCGCACCAACAGTGTCGCGGCAGCGATCAACCAGTTGGGCGCCGCCGCCCAGGAAATTGCCCGTAATGCCGCGCAGGCCTCGCACCAGGCCAGCGATGCCCGCCACCTGGCCGAAGATGGCCAGCAAGTGGTGGAGCGCAATATCAAGGCCATGACGCAACTGTCCGAGATGATCAGCGCCTCCAGCAGCAACATCGAGGCACTCAACAGCAAGACCGTGAATATCGGGCAGATCCTCGAAGTGATCACCAGTATTTCCCAGCAAACCAACCTCCTGGCGCTCAACGCGGCCATCGAGGCGGCGCGCGCCGGGGAAGCCGGACGCGGGTTTGCGGTGGTGGCCGACGAGGTGCGCAACCTGGCCCATCGCACCCAGGAGTCGGCGCAACAGGTGCAAAAGATGATCGAGGAGCTGCAAGTCGGCGCCCGAGACTCAGTCAGCACCATGAGCGAAAGCCAGCGCCACAGCCTCGACAGCGTAGAAATCGCCAACCTGGCAGGCGAACGCCTGAGCAGCGTGACCCAGCGTATCGGGGAAATCGACGGCATGAACCAATCGGTGGCCACCGCCACCGAGGAGCAGACCTCGGTGGTGGAGTCGATCAACATCGATATCACCGAGATCAATACGCTCAACCAGGAAGGCGTGGAAAACCTGCAATCCACCTTGCGCGCCTGCTCTGACCTGGAGCAGCAAGCGGCACGCTTGAAACAACTGGTGGGGAGCTTCCGTATCTAAACCCGAGGACATCGCAAATCAACTGTAGGAGCCGCCTCGCTCAGGCTCGACAGCTCCTACATTCAATCTGCGTTGTGTTTACCAGGGCCGGGCTTGTCGTGCGGCTCTGACTCTTCCTGCAATTGCTCCCACAAACGGGCGGCGTCGGGGAAATCCGTGCCGTCCTCGGCATCCAGGGCATCCGGATCGTAGCGGCTCAAGCAACCCTCGCCCAAGGTGGCGGGTGCCTTGGAGGTGGCTTTATCCAGGGGATCACTCATCGTTCGACCCTCATAGCTGACACAAATAAAAAGGGCCTGGGTGATTTAACGCCCAGGCCCTTTTTGCTTTATCAGAACACTACAGTCTTGTTGCCGTGTACCAGCACGCGGTCCTCCAGGTGATAGCGCAGGCCACGGGCCAGGACCATCTTCTCGACATCGCGGCCGAAGCGCACCATGTCTTCAATGCTGTCGCTATGGCTGACGCGTACCACGTCCTGCTCGATGATGGGACCTGCGTCCAGCTCTTCGGTGACGTAGTGGCAGGTTGCGCCAATCAGCTTCACACCGCGCAGGGACGCCTGGTGATACGGCTTGGCCCCGACAAACGACGGCAGGAAGCTGTGGTGGATGTTAATCACCTTGCCTGCATATTCGCGGCACAGTTCCGGCGGCAGGATTTGCATGTAGCGCGCCAGCACCACGACGTCCGCTTCATGCTGCTCGACCAGACGCGAGACTTCGGTGAAGGCTGGCTGTTTGTTCTGCGCGTCGACCGGCACGTGGTAGTACGGAATGCCGTGCCACTCGACCATGCTGCGCAGGTCATCGTGGTTGGAAATCACGCAAGCGATCTCACAGTCCAGTTCATCGCTGTGCCAGCGGTGCAGCAAGTCCGCCAGGCAATGGGACTCGCGGCTGGCCATCAGGACCACACGCTTTTTCTGCTCGGTGTCGGTGATGCGCCATGTCATCGAGAACTCTTCGGCGATTGGCGCAAATGCCTCGCGAAATGCCTCCAGGCCAAAGGGCAGCGTGTCGGCACGGATTTCGTGGCGCATGAAAAACCAACCGCTGAGATTGTCCGAGTGATGACTCGCTTCGGTGATCCAGCCGTTGTGAGAGGCCAGAAAGTTACTGACTTTAGCGACGATACCAACCCGATCCGGGCAGGCAATCACCAGACGAAAAGTGCGCATTAGGGGCAAACTCCAGAACTTCGCAAAGGCCGCCATTCTAGCGATACCGTAGAAAAACTGCAGTATTCCTCAACGCTTATTCGCGCAATTCCTTGTGGTGTCCCTAAACAGAGTACGGTTTTTACCTGGGCGTTATGTGTGTACAAGCATCTGTTACCACAATTACCCAAGATCTAAGGAGAATATCTTTAGCCGCTGGAGCGCACTAAATAATGCACTCCGAGCCTCTGGCTACAAACATTCAAAGTAAATTACATAAAACCGAGCTTAAATGTTTACTTGGGGAAACTGTCTGACTATTATTAGGCCACTATCCCTGTCCCTCAGCGCCCCGCATAAGGTAGTCCACATGTCCCTGATCAACGAATACCGTGCCACCGAAGAAGCTATCAAAGAGCTGCAAGCCCGTTTGAAGAATCTGTCCCAAGACGACAAACTGCAAACCGAGCTGGAATTCGAAGGCAAATTGCGCACCCTGATGGGTGAATACTCCAAGTCCCTGCGTGACATCATTGCGCTGCTGGATCCGGAATCGAAAGTTAAAGCACCACGCGGCGCGGTAAAAGTTACCGGCACCAAGCGCGCGCGTAAGGTCAAGCAGTACAAAAACCCGCACAACGGCGAAGTGATTGAAACCAAAGGTGGCAACCACAAGACTCTGAAAGAGTGGAAAGCCAAGTGGGGCGGTGACGTGGTTGAAGGCTGGGCTACCCTGCTGGGCTAAGGCTCGCCAGGTCGCCACCTGATTCGCGACACAATAAAAAACGCCAGTTCGCTGGCGTTTTTTATTGCCCACTGTTTATCAAAGGTCGATTACAGGCTCAGCCGCCGGCGTAAAGCATCAACATATTCTTGCCATTCATCCAGTACCTGGCGCTGAAACGATGTAGCACTAACGTCCAATTCAAGCCTGGCCTTATTGAAACTCTCGAGGGTATTGGGGGCACCGTAATCCGCGTCTGACAAGCGTTGCTGACAGAACAATTTCCAGCGTTGTTGCTCTTCATCGTCCAAGGTGTACGCAAAGTTACGGGCACGATAGCGAAACAATAATTCCGGCAAACGATGATCATCAAAAGGCCACTGCTGGCGCGCTAGTTGCGCAGGTTCGGCAGTGCGGACTTGTTCACATAACCGCCGATCCCGATCACCAATAAAACCATCGTAGAGCTGTTGCTCCGGGTCAGCGCTGGCGGCGAAATCTTCTTCGGCATAAATCGCCGGCAATTTATCCCGCCAAAGTTCCTGTGCGTCAGTTAGCCGCAGCGCCCGGGCCTGATATTCAGGCATGTCCAGGTTCAAACGCTGCTGGTCTTGCGCGCGCAATACACTCAGCGGCGCGACCACCGGGCAACGATTGATGTGCACTAATTTGAGCGGCACCGGCAATTCGCCGTCGGCCAACTCATCGCGCCGGGTATACAGGCGCCGGCGCAGGGTTTCGGCATCCAGGTCCAGCAGGCCCTGTGGGTCGAGCCCCAGGTCACAGACAATCAACGCGTTGCGATTGCGCGGATGCCAAGCCAACGGCAGGACCACTCCCAGGTAATGACGCTCGGCAGAAAAACGCCCGGAAATATGCACCATGGGCTGCAACAGGCGGATCTGATCCATGACCCGCTGTTTGCTGCGCAGTTGAAACAACCAGTCGTACAACTTGGGTTGTTTTTCCCGGACCAATCGCGCCAGGGCAATGGTGGCGCGCACGTCGGCCAAGGCCTCGTGGGCCTGGCCATGGTCGATCCCGTTGGCCTGGGTCAAGCGCTCCAGCTTGAGGGTCACGCGCCCGTCCTGCTCGGGCCAGACGATTCCGTCTGGGCGCAGGGCATAGGCCGTGCGCAGCACATCGATCAAGTCCCAGCGACTGTTGCCGCCCTGCCATTCCCGAGCATAGGGGTCGAAAAAATTGCGGTACAAGCTGTAGCGGGTCATTTCGTCGTCGAAACGCAGGGTGTTGTAACCCGCGCCGCAAGTGCCGGGGGCCGCCAGCTCAGCATGCACCCGCGTCATGAAGTCGGCTTCGGCCAGCCCTTTTTCCGCCAGTTGGCCAGGGGTAATGCCGGTGATCATGCAAGCCGCCGGGTGCGGCAGGATATCGTCGCTGGGCTGGCAATAGAGGTTGACCGGCGGCCCTACCTCGTTGAGGTCATGGTCGGTGCGAATTCCCGCAACCTGCAGCGGGCGGTCGCTGCGCGGGTTGATGCCGGTGGTTTCATAGTCGTACCAGAAGATCGAGGTCACGGGCTATTCCTGTGCTGAAGACCGACAAAGTCTAGGCGCTGGACGCCGCCCGGGGCCAGCGCCATGTGCACTGGATAAACATTCAGTGAAACCTTGGCGCATTTTCAGGTGTTACTTGCAGCGATGACACTGCTAGCATCGACCTCTCATTTTCGCCGGCCGCCCGATGAGGTTGCCCATGCCCAGCCACGCCGCACTGCCAGGGAACGCAATGCCCACCGCCCCATTGGACACTCGCTACCAGATCGAGACCCCGGAAGGCATCGACCTGCCCTTGCGCCCCGCCGGGCTGATGCCCCGGGCGCTGGCATTCGGCTTCGACCTGGGCCTGCGCGGCCTGATCCTCGGCATCCTGTTCATCGCCCTGGCGTTTCTCGGCGACCTGGGCATCGGCCTGGGCTCGATCCTGCTGTTCCTCGTCAGTTGGTGGTACATGGTGCTGTTCGAAGTGCTCAACCAGGGCTGTTCACCGGGCAAGCAGATCATGGGCCTGCGCGTGGTACAGGATGACGGCACGCCCATTGGCTGGTCCGCCTCCTTGATCCGCAACCTGCTGCGTTTTGTCGATATGTTGCCGTTCGGCTATTTCCTCGGCGCCATCAGTTGCCTGCAACATCCCCACTTCAAACGCCTGGGCGACATCGCAGCCGGGACCCTGGTGGTTTACCGCGAACAGCCCGTGGCCCGCCCTCTCTTGCCCCAGGCCCCGGCATTGCGCCTGCCCTTTGCCCTGGCGTTGAACGAGCAGCGCGCGATCCTCGGTTTTGCCGAGCGCCAGGGTGAACTGTCCGCCGAGCGCACCCAAGAGCTGGCGGCGATTCTGGCCACGCCCTTGCAGGTTTCCCCGGCACGCGCCGTGGACCAGCTCAATGGCGTGGCCCGCGGCCTGCTGGGGCCGACATGAAACAGAGCCTGTTCGAAAGCCGTCACCAGCCGCACTGGCAAGCCTTTGCCGCGCAACTGGCATTGCTTGAGCAAGGCAAGGCCAAGGCCCAGGAGCTGACGCACTTCCCCCATGATTACCGACGCCTGTGCCAGCACCTGGCGTTGGCGCAGGAGCGTGGCTACAGCAGCTACCTGGTAGACCCGTTGCAACAGTTGGCCCTGCGCGGCCATCAGCAGCTGTATCGCCATCGCAGCCAGCTCGGCGCCAAGGTCCTGGGCTTCCTGCTGGCCGACTTTCCCCGCACGGTCCGCGAACAATGGCGCTTCGTGCTGGTGGCCAGCCTGCTGTTCTTTGGCAGCCTGGTCGGCATTGCCCTGCTGGTCTATCTGTCCCCCGACTTGATCTACACCATCGTCAGTACCCAGCAAGTGACCGAGATGCAAACCATGTACGACCCCGACGCCAGTCGCCTGGGGCGCGCGGCCGAGCGGGCCTCGAGTGAGGACTGGATGATGTTCGGCTACTACGTGATGCACAACATCGGCATCGCGTTCCAGACCTTTGCCGGCGGCCTGCTGTTTGGCCTGGGCAGCGTGTTCTTCCTGTTTTTCAATGGCCTGATGATCGGGGCCATCGCCGGGCACCTGACCGAAATCGGCTACGGGCAAACCTTCTGGTCCTTTGTCATCGGCCACGGCGCGTTTGAACTGACGGCCATCGCCCTGGCCGGTGCGGCCGGCCTGCAACTGGGCTGGGCGTTGATCGCACCGGGAGCATTGCCCCGGGGGGAAGCACTGCGCCTGGCAGCCGGTAAGAGCGTGCAAATGATCTGCGGGGTGATTCTGTTCCTGCTGATCGCGGCCTTTATAGAAGCCTATTGGTCCTCCACCACGGCCGTGGAGCCCTGGGGCAAATACTTGGTGGGCGCGGCGCTCTGGGCGATGGTGATCGCCTATCTGCTGTTCGCCGGCAGGAGTCGTCATGCGCCTGAGTGACGCCAGCGTGGTGATTCGCCCCCGCTCCTCGTGGGAAGCCATGGACCTCGGAGTGTTGCTCGCCCGTGAGCACCGCGTGCTCTTGATGAGCAGTTGGGCCTTGGTCAGCCTGCCGATCTTTATCCTGATCAGCGTCATGCTGTGGGACTACCCCTCCGTTGCCGTGCTGTTGTTCTGGTGGTTGAAACCAGCCTTTGAGCGCCTGCCGCTGTATATCCTGTCCAAAGCGCTGTTTGGCGAGACGCCGACGCTCAAACAGGCGCTGCGCCAATGGCCACGGCTGCTCAAGGGGCAACTGCTGGCCAGCCTGACCTGGCGGCGCTTTAGCCTCAGTCGCAGCTTTGCCATGCCCGTGATGCAACTTGAGGGCCTCGGCGGCCTGGCCCGCCAACAACGGCTGGGTGTGCTGCTGCAACGCAATGCCGGCGCGGCGCGCTGGCTGACGCTGATCGGCATGCACCTGGAAACGGCGCTGTGGATCGGCTTGATGGCGCTGTTCTACCTGTTCCTGCCGCAACAGGTAGAGCTGGACTGGGACTGGCAGCAACTGGCATTGGCCAGCAGCCAGGACTGGCTCTGGCTGGAGCACCTGAGCAATGCCTTCTACGCCCTGATCCTGGTGTTCTGGGAGCCGATCTACGTGGCATGTGGATTCAGCCTCTACCTGAACCGGCGTACCGTGCTTGAAGCCTGGGACCTGGAATTGGTGTTCCGCCGCCTGCGCCAGCGCCTGGGGTCGGCAGTGGCCGCCCTGTTGCTGGCTGTCGGCCTGCTAGTGATCGCGCCAACTCCCCAGGCCATGGCCAACCCGCCGGTCGACTCAAAACCGTTGAGCACGCCGCAAGCCAGTCAATCGATCAAGCGCCTGCTGGAACAACCCCCGTTCAAGAATCCGCAAACCGTTACCCGCTACCGTTTCGGCGAGGACAAGAGCAGCAGCAACGCCAAGTCCCCGGGAGGTGCCCATCTGCCGGCCTGGCTCAAATCCTTGCTGGACAATCTCAACAGCGACACCTTCAAGCCCCTGGCCCTGGTGATGGAGGTGCTGCTCTGGGGCCTGCTGATCGCCGGCATTGCCCTGGTTGCCTGGCGTTATCGTGATTGGCTGCACGCCTTTGTCAGTCGCCGCCGCGTCCAACGCCCCAAGGCCGTGCAGCCCGTGCCGTCGCAACTGTTCGGCCTGGACATGGGCGTGCAGACCTTGCCCGAGGATATTGCCGGTGCCGCCGAACAACTGTGGGCCACACAGCCCCGTGAGGCCCTTGGCCTGCTGTATCGCGGCCTGCTGAGCCGGCTGCTGCATGACTTCCACCTGCCACTGAAAAACGCCGATACCGAAGGCCAGGTCCTGGAACGGGTGCGCCACTTGCAACAGCCGCAATTGCTGGCCTTTAGCGACGACCTGACCCGGCACTGGCAAAACCTCGCCTACGGCCATCGCATACCGCCTGCCCTGGCCCAGCAACAGCTCTGCGCCGGTTGGCGCAGCTTGTTCGACAGCGAGGCCACGCGATGAACCGGCCACTGATCTGGATTGGACTGATCCTGGCTTGCCTGCTGACGGCCGGGGGCTTCTATGCCTGGCACAAGGCGATTCCCTACGAAGAAGTGGTTGACCGCGGGCCCTCACCTGAAGCCCAGGCCAACCCCTACCTGGCGGCGGAACACTTCCTACGCCAGCAAGGCCTGGCCGTCGAGCATGCCCGCAGCCTGGAACGCCTGGCCACCCTGCCCGCCGAGGGCGGCAGCCTGCTGTTGCTCAGCGAACGCAGCAACATGACCCCGCGCCAGGTTGACCAGTTGCTGGAGTGGACCAAGGCTGGCGGCCATCTGCTGCTGGTGGCCGAAGCCATATGGGATGAAGAAACCCAGGACAGCGGCGACCTGCTGCTCGATCGCCTGCAGTTGCGCCAGGCCTTCAGCGATGACTTTGACCTGCCGCCCCCCGCCCGCAAGAACAAGAAACCGGACCTGACACGGCTGTATGTCGATAACGAAACCGCGCCGGCGTTTTTCAGTTTCGACACTGACTTCACCCTGATCGACCCCAGGCACCTGGCACAGTTTTCGGCCAACAGCGCCAAGTCCAGCCACCTGATGCAACTCGATCTCGGGCTGGGTCGTGTAACGGTGATCACCGACAGCGAGCTGTGGAAGACCCCGGCCATCGGCTTGCACGACAACGCCTGGCTGCTGTGGTACCTGACCCAGGGCAGCGATGTCACCCTGCTATCGAACACGGACGTCGAAAACCTGTTCAGTCTGGTGCTGCGGTATTTCCCCCAGGCCCTGGTAGCACTGGCCGCCTTGATTCTACTGGGGTTGTGGCGCGCCGGCGTACGCCAGGGGCCCATCCAGGCGCCAGCCCCGAAAGCCCGCCGTCAATTGCAGGAGCACCTGAATGCCAGTGCCGACTTCCTGCTGCGCCGCAGCGGGCAAAACAGCCTGTTGCAAGCCTTGCAGCGCGACATCCTGCGTACCGCACGTCGCCGCCACCCCGGATTCGAACAGTTAGATACCGCAGGACAATGGCAGGCCCTTGAGCGCCTGACCCGCCAACCCGCTTCAATTATCAGCCAGGCCCTGGGCCCACTCCCGGCAAAACGGCTTTCCAGCGCCGATTTCAGCCGCCAGGTGGCCTGCCTGCAAACCCTCAGGAATGCCCTATGAGCGATTCTCCAGTGGATTTACCCAATACCCTCGACACCGGGCGCGCCACCCAACTCGCCCAGGCGCTGCGCACCGAGTTGCGCAAGGCAGTGATTGGCCAGGACGCGGTGATCGATGACGTACTGACCGCGTTGATCGCCGGCGGCCATGTGCTGCTCGAAGGCGTACCCGGCCTGGGCAAGACCTTGCTGGTACGGGCCCTGGCGCGCTGCTTTGACGGCGACTTCGCACGCATCCAGTTCACCCCGGACCTGATGCCCAGCGATGTCACAGGCCATGCGGTGTACGACCTGCACACCGAGCAATTCAAGCTGCGCAAAGGGCCGTTGTTCACCCATTTGCTCCTGGCGGACGAGATCAACCGGGCCCCGGCGAAAACCCAGGCCGCCCTGCTCGAAGCCATGCAGGAACGACAGGTCACTCTCGAGGGTGAAGCCTTGCCCATCGGCCAGCCGTTCATGGTGCTGGCCACCCAGAACCCCATCGAACAGGAAGGCACTTACCCACTACCGGAGGCCGAACTTGACCGGTTCATGCTCAAGGTACGCATGGACTACCCAGAGGCGCAGCAAGAGCTGGATATGGTGCGCGAAGTGACTCGTTCCTCCCGCGCCGACATGCTCGACGTACAGCCATTGCGCACCGTGCTGCAAGCCGATGATGTACTGCTGTTGCAACAGATCGCCAGTGAGCTGCCGTTGGATGACCAGGTACTCGACTACGCCGTGCGCCTGGCCCGTACCACCCGCACCTGGCCCGGCCTGGCCCTTGGCGCCGGGCCTCGCGCCTCCATCGCCCTGGTACGTGGTGCCCGTGCCCGGGCTCTGCTGCGCGGTGGCGAGTTCGTGACCCCGGACGACATCAAGAGTTGCGCGCTGGCAGTGTTGCGCCATCGCGTACGCATCGCCCCGGAGCTGGATATCGAAGGCCTGGAGGTAGATCAGGTGCTGGCCCAACTGCTCGACCAAGTGCCGGCGCCACGCCAGTGACATGCCCATGAGACCTACTCGCCTGTTGCTGGCCTGGCTCGCGGTGCTGCTGGGCCTGAACATCGCCCTCGGAACGGCCACGGCCCTGCAACTCAAGGTGCCGGCCGCCCTGCACTCCGTGGCCTGGGGCCTGCTCCTGGCGCTGCTTTTGCTGGCATTGCTCGATGCTGCCCGTCTGAAACGCCGTCCCTCGCCACGCCTGCGGCGGCACATGCCAGGCAGCCTGGCGCTAGGACGCTGGAGCGAGGTGCGGATCACCCTGGAGCATGACTACACACAGCCATTGACGCTGAAGGTGTTTGATCACGTACCGGATGGTTTGAGCGTGCAGAACCTGCCGCAGTTCATCGCCCTGCGCCCCGGTGAACACAGTGACCTGGGCTACCGCCTGCGCCCCTTGAGCCGTGGGCATTTCAGCTTTGAGCGCTGTGAGGTGCATCTGCCCAGCCCCCTGGGATTGTGGACCGCAAAACGCCAGGTATCGGTCAAGGATGCAACCCGGGTTTACCCGGACTTTGCCCGCCTGTACGGTGCGCAGTTACTGGCGGTAGACAACTGGCTCAGCCAACTGGGTGTACGCCAGCGCCAGCGTCGCGGCCTGGGCCTGGAGTTTCATCAGCTGCGCGAATTTCGCGAGGGCGACAGCCTGCGCCAGATCGACTGGAAGGCCACGGCACGGCAACGCACGCCGATTGCCCGGGAATACCAGGATGAGCGCGACCAGCAGATTATGTTCATGCTCGATTGCGGCCGACGGATGCGCAGCAAGGACGGCGAACTGTCACATTTCGACCACGCCCTCAACGCCTGCCTGCTGCTCAGCTATGTGGCCTTGCGCCAGGGCGATGCCGTGGGCCTGTGTACCTTCGCCTGCGACCAGCCGCGCTACCTGGCACCAGTCAAGGGCAGCGGTCAGTTGAACCAGTTGCTCAACGCGGTATACGACCTGGACAGCACCCGGCGCACGGCCGATTACCAGGCTGCCGCCAATCAGCTGCTGGCCCGCCAGAAACGGCGGGCGCTGGTGATCGTAGTGACCAACCTGCGCGATGAGGACGATGAGGAACTACTGACGGCCGTCAAGCGCATCAGCCGCCAGCACCGGGTATTGGTGGCGAGCCTGCGCGAAGGAGTGCTGGATCAATTGCGCCAGGCTCCCGTGCAGACCTTGGCGCAGGCGCTGGCCTACTGTGGCAGCGTCGATTACCTCAATGCACGGGAAGAACTTCATGACCGCCTCAAGGCGCAGGGCCTGATGGTAATGGATGCCCATCCCTCTGAGCTGGGCGCCGACCTGGTAACCCGATACCTGGGCTGGAAAAAAGCCGGCGCTCTATGAATGGTGTGTGACGCTAGGCCGAAGCCTGCAAGGGGTCAAAGCTGAAGTACTGCAACAGCGCAACAATCAGCTGACCGTACTCCGCGGGCGCCTCCAACAGGCAAAACCCCGAGTCGTAATGCCTGGGGTTGATATCTTCACGACTCCACAGGCAGGTCGCAGTGAAATCAATGGTGTGCATATCACCCTCAGGACCTGGAATCTTCAAGCGCAGATCAAAATCCACGTTGACCATCATGGGTAATTGGCTGACTAGCATCAGCCCTTCACTGGAAATATTACCCAAGTAACCGATGGGCTTACCTGTGAAGCGATTGAACACCTCTAAAAAATAGGGCAACTGGTGCCGCTCAATCCGTCGGTCAGTCAACATGATCAGATCGCCGTCCAATGGCCAAGACTGTGGCCGTTGCTGTGATTCGGGCCGGGAAGCTACATGCCCCCCCCGCTCTCCTGGATCCCGGTGCAACAGCGGCCCCTGCCCTGTCACTCTACAACCACCGAATCCTGTTTTTGTGTCTGTTTGAATTGAAAGTTATACAAACGTACTTCAAAAGAATAGCCCAACTCTGGCAAGAGGCCAGCAATTAAATGGCGTATATCATCACAAGGCTGCAGGTCGCGCGCGCGCTGCACTTGCGCCAGGGTAATGCCCCAGTTGTTGCAGCGTATCCAGGCGTGCACGGGCCCGGAACGCGTACTCACTCGATGGGTACTGGCTAATGATGAACTGATAAGTCTGCACCGCATCCACAAACAGCTTCTGCCGTTCCAGGCACTGCCCACGCAGCATCGAGACTTCCGGCTGCACGTAGCGACGGGACCGGCTTTCACGGTCGACCTGGGACAATTCCAGGGTGACCCGCTCACAATCGCCCACGTTGTAGGCACGGTAGGCATTGTTCAAATGATGGTCCATCGACCAACGGGTACAGCCGACAACACTGACGGCCAGGGCAGCAATGATCAAAACTCGCATGGGGTGTTCTCCTGTCTTGAGCAGTGTATCGACCCTTGGGCGAAAATCTTCAAGGTTGTTCGTCTGGCGTCATAGAGTGAAAACAAGCGAATCGACAATAAGTAGTGCAAACGAACAATGACTACAGCCAAAGAGCATAGTAGCCTTCCCCAGCGCTAGAACTCAGGAGTCCGTGCATGTCCGTCCGTCGTACCAAAATCGTCGCCACCCTTGGCCCGGCCAGTAACTCGCCGGAAGTCCTCGAACAGCTGATTCTGGCTGGCCTGGACGTTGCCCGTCTGAACTTCTCCCACGGCACCCCGGACGAGCACAAGGCTCGCGCCAAGCTGGTACGTGACCTCGCCGCCAAGCATGGCCGCTTCGTCGCGCTACTGGGTGACCTGCAAGGTCCGAAGATCCGTATCGCCAAATTCGCCAACAAGCGCATCGAGCTGAAGATCGGTGACAAATTCACCTTCTCCACCAGCCATCCGCTGACCGAAGGCAACCAGCAAGTCGTGGGTATCGACTACCCGGACCTGGTGAAAGACTGCGGCGTCGGCGACGAACTGCTGCTGGACGACGGCCGTGTGGTCATGCGTGTCGACACCGCCACCGTCACCGAGCTCAACTGCACCGTGATCATCGGCGGCCCGCTGTCCGACCACAAAGGCATCAACCGTCGCGGTGGTGGCCTGACTGCACCGGCCCTGACCGAAAAAGACAAGGCTGACATCAAGCTCGCCGCCGAAATGGAAGTGGACTACCTCGCCGTGTCCTTCCCACGCGACGCCGCCGACATGGAGTACGCCCGCCAACTGCGCGACGAAGCCGGCGGTACTGCCTGGCTGGTGGCGAAGATCGAGCGCGCCGAAGCCGTGGCCGACGACGAAACCCTCGACGGCCTGATCAAGGCGTCCGATGCAGTGATGGTTGCCCGTGGCGACCTCGGCGTGGAAATCGGTGACGCGGAGCTGATCGGCATCCAGAAGAAAATCATCCTGCACGCACGCCGCCACAATAAAGCGGTGATCGTTGCGACCCAGATGATGGAGTCGATGATCCAGAACCCGATGCCGACCCGTGCCGAAGTGTCCGACGTGGCCAACGCCGTGCTCGACTACACCGATGCCGTGATGCTCTCGGCAGAAAGTGCTGCCGGCCCGTACCCGCTGGAAGCGGTCCAGGCCATGGCGCGTATCTGCGTCGGCGCTGAAAAGCACCCGACCAGCAAGACCTCCAGCCACCGCATCGGCAAAGTGTTCGAAAGCTGCGACCAGAGCATTGCCCTGGCCGCCATGTACACCGCCAACCACTTCCCGGGCGTAAAGGCGATCATCGCCCTGACCGAAAGTGGCTACACGCCGTTGATCATGTCGCGCATCCGCTCCTCGATCCCGATCTACGCGTTCTCCCCGCACCGCGAAACCCAGGCCCGCGCGGCCATGTTCCGTGGCGTCTACACCGTACCGTTCGACCCGGCGTCGCTGCCGCCTGAGCAAGTCAGCCAGGCTGCCATCGACGAACTGCTCAAGCGTGGCGTAGTCGAGAAAGGCGATTGGGTGATCCTGACCAAGGGCGACAGCTACCACACCATCGGTGGCACCAACGGCATGAAGATCCTGCACGTTGGCGACCCAATGGTCTGAGTGACTGACCTGCTCAAAGCAAAGGCCCTGGCATGTGAATGCCAGGGCCTTTTGCATTCCAAAGGAGAGTGATTGATTGACTGCAAAGGCCCGCTCCCACATTGCAATGCATTTCAAATGCACACGGTGAGTTCTCGCAGATAGCCATCAGCGCTCAACCACGGGGCAGGAACACATCGGCCAGCAGTTGATTACGCGGCAAGCCCGCCAGGAACAGGCGCTTGGAAAACGCCTCGACACTGCTGGGGTGCCCGCAGAGCAAGGCCAGGGTTTGCCGGGATACAAGCCGCAGTTGCGCCAAGGCACCGGCCAACTGCGCCGCCGTCCACAGCTCGATGGTGAGGTTGCCGTGGCTGGCGGCAAGTTGGGCCAGGGGCTCGGCCAGATAATGCCCGTCCGTATCATGGGCCAGGTGAATCACGCGGATAGCGCCCTGGTGATCCTGGCGCAGGGCTTCGCGCAACACGCCCCACAGCGGCCCCAGCCCCGTGCCGGATGCCAGCAGCCACAGCGGCCGCGCTTGCCAGTCCGGATCGTAATGCAACGCCCCGCCGCGCAATTCGCCCAGGCGTAATGGGTCACCGGCCTCAAGCCGGCGGGCACGATCGCTGAACTCGCCGGGCAGGCGGCAATCGAGGTGGAACTCCAAAAACGGATCTTCCTGGGGCAGGCTGGCCAGGGAATAAGGCCGCGCCACCGTCCCCGCCCACAACACCAGGTGCTGCCCGGCCCGGTAACGTAGCCCGTGCTGGGGTTGCAGGCGCAGGCGCAACACCGTCGGGTTCAGCCAATCGGCGCTCAGCACCGTTGCCGCCGCGCCGTCGCGCAAGGGGTCAAAGGCCTCGACCTGTACATCGCCTGTGACCTGGCACTGGCAGGCCAGGCGCCAACCGTCCTGGCGCTGGGCCGGGCTCAGGGCGTCGGGCTGCTTGTCCTCGACCTCACCCCGGCAACGCACCAGGCAGGCATGGCAACTGCCCGCGCGGCAACTGTAAGGCACGGCCACACCGGCCTGGTTCAAGGCATCCAGCAGATTGCTGCCGGTGGAGACCGACCACTGGCGTTCGCCGACGTGCAGTTCAGGCATGAAAGGCCTCGAATCAAAATGTGCGATCACTGTAACTGCTTTTTGCAGGAGCCGGCTCCTAGGGTGGTCGGGAGAGTTTGACCATCGTCGGGTGTATCGGCCATCGCGCCGGGTTATACTGCCGCGCCTTTTTAGCGTCGCGCCAGCACTACCCGGCGTGCCTTGGAAAAGGTGGCTTCAGCGACCGATACACCCATCTGAAGCCACCTTTATTGAATGTTCCCTTATAGAGGAGCGCGACTCATGACCGTGATCAAGCAAGACGACCTGATTCAGAGCGTTGCCGACGCCCTGCAATTCATTTCCTACTACCATCCCGTTGACTTCATCCAGGCAATGCACGAAGCCTACCTGCGCGAAGAATCGCCGGCCGCCCGTGACTCCATGGCCCAGATCCTGATCAACTCGCGCATGTGTGCCACCGGCCACCGCCCGATCTGCCAGGACACCGGGATCGTCACCGTGTTCGTGCGCGTGGGCATGGATGTACGCTGGGATGGCGCCACCATGGGCCTGGACGACATGATCAACGAAGGCGTGCGTCGCGCCTACAACCTGCCGGAAAACGTCCTGCGTGCCTCGATCCTCGCCGACCCGGCCGGCGCGCGCAAAAACACCAAGGACAACACCCCGGCCGTGATCCACTACTCCATCGTCCCGGGTAACACCGTGGAAGTGGACGTGGCCGCCAAGGGCGGTGGTTCCGAGAACAAGTCGAAAATGGCCATGCTCAACCCGTCCGACTCCATCGTCGATTGGGTGCTCAAGACCGTTCCGACCATGGGTGCCGGCTGGTGCCCACCGGGCATGCTCGGCATCGGCATCGGCGGTACCGCCGAGAAAGCCGCCGTCATGGCCAAGGAAGTGTTGATGGAATCCATCGACATCCACGAGCTGAAAAAGCGCGGCCCGTCCAACCGTATCGAAGAGATGCGCCTGGAGCTGTTCGAGAAGGTCAACCAACTGGGGATCGGCGCCCAGGGCCTGGGTGGCCTGACCACCGTGCTCGACGTGAAGATCATGGATTACCCGACCCACGCCGCTTCGCTGCCGGTGTGCATGATCCCCAACTGCGCCGCCACCCGTCACGCGCACTTCGTGCTCGACGGTTCCGGTCCGGCCTCGCTCGAAGCGCCGCCGCTGGACGCCTACCCGGAAATTGTCTGGGAAGCCGGCCCGTCGGCCCGCCGTGTCAACCTCGACACCCTGACCCCGGAAGACGTGCAAAGCTGGAAACCGGGAGAAACCGTACTGCTCAACGGCAAGATGCTCACCGGTCGCGACGCGGCGCACAAGCGCATGGTCGAGATGCTGAACAAGGGTGAAACCCTGCCGGTAGACCTCAAGGGTCGTTTCATCTACTACGTCGGCCCGGTAGATCCGGTGCGCGAAGAAGTGGTTGGCCCGGCTGGCCCGACCACCGCCACGCGGATGGACAAGTTCACCCGCCAGATCCTCGAGCAGACTGGCCTGTTGGGCATGATCGGCAAATCCGAGCGCGGCCCGACCGCCATCGAAGCGATCAAGGACCACAAGGCCGTGTACCTGATGGCAGTCGGCGGTGCGGCCTACCTGGTGGCGCAAGCCATCAAGAAGTCGCGCGTGGTGGCCTTCGCCGAACTGGGCATGGAAGCGATCTACGAGTTCGACGTCAAGGACATGCCGGTCACTGTTGCAGTCGACAGCAAGGGCGAGTCGGTCCACATCACAGGTCCCGCCATCTGGCAGCAAAAAATCAGTGAAAGCCTGGCGGTAGAAGTGCAGTAAGCACGTCCCCGCAAGGATAAAAGGCGACTGTGGCTCCATGCCACAGTCGCCTTTTTTATGACCGGGGATTTTGTGGGAGCGGGCTTGCCCGCGATGCAGGCACTGCGGTCTGGCAGCAGAACGCGTCGATGCAATCGCGGGCAAGCCCGTTCCCACAAGTACTGCGCTCGTCCTGCTGCATGTTATGGTGCTCGCCCCCTACTGCAGCTGTTCATTCTCGTATGATCGCGATCCCTCGCCCATTGCGTTTGACCTTCTACTCCCTGCTGATTATTGCCGGTGCCGTCCTGGCCGCCGCAGTCGCCATGCGCCAGGCGGAACGCCAGTCCCTGGTGGACGATGCCGGCCGTGCGAACCAGCAACTGGCGCTGTATGCCAACTCCTTGCACACCTTGATCGAACGCTACCGCGCCCTGCCCGCCGTGCTGGCCCTGGATTCGGAAATGATCCGCGCCCTGAAAGGCCCGCTGGATCCGGCGACCCAGGAGGTGCTCAACCACAAACTGGAGCGCATCAACGGTGCGGCGCAGTCATCGACCCTGGAACTGATGGACCGCACCGGCCTGGCGGTGGCCGCCAGCAACTGGCGCCTGCCCAGCAGTTATGTCGGCCATAACTATGCGTTCCGCCCCTATTTCAGCCAGACCCGCAGCCAGGGCACCGGGCGTTTTTATGCGGTGGGGGTGACCACCGGGATTCCGGGGTACTTCCTTTCCAGCGCGGTGGTGGATGAGCAGGAGCAGTTCATCGGCGCCATGGTGGTGAAACTGGAGTTTCCGGAGCTGGAGCGCGGATGGGCCCAGGGCGACGACCTGTTGCTAGTCAGCGATGCCCGGGGCATCGTGTTTATCGCCAATAAACCCGGATGGCGTTACCGCAACCTGCGTCCGCTGTCGGCCAACGATCTGGCCGAACTCAAGGCCACGCGCCAATACGACAAGAAGCAATTGCAGCCCCTGGACACCCAGACCTTGCAGCGTTTTGACGAGAACAGTCATCTGGTGCGCGTGGCCGGGCCCGAAGGCAACGCCAACTACATCTGGGAGTCCCTGCCCCTCAAAGCCGAAGGCTGGACCCTGCACCTGCTGCGCAAACCCCAGGTGGCCTTTGAAGACCAACGCAACGCCGGCCTCGCCGCGGCGGGCCTGTGGTTGACCCTGGTGTTCCTGGTGCTGTTCCTCAGCCAGCGCTGGCGCCTGGCCCGCTTGCGCCAGCGCAGCCGCGAAGAGCTGGAGCGCCTGGTGGAAGAACGCACCCGCGCCTTGCGCACCGCCCAGGATGGCTTGGTGCAATCGGCCAAGCTGGCGGCGCTGGGACAGATGTCTGCGGCCCTGGCCCATGAAATCAACCAGCCGCTGACCACTCAGCGCATGCAACTGGCTACCTTGCGCCTGCTGCTCGATCACGGGCGCATCGATGACGCCTATCAGGCGCTGACGCCATTGGACGACATGCTCACTCGCATGGCCGCCCTTACCGGCCACCTCAAGACCTTCGCCCGCAAAAGCCCCAGCGGCCTGCGCGAACGCCTGGACCTGGCAACCGTGGTCGACCAGTCCCTGCACTTGCTCGACGCACGCCTGCGCGACGAAGCCATCGGCACCGTGCTCGACCTGACTCGCCCGGCCTGGGTACGCGGCGATGCCATTCGCCTGGAGCAAGTGCTGATCAACTTGTTGCGCAATGCCCTGGATGCCATGGCCGACAAACCGCGCAAGCGCCTGGAAATCCGCCTGCATGCCGATCAACAACTGTGGCACCTGAGCGTCAGCGACAGCGGCGGCGGCATTGCCGAGGAACACCTGAACAACGTGTTCGACCCGTTCTTCACCACCAAGCCGGTGGGTGACGGGCTCGGGCTCGGGTTGGCGGTGTCCTACGCTATCGTGCATGAACTGGGCGGACGCCTGAGTGCGGCCAATCAGGGCGACGGCGCCGTCTTCACCCTGACCCTGCCCATCGCGCTGGAGGCGCCGGACCTATGCTGAACGCGGTGATCGTGGTTGATGACGAGGCCAGCATCCGCACGGCCGTGGAACAGTGGCTGAACCTCTCCGGGTTCGCGGTGCAGTTGTTCAGCCGCGCCGAGGACTGCCTGGCCCACCTGCCCAGGGACTTTCCCGGGGTGATTCTCAGCGATGTGCGCATGCCGGGCCTCAGCGGCCTGGAGCTGCTGGCCGAAGTACAACGGCGCGATGCCGACCTGCCGGTGATCCTCCTGACCGGCCATGGCGACGTGCCGATGGCCGTCGAAGCCATGCGCGACGGTGCCTACGACTTTCTGGAAAAGCCCTTCAGCCCCGACGCCCTGCTCGCCAGCCTGCACCGGGCCCTGGACAAGCGCGGGCTGATCCTGGAGAACCGCCGCCTACACCAACAGGCCGATCATCGCGCCCAACTGGAGTCGAGCCTGCTGGGGGTGTCGCGCAGCCTGCAGAACTTGCGCCGCCAGGTGCTGGACCTCGCCGCCTTGCCGGTCAACGTGCTGATCCGTGGCGAGACCGGCAGCGGCAAGGAACTGGTCGCCCGCTGCCTGCATGACTTCGGGCCACGGGCCAAAAAACCTTTTGTCGCGCTCAACTGTGCGGCGATTCCCGAGCAATTGTTTGAAGCCGAACTGTTCGGCCATGAAAGCGGCGCTTTCACCGGCGCCCAGGGCAAGCGCATCGGCAAGCTGGAGTACGCCGACGGCGGTACGCTGTTTCTCGATGAGATCGAAAGCATGCCCCTGGCCCAGCAGGTGAAGCTGCTGCGGGTGTTGCAGGAACAGAAGCTGGAGCGCCTGGGCTCGAACCAGAGCATCAAGGTCGACCTGCGCATCATTGCCGCGACCAAGCCCGACCTGCTGGACGAAGCCCGCGCCGGACGTTTTCGCGAAGACCTGGCCTACCGCCTGACCGTGGCGCAACTGCGCCTGCCGCCGCTGCGTGAGCGCCGCGAAGATATCCCGCTGCTGTTCGACCACTTCACCCAGAGCGCCGCCGAACGCCTGGGCCGCGAGGCCGCGCCCCTCAGCGGGCCGCAATTGGGGCGGCTGCTCAGCCATGACTGGCCGGGCAACGTGCGCGAACTGGCCAACGTTGCCGAACGCCAGGTGCTGGGCCTCGGCGAGCCGGAGCCGGAAGGCATCGAGGCCGGGCAATCCCTGGCGGCCCAGCAGGAAGCGTTCGAAGCCCATTGCCTGAAAGCTGCGCTGACCCGGCACAAAGGCGATATCAAGGCGGTGCTGGCGGAGCTGCAACTGCCACGGCGGACCTTCAATGAAAAGCTGCAGCGCCATGGGCTGACCCGGGAAATGTTTCTGTCGCCCGATTGAGAAGGCCCCTTAGGGCCTCATCGCAGGCAAGCCAGCTCCCACACTTGAATGTATTCGCAAATCAAAATGTGGGAGCTGGCTTGCCTGCGATGAGGATAGCCGCCATAAGCGGATTTCCGCTCATCACCAAAAAACCATCAGCGGCTTTCCGCTCAAAAAAATCCCCCAACCCCTCTAGAACGGGCCTCCCCCTGCTTGGCACAGCTCCTGCTATAGCTGCAACCAGGCTGCGCTGACGCGCGCTCCACAAAAACAATGACATGAAGGATCCTTCAATGGATAACTCCAATTCCCTGCCTCTGGGGTCGGCGGCTGCGCCGGCGCAAGAACGCACCACTTCCAGCCGTATCAAGTCGATCTTCAGCGGATCGGTCGGCAACATGGTCGAGTGGTATGACTGGTACGTCTACGCCGCTTTCTCGCTGTACTTCGCCAAAGCCTTCTTCCCTAAAGGCGACACCACCGCCCAACTGCTCAACACCGCCGCGATTTTTGCCGTGGGCTTTTTGATGCGCCCGATTGGCGGCTGGCTGATGGGCCTCTACGCCGACCGCGCAGGCCGTAAAGCCGCGTTGATGGCGTCGGTGCTGCTGATGTGCTTCGGCTCGCTGATCATCGCCCTGAGCCCCGGTTATGAAACCATCGGTGTCGGCGCGCCGATCCTGCTGGTGTTCGCCCGCTTGCTGCAAGGCCTGTCGGTGGGTGGCGAATACGGCACCTCGGCCACCTACCTGAGTGAAATGGCGACCAAGGAACGTCGCGGCTTCTTCTCCAGCTTCCAGTACGTGACTCTGATCTCCGGCCAGCTCATCGCGTTGGCGGTACTGATCGTGCTGCAACAGCTCCTCACCACTGAAGAGTTGTATGCCTGGGGCTGGCGTATCCCGTTCGCCATCGGCGCCCTGTGCGCGGTGGTGGCCCTGTACCTGCGACGTGGCATGGAAGAAACCGAGTCGTTCACCAAGAAGGAAAAAGCCAAGGAAAGCGCGATGCGCACCTTGATGCGCCACCCCAAGGAACTGATGACCGTGGTCGGCCTGACCATGGGCGGCACCCTGGCCTTCTACACCTACACCACCTACATGCAGAAGTACCTGGTGAACACCGTCGGCATGAGCATCTCCGACTCCACCACCATCTCTGCGGCCACGCTGTTCCTGTTCATGTGCCTGCAACCGATTGTCGGTGGCCTGTCCGACAAGGTCGGTCGCCGGCCGATCCTGATCGCCTTCGGCATCCTCGGCACCCTGTTCACCGTGCCGATCCTCACCACCCTGCACACTGTCCAGACCTGGTGGGGCGCGTTCTTCCTGATCATGGCGGCGCTGATCATCGTCAGCGGCTACACCTCGATCAACGCCGTGGTGAAGGCCGAGCTGTTCCCCACCGAAATCCGTGCGCTGGGTGTAGGCCTGCCTTACGCACTGACCGTGTCGATCTTCGGCGGCACCGCCGAATACATCGCGCTGTGGTTCAAGAGCATCGGCATGGAAACCGGCTACTACTGGTACGTCACCGCGTGTATTGCCGTATCGCTGTTGGTCTACATCACCATGAAAGACACCCGCAAGCATTCGCGGATCACCACGGACTAAGCGTTCGCCAGGTGTAGAAAAGGGGCCATGTCATGCAAATGACATGGCCCCTTTTTTATCCCGTCAGGACAGCTCTGCCAGCGGCTGGCGGTTATCCCGGCGCTGTACATACCAGGCACCGGCGATCATCACCAGCAGCACGGCCGCCAGCACCGCCGATGAGCCGACAGTGCCAAAGTCCAGGCCGCCCTTTTCATGGGGTTTGGTCAGGAAGTCCCCGAGGGTCGCGCCAAAGGGCCGGGTCAACACAAACGCTACCCAGAACAACACCACCGACGAAACCGTCGTGCAGTATTTGAGCGCCACCACCAGCAGGATGCTCGCGCCGATCAACATCGCACCGCCAGCAAAGCCCAGGCCAGAGTCGTCGGCCAGGAAGTCCCCCAGGGCCGTGCCCAGGGTGTTGGAGAGCAGGATTGCCACCCAGTAGAACAGCTCGCCGCGCGGGGTCTGCACCTTGTTCACGTTCAGCGAATTGCCGCTCAGGTGCCAGAGGGCGAACACTATCAGTAACAGGACAATCAGGATCATCGAACCGGAGGCGTACCCCAGGCCCAGGGTACGGTCCATAAAATCGGACATGGTGGTGCCCGCCGTGCTCGTCGACAGGATCACGATCCAGTACAGCACCGGGTTGTAGGTTTTCGACCATAACTGCGTCAGCAACGTGATGAGGAACACGCTGAGCAGGATCATCGAACTGATGGCGTAGCCGACATTCAGGGTCATCGACAACAAGTCCCCGGCGGTTTCGCCAAGGGTGGTCGCACAGATCTTCATGACCCAGAACGCCAGGGTAATCTGAGGTAGTTTGTTCATTGTGCAGAAGGCTCCAGAGTTCAGTCTCGAAAGGCCGACTCATGGGGGGGTATCGACCTGGCGTGCAGACTGGCCGTGCAGCTGTGAAAAATAGGTGGGCGATGGATGAAAATTCCATAGGGCAGCGCCAATCCGGTGGAAATCCTGCCCTTGGGCCTGCACTATTGCGCTTTCCCCGCCGCAGGAACCGCCGTCCATGCCTGACGATATCCATTTCTATGAACCCGCCAACGGCCACGGCCTGCCCCATGACCCGTTCAACGCCATCGTCGGCCCGCGCCCGATTGGCTGGATTTCGTCCCAGGACAACCAAGGCCGCCTGAACCTGGCGCCCTACAGTTTTTTCAATGCCTTCAACTACATCCCGCCGATCATTGGTTTTTCCAGTGTCGGGCGTAAAGACAGCCTGAATAACATCGAACAGACCGGCGAGTTTGTCTGGAACCTGGCCACGCGCCCGCTGGCCGAGCAGATGAACCAGAGCTGCGCCGCCGTGTCGCCAGAGGTCAACGAGTTTGAATTGGCCGGGCTGACGCCAGTGGCGTCCAAGGTGATTGCCGTGCCACGGGTCGGCGAAAGCCCGGTGTCGTTCGAGTGCAAGGTTACGCAGATCATTCAGTTGCAGCGGGCCGACAGGGAGCTGGTGCCCAGTTGGCTGGTACTTGGCGAAGTGGTCGCGGTGCACATCGCCAAATGGCTGCTCAAGGATGGGGTGTACGACACCGCAGCGGCCGAGCCGATTCTGCGGGGCGGCGGCCCGGCGGATTATTTCCAGCTGGGACCGCAAGCGCTGTTCAAGATGTACCGACCAGGTGCTACCAAACCCTGATTGGATGCAATGCAATTAAAAATGTGGGAGCGGGCTTGTGTGGGAGCGGGCTTGCTCGCGAAAGCGGTGGATCAGTTCCAAATTGGCTGGCTGACATGACGCTTTCGCGAGCAAGCCCGCTCCCACAATTGGGTCGGTGGTGTTCTTTAGTTTGCTGCAGTTGCCCAGGCCAACTGGCCCTCTTCATCGATAGCGATCAAACGCTCCAATTGCTGGGCCGCCGCATCGTCGGCGTCGTCGGCAGTCTTGAACAGTTGGCCATCGAGGATCTTGTGAAAGCGCGGTGCGCTCATGCCGTCCAGTGCCTTGACGGCGATGGCGGCGCTATAGCCACCCTGGTCTTCGCGTACAAGGGCGGAAACAGCTTCGTGGTGGGCAAACTCTTTACGTGCCATGTTGCAGGTCCTGGCCAATGGAAAGTCGGCCATTCTAAACCTTAACCTGCCAGTTGCAGGTACTCGCCGTAGGCATTGGCGGCGGATGCGTCGGTGAAGGTCTGGAAGTCCATGCTGCGCACGACCATGTCGTTCAACAGCTCGGTAAACAGCATCAGGGCCGGCGAGCTGAAATAAGCGCTCATCGCCTGTTCGCTGCTCCAGAAACCTGAAACCAGCCATACATCGGGGTCAACCTGGGAGTGCTGCAACGAGAATTGCAGGCAACCCTGAGCCTGGCGGCCCGGTTCGATCAAACTGCTCAAGCGTGCACCCAGTTCGGTGCTGCACCCGCTGCGGGCGCGGATAAAGGCCATATGGCTCGCGGGAATGGGGGTGGACATGTTCGACTCTCCCGTTGAGAAGTGATGCTCGGCAAGCACTGTGGGGGCGTGTTGCCACAGGGTCAAAGATACGGGCGCAGGCCCCAGCGCGGTTAGTCGATTCCTGCCGGCTTATTGCACAATCCTGCCAGAAGCGTAGACCCAGGGTTTGGCGTCAGGCTTTATTGCAGGGGTTGGCGCCTTGTTTCAGGCAGATGACAGGCTGTGTGCTTGCCTGATTGAAGACGCGCCGCAGGATCAGGCAAGGATTGTGCAGAATCGACATAACGCTGCTGCACCGCCACCGCTAAGCTGTGCCCATCAAAGAAGCATGCAGAGGACGCCCCATGTCGTCGCCCGAACAGCAGTCCATTCCCCTCGATGCCGAGATGGAAAAACAGCGCGCCGAACTGGCGAGCATTGTGCACCGGCATACCTGGGAAGACGGTTCCTACGGCACAGCGATCACCTCGCTGTACCTGAACCGCCACAACACGCCACGCGACTTCATGCCGGTGCTGGTGGAACCTGCGCTGTGCATCCTCGCCAACGGCAGTAAGGAAGTGCGCCTGGCCGACGAAATTTTTGCCTACGACCCTCTCAACTACCTGGTGTTCTCAGTCGCAATGCCGGTGGCCGGGCGAGTCATCGACGCCACAGTCGAAGACCCCAACCTGTCGGTGCGCATCAATATCGACCCGGCGCAACTGACCGCCCTGATTGCCGAAGCCGGGCCGATGGGCGTGCCCACGCGCCCGACCGCACGCGGCATGTATGTCGACCGGATCGACACCCAGTTGCTCGACGCCGTATTGCGCCTGGCACGCCTGCTGGATACGCCCAAAGATATCGCGATGTTGGCGCCGTTGATCAATCGCGAGATTCTCTACCGACTACTGCGTGGGCCACAGGGCTATCGCCTGTACGAAATTGCCGTGGCCAATAGCCAGAGCCATCGGGTCAGCCGGGCGATCACCTGGTTGAACGGCAACTATGAACAACCGCTGCGCATCGATGATCTGGCCAAGGAAGTGAATCTCAGCGTGTCGACCCTGCACCACCGCTTCAAGGCCATCACCGCCATGAGCCCGTTGCAGTACCAGAAGCAGTTGCGCTTGCAGGAGGCCCGGCGCCTGATGATCGCCGAAGGCCTGGAAGCCTCGGCGGCGGGGTATCGAGTGGGGTATGAGAGCCCGTCGCAGTTCAGCCGGGAATACAGCCGGTTGTTTGGCGCGCCGCCGTTGCGCGACTTGGCCAGGCTACGCCAGAGCATCTGACCCAACGCCCGTCTGTAGGAGCTGGCTTGCCAGCGATTGCGGTAGGTCAGGTACTGCAAATGTGACTGATGTATCGCTATCGCTGGCAAGCCAGCTCCTACAGGGTGACGCGGTGTTGTTTAGTCCAGGGTCCGGGGCAGTTGCAAGGTCACCCGTAGGCCACCTTCACGCAAATTTTGCAGGCTGACTTCACCGCCATGGCTGTGGGCGATATTGCGGGCGATCCCCAGCCCCAGGCCATAACCCTGCTGCTGCCCGGCCAGGCGAAAGTGCGGTTCGAAGACCTGCTCCAGACGCTGCTCCGGCACCCCGGGGCCCTCGTCATCCACATGCAGGATGAACTGCGCGCCATCGTCCTCGATACGCAGATGGGCGTTCTGCCCGTACTTCAGGGCGTTATCGATCAGGTTGCCAATGCAGCGCTTGAGCGCCAGCGGCTTGCCCGGATAGGCCGTCAACGCCCGGCCATGCTGGGTCACCCGGCCATTGCCGTTGGGCGCAAGATACGGTTCCACCAGGCAGTCGAGCACATGGTTGAGGTCCACCGGCTCGATGTTCTCGTGGATATCGGTGTCCTTGACGCACTGCAACGCGCCCTTGACCAGCAGTTCCAGCTCATCCAGGTCGCGGCCGAACTTGGCTTGCAGCTTTTCGTCTTCCAGCAGTTCTACCCGCAGCCGCAGGCGTGTGATGGGGGTGCGCAGGTCGTGGGAAATTGCACTGAACAACTGGCTGCGTTCAGTCAGGTAGCGGCTGATCCGCTCGCGCATGGCATTGAACGCACGGCCCACTTCCACCACTTCGCTGCCGCCACCTTCGGCCACCGGTTCCACGTCGGCGCCCAGGGACAGGTCCCGCGCCGCCCGCGCCAGGCGCTTGAGCGGCCGGCTCTGCCAATGCACCAGCAAGCCGATAAACAGCAACAGAAAGCCACTGGTCAGCACGATAAACCACACCTGCTGGGACGGCAGGCCCTGTTCTTCGAGGCTGGTGTAGGGCTCGGGCAACAACGAGGCGATATATAGCCATTCGCCGGCGCCCAACTCGATCTGCGTCACCAGTACCGGCGGGTTGACCGGCTCCAGGGTCAGGGCGTAATGCGCCCAGGAGCGTGGCAATTCATCGAGTTTCAGGCCGGCATTGAAGATGCGCAGGTCTTCGGCACTGACAAACTCCACCGAAAAATGCACGTCACTGCCCAGGGTCTGGCGCAGCACTTCGTCCACCGCGCCGAGCACCGCCTGTTTGCGCGGGGTTTGCGGCAAGATCTGCATATCCAGCGGCTTGTCGTTGAGTGTCACCACAAAACGCGTGCCACCCATGCTGCGCAACTGGTCGAGCACCAGCGGCCGATAAGCCACCGGCAGCGAACGGAAATAGCTGACGCTGGCGGTCATCGAATGGGCCAGGCTGCGGGCGCTGGTGACCAGGCCTTCAAGCTGGGTGGCGCGCAGTTGCGAGACCCAGATCACGCTGGATAACGCCTGGGCAAACAGCACCGCCAACAGGGTCAGCAGTAGCATGCGCCCCAGCAATGAACGCGGGACCGGAATGCGCCGGCGTTCAGTGGGCATTGCTGGCAACCACACTGGCCGCCAGTTGGTAACCGCTGCCGCGCACGGTGCGGATCAGCCGTGGAGGTTTCTCGGTATCACGCAGGCGTTGTCGCAGGCGGCTGACAGCCATGTCGACAATACGGTCGAGGGGCATCAGGTCACGGCCACGGGTGGCGTTGCCAATGGTGTCGCGATCAAGAATTTGCTGTGGGTGATCGAGGAACAGCTTGAGCAGGGCAAAGTCGGCACCGGACAGGATGACTTCCTCGCCATCAACGTGAAACAGCCGATGGCTGATCATGTCCAACCGCCACTCATCGAACACCAGCACGTCGCCACCCGTGCGCTCCTGGCCAAACTGGCAGCGGCGCAACAGGGCCTTGATGCGTGCCTGCAACTCCCGCGGGCTGAAGGGTTTACCGATGTAATCGTCGGCGCCCAGTTCCAGGCCGATGACCCGGTCGGCTTCGTCGGAGCTGGCAGTGAGCATGATGATCGGCACCTGGGCCTGGCGCGGGTGCTGGCGCACCCAGCGGCAGAGGCTGAAGCCGTCTTCGTCGGGCAGCATCACATCGAGGATCACCAGGTCGCACGGGGCCTCGTCCATGGCCTGGCGGAACCCCGCGCCATTGGGCACGCCCCGCACCTGGAAGCCGGCGCGACTGAGGTAGGTTTGCAGCAACTCGCGGATTTCCTCGTCGTCGTCGACCAGGAGAATGGATTTACTGATTACGCTCACGGGGGCCTCCTTGTTGTTATGGGGTGCTCTCTAGGGCCCCATCGCGGGCAGGCCCACTCCCAGATTTTGATTTGTGAACACAATCAAATGTGGGAGCGGGCCTGCCCGCGATAAGGCCATCACTGCCTACGCAAATGCCTGCTCCAATGCCACGCCCGCCCCGGTCAACCCGGAATACGGCGCCGTCACCAACCACACCGGGATACCTTTGAAGTAGTCGCTCATGCAGCCTTTGTCCGCAAAGCTCTTGGCAAAACCACTGTTGATAAAGAACTCGGCAAACCGCGGGATCACCCCGCCCACGATATACACACCACCCCGGGCACCGGTGGTCAGCACGTTATTGCCGGCCACGCGGCCCAGCCAGATGCTGAACTGGTCCAGGACCTCCATCGCCACCGGATCGCCAGCCAGCCCCGCAGCGGTAATCGCCTCCGGGGTTTGCAATACCGCCGGGTGGCCGTCCACCGCGCAGATCGCCCGGTACAAGCGGGGCAAACCGCCGCCGCTCAGGGCCGTCTCGGCGCTGACATGCCCGATTTCGTTGTAGATGTGCTGCCACAACTGGGTTTCCCGTGGGCTGCTCAGGGGCAGGTCGACATGCCCGCCCTCCCCCGGCAACGCAGCCCAGCGGCCGGCGCCCAGGTCGAGCAGAGTGCCCACGCCCAGCCCCGTGCCCGGGCCGATCACCACCGCCGGGCGCCACGGCTCCGGTGTGCCGGCGCAGACCACGCGGTATTCATCAGGCTGCAGGCGAGTCATGCCCAGGGCCATGGCCGAGAAGTCATTGACCAGCAACAGTTCGTCCACTTGCAGCGCCTTGCAGAACGCGGTCTTGCTCAGGCGCCAGTGGTTGTTGGTGAACTTGAACTCGTCACCACTCACCGGCCCCGCCACCGACAGGCACACCGCGCCGATGGACCCCGGCGCCAAACCTTCCTCGGCGAGGTAGACCTGGATCGCCTCCTCGGGGCTGGCGTGATCCGCCGTGGCCAGCACCCGGATCGAATGCAGTGCCTGGTCCCGCCACAACGCAAACCGGGCGTTGGTACCGCCAATATCACCAACCAGCGCAAGCTTCACTTGAGTGTCTCCAGGGCAGAGGTAAAGGCGCTGGCGCCCTGCTCTGCGGAGCTTGCGGCCAGGCGCATAAATGCAAACAGCTCGCGACCGGCCCCCACGTTATTGCCCAACAGGCCCGTGGCAGGCGCGCGCGCTGCAAATTCTTCGGCGTCCACCTTAAGCTCCAGGGTGCCTTTGACGCCATCGACGCGAATGATATCGCCATCCTTGACCCGCGCCAGCGCGCCACCACGCTGGGCTTCGGGGCTGACGTGAATCGCGGCGGGGATTTTACCCGAGGCGCCAGACATACGCCCGTCTGTCACCAATGCAACCTTGAAGCCACGGTCCTGGAGCACACCGAGGAACGGCGTCATCTTGTGCAATTCCGGCATGCCATTAGAGCGCGGGCCCTGGAAGCGCATCACGGCGACAAAATCCTTCTCCAACTGGCCGGCCTTGAACGCATCGGCCAGGTCCTGCTGGTCCTGGAACACCACGGCTGGCGCTTCGACGATTTGATGTTCGAGGGCCACCGCCGAGACTTTCATCACCCCACGGCCGAGGTTGCCTTCCATCACCCGCAAGCCGCCCTCCGGGGAGAAGGCCCGAGCTACCGGGCGCAGGATGCTTTCGTCGAGGCTTTCGATCGGGCCTTCGCGCCAGATCAGTTCGCCGTCCACCAGGAACGGTTCGCGGGTGTAGCGGCTCAAGCCATGGCCGGCGACGGTGTTGACGTCTTCGTGGAGCAGGCCGGCTTCCAGCAGCTCGCGGATCAGGAACGACATGCCGCCCGCCGCCTGGAAGTGGTTGATGTCGGCCTTGCCGTTCGGGTAGACGTGGGACAGGGTCGGCACCACTTCCGAGAGGTCGGCCATGTCCTGCCAGGTGAGGATGATGCCCGCCGCCATGGCGATGGCCGGCATATGCAGGGTGTGGTTGGTCGAGCCGCCGGTGGCGTTGAGGGCGACGATGGAGTTGACCAGGGATTTTTCGTCGACGATCTCGCCAATCGGCGTGAAGTTACCGTTGGCCTTGGTCAGGCGCGTGACCTGGTGCGCGGCCTCACGGGTCAGCGCATCACGCAGCGGTGTGTACGGGTTGACGAACGAGGCGCCCGGCAAGTGCAGGCCCATCACTTCCATCAGCAACTGGTTGGTATTGGCGGTGCCGTAGAAGGTGCAGGTGCCGGGGCTGTGGTAGGACTTCATCTCCGATTCCAGCAGCTCTTCGCGGCTGGCCTTGCCTTCGGCGTAGCGCTGGCGCACATCGGCCTTCTGCTTGTTGGAGATGCCCGACGGCATCGGCCCACCGGGCACGAAGATCATCGGCAGGTGGCCATAACGCAGGGCGCCCATCATCAGGCCGGGGACGATCTTGTCGCAGATCCCCAGCATCAGCGCGGCGTCGAACATGTTGTGGGACAGCGCTACCGCCGTGGACATGGCAATCACTTCACGGCTCAGCAGGCTCAGCTCCATGCCCGGCTCGCCCTGGGTCACGCCGTCGCACATGGCCGGGGTGCCGCCGGCGAACTGGCCAACCGAGCCGACTTCGCGCAGGGCTTTTTTGATCTGTTCCGGGAAATGTTCGTACGGCTGGTGCGCCGAGAGCATGTCGTTATATGACGAAACAATTGCCACGTTGGCGGCATTCATCATGCGCAGGCTGTTTTTGTCTTCAGTGCCGCAGCCGGCCACGCCGTGGGCAAAGTTGGCGCATTGCAGCTTGCCGCGCATCGGCCCGTCGCTGGCCGCGCCGCGAATCAGCGCAAGGTACGCCTCACGGGTTGCCCGGCTGCGGGCGATAAGGCGTTCGGTGACCTCAAGTACGCGGGGATGCATGTGTAGAACTCCAGGCTAACGGATGTGGCGACCTGAGTGTCTATGCTGGTCAAAAGCCCGCCGCGAAGAGGTTGGCAGGGAGTTACTTGACCAATCGGACCAGTTGATTCAGGTCACTCGTTGTAGATTGAACAAAATATTGCCACTAAAAAGGCTTGTTTTCTATTTTTATGCGAATAATCTTGTAATTCTTACAACAAATCGACGACAGGCGCTTTCAAATGACTCTTCGAATTGCAATCAATGGTTTTGGCCGCATTGGCCGCAACGTCCTGCGCGCACTTTATACCCAAGGCTACCGTCAGGATTTGCAGATCGTCGCCATCAATGACCTGGGCGACAGTTCGATCAATGCCCACCTGCTCAAATACGACACCGTCCATGGCACTTTCGATGCAGAGGTCGCTCACGATCAGGAAAGCCTGACCGTCAATGGCGACCGGATTGCCGTGAGTGCCATTCGCAACCCCGCCGACCTGCCGTGGGCTGCACACAAGATCGACGTGGTGTTCGAATGCACCGGCCTGTTCACCGACCGTGACAAGGCCGCCGCCCATATTAGCGCCGGTGCGCGCAAGGTGATCATCTCGGCCCCGGCCAAGGGCGCGGATGCCACCGTGGTCTACGGGGTCAACCATGACATTTTGCGTCAATCCCACCAGATCATCTCCAACGCCTCCTGCACCACCAACTGTCTGGCGCCGGTGGCCCAGGTGCTGCATCGCGAGCTGGGTATCGAAAGCGGCCTGATGACCACCATTCATGCCTACACCAACGACCAGAACCTGACCGACGTCTACCACACCGACCCGTACCGCGCCCGTTCGGCCACGCAGAACATGATCCCGAGCAAGACCGGCGCTGCCGAAGCGGTGGGCCTGGTGCTGCCGGAACTGGCAGGCAAGCTGACCGGCATGGCGGTGCGGGTGCCGGTGATCAACGTGTCGCTGGTGGACCTGACCGTGCAACTGAAAAAAGAAGCCACGGCCGATGAGGTCAACGCGCTGCTCAAAGAAGCCAGCCAGCACTCGAAAATCCTCGGCTACAACACCCTGCCGCTGGTTTCCAGCGACTTCAACCATAACCCGCTGTCGTCGATCTTCGACGCCAACCACACCAAGTCCAGCGGCAAGCTGCTCAAGGTATTGGCCTGGTACGACAACGAATGGGGCTTCTCCAACCGCATGCTGGATAACTGCCTGGCGCTGTGTAACGCCGAGTAACCCCCCCTGTGGGAGCGGGCTTGTGTGGGAGCTGGCTTGCCTGCGATGCAGACGGCGCGGTGTATCTGCCGCCACTCAGTGATGCAATCGCAGGCAAGCCAGCTCCCACAGGGATTCGTGCAAGCTCATACATTCGCCACTTGCCATTTGCGCTGATGATAAGCATTATCATTAACTGCCAATCGGTCCGGTATCACTGTGAGCCTATCTCGCTTCAATCAAGTCTTCCTCACCCAACGGGTGGTGCTACTGCGCACCTTGCAGCGGATGGTGAATAACCACAGCACCGCCGAGGACCTGTTGCAGGAAACCTACCTGCGCGTCACACGGGCCCTCAGCGAACGACCGATTGATCACCTCGAACCTTTCGTGTTCCAGACCGCGCGCAACCTGGCCCTGGATCATCTACGCTCGCGTCGGATCCAGTCCCGCACCTTGCAGGAAGATGTCCCGATGGATGTCCTGCAAAGCGTCGCCTCGCCAGTCACCACGCCCGAAGACGCCGCCCACGCCGAGCAATTGCTGGAGCACCTGAGCGTCAGCCTCGGGCAGTTGAGCGCCCGCCAGCAGCAGATCTTTATCCTCAGCCGCCTGCACGGTTGCAGCTACCAGGAGATTGCCGACCAGTTGCAGGTGTCCTTGAGCACCGTGCAAAAGGAACTGAAATTGATCATGGCCATCTGCATAGGTGTGGCCGAACGGCTCGATCACCCTTAAGCTTTGTCGGGACAAGCCGACAGCAATGTCACAAAAGCTATTGAATAAAACGTGGCGAAGACCCGAGGAACACCGTGACGGACCCGAACAAACTGCACCCCCATGAGCTGGCTCATGAGGTGTTGCAACATGCGGCCATGGACCAAGCCCTCGACTGGCTGATCGCTTTGCAGTGCCCGCAGCCTGGCCAGCAAGCCGAGTTCCAGGCCTGGCTGGATGCCGACCCGAGTCACGCCCAAGCCTTCGCCAAAGCCCAGGCCGCCTGGGGCGGTGCGCCGGTGCACAGCGCCGCCGTGGCCCTGAATGCGCCGCGCAAGCCCAGCGCCTGGCGGCGCATCAAGCCGCACTGGAAGCCATTGGCCACGGCGGCGGTGTTGCTGCTGGGGCTGTTCAGCTTCAGCAACCTGCCGGTGCGCCTGCAGGCCGATCATTTGACCGTGGTCGGTGAACGCCAGCGCCTGCAACTGGATGACGGCTCCAAGGTGCTGCTCAACACCAACTCGGCGTTTTCCAGCACCATCGACGAGCATCAGCGCATCGCCCGCCTGTATCAGGGCGAGGCGTTTTTCGAAGTCGCGGCCAACCGTGGCCTGCCCCTGCAGATCGACGCCGGCCCGGTGCGCGCCAGCGTCAGCGATACGGCGTTTGCCGTGCGCTATCTCAACGGTGAGGCGCAGGTGCAGGTACAACGCGGGGATGTCGACCTGAGCACCACCTTCGGCAACAACCGGGTGCGCCTGAGTGCCGGCGAGAGCATTCGCGTCGGCCCCAAGGGTTTCGGCCAACCGGCCAAGCTCGATGCCACCAAGGAACTGGCGTGGGTCCAGGGCCGGCTGGTCTTTGAAAACTGCCCGATGAGCGAGGTGCTGGCAGAGCTGCGGCGCTATTACCCGGGCTGGATCGTCAATACCAACGAGCAACTGGCCAGCGTCGCCGTGACCGGTAATTACCGTCTGGACCAACCGCTGGACGTGGTGCGTTCCCTGGCCCACATCACCTCGGCCAAACTCTCGGAGTTCCCTGCGCTAGTGATTCTCAACTGAGAATAATTATTTTTACTCGATAGCCACCGCTGGTACGTCTCGTCTTAGCCAATGCAACTGATTCCTATTTGATTCAGGCTCGCAACTATAAGACTCGTCCCTCGGAGCGCTCTCGATGTCCTCTCGTTTCAACCGCCGGTCCTCTTCGCCTACGCTGTGCCTGCTGACCGCCGCCATCCTGCTGGCGGGCAGCCCGGTCCTCACGGCCACTGCCGCCGAACCCGCGGCGCGCAGCCACGCCAACTACACCTTCAGCATCGAGCAGCAATCCCTGGTCTCGGCACTCAACGCCTTTACCGCCGTCACCGGCTGGCAGATCGGCCTGCCCGCCGAACTGGGCCAAGGGGTTTCCTCCCCTGGCGTGCGCGGCTCGCTGACCCCGGAAAAAGCCCTGGACCGGCTGTTGGTGGGGACCAACCTGAACTACCGCAAACTGGGCAATAACAACATCGTCCTGGAAAAGCGCACGGCGGGTAGCGCTCTCACCCTGCAACAAATGACCATCAGCGCCACCCGTACGGAACAGGCGGTCGACAGCGTGCCCAGCACCGTCAGCGTGCATGAACGCGAGGAGCTGGACCGCCAGAACGTCAACACCATCCGCGAACTGGTGCGCTACGAACCGGGCGTCTCGGTCGGTGGCGCCGGCACCCGCTCCGGTAATTCCGGCTACAACATTCGCGGCATCGACGGCGACCGCATCCTCACCCAGGTGGACGGTGTAGAGGTGCCGGACAACTTCTTCAACGGCCCGTACGCCAAGACCCGCCGCAACTATGTCGACCCGGAAATCGTCAAGCGCGTCGAGATTATCCGCGGCCCGGCCTCGGCCCTGTACGGCAGCAGCGCCATCGGCGGCGCCGTCAGCTACTTCACCCTCGACCCGGACGACATCATCAAGCCCGGCCAGGATGTGGGCGCGCGCCTGAAGACCGGCTACAGCTCGGCGGACGAAAGCTGGCTGACCTCCGGCACCGTCGCCGGGCGGGTGCAGGACTTCGACGGCTTGCTGCACCTGAGCCAGCGCAATGGCCACGAGATGGAGTCCTACAACGGCAACAACGCCACCGGCCTGGCCCGCACCGGCGCCAACCCGGAAGACGTGCGCACCACCAACGTGCTGGCCAAGCTGGGCTGGAACTACGGCGAAGACAACCGCCTGGGCCTGACCTACGAGAAGTACAAGGACGACCGCGACATCAACCAGAAAAGCGCGGTAGGCGGGATCTTCCTCGAAGGCCAGGGTATGAATATGTACCGTGACCGTCGCGGTAACGACACCATCACCCGCGAGCGCTTTGGCCTGGAAAACAAGTTTTCCCTCGACTCGCCGATTGCCGATCACATCAAGACCAGCCTCAACTACCAGATCGCCAAGACCGACCAGGCCACCAGCGAAATCTATCAGGCCGGCCGCCGCGTACTGCGGACCCGCGACACCCTCTACGAAGAAAAGCAGTGGGTGTTCGACGCGCAGTTGGACAAGGCCTTCGTCATCGGCGACACCGATCACCTGCTGACCTACGGCACCACGATCAAGCAGCAGAAAGTCACCGGTTCGCGCGAAGGTGCGGCGACCTGCCTGGCTGTAGGCGCCGGGTGTACCGCCATTGGCGCACCGAGCCCAACCCCTGCCGACAGCGTGAAAAAAGCCAGCGACTTCCCCGATCCGACCATCAACAGCTACGCGCTGTTCGCCCAGGATCAGATCAGTTGGAATGACTGGACCTTCCTGCCGAGCGTGCGCTACGACTACATCCAGCTCAAACCCAAGCTGACCGAAGAGTTCCTCAATACCACCGACCCGGACCGCAAGTTCCCCCACGACGACTCGAACAAAACCTGGCATCGTTTCTCGCCAAAACTGGGCGTGACCTACGCACTGACCGAGCAGTACACCTGGTTTGGCCAGTACGCCGAAGGTTTCCGTACGCCATCAGCCAAAGCGCTGTATGGCCGTTTTGAAAACCTGGGCGAAGGCTACGTCGTCGAGCCCAACTCGAACCTCAAGCCGGAAACCAGCAAGAGCTACGAAACCGGGATCCGTGGCAACTTCGACGCAGGCAATTTCGACGTCGCGGTGTTCTATAACAAGTACCGCGACTTCATTGACGAGGACAACGCTGCGCTGGGCCCAACCGGCACCATCTTCCAGCCAGGCAACATCAAGCGTGCCACCATCAAGGGCATGGAGGTCAAAGGGCGCTTGAACCTGGACGCCTTCGGCGCACCGCAAGGCCTGTACACCAAGGGCGCGATTGCCTACGCCCACGGGCGCAACGACGAAACCGGCCAGCCGCTGAACAGCGTCAACCCGCTCAAGGGTGTGTTCGGCCTTGGCTACGACCAGGACACCTACGGTGCGCTGGTCAGTTGGACCCTGGTCAAGAAACAGAACCGGGTCGACAGCGCCACGTTCTTTACCCCGACCGGCATCAAGGCCAATGGCCCGTTCAAGACCCCGGGCTTTGGCATCGTCGACCTGACCGGCTTCTACAAAGTCACCGACGAGCTGACCGTCAACGGCGGCCTGTACAACCTGACCGACAAGAAATACTGGAACTGGGATGACGTGCGCAGCTACGACGGTGTGGGCGAAGCCGGCGTGACGTCGCCAGCCAGCCTGGACCGCCTGACCCAGCCAGGACGCAACTTTGCGATCAACCTGATCTGGGACATCTGACCCATGCAGCCCCACCTCGCCGGTTTTATCGCCGGCGGGGTGAGGATTTTTTACTGTGACGCGTCTTCTTGTTCGTCTAGTAATAACAGCCTGGCAACAAGGCGCTTTTCCTTCTCAAGGACATCCAATGACCGCTTCCACTACCGCAGAACGCGCAAGCCTGCGCTCCCAGCGCCTGAACCAGATCACCAACGAGCCGCACACCAAGCTCGATGCCCTGGTCAAGGCTCACGCCCCGTTTGAAACCCAGGCCAACTTCGCCCGTTTCGTGGTGGCGCAGTACCTGTTCCAATCGGAACTGGTGGCGCTGTACAACGATCCCGAGCTGATCAAGCTGGTGCCGGACCTGGCCGAGCGCTGCCGCGCCGAAGCCGCCAAGCTGGACCTGGCCGACCTGGAAACCGAAGTACCCGCCCCCGTGGCCGGTGCCGTGCAGAACCCGAGCAAGGCCCAGGCCCTGGGCTGGCTGTTCGTGTCCGAAGGTTCCAAGCTGGGCGCAGCGTTCCTGATCAAGCGTGCCGTCGGCCTGGGCCTGAGCGAAACCTTCGGTGCCCGTCACCTGGGCGAGCCAGCCGGTGGTCGTGCAGAAGGCTGGAAGAGCTTCACCCGCACCCTCGACAGCCTGGAACTGAGCGCCGAAGAAGAAGCCGCAGCAGAAAAAGGTGCCGTGGATGCGTTTGTACGCTTCACCGTGTTGCTGGAACAGGCGTACGCTAGCGCCCCAGAACTGGCCTGATCGCGCTGCTGGAATGCAATGAATGTGAGAGCGGGGTTGTGTGGGAGCGGGCTTGCCTGCGATAGCATCGCCTCGGTCTAACTGATACACCGCAGCGTCTGCATCGCAGGCAAGCCAGCTCCCACATGTTGATCGCGCTCCATTTTCAGATTTTTCGAAACCCTGACAAATCGTACCTATGACAGCCCCCGCCCAATCCTCCTCCAAACTCGCCCGAATCCTGTTCGGCCTGCTGGCCTATGTCAGCCTGGGGATCGGCTTGATCGCGATTGTCGTGCCGGGCCTGCCCACCACCGAATTCATCCTGCTGGCCGCCTGGGCCGCCACCAAGAGCTCGCCGCGCCTGAGCGCCTGGCTGGAAAACCACCGGCTGTTCGGGCCGATCCTGTTCAACTGGCGCAACGGCAAGATCATCGCCCGTCGAGCCAAGGTCAGCGCCACCGTGAG
Organism: Pseudomonas sp. WS 5021; assembly: GCF_012985535.1. Lineage (NCBI taxonomy): Bacteria > Pseudomonadati > Pseudomonadota > Gammaproteobacteria > Pseudomonadales > Pseudomonadaceae > Pseudomonas > Pseudomonas sp. WS 5021. The sequence goes on along the minus strand of NZ_JAAQWP010000001.1, from coordinate 543,804 downwards.
CATGTTGCTGTGTGCCGGCCTGATGCTGGTGATGCTCGATCACGGCTGGCCGATCTACCTGGCCATCGCCGGTATGAGCCTGGGTAACCTGTGGATCTGGTCACGCCCCGAACGACTCGCGCGAACCGCTGCCTGAGCGCCCTACCGCTCATCGCCTATTCCTCATGAATTACCCGTCGGTGCCGATGTTCCGGGCATAGCGCCGAATGGACTTGGCCGTTGCCCTGCTTGCACACCAACAAGTCCAATCGCGAGTAAGCCCATGTTCGACACCCTCTCCATCCGCTTGAAAATCGTGCTGCTGTCCGGTCTCTGCCTGTTGGGGGTGATTGCGCTGATCGTCAGCCTGAATATCTACCAGTCCAACCAGAACGACCAACTGGTCAGCGCGTCCAGCTCGCGCATGCTCACCGCCAGCGTGGAGAACCTGCTCCAGGCCAAGGCCGCCGAGCAGGCCGTGCAGGTGCAGAAAGCCTTCGGCGAGAGCCTGTTGGTGGTCACCGCCCTCGCCGACCAGGTCAAGGACCTGCGTAACATGGCCGCCAAGCGTTCGCTGGAAGCGGCCACCGTGCGCGAGGAACTCAACCAGCGGATCAAGACTGCGTTCGAGCGCAATACCAAGGTGCTGGGGATCTGGTTGTCGTTTGAACCCAACGGCCTGGATGGCAAGGACAGCGAATTTATCGACGACAAGCTGCGCGCCTCCAACGAGGCCGGGCGGTTCTCCAGCTACTGGAGCCGTGCCGGTGGCGAAGGGCTGAACACCGTGATGGTGGAAGCGGACCTGACCAAGACCACCCTCAACCTCAGCGGTACGCCCTACAACATCTGGTACACCTGCCCACGGGATACCCGCAACGTTTGCCTGCTGGACCCGTACGCCGATGAAGTCGCCGGCAAGTCGATGCTGATGACCACCATCTCCCTGCCGCTGCTGGCCGACGGCAAGGTCATTGGGGTGATCGGCGTCGACATTGCGCTGGATGCCCTGCAAGCGGCGGCCAATACCGCGCAAAAAGAGCTGTTTGACGGCGCCGGGATCATGGAAATCCTCTCCAGCAGTGGCCTGATTGCCAGCTTCAGCGGCGAGCCGGACAAGGTCGGCAAGAGCATCGTCGATGTGCTCGGCGCCGAAGGCAAAGAGATCGTGCAACTGCTGTCCAGTGACACGCGCAAGGTCCGCGAGCAGGACGATACGATTCGCGCGGTGTATCCGGTCAAGCCGATTGCCGATGCCAAGCCTTGGGGCGTGGTGATCAAACTGCCCAAGGACGTGCTGCTGGCCGACTCGGTCAAGCTGCAAGGGGTCCTCGACGAGGCCCAGGCCCGTGGCACGCTGCAAGCGCTGTTGGTCGGCGCCGTAGCCGGCCTGCTGGGCCTGCTGCTGATGTGGCTGACCGCTACCGGCGTGACCCGCCCGATCAACAGCGTGGCGGCGATGCTCAAGGACATTGCCAGCGGCGACGGCGACCTGACCCAACGCCTGGCCTACACGAAAAAAGACGAACTGGGGGAGCTGGTCAGTTGGTTCAACCGCTTCCTCGACAAACTGCAACCGACCATCGCCCAGATCAAGCAGAGCATCACCGAAGCCCGCGGCACCGCCGACCAGTCCTCGGAAATCGCCCGCCAGACCAGCGAAGGCATGCAGGTACAGTTCCGCGAGATCGACCAGGTGGCAACCGCCTCCAACGAGATGAGCGCCACCGCCCATGATGTGGCCAACAGCGCCTCAAACGCGGCCAGTGCAGCGCGCGGCGCCGATCAATCGGCCCGCGAAGGCCTGGCGATTATCGAGCGCAGCACCCGCGATATCACCACCCTCGCCGAAGAAGTCAGCAAGGCGGTGACCGAAGTCGAAGCCCTGGCAGTCAACAGCGAGCAGATCGGCTCGGTGCTGGAGGTGATCCGCAGCATTGCCGAGCAGACCAACCTGCTGGCCCTCAATGCCGCGATTGAAGCCGCGCGCGCCGGGGAAAGCGGGCGGGGGTTTGCGGTAGTGGCGGACGAGGTACGTAACCTGGCGCGGCGCACTCAGGATTCGGTGGAAGAAATCCGCCTGGTGATCGAACGTATCCAGAGTGCGACCCGTGGGGTGGTGACCACCATGCATTCGAGCCAGAGCCAGGCACAGAACAACGCCGGGCAGATCCAGCAGGCGGTCCAGGCCCTGGGCAAGATCAGCGATGCGGTGACGGTGATCAGCGACATGAACCTGCAAATCGCCAGCGCCGCCGAAGAACAGAGCGCCGTGGCCGAAGAGGTCAACCGCAACGTTTCGGCGATCCGTACCGTGACCGAGACGTTGACTGGCCAGGCCACTGAATCAGCGGCGATCAGCAGCCAATTGAATGCATTGGCCAATCAGCAGATGAAACTGATGGATCAGTTCCGGGTGTAAGCCCAGGTCCTGAAAACAATGAAATACCCCTTGCGGGAGTGGGCTTGCCCTAATACCGATCAGTTAAGCGAACGCAATGCTCAAAGCAGTGAAGATCAAATGTGGGAGCGGGCTTGCCCGCGAATGCGGTGGGTCAGTAATGAATGTATTGACTGACCCACCGCATTCGCGAGCAAGCCCGCTCCCACATAGGTTTGCGGTGGGTCAGAGACCGGTCCAGGCGCTGACAAACGCCGTGATGTCTTCTTTGGCCGCCGTACGCGGCGGGTTCTGCGCGGTCCCCAGATAAAGGAAGCCAATCACTTCCTCACCCGCGGTCAACCCCAGGCCCTTGGCCACATGCGCCGAATACGACAACTCGCCGGTGCGCCACACCGCACCGATCCCCTGGGCATACGCCGCCAGCAAAATACCGTGGGCCGCACAGGCCGCCGCCAGCAACTGCTCGGACTTGGGCACCTTGAAGTGTTCCTGCAGACGGGCAATCACCACCACCACCAGCGGCGCACGCAATGGGCCGTTCTGCGCCTTGTCGATCACCGCTTGCGGGGCCTCGGGGTCTTGCAGGCGGGCCGCTTCGGCCAGCAGGGTGCCCATTTGCTCACGGGCCGCGCCTTCCACGGTGAGGAAGCGCCAAGGCCGCAGTTGGCCGTGATCCGGTGCACGCATGGCTGCCGCGAACAGCACTTCGCGCTGCTCGGCAGTGGGGGCCGGCTCCAGCAGGCGCGGTACGGAAACACGGTTGAGCAAAGCGTCGAGAGCCTGCATTGGCCACCTCCAGGAAAAATGTGCGGCCATTCTAGCGGGAATGCATCAGATTGGAGCAAACGATAATTGCTCTTATTCAATCCGCCCCGCCCTGTTAGACTTTGCCCCCTGAATTTCATCCACCGTCGCCCGTCTTCCAGGATTATCGATGCCCCGCTTGCCTCTTCGCCTGTCTGCACTCTTGATGGCCATGAGCCTGAGTGCCTGCGATGACGCCCCGCCGCCGACGTTTACCCAGGCCGAGCCGGGTGAGGCGCGTTCGGGAGGCAGCACGACGGTAAGGAAGACCGACCAGAATGCCTTTTCGCTGCCCTCGGCCAACCTGGCGCCAACGCGCCGCCTGGACTTCAGCGTCGGCAACAGTTTTTTCCGCAATCCGTGGGTGATCGCCCCGGCCACCACCACCGCCCGTGATGGGCTGGGGCCGCTGTTCAACACCAATGCCTGCCAGAACTGCCATATCAAGGATGGCCGCGGTCATCCGCCCTTGCCTGAGGCCAGCAACGCGGTGTCCATGCTGGTGCGCCTGTCGATCCCGGATTCGCCGCCCTACGCCAAGGTCATCGAGCAACTGGGGATCGTCCCCGAGCCGGTGTACGGCGGGCAGTTGCAGGACATGGCCGTGCCCGGTGTGGCCCCGGAAGGCAAGGTGCGAGTCGACTACACCCCGGTCAACGTCACGTTCAAGGACGGCACGGTGGTCGAGTTGCGCAAGCCGAGCCTGCAGATCACCCAGCTCGGCTACGGGCCGATGCACCCGGATACGCGGTTTTCTGCGCGCGTGGCGCCGCCGATGATCGGCCTGGGCTTGCTCGAAGCCATCAGCGACGCGGACATCCTGCAAAACGCCAGCAAACGCCCGGACAAAAACGGCGTGCTCGGCCGCCCGAACTGGGTCTGGGATGATGCCCAGCAAAAAACCGTGCTCGGGCGCTTTGGCTGGAAAGCCGGGCAACCGAACCTCAATCAACAAAATGTTCACGCGTTTTCTGGTGATATGGGCCTGACCACCCGCCTGCGGCCCATGGATGACTGTACCGACGCACAGGTTGCCTGTAAGCAGGCGCCCAACGGCAATGGCGAAAATGGCGAGCAGGAAGTCAGCGATAACATCCTGCGCCTGGTGCTGTTCTACACCCGCAACCTGGCCGTACCGGCGCGCCGTGATGTCAATGCGCAACAGGTGCTGGCCGGCAAAAACTTGTTTTTCCAGGCCGGGTGCCAGGCGTGCCACACGCCCACGTTCACCACGGCCAGCAATGCCGCCGAGCCGGAGCTGGCCAACCAGGTCATCCGCCCGTACAGCGACTTGCTGCTGCACGACATGGGCGAGGGCCTGGCCGATAACCGTACCGAATTCAAGGCCGGTGGCCGCGACTGGCGCACGCCGCCGTTGTGGGGCATTGGCCTGACACAAAACGTCAGTGGCCACACCCAGTTCCTGCATGACGGCCGCGCCCGCAACCTGCTTGAAGCCGTGCTGTGGCACGGCGGTGAAGCCCAGGCGGCGCAGCAACAGGTGTTGTCTTTTAATGCGCAGCAGCGAGCAGCATTGCTCGCGTTCCTGAATTCTCTATAAGCTTTGCCCCAATTATTGAAGGGAGCTCGACATGTTCCGTCCCAAGTTGTTGTTCACCAGCCTCGCCGCCCTGGCCCTTGGCGCCTGCGCGCCGCAGGATCCGCAAGCGGTCACCTCGGCGGCCATCGCCAAGCAAGTGATCCTGCCGACCTACAGCCGCTGGGTCGAAGCTGACCGGCAGTTGGCCGTCAGCGCCCTGGCTTACTGCCAAGGCAAGGAATCCCTGGAGACCGCCCGCGCCGACTTCCTCCACGCGCAAAAAGCCTGGGCCGAGTTGCAACCGCTGCTGATCGGCCCGCTGGCCGAGGGCAATCGCGCCTGGCAGGTGCAGTTCTGGCCAGACAAGAAAAACCTCGTTGGCCGTCAGGTCGAGCAACTGGCCACCGCCCAGCCGCAGATCGATGCCGCCGCCCTGGCCAAGTCCAGCGTTGTGGTGCAAGGCCTGTCGGCCTACGAATACATCCTGTATGACGCCAAGACCGACATCGCCAACGACGCCCAGAAAGCCCGCTACTGCCCGCTGCTGATCGCCATCGGCGAGCGCCAGAAGCAATTGGCCGAAGAAATTCTGGCCAGTTGGAACAGCACCGACGGCATGCTGGCGCAGATGACCAAGTTTCCTAACCAGCGCTACGCCGATTCCCACGAAGCCATCGCCGAACTGCTGCGCGTGCAGGTCACGGCCCTGGACACCCTGAAGAAAAAACTCGGCACGCCGATGGGTCGCCTGTCCAAGGGCATCCCCCAGCCGTTCCAGGCCGATGCGTGGCGCAGCCAATCGTCCCTGCAAGGCTTGCGAGCCAGCCTCGCGGCGGCCCAGACCGTTTGGGTCGGGGTCGACAACAAGGGCCTGCGCGGCCTGCTGCCTGCCGACCAGAAGCCTCTGGCCGAGAAGATCGACGCAGCCTACGCAGCCTCCCTGAAACTGTTCGACAGCAACCAGCGTTCGCTCAATGAACTGCTGGCCGACGACGCCGGGCGCGAGCAACTCAACGCTATCTACGACAGCCTCAACGTGGTCCACCGCCTGCACGAAGGCGAACTGGCCAAGGCGCTGGGCATCCAACTGGGCTTCAATGCCAACGACGGTGACTGATGATGCTCAGGCGACAGGCTTTGGCCATTGGTAGCGTGCTGCTCAGTGCAATCACCCTGGGCGGCTGGACGCTGTTCAAGCGCAAGGGCGACAGCCCGCTGCTGCTGTCGGCCCGGGATGATGGCGATGGCAAGCACTACGCCGTGGGCTATCGCCTGGATGGCAGCCAGGTGTTCGCCACCCAGGTTGGCCAGCGTTGCCACGACATCATCAACCACCCGAGCCTGCCCATCGCGCTGTTCGTGGCCCGCCGCCCGGGCACCGAGAGCTACCTGGTGGACCTGCGCGACGGCACGCTGCTGCAAACCGTGACGTCCCAGGCCAACCGGCACTTTTATGGGCATGCGGTGATCCACAAGAGTGGCGACTGGCTGTATGCCACGGAAAACGACACCACCGACCCCGGTCGCGGCCTGTTGGGGGTGTACCGGTTCGAAGGTGAGCGCCTGGTGCACAGTGGGGAGCTTTCCACCCATGGCATCGGCCCGCACCAGGTGTCGTGGATGCCCGATGGCGAGACTCTGATCGTGGCCAATGGCGGGATCCGCACCGAGGCCGAAAGCCGGGTCGAGATGAACCTCAACGCCATGGAACCCAGCCTGGTACTGATGCAGCGCGACGGCACGCTACTGAGCAAGGAAACCCTCGGCCAACCCATGAACAGCGTGCGCCATATGGGGATCGCCAGCGATGGCACGATCCTCACCGGGCAACAGTTCATGGGCCCGTCACAGGAGCGTTCCGAGCTGTTGGCGATCAAGCGTCCGGGCCAGCCGTTCGTGGCGTTCCCGGTGGCGGACGAGCAGTTGCAGGCCATGGGGCACTACACCGCCAGCGTGGCGGTACACAGTGAGCTGCGCCTGGTGGCACTGACCGCGCCACGGGGCAATCGCTTCTTTATCTGGGACATGGACAGCGGCGAACTGCGCCTGGACGGGCCGTTGCCCGACTGTGCCGGCGTGGGTGCGGTAGCGGACGGGTTTGTCGTGACATCCGGCCAGGGCCGCTGCCGTTTCTACGATTGCCGCCAGCCTCAACTGGTGGCCAAGCCCCTGGATCTGCCAACTGGGTTCTGGGATAACCACCTGCATTTGATCTGACGCCATCGCAGCGCTCCCGGGCTGATACCTGGGAGCCGCCCCACTGAAAAAATCCTACGCGACCTGTGAAAACGCCCCTCGACGAGGGAGCAGACTTCACACACACACTCGCGACTTTGCGTCTTATAGCACCCGCCTTTCTCGTGAAGACTGCGTGGCTCACCGTGCCAGCGGCGCTCCTGCGTGCGCCCCACGCACCACGTCACCCTCACAAGGAAGTAACTATGCCGGGCCGCCGGATGATTACCATGCTCAGCATCGTCCTCTTGGTCGTGCTGATGCTTGCCAGCTACAAGGCATTCTGGATTTACCAGCAACTGCAATTGCTGCATGCGCCCAAGCCCCCCGTCAGCGTGGCCGTGGCCAATGCCGTGGAAAGACCCTGGCAGCGCCAGTTGCCCGCGGCCGGCACGCTCAAGGCGTTGCAAGGTATCAACCTGAGTATCGAGGTACCCGGCGTCGTCACTCAGTTGCACTTCGACTCGGGGCAGGCGGTCAAGGCCGGGCAAACCCTGCTGCAGCTCGAACACCAGGCCGAACAGGCCGAGTTGGACGTGGCCCTGGCCGATCGCAGCCTGGCGCTGCAGAACTTTCAGCGTGGGCACCAACTGGTGGGTATCAATGCCATCTCCCAGGGCGAGTTCGATCGCCTGTCCGCCGAGCTCAACCGCAACAAGGCCCTGGTTGCACAGCGCCGCTGGGCCCTGGCAAAAAAACAGATCGTCGCGCCGTTCGACGGCACTATCGGTATCCGTCAAGTCAACATCGGTGACTACCTGCAAAGCTCCACGGTGATCGCCAGCCTGCAGGACACCCGCAGCCTTTACGTGGACTTTCATGTCCCCGAGCAGGCCGTCCAACTGATCAAGATCGGCCAGCCGGTGCAGGTTGAAGTTTCGGCACGGCCAGGGCTTTTCAGTCGCGCCAGCATCAGTGCCATCGACCCCATCGTCGACGACAACACGCGAAATGTGTTGGTGCGTGCGACCCTGGCCAACCCGGACAAATATCTGCTACCGGGGATGTTCGCCCATTTGCAGGTGCTGTTGGACACCCCCTCCTCCCATGTCGTGATCCAGGAAAGCGCGATCGCCTACAGCCCATACGGCCAGTACGTATACGTCGTGAAACCCCACACCGGCAATGAGGGCCCAGGGGGCCTGATCGCTGAACAACGCCTGGTTGAAACGGGCGAGCGACGCGATGGCGATATCGTGATTGCCAAGGGCCTGGCCAAAGGCGAACAGGTCGTCACGGCGGGCCAGATCAAGCTGCAGAACGGCACCCCGGTGCATATCAGTATTGATCGCACGCAACCCGATGAACCGCCCTTGGCGCCCCCTCCGGAGCACGCCGAATGACCTTCACCGACCTGTTTATCCGCCGCCCCGTGCTGGCCTTGGTCGTCAGCCTGTTGATCGTGCTGCTGGGCTGGCAGGCCTACGGGAAACTGCCGCTGCGCCAGTTCCCGCAGATGGAAAGTGCACTGATCACGGTGACCACGCTCGCGCCGGGCTCCAGCGCCGAGACCGTGCAGAGCTATATCACGCAACCGTTGCAGAAAAGCCTGGCAAGCGCGCAAGGCATCGACTACATGCGCTCTTCCAGCCGGCAGAATGTGTCGATTATTTCCATCTATGGCCGCGTCGGTGCCGACAGCGACCGCTTGTTCACCGAGCTGCTGGCCAAGACCAATGAAGTGCGCAATCAACTGCCCCGGGATATTGACGATCCGGTCCTGAGCAAAGTCGCCGCAGACAACACCGCGCTGATGTACCTGAGCTTTTCCAGCGACACCATGAACAACGCGCAAATCACCGACTTCCTGCTGCGGGTGGTACAGCCGCGCCTGGTGACGTTACCGGGCATGGCCGAGGCGCAGATCATCGGCAACCAGAGCTTTGCCATGCGCCTGTGGCTCGACCCGCTGAAGCTCGCCGGGTTTGGCTTGAGCGCCAGCGATGTGACCCAGGCCATCAAGCGCTACAACGTGCAGTCTATCGCCGGCGATGCCACCGGCGAGTACGTGGTAACCAGCGTCACGGCCAATACCGAACTGCAATCGGCTGAAGGCTTCCGGGCCATTACCTTGAAAACCAGCGGCGACAGCCAGGTGCGTCTCGGTGATGTAGCGCGAGTGGAGCTAGGCGCCCAGAACTACGACAGCTTCAGCTCTTTCAACGGCCTGCCCGCAACCTATATCAGCATCAAGCCCACCCCCGATGCCAACCCGCTGGAGCTGGGCAAGCGCGTGCGCGACCTGATGCCACTATTGCAGGCGCAACTACCGCCCCAACTGCATGCGGACATTGCCTACGACTCGACGCTGTATATCAACGCCTCAATCGAGCACGTTCTGTCGAGCCTGATGGAAGCCATCCTGATTGTGGTGCTGGTGGTGTTCCTGTTTCTCGGCTCCTTGCGCTCGGTGGTGATTCCCGTCATCACCATTCCGCTGTCGCTGATCGGCAGCCTGTTTTTCATGCAACTGATGGGTTATTCGATCAACGTCCTGACGCTGCTGGCCATGGTGCTGGCCATCGGCCTGGTGGTCGATGACGCCATTGTGATGATGGAAAACATCCACCGGCATATCGAAAAAGGCCGATCTCCCCTCGAGGCCGCGATCAAGGGTGCCAGGGAGGTGTGTATGCCGGTGATCTCCATGACCATCACCCTGGCGGCGGTGTATACGCCCATCGGCTTTCTCCAGGGCCTGACCGGTGCGCTGTTCAAGGAGTTTGCCCTGACCCTGGCCGGCGCCGTGGTGATTTCCGGCATCGTCGCACTGACCCTGTCACCGATGATGTGCGCCCTGTTGCTGCGCCCGGAACAACAGCCACAGGGCCTGGCGCTGATCCTCGACCGGTTCTTCAATAGCCTGAAACAACGCTATCAGCGCTGCCTGCACCAGATCATGGGGGCACAGTCGGTGGTTATCGTGTTCGCCCTGCTGGTACTCGGCCTGATTCCGGCCATGCTCATCTTCACCCTCTCGGAACTGGCCCCCGATGAGGACCAGGGCCTGATCTTTATCCTCGCCAGTGCGCCGCAGCCGACCAACCTGGCCTACCTCAATACCTACACCCAGGCGTTTATCGAGCAGTTCAAGACCCTGCCCGAATACCAGGCCTCGTTCCAGATCAATGGCCTGGACGGTGTGCATTCAGGGGTTGGTGGTTTCCAGTTGCAGCCCTGGAACCTGCGCAAGCGTACGCAGATGGAGGTCCTGGCGCCCCTGCGCAAAAAGCTCGACAGCATCCCCGGCCTGCAAGTGTTTGCCTTTAACCTGCCGTCCTTGCCGGGCACCGGCGAGGGCCTGCCCTTTGGTTTTGTGATCAGCTCCCAGCAGGACCACACATCGATGCTGGAGGTGGCCGAACGCGTCAAGCAACGGGCAATCGACTCTGGGAAATTTGCCTACGTGGATATCGACCTGGCGTTCGACCGGCCCGAGGTGATGATTGACATCGACCGGGTCAAGGCCGCGCAGATGGGCGTGTCCATGGAAGACCTGAGCCTGACCCTGGCGACCCTGCTGGCAGAGACAGAAATCAATCGTTTCAGGATCGATGGCAATCTCTACAAAGTGATTGCCCAGGTCGAACGCAGCTACCGGGACAATCCGGGCTGGCTGAGCCACTACCACGTAAAAAATGCCAAGGGCCAGTTGATACCGTTGTCGACACTGATCAGCGTGTCCAGCCAACAGGTACGCCCACGGCAGTTGAACCAGTTCCAGCAGCTCAATTCGGTGCTGGTCTCGGCGTATCCGATCGTCGGCATGAGCAACGCGCTGGAGACCGTGCAAACCATCGCCCGGGAGGAGGCGCCGGCGGGCTACACCTTTGACTACAGCAACGCCACGCGCCAGTTCGTGCAGGAGGGCAATGCGCTGTGGGGCACCTTCGGCCTGGCCCTGGCGATCATCGGCCTGGTGCTGGCGGCACAGTTTGAAAGCCTGCGTGACCCACTGGTGATCCTGGTGACCGTGCCGCTGTCGATCTGCGGTGCGCTGATCGCGCTGTTCCTCGGCTGGTCGACCCTGAACATCTACACACAAATAGGCCTGGTCACACTGATCGGCCTGATCAGCAAGCACGGCATCCTCATCGTCGAATTCGCCAACCAGTTGCGCAAGGAGCAAGGCTTGTCTGCGCGGGCCGCCATCGAGGAAGCCGCCGCGACTCGCTTGCGGCCGGTACTGATGACCACGATCGCCACCGTACTGGGGGTGGTCCCGCTGGTGTTTTCCAGCGGTCCGGGGGCGGTCAGCCGTTTTGATATCGGCATGGTGATCGCCACCGGCATGTCCATCGGCACCTTGTTCACGTTGTTCGTCCTGCCTTGCGTGTATACGGTGCTGGCCAAGCGCGATACGCCCGCCCCCTGACCTCCTGCGGGAAAGGCCTGCCCCCTTTCCCACTCCCCTGCGCCTCAAAACCATTGCCCTTGAGCCTGTGCGCACGCGGCGGCATTTACCAGTTGGAATCGCGCCGAAACTCGGAGTAATGTGCCCAATCGTTCGTCTTCGTCTGCCTCAGTTTTTTCCAAGGAACCGGAATATGCTGCGTCGTCGCATGCTGATCATGTTGGCCGTTGTCCTGTTAATCGTCCTGCTGTTGGCGGGCTATAAAGCCTTTTCCATCTATCAGCAGATCCAGGTCTTTTCCGCGCCCAAGCCGGCGATCAGCGTGGCGGTGGCCACGGCGGTCGAGCAACCCTGGCAACAGCGCCTGCCGGCGGTGGGTACGCTCAAGGCCTTGCAGGGGGTGAACCTGGCCCTGGAGATTGCCGGAACGGTCAAGGACGTACAGTTCGAGTCCGGCCAGAAGGTCAAGGCCGGGCAACCGCTGGTGCAACTCGACAGCGCGGTCGAAGACGCCCTGCTGCAAACCGCCCAGGCCGACCTGGGCCTGGCCCAGCTCGATTACGGGCGCGGCAGCCAACTGGTGGGCAGCCAGGCGATCTCCAAAGGCGAGTTCGACCGGCTCTCGGCGCAACTGCAAAAAAACAAGGCCACGGTCAACCAGCTCAAGGCTTCCCTGGCCAAGAAACACATCGTCGCGCCATTCAGCGGCACTATCGGCATCCGTCAGGTCGATGTGGGCGACTACCTGGCCAGTGGCACGGTGATCGCCACCTTGCAGGACCTGAGCAGCCTCTACGTCGACTTTTATGTGCCCGAACAATCGGTGCCCAAGCTGGCTGTCGGCCAGGGGGTACAGGTGCAAGTCTCGGCCTACCCCAGGCAGACCTTCCCCGGCACCCTCAGTGCGATCAACCCGAAAGTCGAGAGCAGCACCCGCAACGTGCTGGTGCGGGCCACCCTGGCCAACCCGGACACTAAACTGCTGCCGGGCATGTTCACCAGCCTGCAGGTACTGTTGCCCGACCCGCAAGCCCAGGTGGTGATACCGGAAAGTGCAATTACCTACACCCTCTACGGCAATTCAGCCTACGTCGTAGCGCAGAAAAAGACCGAGGACGGCAGCCTCGAAAAAGATGCCAATGGCCAACCGATCCTGATCGCGGAGCGGCGCTTTATCGAGACCGGCGAACGACGCGACGGCCTGGTGCTGGTCACCCAGGGCCTGAGCAGTGGCGAGCAAGTGGTCAGCGCCGGGCAAATCAAGCTCGACAGCGGCGCGCACATCGCCATCACGGCGGATAAAAACTTGCCGGCCAGCCCTGGCCAACCTCCGCGCAACGACGGTTCAAGGAACTGAGCCATGGCGTTTACCGATACGTTTATCCGCCGCCCGGTGCTGGCCATGGTGGTCAGCCTGCTGATCGTGCTCCTGGGTTTCCAGGCCTACAGCAAACTGCCGCTGCGCCAATACCCGTCCATGGAAAATGCCCTGATCACGGTGACTACCGCTTACCCCGGGGCCAATGCCGAGACGATCCAGGGCTACATCACCCAACCGCTGCAGCAAAGCCTGGCGAGCGCCGAAGGCATCGACTACATGACCTCGGTCAGTCGCCAGAACTTCTCGGTGATTTCCATCTATGCGCGGATCGGCGCCAACAGCGACCGGCTGTTTACCGAACTGCTGGCCAAGGCCAACGAGGTCAAGAACAAGCTGCCCCAGGACGCCGAAGACCCGGTGTTGAGCAAGGAGGCCGCGGATGCCTCGGCGCTGATGTACATCAGCTTCTCCAGCCAGCAACTGAGCAACCCGCAGATCACCGATTACCTGTCGCGGGTGATCCAGCCCAAGCTGGCGACCCTGCCTGGCATGGCCGAAGCCGAGATCCTCGGCAACCAGGTATTTGCCATGCGCCTGTGGCTGGACCCGATCAAGCTCGCCGGCTTTGGCCTGAGCGCCAGCGACGTCACCAATGCCGTGCGCAACTACAACTTCCTCTCCGCCGCCGGCGAAGTGAAGGGTGAGTATGTGGTCACCAGCATCAACGCCAATACCGACCTGAAGACCGCCGAAGCCTTCGCCGCCATCACCGTCAAGACCGATGGCGACAGCCGGGTGCTGCTCGGCGACGTGGCGCGGGTGGAAATGGGCGCGGAAAACTACAACGCCATCAGCTCCTTTGGCGGCACGCCCTCGGTGTACATCGGCATCAAGGCCACGCCCAGCGCCAACCCGCTGGATGTGATCAAGGAAGTGCGCAAGCTGATGCCGGAGCTGGAATCCCAGTTGCCGCCCAACCTCAAGGCAGAAATCGCCTACGACGCCACGCTGTTTATCCAGGCCTCCATCAACGAGGTGGTCAAGACCTTGTTTGAAGCGGTGTTGATCGTGATCGTCGTGGTGTTCCTGTTTCTCGGGGCGCTGCGCTCAGTGGTGATCCCGGTGGTGACCATCCCGCTGTCGATGATTGGCGTGCTGTTTTTCATGCAATTGATGGGCTACTCCATCAACCTGCTGACGCTGCTGGCGATGGTGCTGGCTATTGGCCTGGTGGTGGATGATGCGATTGTGGTGGTGGAAAACATCCACCGCCACATAGAAGACGGCAAGACGCCGCTGGACGCCGCGTTGGAAGGCGCGCGGGAGATTGCCGTGCCGGTGGTGTCGATGACTATCACCCTGGCGGCGGTGTACGCGCCCATCGGCTTCCTGGAGGGGCTGACCGGGGCGTTGTTCAAGGAATTCGCCCTGACCCTGGCCGGTGCGGTGGTGATTTCCGGCATCGTCGCCCTGACCCTGTCGCCGATGATGTGCGCCCTGCTGTTGCGCCACGACGAAAACCCCAGCGGCCTGAGCCACCGCCTGGACCGCATCTTCGAAGGCCTCAAGCGCCGCTACCAGACAATGCTGCATGGCACCTTGAACACCCGGCCGGTGGTGATTGTGTTTGCCTTGATCGTGCTGTGCCTGATCCCGGTGTTCCTCAAGTTCACTCAGTCGCAACTGGCCCCCGACGAAGACCAGGGCATCATCTTCATGATGGCCAGCGCGCCGCAGCCGACCAACCTGGACTACCTGAACACCTACACCGACGAGTTCATCGCAATCTTCAAGGACTTCCCGGAGTACTACTCCTCGTTCCAGATCAATGGGTTCAACGGGGTGCAATCGGGTATCGGCGGCTTCCTGCTCAAGCCGTGGAACGAGCGCGACCGCACGCAAATGCAGATCCTGCCTGAGGTGCAGAAACGCCTGGAGCAGATCCCCGGCTTGCAGGTGTTCGGCTTCAATTTGCCGTCGCTACCGGGCACCGGTGAAGGCCTGCCCTTCGGTTTTGTGATCAACACCCCCAATGACTACGAGTCGTTGCTGCAAGTGGCCGCCCGTGTGAAAAAGCGCGCCATGGAGTCGGGCAAGTTCGCCTTCGTGGATATCGATCTGGCGTTCGACAAGCCCGAGGTGGTGGTGGACATCGACCGCGCCAAGGCGGCGCAGATGGGGGTGTCGATGCAGGACTTGGGCAGCACCCTGGCGACCTTGCTGGCGGAGGCAGAGATCAACCGGTTCACCATTGATGGGCGCAGCTACAAGGTGATCGCCCAGGTGGAACGGGCCTACCGGGACAACCCCGAGTGGCTGAACAATTACTACGTGAAAAACACCCAGGGCGAACTGCTGCCGCTGTCGACCTTGATCAGCGTCAGCGACCGTGCCCGCCCGCGCCAACTGAACCAGTTCCAGCAACTCAACTCGGCGCTGATCTCGGGCTTCCCGATTGTCAGCATGGGCGAGGCTATCGACACCGTGCGCCAGATCGCCATCGAAGAAACCCCGGCCGGCTATGCCTTCGACTACAGCGGCGCCTCGCGCCAGTTCATCCAGGAAGGCAGCGCGTTGTGGATCACCTTTGGCCTGGCGCTGGCGATCATCTTCCTGGTGCTGGCGGCACAGTTCGAGAGCTTCCGTGACCCGCTGGTGATACTGGTGACGGTGCCGCTGTCGATCTGCGGCGCGTTGATCCCGTTGTTCCTCGGCTGGTCGAGCATGAACATCTACACCCAGGTGGGGTTGGTGACGTTGATCGGGCTGATCAGCAAGCATGGGATCCTGATCGTCGAGTTTGCCAACCAGTTGCGCAAGGACAAGGGCCTGACACCCCGAGAAGCGGTAGAAGAAGCCGCGGCGATTCGCCTGCGCCCGGTATTGATGACCACGGCGGCGATGGTGTTTGGCATGGTGCCGTTGATCTTTGCCACGGGGGCCGGGGCGGTCAGTCGGTTTGATATCGGAATGGTGATTGCCACGGGGATGTCGGTGGGCACCTTGTTTACTTTGTTTGTATTGCCGTGTGTGTATACGTTGCTGGCCAAGCGTGATCCCTTGGCTGATTGAGTACCTATCCATGGGCGCGGTAACGGCACTGACCTGATCGTTGACGCCCACTGTAGGAGCCGGCTTGCCGGCGATGGTCGTTAACGATCACGTTGGATACCTGACATCCCCGAGGTGTTCTTACTGGCGTCATCGCCGGCAAGCCGGCTCCTACAAGGGATGTAGTTGCGCGCTCGGGCTCTGCCGTGGTCCACAAAAAAGGCCTCGCTATGCGAGGCCTTTTATCGGGGCGTCAATCTCTTCAACTCGCAGGCCTCATGCCTTGGGACATCCCAAACATAAACAGCAAAAGCTGATGATCAGGCTGCGTGACCCCAGCGGTCTTGGCGATCCGTGGCAGCGGGCATTGCCCGCCACTGTGCACCGCGCTGAGGACTTCTGTGCGGGGCTGCTCCCAGGCAGCCAGGGCCAGGGATGCGATGCCCAAGGCCCCCAACAGAAACAAACCTCGTGCTATTTCTAGCTTCATTAGGTTAAACCCTTGATAGCGCTGCCAAACGCCGCTTGGTAAAAGTAGCTGAGTTTTTGCCAGTCGGCGGTATTCCACGACGAATGGCGACGCAATTGCTGCATGTCATGGGCGGCGGCCCGGCGGGCGGTCAAGCGTTGGCGGCACTTCTCGAGATCCAGCAGCGCCACTTCGACCGTCGCGCCCTCACCCGCCCCGCTGACCCGCACAAAAATATGCTTGCTGTACAGGCAGCCATGCTGCCAGCGCCCCTTGTGCATGCGCGCCAGGGTCTGCGCCAATTCAGCCAGCAGGCGCTCATGCACCAGCTCCCCGCATTGCTCGCGACCACAGGCGGCGTACCAGTTGTCGATTTCCACGAATCCGTCCAATGAAGCCGTCACCAGCAAGGCCTTCCACTGGTGGTCCGGATCACGACGGGCACCACAGAACACCAGCTCCGGAACACCCACATCGAGCAAGCGCAGGCCCCTGAGCGCATCACGCTCGCGTAGCACCGTAGGCCGCCCAAAGGGATGCAGCCAGCTGCGGTAGGTATGGCCTGTCTGGCGCTTGCTGTAGAGCAAGCGCCCATTGGTACCGATCACCCGCTGTACGCCGCTTTCGCCACCCCGACGTCGATTGGGTTCCTCGACCCACTCGCCCTGCTGCCGCCAGAAATAATCGAACCGCTCCTCAGGAGCTACGTGACTGCCTGCTACGTACTCAACCACCATCCTGCTACCTCTTGCGCAATACGTACACTCGCCACATGGCATACAGCGGTATGAAGTCCAAACACTCCTGGACGCGGAAACCAGCTTGCTCAAACTCAGCCTCAACAGTAGCAGCCGGTAACACAAATCGATTTCGGTAACTGTCCTGCTCACTTTTGTTGCGGCGCTGCACTTCCAGGCGCTTGCGTTTCCAGGCCTTGAAATTGCCATCCACCCACAACGAAACAATCACACTGTCGCGGGTAACTCGTTGAAATTCCTTCAATATCGCCATGCGATGCGCCGGCTCGCCGATGTGATGCAACAGGCGCATGCAAAAAATGCTGTCCACGGCGTTATCTGGCAAATCGATATCAAACGCAGATGTCTGCAAGGGTCGTACCTGCTTGACCACATCCGCCGGTTGCGCCCCCATGGCGATGTTCAACATGGACTCGGAATTGTCCGCCCCAATAATGATCCGGTTGGGCTTTTCGGCCAGCAGCGGCCAGAAACGCCCGGCGCCGCACGGCAAGTCCAATACCAGGCCGGGCTCGCCGGCCATCGCCAGCGCACCACGGGCCAATTGTTCGTCGCGTTTGTGGGACAGCCGGCGCGCCAAAGTGTCCTGGTGCTTGTGCAAATATTGCTGAGCGTGCCGGTCATCGTACTTTGCGGAAAATTCAAGCTTGATCGGAGTAGCCATCAACGAGTCTCCTGGACTGATGCCTACAACCTTAAGCAGTCGCACGTCATCCGCAGGTCAACCCTTTGTGAAAAAAACGTCCCGTCTAACCCTAAAGAATTACAAGGTTTTACAGGGAAAAAGCATGGCAGGAAGCCATCTTCGTCGAACAGGAAGGAGTCTGCCCCAGGATAGGGGCAGGAAGAGATCAGGATTTGACGTGGCTCAATTCAACATGGAAACGGCAGCCGCTAGGCTCCATGGTGCTGAGGCTGACCACCCAGCCCTGGCTTTCGCAGATGCGCTGGACCAGCGACAAACCCAGGCCCAGGCCATCACCGCGCTTTTCGTTGCCGCGCACAAACGGCTCAAACATGGCCTCGCGCTTGTCTTCGGGAATCCCCACGCCGCTGTCTTCCACCACAAAGCCGGTGGGTTCTAGGGTCAGGCGGATAAACCCCTGCTCGGTGTAGTGCAGGGCATTGCGCAGCAGGTTGCCCATGACCGCATGCAGGAAGGTAGCGTTGTAGCGGGTATCGAGTGGGTTGCCCGGCTGGTAGAACAACTCGATGCCCTTGCGCTCGATGGGTTCGCGCCAGATCCCCAGCAAGCCCTCCGCGACTTCGGCCAGGCTGACCTGGGGCGACATCGTGGTGTCATCGTGCTGGGCACGAGCGAGCATCAGGAAGGTCTGTACCAGTTCGCGCATTTCCTCGCAGGCCCGGGCGATGCGCTCGACCTGTTTGCGTCCCCGTGAATCAATGGCCGGGTTTTCCAGCAGCAGCTCGCAGGAACTGGCCAGCACCATCAAGGGGGTGCGCAACTCATGGCTGACATCGCTGGTGAACAGGCGCTCGCGGGTCAGGGCCTGGCGCAAACGGCCAAGGGTCGCATCGAAGGCCACCGCCAACTCGCCTACTTCGTCGGCCGCGTAGTCCGGGGCCAACGGTGGGGCCAGGCCCAACAACTGGTCACGATGCCGCACTTGGCGCGCCAGGCGTACTACCGGTGCCATCACCTTGCGGGCAAGGACCCAGCCGAGGAATACCGCCAGCGCCAGGCTGAGGACAAACCCTACCAGCACCACCGCAAACAGCACGCGCTCGCGCTCTTCGAAATCGCTTTGGTCTTGCAATAGGACATACCGACGGCCGTCGACGATTTCGACCATCGCATGGTAGGAAAGCGCATCGCGGAACACTTCGTGAAAGCCGGCGTCCAGGTGCCGCAAGTCCTTGGGCAGCTGAAAATCACCACGCCCGCCACTGAAGTAGAACAACTGGTCCGGCTCGGGGCGGTGACGCCAGTCTTCGACACTGTCCATCAACAGCAGACGTTGCAGGTCGCCGCCCAGGCCCGCCGAAATCAGTTTTTCTTCCACCAGGTGCACCGTGGCAACGATGCCCATGGCAAAGGCCCCCGCTACCAGCGCGCTCATCAGCGCAAAGGCGATGATGATCCGCTGGGCAAGGCTTTGCTTAAACTCCATCACGGCCCTCGGCCAAGCGATAACCCACGCCATGCACGGTTTGCAGCAATGGCTTGGCAAATGGCTTGTCGATCACCTGGCGCAGTTGGTGGACGTGGCTGCGCAGGCTGTCGCTGTCCGGGCAGTCATCGCCCCACAGGGCTTCTTCCAGCACTTCGCGGCGCAGGACGTGAGGGCTTTTCTGCATCAGCACCGCGAGCAATTTCAGGCCGACCGGGTTGAGCTTGAGCAGGCGCCCTTCGCGGGTCACTTCCAGGGTGTCGAGGTCGTAGGACAAATCGCCGACTTGCAACTCCCGCCGCCCGCCACCCTGGGCCCGGCGCAGCACCGCTTCGATGCGTGCGGCCAACTCCGACAGGGCAAACGGCTTGAGCAGGTAGTCGTCGGCACCCGATTTGAAGCCTTGCAGGCGGTCGTCCAATTGATCGCGGGCGGTGAGCATGATCACCGGCGTATCGCGGCGCGCGTCTTCACGCAGGCGTTTGCACAGGGTGTAGCCATCAATGCCGGGCAGCATGATATCGAGCACGATCAGGTCGTAATGCTCGGTGGCGGCCAGGTGCAGGCCTGACAAACCGTCCTGCGCACAGTCCACGGTGTAGCCCTTGAGCCCCAGGTAATCCGCCAGGTTGGCCAGAATATCGCGGTTGTCTTCAACCAATAAAATTCGCATGGGCAGTGTCTCCGTACGCGGTAACGGCCGTGTTGGCTCGCGCAGCTTAAGGCCAAGCCGGGCTTACCGCTAGGCCTGAGGGGCTGACCTATTACTCTTTTCAACTGATTGACTGGTGCAACGAGTTTTTCACTATCGGTTCACAGCTTGACTACAGTACCAGAGTGAAAATCGCCCCCCATTGATATAAGGAACTTGGATATGGGTTTTATCAAAACTGCGCCAATGCGCTATCTGCTGTTGGTGACCGGCGCTTGGCTGGTTATTTTTCTGTTGACCCGCAGCGTACTGCTCATTACCCACCTGGATGAAGTCGGCGGCAACCTGCTGCCGGTGTTCGGTGTGGGCCTGCTCTACGACCTGGGTTTCCTGGCCTATGCCGCGCTGCCCCTGGGCCTGTACCTACTGCTGTGCCCACCGGCTTTGTGGCGGCGGCGCGGCCACCGCTGGTTCCTGCAAGGCGTACTGACCGTCAGCCTGTTCGCCATGCTGTTCACCTCGGTGGCCGAATGGTTGTTCTGGGATGAGTTCGGCGTGCGCTTCAACTTTATCGCCGTCGACTATCTGGTGTATTCCGATGAGGTGTTGAACAACCTGCTGGAGTCCTACCCCATCGGCAAACTGTTGAGCCTGTTGGCGATACTGGCGATTGTCCTGAGCCTGGCCTTGCGCAAGCTGTTCAACGCAACACTCGACTCGCCGCTGCCGGCCATGCGTGGGCGCTTGCTCAATGCCTTGGGATTGTTGGTGGTGGCCGGCCTGAGCCTGCAGTTGGTCAGCCAGGACAGCCCGCGCCCCCAGGGGGGCAACGCCTATAACAATGAGCTGGCCAGCAATGGCCCGTACCAATTCTTCGCCGCGTTCCGCAACAATGAACTGGACTACAGCCAGTTCTACAAAAGCCTGCCGAGCGATATCGTGGCCCGCCAGCTACGGGCGGAACTCAGTGAACCCAATGCCCGGTTCATTGGCACCGATCCACTGGATATCCGCCGCGCCATCGACAACCCCGGTACGTTGCGCAAACCCAATATCGTGCTGGTGACCATCGAAAGCTTCAGCGCCAAATACATGGGCAGCAATGGCGACGACCGCAACCTGACCCCCAACCTTGATCAGTTGCGCAAACACAGCCTGTATTTCAGCAACTTCTACGCCACCGGCACCCGCACCGACCGAGGCCTGGAAGCCATTACCCTGGCCATCCCGCCCACTCCGGGGCGCTCCATCGTCAAACGGATTGGTCGCGAAAGCGGCTTCGCCAGCCTGGGCCAGCAGCTCAGTGCAATCGGTTATGACAGCGTGTTTGTGTATGGCGGCCGCGGCTACTTCGACAATATGAATGCGTTTTTCAGCGGCAACGGTTACCGGGTGGTTGATCAGAGCAGTGTCGCCGAATCCGAAATCAGCTTTAAAAACGCCTGGGGCATGGCCGATGAAGACCTCTTCAAGCAAACCTTGAAGCTGGCGGATGCCGGTTATGCCAAGCAGCAACCGTTCCTGCTGCAGTTGATGACCACCTCCAACCATCGCCCCTACACCTACCCGGACGGCAGGATCGACATCAAGTCCGGCAACGGTCGCGACGGTGCGGTGAAATACACTGACTACGCCATCGGCCAATTCCTACAGGCTGCGCGCCAAAAACCGTGGTTCGACAATACGATCTTTGTGTTTGTCGCCGACCACACCGCCGGCAGCGCGGGCAAGGAAGACTTGCCCGTCGCCAACTACCAGATTCCACTGTTTATCTATGCGCCGAAATTGATCGAGGCCCGGGAAAGCGCGCAACTGGCCAGCCAGATCGACCTCGCCCCGACACTCCTGGGTCTGTTGAACCTGAGCTATGAATCGACGTTTTTCGGACGCAACCTGCTGCAAGACAACCCGCTGCCTCCTCGCGTAGTGATCGGCAACTATCAGCACCTGGGCTTGTTTGACGGCACCAACCTGGCAATCCTCAGCCCCCGCCAAGGCCTGCGGCGCCATGACCAGGCCCTGGGCGCGAGCCAGGAGTCCCGGGTAGACAGCAATGACCCGTTGATCCAACGTGCGATCACTTACTACCAGGCAGCCAGTCATGACTTCAAGCAACACCTGTTAGCCTGGAAAGGCGCGAAAGACGCCGCCCCTCAAATGAGTGCGCGCTGACTCGATAAGCGCCCATAAAAAAGCCCCGCCTGATCACTCAGGCGGGGCTTTTATGCATCAGGGGTAAGGCTGGCTTACATCATGCCGCCCATGCCACCCATGCCGCCCATGTCTGGCATACCGCCGCCAGCCGAGCCTTCTTTCTTCGGTGCATCAGCGATCGCAGCTTCGGTGGTCAGGATCAGACCGCCGATGGAGGATGCCGCTTGCAGCGCGGAACGAGTCACCTTGGTAGGGTCCAGGATGCCCATTTCGATCATGTCGCCGTAGACGCCAGTCGCAGCGTTGTAACCGTAGTTACCTTTGCCGTTCTTGACTTCGTTGACCACAACGCTCGGCTCGTCGCCGGAGTTGGCAGCAATCTGGCGCAGCGGTGCTTCAACAGCACGACGCAGTACAGCAATACCCACGTCCTGGTCAGCGTTGTCGCCGGTCAGACCGACCAAGGCTTCCAGGGCACGGATCAGCGCAACGCCACCGCCAGGTACCACGCCTTCTTCGACGGCTGCGCGGGTTGCGTGCAGGGCGTCTTCAACGCGGGCTTTCTTCTCTTTCATTTCAACTTCGGAACCAGCGCCAACCTTGATCACTGCAACACCGCCGGACAGCTTGGCCAGGCGCTCTTGCAGTTTTTCACGGTCGTAGTCCGAGGAGGTTTCAGCAACCTGGGCACGGATCTGGGTGATGCGCGCCTGGATGTCCTGCTCCACGCCAGCACCGTCAACAATGATGGTGTTTTCCTTGGAGATGGTCACGCGCTTGGCGCTACCCAGGTTTTCCAGGGTGGCACTTTCCAGGCTCAGGCCGATCTCTTCGGAGATAACGGTACCGCCAGTCAGGACGGCGATGTCCTGCAGCATGGCCTTGCGACGATCGCCGAAGCCTGGAGCCTTGACGGCTGCGACTTTAACGATACCGCGCATGTTGTTCACAACCAGAGTCGCCAGGGCTTCGCCTTCAACGTCTTCGGAAACGATCAGCAGTGGACGGCCGGCTTTGGCAACGGCTTCCAGTACTGGCAGCATTTCGCGGATGTTCGAGATCTTTTTGTCGACCAGCAGGATCAGCGGGCTGTCCAGCTCGGCAACCATGGTCTCTGGCTTGTTGACGAAGTACGGGGACAGGTAGCCACGGTCGAACTGCATGCCTTCTACAACCGACAGTTCGTTTTCCAGGCCAGTGCCTTCTTCAACGGTGATCACGCCTTCTTTACCGACTTTTTCCATGGCTTCGGCAATGATGTCGCCGATGGAGCTGTCGGAGTTGGCGGAGATGGTGCCTACCTGAGCGATAGCCTTGGTGTCAGCGCATGGCTTGGACAGGCTTTTCAGCTCAGCAACGATGGCGATGGTCGCCTTGTCGATGCCGCGCTTGAGGTCCATCGGGTTCATGCCGGCAGCGACGGCTTTGTAGCCTTCGTTGACGATTGCCTGAGCCAGAACGGTGGCGGTGGTGGTGCCGTCGCCTGCGTCATCGTTGGCACGGGAGGCAACGTCTTTGACCAGCTGCGCGCCCATGTTTTCGAAACGGTCTTCCAGTTCGATTTCTTTGGCGACCGAAACGCCGTCCTTGGTGATGGTCGGAGCGCCGAAGCTCTTCTCGATGATCACGTTACGGCCTTTCGGGCCCAGGGTCGCTTTTACTGCGTCAGCCAGGATGTTGACACCGGTGAGCATTTTCTTACGGGCGGAATCGCCGAATTTAACTTCTTTAGCAGCCATGATCGATATTCCTTAAATACTTTGTAGTAACGGGAAAATGAGCGGGAAAATCAGCCTTCCAGTACAGCGAGAATCTCGTTCTCAGCCATCACCAGCAGGTCTTCGCCGTCGATTTTCACAGTGTTGCTGCCGGAGTAAGGACCGAATACAACCTTGTCACCCACTTTCACAGCCAGCTCACGTACTTGACCGTTTTCCAGCGTCTTGCCTGGGCCAACTGCGAGGATCACACCGTGGTTGGCTTTTTCAGCAGCCGAACCTGGCAGAACGATACCGCCAGCGGTTTTCTTTTCTTCTTCGCTGCGACGGATAACGACGCGGTCGTGCAGAGGACGAAGCTTGCTCATTGTCGATCTCTCCTAATTGTAAGTTTCATCGGCCGGTATCAGTACCGGCTGGTGGTAGTCCGGCGGTGCCGGTCGCGGTTCGCCAAGCGAAACGCGGAAGTCTGTCTGGTGTCGCCACCAGAAACCTTGCGGTGACCGTTACATAAGGGCGTATATGCTTATTACAAGGGCCAGCGGTGAAAATTTTTACTCCGGCAAGGCACCCGCAGGGGCCATGCCAGGGAGGGTATTACTTGGAGTCGCGGTGCTCGAACTCGCCTTCGATCACATCACCTTCACGCCCCAGCGGCTGGCGAGGTGCCGGGCCGCCACGGGGTTGCAGGTCGTCGGCAAAGGCACGCTGGCGGATCGCCGCTTCTTCGGCACGCTGGCGCAGCTTGCCCGCCAGCAACCGACGGGTGAATGGCAACAGCAGGATCAAACCGAGCACATCGCTGACAAAACCCGGCACGATCAGCAGGCCACCGGCCAAGGCCATCATCAGGCCTTCGAGCATGGTCTGGGCCGGCAACTCGCCACGGTTCAGGCTTTCACGAGCACGCAGTGCGGTGGCCAGGCCGGCGATCCGCAGCACGAACACGCCGAGCATCGAGCCGAGAATTATCAGCAGCAGCGCCGGGAAAAACCCGATAGCCCCGCTGACCTTGACGAATACGAACAGCTCCAGCACCGGAAACAGCAGAAAGAGCAATAAAAAAGGGCGCATCAAATGGTTCCTCAACGCAAGAATGCCTTGCTACTAGACCTTAGATGACGTCGCCCTTTCGTGAATTCAAGCGTGTGTGACGGCTTTTTTCGGCCAAGCCTCGGCATGGGCCAGGAAAACCAGGGCCTCGCGCACTTGTGTCGGAGTGTTGCAAGTATCCGCAAAAGGCAACCAGTGCAGGCCCTGGCCGATGCGCAAATGCATGCCCTCGCTGTCGATACCGGCCAGTTGCGCCGGCTCGAAGGTCGGCAGGCCGGCCAGTTCGACATAGTGGGCGATGGCCTTGGTGTGATCGCTGTTCATGTGCTCGATCATGCTCAACTCGGCCTTGCCGGCGAACGGGTTGGCCAGGGTCAGTTGATCCACCCAGTGGATCGCCCCGAAACCGCCGATATAGCGATGCCGCACCGGCTTGAGGACCCAGAAATCAAAATCATGGGCCTTGTGGTAGTTCGCCGAATCCGGGAAGTACCGATAGTAACGCTCGGCGGCGGCAGCAATGGCCGCCTCGTCCTCGAGTTTTTCGGCTTCGGCAAGATAGGTGAGGCGCCCGACGGCCTGCACGTCATCCGCCTCACGCTCACCCACCAGCAACGAACATTTAGGGTCTTTTTGCAGGTTATGGGTGTGCTGGGCAATACGGCTGATCAGGATCAGCGGCCGGCCCTCGGCGTCCAGGCAGTAAGGCACCACCGAACCAAAGGGGAAGCCGGGCATGGCTTTGGAGTGTGTGGCGAGCGCCCCACGGTATTCCTTGAGCAGTAGTTCTCGGGCATTCTTGGCGACGTGGACGCTCAACTTATGACTCCTTCGATAAATTCCGTCAAAAAACGGACTTGGGCAACCGCTTAAATCTGCTCACAGGACATGCGAATGCATCTCAACGACAAAGTAATCATTATCACCGGCGGTTGCCAGGGTTTGGGCCGTTCCATGGCCGAGTATTTTGCAAGTAAAGGTGCCCACCTGGCGCTGGTGGACCTCAATCAGGAAAAGCTCGATGCGGCAGTGGCTGCATGCCAGTCCCATGGCGTCACCGCGCGCAGCTATCTATGCAATGTGGCAGACGAAGAACAGGTGACCTACACCGTGGCACGGATCGCCGATGATTTCGGCGCGATCCACGGTCTGATCAACAACGCCGGGATCCTGCGCGATGGCCTGTTGCTCAAGGTCAAGGACGGCGAGATGACCAAGATGAGCCTGGCCCAGTGGCAGGCGGTGATCGACGTCAATCTGACCGGAGTGTTCCTCTGCACCCGCGAAGTGGCGGCGAAGATGGTGGAGCTGAAAAACCAGGGCGCCATTATCAATATCTCGTCGATCTCCCGCGCGGGTAACGTGGGCCAGACCAACTATTCGGCGGCCAAGGCCGGCGTGGCGGCGGCGACGGTGACCTGGGCCAAGGAACTGGCGCGCTATGGCATTCGCGTGGCGGGCATTGCGCCGGGCTTTATCGAGACCGAGATGACCCTGGGCATGAAGCCCGAGGCGCTGGAGAAGATGACGTCGGGGATCCCGCTCAAGCGCATGGGCCGCCCGGAAGAAATCGCCCATTCGGCGGGATATATCTTCGAGAACGACTATTACACCGGGCGCATCCTGGAGCTGGATGGGGGGTTGCGCCTGTAACAACGCCGAAAAACAACTGCGGGAGCGGGCTTGCTCGCGATAGCAGACTGGTCAGTTAACGAATATGTCGACTGATACATCGCTATCGCGAGCAAGCCCGCTCCCACATTAAAAGTCCGCATTCGTACCGTGGCAGGCTTACCAGGTCACGCCAAAACCTGCGGTGTAACGGGTCTTGCTCAAGTCGCTGTCCGAACCGCCGCTGATGATGTCGCGCTCGGCCTTGAGATTGAGCGATGCCCATTCGGTGACTTTGTAGCGCAGGCCCATTTCGGCATCGAGGGCGTAGTCGGCAGGACCGGCCAGGGGCTTGCCCACTTCGCCGTTGGTGAAGAACTCCACGGTCTTGCCGATCAGGTAGCGGTTGTAGTCCCACTTCATGGCCAGGGAATAGAAGTTGTCCTTGCCGCCGTCCTGGTATTCATAGTCAGTGCGGTTGAGCAGCGAGCCGAGGGAGAACGCACCCAGTTCATCATCCCAGAACTGATAACCCGGACCGGTACCGACGGTGCGCTGGCGACGCAGGTCTTCAACCCTGTCGTGCTTGTAGGTCAAGCGCCCCTGCCAGAACCACTGGTCGGTAATAAAGCGGTCCAGCGCGTACTCGGCACTCCAGTTGTCGGTAGTGACCACATCGTTCTGGAATTCGCGGTTGTATTCGCCTTCAGCGATATGCCGCCACTTGCCGTGACGGGCGGTGGTCTTGAAGTCGATGTCATAATCGTCGGTGTCTTTTTCCGCACGCTTGTAGTCCAGCGCCACGTCGACGTTGCCCTTCCACACCAGATCCTCGATCACCGGCTTGGGCTTGATGATCTGCTGGATGCTGGCCAACTCCACCGTCTTGGGCGTCTCGCCGTTGGCCAGGACCACCTTGCCATCCTCCGCCGGGTGCAGGGACTTGGCCTTCTCGCCGGTGTAGGCATCCTGCTTGACCAGCAGTTCCTGGTCGCTTTCCAGGGTTTTCACCTGCTTCCAGTCCACCGGGATTGCACCCGCGTATTCAGTCTGGATCAGCAGTTTGCCGCCGTCGAAAACCTTGATCTTGCCAGTCAGGCGATCACCGTTTTTCAACCAGACCGTATCGGCCAGCACAGGGGTAGAAGCAGTAAAGACAGCGAGGCACAACAGGGTTCTGGACAACATAAGCGGTTACGGGGCTCAAGTTTGGCGAAAAAGGAGGCATTATCGGCGTAGCTGAAGTCTTAGCAAGGACTGACTCAAGGTTTTCTATTGAGTTCAATTCTCAACGGCATTTTTACAGACGTTTCTTACATATCGACGACCAATTTCAATCGAGCCGCCAGAACAGTGAACGAGCCCGCCGACACCCCGCAAAACCCGGCCGAAATGCGCCGTACCGCGCTGTACCTGACCTTGGCCCAAGTGCCCGAAGGCTGCGTGGTGAGCTACGGTGAACTGGCGCACCTGGCCGGCCTGGGGCGCGCCGCACGCTTCGTGGGCCGCACCCTGAGCCAGCTTCCCGAGGGTTCCAAGTTGCCCTGGCACCGGGTAGTCGCCGCCGGCGGTCGGATAAGTCTGCCTGTGGGTAGCGCTTCGGGCGATGAACAACGTGCGCGTTTGCGCAGCGAAGGTGTCAGTATCCTGAACAATCGCGTTGATATTCAGCGTCATGGCTGGCGCCCGGTAGAGCACAGCGGTTAGAGTGCGCGCTTTGTTTCCGTAAATCTGAGGCAGACTCCAGCCCATGCCCCGTAAAACCTGGCGCGCCGCGCTCGCTGCCTATGCCAGCCCCTCGACGTTAGTGCTGTTACTGCTCGGCTTCGCCGCCGGTCTGCCTTACATGTTGGTGTTCTCGACGCTCTCGGTCTGGTTGCGTGAAGCCGGTGTGGCGCGCGAAACCATTGGCTATGCGAGCCTGATCGGCCTGGCCTATGCGTTCAAGTGGGTCTGGTCACCACTACTGGACCAATGGCGCCTGCCGCTATTGGGCAAGCTGGGGCGTCGTCGCTCCTGGCTGGTGCTGTCCCAATCCCTGGTAATTCTCGGCTTGATCGGCATGGGCTTCTGCGACCCGCAGAAACACCTGTCCTGGCTGATCGCCATTGCCGTTATCGTGGCATTTGCCTCCGCCACCCAAGACATCGCGGTAGACGCCTATCGCCTGGAAATCGCCGACGACAGCCGCCAGGCCGCACTGGCCGCCAGCTATATGTCCGGCTACCGTATCGCCGCCCTGCTGGCCACCGCCGGCGCGCTGTTCTTTGCCGAGGGCTTTGGCTCCACCGGCTTTAACTACAAACATTCGGCGTGGACCGGCACCTATGTGCTGTTCGGTGTACTGATGATCCCCGCCCTGCTCACCAGCTTTTTCATGCGCGAACCCGATGTGCCGTTGCGCACCCAGTTGCAGGCCGGGCGCTATACCTTTGCCCACCAACTGATGTCGGTATTCGTGTTGATCGTCCTGCTGGTGTCGGTCCCGGCGATGTTCACCCAGCTCTACAACACTGACTTTGCCAGCGTGCTGTTCGAAGGCGTGAGCCTGTTCGACCTGCTGCTCGAAGACCGCGCGTTTCTGCGCGCCATCCTCTATATCACCCTCACCACCCTGTGCCTTTCGGCCATGGGCCGCCGGGGCCTGGCGCCGGTGCTGACGCCGGTCAACGACTTTATCCTGCGCTACCGCTGGCAGGCCCTGCTGCTGCTGGGGTTGATCGCCACCTACCGGATGTCGGACACGGTGATGGGCGTGATGGCCAACGTGTTCTATATCGACCAGGGGTTCACCAAGGACCAGATCGCCAGCGTCAGTAAGATCTTCGGCCTGATCATGACCCTGGTCGGCGCCGGCATGGGCGGCCTGTTGATCGTGCGATTCGGCATCCTGCCGATCCTGTTTATCGGTGGTATCACCTCGGCCGGCACCAACCTGCTGTTCCTGATGCTCGCCGACATGGGCGCCGACCTGCAGATGCTGATCTTCACCATCTCCCTGGACAACTTCAGCTCGGGCCTGGCGACTTCGGCGTTCGTCGCCTACCTGTCGAGCCTGACCAACCTTAAGTTCTCCGCCACCCAGTACGCCCTGCTCAGCTCGATCATGCTGCTGTTGCCACGGTTGATCGGCGGGTACTCGGGGGTCATGGTGGAAAAGTTCGGCTATCACAACTTCTTCCTGATCACCGCGCTGCTCGGCGTGCCGACACTGCTGCTGATTGCCTTGCATTGGTACCAGGAAAGCCGGCGGATCCGTTTGAACCCGCCCGAAGAAGGCTGATACCTGTGGGAGCGGGCTTGCCCGCGATAGCATCACTGCGGTTTGCCTGACACAGCCAGGCGCCGGCATCGCGGCCAAGCCCGCTCCCACAGAAATCCCGTCAGCACCTGATGCCTGTACTCTGGCGGCGACCGCCCGTACAATCCCAGGTCACTTCAAGTCCAAGCAACCGACAACGGCCTACCATGCGTACCAGTCAATATTTGCTCGCCACACAGAAAGAAACGCCTTCCGATGCGGTCGTGATCAGCCACCAGCTGATGCTGCGCGCCGGTATGATCCGCAAACTGGCCTCTGGCCTGTACACCTGGCTGCCCATGGGCTTGAAGGTGATGCGCAAGGTCGAAGCGATCGTTCGCGAAGAAATGAACGCCGCCGGCTCTCTGGAAGTATTGATGCCGAGCACTCAGCCGGCTGAACTGTGGCAGGAATCCGGGCGCTGGGAAGAGTACGGCCCTGAGCTGCTGCGCTTCAAGGATCGTCATGGCCGCGACTTCTGCGCAGGCCCGACCCATGAAGAAGTGATCACCGACCTGATGCGCAACGAGTTGAGCAGCTACAAACAGCTGCCCCTCAACCTGTATCAGATCCAGACCAAGTTCCGTGACGAAATCCGCCCACGCTTCGGCTTGATGCGTGGCCGCGAGTTCATCATGAAGGACGCCTATTCGTTCCATGCCGACCAGCCTTCGCTGCAGGTCACCTATGACCGCATGCACCAGGCCTATTGCAACGTGTTCACCCGCCTGGGCCTGAAATTCCGCCCAGTTGAAGCAGACAACGGCTCCATCGGCGGTGCGGGCTCCCATGAGTTCCACGTGCTGGCAGAGTCCGGCGAAGACGATATCGTCTTCAGCGACGGCTCCGACTACGCGGCCAACATCGAGAAAGCCGAAGCCGTGCCACGG
This sequence comes from Pseudomonas sp. WS 5021, assembly GCF_012985535.1. NCBI lineage: Bacteria > Pseudomonadati > Pseudomonadota > Gammaproteobacteria > Pseudomonadales > Pseudomonadaceae > Pseudomonas > Pseudomonas sp. WS 5021. The sequence goes on along the minus strand of NZ_JAAQWP010000001.1, from coordinate 513,378 downwards.
GAAACCTCCCGTGCGGCGCCGGCTGAAGAGCTGCGCCTGGTCGACACCCCAGACACCAAGACCATCGCGGCCCTGGTCGAAAAATTCAATCTGCCGATTGAAAAGACCATCAAGACCCTGATCGTGCATGCCGAGGAAGAAGGCAAGCTGATCGCCCTGGTTATCCGTGGCGACCACGAGCTCAACGAAATCAAGGCTGCCCAGCAACCTGGCGTCGCCAGCCCGCTGGTCATGGCTTCGGACGCCGAACTGCGTGACGCCATTGGCGCCGGCGCTGGCTCCCTGGGCCCGCTGAACCTGCCGCTGCCGATCATCATCGACCGTTCCGTCGAGCTGATGAGCGACTTCGGCATCGGCGCCAATATCGACGACAAGCACTACTTTGGCGTCAACTGGGAGCGTGACCTGCCGGTGCCGACCGTGGCCGACCTGCGCAACGTGGTGGCCGGTGATCCAAGCCCGGACGGCAAGGGCACCCTGGAAATCAAGCGCGGCATCGAAGTGGGGCACATCTTCCAGCTGGGCAACAAGTACAGCAAGGCGATGAAGTGCGAAGTGCTGGGCGAAAACGGCAAGCCGGTGACCCTGGAAATGGGCTGCTATGGCATTGGCGTTTCCCGCGTGGTGGCGGCTGCCATCGAGCAGAACCACGACGACAAAGGCATTATCTGGAGCGACACCCTGGCGCCGTTCCAGATCGCCCTGGTACCGCTGCGCTACGAAACCGAGCAGGTTCGCGAAGCCACCGACAAACTGTATGCCGAACTGACGGCCGCCGGTTTCGAAGTGCTGCTCGATGATCGCGACAAGAAGACCAGCCCGGGCATCAAGTTTGCCGACATGGAACTGATTGGCATCCCTCACCGGATCGTGGTCAGTGACCGCGGCCTGGCCGATGGCAATCTGGAATACAAGAGCCGGACCGAAGCCCAAGCCCAACCGTTGCCGGTGGCTGACGTGCTGCCCTTCCTTCAGGCGCGTATTCGTCGCTGAAAACCAGATCAAGAGAAGTCATGTTCAAGCGAAACACCAAAGCCCTGGGGGGCGCCGCCTTGTGCGGCGCCCTGCTGGTCAGCGGCTGCGCCAATCAGATGTCGCAGCGTAGCGAGCACGAGGAACGGATCGAGCGCAAGTTGCTCGACCACAGCCTGCAGATCGATGTCGGCGAACCCAAGGTGCTCGAACTGCCGCAACGCCGCGTGCGCATTCATGAACAGCGGACTTTCGAAGTCACTGAATTTGAAGTCACGCGCCACTATGATCGCTACACGCCCTACCAACCCTGGCGCGAACTCTACGAGATCCCGCTGGGTGCGGTGGCAGTGGTGGCGGGCGCCGGGGCCAACGTGGCGAACATCTTTGCCCTGGGCAACCTCCCGGACAGCATGACCCATGACTGGATCAGTTACGGCGTGGCCGGGCTCAACCCGTTCATGAACGTGCAGTCCCACGGCCGGGCGCAACAGAACCTGGCGGGTATCGATGAAATCCAGCGTGACCGCCGCCTGGAGTACACCAGCCTGCCGTGGAGTGAGCGACCGGTGCAGGTCAAGGCCGGCAAGCAGACCCACGAGATGACCACCGATCGCAACGGCGTCCTGCGCCTGAACCTGTTGGACAGCCCGTTTGCCGAACAGGATTTGAGCCAGGTCCGCACCTTGCGGATCAGCATTGAAGATGCCCAGGATGATGTGCATTCGGACTCATCCCTGGCCATCAGCACGACCTTGCGCGGCAAGCTGCTGGAAGCCCACGCCTTAATCTACGACGACCTGGAGGATGACGAAGTCAGCCAATGGGTGCATCGGGTCAAGCGCTTGTCGGAACTGGGCCTGGAAGAAGAAGCCAGCGAACTGGAACAGAGCCTGATTGAACTGACCCGCAATGATCCCGAATTGCAGCAGGAATTTCTCAAGGCGCTGACCAAGGATGGCGGCCGGCTGGTGGCTGATCCGGGTACCCGCTGAGGCAGCACTCAATGTAGGAGCGGACTTGTGTGGGAGCGGGCTTGCCCGCGATAGCGGAGTGTCAGGTTAGATACATTCGACTGACCCACTGCCATCGCGGGCAAGCCCGCTCCCACATAAGGCCCACCTCCAGCCATCTACCAGGACAGCTCCAGCTGTTCATTCCCCACGCTCAAGTCGAGCAAGCGCACGCCAATCCCCAGTAACCGCACCGGCTTGCCCCCACGATTGAACGCCTGGGTCAGCAACTGCTGGTAACTCTCCAGGTCCCGCCCCGCCCCCGCCTGCTCCAGGGTGGTCTGGGTAAAGTCATGAAACTTCACTTTGACAAAGGGTTTGCCCGGCCGATAACTGCTGTCGATGCGCTGCATGCGCCCGGCCAGGGTCGCCATCAGTTCCGGGAGTTTTTCCAGGCAACTGGGCAGGTCCGGCAGGTCGACGTCGTAGGTGTTTTCTACACTGATCGATTGCCGGCGGCTGTCGTTGTGTACCGCACGCTCATCAATCCCACGCGCCAAACTCCATAACCGCTCACCGAAACTGCCGAACTCCCGCACCAGCGCCAGCTTGTTCCACTCGCGCAATTGCAGGCAGTCCTCGATCCCCAGGCGTGCCAGCTTGTCGGCAGTGACCTTGCCGACGCCATGCAGCTTGCTTACCGGCAGTTGCGATACGAAATCTTCCACCTGGTCGGGGGTGATTACAAACAGCCCATTGGGCTTTTTCCAGTCGCTGGCGATCTTGGCCAGGAACTTGTTGGGCGCCACCCCCGCCGAAACCGTGATATGCAACTGGTTGGAGACGCGCCGGCGGATATCCTGGGCAATACGCGTGGCACTGCCGCCGAAATGCGCGCAATCGGAAACATCCAGGTAAGCCTCGTCCAGCGACAACGGCTCGATCAGATCGGTGTAGTCGCAAAAAATCGTGTGAATTTCCTTCGATGCTTCTTTATAGGCATCCATGCGCGGCTTGACGATGGTCAGGTCGGGGCACAGCTTCAATGCATGGCGCGATGACATCGCCGAACGCACACCGTAGGCTCGCGCCTCGTAGTTGCAGGTGGCGATCACCCCGCGCCGGTCCGCCGAGCCACCCACCGCCAGGGGCTTTTGCGCCAGGCTCGGGTTATCCCGCATTTCGATGGCAGCGTAGAAGCAATCACAGTCGACATGGATGATTTTGCGCTGCGTCATATAAAGAGAGGCGTGGTCAGGACATAAGTAGACGGATCGCCAGTATCGCATCCACACCTGTATATAGCACCAGTACTTTGAATCATCTGACAAAGTGGTAGGAAAAAACCTGGATGAATTCATTTTTTCAATCGAACAACACCCTCCAATAGAGCTGGAAGCCACGGCTAGACTGGCCGCAACCCCATACTGCCCTTGCCTTGGAGAGCTAACCGATTGAAGCACAAGCGCTTTTCTTGGAATCAGCAGTTGACACACTGCCATTCCTCTGTAGAATGCCGACACACAGACGCGGGATGGAGCAGTCTGGTAGCTCGTCGGGCTCATAACCCGAAGGTCGTCGGTTCAAATCCGGCTCCCGCAACCAAACATCAAGAAAGGCTACTCGAAAGAGTGGCCTTTTTTGTGCGTGCAGGTTTTTGCCCTGCTACCCCCGGCGATGCGCCAGGGCAGTGAAAAGTCTTTTTCAATCGAGCACTTAGGCTAATTTGCAGTTATTTTGCGCTTTATGTCATTAACGGTTGACACCTCGTCGTTGCGCTGTAGAATGCCGCCCACAGACGCGGGATGGAGCAGTCTGGTAGCTCGTCGGGCTCATAACCCGAAGGTCGTCGGTTCAAATCCGGCTCCCGCAACCAAACATCAAAAAAGGCTACTCGAAAGAGTGGCCTTTTTTGTATCCGCAGAAAAAGTTCTTTTGAAACAATGGCATGGCATCTTTCATGAAACCGCCCGCGGGTTTCAGAGTCCATCCATTTGCAAGCTATGCTCAAGTGTCGAGCGCGTCCTTGCGCGACCAATGGACGCTGTCGCCGGGACCGGTGATCCGCGTTACTATTTGTAATTATTTTGTACATAGGGATTGGTAACTTGGCTGGATACCCCCATCCTGTCGCGCACAATCCACGAGGTGATTGATGCGCGCCAATTCGTCTGAACCACAAGACACTGTCACAGCCACACAACCGATCGCCCCCACTCGCCTGCGCTGGCTGGATCTGTTGAGCAAGTATCGCCAACCCATTGGGCTGGCGGTCACTCTGCTGCTGTTTGCAATTGCCTTGATCGCCTGCCGCCACCTGCTGCTAGAGCTGGATCTATACGCCCTGCACGACTCGATCCTGGAAGTACCGAAGCCCGCCTTGCTGGGCGCCTTTGCCGCCGCGATCGCAGGTTTCATCATTCTATTGGGCTACGAATTTTCCGGCGCACGCTACGCCGGGGTAAAACTGCCGGCCAAGACCCTGGCCTACGGCGGCTTTACAGCATTCGCCATCGGCAATGCGATTGGCCTGTCGATGCTGTCCGGTGGTTCGGTGCGCTACCGCCTTTATGCACGGCATGGCATCGGGGCTTCGGAAGTGGCCCATATGACCGTGTTTGCCAGCCTGGCCCTGGGTTGCGCCTTGCCGCCGCTCGCCGCCCTGGCCACGTTGAGCAACCTGCCCGCCGCCTCCAACGCCCTGCATCTGCCGGCAGCGCTGCTCGGCGGCATCGCAGGCGCGGTGCTGCTGCTGTCAGCCGTATTGTGTATCGGGATTTATCGTCGGCGCCTGCCAGAGCAGCCCTACCCCGACAACCTGCTGGTCAAGGCCGGCCGCCGCACCTTGCGCCTGCCTGGGCGCCGCCTGACGTTCCTGCAACTGATCATCACCGCGTTGGATGTCGCCGCCGCCGCTACCGTTCTTTATATGTTGCTGCCAGAAGCCCCGCCCTTTGGCCCGTTCCTGCTGGTGTACCTGCTGGCGCTCGCGGCCGGTGTGCTCAGCCATGTGCCTGGCGGTGTCGGCGTATTCGAGGCGATCCTGCTGGCCGCGTTTGCCGACAAGCTCGGCGCCGCACCACTGGCCGCCGCGCTGCTGTTGTACCGGATGATCTACGTGGTGCTGCCATTGCTGATCGCGTGCATCTTCCTGCTGATCAACGAAGCCCAGCGCCTGTTCCAGACCCAGCAAAGCCTGCGGGTGGCCTCGGGCCTCGCGGCACCGGTGTTGGCCGTGCTGGTTTTTTTGTCCGGGGTGGTGCTGCTGTTCTCCGGCGCCACCCCGGAAATCGACTCACGCCTGGAAAACATCGGCTTCCTGATTCCCCACCGCCTGATTGACGCCTCGCACTTTGGCGCCAGCCTGATCGGCGTGTTGTGCCTGTTGCTGGCCCAGGGCCTGCGTCGACGCCTGTCGGCAGCCTGGATGCTGACCATGGTGCTGTTGCTGGTGGGCGCCCTGCTCTCACTGCTCAAAGGCTTCGACTGGGAAGAAGCCAGCCTGATGACCATCACTGCGGTGCTGCTGGCAATCTTCCGGCGCTCGTTCTACCGCGCCAGCCGCCTGACCGAACTCCCGTTTTCCCCGCTGTATCTGGTGGCCAGCGTGTGCGTGCTGGGGGCGTCGATCTGGCTGCTGCTGTTCGCCTATCAGGACGTACCTTACAGCCATCAACTGTGGTGGCAGTTCACCCTCGACGCCAACGCCCCGCGTGGCCTGCGCTCGCTGCTGGGCGCCGCCATCTTGCTGGTGATTGTGTCGCTGACCTGGTTGTTGCGCACCGCCCGCCCGGTGATCCACCTGCCGACCGCCGATGAGCTGGAGCGTGCCACCAAGATCCTGATGGCCTCCTCGCAACCCGACGGCGGCCTGGCACTGACCGGCGACAAGGCCCTGCTGTTTCACCCCAACGACGAAGCGTTCCTGATGTACGCCCGGCGCGGCCGCAGCCTGGTGGCCCTGTACGACCCGATCGGCCCGACCCAGCCACGGGCCGAGATGATCTGGCAGTTTCGCGACCTGTGCGACATCCACCACGCCCGCCCGGTGTTCTACCAGGTACGTGCGGAGAACCTGCCCTTCTATATGGATATCGGCTTGACCGCGATCAAGCTGGGCGAAGAAGCCCGGGTCGATCTCAAGCGCTTTGACCTGGAAGCCAAGGGCAAGGAGATGAAGGACCTGCGCTACACCTGGAACCGCGGGACCCGGGATGGCCTGTCCCTGGAAATCTTCGAGCCGGGCCAGGCGCCGATGGATGCCTTGAAAGTCATCTCCGATGCCTGGTTGACCGGCAAGAACGTGCGCGAGAAGGGCTTCTCCCTGGGCCGTTTCAGCGACGAGTACCTCAAGCATTTTCGCATTGCGGTGATTCGCTTCGAGGGGCAGCCGGTGGCCTTCGCCAACCTGCTTGAGACCTACAGCCATGACCTGGCCAGCCTGGACCTGATGCGTGCGCACCCGGATGCGCCAAAGCTGACCATGGAGTTCATGATGGTCGGCTTGATCCAGCACTATAAGAGCCACAACTATGCACGCTTCAGCCTCGGCATGGTGCCGCTGTCGGGCCTGCAACCGCGCCGTGGCGCACCGCTGACCCAGCGCCTGGGCTCGATGGTGTTCCGCCGTGGCGAGCAACTGTATAACTTCCAAGGTTTGCGCCGCTTCAAAGACAAGTTCCAGCCTGACTGGGAACCTCGTTACATGGCCGTGCCCGCGGGACTTGATCCGCTGGTGGCACTGGCCGATACCGCCGCCCTGATCGCGGGCGGCTTGACTGGATTGGTGAAACGCTGATGATTCGACGCTCCTGGCGGTATGTATTGGCAAGTCTGGTGGTGCTGGCCCTGATCCTGGGTGGCGGCTACTGGTACTGGAATCGCCCCGCCCCCCAACCGACCCTGGAGCAACTGCCCCAGGCCGACGGCTCGACCCTGACCCGTGTGACCCCTGGCACCACCCCCAAGGCTCGCGTAGCCGTCGCCGTGCTGTCCGACGCCAGCCTGAGCGACAGCCAACTGATTGCCCTGAGCCAGGGCGGCAGCGCACAGATCGTGCAAGTGATCCTGCCCAAGGACGACTGCAAGCTGCAGGAGCAGGCCTTGCAAGCAGCCCTGGGCCAGCTCAAGGGCCCGGCCACCCTGGTCAGCGGCATCGGCCCTGGCGCGGCACTCGCCTGGCGCTGGCTGGCGACACAGAACGACGACAAGGCCAATGCCATCTCCGTGGGCTTCGCCCTGGTCCAGGAAGGCTGCAAGGACCCACTGCCCAAGACCGCCGCCCACGGCAACTGGCTGGTCGCCTGGAACGATAACCCTGACGACGAAAGCGCCAGTTTCGTACGCGATACCCCGCGCGCCACCACCAGCATCAGCGACTACGACATCAATTACCCGCAAGTGCTGAACAACGAACTGCGCAAGCAACTGGTGGGTTCGGACAATGGTGGCCTGGCGATCCCGGTGGTGGAAGTGCCGGCCGGCCAGGCCAAGGACACCGTGACCCTGTTCCTTTCCGGTGACGGCGGTTGGCGCGACCTCGACCGCGACGTGGCTGGCGAGATGGCCAAGATCGGCTACCCCGTGGTCGGCATCGATACCCTGCGCTATTACTGGCAGCACAAAAGCCCGGAGCAGAGCGCCAAGGACCTGACCGAGCTGATGCAGCACTATCGGCAGAAATGGGGCACCAAGCGCTTTGTGCTGACGGGTTACTCGTTCGGCGCCGATGTATTGCCGGCCATCTACAACCGCCTGCCGGAAGCCGAACAGCAGCGGGTAGACGCGATAATCCTGCTGGCCTTTGCCCGCACGGGCAGCTTTGAGATCGAAGTGGAAGGCTGGCTCGGCAATGCCGGCAAGGAAGCCGCCACCGGCCCGGAAATGGCCAAGCTGCCGGCGGCCAAGGTGGTGTGCATCTACGGTGAGGAAGAAGTCGACGAGAGCGGCTGCACCGACAAGAGCGCTGTGGGCGAAGCCATGAAGTTACCGGGCGGCCATCACTTCGACGAGAACTACCCGGCACTGGCCAAGCGCCTGGTGGATATCATCGAGAAGCGCCAGGTCAAGGCCGAGTAATACCCCATCACGGTAGGATCTGGCTTGCCGGCTCCTCAAGGTGATCAGCCAGTTTCCCAAGGCACAAAAAAGCCCCCGCTGCCGCATGGCAACGGGGGCTTTTTGTTGGAGTTACATTTCTACCTGGGTCCCCAACTCAATCACCCGGTTCACCGGCAACTTGAAGAAGCGCAGGTTGCCGTTGGCGTTCTTCAGCATGAAAGCAAACAACCCCTCGCGCCAGCGCGCCATACCTTCGAGCTTGGAGGCGATGACCGTCTCGCGGCTGAGGAAGTAGGTGGTACGCATAGGACTGAAGTCCAGGTCGTCCAAGTGGCACAGTTTCAGGGCTTCGGGCACGTCCGGCTCATCGGTAAAGCCAAAATGCAGAATCACCCGGAAGAAACCGTCGCCATAGGAATCTACTTCGAAGCGGCGCTGGGCCGGGACGCGCGGGATATCTTCATAGACCACCGTCAGCAGCACCACCTGCTCGTGCAGCACCTGGTTGTGCAGCAGGTTATGCAGCAAGGCGTGGGGCACCGCGTCCGGGCGGGCGGTGAGGAACACCGCCGTGCCCTGCACGCGATGAGGCGGCTGGACGCGGATGCTGCTGATAAAGATCGGCAGCGGCAACCCGCCCTCGTCCAGGCGTTCCACCAGCAATTGCTTGCCGCGCTTCCAGGTGGTCATCAGCACAAACAGCACTATCCCCGCCAACACCGGGAACGCACCGCCCTGCACCACTTTCGGCACGTTGGCCGCAAAGAACAGGCCATCCACCAGCAAAAAGCCCAGCAATACGGGCACGGCCAGGACCGGCGGCCATTTCCACAACAGCAGCATCACGGCGGAAACCAGGATGGTGGTCATCAACATGGTCCCGGTCACAGCCACCCCGTAGGCCGAGGCCAGGGCGCCCGAGGACTCGAAGCCCAGCACCAGCAGGATCACGCCGACCATCAGCGACCAGTTCACCGCGCCGATATAGATCTGGCCCTGCTCGGCGCTGGAAGTGTGCTGGATATGCATGCGCGGGATGTAGCCGAGCTGGATCGCCTGGCGCGTCAACGAGAACGCACCGGAAATCACTGCCTGGGAAGCAATCACCGTGGCCAGGGTGGACAAGCCCACCAGCGGCAGCAAGGCCCAGCTTGGCGCCAGCAGGTAGAACGGGTTGCGCGCGGCCTCGGGGTCACCGAGCAACATCGCGCCCTGGCCAAAATAGTTAAGCACCAGCGCCGGCAGCACCAGGATGAACCAGGCCCGGGCAATGGGTTTGCGGCCGAAGTGGCCCATGTCGGCATACAGCGCTTCGGCGCCGGTCAAGGCCAGCACCACGGCGCCGAGGATTGCTACGCCGATGCCCGGATGGACCATGAAGAAACGCACACCCCACATCGGGTTCATCGCGTTGAGCACTTCGGGGTGCTGGACGATGCCATAGACGCCCAGGCCGCCCAGCACCAAAAACCAGGTGACCATCACCGGCCCGAACAGCTTGCCGATGCGGTCGGTGCCATGTTTCTGGATCAGGAACAGCCCTACCAGCACCACCAACGCCACGGGCACGACCCAATGCTCAAGGCCGTCGAACGCCAGTTCCAGGCCCTCGATGGCCGACAACACCGAAATCGCCGGGGTGATCATGCTGTCGCCATAGAACAGCGCCGCGCCACACAGGCCGCACACCACCAGAAAACTGCGCAGCCGCGGATGATTGCCCGCCGCCCGTCGGGCCAGCGCCGTCAGCGCCATGATGCCGCCCTCGCCCTGGTTGTCGGCGCGCAGCACAAACAACATGTACTTGATGGACACCACCCAGATCAACGACCAGAAGATCAGCGCCAGGATCCCCAGCACCCCATCATGATTGACCTGCACCCCATAACTGCCGGAAAACACCTCTTTAAGGGTGTAGAGCGGGCTGGTGCCGATATCGCCATAAACCACCCCGACCGCCGCCACCAACATGCCGATTGGCTTTGCGCTGGAATGCCCGGCACCCGCCGCCTGACTATTTACCTGACCCATCAACCACTCCTGCCCTTTTGACCTGAGGTCTTTTATAAACAGCCCAGCTATACACTTAAGCCCAAAGCTAAGCTATACACAGCATGTGCCGCTGTACTTCTGGTAACAGATTATTTGTTGACTACTAACCTAACCCCGGTGCAACGGCGCGCAGCATAGCGCAGCACTCGTCGTATTTCCCTGCATAAAGCTGGTCAAGTGCGTTTCCCGTCGCTAGAATTGCGCACTTTTTGATCAGAGGCACATCAAGTGCCCGTCCGCTGCCCTGTCGTGCCCGACTGGCGGCGTCATTCAATACCGAGGTTAGACATGTCCACCACCATCGCAAAAGCCAACCCCAAGGTTGGCTTTGTTTCCCTGGGTTGCCCGAAGGCGCTCGTCGACTCCGAGCGCATCCTCACGCAACTGCGCATGGAAGGCTACGACGTCGTGTCCACTTATCAGGACGCCGATGTGGTGGTGGTCAACACCTGTGGCTTCATTGACTCAGCCAAGGCAGAGTCCCTGGAAGTGATCGGCGAAGCCATCAAGGAAAACGGCAAGGTCATCGTCACCGGCTGCATGGGTGTGGAAGAAGGCAATATCCGCAACGTGCACCCAAGCGTGCTGGCCGTGACCGGTCCGCAGCAGTACGAGCAGGTGGTCAACGCCGTGCACGAGGTAGTGCCGCCGCGCCAGGACCACAACCCGCTGATCGACCTGGTGCCACCCCAGGGCATCAAGCTGACCCCGCGGCATTATGCGTACCTGAAGATTTCCGAAGGCTGCAACCACAGCTGCAGCTTCTGCATCATCCCGTCGATGCGCGGCAAGCTGGTCAGCCGCCCGGTGGGCGATGTACTGGACGAGGCCCAGCGCCTGGTCAAGTCTGGCGTCAAGGAACTGCTGGTGATCTCCCAGGACACCAGCGCCTACGGCGTCGATGTGAAGTACCGCACCGGTTTCTGGAACGGCGCGCCGGTGAAAACCCGCATGACCGAACTGTGCGAAGCCCTGAGCAGCCTGGGTGTGTGGGTGCGCCTGCACTACGTGTACCCATACCCGCACGTCGACGAATTGATCCCGTTGATGGCCGCCGGCAAGATCCTGCCGTACCTGGACATCCCGTTCCAGCACGCCAGCCCCAAAGTGCTCAAGGCCATGAAACGCCCGGCCTTCGAAGACAAGACCCTGGCGCGCATCAAGAACTGGCGCCAGATATGCCCCGAGCTGATCATCCGCTCGACCTTTATCGTCGGCTTCCCCGGCGAAACCGAAGAAGACTTCCAGTACCTGCTGGACTGGCTGACCGAAGCGCAACTGGATCGCGTCGGCTGCTTCCAGTACTCGCCGGTGGAAGGTGCCCCGGCCAACCTGCTGGACCTGGCCGTGGTGCCGGATGACGTCAAGCAAGACCGCTGGGAGCGCTTCATGGCCCATCAACAGGCCATCAGCTCGGCCCGCCTGCAACTGCGTATCGGCAAGGAAATCGAAGTGCTGATCGACGAAGTGGACGAGCAAGGCGCGGTCGGCCGTTGCTTCTTCGACGCACCGGAAATCGACGGCAATGTATTTATCGATGACGCCAGCGGCCTCAAGCCAGGCGACAAGGTCTGGTGCACGGTCACCGACGCCGACGAGTACGACCTCTGGGCGCAAAAACGCGACTAAGCTGTAAAAAATTGAAAAAGCCCTGCTTCTGGACAAGATGCGGGGCTTTTTTAGGTCTATCGTTTGCCCCATCAACGCCAACAAGCAGCAAGGAGCAGCGGGCATGGGCCAGCACTCGGTTATCCACACCCCAAAAACCAGCGACTACCCGGAGCTGACCCGGATCTGGGAGGCCTCGGTGCGCGCCACCCATGACTTCCTGCCGCAAAGCTACATCGAACGCCTCAGGCACCTGGTGCTGACGCGCTACCTGGATGCCGTGATGTTGATCTGCACCAAGGACGCGCGCCAACGGATCACCGGGTTTGCCGGCGTTGCGGCGGGCAAGGTGGAAATGCTGTTCATCGACCCGCACTACCGGGGCCAGGGCCTGGGCCGGCAGTTGCTGCACTATGCCATTACCTCGATGAATGCCGATGAGCTGGACGTCAACGAACAAAACCCCCAGGCCCTGGGCTTCTATATCAAGCAGGGTTTTGAAGTGATCGGGCGCACCGAGCATGACGGCATGGGGCAGCCTTATCCGTTGCTGCATATGCGTTTGCGCCAGGCCCAGCAAACACGCAGTGGCTGACACCTCCCACAAAAAGCAACTGCGGCGAAATGGGGCCGGGATTAACCGGCTCCAGGCAGGTACAATAGCTGCCCCCTTTTGTTACGGCCCTTGTCATGACTGACCCCATACGCCTCTCCAAACGCCTTATCGAACTGGTCGGTTGCTCCCGTCGGGAGGCCGAGCTGTTCATCGAAGGCGGCTGGGTCTCGGTGGATGGCGAAGTGATCGATGAACCGCAGTTCAAGGTCACGACACAAAAAGTCGAACTTGATCCCGAGGCCAAGGCCACCGCTCCAGAGCCGGTGACTATCCTGTTTCATGCGCCGGCCGGCGTGGACGTCGACAGCGCGATGCAGTCCCTCAGCGCCGAGACCCTGTCCGAGGAGCACCGCTTCAGCAAGCGCCCGCTCAAGGGCCACTTCCTGCGCCTGACCGCCAGCGCCGACCTGCAAGCCAAGGCCAGCGGCCTGTTGGTGTTTACCCAGGACTGGAAGATCCTGCGCAAGCTGACGGCCGACGCCGCCAAGATCGAGCAGGAGTATGTGGTTGAAGTCTCAGGCGACGTGGCCGAGCACGGCCTGAACCGCCTCGCCCACGGCCTGATGTACAAAGGCAAGGAGTTGCCTGCAGTCAAAGCCAGCTGGCAGAACGAGAACCGCCTGCGCTTTGCCCTGAAAAACCCGCAGCCCGGCATCATTGCCCTGTTCTGCGAAGCCATTGGCCTGAAGGTTGTGGCCATTCGCCGCATCCGCATTGGCGGCGTGTCCATCGGCAAGGTGCCGGTCGGCCAGTGGCGCTACATGTCCGGCAAAGAAAAGTTCTAAGCCACCCTATCTCTCGACCTCGCCCGCCCGGGCGAGGTCTACAGTCGAATACCAGGATTGCCCACCATGATTCACAACGACGTACTGCGCAGCGTGCGCTACATGCTCGACATCAGCGACAACAAGATGGTCGAGATCATCAAGATCGGCGGCATGGAAGTGTCCAAGGACGACCTGCTGACCTACCTCAAGAAAGACGAGGAAGAAGGCTTCGTGTTCTGCCCGGACGAAGTCATGGCGCACTTCCTCGATGGCCTGGTGATCTTCAAGCGCGGCAAGGACGAAAGCCGTCCACCGCAGCCGATCGAAACCCCGGTGACCAACAACATCATCCTCAAGAAACTGCGCGTGGCCTTCGAACTCAAGGAAGACGACATGCACGCCATCCTCAAGGCAGCCGAGTTCCCGGTGTCCAAGCCGGAACTGAGCGCGCTGTTTCGCAAGTTCGGCCACACCAACTATCGCCCGTGTGGCGACCAGTTGCTGCGTAACTTCCTCAAGGGCCTGACCCTGCGGGTTCGCGCGTAAACCATGAGTTACAACGTCTCGCCCGTCGGCTTCGTACGCTCCTGCTTCAAGGAGAAGTTCGCCATCCCGCGCCAGCCTCAACTGGCGCCCGCCGCCCGCGGCGTGTTGGAGTTGGTCGCGCCGTTCGACCAGGGTGAGGCAGTACAGGGCCTGGAGCAGGTCAGCCATGTGTGGCTGCTGTTCCTGTTTCATCAGGCCCTGGAAGACAAGCCGCGCTTGAAAGTGCGCCCGCCACGCCTGGGCGGCAACACGTCCATGGGCGTATTTGCCACCCGCGCGACCCATCGCCCCAATGGCATTGGCCAGTCAGTGGTCAAGCTGGACAAGGTAGAGCCGGGCCGGCTGTGGATTTCCGGGATCGATCTGCTCGATGGCACGCCGGTCCTGGATATCAAGCCGTATGTGCCCTATGCCGACATCATCGACACCGCCACCAACAGCATCGCCAGCAGCGCACCACCGCTGATTCCTGTGCAGTGGCTCAAGACCGCCCTGCACCAGGCTCACAGCCACGCCCAGCGCCTGGACGAGCCGCTGGTAGAGCTGATTGAGCAGTGTCTGGCGCAGGATCCACGGCCGGCGTATCAGACGCCAGGGCCGGAGCGCGAATATGGTGTGCGCTTCTGGGATGTGGATGTGCGTTGGCACTATCCCGAGGCTGGGATGATTTGTGTGCTTGAAGTGGTTGCGGCCGAATAAACGCCAAAAACAAATATGGGAGCTGGCCGGTGTAGGAGCTGGCTTGCCTGCGATGGCATCACTGTGGTGTAACTGATACACCGAGGTGCCTATATCGCAGGCAAGCCAGCTCCTACACCGGGCAGCTCCCACATTTTTTGACCGCGTTTATTTCTCGACGAACGCACGTTCGATCAGGTAGTCACCCGGCTCACGCATGCGTGGCGAAACCTTCAGGCCGAAGCTGTTCAGCACTTCGCTGGTCTCGTCGAGCATGCTCGGGCTACCGCACAGCATGGCGCGGTCGTCTTCAGGATTGATCGGCGGCAGGCCGATATCGCTGAACAGCTTGCCGCTGCGCATCAGGTCGGTGAGGCGACCTTCGTTTTCGAACGGCTCACGGGTCACGGTCGGGTAGTAGATCAACTTTTCACGCAGCGCTTCGCCGAAGAACTCGTTCTGTGGCAGGTGCTCGGTGATGAATTCGCGGTAAGCGACTTCGTTAACGTAACGCACGCCGTGGCACAGAATCACTTTTTCAAAGCGCTCGTAGGTTTCCGGGTCCTGGATCACGCTCATGAATGGCGCAAGACCAGTGCCGGTGCTGAGCAGATACAGGTGTTTGCCCGGCTTCAGATCGTCGAGCACCAGGGTGCCCGTCGGTTTTTTGCTGATGATGATCTCGTCGCCTTCCTTCAAATGCTGCAATTGGGAAGTCAGCGGGCCATCCGGGACCTTGATGCTGAAGAACTCCAGATGCTCTTCCCAGTTCGGGCTGGCAATGGAGTAAGCACGCATGAGCGGGCGGCCGTTGGGCTGCTGCAGGCCGATCATCACGAACTGACCGTTCTCGAAGCGCAGGCCCGGATCGCGGGTGCACTTGAAGCTGAACAGAGTGTCGTTCCAGTGATGAACACTGAGGACACGCTCGTGGTTCATGTTGCTCATGTACGGGGAACTCCTGGAAATGGGTCTGCGCCAAAA
This sequence comes from Pseudomonas sp. WS 5021, assembly GCF_012985535.1. Classification (NCBI taxonomy): domain Bacteria; kingdom Pseudomonadati; phylum Pseudomonadota; class Gammaproteobacteria; order Pseudomonadales; family Pseudomonadaceae; genus Pseudomonas; species Pseudomonas sp. WS 5021. The sequence goes on along the minus strand of NZ_JAAQWP010000001.1, from coordinate 498,142 downwards.
TGATAGGTGCGCAATTGCACAGTATTCTAATGGCGGCGACAATATCTGTTAACTGGATTATTAAGATAAGGGTTATCGGTTATATCGATATGCGATTTACTCTCCGTCAACTGCAAGTCTTCGTCGCCGTCGCCCAGCAGGAAAGTGTGTCACGCGCTGCTGGCCTTCTGGCCTTATCTCAATCCGCCGCCAGCACCTCGATCACCGAGCTGGAGCGCCAATCCAGCTGCCAATTGTTCGACCGCGCCGGTAAACGCCTGAGCCTCAACGCCCTGGGACATCAGTTGCTGCCCCAGGCGGTGGCGCTGCTGGACCAGGCCAAGGAAATCGAAGACCTGCTCAACGGCAAGTCCGGCTTCGGCTCCCTGGCAGTCGGCGCGACCCTAACCATCGGCAATTACCTGGCCACACTGCTGATCGGCAGTTTCATGCAGCAGCATCCCGAGAGCCAGGTGAAGCTGCATGTACAGAACACTGCGCATATCGTGCATCAGGTTGCGCATTACGAAATTGATCTGGGTCTAATCGAAGGTGACTGCAGCCACCCGGACATCGAGGTGCAAACCTGGGTCGAGGATGAACTGGTGGTGTTCTGTGCGCCCCAGCATCCCCTGGCCCTGCGTGGCCAGGCGAGCATGGAGCAGTTGACCCATGAAGCCTGGATCCTGCGGGAACAGGGCTCCGGGACGCGCCTGACGTTTGATCAGGCCATGCGCCATCATCGCAGCGCACTGAATATTCGCCTGGAGCTGGAGCACACCGAGGCGATCAAACGCGCTGTGGAGTCGGGATTGGGGATTGGCTGCATTTCCCGCCTGGCGCTACGGGATGCGTTCCGGCGCGGCAGCCTGGTGCCCGTCGAGACCCCGGACCTGGACCTGGCCCGGCAGTTCTACTTTATCTGGCATAAACAGAAGTACCAGACCTCGGCCATGCGCGAGTTCCTCGAACTGTGCCGCGCCTTTACCGCCGGGGTGCAGCGCAGCGACGAGATCGTGCTGCCGAATATCGCCTAGATCAGGATCACGGCCCACACCACGGTAATCATGGTCAGCGCGACGAATTGCGCGGCGCTGCCCATGTCCTTGGCGTTTTTCGACAAGGGGTGGCGATCCAGGGAGATCCGGTCGATGGCCGCTTCCACCGCCGAGTTGAGCAACTCGACAATCAACGCCAGCAAGCACACGGCAATCAACAGTGCGCGCTCTACACGGCTGACGCTGAGGAAAAAGCTCAACGGAATCAGGATAACGTTGAGCAACACCAACTGACGAAAAGCCGCCTCGCCGGTGAAAGCGGCACGCAGGCCATCGAGGGAATAGCCCCCGGCGTTGAAGATACGTTTGATACCGGTTTGACCCTTGAAAGGCGACATAGGTAGGCAACTGAGCAAAAAAGATGGAAGGAAGCTAGAGCACGCCAAGTCAAAAAAGCGTGAATCGAGCAGGCCTATGAGTGGGAAATTGACTCAAGTTGTTGCAACAGCAGCGCCGCCTGGGTGCGGGTGCGCACGCCCAGCTTACGGAAGATCGCGGTAACGTGTGCCTTGATGGTCGCTTCAGACACGCTCAGCTCATAGGCGATCTGCTTGTTCAGCAATCCCTCGCAGACCATGGTCAATACACGAAACTGCTGTGGCGTGAGGCTGGCGAGCCCTTCCTGGGCGGCCTTGGCTTCGGCGGACACGTTGATTTCTTCGAATGCCTGCGGCGGCCATGAGACATCACCGTCCAACACCGTGCGCACCGCTGCTTGAATCTGCTCCATGGAGCTGGACTTGGGGATAAAACCACTGGCCCCGAACTCGCGGGAACGCACTACGACGTCTGCCTCTTCCTGGGCCGACACCATCACCACCGGAATCTGCGGGTATTGCCCGCGCAACAGCACCAGGCCGGAAAACCCGTAGGCACCGGGCATGTTCAGGTCCAGCAGCACCAGATCCCAATCGGTCTTGTCAGTCAGGCGGGCTTCCAGCTCAGCGATGCTGCCCACTTCCACCAGGCGGACGTCCGGGCCCAGGCCCAGTGTGACGGCCTGGTGCAGCGCGCTGCGGAAAAGCGGGTGGTCATCGGCAATCAGGATTTCGTATGTGGCCATTTATTAAATGATCCTGTTTTTTATGGGAGCACCGATGGGTTCGGTGCTCGCCAACGTACAAGGTGCCAGCCAGCGGCTGTCACGAACAGTTACGCTTGATGGCATTTTAGCCGGCTCAGGCGATGCAGTGCCATCATGCAAAGGTCATCTGACCCCGAAGTCCTACAGATAAGGTGCCAGACGCGTGTGGACACTGTCCGTCGGATCCAGCGCCAACTGGAACTTGGCCGCCAGGTAATGGGTACTGAAAACATCCAGGTAGGCGTCCAGCACTTCGCTGGCCTGCTGGTCCTCGGCCAGTTCCAGGCACAACGCGGCCACTTCGGCGGTGCAGAAGTGGTCATCACGCTTGGAGCGGCGCAATTTGTAGCGCGAAAGCTGCTCCGGCTCCAGGCTCAGTACCGGCAGGTGCTCCAGATACGGGCTCTTGCGAAACATCTTGCGCGCTTCGCTCCAGGTGCCGTCCAGCAGGATAAACAACGGGCGCTTGCCCTGCGCCACCTTCACCTCGCTGACCACCCGCTGCGGCGCCACAAACTCGCCGGGAAAGACGATGTAGGGCTGCCATTGCGGGTCGGCCAGCAGCGCCAGCAACTCAGGTTCGACGGCCGTGCGCGTCCAGGGGAAGGCGCTGGTGTCTTCGATCACATCAGCGATCAGCCAACCGGTATTGCTGGGCTTCATCGGCTCCACATCGTGCATCAACAGGCACATGGCCGACCTGGCCTGGACCTTGGGACGCCAGGCGCATAGGCAGTATTGGGGGATCACTCGGCATCTGGGGCAACGTTCGGCACGCGAGCCGCGTGCGACAAAGGGGCTGACGGCACGGGCCAGGCGCTGGGTGCGCAGACGGAACACCGCGTGGCTCATAGCGGGTGCCGTTGGGAAGCGATGAAAATCGACACGGACAAAACTCGGGGGCAGGCAAAAGTGCCAGCAGTTTACCAGAGCCGCCCCGCCAATACGCCTGGCCGTCGCGGCGACAGGTCACCTATAATCCTGCGCCACTGAACGCATAGCGCAGTGATGGGTCTATGGACCAGTAACCGAATCAGGAGAGTTTCATGCTGCGTCTTATGTTGCGTCTTGCCGCCCCGACCGTCGCCCTGGCGCTGGTATTGCCCTTGGGCGCCCAGGCAGCCTCCCTGGTGGAGCTGCAAATGAACAAGAAACTGCAAAGCGTCGCGGCAGAAAGCAACAAAGACCTGCCCAGGGAAATTGATGAACAAACCCTGGAAGTGGCCTACACCGTCGAAGGCATGCAACTGATTGATCACTTGAGCGTGCTGCCCGAGCGCGCCGAGCAAATGCGCGCCAACCCCAAAGCCGTGTATTTCCAACTGGGACAAAGCGTTTGCCTGAACAAAGGCTATCGCGAGTTGATGGCCAAGGGCGCCGTGATGCGCTACGAAATCACCGAAAACAAAACCAACCGGCCAGTGGCCTCGGTCAAGTTCGTCGAGACTGATTGCCCGGCCCCGGCCAAGAAGAAAAAGTAAGCCCCCTCTCCCACGCGCCGTTGGTCAACGGCGCGACAGCTCCCGCCCGCAAAACCTCGATCAATGCCCATTAAGTTATTGCCAGACAAGACTTTAGGGGCTCATGATCGAGCGATCCGGTAACATTTCCAGGGCAAAAAAGGTTGCCCTCGCGTGACTTGCAGTGCAAAGGTTTTTAACCACAAGGAACATACAGAGCCTGTTTCGTCGCCGTCAGCAGCCTGCAAGCAAGACGCCAGGGCTCTGTAACGAAGGAGAAGCTGAATGCCTGATCAACCGAACGACCTGCTGACCCGTCATTTTCCAGAAAACGGGACCGACCTTACACAACAGGTCGAAGCGCAACTCAAGCTGATTGCCCCCAGCAGCCCGAATATCTCTCTGTATCGCGACATGATCCTCACCGTGCTGCGTATGGCCCAGGACGACCGCGACCGCTGGAACGCCAAGATCACATTGAAGGCGATAAATGAACTGGACCATGCGTTTCGCGTGCTCGAACAGTTCAAGGGCCGACGCAAGGTCACCGTCTTCGGCTCGGCCCGCACACCAGTGGAAAGCCCGCTCTATGCCCTGGCCCGGGAAGTGGGCGCAGCCCTGGCCCGCTCGGATCTGATGGTCATCACCGGCGGCGGCGGCGGCATCATGGCCGCGGCCCACGAAGGGGCGGGCCTGGAACACAGCCTGGGGTTCAATATCACCCTGCCCTTTGAGCAGCATGCCAACCCGACCATTGATGGCACGGAAAACCTGCTGTCATTTCACTTCTTCTTTACCCGCAAGCTGTTTTTCGTCAAGGAAGCTGATGGGTTGGTGCTCTGCCCCGGAGGCTTCGGCACCCTGGATGAAGCGCTGGAAGTCCTGACGTTGATCCAGACCGGCAAGAGCCCGTTGGTGCCTGTGGTGCTGCTGGACGAGCCCGGCGGCGGTTTCTGGAAAGGTGCCCTGGAGTTTGTTCGCAACCAACTGGAGGCCAACCGCTACATCTTACCCACCGATCTCAAGCTGGTACGCCTGGTTCACAGCGCTGAAGAGGCGGTGCATGAAATCAACCAGTTCTATGCCAACTTCCATTCCACTCGCTGGTTGAAGCGCCAGTTCGTGGTGCGCATGAACCATCCGCTCAGCGAGCAGGCAATGGCGCATATACAGACGGCCTTCGCTGATCTGCGGCTCAGTGATGACTTCCAGCAACTGCCCTACGGGGGCCAAGAGCACGATGAAGCACGCTTCAGCCACCTGACGCGCCTGGTGTTCAACTTCACCGGGCGGAACCAGGGGCGATTGCGAGAGTTGGTGGATTACATCAACCTGCCGGAGAACTGGGCTGAGGCTCAGGGTAAAGCACAGCAACGGGTAGCGCCGGAACCGGCGTGATGCCGTAAAACACAAAAAAGGCCCGCTATTTTCATAGCGGGCCTTTTTTAGTGCTGTTTTATGTGGGAGCTGTCGAGCCCCTGCGAGGCTGCGATGGCGGCGTGTCAGGCAATACACTATTCGCTGTGAGGCCACCATCGCAGCCTCGCAGGAGTTCGACAGCTCCCACCTTTGATCGTCGCTTGCCGAAGAATCAGTCGTCCAGATCTCGACCGCTCAACAGCCGGCTGATCATCTCCATCGAAAACCCGCGATAACTCAAAAAACGCCCTTGCTTGGCACGCTCACGGGCATCAATAGGCAGATGGCCAGCAAATTTGCGGCGCCAGGTGTCTTCCAGTTGTGTTTGCCAACTGATGCCACACTCGCGCAGTGCCAGATCAATATCGGCGCGCTGCAAGCCCCGCTGGCTCAGCTCCTCGCGAATCCGCGCAGGCCCGTAGCCCGAGCGTGCCCGGTAGGAAACAAAACTTTCGAGATATCGGGCTTCGGAAAGCAGCCCCTCTTCCGTCAGGCGGTCGAGGGCTGTTTCAATCATTTCAGGAGGGGCGCCACGCTGACGCAATTTACGCGTCAGCTCGACACGACCATGCTCGCGTCGTGCGAGCAGGTCCATTGCCGTACGCCGTACGGCAACCAGCGTATCGAGTACAACTGTCATCGTTGGACTCAGATATCAGCGTCGGCTTCTGCCATGTCATCAACAGGTTCACGGTTAGCCGCAGCCTTGACGTCTGGCGCCGGGGTCAGCAGCTTGTCGCGGATCTGCTTCTCAAGGGTCGCCGCGATATCCGGGTTGTCCTGCAGGAACTTGGCCGAGTTGGCCTTGCCCTGACCGATCTTGCTGCCGTTGTAGGCATACCAGGCACCGGACTTCTCGACAAAACCGTGCAGCACGCCCAGATCGATCATCTCGCCGTTCAGGTAGATACCCTTGCCGTAGAGAATCTGGAACTCAGCCTGACGGAATGGCGGGGCTACCTTGTTCTTCACCACCTTGACGCGGGTTTCGCTACCGACAACCTCGTCACCTTCCTTCACCGCGCCGGTACGGCGGATGTCCAGACGGACCGAAGCGTAGAACTTCAGCGCGTTACCACCGGTGGTGGTTTCCGGGCTGCCGAACATTACGCCGATCTTCATCCGGATCTGGTTGATGAAGATCACCAGGCAGTTGGCGTTCTTAATGTTACCGGTGATTTTACGCAGGGCCTGGGACATCAGACGGGCTTGCAGGCCGACGTGCATGTCGCCCATTTCGCCTTCGATCTCGGCCTTTGGCACCAGGGCCGCCACGGAGTCGACCACGATCACGTCGATGGCGTTGGAGCGCACCAGCATGTCGGTGATTTCCAGGGCTTGTTCGCCAGTGTCCGGCTGCGAAACCAGCAGGTCGTCGACATTGACGCCCAGCTTGCCCGCGTATTCAGGATCCAGGGCGTGCTCGGCATCGACGAACGCGCAGGTGGCGCCCATTTTTTGGGCCTGGGCAATCACCGACAGGGTCAGGGTGGTTTTACCAGAAGACTCTGGACCGTAGATTTCAACGATACGGCCTTTTGGCAGGCCGCCAATGCCGAGCGCGATGTCCAGACCCAGAGAGCCAGTGGAAATAGCCGGGATCGCCTGACGGTCGTGATCGCCCATACGCATTACGGCACCCTTGCCGAATTGACGTTCGATCTGACCCAGGGCCGCAGCCAAGGCTTTCTTCTTGTTGTCGTCCATTAAAGTCCTCACGTAATCAATAAGGCCTGACGGCCAACACCTGTATAAGTAGACAGTATTGTTCCATAAAGATCGGGGATCGCCTACCCCTGATTTTCTATTTCTGCTGCAGCTCGTCGCAACAGCCCCTCTAATGCGGCCTTTACCGTTTGTCGGCGGACCTCGTCGCGGTTGCCGGGGAAGTGCTGGCACTCGGCCGTAACCTCTTCGCCGACGCCCCAGGCCAGCCATACGGTGCCCACCGGTTTGTCCGGCGAGCCGCCATCGGGGCCCGCCACACCACTGACCGCCACGGCAAACCGCGCCAGGCTTTTTTCCTGGGCGCCCCGGGCCATGGCCTCGACCACTTCACGGCTGACCGCGCCGACCTTGGGGAACAAACCCTGCGGCACATTCAGCTGGCGGGTCTTCTGCCGATTGGAATAGGTCACGTACCCGGCCTCGAACCAGGCCGAACTCCCCGGAATACGGGTGATGGCTTCGGCGATACCACCACCGGTGCAGGACTCGGCGGTGGTGACGTGGGCATTGAGCACCTGCAAACGCCGGCCAAGTTCGGCGGCGAGTTGGGTAATTTCCTTCACGGTCGTCTCCAGGAAAATGCGGGGGTTTGCCTACCCTACAGGAGCCCATCGGCCACGCAAGGTGCAGACGGGTTCATCGACTTACCGGGAGATGGCCTGCACATAGGCCTGGCAGGCCCGCAACGCGATCAATCCGTCATCGCCGGCATCGGTGATGCCGATAATTCGTTGAGCATGCGCCGGGTCAAGTCGGCCTCGCGCGGCGCCATGAACCACGCTGCCGGCGGCGGTGGCTGGCATTGCGTGGCTGTTGGCGGGGTCGGCGGGGTCGAGAAGGACTGACAAGCGCACATCAGCAGTGGCCAGCCGGTCGCGCAGATAAACCTGGTGACGCTGTGCATCATTCAACTCCCGGGTGTGTTGTTGATCGCTGGCCTGAAGCTGTTGCTCCAACGCCTGGCGCCTGTGCTGTTCGGCCCGGTATTGGCCCAGCGCCGCCTGGCTTTGTCGGTTGAGCGCCTCTGAATGCCGCGCAGCCTGGCGTTCCAAGGCAAGGCCATGGCGCCAGGCCTGGACCTGCCAGCTGGCCGCCGCCGGGATGACCATCAGCAGGACAACAGCCAGCATGCGCCAGCTCAACTGCATAACACCGCCCTCGCCTTCGCCCACAATTGCTGGCGATGCTCCAACCCATTGAGGCCGCCATTGATCCGGCGGGTGATCGCGGTGAATTGGTCCTGGTCCGCCAGTTCATTCAAGCCATTGCTGTGCCAGAACCAGGCGGCGGATTCCGCCGCCCATTGCGGTTGTTCCAGCAGTTCGGGGAAATGCAGCAGACGTTCATCGCCAAACAGCGCCCGGCTGCAGGCCAGGTAATTGCGCCGCCCGGTAATCTGGATCAAGCCGCGGCCCCGGTACTTCTGCCCGTCACCGTCGGCGTCGGGAGTGTTGCCCAGGCGTGCAGCCAAGGTGCCCGTGTCGTATTTGCTCAAGTAGTGCTCGCCGCCCAGTTCACGCACGTAACGCAGTTCGCCGGACTCATGCCCGACCTGGGCGATAAAGGCCGCCATCCGCTTGGACCCGGTGATGTGTCGATGAAGCATGGCGGCGTTCAACGCCAAAATAAAAACACCCGCTTGGGCGCGGGCGTTAGGCAGGATCTGTTGCAACTGCGTCAGCGTGATCATCCTTGATCTCCAACCATTTAAGAGGCCAATCCACGGGCCATGATCGAACTGCGATACCCCGTCGTCGTGTCGCCTACATGGGTCACCTTGTCAATCGACCAACGCCCCTGCATATACCCCGGCCAGGTTTCATCCAGCAGCAACAGCCCTTCGGCGGACAGCAACGGGTTACCAGGGCAGTCGATAGTGATGCTCAAACCTTCACGCCCCACCCGGCGCAACTCGCCCTGTGCCACTGAGCGCGCTTCGGTTTCACTCTGGCACCGTTGGCGCAACGTCTTGAACGGTGCGATCCCCACCTCGACCACGCGCTGGCGAGAGGCCGCGGCATCCCACCAACTGACACGGCAACCCTGGTATTTGGCCCGCGCATTTTCATCAACCCGGGCACTGATAAACGCCTGCTCGCCGGGACGGTTGTCATGGGTCACCGACAGCCGCACATCCGGCAGTTGCTGGCCCGAGAGCGACTTGACCTGGCCGCTTTCCGCCAGCACATACAGCTCGTTGACCGGCTTGGTCACCGCGTTGTAGCGCCCGGCCAGGCGGGTGATAAAGCCCATGTCGGTCTCGTTGGACTGGTCGATATGATCAATCGCAATCCCATCCAGCGACGGCGCCACCCTGGGCGAAAACCCATGCCGCGTCGCCAGTTGGCGAAACAGCGCACCGAGGGTCGTGGGCCCATGGCTGGCGGAACGGCGCTGGCGGTAGCCACTCTGGTCCATCACGCTGAACGGCGCCGCCGTGGCCACGATCACCAGGCGCATGGGAAACAGGTAGGGGGTGCGCTGGATAATCACAAACTCGCCTTTTTCCACCAGGCCCGACTCGCGATACCCCACCCGTAACCCGATCTTTGCGCCCAGGCTCGGCAGCCCTTCCAGGCCCTCGATGTTGATGGTCAGTTCCAGCCGGTCGGATTCGATCCCGGCCGCATCGGTGTGCTTCCACTGCATCAGCCGTGGGTTGATCAAGGCCGCGTTGGCACCATAAATCTCCACGACCGGGGTAAATCCCATTGCCATGCTACCTCCTTAATCCCACGCCGAAACGGGCTTTGCAACACCCGGTTGCGCGTCCATCTCGGGCACGATCACCCCTACGCCCGCCGGCAACACCGGGCCATGCTCGGCAAGCCCGGGGTTCAAGCGCCAGAGGGTTTCTTCGGCTGCGTCATCGCACCGTCCAAGCTCGCGGTAAAGCAGCAGGTTGACCGAATCACCGGCAATACTTCGCACTCTACGCATTGATAAATTCCTCCAGCACCAGCGACCAATTGATCAACATGGCAGTGCCGTCGTCGATCACATTGGCCTGGTTTTCCGTGAGCCCGGTAATGCGCCACAGGCCCCAATTGCGGCCGATGCCATCAACCAACGGCAGCGGCGCCCGTGCATCCTGCAAGGCGCGCAATTGGTCCAGGCGCTGCATGCCGACGGCCGCCATGGCGGTTCCATTGAAGGTCAGTTTTTCCAGCTTCTGGCCGTTCTGTCGCGACTGGGGCTTGCTGGCAATAATCTCCAGGTCACCCCAGCCGCCATCACTGCTGCGCTGAAGCGTGGAATAGGCGAACCCTCGGGACAGCCCGAAAATAAAGTCGCCCAGCACCATCTGCTGTCGCATTAATCACCTCCATCGGTCAGTGCCGCGTTGCGCCGAACCGCCAGTGAATCGGTGAGCATCGGCACGCATTGGTTTTGCAGGGTTTGCAGGACCCGGTCGACCACCTGCTGGGCGTCGGCGGGGTTGACGCCGGTGATCTGGATGCTCGGTGCCAGGGTGACCTGGACGTTGTCCGAGCGGGCGCTGTTGAGCTCTTTGCTCACTGCATCGGGCGATGGCAGGCGATTGCTGGAAGGGAAGAGTTTCTCCCCCAGCCAGGTGCCCGCTTCGCCGCCCAACAGGCCGCCGATCAGGCCACCGACGGCAGTGCCAACGCCTGGCAAAACCAGGGTACCAAGGGCTGCGCCGGCAGTGGCGCCGGCCCATGCACCGCCGGCAGTGCCGAGGCTACTACCAACCGCTTGCAGGTCGCCATTGCGCACACCTTGGACGAGGTTGACGGCGGTGTCGGCGTAGCGCAGCGGCGCAAGGGATCGAGTGCCGACGGACTCCAGTTTGGTCATCGTTGAAACCAGGCTGGAGGGGATAGTCTTGGGCAAAACGAGCGCTGGAGCGCTGAGCAACAGCGGCCCACGAACGGGTGAAACAAGCGCCTTGGATGAACGCTCGCCCAGGCGCGGAGCGGGCCGATCAGCTTGAAAAGACGCACCATGAAAACCCACTTTGGGCCCGTCAAACGCCTTGCTGGCCTGTCCAAAAATACGCTGCAGCGTTGCCATTGACCCAGCAATGCTGCTGCCGACGCGGGTGGTTTTTTTCGACGACGACCGCTCCGTGAGTCTCTCGCGCAGCGTTTTTTTCGGCAGAAAACGCGCACGTCCCTTCAAGGTTTCGGTCGCCCCTGGGCAGCAGCAATCCTTGCTATCGTCGCGAAACAGTTTCCCCACGCCGGGCAACTTGCCAAGCGTCACATCGACAGCCTTGCCCGTTAACCGGCTCCTGGCCGTCTCGAGATAGCCCTCCCCCAACCACTTTGCCCCCTTGGTGTACCAGGAGTCCGCTGCCGGCTCCTTGTCTTGGGTGGCCTCTGGAGCCACAGGGACGGAGCTTGCAGCGACACCACCGAGCAGGGAGCCGCCCGTGATAAACAGGGTGCCATTAAGGGTTTCCAGGCTCTCGCGCAGGCGCACCTGTTCTTCGGTCAACGCGTGGATATGCAGGCTGGCATTGGCCAGGGCCAGGCTCAGCTCAGACGGCGGTTCTGTTGCGCCGCCCACACTGGTGGCGCCAACCAGACTTTCGTCCTGTGCTTCAAGCAGACCCGGCAGTTGCAAGGCTCCACTTTCGGCCAATGCGGGAAAGGTCATCCAGCGCTTGTCTTCGTCGGCGAGCTTGAGCGTATATCGAGGGTCTTGCATCTCGCTCTACTCCTATTTGACGCCAAGGCGATTGATCGCGATGTCGTAGCGGCGCAATGCTTTTGCGGCATCCCATTCAAGAATTTCCGCTTCGTTTACCGAGTAAACCAGCGGTACAACATCGAGGATTACTTCGATATCGCGCTGCGAAAGAAGTCCGCCGGTTTGTTTAAAAAATCTTCGATGCGCTCCTGCAGCTCCGTCCAGTCCGGCACGGTCAGGCCGTCCAGGTCGGGGATCATCAGGCCGGTGCAGTGCGAGGTAATGAACTCGGCGCGCTCTTTGTTGGTGGCGAGCTTTTTCATCACCTTGGTGGCGCGCAGGGCGGGCATTTCCAGGGTGACGCTGGTCAACACGCGGCCGGCCACGTCCAGTGGCAGCAGCAGTTGCACCTGTTCGCCGGGCTCGGTGGAACCTTCCAGGAAGAACGAAGCCGGGCGCGTCGACAGGTCGTGCACGTACTGCACGATGCTCACGTAGTCCGGGCGCTTGAGTTGGTCGAGTTCTTTTTCCGAAAGGCCGGTGGCCAGCTTGGCCAGTTCGAAGAATTGATCGTCCTCGTCATCGCCCGCACGGGCCAGCGCCTGTTTTTGTGGGGCGTAGAACAAGGGTTTGAGTTGGATCTGCTCGATCGTCGCACCGCTGTCGGCGGTGATGGGCGCCAGCAGAATATGCAGGGGTGGCTTCCAGGCCATGGGCGAAATTCCTTGATGAACAATGTTGAACACGTGGACACGGTCAATGTGGGAGCTGGCGTGCCTGCTCCCACACTGGCCGTGCCTATTTCCGATTCGTGGAAAGGTTTACGGCATCAACACCGCACGCCGGGCATCGCCGAGGATGTCGACGCCGTTGAGCACAAACTTTTGGGTGCGCACGTCGATGTCGATCACCGGCACGCCGTTGTCCAGGCGATGGTAGGTGCGGCAGGACAGATCCAGGGTGGTGGTCGCCTTTTCGCCCATCTTCAGCTTGGCTTCCTCCAGGGATTTGAGCTTGCCGCCGACGGTGTGGTAGGTGAAGTAGGTCTTGCCGTCCTGGTCCTGGCCCGCTTCGCGCACGTTGAGCAGGATGTCTTCGCCCAGGCGCACGCCCAGGGCCAGCATGATTTCGGGACCGGCGCCTTGCAGCACCAGCTTGGCGTTCAGCACCTTGGCACTCTTGGCCATTTCCTCGGCGATAAAGCGCCCGCCGGACATGGGCTCCATGTCGAACTCGATCTTCGGCGGGGTGAATTCCTCGACGGTCGCCGACAGCGGCAGGCCCTGGAGGGTGGCCGCAATGGCCTGTCTTACTCGGTTGGTAAACATTAGAGAACGTCCTCCAGGAATTGCTCGATGATTTCATCGCGGGCATTGAGTTGATAAACCATATGTTCGTTCGGCGCATAGCGGCCGTAGTCGATCACGATGAACCAGGTGCCGTTCTTGTACTTCTCGACACTGTTGAGTTCCGGGTGCAGGTACACGCTGCCACCGGGGATGGTTTCGTCGGCCACCAGGGTTTGCAGCCAGTCGTTGATGCGCTTGACCTCCTGGTCCATGAACGACTTGGTCAGGTTGTGCGCCATGGCTTTCTGCCCGGCCTTGACCAGCTTGCGGCTGATGGCGTCTTCCAGGCCGACATAGCTGATGAACTTGCCGGTGACGGAGCGGTTACCCAGCAGCGAGAAGCCGCCGAGGACGGTGCGCGCGTAGTAGCTCACGCCGTAGCGGTTGAGCTGGTCGCCTTCGGTGGAGGTGTCGAGGATGTTGTACTCGACCACGCGGGAAACGTCTTCGGCGAAGGTCACCTGATTGCCCGGGCTTTCCCACTGCTTGACCTTGGCCAATGCGGCGATGGCCAGGGACGACGGCGCGAGGAACACGTTTTTCTTCGCCGCCTTGGAGTACACCGACGGCATGTTGTGCACCAGCAGGCAGCGGTCGAAACCCAGGCCTTCGCCACCCAGCTCGCCGCTGTAGGTCACTTGGTCGGCGACGCTGGCGTCTTTGCCGTCCAGCACCACACGGGCCTTGATGCGCTTGCCGAACGCGGCAAATTCACCGGCAACAGCCTTGGTCCCGGTAAAGCCCGGGGCGCCGATGATGGTCAGGTCTTCGGGCACGCTGCCAAGCGCCGCGAGGCCCAGTTTGCGACCGGTCACCGGCTCATTGCCGCCGATCACGTTGTTGAGGGTATCGGCCGGGGTGGCGCCCTCTTCGACGATCACCACATACACCGGCACCTTGACCACTTTGAGGATCTGGTACACCGCATGAAACAACGTGCCCGACTCGGCGCCGGTCGGGTCCAGCAGCGCCTGGGCGGTGAAGCTATTGATACGGAATGGGGCGTTTTTCGGGATCGACAGGTGCGCATTGGGCGCGGTGCCGACCAGACCGATCACGTTGTCACCCAGGCCACCCATAGCCTCGGGGGATTCGCTGGCATTGACGGTGATGCCGTTATGCTCGAAGTTCAAAACCTCAGCCATGATTATTCAGCCTTCTTGGTGACGGCCTTCTTGGCCGGTGGGGTGTCTTGGGCGGCAGCCAGCACGCTGGTCAGTTCCAGACGGCCGGCGGTGCGCAGGGCGGTTGCTTCGACGTCCAGCAGGTCCAGTTCCTGGCCGACGGTGGACCAGTGGCCACCTCCGGTGGGGAATGGGATGAGGACGGTGTAGGTTTGGCGGTTGGCCATGGGAGACTCCAGAAACGCGAAAGCCCCAGCGATGGGGCTTTCTTGGATGCGAAAAAAAACCGCTTTCGCGGTGTTTGTGATTGCTGCCGGTTTACTCACCCGGCAGTGGGTAACGAGCCTTGATTTCGGCGACTTTAGCCCGCCATGCTTTCTCCTTGGCCTCGGTCTGATCGTACTGCCACTCCATATAGAGCGGGTCCGCATCTACTCGGTAGGCCTGGCGACGATTGAAAGCCAAATCAGCAGCCTGTTCGATCTGCAAAGCGGTGTCGACTTCGGCTTTAGAAAACCCCATCTCAAGCAACTGCCCTACAGTCACATTGTAGAAAGTCTGATCTTTATTTCTGAATTCTTTAATCATCATCAAACTCCAGCAGCTACGACGTTGCCAACATTACTCAGCAAATTGGACAGACTCCCTCCGGAGTCTTTTACCAAACCAGTCACAAGGTGCGACCAAGTTTTATTTCCTGTAATCGACGAGGCAAATACCGACAACAACATCGTAGCGCCGGCCAACTCAGCAAATTTCGTTGAAAAATCCGCATCCACAACGGAGGACGTAAGCTCCACCTTATAGTTAGCAGAGTACCCTGAGTAAAAAACGTTTACCGCACCCAACGTCAGCTTACTCCCCGAGAAGGTAACCGAGCCCTGCACGGAAGCGGCCGGACCATGTGCGCGATGAAACAGAGATGAAGCGAAGGAATACCAACCAGACGTTCCTGCTTTTAATACAGTCGGCATAACAACATCAACGAATCGAAAGTAGACACTGCCCCCCTCGAGCGACAAGAAGTGAATATTTGAACTACCAGCCATATATTCGCCAACCTTTGGAGAAAAAACCGGATTACTCCCTGAACCATACCTCATGAAAACCAGCTTATTCGCGATTGACCAGTAAGGGGTTTGCTCAGTAGGAGCCGCATACTCATGCGTCTGAGCTGCCTTCAGGTAAATCGTTACATAAGGGGTAATATTAGATCGCCCCATCGCCTCTTTAATAGATTTGAGCGGGGCCTCCACCGATCCCAAGGCCATATCGCTACCACCTACCGCATCGACATAAAATGACCGGGACATTTCAGGAATTGCGCGAACCGCCGCCAAAACAGAAGCATCTATTTCAGCGACCTTCCCATTTATCGCGCTGGTTAACTTATTTGCAGCCGCGACCAAACTAGTGATCGTAGTTTCCATACTCATATTCAACTCCCTATATGACTTATCTTGTTAATCCGCTCGTCACTTGGCTTCCAGAGCCATGACTCGAAATAGCACACCAACATGCCGAGCCATATTGTCAACGCTGGCCGTAGCAAGCTCTGCAATCTCCTCGGTCAACAACACGTTCAAGTTTTCACTCCCCACCACAATCGTCACGCTATCCGCCGGCAACGGCGAAATATCCAACGTGAACTTCTGCAGCACCCGCGCCGCCGCCGCCTTATACGTCAGCAACTGCCCCGCGACCGAATACACGGCCAACAACGTCCCGCTGGCGAGATAAAACCCAAACTCGCCAATTTCATATTCGCCATCGCCATCAAACAGCGCGGCCATGCGCAGTTGGCGCTGGCCCAGGTCTTCGTAGTCCACAATGGCTACGCGCTGGCGCTCATTGCGCAGGGCGGTTTCGTTGCCGGTGGGGTTGTAGCGGCCGGTGCCGGCGGCGATGTGGGTGATTTCGCCTTTCAAGCCTTGGTTCTTTGCCTGCAGCACTTCATCCAAACCCTTGGAGGTGAAGCGCACCAGGCGCGTGATGTCATCGGTCATGGCTGCGCCCTGAGGTCGTAGTCGTTAATGGTGTAGTGCTGGGCGATGCCCGCACTGTTTAGCCTTGAACTCAATGCGAGTTCCGGCAGCGCGCCCCACAACGACAACTCGCCGTCGCTCAGTGCACGGTGGGCGGCGCCGGTCATCGGCAGCCCACCGAACACTTCGTGCACCAGGGTGATGGTGGCCAGGTCGCGCTCGCTCTTGGCCGCGTTGATGCGGCGGATCAAACGGTTGTGGTCGCCACTGGACCAACTGCGGCCGATGATCGCCTGCACGTCAAAGGTGTAGGGCTGGGCCTGCGGGCGCTGCTGGTACCAGGCCAGAATATTGGGGGTGAATCCCAGGGATTCGACCGCGTGGCTCAACGCCTTGGGTGTGCCGGCCTGGCGCTGGATTTGCCAGGACAGGGCGACCGTGAGGCGTTTTTCGGTTTCGCTGGCAGAGGCATTCCATTCGCTGACGCCACGGTCCGCCGCCAGGTAAGGCAGGAACGGCGCGGGCGTTTGCAGCGGGTTCATCAGCGCCGGGAATGGCGGGACGACCCGTTCGAGCAGTCGGCCAAAGCCCAGGTCCAGCGCCTTCTCCAGCGGTGAGCTGTTGGCGGGCAACAGGCTGGGAGGTTGTTCAGTCATAAGCTGCGCACCTCCACCTCGACACCCATGCAATACGGGGCCTGGAATGCCGTGGTGATAATCGGCGCCAGCGGTTCGAGAATCTCCAACTGCGCCGCCCCGGCGGTGTGGATGGTGTAGTCGATCCAGCTCGGGTCCACGCGCCCTTCCAGGCAGTGGCAGGATTCGGCATAGGTTTGCAGTAGCTGCTGGGCCGCCACTTGCGTCAGCCCCGAGTCGGGGCCGGCGTTGATCTTGGCCACCACGCGGATCTTGTACGGCACGATCTGCGCGCCCTGCACCGCCACCCAATCGGTTTCCGGACGTACATCGGGCCGGGCGAAATGACGCCGCACCCCTTCAAGCAAATCTGCCGACGGCGTGCCATTGCCGGTACGAGACAGCACGGTGACCATCACTTGCCCAGGTGCGGTGCGCCGGGCGTTGCCGTCCTTGACCTGGGCGGCATAGCCATCCGGGTCGAAGGTATAGCTGACGGTGACCACCCCCGCCGCAGTACCGTGGACTTTCACCACCGGCCGTTCGCCGAGGGTAAAGACCTCGCGCCGATACTGCATGCGCGAACCAGCGGCCGGCGCGTGGGGTGCCAGGTAGTAGCGCAGCCGGGCATCGTCATCGCTTTCGAGGGTCGGCGGCACCGGCGGGAACGCCGCCGGGTCGCCGGGGTCGAGCACCTGGCGCTCCAGGCCCATATCGGCCAGGCGCGCATCCAGGTTGCTGCCGTTGGCCCACCACGCCAGCATCTGCTGGATGCGCGCGTTGTACTTGCGCTCATGGGTTTGCAGGCGCACACAAAACGCCTCCAGGGCCAGGGTCAGCAACTCGCTCTCATTGTCCAGGCTGACCTTGAGCTTGGCCGCGCTTTGCGGGGCGCGGGCGGCGACATAGTCGACGACAAACGCCTTGAACTGCGCCAGTAACGGCTCGAATTCGTCGACGGCGATCAGGTCGGGCGGCGCCAATTGGTTCTGCCCGGGGATCAACATGCTCATGTCACCACCTCGAAGGATTGCTTGCGGTTTTTCCAGGTCCCGGCAAACCGCAGCAACAGGCCAGCGCCCTGGCGATTGGCGACGATGACTTGCGGATCAAAATCGGCGATGCCGTTCTGTGGGTTGTAAAAAGCCTGGGCGGCGTGGCTTTGGGCGAGGATCAACAGGTCATCGCCCAGGTTCTGCCCCAGAAGTTGCGGGATCAGCGAACCGTACAGCGGGCGTTTCTGCCGTGTGCCCAAAGGTGTGGTCAGGGCCCGGGTGGCGCGCTGGACAAATTGCGGCCAGTCGTCCACCACGGCCCCGGTGTTTCTCTCTATTCCGATCATGGCAAGTCCTTATGCCGTGCTGATAACTCGGCCCTGGTGGTCCACCACCGGGCCACTCAAGTGCACGCCGGACGCATCCAGCAGCAGGCCAACTGCACCGACCTGCACGCTGATGGTTGCGGCGGTCATGACCAAACGGGCGACACCCAGGCTCATTTCCACCTGCTCGCGGGAGCCACTGAATGCCGTGGGGCCGTTGCTCCAATCCAGTACATGACCGGCGGCGTCGTAGGCGCTTTGCGTGCCGTCCGGATAACGCCGGCTCGTGAGGCTGGCCACACTGGACAGCGGCGGGAAGCGATCGCTGTTGAGGCCAAACAACGCCACCGACTGCCCGCCGCCCTCGCCGCCACCGTAGTTGAGCAGCAGGCATTGCTCACCCACGGTGGGAATCCGCGTTTCCGTCTGCGCCCCGGCGCTGGGGTTGAAAAAACGAATCGCCGGGGTCAGCAATTCGCCATGCCTGACCTTGCAGGTATTGCTGGCCGCGTCGACCTCCTGACATACGCCGATCCGGCAAAAACTCTCGGCGCGCCGATAGAGGTCCTCAAGCTGGGTTTCCATCTGCGCCAGGCGCTCGACGATGGGCGCCAGTTGCAGGCGTAACAGTGCATCGAACATGGGCTACTCCTGCAATGGCCGGTATTGATCGGGGTCGTCGATATTCGACACCTCCCACGTGCAGGCAAACAGCGGCTTGCCGATAGGGTCGTCAAGCAGCGGCGGGCCGAGATAGAGGGTTTGGTTGAAGGACACGGTCCAACTGTCGTAGTCAGTGTCGGCCCCCACCTGGGTCGACGGCAGCGCGACGATATTGACGGGCACATCGCACTGGGCCGCCGGCAACTGCCAACGGTTATCCAGCACCAGGTCCATCAGCCGGCTCGCCAGGTCACAGGCATCAAAGGGCTGCGCGCCCTGGGCGGACATGACCTTGAGCGAAATCGACAGCACATGGGCCTTGCGCCCCTCCAGGGAACGGACGCCTGGGCCATTACGCTCGACGGTGATTGCCACGCAGGGTTCATCCGCCGCGAGGATGCCCGGCGGGCTGCCCACCCGTAGCTCGGGAAACGCCGCACGCAGGGCCTGGCCGATGGCTATCGGCAGTTGTGAAGGTTTTTCAATGAGGGTCATGGTGTGGCTTCCTTGCAACGATCACTTTGAGTCCGGGGGCTGGTTGACCCCGATGCGCTTGGCGGCCCAGCGCTCATAAAGGCCGATAGCGACATCGGCGCCGGCCATGGCGGTCAAGCAACCCAGGGCACCGGCCGTCCAGATCGACATGCCGGCGGCGTACAACAGCATCAACGCCGATACCCCGCACACCATGCACGCCCCGGAACGCAGGGCCAGGCGGCGCACCAGTGACCAACCGCGGGCGCCCTCCTTGTCGGCGCGCCACATCTCCCCGGATACACCGCCAATCAGGGCCAGAATAATCACCAGCCAGATAGGCATTTCTGCCAACGCTTGCTGCTCGTTTGTCATGTCACGCCTCCTGGAATGCGTAAAACCGGCAGATGGCCGGTGCTTTGTTAAATAGATGGATGGGGGTGTCGGTAGGCATTCCAAAAAGCCCGGTGGCCCGGGCTTTTCAGTAATGCGGTCCTTGGATCTTTCGGCGCTACTGGCGCGGTACGGATCTTTCCTCGATGTTTTTCCGACCACGATCCCTGTCTGCCGGATAACTGCTTGTGGTGCTTTACGCTGCACACCCGGGTCAGTTGCCAACCCTCTGAACCGTCAAGGCCGGTTCATCGCTGCCTGTTGTAAAACCGTGAAACTAAAGAGCGTCGGCATCCTTGCCGGTGTTGCCTGGCGTCCTTGCCATCACTCGGTGGCGTCCATGCCAGTGTTGCGTGCCTTCCTTGTCTTCCTTGGCAGCATCCTTGCCGCCTCCACCAGGCCTTGTTGGCTGGCTTGAGATGGAGAATATGCATGTATGCATATACAGTCAATGCATAAATGCATTTATATCGCCACCAAAAATGCGTTAACGCATAAAACCCTTATATAGCGGGCACTTGCGGTTTTGCACAGACGAAAAAAAGCCCGCTCGTGGGCGGGCTGTTTCTTACGGAGCGAGGTTAACGGGCGTACATGCCCCACCAGAAAACGTGACCGAGGATGCTGATCTGCTCCTCCTGGATATCCTGGAAGCTGTAGTCCTCATCCGGATGCTCGTCACGATTGAAACTGCGCAAGCGAATCCCCGACGGCAGGCGATAGAGTTGTTTGACCCGCAATTGACCGTTGTGATTGATGGCATACAAGTCACCATCCACGATATCGCCGATCCCGCTCTTGCCGGCATTCACCCCCACCGTCGCCCCGTCGCGCAACACCGGCAGCATGCTGTTGCCACGCACCGTCACACACTTGGCCTGGTCGAACTGCACACCGTTATGCCGCAGGCTGCGCTTACCAAAACGCAGGCTGGCCTTCTCGCTTTCCTCGATGACGAATCTTCCTGATCCAGCAGCCAATTCAACCTCGCGCAAAAAGGGGATCGACACCTCGTCATCATTAACGGGCGTGTCGTCGTCCCACAGGCTTATATCCTTGAGCTCCGAATGCATCGGATCGCGTTCATCCTGCCACGCCGACCCCGCGCGCCCGCGCAACTGGTCGGTGCTCACCCGGAAGTAATCGGCGATACGCGAGATGTGCTTGTCCGACGGATCAACGATCTTGCCGCTGAGAATCCGGGACAGAGTGGATTGAGGCACGCCGGTACGCCGGTGAAGCTCCGTGGGGGAGATCCCGTCGCGAGCGAGCAGCTCTCTTAAGACGATAGAAACGTTGCGTTTTTGCATAAATGGGATAGTGACGGGAGTTTTTGGGGTTGGCAAATGCTAATTTGCATATTTTGTGCATGGTGCATGCGGTTGTACCTGGCCGTTTGTGAACTGCGAAGCACTGACCTCACATGTTAACCTTGCCGCCATCGCAAAAAATGCTGGGCCAAGCGCCCCCTTTGCCCCACCACTTTCAACGAATTTGCCTACTACCCAATGAGTAAAAATACGTCCGATCTGTCCTCATACACGCCGATTGTGTAGGGGTATGTGGGGAGACTTGAGGGAAAGGCTCGAGATTATTGGCTATAACGTCCGCATGCATTGGATTGCATAAACGCATAATAGGCATTGATTGGCGTACGGTTTGCCTCATTTTTGCCCCACTTAGGCATATCCATCTGGACCAACAACCAAGAACATCACAACACATCACTATCCTTAAAGCTTAAAGGTCGGCCACATACAAGGTTTTAATCCTTACCTTTACTGACGCTCCAACCAGATCTCACTCCCTGAGCCAATAAGCATTTTGCTCTATCACATCACGATTCGTACGTGACACTCTGGCATCGGGTCCCCTATAGTGGCTCATCGCCCCTCCAAGACGAATTAATGGACATGAACGCTGGACTTCCCTCACTACCGAACAGTTCCGGGGCAGGCGACCAGAAGCAAGGGGCTCAGGATCAAATTGAACAGGAACCCGCGCCGCTGCAGGGAGTGCTATCTGCAACGATTCAAGGCCTCGTGAATAGCAGCCCTAAAAGTATGGGAAAGGACGCGGCCCCCATTTTTATCGCGGGCATCGTACAACATCTAAACAGCGACAATGAGATATTAAAGTTACAACTTGAGAGTAGAAACCGAGAACTGCGCGAAAGTCAAAGACAGTTATCCGACTCACAAATAAAAGCAGCACGCCTAGATGAGCAACTTAAAGCCGCAAATGGAAACTCTAGGATAGGCCAGTGGACAGGGCTTATAGGCGGCCCTCTACTAGGAATATCTGTCGATTTGTACAAAAACAGCGTCAACGCTTCCTACTTACTGGGCATTTTAGGGTTTTGCGTCCTACTCCTACCGATAGTTGTCAATTTCAAGAGAAAGCAAGGATGAGCCTAAGCATATATGAAGTTCAAGATATAGGCGTCCCTAACCTCGAACGCATCGCTATTCGTGTAGATACCTCATGCGACATAGGTGACTACTGCCTACTAATAGGCCATCAATCTCCAGATGGAACTGCGAGCCCAATAAAAGACCATATGCTCTGGTTCGGAAGAGGTTGGGTTAACCATGGAGACTGGCTTTTTGTTTACTCTGGGCCAGGACAGACTAGGGTCAACCCTATCCCCAATAGTAATAATCGCGTTTTTTCCATTTACTGGGGAAAAGAGCATACTGTTTTCCAAAACAGAGCTTTATTACCGATGCTGTGTAAGTTAACTGATATAGCGCTTCCGCCACAACAACAGGCGCTACCCCAGACAATGCTACCCACCATAAAACTTTAGACACCGGCTCCGACTTACCGTTTTAAACGGAAACTTCAAGGTGAAACATCGTGACCAACCCCACATACTCATGTAATAAACGGCGAATTAAGTACCCTCAATGCGTCTCCACCCGCGAGTATGCTTACCACACATTGATTTTTTGAAAGAGCTTGACACCAGTGTAATTTTATTGACGTTCAAGACGACAGGGTTATACATTGAAGCTTCCTAACTGGTTTAAAGTTTTATGGTGGATACTGCTTACTGCGGCCCTAACATACTTTTTGTACAACCGCTACCCCGACCTTACTAAAGGCCATGCCTCACATGCGGACATAGTCGTATTCATAATATGGATAGCATTACTACTGGCACCACTATTTAATGAAGTCTCCTTATTTGGTCTAAAACTAAAACACGAAATCGATGAACTTAAAGGTTTTGTTTCAGCACAAATATTGGAAATACGAAGTGATGTTCGTAATGCTGTAGATGTACGCACCACCTTCAGCCCGCACTTCAATCTACCTTTGCCCGCAGCAGATGCTCAACTACCTGATTTAGAAGTCCGCATCAAATCCGCTCTCAATGATGCCTTAGCAGCACATGGCGTGCCACTCCCTCCGCCCCCTGCTCCAATTACAGCTCCAGACGACACAGCTTTCTTGTTTGCAGCAAGATATAATATTGAATTAGAGATGCGAAGAATTGCAGAAGAACTTCAAATTGATACTAGCGACACTTCACGACAGAGAAAAATAATTTCAGTCCAGCAATTAGCACGATACTTATCTGAATCCAACTTGATTGAACCAAGATTGGTCTCAGCAATACGCGAGGTCTACTCAATATGCTCCTATGCCATACACGGAGAACCGGTATCAGAAGCACAGCTCGCTTTTGTTCATGAACTCGCCCCTGAACTAGTTGCAACGCTTAAGGCAATTCGTCATTGATAAAAACCTACAAATAGGGCTAGCACACCGAAATCGCATAAAAACCATCCGTCTCCACATAAGCGACAGCGGTATTTTATGAAAAATATTTGGACCGCCCATCGTTCTTACTTCAATACAAACCAAAATCTACGCACCTAATTACATGCACGAAACCCGCCAAAGCTGATCAAGTTTGGTCGTATAACTCTGGCTCTTCATATCGCGCCGCATCCTCCAAACGGTATCCACAGGCACACTGGCCGAGCGTAGCGTCCCCCTGCCCCATCGTCCATTGATCTGGTCCAGCACCTTCATCACCCGAGTCGCCTCCACCGGTTGTGATATAGCAAACAAATCATCGGTGTACTCACCAGGCTGGCAGAGGTTCAAC
Organism: Pseudomonas sp. WS 5021; assembly: GCF_012985535.1. Classification (NCBI taxonomy): domain Bacteria; kingdom Pseudomonadati; phylum Pseudomonadota; class Gammaproteobacteria; order Pseudomonadales; family Pseudomonadaceae; genus Pseudomonas; species Pseudomonas sp. WS 5021. Next base: position 474,694 of record NZ_JAAQWP010000001.1, on the reverse strand, counting down.
AACATCACCTCAGCCTTGCTGTACTTAAAACCTATTCGAAATATCCGGTCGAGTGCACCCACCGCTGCTTGAGTAAGCAACCGACATCGTCGGTTGGATACGGCATATTTACCACCACCCCATTGGCATACTTCGCCTCCTCTGGGTTGAACATGCCAGTGCGGATGTACACACGTATCTTCTTGCACAGCGCGTTCTGAGCGCGGAGCTTCTCAGAGGCACACATCATGTAGGTGGCCACCGCCTCCTTGATGAGCGGCAGCTCCGTCAGCCTCTTACCAAACATGCGGCTGCAGCAGATCTCCTGCTTAGGCGGATCAGGCTCATCCCGCTCCAGGCAAGGCGTGCCGCCCAACTCCCTAGCAGTCTTCTCGATCACAATGCTGAACTTCTTACGGAGCGTCCACGGATCGGCTTTAGCCAGGTCCATAGCTGATCAGTCGCGCTTCAGAACTCACTGGCTACAGCGAAGACGCTATCCGCCACAAAGTGAAGAACAGCACCTGGGCCGTGTCTGGCGCAAGACACCAGACGGCCGCATTGCAATCAACATGACGGAGTATGACAAGTGGGCCGAGAGCGCACCTCAGGAAGCGGCCTAGAAACAGAGCTGGCAAAGTATAAGGGGATTGAGATACACGGCGGTAACTTGCGCGTCGTGTTCATGTGGCGGCGTATACGCTGCCGCGAATCCCTCGGCCTTCCGATCACTAAAGCCAATATCAAACACGCCTCCCTATTAAGGGCGGCAATTCTTCATGAGATCAAAACCGGTCACTTCGACTATGGCCGGCACTTTCCTAACTCAAAGCACGCGACCAACTACAGTAGCGCCAAGGACGAAAAGCTTGGGGCACTGCTGGAACGATACAAACCGCTGAAGGCTGTCGACATCACGCCGATGACCGAGGAGAAGGCTACGCCTTGGACATCTGCACTGCCTTGGTCGGCATTGATCGTCTTGCCGGCGTTTTACTACCCGAAGACATCCAATTGCTACGGACATTGCTGATCGCAGATCGAGCACCGTCCACCGCCAACCACTACCTGGCGAAATTCGCCGGGTTCCTCGGCTGGTGCGAGACCAACGGATACTGTCGTAAGGGGCTGTCGGAAGCCTGCAATAGGTTCGCCATGCAAGGTCAGGAGCCAGATCCGCTGACTCGCGATGAGTTTCAATTACTGATCGATAAAGGGTGCCTTCACCCCCAGGACTCGGCGGCGATCACATTGGCGGTATATACCGGGCTTCGACCAGGTGAACTCTGCGCCCTCGCCGTTGAGGACATTGACCTGAACGGCGGACAAATCAACATTACCCGGGCCATTACCGCCAACGGTACGTTTAAGGTACCCAAAACAGGGAAACCGCGCTCCGTACTATTGATGCCGCCAACTGTTAAAGCATGTCGGACTCTGATGACGCTGGTTGCAGACCACCCGAAGAGATCTATCGAGGTATTCTAGAACAGGCATGAGAGCAGACAGGAAAAGGTAACCCCCCTGCTATCGCCTACAACCCAGGCGCGCAAGAAGATTATCAACTTCTGGTACGTCCCAAGCGCTTGAAATACTAAATGGGCAGCTGTCCAGAAGCGCTCAGGCATCCGCCCACGCCGGCCTTACCAAACTCGCCACACTTATGCCTGCTGGTGCCTGACTGCGCGTGGCAACCTTGCATTCATCGCAAAGCAGATGGGGCACAAGGACCTCACTATGCTGGTCGAAGTGTATGCCAAGTGGATGGACTCTGAATCACAGAAGGAAATAGAATCAATTTGGAAAAACCTAAACAACGTCTGACAAAGTGCCCGTCGCTGAATAGCTGCGGGCCATCAAACTAGATCAACTCATCCCGAAGTTGATTCATAAACCTATCATTTAACACCCTCATCTGCTGATGCAAGACGGCTCGCCGCCTCACCATAGACTTATGTTGTCGCTCATAAAGATTAAGTTTAACCGGAGAGCGCCCTGGCTCAATATTGGCAATCAATTCACGCACTTTAGAAATCTGACCTTCAAGTACCATCATCTGCTCTGCCGCCCTACCCAGCATCGCCTCAAAATACTTGCTATCAGCGACCTCGACATCAAAGCACTCGAAAGAACCCTCATCACACTCAAAAACTAACTCCCCCATTAAACCAAGGGAGTGTTTTAGTAGTTCAGCATCAGCAGTAGCCGTGTCTCGAATTTCCTCCACAGCTGCTGAAGAAGTTTTTTGCTCTAAATACTCATTCGCTAACGTTAAAAAGTTATGCGTCGCATAAATATAAAACTCCTTCCCCGTAAAGCCACTAAACTCGTCCAACAACTCGGGCAATGGGCCAATAGTCTTCCCGCCACAGATGGACCACCAATCGGGCTTTTTCTCCCCAGTGACCAAGATCACAGATACCGAAAGCTCCTTAGCCTTATCAAGTATCTGCTTCCAAAAAATTAAATCACCATATCGCTTATGTATTTCTTTGAGAAGTGTCGTACCCTTATGCTTATTACTATCTTCAAATCCCGGAGGAATACTCTGCGAATACCTAGCCTCGCCCTCTTTCACCAACTCAGCCAAAGTCTCTTTGGAGTAACCATGCCCAACTTTACCTTCCAGCAACAACGCCAACCTACCCTTAACATCGTCGTTAGTAATCCGCTGCTCGTGAAACTTCTTACCAGCCTCCAGCTCTCGAATCAACTCCTCAGAAGACCGACAAAATTTCTCGTATGTTGGCGCAGAGACAAAAGGGTGTTTCGTCGAAGCCTCAAAATCATCTTTCAAACTTTCCAACTTGGAGATGGCAGCGGAGTACAACTTAGATTGGTCATGAACAATCTTAGCTCTATTATCCAAAAACTCATACATAACCTGATAGGGGACCCACAGGCGGTCACCTAACGACTCAATAACATTATACAACGCATCCCTAGTTTCATCGGAGTACTTGTACATTCCCGTCAGGACATTTGTATCTACCACAAACAAACAATCAGCCCAAAGTGCCTTGATACGATTAGGATCGTTGGCAAAGTGACTCGGAAATGTAGATCTCATAATTATTCCATCAATTTCATTTAGCCGATCATGCGAAATTGATGACATATCGCCATGATTTAGGCAAGGCTGACCATGCTGCGCCTTGCATCAGCAGCTCGATGGAACGCATGGTAACCTTGCCTCACGATTTCGGACATCGACGTCATGCAGTTGTGTTGCCACACTTCTGACGGATTGTCTGATACACCCCTATTTTGCCCCACGGCCCAACAGATATCGCGCTAACCATCTGATGAATAAAGCAATTTCTGATCTATCCTCCCACACCCCGATGATGCAGCAGTACTGGCGCCTGAAAAACCAGCACCCTGATCAGTTGATGTTCTATCGCATGGGCGACTTCTACGAGATCTTCTATGAAGATGCGAAGAAGGCCGCCAAGTTGCTGGATATCACCCTGACCGCGCGCGGGCAGTCGGCTGGACAGGCGATTCCGATGTGTGGGATTCCCTATCATTCGTTGGAAGGTTACCTGGCCAAGCTGGTCAAGCTGGGTGAGTCGGTGGTGATCTGTGAGCAGATCGGCGACCCGGCGACCAGCAAGGGGCCGGTGGAGCGTCAGGTGGTGCGGATCATTACGCCGGGGACGGTGAGTGATGAGGCGCTGCTGGATGAGCGGCGCGACAATCTGATCGCTGCGGTGCTGGGGGATGAGCGGCTGTTCGGCCTGGCGGTGCTGGATATCACCAGTGGCAATTTCACCGTCCTGGAGATCAAGGGCTGGGAGAACCTGCTGGCGGAGCTGGAGCGCATCAATCCGGTGGAGTTGATGATCCCGGACGATTGGCCCAAGGATCTGCCGGCGGAAAAACGCCGTGGGGCCAAGCGTCGCGCGCCGTGGGATTTTGAGCGCGATTCGGCGCTGAAAAGCCTGTGCCAGCAGTTCTCCGTACAGGATCTGAAAGGTTTTGGTTGCGAGACCCTGACCCTGGCCATCGGCGCTGCCGGTTGCCTGCTCAATTACGCCAAGGAAACCCAGCGCACCGCCCTGCCGCATTTACGCAGCCTGCGCCATGAGCGCCTGGACGACACGGTAGTGCTCGATGGTGCCAGCCGGCGCAACCTGGAACTGGACACCAACCTGGCCGGTGGGCGCGACAATACCCTGCAGTCGGTCGTCGACCGTTGCCAGACCGCTATGGGCAGCCGTTTGCTGACCCGTTGGCTGAACCGCCCGCTGCGCGACTTGACCGTATTGCAGGCGCGCCAGTCTTCTATTACCTGCCTGCTGGACGGCTACCGCTTTGAAAAGCTGCAACCGCAGCTCAAGGAAATTGGCGATATCGAGCGGATTCTCGCGCGGATCGGCCTGCGTAATGCCCGCCCGCGTGACCTGGCGCGCCTGCGTGACGCGCTGGGTGTGCTGCCCGAGCTGCAACAGGCGATGACCGAGCTGGAAGCGCCGCACCTGCAACAACTTGCTGTCACGGCCGGCACTTACCCGGAACTGGCTGCGCTGCTGGAAAAAGCCATTATCGACAACCCGCCCGCGATCATCCGCGACGGCGGCGTGCTGAAGACCGGTTACGACAGTGAGCTGGATGAGCTGCAGGCCTTGAGCGAAAACGCCGGGCAGTTCCTGATCGACCTGGAAGCCCGCGAAAAAGCCCGCACCGGCCTGGCCAACCTGAAGGTCGGCTACAACCGCGTGCACGGCTACTTTATTGAGTTGCCGAGCAAGCAGGCCGAGCAGGCCCCGATTGATTACCAGCGTCGCCAAACCCTTAAAGGTGCCGAGCGCTTTATCACCCCTGAGCTCAAAGAGTTCGAAGACAAGGCGCTGTCGGCCAAGAGCCGCGCCCTGGCCCGGGAAAAAATGCTCTATGAGGCCTTGCTCGAAGACCTGATCGGCCAGCTCGCACCGTTGCAGGACACCGCTGCGGCCCTGGCCGAGCTGGATGTATTGAGCAACCTTGCCGAGCGCGCGCTGAACCTTGACCTGAACTGCCCGCGTTTTGTCAGCGAGCCGTGCATGCGCATTGTCCAGGGCCGCCATCCGGTGGTGGAGCAAGTGCTGACCACCCCGTTCGTGGCCAACGACCTGTCGCTGGACGACGATACGCGCATGCTGGTGATCACCGGTCCGAACATGGGCGGTAAATCCACCTACATGCGCCAGACCGCATTGATCGTGCTGCTGGCGCATATCGGCAGCTTCGTGCCGGCGGCCAGTTGCGAGTTGTCTCTGGTGGACCGCATCTTCACCCGTATCGGTTCCAGTGATGACCTGGCCGGTGGCCGTTCGACCTTTATGGTGGAAATGAGCGAAACCGCCAATATCCTGCACAACGCCAGCGACCGCAGCCTGGTGCTGATGGATGAAGTGGGGCGCGGCACCAGCACTTTCGACGGCCTGTCGCTGGCCTGGGCGGCCGCCGAGCGCCTGGCACACTTGCGGGCCTATACGCTGTTCGCCACCCACTACTTCGAATTGACCGTGCTGCCGGAAAGCGAGCCATTGGTGGCCAACGTGCATCTCAATGCCACCGAGCACAACGAACGCATCGTGTTCCTGCACCACGTGCTGCCAGGGCCGGCCAGCCAGAGTTACGGCCTGGCCGTGGCCCAGTTGGCCGGTGTGCCGAACGATGTGATCCTGCGCGCCCGCGAGCACCTCAGCCGCCTGGAAACCACCGCCCTGCCCCACGAAACCGTGGTGGCCAGCCCAGCCAAGGCCGCCAGTAAACCGGGTGTGCCGATGCAGAGTGATATGTTCGCCAGCCTGCCTCACCCCGTGCTGGATGAGTTGGCAAAGCTTGACCTGGACGACTTGACTCCACGAAAAGCGTTGGAATTGCTCTATGCACTGAAGACACGGGTCTAACGCAGACGCTTGCAAGCTGATAGAATCTCGCGCGGTTTGGGATGCTGCGGGCTTTTAGCCTGGCCTGCAGACTATCGCTCCCAAACCTCGCGAGCCCTGCCACAAGGGGTTTCGCTGCCGCCGCCTGAGGAGAAAATTAGAAATGACCTTCGTCGTCACCGACAACTGCATCAAGTGCAAGTACACCGACTGCGTAGAAGTGTGTCCGGTGGACTGCTTTTACGAAGGGCCGAACTTCCTGGTAATCCACCCGGATGAGTGCATTGACTGCGCCCTGTGTGAGCCAGAATGCCCGGCCGTTGCGATTTTCTCCGAGGATGAAGTCCCGGCAGAGATGCAGGAATTTATTCAGTTGAACGTCGAGCTGGCGGAAATCTGGCCCAACATCACTGAGCGCAAAGACCCGATGCCGGATGCGGCAGAGTGGGATGGCAAAAAAGGCAAGATCGCAGACCTCGAGCGCTGATCGCGCCGATGTCCTCTAAAAGGCCCCTTGCGGGCCTTTTTGCATTTCTACGGGGTGGATTTCACTTTTCTACGGGCAAAAAAAAGGGGCGGTTTGACCCGCCCACATTTTTCCCTAGTCCCTGTGTTCCTTTTCATCGTCCTGATGAATCGCATCCTGCGAACTTCCCTGAGTCATCGTTCCTTGATGACTGTGTCAATCCGTGGACACAGGGCTGATATTAGAGACTTCCCGAACAAGTTCAACGGGATCCATTCGCAAGCACAACCTGCCACGCTCCTCAAACAGAAATAAATAAACCTTACTTTTCAAATAGTTATAAATATGCACAGGTAATTCGAGACGTCCCGGCGCGGTTAAAAAACCAAACACTTACTCAAAAGTAAGCGAATGCTTACAACGCCCATTAGGAAAATGCACACCCGACCGCCCAAAAGGTTTACGCCAGGCAAGAAAAAGCCCCGACAGGGTCGAGGCTTTTCTGCCTTCAGGCCGATCAGTCGTCGCTGACAGTGATGGTCGGCATTGCCTGGGTGCTGGCTTCCTGCAAGACAATCCGCGCCCCGACGTGACGGGCCAGTTCCTGGTAGATCATGGCGATCTGTCCATCGGGTTCGGCAACTACCGTCGGCCTGCCGCCATCGGCCTGCTCGCGAATGCCCATCGACAGCGGCAACGACGCCAGCAATTCAACATCATATTGGGTGGCGAGCTTTTCGCCGCCGCCTTCACCGAACAAATGCTCGGCGTGACCGCAGTTGGAGCAGATGTGCACCGCCATGTTTTCCACGACGCCCAGCACCGGGATGTTGACCTTGCGGAACATTTCCACGCCTTTGCGCGCATCCAGTAACGCCAGGTCCTGGGGCGTGGTGACGATCACCGAGCCTGCCACCGGTACTTTCTGCGCCAGGGTCAGCTGGATATCGCCAGTGCCTGGTGGCATATCGATCACCAGGTAGTCCAGGTTGCCCCAGTCGGTCTGCATCACCAACTGCATCAAGGCCCCGGATACCATGGGCCCGCGCCACACCATCGGGGTGTTGTCATCGGTGAGGAAGGCCATCGACATCACTTCCACGCCATGGGCCTGGATCGGCACGAACCACTTCTGGTCCTTGATCTTGGGCCGCGAACCTTCGGCGATGCCAAACATCACACCTTGGCTGGGGCCATAGATATCGGCGTCGAGGATGCCCACCCGCGCGCCCTCACGGGCCAGGGCCAGGGCCAGGTTGGCCGCCGTGGTCGACTTGCCCACGCCGCCCTTGCCGGATGCCACGGCCACCACGTTCTTGACGTTGGCCAGGCCCGGGATCTGCGCCTGGGCCTTGTGCGCAGCGATCACGCATTGGATGTCGACCTTGGCCGAGCGCACGCCATCCAGGCCTTCAATGGCCATTTGCAGCATCTGTGCCCAACCACTCTTGAACAGACCTGCGGCGTAGCCCAGTTCAAGCTGGACCGAAACCTGGTCGCCCTGCACATCAATGGCCCGGACACAGCCGGCGCTGACCGGGTCCTGGTTCAGATAGGGGTCGGTGTACTGGCGAAGAACGGCTTCCACCGCTGCGCGATTGACGGCGCTCATGGGCTACTCCCGGAAAAGACAGACTAAAACAGGCGGCTATCCTAACCGTTCCGAGGCGTGAGGGGCATGCTTTCGCGACATTGGAAAACCCTGAAACAGCCTCACGGGGTGAAATAAATTTCCCGGCGCTTTATAGTGGCCGACCTCCGTTTCATCAAGTAGCCGAGCCCCATGTCCGAGCCACGCAAGATCCTCGTCACCAGCGCCCTGCCCTATGCCAATGGTTCCATCCATCTTGGCCATATGCTTGAGTACATCCAGACCGATATGTGGGTGCGCTTCCAGAAGCATCGCGGCAATCAATGCATTTATGTCTGCGCGGACGACGCCCACGGTTCGGCCATCATGTTGCGCGCCGAAAAGGAAGGCATCACCCCGGAACAACTGATCGCCAACGTCCAGGCTGAACACAGCGCCGACTTTGCCGAGTTCCTGGTGGATTTCGACAACTTCCACTCGACCCACGCCGAAGAAAACCGCGAGCTGTCGAGCCAGATCTACCTCAAGCTGCGTGACGCCGGGCACATTGCCACCCGCTCGATCACCCAGTATTTCGACCCGGAAAAGAAAATGTTCCTGGCCGACCGCTTCATCAAGGGCACCTGCCCCAAGTGCGGCACCGAAGACCAGTACGGCGACAACTGCGAAAAATGCGGCGCCACCTACGCGCCAACCGACCTTAAGGATCCGAAGTCGGCGATTTCGGGCGCCACCCCGGTGCTCAAGGATTCCCAGCACTTTTTCTTCAAGCTCCCGGATTTCCAGGAAATGCTGCAAGCCTGGACCCGCAGCGGCACCCTGCAGGACGCCGTAGCCAACAAGATCGCCGAATGGCTGGATGCTGGCCTGCAACAGTGGGACATCTCCCGCGATGCGCCGTATTTCGGCTTCGAGATCCCCGATGAGCCGGGCAAGTACTTCTATGTGTGGCTGGACGCGCCGATCGGCTACATGGCCAGCTTCAAGAACCTCTGCGACCGCACGCCAGAGTTGGATTTCGACGCGTTCTGGGGCAAGGACTCCACCGCCGAGCTGTACCACTTCATCGGCAAGGACATTGTCAATTTCCACGCCCTGTTCTGGCCGGCGATGCTCGAAGGTTCGGGCTACCGCAAGCCGACCGGCATCGCCGTACACGGTTACCTGACGGTCAATGGCCAGAAAATGTCCAAGTCCCGTGGCACCTTTATCAAGGCGCGCACCTACCTGGACCACCTGTCGCCGGAGTACCTGCGCTACTACTACGCGTCCAAGCTGGGCCGCGGCGTCGACGACCTGGACCTGAACCTGGAAGACTTCGTGCAGAAGGTCAACTCGGACCTGGTGGGCAAGGTGGTCAACATCGCCAGCCGTTGCGCCGGGTTTATCCACAAGGGCAATGCTGGCGTGATGGTGCCGGTCAACGCCGCACCGGAGCTGACCGATGCCTTCCTGGCCGCCGCGCCAAGCATTGCCGACGCCTATGAAGCCCGCGACTTTGCCCGCGCCATGCGCGAGATCATGGGCCTGGCCGACCGCGCCAACGCCTGGATCGCCGACAAAGCGCCGTGGTCGCTGAACAAGCAGGAAGGCAAGCAGGATGAAGTCCAGGCCATCTGCGCCACCGGCATCAACCTGTTCCGCCAGTTGGTGATCTTCCTCAAGCCGGTGCTGCCGTTGCTGGCCGCTGACGCCGAGGCCTTCCTCAACGTTGCGCCGTTGACCTGGAATGACCACGCCAGCCTGCTCAACAACCATCAGCTCAACGAGTTCAAGCCGCTGATGACCCGTATCGACCCGGTCAAGGTGCAGGCCATGACGGACGCGTCCAAGGAAGACCTGACCGCTAGCCAGACCGACACCGGCGAAGCCGCCCCGGCCGGCAATGGCGAGCTGGCCAAGGATCCGTTGTCACCGGAAATCGACTTCGACGCCTTTGCCGCCGTGGACCTGCGGGTTGCACTGATCATCAAGGCCGAAGCCGTGGAAGGTGCCGACAAGCTGTTGCGCCTGACCCTGGATATCGGCGACGAGCAACGCAACGTGTTCTCCGGGATCAAGAGTGCCTACCCGGACCCGTCCAAGCTCGATGGTCGACTGACCATGATGATCGCCAACCTCAAGCCACGAAAAATGAAGTTCGGCATCTCCGAGGGCATGGTGATGGCAGCCGGCCCTGGCGGTGAAGAAATCTACCTGCTCAGCCCCGACAGCGGCGCCAAGCCTGGCCAGCGCATCAAGTAACCCGAAGCGCCCTGTCGCGGTGATTGGCCGCGACAGGGCGGTTTGCGCTAGTACCCTCTCCCTGCTTGCCGGATAATCAGGCCCTGTTTGCTTAACCGGCTCGACCATGACCGAACTGCTTGTCGCCCTTCTCTGCGCCGCCCTGATCAGCCATTACCTGCTGCGCCTGGCGCTGCCTGGAGATCCCCGGGTGGAGCGACTGCGGGTACACGCCCTTGGGTTGGCGACCACGCTGTTGATGGTGCTGACGGGTGTTTCGAGCTACCTGCTTGTTCATTTCGTGTTGCAACCCTTGGCGCTGGACGCGTTATGGCTGTTTGCCTATGGGCCCGTGGCAATCCTGTTGAGCCAGCCGTTGCTGAATGGGCTTTCGCGCCACGTGCCCGCCCTGCCCGTCGATGGCTTATGGGTGCCACTGCTGGCTAACGCCGGCGTGCTCAGCGTGGTACTCCTGGGCCCGGGCAATGCCAGCCAACTGATCTACAGCCTGGGCATCGGCCCGGCGTTCTGGCTGACCTTCAGCCTGTTCAGCGATTTGCGCCAGCGAATAGATGAAAACGATATCCCCCAGCCCTTTAAAGGCCTGCCCGTGGACCTGCTCAGTGCCGGGCTGATGGCCGTGGCATTCCTGGGCTTAAACGCAATGATCAAACCATGAGCCTGATTCAACGTATCGACGCCCTGCTGCCCCAAACCCAATGCGGCAAATGCGGGCACCCCGGTTGCAGGCCCTACGCCGAAGGCATCGCCCAGGGCGAGGCCATCAACAAGTGCCCGCCGGGCGGCCCCGAAACCATTGCCGAACTGGCGCAGTTGTTGAACCTGGTACCGCTGGAGCTGGACAGTTCCCGTGGTGAAGCCCCGGCGCAGATCGCCTTTATCCGCGAGGCCGAGTGCATCGGCTGCACCAAGTGCATCCAGGCCTGCCCGGTGGATGCGATTGTCGGCGCGGCCAAGCTGATGCATACCGTGATCGTGGATGAATGCACCGGCTGCGACTTGTGTGTGGCTCCCTGCCCGGTGGACTGCATCGACATGCTGCCGCTGCCCCTGGCCGCGGTGCTGCCGATTGTCGCGGGCTACGCGATTACTGCCGAGGAGCGCCAGGCGCGCGGGACCAAGCGTGATCGCGCCCGCCGTCGCTTCGAGCAACGCAACGCAAGGCTGCAACGCGAGGAAGAACACAAGCTGGCGGAGCGCCTGGCCCGCAGCAAACGCCCGGCCCCCATCGTGCAGGCCAATAGCGACCCATTGCAGGCCGCCATCGAACGCATGCGCGCACAAAAAGCCGCAGAGATCGACACAGCGTTAAAAAAAGCCAAGGTCAACCTGGCAATGAGCCGGGCGCAACTGCACAAATCCCTGAAAGCCTTTGGCCATCCGCCGACCTTTGAGCAGCAGTCGCAGTTGATCATCCTGCAGCAGCAGTTTGAGTCCGCCGAACAGGCATTGACCGCCCTCGAAGCGAACGCCCCCACAGTGGCGTCCCCCCAGGCCAGTAAAGACCCTGAGCTCAAGCGCGCAAAAATCCAGCTGGCCATGCGTCGCGCCGAGCTGAAAAAGGCCCAGGACGCACTGGCCGATGCAGAGCAACTGACCACACTCGGCGCAGCCCTGGCCGCCGCCGAACAGGTGTTGCACGCAGCCGAAGAAAAATCCGAGCAGCCCCGGCCGGACCTGCAACGTATCGAGAAACGGCCCATCGACCGTCACCTGCGCCAGTTGAAGACCGCCCTGGCCTATGCCCGCGCCGACCTGAGCAAACTTGAGCGCCAGCCCACCAGCAGTGCCGCCGAGCTGACGGATGCCAGGCTGCGCGTGGATGAAGCCCAACGGCAAGTAGATAGTCATGTCAGCGCCTGAGGTGGTTGATCGCCAGCAACACGCCATGCAGCGATTATTGCTGGCCACAACGCCCGGCGTGCTGGTGCTGTTCTGGCTGTATGGCTGGGGCGTGCTGATCAATCTGTTGCTGGCCGGCAGCTGTGCATGGGCCGTCGAAGCCGGTGTGCGCCAAGTGCGCGGCCATGATTCCCGCGACTTGGGCGGCCTGGTCAGCGCGGTGTTGCTGGCCTTGGCGCTACCACCTTATTGCCCGTGGTGGTTATGCCTGGGCGCTGTCAGCAGTGGCTTGCTGTTGGGCAAACACCTGTATGGCGGCAAGCAAAACCCCTTCAACCCGGCCATGCTCGGTTATGCGTTGATGCTGCTGGCCTTTCCCCAGCCAATGACCCATTGGCCGGCGTCCCACGGCCTGGACCTGCTGGCCGGCCTGCAACAAGTGTTCGGCCTGCACGGCGAGACCGCCGATGCCTGGGCCCGGGCCACTGCGTTGGACGCCTTGCGCATCAATAACAGCCTGACTGTCGACGAGCTGTTTGCCCGCCACCCGGCTTTCGGCCAGCTCGCAGGTAAAGGCACTGAGTGGGTGAACCTGGCATTTCTCGCTGGCGGCCTCTATTTACTGCAGCAACGGGTCTTCAGCTGGCATGGGCCGGTGGGCATGCTCGCCAGCCTGTTTGTCATCAGCCTGCTGTGCTGGAACGGCTCGGGTTCGGACTCCCATGGCTCGCCGCTGTTTCACTTGCTGACCGGAGCCACTATGCTCGGGGCCTTCTTTATCGTCACCGAGCCGGTGTCGGGTGCAAAAAGTGCGCGGGCCCGCTTGTTGTTTGGGGTGGGCGTGGGATTGCTGACCTATCTGGTCCGCACCTGGGGCAGCTACCCGGATGGCGTGGCGTTCGCGGTGCTGATGATGAACCTGGCAGTGCCGGCACTGGAGCGCTGGACGCGGCCGCAGGCGGTGGAAGCATGAAGCGCACCTCGCAAGCCTTGAGCGTGCTTTTGATCGCCGCCGGCGCGGTAGGCCTGACCCTTGGCCTGCAACAGCTGACCGCCAAGCCCATTGCCGCGCAGCAGCGTGAAATGCAAAGCCGGGCGTTGCTGGATGTACTGCCCGCTGGCAGTTATGACAATCAACCGCTGGAACGCCCCTTGGACGTTACTTCGGCAATGCTGGACAACAGCCAACTGCTGGGAGCTTACCTCGCGACCTTGGCCGGCAAACCCAGCTCCGTGGTGCTGCGCTCCCAGGTCGAGGGTTATGGTGGCCGCATCCAATTGCTGATTGCCATCGACCGCAACGCCAAGCTGCTCGGGGTCATGACCCTGGCACACACGGAAACGCCCACGCTGGGCGGGCATATCAGCGAACCCGGCAATCCCTGGCTTGCCTCATTCAAGGGGCTGTCGCAGGAAAATCCACAGGCTTGGGCGCTGAAGAAAGACAGCGGCCAGTTCGACCAAATGGCCGGTGCGACCATCACGTCCCGCGCCGTGATCAACGCGATCCACGATGCCCTGCGGTATTTTGACGAGCACCGCCAGGCCCTGCTGGAGCGCACCGACCATGACTAAGCCATTGGTCCTCGGCAACCTGTTGCTGCTGCCGGCGCTGCTGGGTGTCAGTGACACGCCGGCGAGCGCTGCAACGTTCTGGGTTATGTGGACGCTGATCATGATGCTCCATGGCTGGAGCTGCGGCTGGGTGCGCAATCGCCTCAGTGGCCAGTGGCAGCTGATGGCCAATGTATTACTGGCCACCACCTGGGTCAGTTGCGCCAACCTAGTGGCGCAGGCAGTGGCCTTTGCCCCGTCTACGGGCCTGGGGGCATACCTGGCCTTGATCGGCCTGCAATGCGTGCTGCTTGAGCACGAAGGCCTGTTCGCCGCCCACCAGCGCAGGGCACAACTTAAACTGTTCGCGCTAGTAACCGGGCTACTGGCTGCAATCACCCTCTCGCGCTTGTTACTCGGCAGTAGCATCGCCACCCTCGCCCCCACAGGGTTTATCCTGCTCGGGTTGCTGCTCGCCGGGTGGCAGGCCTGGACCCAACGCCACACACCACATTGAAGGAACCGCTCGCCCAATGAACGCCGCAAAACGCCTGGAGATCTTTCGTCGGTTTCACGAGGACAACCCCGAGCCCAAGACCGAACTGGCCTACTCATCGCCGTTCGAGTTGCTGATTGCCGTGATCCTGTCTGCGCAATCGACGGATGTGGGCGTCAACAAGGCCACGGCCAAGCTGTTTCCCGTGGCCAACACCCCGGCTGCGATCCATGCCCTGGGGGTCGAAGGGTTGTCGCAGTACATCAAGACCATTGGCCTGTACAACAGCAAGGCGAAAAACGTCATTGAAACCTGCCGACTACTGGTCGAGTTGCATGACGGTGAAGTGCCAGAGACCCGCGAAGCACTTGAAGCCCTGCCCGGCGTTGGCCGCAAGACGGCCAATGTGGTGCTCAATACGGCGTTTCGCCAATTGACCATGGCGGTGGACACCCATATTTTCCGTGTCAGCAACCGCACGGGAATCGCGCCGGGCAAGAATGTGGTGGAGGTCGAAAAGCAATTGATGAAGTTTGTGCCGAAGCCTTACCTGCTCGACTCCCACCACTGGCTGATCCTGCACGGTCGGTATGTGTGTCAGGCCCGCAAGCCGCGCTGTGGCAGCTGCCGCATCGAAGACTTGTGCGAATACAAGGAAAAGACGTCGGACGATTGAGCAATCATTGGTTTTATTGATCAGTCGATTGAAAAAATCTTTTTTACCCGGTGCACGATTGTCGATATAAGGAGCGCCAACGGCAGTCTTAGCCTGGAGTTAACCTTATGAGCACTGGCAAAGAACAACTGGATGTAGAAGAAGACTTTGTGGCCGCAGACACGGACGAGGCAGCCGAGGCGCCTGTAGAAGTTGCCAAGACCAATTTGAGCAAACGCCGCACCATCGACAACCTTCTGGAAGAGCGACGCTTGCAAAAACAGTTGGCCGATTACGATTTCGATCTCTAGCCAAACGATCACACAGAAGCCTCCGCCATGGAGGCTTTTTTCTGCCTGTTGCTCCCTGCTTCTTAAACCAGGCCGTTACGCTGGGCAAGCTCGATCAGGTCCACCAGGGACCGGGCGTTGAGCTTGAGCAGCAAGCGCGTCTTGTACGTACTCACAGTCTTGTTGCTGAGGAACATGCCATCAGCGATCTCTTTGTTGGTCTTCCCCTGGGCCAGTTGCTGCAGCACCATCATCTCCCGGCCTGAAAGCCGCTCGACCATGTCGGCTTCGCAGGTATTACCCTGGCTGGAACGCACCGAGTTGAGTGCCTGGTTGGGAAAGTAGCTGTAGCCGGACAGCACCGCCTTGATCGCGCTCAGCAACTCGGTCAGATCCTGTTGCTTGCACACGTAGCCAGCCGCGCCCGCGTGCATGCAGCGCATGGAGAAGTGGCCAGGCGCCTGCGACGTCAACACCAATACCTTGAAGGGTTGCGCCTGCTTGGTGGAAGACAGGCGACAAATAACTTCCAAACCGTCAAGTTTGGGGATTCCAATATCCAGGATGACAATATCCGGCATATGCTCCCGCGCTAGTTGCAACGCGTCGACTCCGTTATCGGTCTCTGCAACGACCTCATAACCATGACGTTCCATTAGCATGCGTACAGCAAGGCGAATGACGGGATGATCATCCACGATCAGCACTTTATTCATGGGCAAGTCCAATTTCGCTGTTCGAATTATTCAGAACCAGCACAATAGCCTAGTCGTTTCCTCCTTGGCATAGCACTCCCCCCCAAGTAACGACAAGCAGAGACCCAACCCACAAAGTTATGAGAATAGGCCTACAAAAAAACGCCTATATGGATGTGTGGGTTATTGTTTGGCCTTTCAGAACTTTCCGTGAGCAAACATATTTTGAGCAAAAAAACGCCTGCCAAACCAGCAAAAGTAAACACGACGCACGCCACTTTCAGGAAATGCCCCTTGCCAGGGTTGTACCGGGAGGGACCAATACAGAAAAACACCTCTCGGAAAAGTTCCATGGAAAAATTCACTACTAACCATGTACCGAACCATCTGACAGATAATTCTTAAGATAAAACCAGATACCTGATCCGTCCTACTAATTAACCGAATGAATTTAAACATAAATACTCATATACGGTTAACCTACCAACTTCCAGATACAAAAATCACAAGCAACCCATAATAAACAGCAACACCCTCAACACCAGAAAAAACATTAAACATGATTAAACAACGACGCCCAAAATTACAGTCAAAAAAAATGGCCCCTCATTCGAGGGACCACTTTTTATCCAGCCTGGACGACATCAGAACAACTTGCGGCCCTTGTTGGCCGCAATGCGCATGCGCAGAGCGTTGAGCTTGATGAAGCCAGCGGCGTCGGCCTGGTTGTAGGCGCCGCCATCTTCTTCAAAGGTCGCGATGTTGGCGTCGAACAGCGACTCATCGGACTTGCGACCGGTGACAATCACGTTGCCCTTGTACAGCTTCAGGCGCACAACGCCGTTCACATGGACCTGGGACGCGTCGATCATCTGTTGCAGCATCAGGCGCTCAGGGCTCCACCAGTAGCCGGTGTAGATCAGGCTGGCGTACTTGGGCATCAGCTCGTCCTTGAGATGAGCTACTTCACGGTCCAAGGTGATGGACTCGATGGCGCGGTGAGCGCGCAGCATGATGGTGCCACCCGGGGTTTCGTAGCAGCCACGGGACTTCATGCCCACGTAGCGGTTTTCGACGATATCCAGACGACCGATACCGTGCTCGCCACCGATACGGTTCAGGGTCGCCAGTACGGTGGCCGGAGTCATTTCGACACCGTCCAGCGCAACGATGTCGCCGTTGCGGTAGGTCAGTTCCAGGTATTGCGGCTTGTCAGGAGCGTTCTCCGGGGAGACGGTCCATTTCCACATGTCTTCTTCGTGCTCGGTCCAGGTGTCTTCCAGTACGCCGCCTTCATAGGAGATGTGCAGGAGGTTGGCATCCATCGAGTACGGGGACTTTTTCTTACCGTGGCGCTCGATCGGGATGGCGTGCTTTTCAGCGTAATCCATCAGCTTTTCACGGGACAGCAGGTCCCACTCACGCCAAGGAGCAATCACTTTCACGCCTGGCTTCAAGGCATAGGCGCCCAGTTCGAAACGCACCTGGTCGTTGCCCTTGCCGGTGGCACCATGGGAAATGGCGTCTGCGCCGGTTTCATTGGCAATTTCGATCAGGCGCTTGGCGATCAGAGGACGTGCGATGGAAGTACCCAGCAGGTACTCGCCTTCGTAGACGGTGTTGGCGCGAAACATCGGGAAAACGAAATCGCGGACGAATTCTTCGCGCAGGTCGTCAATGTAGATCTCTTTGACGCCCATGGCTTGCGCCTTGGCTCGTGCAGGTTCGACCTCTTCGCCCTGACCCAGGTCAGCGGTAAAGGTCACCACTTCACAGTTATAAGTATCCTGCAGCCACTTGAGGATCACCGAAGTGTCCAGGCCGCCGGAATACGCGAGAACGACCTTGTTTACGTCGGCCATGCCATCACTCCACGGGGTTTTACGGAAAGGCGTCGATTCTACCGATCAAAACCGTGAAATTACAGGGGCGCGACAGCAAATGAAGATAAAGCGACAGATTATGTCGGGCGAGCGACGAATGGCCGCACCTAAGAGGTCGCTGCCGCATTCGCCGGGCCCGCAGCCTGAGGCGCCGGTTTTTCAGGGGCAGGCACGCGGTCGAGGTGGATATTCACCCGTCGGTTCTTCGCCCGGTTGGCCGGATTGGTATTGGGTACCAAGGGATAACGTTCACCGTGGAAGCGCAGGACGATCTGCGATTCGGGAATGCCATTGGCCTTGAAGAAGTCCATCACGGCCAAGCCCCGGCGTCGGGACAGGTCACGATTGGTCAGGCGGTTGCCGCTGTTGTCCGAGTGGCCGTCCAGCTCGATATGGTTGACCGTAGGATCGGCCTTGATGAACTCAAGCATCACCATCAACTTGGCCTTGGCGGCCGGGTCCAGGTCGATGCCGCCGCCCGGAAAGCCGACTTCAGCCTGCTTGACCTGCTCGAAGTTCATCGGCAGCAACTTCGCGGTACACAACTGGTAGTCGCTGTAGGCCTTGTTAAAGCGTACCGGCAGCAGGCGGATCTCCGAATAACCGCCATCCCGCGAATAGTGGCGCACGGTCGGGCTGCGGCCATCGAGCAAGCCATTGAACAGGCGCCCGGCCTGGGCCTGGGAACTGTTGAACAGCACATCACCACTGCCGGCCCGCACGGCGCCGAGGTTGATATCACCGCGCCCAGGCTGCCACGGCGCGGCCGCCGCCAATAGTGTTGCAGAGCCGACGCCCAACGCACCGTTGTAGGCTTTCAAACGAAATGTCGCCTGCTCGCCGGCCCGGCGCACGAACTCACCCGAACCAAAATCGGCGATCGGCTGGCTCAAGCGGCACTCGAACTTGTCGCCTTCCACCTTCCACTCAATATTTTCCAGGCGCGTCTGGAACGTCAGGGCCATCGCAGGCAGGCTGGCGAACACGCTGAGCAGGGCTAGATATTGCTGGCGCACGGGCGGCTCCACTGGTTTCTACAACACAACAAGGCGTCATACATCGTTAAGGCATACCCAGGGATATCGGTCGCGTCCTGCAAAACTTGATAGCGAGTGCCTGCAAGAGTCTTTTCCGGTAGCATTCCCACCAGATTGACCCGCCTGGAATCCCCAATGTCCGACCGCCTGACCCTGCTGCGTCCCGACGACTGGCATATTCATCTTCGCGATGGTGCTGCGTTGCCCCAAACCGTGGCCGATGTTGCGCGCACGTTTGGCCGCGCCATCATCATGCCTAACCTGGTACCTCCGGTGCGCAATGCCGCAGAAGCCGACGCCTATCGCCAGCGCATCCTCGCTGCGCGGCCGGCCGGCAGCCGCTTCGAACCGTTGATGGTGCTCTACCTGACCGACCGCACCCAGCCCGCCGAAATCCGCGAGGCCAAGGCCAGCGGTTTCGTACACGCCGCCAAGCTGTATCCGGCCGGCGCCACGACCAACTCCGACTCCGGCGTGACCAGTATCGACAAGATCCTGCCCGCCATCGAAGCCATGGCCGAAGTGGGCATGCCGCTGCTGATCCACGGTGAAGTCACCCGTGGCGATGTCGATGTGTTCGATCGCGAGAAGATCTTCATCGACGAACACATGCGCCGTGTGGTCGAGCTGTTCCCGACCCTCAAGGTGGTGTTCGAGCACATCACCACCGCAGACGCCGTGCAGTTCGTCACCGAGGCGTCGGCCAACGTCGGCGCGACCATCACCGCGCATCACCTGCTGTACAACCGCAACCACATGCTGGTGGGCGGGATCCGGCCGCACTTCTATTGCCTGCCGATCCTCAAGCGCAACACCCACCAGGTGGCGTTGCTCGATGCGGCTACCAGTGGCAGTGCGAAGTTCTTCCTCGGCACCGACTCGGCGCCCCACGCCCAGCACGCCAAGGAAGCGGCCTGCGGCTGTGCCGGCTGCTACACCGCTTATGCGGCGATCGAGCTGTACGCCGAGGCCTTCGAGGCGCGTAACGCCCTGGACAAACTCGAGGCTTTCGCCAGCCTCAATGGCCCGCGTTTCTACGGCCTGCCGGCGAATACCGACCGTATTACCCTGGTCCGTGAAGACTGGACCGCCCCCACCAGCCTGCCATTTGGCGAGCTGACCGTTATCCCGCTGCGCGCCGGTGAAACACTGCGCTGGCGCCTGCTGGAGGAACACAAGTGAGTGAAGACCATTACGACGACGAACAGGAACACGGTGGCGGCGGTTCGCGCCATCCGATGGCCGAGCGTTTTCGCGGCTATCTGCCTGTCGTTATCGACGTAGAAACCGGCGGCTTCAATTGCGCTACCGATGCGCTGCTGGAAATTGCAGCAACCACCATCGGCATGGACGAACAGGGCTTTGTGTATCCAGAACACACCCATTTCTTCCGCGTCGAGCCGTTTGAAGGCGCCAACATCGAAGCCGCAGCCCTGGAATTCACCGGGATCAAGCTCGACCATCCGTTGCGCATGGCCGTTAGCGAAGAAGCGGCATTGACCGATATCTTCCGTGGCGTACGCAAGGCCTTGAAGGCCAACGGCTGCAAACGCGCGATCCTGGTCGGCCACAACAGCAGCTTCGACCTGGGCTTCCTCAACGCCGCCGTGGCGCGCCTGGACATGAAGCGCAACCCGTTTCACCCGTTCTCCAGCTTTGACACGGCCACCCTGGCTGGCCTGGCTTATGGCCAGACCGTACTGGCCAAGGCGTGCCAGGCAGCCGGTATCGACTTCGACGGTCGCGAGGCCCACTCAGCTCGCTACGACACCGAGAAGACTGCCGATCTGTTCTGCGGCATCGTCAACCGCTGGAAGCAGATGGGCGGCTGGGAAGATTTCAGCGACTGATTGAATCGCCAAATCCCACGCATAAAAAAACCGGCCCTCTCAGGCCGGTTTTTTTTCACCGCGAACCTGGCTTACAGCTTGCCAGCGTTCTCGGTCAGGTAAGCCGCAACGCCTGCTGGCGAAGCGTTCATGCCTTTGTCGCCTTTTTTCCAGTTGGCTGGGCAGACTTCGCCGTGCTCTTCGTGGAATTGCAGAGCGTCGACCAGGCGGATCAGCTCTTCCATGTTACGGCCCAGCGGCAGGTCGTTGATGATCTGCGAGCGCACAACGCCCTTGTCGTCGATCAGGAACGCGCCACGGAAAGCCACGCCGCCTTCGGACTCAACGTCGTAGGCCTTGGCGATGTCGTGCTTCATGTCGGCAGCCATGGTGTATTTGACTTTGCCGATGCCGCCATCATTGATAGCGGTGTTGCGCCAGGCGTTGTGGGTGAAATGGGAGTCGATGGAAACGGCGACCACTTCAACGTTACGCGCCTTGAAATCGTCCATGCGGTGATCCAGGGCGATCAGCTCGGACGGGCAGACGAAGGTGAAGTCCAGCGGATAGAAGAACACCAGGCCGTATTTGCCTTTGATGGCTTCAGACAGCTTGAAGCTGTCAACGATTTCGCCATTGCCGAGGACGGCTGGGACGTCGAAATCCGGGGCTTGTTTGCCGACGAGTACGCTCATTGGTTATCTCCTGATGGTAATTGAAGTAAATGGACCGCCCTTGAGTCTGCCGCGAATTGACGACAGGCCTGTGACGCGATCACGCTTCGTAAAGACCGACCATCATACCTGAAAAAAGCCGTTCGTCAGTGTGGGGGCCAGGGCGGGCAACGGTTTGAGAAAGCACTTTGACAATCATTCTCGTTAACATTAAGATCCATCGCACTTAAGCCTTAAACCGCGATGGTTCTCCCTTATGTATGTCTGCCTCTGCACTGGCGTCACCGACGGACAAATCCGCGAAGCGATCTATGAAGGTTGCTGCAGCTACAAGGAAGTGCGTGAAACCACCGGCGTTGCCAGCCAATGTGGCAAATGTGCCTGCCTTGCCAAGCAAGTGGTACGGGAAACCCTGACAAAACTGCAGGTAGCCCAGGCGGCGATCCCCTACTCGGCAGAATTTACACACGCCTGAAACAGCCTATTTTAAAGAACCGGACTTAGTGTCCGGTTTTTTTATGCCTGTAATTCAAATAGTTAGGGCCAAGACGCGGAACACAAACATTCTTATTCCGATTAATTTTCATTTATTATTCAATAACTTAGGTTTGACACCAGTAATTGCGCAGCTCAAACTCCGCCCTATATACAACGAACACAGGGCAGGACCCCAATCATGAAAGGCGACATTTCAGTCATCCAGCAACTCAACAAAATCCTTGCCAATGAACTGGTCGCGATCAATCAGTACTTCCTGCATGCACGCATGTATGACGATTGGGGTCTGGAAAAGCTCGGCAAGCGTGAGTACAAGGAATCGATCAAGGCCATGAAGGACGCAGACGCGCTGATCAAGCGCATCCTGTTCCTCGAAGGCCTGCCGAACGTCCAGGACCTGGGCAAGCTGAACATCGGCGAGCACACCCTGGAAATGCTCAACAGCGACCTGGGCTTCGAACGCAAGAGCCATGCCGACCTCAAGGCCGCCATCGCCCATTGCGAAACCAAGGGCGACTTCGGCAGCCGCGAACTGCTGGAAGACATCCTCGAAGACCAGGAAGAACATATCGACTGGCTGGAAACCCAAGTTGGCCTGATCGACAAAGTGACCCTGGAGAACTACCTGCAATCGCAAATGGGTGAATAACCCATCGCCTGCCGGTAAACATCAGGCACAAAAAAGCCCCGCTCTCGAATGAGAAGCGGGGCTTTTTATTGCGCGCCGATTACGCTTCGGTCTTGGCCGCCGCTTTTTCAGCAGCATCCTTGATCAGCGCTTGCAACGAACCATCAGCCGCCATTTCGGTGATGATGTCGCTACCGCCGACCAGCTCACCGGCCACCCACAGTTGTGGGAAAGTAGGCCAGTTGGCGTACTTGGGCAGATTGGCGCGGATTTCCGGGTTTTGCAGGATATCGACGTAAGCGAACTTTTCGCCACACTGCATGACAGCCTGGGAGGCCTTCGCGGAGAAGCCGCACTGCGGGGCATTCGGCGCGCCCTTCATGTAAAGCAGAATGGTGTTGTTAGCAATCTGCTCTTTAATCGTTTCGATGATATCCATGGAACACCTCGGCTGGAACTTTGCGACTCACAGGTCGGCACGGTGGCGCATTGTAACGCAAAATCCCAGCGTGGTGCTCGGGCTCCCCGACAGACTCACTGCGTCACGCCGCCGCGACCTGCACCGGCACGCCATTCAATGCCGCGTTGCCCGACAACTCATCCAACTGCCGCTCATCCGTCAGGTCGTTGGCACTGGCCCCCGGCTGCGCGCTGGCAATGTTCATGTGCACGCCCGGCCGATCATGACCCCAACCGTGGGGCAGGCTGACCACGCCGGGCATCATCTCCAGGCTGGCCAGCACTTGCACCTCGATCATGCCGATCCGCGAACTGACCCGCACACGCTGCCCGTCACTGAGCTGGCGATTGGCTAAGTCATCCGGGTGCATCAGCAACTGGTGCCGCGGCTTGCCCTTCACCAGCCGGTGATAGTTATGCATCCATGAATTATTGCTGCGTACGTGCCGGCGGCCGATCAACAGCAACTCATCGACCTTGGGCAACGGCAATGCGGCAAACCGCGCCAGGTCCGCGAGGATCACTGCTGGCGCCGCCTGCACCCGACCATTGGCGGTTTTCAAGCGCGCGGCCAGGTTGGCCTTCAGCGGCCCCAGGTCCAGGCCGTGGGGATGCTCGGCCAACATCGCCACTGACAACTTGTGCGTGGAGGCGTCGCCATAGGCTCCCGCCCGCAGGCCCAGGTCAATCATCTGCGCCGGCGCCAGGGTCGGCTTGAGCGGGTTGCCGGTGCGGGCCGCAAACGCTTGGGCCAGGCCGACGAAAATCTCCCAGTCGTGCAGTGCACCCTCGGGCTTGGGCAGAATCGCCCGGTTGAAGCGCGTGACGTTGCGCACTGCAAACATGTTGAAGGTGGTGTCGTAGTGATCGTTTTCCAGGGCCGAGGTCGATGGCAGGATCAGGTCGGCATAGCGTGTGGTCTCGTTGATATACAGATCGACACTGACCATGAACTCCAGGCCGTCCAGCGCCTGCTCGAGTTGCCGCCCATTGGGCGTGGACAGCACCGGATTGCCAGCCACTGTCACCAGTGCGCGGATTTGTCCTTCGCCCTCGGTGAGCATTTCTTCGGCCAGGGCCGACACCGGCAACTCGCCACTGTACTCGGGACGCCCGGACACCCGGCTCTGCCAACGATTGAAGTGCCCGCCGGACGTGGCCGCCACCAGGTCTACCGCAGGCTCAGTGCACAAGGCACCGCCGACCCGGTCCAGATTGCCGGTAACTAGGTTGATCAACTGCACCAGCCAGTGGCACAAGGTACCGAACGCCTGGGTCGACACCCCCATGCGCCCGTAGCAGACAGCCTTGTCTGCCGCCGCAAAATCCCGCGCCAACTGGCGAATCTGCTCGGCCGGCACCGCGCATTGCGCGCTCATGGCCTCGGCGGTAAAGCCCGCGACAGCGCGGCGCACCTCGTCCAGGCCATCCACCGGCAAGTGGCTGTCGCGGGTCAGGTGCTCGCTGAACAATGTGTTGAGTAACCCAAACAGCAACGCCGCATCGCCACCGGGGCGCACAAACAGATGCTGGTCGGCCATGGCCGCCGTCTCACTGCGCCGGGGGTCGACCACCACCACTTTGCCGCCACGTGCCTGAATGGCCTTCAGGCGTTTCTCCACGTCCGGCACGGTCATGATGCTGCCATTGGAGGCCAGTGGATTGCCGCCAAGGATCAGCATGAAGTTGGTCTGGTCGATATCCGGGATGGGCAGCAACAGGCCATGGCCGTACATCAGGTGGCTGGAAAGGTGATGGGGCAACTGGTCTACCGATGTCGCAGAGAAGCGGTTGCGCGTCTTCAACTGCCCGAGGAAGTAATTGCTGTGGGTCATCAAGCCATAGTTATGCACGCTGGGGTTGCCCTGATACACCGCCACCGCATTGTGCCCATGCCGCGCCTGGATCCCCGCCAGCCGTTCGGCCACCAGGGCGAAGGCCTCGTCCCAGGGGATCGGCTGCCATTCGCTGCCCACCCGCAACATGGGTTGGTGCAGGCGATCGGGATCGTTCTGAATATCCTGTAGGGCCACGGCCTTGGGGCAGATATGGCCGCGGCTGAAGGTGTCCTGTGCATCACCCTTGATCGAGGTGATGGCAATACTGCCATCATCCGAGGTGGTGGTTTCCAGGGTCAGGCCGCAGATGGCTTCGCACAGGTGGCAGGCACGGTGATGGAGAGTCTTGGTCATGGCCAGTCTCTTTATTAGGGCTTTGGCCCGACTATGAGCCGCGCCCATCGGCGGCGCCAGCAACGTTCGCCCCGTGAATCAACGGGCATCAGGCCAGGCCATGGGTAAGCATGAGCAAATGTTTCAGAAACCTCCCACACCGCCCAGGAAACCGACCCAACCTGGCCCGGGGCCGCCATCACACATTGCAAAAGGTCGCGGCGCCAGTGTACAAATGACCCGCTGCTGTCCGTAAACAGGCCTCAAAAGTGCAATTCCCGCCCCTTTGAACACCCCTAAAAAACCGTAGCCTATTGGTAAGACGCGACATTTAGTGTCAATATCGCGCCTTCCCCTATTTCGTCGCCCCGTGCGGCTTTCGCCGCAGGTCTCGCCCGTTGTCACAATAAACAAGGCTTTGAGTATCTGCGGTCTGTTGCAAAAAGGTAGTTAATGATGAGCGCAAGGCACTTTCTCTCCCTGATGGATTGCACGCCCGAAGAGCTGGTCAGCGTGATCCGTCGAGGCATTGAGCTTAAAGACCTGCGTAATCGCGGCGTACTGTTCGAGCCTTTGAAAAACCGCGTACTCGGGATGATTTTCGAGAAATCGTCCACCCGTACCCGCCTGTCCTTCGAAGCCGGCATGATCCAGCTCGGCGGCCAGGCCATTTTCCTGTCGCCACGGGACACCCAACTGGGCCGTGGCGAGCCGATCAGCGATTGCGCCATCGTCATGTCGCGCATGCTCGATGCGGTGATGATCCGTACCTTCGCCCACAGCACCCTCACCGAATTTGCCGCCAACTCGCGGGTGCCGGTGATCAACGGCCTGTCCGATGACCTGCATCCCTGCCAGTTGCTCGCCGATATGCAGACGTTCCTCGAACATCGCGGCTCGATCCAGGGCAAGACCGTGGCCTGGATCGGCGATGGCAACAACATGTGCAACAGCTATATAGAAGCGGCGATCCAGTTCGACTTCCATCTGCGCATCGCCTGCCCCGAGGGCTATGAGCCGAGCGCCGAATTCCTGGCCAAGGCCGACGCCCGCGTACAAATCGTGCGCGACCCGAAAGACGCGGTGATCGGCGCGCACCTGGTGAGTACCGACGTCTGGACCTCCATGGGCCAGGAAGACGAGACCGCCAAGCGCTTGGCCCTGTTCGCACCTTATCAAGTCACCCGTGAATTACTCGACCTCGCCGCGCCGGATGTGCTGTTCATGCACTGCCTGCCGGCCCATCGCGGCGAAGAAATCAGCCTCGACCTGTTGGACGACTCGCGCTCCGTCGCCTGGGACCAGGCAGAAAACCGCCTGCACGCCCAGAAGGCCTTGCTGGAGTTCCTGGTCCCACCGGCGTACCACCACGCATGAGCCAGCCACTTCTGCTGAATCTACGCAATCTGGCATGCGGCTATCAGGACCAACGGGTGGTGCAGAACCTCAACCTGCACCTTAACGCCGGCGATATCGGTTGCCTGCTGGGCTCCTCGGGCTGCGGCAAAACCACTACCCTGCGGGCGATTGCCGGGTTCGAACCGGTGCACGAAGGTGAGATCAACCTGGCCGGCGAAGTGATCTCCAGCGCCGGCTTTACCCTGGCCCCGGAGAAACGTCGCATTGGCATGGTGTTCCAGGACTACGCGCTGTTTCCGCACCTCTGCGTGGCCGACAACATTGGCTTCGGCATTCGCAAACACCCGCACAAAGAGCGAGTGGTCGCCGAGCTGCTGGAATTGGTCAACCTGAAGAACCTGGGCAAGCGCTTCCCCCACGAACTGTCTGGTGGCCAGCAACAGCGCGTGGCCCTGGCCCGTGCGTTGGCGCCGGAGCCGCAATTGCTGCTGTTGGACGAACCCTTCTCCAACCTTGATGGTGAGCTGCGGCGCAAGCTCAGCCATGAAGTGCGCGACATCCTCAAGGCGCGTGGCACCAGTGCGATTCTGGTCACCCATGACCAGGAAGAAGCGTTTGCCGTGAGCGATCACGTCGGCGTGTTCAAGGAAGGCCGGCTGGAGCAGTGGGATACGCCCTACAACCTATATCACGAACCGCTGACACCCTATGTCGCGAGCTTTATTGGCCAGGGTTATTTCATCCGTGGCCAGTTGAGCACGCCGGAGTCGGTCAGCACCGAGTTGGGCGAGTTGCGCGGTAATCGTGCCTATACCTGGCCGACTGGCTCTGCGGTAGACGTTTTGCTGCGCCCGGATGACATCGTGTATGCACCGGACAGCGCCTTGAAAGCGCAGATTGTCGGCAAGACCTTCCTGGGTGCCTCGACCTTGTACCGCTTACAGTTGCCGACCGGCGCCCAGCTGGAATCGATTTTCCCCAGCCATGCCGATCATCAGGTGGGTGCGCAGGTGGGGATCCGCGTGGCGGCCGAACACCTGGTGCTGTTCCAGGCCTCGGGGAGCACGGCGGCGCAGATTCCGCAGGTGGAGTCCGGCGTGCGGCGCTACAGCACTGCCAGCTGAAGAAACCGAATCCAAAATGTGTGCAGGCTTGTGTGGGAGCCTGGCTTGCCCGCGATGCAGGCGCCTCGGGCTGTCAGCTACAGCGAGGTGATGCTATCGCAGGCAAGCCAGCTCCCACAGAGGCTCGCTCCCACATTTGATCCCACCGTTATTGAATTCAAGCCCGACCAATCGGCGCGAATTTGCCCTGGGTCTGCTCGGCCAACACCGCCGCCGCCAACTCCACTTCCAAGCCCCTCCTACCCGCGCTGACAAAAATTGTCGCAAAAGGCTGTGCGCTCTCATCGATGAAGGTGCGCAAGCGTTTCTTCTGCCCCAGCGGGCTGATCCCGCCCAACAAATAGCCGGTAGAACGCTGCGCCGCCGCGGGGTCGGCCATCTCGACTTTCTTCACCCCTGCCGCGTGCGCCAGGGCCTTCAAATCCAGACTTCCGACGACCGGCACCACCGCCACCAATAACTCGCTCTTTTCGCTGCTGGCGAGCAGGGTCTTGAACACCCGCGCCGGGTCGAGACTCAACTTCTCCGCGGCCTCCAGGCCATAAGAGGCGGCCTTGGGGTCATGTTCGTAACTGTGGATACGATGTTCGGCGCGAACTTTTTTCAACAAGTCCAATGCGGGTGTCATAGGGGCTCCAGGCTCGGGGGAAACGTGGAAAAGCAGGCCACCGATTCTAGGACAAACCCAGGCAAAACGCTCTAGTGCAGGGCGCTGTGCGACGAATCCGCGCAGATCCTGGCCACGCTCGCCGCCCATTGCGTCGCCTTGTTGCGGCGATCATTCACCGTGTTAATAGTTTGAAAATGACCGACCGTTCACTTTCGACCTTTGACAGCGGTGTTTCTTGTCTATATTTTTTCGTTTCCGAATACTGTAGGAATCTATCCACAGTGTCCGAGCAGTAAGCCGTGACCAGGATGGGGATCCTCGTCACGGTGAAAATCGCGCACCGCCCGTTGTGGCACCGCGCCAGACAAGAAAAAAAATCGAGGTTTTCAATGACAACTGCTCTTCAACAGCCTTCTCTTTCAAGCCAATGCATGGCCGAGTTCCTCGGCACCGCGCTGCTGATCTTCTTCGGCACCGGCTGTGTCGCTGCGCTCAAGGTCGCGGGTGCCAGCTTTGGCTTGTGGGAAATCAGCATCATCTGGGGGATCGGCGTGAGCATGGCGATCTACCTGAGCGCCGGCATTTCCGGGGCTCATCTCAATCCAGCCGTCAGTATCGCGCTATGCATCTTTGCCGATTTCGACAAGCGCAAACTGCCCTTCTACATCATTGCCCAGGTTGCCGGCGCCTTTTGCTCGGCCGCGCTGGTCTACACGCTCTACAGCAACCTGTTTTTCGATTACGAACAAACTCACCAGATGGTCCGCGGCTCCGCAGCCAGCCTGGAGCTGGCCTCGGTATTCTCTACCTACCCCCACGCCTTGCTGAATACAGCCCAGGCGTTCCTGGTGGAAATGGTCATCACCGCCATCCTCATGGGCGTGATCATGGCCTTGACCGACGACAACAATGGCTTGCCCCGTGGCCCGCTGGCCCCGCTGCTGATCGGTTTACTGATCGCGGTGATCGGCAGCGCCATGGGCCCGCTGACCGGGTTTGCGATGAACCCGGCACGGGATTTCGGCCCTAAACTGATGACGTTTTTCGCCGGTTGGGGTGAAATGGCCTTCACCGGCGGGCGCGATATTCCTTATTTCCTGATTCCGATCTTTGCACCGATTGTCGGTGCCTGCCTCGGCGCTGCGGCCTATCGCGGGTTGATTGCCCGCCATCTGCCC
Organism: Pseudomonas sp. WS 5021; assembly: GCF_012985535.1. NCBI lineage: Bacteria > Pseudomonadati > Pseudomonadota > Gammaproteobacteria > Pseudomonadales > Pseudomonadaceae > Pseudomonas > Pseudomonas sp. WS 5021. The sequence goes on along the minus strand of NZ_JAAQWP010000001.1, from coordinate 445,556 downwards.
AACGCCACAGCCGCTACAACTGATGCAGCCGAAACCGCCGCCAGCGGTAACACCCGAACTTCCTGAAAGCGGTAGCCTGGGCCCTTCTGCCCCTTTGCGGCCCAGGCTACTTACCCATTCCCTTTTTCCGTCCAAGGCAATCGACATGACCGACACACAGAATAAGAACTACATCATTGCCCTCGATCAGGGCACCACCAGTTCCCGGGCGATCATCTTTGATCGTGACGCCAACGTGGTGTGCACCGCCCAACGCGAATTCGTCCAGCACTACCCGCAAGCCGGCTGGGTCGAGCACGACCCGATGGAAATCTTCGCCACCCAAAGTGCCGTGATGGTCGAGGCCCTGGCACAAGCCGGCCTGCATCACGACCAGGTTGCCGCCATCGGCATCACCAACCAGCGTGAAACCACGGTGGTCTGGGACAAGATCACCGGCCGCCCGATCTACAACGCCATCGTCTGGCAGTGCCGACGCAGCACCGAGATCTGCCAGCAGCTCAAGCGCGACGGCCATGAGCAATACATCAGCGACACCACCGGCCTGGTCACCGACCCGTACTTCTCCGGCACCAAGCTGAAGTGGATCCTCGATAACGTCGAAGGCAGCCGCGAACGCGCGCGCAACGGCGAACTGCTGTTCGGCACCATCGACAGCTGGCTTATCTGGAAATTTACCGGCGGCAAGACCCACGTCACCGACTACACCAACGCCTCGCGCACCATGCTCTTCAACATCCACACCCTGGAGTGGGATGCGAAGATGCTCGAGGTGCTGGACATCCCGCGGGAAATGCTGCCGCAAGTGAAGTCCTCCTCAGAAATCTATGGCCGCACCAAAAGCGGGATTGCCATCGGCGGCATTGCCGGTGACCAGCAGGCCGCTCTGTTCGGCCAGATGTGCGTCGAGCCGGGCCAGGCGAAAAATACCTACGGCACCGGCTGCTTCCTGCTGATGAACACCGGCGACAAGGCCGTCAAGTCCCAGCACGGCATGCTCACCACCATCGCCTGCGGCCCCCGTGGCGAAGTGGCCTACGCACTCGAAGGCGCGGTGTTCAACGGCGGCTCCACCGTGCAGTGGCTGCGCGACGAGCTGAAGATCATCAACGACGCCCACGACACCGAATACTTCGCCAACAAGGTCAAGGACAGCAACGGCGTATACCTGGTGCCGGCGTTCACCGGCCTGGGCGCTCCGTACTGGGACCCCTATGCCCGTGGCGCGCTGTTCGGCCTGACCCGTGGCGTACGCGTGGATCACATTATTCGTGCAGCCCTGGAGTCGATTGCCTACCAGACCCGCGACGTGCTCGACGCCATGCAGCAGGACTCCGGCGAACGCCTCAAATCCCTGCGGGTGGACGGCGGTGCGGTGGCCAATAACTTCTTGATGCAGTTCCAGGCCGATATCCTCGGCACCCAGGTCGAGCGCCCGCAAATGCGCGAGACCACGGCGTTGGGCGCGGCCTACCTGGCCGGCCTGGCCTGTGGTTTCTGGGGCAGCCTGGATGAATTGCGTGGCAAGGCGGTGATCGAGCGCGAATTCGAACCGCAACTGGACGAGGCAGCCAAAGAAAAACTCTACGCCGGCTGGAAAAAAGCGGTCAGCCGCACCCGCGACTGGGAACCCCACGAAGGCGCCGAATAAGCCACGCGCCGGACCCACTTAGGGTTGTAACTGGCAGGGAGCAGATTCCTGCGTCATCATGGGCCACTTTTTTGTACGGCAGCCCAAAGGACGCCCCATGAATCTGCCTCCCCGTCAGCAGCAAATCCTCGAACTGGTCCGCGAACGCGGCTACGTCAGTATCGAGGAAATGGCGCAGCTGTTCGTTGTGACCCCGCAAACCATCCGCCGCGACATCAACCAACTGGCCGAAGCCAACCTGCTGCGTCGCTACCACGGCGGCGCCGCCTATGACTCCAGCGTCGAAAACACCGAGTACGCCATGCGTGCCGACCAGATGCGCGATGAAAAACAGCGTATCGGCGAAGCCATTGCCGCACAGATCCCCGATCATGCCTCGCTGTTCATCAATATCGGCACCACCACCGAATCCATCGCCCGGGCGCTGCTCAACCACAGCCACCTGAAGATCATCACCAACAACCTCAACGTTGCCATGATGCTCAGCGCCAAGGACGACTTCGACGTGCTGCTGACTGGCGGCAATGTGCGCCGTGACGGCGGCGTGGTGGGCCAGGCCAGCGTGGACTTCATCAACCAGTTCAAGGTCGACTTCGCCCTGGTGGGTATCAGCGGCATCGATGAGGACGGCAGCCTGCTCGACTTCGATTACCAGGAAGTGCGGGTTTCCCAGGCGATCATTGCCAATGCACGCAAGGTGATCCTGGCGGCGGACTCGAGCAAATTCGGGCGCAATGCCATGATTCGCCTGGGGCCGATCAGCTTGATTGATTGCCTGGTCACCGATCAGCAGCCGGTGCCGGCGCTGGTGCAGTTGTTGAGCCAGAACAAGATTCGCCTGGAAGTCGTCTGATCTGGCCCTGAGATCTCTGGCGCCTGGACCACCTTCATCGCGGGCAAGCCCGCTCCCACAGTTGGAATGCGTTCAACCTGTGGGAGCGGGCTTGCCCGCGATGGCGGCCTAAAGAGCAACAACCCTCTTGAGCCAGCAGCAGGCTCAATGTTCACAATTTTTCCTTTCCCCGCCCTTCGATGAGTTTTTTCAATCGAAGTCGACTGGCTGTGCCTGCGTTTATAGGCTACCATTTTCGCAAATGAACATTAATGTTCGAATTCAAATATAAATAAAGATCGCGAGGCCAGCCGATGACCCCTTCTACCTTGCCTGCTCCACCCCTTGCCGAAGTCTATGATGTTGCCGTTATCGGTGGTGGGATCAATGGCGTGGGCATCGCGGCAGACGCGGCCGGTCGCGGCCTGTCGGTATTCCTTTGCGAAAAGGACGACCTGGCCAGCCACACCTCGTCCGCCAGCAGCAAGCTGATCCACGGCGGCCTGCGCTATCTTGAACATTACGAATTCCGCCTGGTGCGCGAGGCCCTGGCCGAACGCGAAGTGCTGCTGGCCAAGGCTCCGCACATCGTCAAGCAGATGCGCTTTGTGCTGCCCCATCGCCCGCACCTGCGCCCGGCCTGGATGATTCGCGCCGGCCTGTTCCTGTATGACCACCTCGGCAAGCGCGAAAAACTCGCAGGTTCCAAGAGCCTGAAGTTCGGTGCCGACAGCCCGCTGAAAAGCGAGATCACCAAGGGCTTCGAATACTCCGACTGCTGGGTCGACGACGCACGCCTGGTAGTACTCAACGCCATGGCCGCCCGGGAAAAAGGGGCGCATATCCACACCCAGACCCGTTGCGTCAGCGCCCGTCGCAGCAAGGGCCTGTGGCACCTGCACCTGGAACGCGCCGATGGCAGCCTGTTGTCGATCCGCGCCAAGGCCCTGGTGAATGCGGCCGGCCCGTGGGTCGCCAAATTCATCAAGGATGACTTGAAGCTCGATTCGCCCTACGGCATCCGCCTGATCCAGGGTAGCCACCTGATCGTGCCAAAACTGTACGAAGGCGCCCATGCGCACATCCTGCAGAACGAGGACGGGCGTATCGTCTTCACCATTCCGTACCTCAACCACCTGACCATTATCGGCACCACCGACCGTGAGTACACCGGCGACCCGGCGAAAGTGGCGATCACCGAAGGTGAAACGGACTACATGCTCAAGGTGGTCAATGCCCACTTCAAGCAGCAGTTGAGCCGCGACGATATCGTGCACACCTATTCCGGCGTGCGTCCGCTGTGCAACGACGAGTCGGATAACCCGTCGGCCATCACCCGCGACTACACCCTGGCGCTGTCCGGTACTGGCGAGGAAGCGCCGATCCTGTCGGTGTTCGGCGGCAAGCTGACCACCTACCGCAAGCTTGCCGAGTCGGCCCTGGCGCAACTGGCCCCGTACTTCCCGCATATCAAGCCAAGCTGGACGGCCAAGGCCAGCCTGCCCGGCGGCGAAGACATGAGCACCCCGGAAGCCCTGGCCTCGGACATTCGCAGCAAGTTCGAGTGGATCCCCAGCGAAATCGCCCGCCGCTGGTCGACCACCTATGGCAGCCGCACCTGGCGCCTGCTCGAAGGCGTGCAATCGCTGGCCGACCTGGGCGAGCACCTGGGTGGTGGCCTGTACACCCGGGAAGTCGACTACCTGTGCGCCGAGGAATGGGCGACCCAGGCCTACGACATCCTGTGGCGCCGCACCAAACTGGGGCTGTTCACCACCCCCGAGGAGCAGGAAAACCTGCAGCGCTACCTGGTCAAGGTCGAGCAGAACCGCAGCAAGATCGAAGCGGCCTGAATGACAAAGCCCCTGCACCGAAAGGTCCAGGGGCTTTTTTTGGCTCGCACATCGTAAGCAGACTCCTACAAATTCGGTTTTCCGAACGCGATACCTCCCCCTATTCGGTTTGCCGGACTTAAACACCGGATAAACATCGTCACATAAAGTTAATAACCATATAAATCATATAGTTAGATCTTTATTAGCAGTCTGGCACGACTCATGCTCTACACTTGGGACGTGTTTGCCTGAGATGCTTCAGGAGCCGTCACAGGCATTCGCTGTATCGAAAGAGCCGTCCAGGCTTCATAAAAAAAACAAATGTCGAGGAAGTATTGATGCGTATCGTTCCCCATATTTTGGGCGCAGCCATTGCTGCCGCTCTGATTAGCACTCCAGTCTTCGCCGCCGAACTGACCGGCACGCTGAAGAAAATCAAAGAGTCGGGCACCATCACCCTGGGCCACCGCGACGCCTCCATTCCGTTTTCCTACATTGCGGATGGTTCGGGCAAGCCAGTGGGCTACTCCCACGACATTCAACTGGCCATCGTCAAAGCTGTCGAGAAAGACCTCGGCATGAAGGAAGGCGAGCTGAAGGTCAAATACAACCTGGTCACTTCGCAAACTCGTATCCCGCTGGTGCAGAACGGCACCGTGGACGTTGAGTGTGGTTCCACCACCAACAACGTTGAACGTCAGCAACAAGTCGACTTCTCCGTCGGCATCTTCGAAATCGGTACCCGTCTGCTGTCCAAAAAGGACTCGACCTACAAGGATTTCGCTGACCTCAAGGGCAAGAACGTCGTGACCACCGCCGGCACCACGTCCGAGCGCATTCTCAAGTCCATGAACGCTGATAAGCAGATGGGCATGAACGTGATCTCCGCCAAGGACCACGGTGAGTCCTTCCAGATGCTGGAAAGCGGCCGCGCCGTTGCCTTCATGATGGACGATGCGCTGCTGGCCGGTGAGATGGCCAAGGCCAAGAAGCCAGACGACTGGGCTGTAACGGGGACTGCACAGTCCTACGAAATCTACGGCTGCATGGTTCGCAAAGGCGATGCACCGTTCAAGAAAGCAGTCGACGATGCAATCGTTGCTACCTACAAGTCGGGCGAGATCAACAAGATCTACGACACCTGGTTCCAAAAGCCGATCCCACCAAAAGGCCTGAACCTGATGTTCCCGATGAGCGACGAACTCAAGGCCCTGATCGCCAATCCGACCGACAAAGCGGCCGACGACAAAACGGCTGAAAAAAAGTCCTGATTCCGAACTAACCTTATCCCCTGGGGGAGCCAACCCTCCCTCAGGTGCCTGTTACTACCTGCTGGCATTATTTGGAACACTCGACCTGGCGGTTTGCGAGCCGATCGTGTGTGTCTGACGTTCACCGTCAGGCGGGAATGGATCTTCCCCAAGCGGGTGCTTGTACATCGATCGATTTCGGGGGAGACCCTAATGAATTACAACTGGGACTGGGGCGTATTCTTCAAGTCCACCGGCGTGGGCAGCGAGACTTATCTCGACTGGTTCATCTCCGGTTTGGGCTGGACCATCGCCATCGCCGTCGTGGCATGGATCGTCGCCTTGCTGCTGGGCTCGATGCTGGGTGTGATGCGCACGATGCCTAACCGCCTCGTAGCCGGCATCGCCACCTGCTACGTGGAACTGTTTCGTAATGTGCCGCTGCTGGTTCAGCTGTTCATCTGGTACTTCCTGGTACCTGACCTGCTGCCACAAAACCTGCAGGACTGGTACAAACAAGACTTGAACCCGACCACCTCGGCCTACCTGAGCGTTGTCGTGTGCCTGGGCCTGTTCACCGCCGCCCGCGTATGTGAACAAGTGCGTACCGGTATCCAGGCGCTGCCTCGCGGCCAGGAAGCCGCCGCGCGTGCCATGGGTTTCAGCCTGTCACAGATCTACTGGAACGTGCTGCTGCCCCAGGCCTACCGGATCATCATCCCGCCGCTTACCTCGGAATTCCTCAACGTGTTCAAGAACTCCTCCGTGGCGTCCTTGATCGGCCTGATGGAATTGCTGGCACAAACCAAGCAGACCGCCGAATTCTCGGCCAACCTGTTTGAAGCCTTCACCCTGGCCACGCTGATCTACTTCACCCTGAACATGAGCCTGATGCTGCTGATGCGCCTGGTCGAGAAGAAAGTCGCGGTGCCTGGCCTGATTTCCGTGGGGGGCAAATAATGGACTTCGATTTCAGCGGCATTATCCCAGCCATGCCCGGCCTGTGGAACGGCATGGTCATGACCTTGAAGCTGATGGTCATGGGCGTGGTCGGCGGTATCTTCCTCGGTACCATCCTGGCCTTGATGCGCCTGTCCTCCAGCAAACTGCTGTCGCGCGTGGCCGGCGCCTATGTGAACTACTTCCGCTCGATCCCGCTGCTGTTGGTGATCACCTGGTTCTACCTGGCGGTACCATTCGTATTGCGCTGGATCACTGGCGAAGACACGCCAATCGGTGCATTCACCTCCTGCGTCGTGGCCTTCATGATGTTCGAGGCGGCGTACTTCTGCGAAATCGTGCGGGCCGGCGTGCAGTCGATCCCCAAGGGCCAGATGGCTGCGGCACAAGCGATGGGCATGACCTACAGCCAGACCATGCGCCTGATCATCCTGCCCCAGGCGTTTCGCAAGATGACCCCGCTGCTGCTGCAGCAGAGCATCATCCTGTTCCAGGACACCTCGCTGGTCTACACCGTGGGCCTGGTGGACTTCCTCAACTCCGCCCGCTCCAACGGCGACATTATCGGCCGCTCCAATGAGTTCCTGATCTTTGCCGGTGTCGTCTACTTCATCATCAGCTTTGCCGCCTCGCTGCTGGTCAAGCGTCTGCAAAAAAGGTTTGCCGTATGATCTCTATCAAGAACATCAACAAGTGGTATGGCGACTTCCAGGTGCTGACCGATTGCAGCACTGATGTCAAAAAAGGCGAAGTGATCGTGGTGTGCGGGCCATCCGGCTCGGGCAAGTCCACCCTGATCAAGTGCGTCAACGCCCTGGAACCGTTCCAGAAAGGTGACGTTGTGGTCGACGGCACCTCGATTGCCGACCCGAAGACCAACCTGCCGAAACTGCGCTCGCGCGTGGGCATGGTGTTCCAGCACTTCGAACTGTTCCCGCACATGACCATCATCAAGAACCTGACCGTCGCACAGGTGAAGGTGTTGGGCCGCAGCGAAGAAGAGGCCAAGAAGAAAGCCCTGCAATTGCTCGAACGCGTGGGCCTGTCGGCGCACCAGGACAAGCATCCAGGCCAGCTTTCCGGCGGCCAGCAACAGCGCGTGGCGATTGCCCGTGCCCTGGCCATGGACCCGATCGTCATGCTGTTCGACGAACCGACTTCAGCCCTGGACCCGGAGATGGTCAACGAAGTGCTGGACGTGATGGTGCAACTGGCCCAGGAAGGCATGACCATGATGTGCGTGACCCACGAAATGGGCTTCGCCCGCAGAGTGGCCGACCGTGTGATCTTCATGGATGCCGGCAAGATCATCGAAGACTGCCCTAAAGATGAGTTCTTCGGCGATATCAGCGCCCGTTCCGAACGTGCGCAGCACTTCCTCGAGAAAATCCTGCAGCACTAAGCACAACACAGCGTCCACTGTAGAAACCGGGCCCTGTGGGAGCGGGCTTGCCCGCGATTGCGGCGTATCAGTCAACCTGTCTGTGGTTGACCTACCGTCATCGCGGGCAAGCCTGCTCCCACACCGGTCCAGGCAAGCGCTGGTTGACCCAAGGCATCTGTGATGAAATGCGACCCCACCCTCTATCGCGCCGCGCCGCCATCACTTGCCGTGAAGCCTCGTCTGATTCGCCAGTTGTTCCTGCCGCCCCTGATCATCCTGTTGATGATCGGCCTGGGTTTTATCGGCTTCTGGACCAGCGAGCACTACGGCATCCGCACCCTGGGCGAGAACGGCGAGCGTCAGTTGGAGCTGCATGCGCGCACGGTCGAGAGTGAGATCAGCAAATACACCTACCTGCCCAGCCTGCTGGAACTGGAATCCAGCGTCTCCAGGCTGTTGGCCGAGCCAAGCCCGGAACACCGGCAAGCCGTCAACGAATACCTCGAAGGCCTGAACCGGCGTAGCCGCAGTCGGGCGATTTATGTGATGGACACCACCGGCCGTGTGATGGCCACCAGCAACTGGCGCGATGTTGACAGCTACCTGGGTGAAGACCTGTCGTTCCGCGCCTATTTCCAGAATGCCGTGCGTGGCCAGCCCGGCCGTTTCTATGGCATCGGCAGCACCAATGGCGAACCCGGCTACTACCTGGCCCATGGCCTGGAAGAACGCGGCAAGATCATTGGCGTCGCGGTGGTCAAGGTGCGCCTCGAAGCGCTGGAAGAACGCTGGCAGCGCGCGCGCCTGGAAGCCTTTGTCAGCGATGAGAACGGCATCATCATCCTCTCCAGCGACCCGGCGCGCCGGCTCAAGGCCGTGCGCCCGCTGAGCGACGATACCAAGGAGCGCCTGGCTCGCAGCCTGCAATATTACTGGGCGACCCTCAACGAACTGCAACCCCTGGCCCGCGAACAGCTGGATGCTGGTACCGAGAAGCTGACGTTCCCGGCCAACAGTGAAGTGGTGACCGACGACCAGGAAGTCACCTACCTCGCCCAGACCCGACCGCTGAACGACACGCCGTGGAACTTCACCCTGCTCACCCCGCTCAACGACCTGCGCCAGGCGGCGATCAACCAGGGCATCCTCGTCGCCGTGGCCTTTGCCCTGGTGGCGTTCCTGCTGATTGCCTGGAACGAGCGACGCAAGGTGATCGCCACGCGCCTGGCTGCCCGCGAGGCCCTGCAAGAAGCCAACAACCAGCTGGAGCGGCGGATTGCCGAGCGCACCGCCGACCTGCGGGCCAGCAACGAACGGCTCAAGGCGCAGATCCGCGAACGCCGCCAGGCCGAAGAAACCCTGCGCCGCGCCCAGGACGAATTGGTCCAGGCCGGCAAACTGGCGGCCATCGGCCAGATGTCCACCAGCATCGCCCATGAACTGAACCAGCCCCTGGCGGCCCTGCGCACCTTGTCCGGCAACACCGTGCGCTTCCTGGAACGCGGAGCCCTGGATACTGCCAGCACCAATCTCAAGACCATCAACGAACTGATCGACCGCATGGGCCGCATCACCGCCAGCCTGCGCTCGTTTGCCCGACGCGGCGACGACCAGGGCGAAGCCAGCCTGGGCAAGGCCGTGGATGCGGCGTTCCAGGTCCTGGGCAGCCGCCTCGACAGCCTGCCGCTGACCGTCCACCGTGGTTTTAGCCAGGCCCTGTTGCAGATCGACCAGACGCGCCTGGAGCAGATCCTGGTCAACCTGATCGGCAACGCCCTGGATGCGATGCACGCCCAACCCGCCCCCGAGCTGTGGCTGGAAAGTGATATCAGCGACGGAAAATATCGCCTGCGGGTGCGGGACAACGGGCATGGCATCGACCCTGAGACCCGCAAGCATCTGTTCGAACCCTTTTTTACCACCAAACCCGGCGAGCAAGGGCTGGGCCTGGGCCTGACCCTGTCGGCCAGCCTTGCAGCGGCCACCGGCGGCAACCTGGCCGTCGAGCCCCCGGCCGTTGGTGGTACGGCCTTTGTCCTGAGCCTGCCCCTGGCAGGCCATCAACCCGGCGAATCGATATGAACAGCCAACCCAATACCGAACTGACCGTGCTGATCGTCGAAGACGATCCCCATGTGTTGCTCGGCTGCCAGCAAGCCCTGGCCCTGGAAGATATTCCCAGCGTCGGCGTGGCCAGCGCCGAAGAGGCTCTCAAACGTGTCGGCGAAAACTTTGCCGGCATTGTGATCAGCGATATCCGCTTGCCCGGTATCGACGGCCTGGAGCTGTTGACCCGCCTCAAGGCCCTGGATAAAAGCCTGCCGGTGGTGCTGATCACCGGCCACGGCGATATTTCCATGGCCGTGGGCGCGATGCGCAACGGTGCCTATGACTTCATGGAAAAACCCTTTTCCCCGGAGCGCCTGGTAGACGTGGTGCGCCGCGCCCTCGAACAGCGCGGCCTGGCCCGGGAGGTCTGGGCGCTACGCCGGCAACTGGCCGAGCGTGACTCCCTGGAAGGCCGGATCATCGGGCGCTCGCCGGCGATGCAGAACCTGCGCGAGCTGATCGCCAACGTCGCCGACACCTCGGCCAACGTGCTGATCGAAGGCGAGACCGGCACCGGCAAGGAGCTGGTCGCCCGCTGCCTGCACGACTTCAGCCGCCGCCACGCCCACCAGTTCGTCGCCCTGAACTGCGGTGGCCTGCCGGAAAACCTGTTCGAAAGCGAGATTTTCGGCCACGAAGCCAACGCCTTTACCGGCGCGGGCAAACGGCGGATCGGCAAGATCGAACATGCCCACGAGGGCACGCTGTTCCTCGACGAAGTGGAAAGCATGCCGATGAACCTGCAGATCAAACTGCTGCGGGTCTTGCAGGAGCGCACCCTGGAACGCCTGGGTTCGAACCAGAGCGTGGCCGTGGATTGCCGGGTGATCGCCGCCACCAAGTCCGACCTCGACGAATTGAGTCGCGCCAACCAGTTCCGCAGCGACCTGTACTACCGCCTGAACGTGGTCACCCTGGAACTGCCGCCGCTGCGCGAGCGTCGTGAAGATATCCTGCAACTGTTCGAACACTTCCTGCAGCAGTCCTCCCTGCGCTTTGACCGCATCGCCCCGGAACTGGACAACCAGACCCTGTCCAGCCTGATGAGCCACGACTGGCCCGGCAACGTGCGAGAACTGCGCAACGTCGCCGAACGTTTTGCCCTGGGCCTGCCGGCCTTCAAGAAAAGCGGCACCAGCCCCGACAACCATGGCCTGGCCTTTACCGAGGCGGTGGAAGCCTTTGAACGCAACCTGCTCAGCGACGCCCTGCAACGCAGCGGCGGCAACCTGACCCAGGCCAGCCTGGAACTGGGAATGGCCAAGACCACCCTGTTCGACAAGGTCAAGAAATACGGCCTGAGCCATTAAGGAGAACTGCGTGGATTTAGTCTTCAAGGCCGCCCTCGGTGCGGCGGTGGTATTGCTCCTGGCGGTGCTGGCCAAAACCAAGAACTATTACATCGCCGGCCTGGTGCCGCTGTTTCCGACCTTTGCCCTGATCGCCCACTACATCGTCGGCAAGGGCCGGTCGGTAGACGATCTGAAGACCACCATCGTGTTCGGCATGTGGTCGATCATTCCGTACTTTGTGTACCTGGCGACGCTGTACGTGATGGTCGATCGCATGCGCCTGGAGGCCTCACTGGCGGTGGCCGCAGTGGCGTGGTTGATGGCGGCGACGGTGCTGGTGAGTGTGTGGATTCGAATCCACGCCTGACACTCCACCGCTCCCCTGTGGGAACTGGACCAACTCGACACCCCCATAAAACCGAGCTGCCTGCATCGCAGCCTCGCTAAAGCTCGACAGCTCCCACACTTGCTCAGTGTCCTTCCCCAATCCCTTGTAGGAGCTGTCGAGCCCCGGCGAGGCTGCGATAGGATCAACTCGGTACACCTGCAAAACCGAGCTGCCTGCATCGCAGCCTCGCTAAAGCTCGACAGCTCCCACATTTGCTCCGTGTCCTTCCCCGATCCCTTGTAGGAGCTGTCGAGCCCCGGCGAGGCTGCGATGGGATCGACTCGGTACACCTGCAAAACCGAGCTGCCTGCATCGCCACCTCGCTAAAGCTCGACAGCTCCTACATTTGCTCCGTGTCCTTCCCCAATCCCTTGTAGGAGCTGTCGAGCCCCGGCGAGGCGGCGATAGGATCAACTCGGTACACCTGCAAAACCCAGTTGCCCGCATCGCAGCCTCGCTAAAGCTCGACAGCTCCCACACTTGCTCCGTGTGCCTCCCCAATCCCTTGTAGGAGCTGTCGAGCCCCGGCGAGGCGGCGATGGGATCGACTCGGTATACCTACAAAACCGAACTGCCTGCATCGCCGCCTCGCTAAAGCTCGACAGCTCCCACATTTGCTCCGTGTGCCTCCCCGATCCCTTGTAGGAGCTGTCGAGCCCCGGCGAGGCGGCGATGGGATCGACTCGGTACACCTGCAAAACCCAGTTGCCCGCATCGCAGCCTCGCTAAAGCTCGACAGCTCCTACATTTGCTCAATGTGCTTCCCCAATCCCTTGTGGGAGCTGTGTGACTCCCAGGACTCAGCGCACGATCTTGTCAATCTGGATGCCGAGCTTTTTCAAGCGGTACCAGAAGCTGCGCTCGGAGATCCCGATCCTTGACGCCGCAGCCGCCTGCACCCCATTGCTCTCCTGCAACGCCGCCAGGATGTACGCCTTCTCCACTTCTGCCAGCGCCGCATCCAGGTCCCGAGGCACGCCCGGGCCTTCGCTGAGAATCGTCGTTACATCACCCGCCGTCGGCTGGGACGCAAACAGATAGGCCGGCAGGTCAATGTCCTCGATCACCGGGCTGGCCGCCACGATGGTCGCGCGCTCCACGCAGTTTTGCAGCTCGCGGATATTGCCCGGCCAGTTGTAGGCGGCCATGGCCTGCAAGGCATCTGCGCTGAAGCCGGTGATGCGTTTGCCGGCTGTGGCGCTCAGGCTGCGGGCAAAGTGCCGGGCCAGGGGGGCGATGTCTTCGACACGCTCGCGCAGGGCGGGCAGCGGGATCGGGAAGACGTTGAGACGGTAGTAGAGATCCTCGCGAAACTCCTTGTTCGCCACCGCATCCAGAAGGTTCTTGTTGGTGGCGGCGATCACCCGCACATCCACCTTGCGTTCACGCGGGTCACCCACCGGCTCGATCACCCGTTCCTGCAAGGCGCGCAGGATTTTGGCCTGCAACGCCAAGGGCATATCGCCAACTTCGTCGAGAAACAGCGTGCCCTTGTCCGCCTGCATGAAGCGCCCTACCCGGTCAGCCACGGCGCCGGTAAACGCGCCTTTGCGATGACCGAACATTTCGCTTTCCAGCAAGCCTTCGGGGATCGCCGCGCAATTGACCGCCACAAAGGGTTTGTCTGCACGGTTGCCATGCTTGTGAATGGCGCGGGCGACCATTTCCTTGCCGGTGCCGCTTTCGCCGGTCAGCAAGATGGTGGCATTGCTCTCACGCACCGAATCCACCGCCTGTAACACCCGGCGAAACGCCGGGCTGTCACCCACCAGGCTGTCGAACTGGGCGTGCTCATCAAGCTCGGCGCGCAGCCGTGCGTTGTCGCGCATGATGTCGCGAAACTGCAAGGCCTTGGCCACGGTGATGTCCAGCTCGTCGATATCGAAGGGCTTGGCAATGTAGTCGTAGGCACCATTGCGCATCGACTGCACGGCATTTTTCACCGTGCTGTAGGCCGTCATCACGATCACCGGCAACTGCGGGTAGCGCACCTTGATCTCGGCCAGCAGTTGCGGGCCGTCCATGCCGGGCATGCGCCAGTCGCTGATCACCAGGTCGATGTCTTCCTGCTCCAGCACCTTGAGGGCATGCAGGCCGTTGCCGGCGATAAACACCTGGATGTCGTTCTGGCTCAGGGCCGACGCCAGCAAGTCGCAGAGCTTGGGCTCGTCGTCGACCACCAATATGTTATGCGTCATGACTGTCCTCGTCGTCGCCGTCATCTTCACCGTTGGCCGGTATGTACAGGCTGAAGGTAGCACCCGCATCCTTCTCGCTGGTGCACTCGATGCGGCCATCGTGACTTTCCATGATTGAGTAGACTTTCGCCAGGCCCAGGCCGGTGCCCGAGGCCTTGGTGGTGACGAAGGGGGTAAAGATCCGCTCGATCATTTCCGGCGCGATGCCCGGGCCGCTGTCGCTGATGCTGATCACCGTGAAGTGTTCGACGCGGCTGATGCCCAACGTCAGGCGCCCACCCTCGGGCATCGCATCGACGGCATTGAGGATCAGGTTCAGGCACGCCTGCTTGATTTGCTTGGCGTCCACATACAGGGTCGCGCCGGGCGCCTGGTCGTCGAGGTGCGCGTCGATGGCATGACTGGCCAGCTCCGGCGCGCAGAAACCGAGGATTTCTTGCGCCAGCGGCCGTGCCAGTTGCTGGCTGCGCAGCGGTTCGCTGGGCTTGGCAAAGTCGAGGAAGTCGGTGATCAGGTCATTGATCCGGCTGACTTCGCTGATCACGTATTCCAGGTGGCGCTTGTCGGTCTCCGGTAGATCGGCGCGGCGGTGCAGCAGTTGGGTCGCCGTCTTGATGATGCCCAGGGGGTTGCGGATTTCATGGGCCAGGCCCATCGCCACTTCGCCCAGGGCATGCAGGCGATCGCGGCGCCGCAGTTGCGCTTCGAGGTGATGCAACTCACCCAGGCGTTCGGTCATGTGGTTGAAAGTGCTGCTCAGTTGCGCCAGCTCGTCACCGCCGGTGACGGCCACGCGGTGCTGGTAGTTGCCGCTGATCACCGCGCTCACGCCCTGGGACAACTCGCGCAGCGGCCGCGTCAGGTGCCGGGAAACCAGCACCCCGGCGCCCAGGGACAAGGCAGAGCTGAGCAGGAAGATCAGCACGAACAGATTGCTCTGGTTCACCAGCCCCACCAGGCTGGTGTGGCGCAGCAGGCCACTGAAGATCACACCCTGCAACTCGCCGGTGTCATTGAAGATCGGCCAGTACAGGCCGCTGTAGTTGCTGGTGAACTGTTCGCTGGGCTGCTTGGTGCTGCGCAGCAGGGTTTCCACGGATTTCGGCACGCGGGTCGGGTGGTCTTCAAAACGCTGGGTAGAGAAGATCTCCGAGAAACCATCGGTATTGGCCAGGTACAGGCGCAAGTCCAGGGAATGCACCTCGGCGACACTGGTCAGGAAACTGCTGTCCAGGTAGGTGCCGACCAGCAGTTCATAGTCGACGCCATCCTGGCTGGTCTCGAACGACGAAATCACGGCCCCGGTGGCCACGCCGCCGACCTGCACGGTTTGCAGTACGGCATTGGGAGCGAGGCTGATTTGTTTCACCACATCATCGCCCACGGTGCTGAACATCACCTTGCTGTCACTGCTGCGAATCAGCGTCACCACGTCAATATCAGTGGCGCTGGCAATGTCCGCGATCAAACGGTCATGACGCATCGCTTCATGGCTGGAGGGCGGACGCACATACCGCAGGAAGATCTGCGCGACACGGGCGTTGTCGTGCAGGATGTCGCTGACTTCATCCTTGACGATGCGGGTCGACTCTTGCAGCCAGATGCGCACGTTACTGTCGAAAATCTGCGACAGGGTGGTGGCTGCCAGCTCCGCGGCGATCATCGTCGGGATCACCGTCACCAGCCAGAACGCCAACACCAGCTTGCGCTGCAGGCTCCAGCGGGAAATGGCAAACGGGCGGGCTTTCTGGCGGGTTTTGGCAATCATCGGGTTTCGCTTATTGCAGCAGCCATGGCAGGGTCGGATCGGTCCGGGCGAATAAACATTCTTACCAGCTTGAGCAGGGTGTCGAGCAGGCGGTTGCGATGCTGGAAGAACAGCGCATTACCCGCGAACTCGCAGCCCAGGCGTAGCTTACTGGCATACCCGGCCTGCCCGCACTCATACAACGCAATATTGTGCGCGATGCAGTAGTCGACGTTGGTCAGCCAACTGCGAAAGTACAGGTTATGTTCGCGGCTGTGGGCCAGGTCGTGGGCAAAGAACTTGTCGATCAGCCGGTGCTGGTCCAGCAGCACCAGGTTGAACGCCACCAGTTGCCCGTCCACCCAGTAAAGTACACAGCGCGCCCGTTGTTCAAGCTGGGCGAGCACCTGGCTGAAATACCCGGCGGGCAGGCGTTCGAATTGCAAGTCAGCGCGGGCCAGCGTGGCCTCGTAGAGGCGCATGATATCCGGCAGCACATCATCGATATTGTCCCGCCACTCCACCTGCGGCCCCGGCGCGCGCATCTTGCGCCGCAAGTCCTTGCGCGTGGATTTGCCTAGGGAGCCCAGGTAGGCATCCACCGAACCGTAGGGCAGCGGCAACAGCCCGGTAGGCAGGCTCGGCATGCTGTGCAGGCCGGCAGCCTTGCAGCTGTCGGCCCAGTCCGGGTCCAGGGTTGGGGCGTCCTTGACGGCCAGCAAGCCGATGCCAAAGGCATCGGCATCCCGGCGCGCGGCGGCCAGCAGGTGTGCCAACAACGCGCCACGGCGTGAAGCGGGCACGTGGCTGGCGACACCGGCATGGCATTGCTCGGCCACCGGCGAGCCGATCGCATACAGGCCCAGGCGCAAAACCCCGGGCCGCCAGCGCTCCAGGCGTTGAGTAAAGCGTTTGGCGATGCCCGACACGGTGGTGTCGAGGCGGTAATGGGTGATGAACGCCGGGGCAACGGCCAGCAGTTGCCCATCCTCATAAAGGGCCAGGTAGCGCCATTGGAAATCCTCGATGGCGGCGTTTTCCACGGCAACGTAGTAGTCCCAATCTTCCAGGGCCTGGGGAAAGCAGTCGTTCCAGGCGCTGCGGTCGATGGCTTGGATAGTTGAATAGGCTTTAGTGCTGATCACAGCGTTTCCTTCATCTAAAAACACCGCGTAAACCGGGCCATATGCGTCATCGTTCACGACCATCGCGGGCAAGCCCGCTCCCACAGGGGGCGGTGTCAAGCCCGGAGATATTCGTCCACAGGGGTGGTGTGTTGTTCAATAAAGTCCGCACTCAGCTCGATCACCCGCCGGTATTGCAGGTCAACGGTGATCATGTGGTAGCAGTTATCCAACAGGATCTTGGTTACCGGGCCGCCCAGGTGGCGTTCCACGTAGTCGGCGTTCCAGCGGCTGGTGATGTCGTCCTCGATGGAGTGCAGGACCAGCGCCGGGGTCTTGATCGACGGCATGCGTTTTTTCACCACCGCGTTCATCCAGTGCAGCTCGCGTACGGTGACGCCCTCCATGGTCAACAACCCCGCCTCGCTGCTCTCGCCCTCTTTCATCTGCCGCTCGACGATGGCCCGCAGGCGTTCGTTCTTGATGCCGTAGGGCGGCTTCTCGGTAAAACGGAACAGGCGCACGCCGAACGGAATACGGATCAGCAACGGCGTGATGAAGGCAAATTTGTTGATGCTCCAGCCGTCGTACTTGAGGGTCGTGGAGTACATCAGCAACCCGGCGACCTGGCCCGCAAACTCCGAGGCCAGGTACATCGACATCACCGCGCCCATGGACAAGCCACCGACGAACACCTGCGCATGGCGCTGCTGCACGCCGACAAAGGTCTTGCGCACACCCTCGTACCAGTCGCGCCAGCCGGTGGCCTGCAGGTCTTCGTTGCCCCCGCAGTGCCCGGCCAGGGTGGGCACGTACACCGTGCAGTTGCCCGCCTTGGCCAGGCCCTGGGCGACCCGACGCAACTCGGTCGGGGTGCCGGTCAGGCCGTGGATCAACAGGATCCCGACCGGACCGTTGCCGAGAACGAAGCCGGCGTTGCCTTCGCCGAGATCGATATCGGCCAGGCTCACCGCTTCATCGCTCGGGTCAGCAGTTGCTCCAGCAGCTTCAGGCCCAGGTCGATTTCCGGGTAGCTGATTTCCAGGGACGGCGCCAGGGTGATCACGTTCTTGTAGTAGCCGCCCACATCGAGGATCAACCCGAGTTTCTGGCCGTCGACCAGCATGTCGCCTTTCATGCCCTCGTCAACCATGTAGTCCAGGGTCGCCTTGTCCGGGGTGAAGCCATCGGGGCCGCAGATTTCGCAGCGCAGGGCCAGGCCCAGGCCATCGACGTCGCCGATGATCGGGAAGCGCTTTTGCAACTCTTGCAGGCCTTCCAGGAAGTATTTGCCCTTGGCCATGACCATCGCGCCGTAGTCGACTTCGCTGGTCATCTTGAACATTTCCAGGCCCACCGCCGTACCCAGCGGGTTGGAGGCAAAGGTTGAGTGGGTGGAACCCGGCGGGAAGATTTTCGGGTTGATCAACTCTTCCTTGGCCCAAATGCCGCCCAGGGGGTTGAGGCCGTTGGTCAGGGCTTTACCGAACACGATCACGTCCGGCTGCACATCGAAGTGTTCGATCGACCACAACTTGCCGGTGCGCCAGAAGCCCATCTGGATTTCATCGACCACCATCAGGATGCCGTGCTGGTCGAGCACCTGCTTGAGTTCGCTGTAGAAGTTCATCGGCGGGATCACGTAGCCGCCGGTGCCCTGGATCGGCTCGACGTAGAACGCTGCGTACTCGCTCTGGCCGACTTTCGGGTCCCACACACCGTTGTATTCAGTCTCGAACAGGCGCGCGAACTGCTGCACGCAGTGGCTGCCGTATTCTTCCTTGGTCATGCCCTTGGGACCACGGAAGTGGTACGGGAACGGGATGAAGTTGGCGCGTTCGCCAAAGTGGCCGTAGCGACGACGGTAGCGGTAGCTGGAGGTGATGGACGACGCGCCAAGGGTGCGCCCGTGGTAGCCGCCCTCGAAGGCGAACATCAGGCTCTTGCCGTTGGTGGCGTTACGTACGACCTTGAGCGAATCCTCGATGGACTGCGAACCGCCGACGTTGAAATGCACCCGGCCATCGAGGCCAAATTTTTTCTTGGCGTCCACCGCGATCATTTCCGACAGCTCGATCTTGCCCTTGTGCAGGTACTGGCTGGCGATTTGCGGCAGGGTGTCGATCTGCTGTTTCAGCGCATTGTTCAGGCGCGGGTTGGCGTAGCCGAAGTTGACCGCCGAGTACCACATTTGCAGGTCGAGGTAGGCCTGGTCTTCGGTGTCCCACACGTAGGAGCCTTCGCAACGGCTGAAGATACGCGGAGGGTCGATGTAGTGGACGGTGTCGCCGTAGGAGCAGTATTTGGCTTCTTTATCCAGCAGAACCTGGTCTTCGGCGGTAGCGATACGGATATCAGACATGATGAAAGAGTTCCTGATTTTCAAAAGTGAAATGGGTGGCGTTGGCGGCGATGCCCTGGGGCAGCTTGGCCAGCAAGGCCGGCAGTTCGGCAAAGGTGTCAAAGCGCAGATGGGGGATGGCGTGGGCCTGGCAGTACTGCGCCAGGCTGCCCTTGGCGAAGACGAAATCGGCGGTGGTCGAGACGCACATATCGGACTTGCCGTCGCCGATCACCAGCACCCGTTTGTTACGCGGGGTGGACTTGCATTTGCAGTTGCCCGAGGCCGCGCGGCAGGCGTCGCTGGCATGGGGGAAGTCGATGCGCCAGCTGTTCTGGTCGACCTGGCGCAGGCGGTTGGCGATGATCGGCAGCAAGGTCACGTAGTTGCGCGAAAGGATCCGCGCGATGCCTTGCTCGATGCCATCGCTGACCACCTCAAGGGACGCGCCCTGGCCCAGGACATGGTCGACGAAGTCCGGGAAGTCCGGGTCGATCTCGACGGTGTCGAAGTACGCCAGCAGTTCGGCCGGGCTCGCCTTGATCAGCGCCAGTTGGCGGCTCAGGCATTCGCGCGAACCGATATGGCCATCCAGCCATTGCTGCTCGATGGTTTCCCATTCGGGGCCGGCGAAGCGTTGGAGAACATTGTCGATGACATCGGTGGGTGTGATGGTCCCATCGAAGTCACACACGATATGCCAGTCATTCATCTGCGTTTACCTTGGATGCTAGCGCGCTGATGCGCCGTTACCAGGGATAGAGCAGGGACTGTGCCAAGTGGGCAAAACCCAGCAGGGCTGGGGCTCGCGGGCATGGATGGGTGATAAAGGCTGCGGCGAAGCTACAAATTTTGTAGGTCGCTACAAACAACATGAGTGCTTGCACAAGCCCCCGCGCCTGCGCGTTCATGCGCGCATGTTTTGCAAGAGGAGCAAGCAATATGTTCAGGGTGACTTCGCTGGTATTCGCCGGCGTCCTGGGGCTGTGGATGGACTCGGCAGCGGCGGCCGGCATCAGCGGCGAGGTGGGCCTGGGCTTGAGCTATCAGCCACGGGAACCCGCCGCCAGTCGTTATCAGACCGTGCCTGTGCCTTACTTCGACCTGGATTGGGGAGATGTCAGCCTCGATACCGATGACGGCCTGACCTGGCGCGCGCTCAACCGCAATGGCTTGAGTGCCGGGCCGTACCTCAATTACTTGCCGGGACGCACGGCCAACGGGCCGCTACAGGGCTTGCGGGATGTGTCGGACATGGCCGAGGTCGGCGGGTTTATCCAGTACGCGCCTGCCGACTTCTGGCGGGTCTATGCGCAACTGGGCCGGGCTGTGGGCGGTGCCCGCGAGCAGAGCGGCGTGCTCGGCAAGTTGGGTGGGGAGTTGGGCTACCCGCTGGGCGGCGCAGTGATTGGCAGCACGGGCCTGGTCGCGCATTTTGCCGACGGCCGCCAGGCCCAGACGTTTTTCGGGGTGGATGAGCATGAGGCGACAGACTCCGGGATCCGTCCGTACAGCGCCAGCGGCGGGTTCCAGAACCTGACCCTGACCCAGAGCTTGCAGATCCCCCTGGCACCGAAGTGGACGTTACTGACCAGTGCCAGTTGGGTGCATCTGCTGGGATCGGCGGCCGACAGCAGCATCGTGCGCCAGACCGGCGAGGTCAACCAGGGACAGGTGCAGACGGCGATCAGCTATACCTTCGATTGATTGTCTCAAGGGCGACACCCATCTAAATGTGGGAGCTGGCTTGCCTGCGATAGCCTCACCGCGGTGTAACTGAGACACCGAGGCGCCTGCATCGCAGGCAAGCCAGCTCCCACACAAGCCCGCTCACACATTTAGTCCGTATTTCACAGGGAACTCAGTTTTCTTCGCCCTCGGCCAGCAGTGCAATCCCGCCAATAATCACCACCACGCCCACCCAATGCAGCAAGCTGATGTGCTCGCCCAACCCCAGCCAGGAGCCGAGCAACACCACCACAAACACCAGCGAGCTCAAGGGGAAGGCCAGGGACAGGCTGCTGCGTCGCAGGATTAGCATCCACACAAAGAACGCGCCGATATAGCAGGCAATCGCCGCCAGGATCCCCGGGTTGACCGCCACCGCCGCCAACCACTGCCAACTGAAATCCATCTGCCCTATCTGATCGCCGGCCACCTTGGTAAACAGCTGCCCGGCGCTTTCGGTGAGGATCAACAGCGCCCATAACACGACCGTGCCCAGGCGCCCATGCAGCCAGCCTTCCGGACGGATAGTCATCTCTTGCGCACTCATGATTGTGCTCCTGCTACAGCCACCAACATCACGCCGGCGGTAATCACCATCGTGCCCAACCAGCGCCGGCGGCTGACGGTTTCGCCCAGCACCACTTTGCCCGCCAGCACCACCCCGCAATAGGCCAGCGCGGCGGCCGGGAACAGCAGGCTCAACGGCGCACGGGACAAGGCTTCGAGCCAGACGAAAAATTCGATGACATAGGCGCCGATGCCCGCCCACAGCAACGGCGCATTGAACACCTGGCCCCAGAAGGCACTCAGGCGAAACCCGCCGGAAAGCTCCGGCAAGCGGTCCAGGCCCAGTTTGAAACACAACTGGCCGATCACATCGAGCACGATGGAAAAGGCCACCAACAACACCACGGTCAGGGTCACGGAAACAGCTCCTCGAACAGGTTGATCAACGCTTCATTGGTGGTCGCGTTACGCAGCAGGTCGTCGTCGCTCCAGCGTTCGGCCGGTGGCTGGTCGGACTTGGCTTCCCAGCGTTTGAACGCGTTGCTGAACGCAGGCCGGGCAAACTCGCCACACACGTCGATGCCAATAATCCGCTTGCTCGCCGCCAACGCACGCAGGGCTTGCAACAGGTGCGTCAGGCGCATGCCGCCCTGGTCCCAATTGGTGGCCGCGTCTTCGCTGGCCAGCACGTCCTTGTCGAGGGTGATCCATACCGCCTCGGTAGGCAGGCTGGCGATCATTTGCTCAAGGAATGCAGGCCAGTCGAGCTCAGCGAGATTGCGCCAGTGCAGGTGGTTTTCCTGCTGTGCATGGCCGGCGCCATCCCCAACCCGGCCCCAGACTTTCGACGGCGCGTGCTGCCAGGGAAACAACTGCAAGTGCCCGCGCTTCAGGGCACCAAGATTGCCGCCGCGCAGTTGCGGGTTATGCAGGTCATCGCTGCACGGACCGAGGGTGACGATGCGCTTGATCGCCGGCATCTTCAGGGCCTGGTTGACCCACGAGCCGCAGTGCCGGCGCGGGGCCAGGCGTACCCAGTCGGGGTGGTTGTCGAAGTGGATCAGGCTGATCGGCTCTTGCACTTCGGCGAGAAAGGCCGGGGTCAGGTGGTGGTAGTCGCCGGAGCCGACAAAGAAGATTTCCGGCCGCGCCGTGCTCGGCCGGGGCCGTTGGGCCAGGCGCTGGGCAAAGCGTTTCCAGGTTTTTTCGGTGGACCACAGGCGCAGTTTCGGACCCAGGTCGAGCAAATCCAGGCGCGTGGCCTGACCACTGGCCAGACGCCGGGCAATGGGTGCCTGGGCTGTGAGGCTGTGGTCGAGATCGAGAATATTCAAGGTAATGTTTCACCCCTTGGCAGTGCCCAACCGCATGCCGGCTGGGCTTTAGGGGGGTAATGCAAGGGATGGGCCAGGAGCCAATGTGGGAGCGGGCTTGCCCGCGAAGGCGGTGGGTCAGTTAAGAGATACTTAGCTGATATACCGCTTTCGCGGGCAAGCCCGCTCCCACCTTTGGCCGGTGGTGTTTGTTAGCTTTTGGCTTCGTTGATGATCTGGCGGATCGCCCCCACAAACGCTTCAGCCGGCTGTCCGCCGCTGACCGCGTACTGGTCGTTGAACACGATGGTCGGCACCGAACTCACCCCGCGCGATACCCACAGTTGCTCCTGCTCGCGCACCTTTGCGGCGTACTCGTCCGAAGCCAGAATCTCGGCTGCGCGCTTGAGGTCCAGGCCAACGCTCTGGGCAATGATTGCCAGCGTGGCGTGGTCGGACGGGTCCTGGCCATCGCTGAAGTAAGCCTTGAACAACGCGTGCTTGAGGTTGTACTGCAAGCCCTCAAGCCCAGCCCAATGCAGCAGGCGATGGGCGTCGAAGGTGTTGTAGATACGACTTTGGCCATCGGTACGGAACGCAAAGCCCAACGCGGTGCCCAGGTCGCGGATGCGCGCGCGGTTGGCCTGGGACTCTTCGGCAGTGAAGCCGTATTTCTCGCTGATGTGCTCCACGATATTCTGCCCTTCGGCAGGCATGTTCGGGTTCAGTTCGAACGGCTGGAAGTGGATCTCGGCCTGCACTTCGGCGCCCAGCTGGTCCAGGGCCTCGGTCAGGCCGCGCAGGCCGATGACGCACCAGGGGCAGGACACGTCGCTGACGAAATCGATTTTCAGGGAAGTACTCATTCAGGCAACCTCGCAGGCATTACACGCCACAAAGTTCGCACCATACACCTCTACGCGGCCGTCATAAAACCTTGGCGGGGGCCAGCGGTTCAACCTGCGCCCAATGCGCCGCCTCTTCGCGGTGGGCTTGCAGGTACGGCAACACCGCCGCCAGCAACGGCGCCTTGAACGCTTCCTGGAACCGATGGGCCAGACCCGGGATCAGCCGCAACTGGCTGCCCTGGATATGCGCCGCCAGGTGCACCCCATGCATCACCGGCAGCAATGGATCGGCCGTGCCATGCACCACCAGGGTCGGCACCCGCAGTTGGTTGAGCAGCGGCACGCGGCTCGGTTCGGCAAGGATCGCCATGATCTGGCGCTTCACACCCTCGGGATTGAACGCCCGGTCATAGGACTGCGCAGCCTGCTGCAACAACGCCTGGCGATCATCCTTGACCTCGGGGCTGCCCAGGGCCGCCAGCAAGTCGGCCTGCTGCTCCAGGGCCACTTCGCGGTTGGGCGCACTGCGCCGTGACAACAGTTGTACCAGCGCGGCATTCGGCGCAGGCAGGCCTTCGGCACCGGAGCTGGTCATGATCAGGGTCAGGCTTTCCACGCGCTGCGGGGCCATGGCCGCCAGGTGCTGGGCGATCATCCCACCCATGCTCGCGCCCAGCACATGGAACTGGCGCACCTGCAACGCATCCATCAATCCCAGGGCGTCGTCGGCCATGTCGGTCAGGGTGTAGGGCGCGGCCACCGGCAGGCCGAGTTTGTAGCGCAACACTTCAAAGGTCAGGTTGGCGCTGGCCGGGGCCTGACGCCAGGTGGACAGGCCGACGTCGCGGTTGTCGTAGCGGATCACCCGAAAACCTTGTTGGCACAAGGCAACCACCACCTCGTCCGGCCAATGGATCAACTGCCCGCCCAAGCCCATCACCAGCAGCAACGCTGGGTCAGAAGCACGGCCAATGCTCTGGTACGCCAGGCTCACCTGGTCCAGGTCGACCCGCTCAGTCGGGACATTGACATCACATCGAGACGCCGCAAAAGACGGCAGGCCGACCAGTAAGGCAGCCAGTAAAAGCAACACGCGCATGAAAAACACCGAAACGCAGAACCCCAGTAGAGCGCGAGTCTGATGAAGTTTGTTCAAGCGCGCTGCCACAGTTACGTGACAGTTTGATGAAGAGCGCCCAGCGGTCATGGTCGACAGATTTGCCAACATGAGACAAACTCACGCTATCCGAACTTGTCACAAATTGTCTTCATGGAGAGCCCGTGCTCGAAATCCGTCATCTCAAGACCCTGCACGCCTTGCGCGAAGCCGACAGCCTGGTGGAAGCCGCCGAGCGCCTGCACCTGACCCAGTCGGCGTTGTCCCACCAGTTCAAGGAGCTGGAAGAGCGCATGGGCATGCCGCTGTTTGTGCGCAAGACCAAGCCGGTGCGCTTCACCAGCGCCGGCCTGCGCCTGCTGCAACTGGCGGATGCCACCCTGCCGCTGCTGCGCGGTGCCGAACGGGATATTGCGCGCCTGGCCGGCGGTACTGCCGGGCGCCTGCATATGGCGATCGAATGCCACAGCTGCTTCCAGTGGCTGATGCCGACCATCGACCAGTTCCGCGATGCCTGGCCGGAAGTCGAGCTGGACCTGGCCTCCGGCTTTGCCTTCGCCCCGCTGCCAGCCCTAGCCCGTGGCGACCTGGACCTGGTGGTGACCTCCGACCCGCTAGAGCTGGCGGGCATCACCTATGTGCCGTTGTTCACCTATGAGGCGATGCTCGCCGTGGCCAACCAGCACGCCCTGGCGAACAAGCCATACATCGTGCCCGAGGATTTGCTCAGCGAAACCCTGATTACCTACCCGGTGGAGCGCGACCGCCTGGACATTTTCACCCGTTTCCTGGAACCGGCCGACGTCGAACCCGCCCAGGTGCGCACCTCGGAGCTGACGGTGATGATGATGCAACTGGTGGCCAGCGGACGCGGCGTGTGTGGCATGCCCCACTGGGCGCTGCACGAGTACAGCTCGCGGGGTTATGTGAAGGCCAAGCGGCTGGGGGAGAAGGGTCTGTTTGCCACGCTGTACGCCGGGATCCGCGCAGATATGCTGGATGCGCCGTACATGCGCGACTTTTTGCTGACGGCCAAGGACACGTCGTTTTCGACCCTGGATGGGGTCAGCGCAGTGCGGTGACGGCTCACGCGCTACGCCGTTGCTCCAGCATCAGGCGCACCGCCAGGGCGGCCAGCACAAACCCCATGAAGTAACGCTGCACCGCCAACCACGTGGGGTTGTGGATAAACCAGGCGGCGATGCTGGCGGCGCACAGCGAGATCAGCAGGTTGACCACAAAGCTGACGCTGATCTGGGTAAAGCCCAGCATCAGGCTCTGGGTGAAGACCGAGCCGTGCTCCGGGGTGATGAACTGCGGGAATACCGACAGGTAGAACACCGCGATTTTCGGGTTCAGCGCACTGGTCAAAAAGCCCATGGTCACCAGCTTGCGCGGTGAGTCGGCGGGCAGTTGCTGGGCCTCGAACGGCGAACGCGCGCCCGGTTTCACCGCCTGCCAGGCCAGCCACAGCAGGTACAGCGCGCCGGCCCACTTCAGCACTTCATAGGCCACCGGCACCGTAAGAAACACCGCGGTCAAACCGGCAGCGGCGGCAAACAGGTGTACAAAAAACCCCGCGACCACCCCCAGCAACGACGTCACCCCAGCCTTGCGGCCCTGGCAGATCGAACGCGAGATCAAATAGATCATGTTCGGGCCGGGTGTCAGCACCAGTAGCAGCGAGGCGGCGGCAAAAATCAGCAGGTCATTGAGGGGGATCACGGCTCAGTCCTTTGCGCCTGACAGTTCAGGCTGTGGTAGTCAGCGATGCGCGATAGAACGGCAGGATCAGGTCACGTGTCAAGGGCGCCAACTGCAGGCCGCCATCGCCGGCCGGGTCGATCCAGCGCACTTCTTCGATCTCGGCGGCGGGTGTCACCGGCACATCGATCCGTACTTCAAACAACTCGGCCTCCACGGTAAACCCCGGCTCATTGGCCGCTGGCGCCGAGAAGTGGCCAAGGTACTGCGCCGCTGCCGGGTCGATCCGCAGACCAAGTTCTTCGTGCAGCTCACGCGCCAGGGCCTGCGCCGGTTGCTCGCCCGCGTCGATCTTGCCGCCCGGCTGCATGAAGGCCTGGGTGCCGCGCTTGCGCACCAGTAGAGTCTGGCCGTCGCTGCCGATCAACAGGGCGGCGGCGATACGGATGGTCTTGGACATGAAAAAAACGCCTTGGAGTAAAGGGCGCAAAGGATCACACGGCTGCCCTGTTCCTCGCAATGAATGTAGGAACCGGCTTGCCGGTTCCTACAGAGTTTCGGGTTACTCGGCTTCCTTGATGAACACGCTGTACTTGGCGCCCTCCATGGCTTCAAAGGCGATCAACTTGTCCACCAGCGGCAGGTTCAGCACCTTGCCGGCGTTGAGCAGCAGCATGCCGTTGTCGGCATTGAGGTTGCGCGCCAAGACCATGCCTTCGGCCAGCTCGCGAGTGCCGAGCACCTTGACCATCGGGTCGCCCAGGGTCACGTCGCTGAGGAAGGCCGCGCAGGCCTGGACGAAGTCTTCGACCATGTCCGGGTCATACAGGCGCCCGGCGTATTTGCGGATGTACAGCAGCGCCTCGTCGCTGTTCATCTGCCGCTCAAGGATCAGGCCGCGCTGCAGTTCGATAAAGTCCACCGCCAGCTTTAGCAGGCGCGAGCCAAAGGGAATTGCCTCGCCCTTGAGATGGTCGGGGAAACCACTGCCGTCCCAGCGTTCCTGGTGATGGCGGATCAGCCGCGCGGCGTCCTTCATCGGCTCCAGGGTCATCAACAGCGACTCGCTCTGTGTGGAGTACTCGCGAAAGCGCTCGCGGTCGGTGCTGTGCAGCAAGTCCGAGGGCGCGACCATCATGCTGTCGCTCCAGCTCAACTTGCCGATGTTGTACAGCGCCGCAGCCATGGTCAGGTCGCGGCTGCTGGCATCGTCCAGGCCATGGAGCACGCACCAGGTGCGGACCAGCTCGATGATCTGCCGATTGGTCTGCTTGCTGCGCGGCAGGCGCAGGTTGGCCAGCAGCGAGAACACCTCGGTGCCGGTGGCGTAGCTGTGCTTGAGTTCTTCGTAGGCCAGGTCGAGCATGTCGGCGGTCTGCTGCAATTCACTGGTGCGCGAAACCACGCGTTTTTCCAAGGATGCATTGAGTTGCTTGAGCTCCTCGTTCTGCTGGCGGATCAGTTGCTCAAGACGCAGGCGCTCCCGTTCGGAATGCTGGTGGGCCAGGGACTGACGCAGGGCCAGCAGCAGTTCTTCATCCTTCCAGGGTTTGCTCAGGTAGCGGTAGATCTGCCCTTCGTTGATCGCCTTGATGATCAGGGTCAGGTCAGTCTCGCCGGTCAACAACAGGCGCACCGTTTGGGGATAGGCGTGATGGATCTGCGCCAGCAGCGTGGCCCCGTCCATATCCGGCAGGCGTGCGGCACTCATCACCAGGTCCACGGGCTGGCGCGCCAGAATGGCCAGGGCCTCGGCCGCCGTGGTGGCGCTGCACAGTTCAAAGGGCTCCAGGCGCAGCAGCTGCGCGAGGCGGTCATGCACGTCCGGGTGGGTGTCGATCAACAGCACCACGGGACGATCGGTTTCAGAAAAGGTAACTGACTCTCCCACGGGACACCTCGGATCTAGTCGCGTCGGTGTGCGCTTCCTACGGTCAAGGTAACAGCCTCCTGGCTATTACCTAGTAGTTTAGTCAGTTTTCAGTCGATAGTGGCTAAATGATGCCATTTACCACCAGTGTGCCTTAAGCCCCTTAGGCCTCAGCTGCTTTGCCGGACGAACTGAACGAGGCGAAGCGCTTGTTGAAGCCAGCGATCCGCCCTTCGACCTGGGTCTTGCGCTGCTGGCCGGTGTAGATCGGGTGGGATGCGCTGGACACGTCGAGGGCCATATAGGGGTAAGTGTTGCCATCGCTGTGTTGGTAGGTGCGGTCCGTGTCGACTGTGGAGCCGATCAGGAAAAACACATCGGCGGCAGTATCGTGGAACAGCACGGTGCGGTAGTCGGGATGGATACCAGCTTTCATAGGGCCTCCAGGGCGTTTTGGCAGAATCAATACGTTATACAGTAACACAAATAATGCACCCAAACGAGAACGTATTGCAATACCGATAGAAGCCCGGGTTCTATGTGGTTGCCCCGGCAAGGACCTCGCCCGTAAGCTGGGACTCCGTGAGAGCACAGGCATCCATAGCCTGGAGATCCTTGCAGGAGCTGGCTTGCCAGCGATAGCGCGATCGAAAACGCCATTGCCGGCCAGCCGGCTCCCGCAGGTTAGAAAGAGTCCGAACCCAAGGAAACCGTATGAGCCTGTCGTTGCTTAGCCGTTATGCATTCTTTGCCGTGTGTGTGATTTTCACCCTCGCCAGCCTCCCCTTTATCCAACACGAATGGCTGTGGCCCTTTACCCTGGTGACCGGCGTGCTCAGCCTGATCGGCGTGTTCGACCTGCTGCAAAGCCCCCACGCGGTGCGCCGCAATTACCCGATCCTGGGCAATATCCGCTACCTGGTGGAAGGCATCCGCCCGGAAATCCGCCAGTACCTGCTGGAGTCCGACAGCGATGCCCTGCCCTTCTCCCGGGCCCAGCGTTCGCTGGTGTATTCGCGGGCCAAGAATGAAAGCGCCGACAAACCCTTCGGCACCCTGATCGACGTGTATCAGTCCGGCTTCGAATTTATCGGCCACTCCATGCGCCCGGCCCCGTTGAGCGACCCCAGCGCCTTTCGCGTGATGGTCGGCGGCCCGCAGTGCACGCAGCCGTATTCGGCGTCGGTGTTCAATATCTCGGCGATGAGTTTCGGCTCGTTGAGCGCCAATGCCATCCGCGCCCTCAACCAGGGGGCCAAGCTCGGCAACTTCGCCCATGACACTGGCGAAGGCAGCATCAGTGCCTACCACCGGGAAAACGGCGGCGACCTGACTTGGGAGCTGGGCAGCGGCTACTTCGGCTGCCGCACCAGCGACGGCCGTTTCAACCCGCAACGCTTTGCCGTGCAGGCGCAAAACCCGCAAGTGCGGATGATCGAAATCAAGATGAGCCAGGGCGCCAAGCCCGGCCACGGGGGGATCCTGCCCAAGCACAAGGTGACCAAGGAAATCGCCGAGACCCGCGGCATTTTGATGGGCGAAGATTGCATCTCGCCATCCCGCCACAGCGCGTTTTCCACGCCGATTGAACTGATGCACTTTATCGCCCAGTTGCGTGAGCTGTCGGGCGGCAAGCCGGTGGGCTTCAAGTTCTGCCTGGGCCACCCGTGGGAGTTCATGGGCATTGCCAAGGCCATGCTGGAAACCGGGATCCTGCCGGACTTTATCGTGGTCGACGGCAAGGAAGGCGGCACTGGCGCTGCGCCCGTGGAATTCACCGACCACATCGGCGTGCCCCTGCGCGAAGGCCTGCTGTTTGTGCACAACACCCTGGTGGGCCTGAACCTGCGCGACAAGATCAAATTGGGCGCCAGCGGCAAGATCGTCAGCGCCTTCGATATCGCCAGCGTGCTGGCCATCGGCGCCGACTGGGCCAACTCGGCCCGGGGCTTTATGTTCGCCATCGGCTGTATCCAGTCGCAGTCTTGCCACACCAACAAATGCCCGACCGGCGTGGCCACCCAGGACCCTTTGCGCCAACGCGCACTGGTGGTGCCGGACAAGGCCCAGCGGGTGTTCAACTTCCACCGCAACACCCTCAAGGCCCTGGCGGAAATGCTCGCGGCGGCCGGCCTTGATCATCCGTCGCAATTGTCGGCCAAGCACCTGGTGCGGCGCATGTCGGCCACCGAGATCAAACTGTTTTCGCAGTTGCACGTGTTCTTAAAGCCTGGGGAACTGCTGACCGGCGAAGTGAACGGCGAGTTTTATTCACGTATGTGGCAGATGGCGCGAGCCGACAGTTTCGAGCCCCATGAAGTAGAAGCTGCCTAAGGACCGATCTGATGTTGAAAGTTATTGCTGAAGACTTTATCCAACCCGAACACCTGGACACCGTGCGCCCCTGGTACGCCGAACTGGTGGAAAAAACCCGCCAGGAACCGCTGTGCATTGCCTACGACTTGTTCATCGACCAGAAAGACCCAGGGCACTTTATCTTTATCGAGCAATGGCCCGACCAGGCCGCGCTGGATGCGCACTGCCAGACCGAACACTTCACCCGCCTGGTGCCGCAGATCAATGCGTATCAGGCCAGGCCGTGCCGGGTGTTGTTGATGGATGGGTTCTGATTCAAGGTGCTTGATAAAGCCTTAGGTCAAGTTTACCGGCAAGGTGGGAGTCGACCTCTCGCCATTGCCCTGCATAAGGTACGTGATCAGCCGTGGTGGAATTGTCGGTCAACCACCATACCCGTCGCACACCTGCGGGCATGGCATCCATATTGACGACGGTATGCTCACGCCAGGTTTCATACATCAACGTTCCCGCGCCATATCCGTTGAGACGGGGCGAACCGGCCTCACCTTTATTTGGGTAATACAGGTACATACCGGCATCCCCATCATTGTAATAAACGCTACTGAAGTAATAGAGACCGCCGCCGACAACAACAATATCCGCGTCGCGTCGCTGGGCCGCGATATACTTAAACACCTCAACAAAAGGATAATCTTTCAGACTACGGGAATAACTCAGTTCATTTCGCTGACTATAATTATTACCCAACCCATACACTTCCAAGCCGGCCAACCCAATAAATAAAAGTCCGGCCACAACCCTGTGATTCCTACCAAGCTGCACCAACCATCCTGCGCAAATCAGTGGCAACCCGATAGCATACACTACTAGATAGCGATCACTATAAACGGGGGCAACCAATGACACACCAAACAACACCAACATTGGAACAAAGGAATACATCACCAACAATAAGGAAAAACGATAAACTGACTTATCTAGAAAAACCAGCCGAGCGCCCGCCATCACGACGAATACAAGCATCAACCAGCACGCAACTTTAGAAGTTTCTCGTGGGGTTATCAATGTGAAAAATCGCCATACGACATCCGGCAACGTGTAGAGCCAACCTCTGGACAGCCAAGAAATATTGCCGGCCTCCTGAAGTTTTGAGTAATTAATCAACAAATCAACCAAACTCAATAACCAAGGAATATAAATGACAAAAATCAATAAATTAAATATCCACCAAGGCAGACCAGTGACCTGCCCAGACCTGATGGCTGGATGCAACCGCAACACCACCAGATAGAGCCAATGAGCAAGCACTGCCAATACCGCGTAGTAGTGCGTGTAAAGGGCGGCGGCCATCAGCACTGCGTAAAGCACACCGTAACGATGGCGTTCAGAGTGCTTCAACCAACAGACCAAGGCGAGCGTCGCCCCCACCAAGAACAGCCCCACCAGCGCATACATCCGCGCTTCCTGGCTAAATCGCACTGAGACCGGAAATAACGCCATTAAAAACCCGGTAATGATCGCAGCACGATAACCAAGGGTTTTTCGAGCCAACGTAATACACACAGCGACGGTCAATACACCTGCGATAGCGCTAGGTGCCCTGATCGAAAAAGGTGTTTTGCCGAATAACTCCATCCACCCATGGAGCAACAGATAATAAAGGGGCGGGTGAACATCCCGCCCTGTATGAAACCAGATTTCCCCAGGTGAAAGGGCACTGATCCACACACTAAACGCTTCGTCGTACCAAACATAGGGGAGCGTTATTCCATAAAAGCGAACGGTGATAGCCAGTACCATAATCATCAACCACACTGCCATCCCTGCGTGACGTTGTTCCCCCAGCACTCTTACATTCAATTCGGATAGTCCTCTCGCCTAATAAATTCTTTCACTACATACCTCGGCCGATGCTTAGCCTCCATATAGATCCGCCCCACATACTCCCCCAATATGCCTATCCCGATCAGTTGCACACCGCCCAGAAACAGGATCGCCGTCATCAACGATGGATACCCCGGCACCTCATTGCCAAACAGCAACTTGTCGACAATCAGGTACCCCGCATACCCCAGTGCCAATAACGAAATACCGGCACCGATGTAACTCCATAACCGCAACGGCAAGGTACTGAACGAAGTGATGCCCTCCAGCGCCAGGTTCCACAACTTCCAGGCATTGAATTTGCTCTGGCCAGCCACCCGTGAGGCCCGGTCATATTCGACAATCGCCACGGTGAAGCCGGCCCAGGACAGCACGCCCTTCATGAACAGTTGCTGCTCTGGCAGCGCCTTGATCACGTCCACCACCTTGCGGTCCATCAGGCGGAAGTCGCCGACGTTTTCTTCGATATGGGTGTAAGCGATGCGATTGAGCAGGTGGTAGAACAGCGAGGCGCTGTGGCGTTTTAGGTAGCCATCGCTGGAGCGGTCGCGGCGTTTGGCCAGGACCACATCGGCGCCCTGCTGCCATTTCTCGATCAGGCAAGCAACCACCTCCACCGGGTCTTGCAGGTCGGCGTCCATCGGCACCACCGCCTCGCCACTGGCGTATTCAAGGCCGGCAAACAACGCCGGTTCCTTGCCGAAGTTGCGCGAAAAGTTGATCAGCACCACGTTGCGATCAAGCAGCGCGATATCCCTGGCGATCTCCAGCGTGCGGTCGGTGCTGCCATCGTTGATAAAGACGATCTCGACCTCATGCTCCAGCAGCGATGGCTCGCGGCGTATGGCCTGGTAGAACGGCTCGATCGCCAGTTCTTCATTGAACAACGGCACGATCAGCGAAAGCCTCATGATTCAGGCCTGCGAAACACCAGGTACTTGGACAGCAGGAAGCCACACAACAGGCTACTGAGGGAAAACACCGCCACCGTGGCCAGGCCGGGCAATCGCCAATAGTCACCCATCCAGCCGACCACCAGACTCAAACTGCCCAGGCACAGCATGAATAACAGGTAGCGGCCAAGCGAAGCGGATACCCCAAAGGTGAACGTGGCATTCACAAAAAACGAGAAGCTCGCCGCCACGCAAAACGCCAGGAAATTGCTCACGGCCTGGCTCAGGTCAAGCGCTGCCCGGAGCACGAAAAAAAGCTGCCAGTGGATCACTGTGTTGGCGATGCCAATCACCGTATAGCTGGAGAACCCTATCCATAGTCTGCTCATGCCACCATCACGCCTCGTTGCCTATCGCAGCCGATAGGCAAGCAAGCCATGCTCACAAAAGCCCGTCTACTGTCAGAAATAACAGGTAGCAGCGCTTATACGACCAACGGCATGACCCTTTCGGGCAATTGAGACATTCAGTAATACCCAACCTTTGCAATTGCTTACAAATACCGCCAACCTGCGCCGGCCCGACGTACGGCGCGTACCATTGCCGACCATCCCGGGTCATTACTTAACGACTTGTTCAAGAGCCCGCAGCCATGCTTAACGGACGCGACCCGCGCATCGATTTTTTTCGGGGCCTGGCGTTGATCTTCATTTTTTGGGATCACGTGCCCCACAACCCGCTCGGTCAGATCACCCTGCGCAATTTCGGTTTCAGCGACGCCGCCGAGGTCTTTGTGTTCCTCGCCGGCTACGCCTCGGTGCTGGCCTACAGCAAGGTGTTGCAGCGCGAAGGCTACCCGATGGCCTGCCTGAAAATCCTGCGCCGCGCCTGGGTGTTGTATGTGGTGCATATCTTTTTGCTGGCGATGCTGATGGGCATCGTGTTCTTCGCCAACAGCAAGGTAGAAACCCGCGACCTGGTGCAGGAAATGGGCCTGACCCACTTCATCACCAACCCACAACAAGCCCTGACCGATGAATTGCTGCTGCGCTTCAAGCCCAACCTGATGGACCCGTTGCCGCTGTATATCGTGTTGCTGCTGGGCTTGCCGCTGGTGCTGCCGGTGCTGGTACGCAAGCCCCTGGCGGTGGTAGTGGTGTCGATGGTGGTGTACCTGCTGGCGCCACGGCTGGGCTGGAACCTGGCGGCGATTGCCGATGGCGTGTGGTACTTCAACCCGGTGACCTGGCAGTTCCTGTTCGTCCTCGGCGGTGCGGCGGCGATCCGCGCAGGTATGCCCCGCGCACCGCAAACCCGGCCATTGCACAGGCAGCCGCTGTTTCTTGGCGCGGCGGCCTATACGCTGCTGGCTGGGGTGATCACCCTGTCCTGGCGCTGGCCCGAAATCCACGATGCCGTGATGCCGGCCGTGTTGAGCGAGCTGCTGTACCCCATCAGCAAGACCGACCTGTCGCCGGTACGCCTGCTGCACTTCCTGGCCCTGGCCTATGTCACCGCCAAGCTGCTGCCCGGCCGGGGCTGGACGCAAAACTGGCTGGCGCAACAAAGCTGCCGCATGGGGCGCTACTCCCTGGAGGTGTTCTGCCTGGGGGTGCTGCTGGCGCCGCTGGCGGACATGCTCAACGCCCAGGTCGACGACGCCTGGCCGATGCAGATATTCAGTGCGCTGCTGGGCCTGGTGTTGATGGCCGGGCTGGCGGCGTGGCTGGAGTTCAACAAGCAGTTGAACCAGGCCCAACGCAGTGAGGGCCGCCCGTTAAATAGTTAGGCCCCGGGCGCGCATGCGCAGTGCTTCCATCTGCCTTCCACTTATCGTGAAAGGTAGAGCGCATGCCGACTCATCATTTACTCAACGGCCTGTCTGGCAATCTGCAATCGAGCACCTCCTGGGCCCAGCAACAGGCGCTGGAGCTGATCCAGCGCAATGTGACCCAAGCCCTACAGGGCCTGGACACCGAAGAACAACAGCGTTTCGTGCAACTGCAACGCCAGGCCCACGCGGCGCTGGCGGCCGTTGAAAGCGAAAAAGAACGGGTGGTGCGTTCCTTCAAGGCCGATGGCCTGGCGCAGTTGCGCAGCCGGATCGGCGGGCGCGATCCCGAGCAGTACCGCTTCGACACCACCTACATTGAAAAAATCGAGCAACCCTTGCCCTGGGATCGCCAGCCCGGCAGCCACATCCGCACGCCGCGCCGCTCCGATATCGATTACCGCGAAATCGAACACGTCAAGAGCATGTCCCTGTGGGAAGCAGCCTGTGTGAACTTCGGCTTCACCTCAGGCCTGCGCCAGGACTCCGGCTACAGTCTGGTCGACGCCAGCAAAGTGGTGGGCCCCGACGGCGATCGCAGTCTCAAGGCCCGGGAGTTTATCGCCATCGCCCGCGAGCTGGACCTGGGCCACCAACTGCAAGTGAAGATCAAGGCCACCCTCGATCAGCAGGGTACGCTGCGCCGCTTGATGGGCGTGGCAGCGCAGGCCCTGTTGCAGTTCGATGCCCTGGACGCCTGGCGCAACCGCGCCCATAACGGTCTGACGCAAACGGTGTACGCAAGCCTCACCGCCTCGCTCGATGGCAGCGGGCCGCCACTGGCGGTCGAGAGCCTGAGCCTGACCTCGGGCGTCACCCCGATTGCCGCCGTGCCCTTCGTGCCCTGGGAGAGCGCCATTCCCGTGCCGCTCCTGCTGATCCGCGTGGCCAGCCTCGGGGTGCTGTCGTATTTCCCTTTCCGCCCCGGCGGTGCGTTTCGCTACCACCCCGACGCGCGCGCGGCAGAAGCCGACTTTCGCCGGCAACTGCGCGACAGCCATCGCCAGGACGACCTCGGCTGGTTTGCCCGGCAACTGCCGCTGGTGGGGCTGTCGGTGTTCAAGCCGTTGCTGACCCTGGAGAAGCGCCCCGAAGGCCTGAACTGGCTGGCCGGCAAGCTGTACGACGGGTTTCACGCAGCCTTCCCCGAACGCACCCTCGACGACATCCGCTTCGCCGCCGATCCACCCAGAGGCCCCGCCGAAACCCTGCTGCAAACCCTGACTTATCGGCAGGTCCAGCGCTGCCAGGCCGATATGGACACCCTGGCCAACACCCGCTCCGAAGCCGATTGGCAAGCACTCAAGGACGCCGCTGCGGCCATCGCCGCCGAAGTCCTGCAACTGCTGCTCACGCCCCTGCCCGGCGGAGTCACGGGAATGAACCGGGTGATGCAACTGGCGGTGCTGGGCAGCATGACCTACAGCGTCAGCGTGGGCCTGAATGAAGCAGCCAAGGGCGATGCCAGCAGCTTTGCCACGACCCTCAGCGATGTCGCCGACCTGGCCATCAGCGGGCGCCTGATCAGCATCGCCGGCAGGGTCCATCGCCAGCGCATGCTCGAACACCTGCAGCGCCTGGGCAACCCGCGCAAGGTGACGCGGCCCGACGGGGTCGATGAACTGTGGAAGCCTGACGCGCACCCCTACGCCCATGACGAGCCTTACCTGCTGGAGGGCAAGACTGCCGATGCCCTGTGCGTATTCGCCGTGCAGGGCAAGCAGTACGTCAAGCTGCACCATGAACAGCAGACCCAGGTCGCCGAAGTCACCCACGACCAGCAAACCCAGCGCTACGTGCTCAAGAACGGGCGCAGCAGCTACAAGCCACCCATCGTGTTCGACCCGGCGCTGCAAGCCTGGACCTTCGACCTGCATAACGCCCAGGCCCTGTCGGATACCCAGTTGCTGCAACAGATGCTGCCCGGCGACTCCTCGAACATCACCCAGCTCGACCTCGAGCAAATGTTGCTCTGCACCGCCACCTCCCGTGCAACCCTCGACAAGGTATGGCACGGCGAGCCGGCGCCGTTGAACCTGATCGAAGGTGTGCGGCGCCTGCAAGCCGACCAACTGATCCAGCACATCATCGGGCGCTTCCATCAAGCCGGTTATCTACCGCCCTATGGCGACAGCGTAGTGTTGTGCCTGCTGACCCAGTTGCCCGAATGGCCGGCCACCGCCCTGCTGAGCATCCGCGATCCGCAG
The DNA here is from genome assembly GCF_012985535.1 of Pseudomonas sp. WS 5021. Classification (NCBI taxonomy): domain Bacteria; kingdom Pseudomonadati; phylum Pseudomonadota; class Gammaproteobacteria; order Pseudomonadales; family Pseudomonadaceae; genus Pseudomonas; species Pseudomonas sp. WS 5021. The sequence continues at coordinate 408,224 of NZ_JAAQWP010000001.1, read as the reverse complement.
CGCAGCGTGATCGAGACCTTCGGCAAAAGCACCCAGCCACTGCTCGAGCCGACGACCATTACGATCATCCGTAACGAAGACGGCAGCTACCAAAGCGAAGAGGATAGCGGCCAGGTGCCTTACCGCGCCGAACCGCTGTTGGGCCTGGTGATCAGCCTGCAACCCGGCACCTCGCAACTGGGCCTGAGCAACCAACCCGATGCCACACCGGCCCAGCGGATCATGGCGGTGCGCCAGGCCGTGGTCACCCTGGCACGCCAGGAGCGCCTGACGCTGTTTGCCGCGCTGGTCAGTTACGCCGGCTATGAAAAACCCGAGCAACTGCCGCCCGCCGCTGTGCGCCGCTTCCTGCCCGTCAAGGCCTCCGCGCCGCTGGTGGCCGTCACACCGCTGCTGAAAAAACTGCGCGACCTCAACCGCCCCTTGTCTGCAGCCCTGCTGGAACGGCTGCTGGAACAACAGCCGCTGACACCCCGCCAACAACGGGCCTACCTGCAAGGTGGGGAACTGCCCGGCGCCTTTCGTGAATTGCTGGACAACCACCGCACTTGCCTGCGCATCGACGCGGCCATCGATGGCCTGTACCACCCACGGTTATTCAACAACGACGCCGACCAATGGGCCAGGGAGTTCGCCTCGGCCCTGGTACGCCAGCGGCTCCAGCGCGGCTTCGTGATTACCGAGGTGCGCGACGGCGGGATCGCCAAACCCTATCGCTCCAGCGGTCCTGACGATCTCACCGTGGAGCTGCGCCACAGCGGCGACGGCCACTATGAAGCCTATGACATGCGCAACGCGGGCACGATCGCCGTAACACCGGCCGTCGACAGTTTCTACCTGGCCATCGGTTCGGTGTTGCAACCCCATGAGCGGGAACTGCTGGGCATGGCCAGCGTGACCGACGCCCCAGGCCTGCGAAACACCCTGGGCAAGTACATGAGCGACCAGCGCAACCCGCAAGGCTATGTGCGCCTGGCCGACGGTTCGCTGAAGCAATACGAGCACACCCTGTCTCTGCCGGCCAAACTGCTGCCCGATACCCAGGGGCTGTATTCCCATGAGGGCGAGCATTACCTGCCGTTGTTTGGCTCGCTGTACCGCGTCATCTATGACCAGCGGGTTTTCCGGTGGCGGCTCAAGCACCCGGACAAGATTGGCGTCGATACGCCCACCCTGGAACACAACCGTGAAGGGGCCTGGCGTCTGTCCAGCGAGAACCCCATGGAATGGGACGAGCATCGACTGCTGTACCGCCTGGGGGGTGACCACCAACTGGTCGACGAGGGCGAAGCTGCGAAAATCATCGCCCTGACCGACACCCCGGCCCACGTGCTGCGCCAGGTCCACCGCAGCGGCCGGCCGGCCCCGCCGATGCTTGCCGATACCTGTAAGCGCTTCAGGATGGACCAGCAGATCACCCAGTTCATCGTCTCGCTCTATCAGGTGCCCAGCACCTCGGTCGCCAACCCGGACCTGCGCCTGCTGATCCTCACCAGCCTGCCAGGCTGGCCCGCCAGCCACGTGCTGGAGATTGTCGGCAGCGCCAGCCCCCTGCGCTACCCAACAAACCAAGCACCCGGGGCCAAGGTGGTACAAGTCACCGACCAGGACATCAGGAGCCCCGGGCTCCTGGAAAAACTCGTCACCGACGACGACCTTGCCCTGGCCCTGCTCGGCGAGCTGCCGCAAACCCTGGAACAGCGCCTGGTCCAACTGATCAACCGGATGGTCGAATACACTGAGCGCGAGCGTGGGCAAATCCTCGAATCCATGTACCAGCGCAGCGAGGCCGCAACCACCGCCCAGGAGCGCCCCGTCAAGACCCAGTACCCGGCGCTGCCGAACAACGCGGTCAAGGCGATTCTCGGCCATGCCTCGCCGCGGGAACTCAAGCAACTGCATGAAAAAAACCAACTGAGCCTGCGCCTGTCAGAACAGGCGCGCCTGACAACCCATGACTTGCGCCTCAACCGTGCCTTCGAAGGCTTGTATGTGGACGCCTGCGCCAATGCCGACAGCGACCGGATCACGCTGTACCTGCTGCGCCGGCTGCCGACCTGGCCGAAGAACCTGCGCGTCGATATCCGCGAATGGGACGACCAGGGACGCCTGCTGGAAACAGCGGGCCACCTGGCGGGTTCGTCACGCAAGACCGTGGCCAGGACCAACCGTGGATATCAGGCCTATGACGAACACGGCAAGACACTCGGCCAACCGTCGACCCGATTGCTGGCGGTCATTCTCAGCACCTTGTCCGCTGCCGAGCAGGTGCTGCTGGAGGCTGACACCGACAGCGCGATTGCCGAGTTGCGCCGCCAGATCGCCGAGCAGGCCCTGGCCCGCCGCGTGGAGATCAAGGGCCTGCTGGATATCCCGCACTTGCAGCCCTGGATGCAACCGCCCATGGGCCTGGATCGTTCGTTCCTGGTGTACCCGCTGTGGCAGCGCCTCTGGCCGTTTCACGGGCCACGGCCGCCGAACCTGGTAGCCAAGGTCCAGGAGCTGTACCCGCGCTTGGGCAATGCCGATGCACGCAGCTTCCTGAGCGCGTTGAACATGACCGACCCGGAAAAACTGCTCGAACTGGAACGGCTGAAAGCCGAGTACCAGGCCATGGATACGCAACTGACGCGCTGGAGCGAAACCCCTGTGGCGGCCGACAACCCTCTGATCGACCCGTTGGGCACCGGCCGGGGCAGGCGGCGCTATATCGCCTCCCAACTGTGTGCGGCATGGCGCCGGGAAACCTCCACGGTGTACATGGCCGGCCTGTTCAACGTACCGTCACTGGAGTTGCAACTGGACGACGAAGGCTTGCCACCGGCCTCGTTCATAACCGGGACCAGCGGTTTCAATCACATTCAATTCCTGCGGATTTCCGGTAACGCGTTCCCCGCTTCGGGGCCGGACTTTCTGACCAAGTTCACCGGGCTCGCAGTGCTGCGCCTGGATTGTTACCTGACGGAACTGCCCAGCGCGGTCACCGATATGACCACGCTCAACCACCTTGACCTGAACGACAACGACCTTCGCCTGACCGAAGACGCCGTGCAACGCCTGGCCGGCATGGTCAATCTGCAACACCTCGACCTCAACGATAATCCGGACCTGGACCTGACCCCGGATGTCAGCCAAATGAGCCGGCTACGCCGCCTGCGCCTGGCCAACACCGGCATCAGCCAATGGCCGATCGGCGCCGGCGCCCTGCCGGTTTTGGAGGAGTTGCACCTGCAGACCAACTCGATTAGCACCATTCCCGAAGAAGTGTTCACCAACCCGTGGCTGCAAGCCGCCAATCGCAACACCTTTTTGCATGAGAACCCGCTGACCGCCGAGACCCTGGCACGCATCGACCGCTACTACCTCGAGACCGGTATTCGCCTGGGTGGCCAACTGCGCACCCCCGCCCATGCCCCAGCGACGCCGAATGACTTCGACACCTGGCTGACCGACGTCGCCGAGAAGGACGTAACGCCGCGCCGACAATTGTGGGAACAACTCAAGGCCAATGAAACGGCGAGTGCCGATGATGTATTCCGCGTGCTGCGTGACCTGAAGAATACGCACGCCTACCGCAACAAAAAGTTGAGGCCAGGCCTGACCAAGCGAGTCTGGACCTTGTTGCAGGCCATGGGCGAGTCGACGCAACTGCGCAACGCGGTGTGCCTCAACACCTACGGCTCCGGCAACTGCGGCGACAGTGTGCTGCTGGCCTTTACCAACATGGAACTGCACCACCGGATCCATCAGGCCAAGTTGCAACCGCGCAGTTATCTAGCTGACCGGGCGTTGCTGGAATTGGCCGAGAGTTGCTTCTACCTCAACCAACTGGACCACTTTGCCGACCAGTTCATTCTCGAGCGCGAGCGTGCCGGGCTGCCTGTCGATCCGGCCGAGGTCACGGTATACCTGCGCAGCCAATTGGCCAGTGAATTCAAATTGCCGTTTTATCCGCTGGAGCTGCTGTACACCGTGGATGACTATGTCACCGATGAGGTGGTGGGCCGGGCACGCAGCACCCTGCGCAGACTCGGCCAATCACCGGCCGTGCAGGAGGCGATTTTGATGAGTGAGTTCTGGATTGAGTATTTGGCCAACAGTCATCCGGAGCCTTTTATCACGGTCAAGCAAGCCGTGAGCTACAAGGTCAGCCTGTTGAATCGGGAACTCCAGGACAAACGTTCGCAGGTATTTCTGGAGCGCCGCCAGGCACTGGTTGACCTGGAAACCAGCGAACATAACCGCCTGGTCCGGCAGTTGACGGAGGGCACGCAACGGGCGCTGATGCGCACCTGAACCTGGGCCGGCCTGTCGCAGGTGACAGGCCGGCCAGGGCTCAAGGGTTTACGCCGAACGCTGTGAGCCGACGCCGGCCTGGGTCGGTTGCAGCTTGAACACGTAGAACAGCACGGTCAGGAACAGCAGGAACACCGGCCCGACATACAGCGCGATACGGGTATCGGGGAAGTACGCCATCAGGCCCACCACCAGCACCAGGAACGCCAGGGCCAGGTACGAACTGACCGGGTACAGCCACATGCGGTACTTCAGGGCTTTCTGTTCGGCCGGGCTCAGGCTTTTGCGGAACTTGAGCTGGGCCAGCAGGATCATCACCCAGGTCCAGATCGCGCCGAAGGTGGCGATGGAAGTGACCCAGACGAAGACCTTGTCCGGCACCAGGTAGTTGAGCAGCACGCCCAGCAGCAGGGCGAAGATCGACAGCAGCAGCGCATTGCGTGGTACGCCGTTGCGCGAGGTGGTGCCGAAGGTCGCCGGGGCCTGGCCGTTCTGCGCCAGGCTGTAGAGCATGCGCCCGGTGCTGAAGATCCCGCCGTTGCACGACGACAGCGCGGCGGTGATCACCACGAAGTTGATGATGCCGGCGGCAGTCTTGATGCCCAGGCGCTCGAAGGTCATCACAAACGGGCTGCCCTGGGTGCCGATTTCATTCCATGGGTAGATCGACAGGATCACGAACAACGCACCGACGTAGAACAGCAGGATGCGCCAGAACACCGAGCCAATGGCATTGGGGATGGTTTTTTGCGGGTTCTTCGCTTCACCGGCGGTCAGGCCGATCATTTCCACGCCCAGGTAGGCGAACATCACCATCTGCAAGGACATCAACACACCCTGCACGCCATTGGGCATGAAGCCGCCGTGGGCCCACAGGTTGGAAATCCCCAGCGCCACGCCGTCGTTGCCGAAACCAAAGGCAATGATACCGACGCCGCCAATCACCATGGCAATAATGGTGACGATCTTGATCAGGGCGAACCAGAACTCGAACTCACCGAAGGCCTTGACCGCGATCAGGTTGATGGTGCCCATGCTGATCAGGGCGGCCAGGGCCCAGATCCAGCGCGGTGTATCGGGGAACCAGACGCCCATGTACACGGCGACGGCGGTGATTTCTGCAACGCAGGTCACCAGCCACAGGAACCAGTAGTTCCAACCGGTCAAAAAGCCCGCCAACGGGCCGAGGTAGTCCTGGGCGTAACGGCTGAAGGAGCCGGCCACCGGGTTGTGTACGGCCATCTCACCGAGGGCGCGCATGATCACCAGGATCGCCAGGCCGCCGATGATGTACGAGAGCATGATTGCCGGGCCGGCCATTTCAATGGCCTTGGCCGAACCAAGGAACAGACCGACACCGATACAGGCGCCGAGCGCCATCAAGCGAATATGCCGTTCGCCGAGTTCGCGTTTGAGCGGGCCGCCGGAAGCGGTCTCGCCGTGGGGCTGATGGTTGCCAACAGGCATAGGGGTACAACCTCATTTTGTTATTGGATTGAACCACCGAGTCTCGGGCGTACCAGCGGGTGGGCTCGTACGCCTGGGTCACCGGGCCTACCTTGTGGGCAGATCCGTCTGACAGGAAAACCGGCCAGATCAGCGGGCGTGCAGTATAAAAAGCTCCCTATAGAGCTTTTCACTCAATAAACGGCAAAATTCAGCGAGAACTCTCGGCAAAAGCCGATATGACGGCGAGGCATCATCTGCCTGGAACGCCGTTCTCCCTGGAAAACGGCGGCGAGTATTGCACAGCATGGGTGCAGCGTCATGCCCCTACCCTGGTCGCATTTACCAATCGCAAAGGCTCTAGAACGGCACTTCGCCCTCAGGCCAGGGCGGCGCGTCAAAGAACAGCTCGCGCGCCATGCGCAAGTTGATTTCGCCGCGATGAATCGCCAGGGCATGCGTCACGCGCCCGCTCTGTCCGGCCTGGATGCTGCGAAAGGCCGCGCCCGCTGCCGTCGGTGGTAGTCGGTCATGGCCGGCGCAGACAAATTCCTTGCGTGGACCAATCAGCGACTACGCTTGAAACAAGTCCGATCAATCTGCGTGAATGGATCAATCGACTATGGGTGTTTTATGGCAAACCGATTCGACCCAGGCTGCGGTGCCAACCGACAGTGCGGATGAACCGCCTTTGCCACAAAAAACCCGCCCACGCCGCTTCGGCTGGCGCATGTTCTGGCTATTGCTGGTGATGCTGCTGATCGGCCTGGCCTATGCCGCGTCCCGGGAAATGCGCACCTCCAAGTGGCAGGCCCGGGAATTCAGCCGGATCGCCGCCACCCTCAGTTACCAGGTGCAGCCCGGCCCGAGCGCGGCGATTGTCTACCCCGGCGCCGGCCCCTTCGACAAACGCCTGGGCTACAGTGCCCTGAGTGATTTTCTGCCACGCCTGCTCAAGCGCAATTACCTGATCCAGAGCCAGGCGCAGTTCTCCCAGGCCTTGCTCGACTACAGCCGCCAGGGGCTGTTTGTGCCCTATGACGAGAAGATCCAGGCAGGCCTGTCGATCAGCGATTGCCGCGCCGAGCCGCTGTACCAGTTCAGCTACCCGCAGCAGTTCTATCCGACCTTTGCCGCGATCCCGCCGGTGGTGGTCAACAGCCTGCTGTTTATCGAGAACCGCGAGCTGCTCGACCCCGCCCAGCCCCAGGCCAACCCCGCCGTGGACTGGCCGCGTTTTGCCAAGGCCGCCTGGTCGCAGGTGGCCCGGCTGCTGCACCTGCCGGGCCAGACTGCAGGCGGCAGCACCCTGGCCACGCAGTTGGAGAAATATCGCCACTCGCCCGACGGGCTGACACTGTCGGGTGGCGAGAAGATCCGCCAGATGATTTCCGCCAGCGTGCGCACCTACCTGGACGGCCCCCAGACGCTGGTAGCGCGCCAGGCGATCGTGCGCGATTACCTCAACAGCGTGCCGCTGTCGGCGGTGCCCGGGCATGGTGAAGTGCATGGTATGGCCGAAGGCTTGCGGGTCTGGTACGGCGCCGACTTCAACCGGACCAACAGCCTGCTGGCCAGTGACGACCCCAAGGATCTTGCGCAAAAAGGCCTGGCCCTGCGTGAAGTGCTGTCGCTGACCATCGCCCAGCGCCGTCCTTCCCACTACCTGTCAAAGGGCCGCGACGAGCTGGCCAGCCTCACCGACAGCCATATCCGCCTGCTGGCGCAGAACGCGGTGATCGATCCGGCCTTGGCCAGCGCCGCACTGGCCAGCCAGGTCACTTACCGCAACTGGCAGCAGCAACCGACCCTGCAGCCCATAGAAACCAACAAGGGCATCAGTGTCGCGCGCAGCCGCCTGGCCGCCCTGCTCGATCGCCCGCTGTACGACCTCGACCGCCTCGACCTGGCCGCCACCAGCACCCTGCAAAGCGATCTGCAAAGCCAGGCCACCGCGTACCTCAAGCAATTGGCCGACCCGGCCTTCGCCGGCCAGCTCGGCCTGCTCGGGCCGCGTCTGCTGACCCCCGCCAGCACGGCCCAGGTGCGCTATAGCTTCACCCTCTACGAAATGACCACCGACGGCGCCCGGGTGCGGGTGCAGACCGACAACACCGACCAGCCCTTCGATATCAATGAAAGCAGCAAGCTGGAACTGGGCTCCACCGCCAAGCTGCGGGTGCTGACCACCTACATGCAAATCATCAGCGAACTGCACCAACGCTATGCCGACCAGAGCCCGGCGGCGCTGAAAAAAGTCGTCATCGACGAGCAGGACCGCCTGACACGCTGGGCCGTGGATTACCTGGCACAGAACAGTGACCGCAACCTGCCGACGATGCTCGCCGCAGCCCTGGACCGGCACTACTCCGCCAGCCCCGGCGAAAGTTTTTTCACAGGGGGCGGCCTGCATCACTTCCATAACTTTCGCAACGAAGACAACGGCCGCAACCCGACCTTGCGCGAGGCGCTACGCGAGTCGATCAACCTGCCATTTATCCGCCTGATGCGCGACCTGGTGCGCTACAGCACCTACCAGGGCGCCAACAACAGCGCCGAACTGCTCAAGGACGACAGCGACCCGCGCCGCCAGGAATACCTGGCCAAATTCGCCGACCGCGAGGGCACCACCTTTTTGCTGCGGTTCTGGAAAAAGTACCGTAACAAGGACACCCAGGCGCGCCTCGACACCTTTCTCGACAGCCTGCACCCCACCGCCATCCGCCTGGCCGCCGTACACCGCTACCTGTTGCCGCAGGCCAGCCAGCAAAGTTTCAACAGTTTTGTGCGCGCCCACCTCAATGACCCCACGGCCCGCGCCAAACTCAGCGACGAACGCCTGGCCAACCTCTACCAGAACTACGGCCCCGGTGCCTACGACTTGCCGGACCAGGGCTATATCGCCAAGGTCCATCCCCTGGACCTGTGGTTGCTCGGCTACCTGCTGCAACACCCCGACGCCACCTTCACCCAGGCGGTGGCGGCCAGCACGCACGAGCGCCAGGAGGTCTACAGCTGGCTGTTCAAGAGCCGACACAAGAGCGCGCGGGACAGCCGCATCCGCACCATGCTGGAGATCGAGGCCTTCCTGGATATCCACCAGCGCTGGCAACAGGTGGGCTACCCGTTCGACCATCTGGTACCGTCCCTCGCCACCGCCATCGGCAGTTCCGGCGATCGCCCGGCCGCGCTCGCCGAACTGGTGGGGATTATTCTCAACGACGGTATCCGCCAGCCGACACTGCGCATCGACAGCCTGCACTTTGCCGCCCGCACGCCTTATGACACACGCCTGGTCAACGACCCCGAACGCGGCAAGCGGGTGATGCCCAGCGCCGTGGCCACGGCCCTGCGCGAGGCGCTGTCGCAAGTGGTGGATGCCGGTACCGCCAAGCGCGTGGCCGGCAGTTTCAAGCTGGCCGACGGCACACCACTGGCCATGGGTGGCAAGACTGGCACCGGCGACAACCGCATCGAAGCCATCGGGGCCGGCGGGCGCGTGCTCAGCTCCAAGGCCATCAACCGCACGGCGACGTTTGTGTTCTATATCGGCGAGCACCATTTCGGCACCTTGACCGCCTTCGTCCCCGGCGCCACGGCCCAGGGCTTCAGTTTCACCTCGGCCTTGCCGGTGCAGGTGCTCAAGGGCATGGCGCCGATCCTCACGCCTTATCTGCAACCGGGCAGCCACACCTTGTGTGCCCCCGCCTCAATGGCGCTGAACCAGGGCGGTAGCCGGCTGTTTTCAAGGTGATGAATTTTGAACGGTTCGCCTGTGTAAGCGGCCTGTTGGACCCAGTATTCAAACTTATTCTCGGCCCCAGCCCAAAATAGACTGAAGCGCTTTCATGGCTCTTTTCAGGATCTGTTGCATGGCTGACTTACTCCCTTCCCCGCGCCCGGCCACGTTTCAAGGCCGGCACTACCCATTGCTTGAAAGTGCCCTGCCGCCGTGGCTGAAAACCACCGCCCCGCACCGCCTGGATGCCTTGCAGGCCGTCGGGCTCCAGGACCCGGCGCCCTACCCGAACGCCGCGCCGGCGCAGCACGCCAACCTGCGGCAGGCTATCGCCGGCCACTGGCAAGCCCTCAACACCCTGGATAAGCGCCTCCAGCCCCTCAATGATCTGTATGCCTACGCCGAGCGCATCCTGGGCGGCGCGCTAAGCGCCGACTATGGTCCGATTGATGTGCGCAACACCTATGTGCGCCTGTATGTCAAAGCGTCGACAGCCTGGTGGGTACATGACTTCAAGTCAGGCGTCACCAGCCATACGCTGTCGCTGCTGGATGCGGCGCTGCATAACTTTGCCGCCACCGACAGCTTTGTCGACTATGCCTTCCTGTCTGGCGCCGATGCCCGTGGGCAGCAGCGCAGCCTGACCTTCAAGCACAAGACCCGCGGCACGCCCCTGACCGCCGAGGGTTTCAAGCAACTGTGCCGCGCACTGAACATCGGCGGGCACTACCGTGAACATCTGAAGATTGTCATGGGTGTCTACAACCCCACGGTGGCCCGCGACCTGCGCCGCCAGGTGATCGCCCAGCACCAAGCCGCGTTGAAGGCCGCCGCCCACCTGGCCCTGGTCAAGGGCGACCTGGCCCAGGATGCCTGTGACGAAGTGCTCGCGCTGATCGCTGGCAACACCGCCCTGCGCCTGGATGGCCAGGTGCTTGCCGGCCACACCCTGGACCTGATGAACACGCGCCTGACCGGCATCCTGCTGTTCTGCGCCACGCCCCACTCGGCGGCGCGGGTGATTGCCTATGTGCCGGACGACCCCGCGCACCCCCTCAAGCAATACCCCACGCCCCTGTCCTTCATCCACGAACTGACCCGCCAGTTGCGTGACAGCGAACGCTATCAGGTGTTCTTCAGCCGCTTTGTCGACCATGATCAGCGCGGCTTTTTTTTCGCCAACCTCAATACCCGCCTGAGCCGGGTGCAGTGGCGCGCCAAAGCCGCGACCGATAGCCAACCGACCTGGCAAGACACGCCCCTGGACCATCCCCACCTGCAATTCCATGTGCAGCCCATTGCCGACGACTACCAGAACCGCGCGCATTCAAGCGGCAACAATGACCTGTGGCACTACCGTTACCGGGTGCACCTGAACAAGGTGCTCAATGACGCCCAGGACATTGCCGTCTCGACCAGCCGCGTCGACCGCCTGGCCCGCCAGGCCTGGTGGGACAACCTGGGGCGAATCCTCGGCGATATCCTCAACGCTGCCTTGCAAGTGCTCACCCCGTTTGTGCCGGGGCTGGGGGAAGTGATGCTCGCCTACACCGCCTATCAGCTCACCGATCAGGTGTTCGAGGGGGTGGTCGACTGGGCCCAGGGCCGAGGCACAGAGGCGGCGCAGCATTTGATCGGGGTGGCCCAGGACCTGGTGCAGTTCGGCCTGTTCGCCGCCGGCATCCAGGTGGCGGCGCCGCTGCGCCTCAAGCTGTCGGCGTTTGTCGAAGGGCTCACGCCAGTGACGCTCGCCGACGGCCGCCGGCGCCTGTGGAACCCGGACCTGGCGCCCTATGTCGCCGACCCGGGCGCACCCGCAGATCAACCGTTAATGCGCCACGAGGGTGCGCAGTATCAGGTGCAACACGGGCGCATCGTCCACCCGCGCCGCGCGGATGCCTACCGGCCCCACGTGCATCGGCGCGGCAATGGCATCGTGGTGCATGAAGCCGAGCAGCCGCAAACCTGGGACAACTCCACCCTGATGCGCCGCCTCGGGCCCAGGGCCGAGGCTTTCAGCGCCGCGCAACTGGAGCAGATCCGCCGCACCAGTGGCTGCGATGACGACCAGTTGCGCAGCCTGTACCTGCATGAGCAGCCTCTGCCGCCGTTGCTGGCCGACACCCTGAACCGCTTCGAGGCCTACGCCAGCGCACAACAGGCCAGCGCGCAGATCCGCGCAGGCATGCCCCTGGCCCCAGACTCCGCCTGGTTCGAGCAAACCGTCACCGAACTGGAGGGCTGGCCCCAGGACAAGGCCCTGCAAGTGTTCCTCAGCGCCAGCCTGAGCGGCGATTCGCACCGCTACGGCAACCTCGCTGCGGCGCCTGCCGACACCCTGCGCCTGAGTGTGGCGCAAGTCATGTCCGGCCAGTTGCCGGAACAGGTACTGGGTTTTCTCGATGAGCCGCAAACCCGTGCCCTGCTCGGCGCCCAGGTGCCCAAGGCCCAGCAAGTGCAACACCTGCGCGAGCAACTGGCGGCCTACGTCACCCGCCAGGCGCCAGAGATCGGCCAGTACGCCCATCATCTGCGCGAGCTGTCCGATGAGCCGGGTGTCCGCCTGCTGCGCGAGCATTTCGCGCAGATGGATTCGAGCGTGGCGCGGGCCTTGCTCGCCACTGCCGATGAAGCCGAGCGCAACCTGATGGCGACCCAGGGGCGCCTGCCGCTGCGCTTGAAAAACCTCGCCCGCGAATTGCACTTCAGCGCCGGCACCAGCCACGCCTATGAAGGTTTCTACTTCCCCTGGCGCCAGAGTATCGACAGCGAACGCATGCTGCTCGGCACCCTCAAACGCCACAGCGATTGGTTTGCCGACCTGCACCTGCAAATCCGCGAGCACAGCGCAGATGGCCGGCTGCGCTGCGAGGCAGGGCCGGCCAACGCCAGTACCCGGCGCATCCTGGTCAGGAAAGACCACCTGGGCTACGAAGTGCGCGATGCCGAGCACCGCAAGCTGCATGACCTCGACACCCTGTACGAAGCCCTGCTGCACGCCGCCCCCCTCGACAGCCGCCGGGCCCTGGGCCTTGGCCCCGGCCAGGGCGAAGGTCTGCGGCATTGGCTGCTGACCACCCTGGAGCCTCTGGCCGAACGCCGCGCCGCCCTGGCCCAACCGCCGGTCCCACGCCACGCCGACCCGCAAACGCTGAAGCTGCTCGGCAAACCCATGCCCGTGCGCACTGCGGTACTCAGAAGTGCAGACGCGTTGATCCTGAACGCCTTGAAGACAGTCTTTGCGCACCAGAGCGAAGCGCGCATCCTGGCCTTTATGGACAAGGTCGGCCACGAGCAGATCGGCCCCCGGGTCAACCAGTTAATCGTTGAGCATTACCGTCTGGACGGCGATCTGGCGCACTGGTCGCGCCAGCCGGGGCATCATCCGCCCGCCATGGAACGGGAGTTGCGCAGTTTCATTCAGGGGCAAGTTCTCGAATGCTGGCAGGACCAGATCCGCGCCGCCACCGAGCCCCTCGGCTCGCGCCTGGACCTCAGCGGAGTGACACTGCCCGATACGCTGCCGCCGTTGCGCGCCGACTTCAGCCATGTCACGGAGCTGAACCTGATCCGCAGTCAGTTCGGCCCGGCCCACGGCCAGTTCCTGCAGCACTTCCCGCAACTGTCGGCCCTGTATCTGGCAGAGAACCCGCTGACCCGCCTGCCTGAGGCAATCCGCGAGCTGCGCCACCTGGAAGACCTCGACCTGGCCGGGTGCCCGCTGACTTTGCCGGTCGAAGACATCACCCGCCTGAAAAACCTGCGCTACCTGCGGCGCCTCAAGCTCAACAACACCCGCGCCCAGCAAGCGCCGGACATCGGGCGCATGCGCGACCTGATACACCTGGACCTCAGCCACAGCCCAATCAAACGCTGGCCCGAAGGACTGTTCGAGGTGCCGCGACCGGCGCCGTTCTTCTTGAACCTGCAAGGCACCGCGATCACCCGCCTGCCCGCGGTGGCCCTGGGCAGTCGCGAAGCCGCGCTGGTGGCCCGCACCTACCTCAACCGCTCGGCGCTGGACGCCCTGCAACGCGAACAGTTCAAAGCCTACCGCGCGTCGGTCGGCCTGGACCCGGAGCGCACCTATGAACCTCGCGGCGATTGCACGCCGTGGCTGAACTACCTGTCGCCGGCCGCCCGGGAAGAAGCCCGGCAAGTCTGGGACGCGCTGGAGCACGAACATGGCTCCCAGGGTTTGTTCGAGGTGCTCAAGGCCCTGGAGCAGCCGGAGGTGTTCCAGACCCCGCAAGATCAACAACGCTACGCCGCCAACCACCGCCAGTTGACGCAGCAGGTGTGGCTCTTGCTGCAAGCGGCGGTGGTCGACACGCCGCTGCGCAAACGGTTGTTCGAGATGGCCAGCTTCCCCAGCAACTGCCCGGATGCGGGGACGCAGATTTTCAATGAACTGGGGGTCGAGGTGCTGCTCTACCAGATCGAGCACCAGGCGCAGACGCCAGAGGCGCATGAACTGCAACTGGCCACCCTGATCAGGGGCCGGGCGCGCCTGCAACAGCTCAACGATGTGATCCGCACCGATGTGCAACAACGCCTGGCGCCGGTCGCCGAGGGCGGCCTGGGCCTGCGGTTTCTCACCGATGTGGTCGACGGCGTGGCCGGCCAGGTCGATGAGGTAGAAATCTACCTGGCCTACCAGACCGCACTTGCCGTGCGCCTGGACCTGCCGTGGATCGCCGAGCATATGCTGTACCGCAGCACCGCCCGGGTCAGCGCCGCACAGATTGACGCGGCCTATGCGCGGGTGCAGGAGCTGGGAAACGGTGACGGCCTGGTCAACCGCATGCTGCTGGACCCGCACTGGCGCGCCTGGCTGCAAAAACGCTATGCCGGCCAATACGCCGAACAGCAGCAGTGGCTCAGGACCCAGCATGAGCAGTTGCTTGATCTGCAAGAGATGTGGGAACAGGTGCCGCAGAAAGTACCGTTACCCGCACAGATCGCTGCCCTGGCCAAGGCGCAGGGCATGATCGAGTCGAACCTGGCAGACCCGCTGAAATTCCAAGCTGCCTGCGAAAAACGTGAGGAGGAACTGGGCTACAACGCCGAGGAGTGGATGCGCCAGCGCACCCGCACCGCCTTGATGGCGGCGCGAGAGCTGCGTAATCGCCAGGCTAGCCGCTGATTTCAATCACCCTTTCGGCCGCGCCTTCCACCAGGAAAAACCGATAGATCCGCCCGGCCTGTTTGTCGAAGCTGAACACCCGGCCAGGGAAGATGTGGTTCTTGGTCACGGGCGCGCAGTCCAGGCGATCGGCCACGGCGCAGTCCTTGAACTCGTCTACCACCACCACGGTGTTACCGGCGTTGCGCAAGGTGTAGCGCTGGCCACCGTTCTCGACACGGGTGTCGAAGCGGCTCTGGCTGGGGCGTACGAAGAACACCGTGCCGTAGCCGGACATCACCCGCACCCCGCCCGCCAGCGAGGCCTCATAGGCGGCGCGGTCTTCGTCGCTGACACCGAATTCGTCGTCCTTCTCCGGCGCCACCGGCAGGTAGCGCACGCGGAAGTAACGCTCGCGGTCGCGCTCGCCCATAAACAGCAGGCGCGTGCTCTGCATGGCGTTGGCCGGCACGATCAGGCGCGCCGGGCTGGCCATCAGGCCATCGCGTACCAGGCCAGTGCCGGCCTGGTCCTTGAGCGGCACTTCGTCATAGCTGCCGTCGGGTTTGTAGAGCATTTCGGTGATGTCGACCTTGACGAACGCGGTGCTGGTGCCGCCATTGAACACGCGCTTGAGGTAAGTGTTCTTGTCGCCGTTCATGTAGTCGTAGAAGTCACCGACATTGATCGCCGGTCCCGCCTGGGCATTCAGCGACCACAGGCACATTCCCAGTGCTGCAAACAGGTATTTCATAAGCACCTCATTGATTACGGGCGCAGCGCGTCGAAGATCAGATGCACACTGCCAAAATAGTCGCCGGCCACATAACCGTCCTCGGGCTCGACGGCGGAAATTTCCAGCTGCACACGTTTGCCGGCCCGCGCTTGCTCGGCAGAGACCACTTGGGTATCGGTCAAATCCAGCAACTGGCCGTTGAACTCGACATTGAGCAGGATCAGGCGCCGGCCATTGGACAGGGTCGGCAACTGGCCCAGGCGCGCGACAATGCCGCCGCCGCTGTTCTTCACGTCGAACTGTTCGCGCAGCGGCTTGAGCGTGCGGGTCACCAGGTTCCAGGTCATTTCCTGCTGGCGCTCAAGGAACGCGGGGCGGATCGGCAGCACATAAAAGTCTGCGGTGGGAATGCTCACCGTGACGTCAAACACCTGTTCTTCGCGAATCGCCAGGGCCTGGGTACTGAGCAGGGCCACGGCGAGCAGCAGCAGGGTTGCCGTCAGCACCTTGCACAATTTTCCCGAGCGGCGCGGGGGTTCGGGGGCGCGTTGAATGATCATCAGCCTTTGACCTCGTAGTGTTTTTTCGCGCGGCCCTCGACCAGCGTAAAGCGGTAGGTACGCCCGGCCTCTTTGGCAAAGCTGAAGCTGCGCCCCGGCAGGATGTGGTTCTTGGTCACGGGCAGGCACTCCTGGGTCTGGCCAGTGGGGCAGTCCTTGAACTGATCCACCACCACCACGCTGTTGCCGTCGTTGTGCAGGCCATAGGCGTCGTTGCGCTCATCGACACGGGTGGCGAAGCGGCTGTGTTTGGGCCGCACGAAAAACACCGTGCCAAACCCAGCCAGTACCGTGACCCCGGCGGACAGGCTATTTTTGTAGGTCTCGCGTTCTTCACTGGACACCACAAAGCCGTCTTCGGGCTCTGGCATCACCGGCACAAAACGCAGGCGGAAATAACGCTCCTTGTCGCGCTGGCCGAGGTACAGCAGGCGCGTGCCCTGCATGCCATTGGCCGGCACGATCAGCCGCGCCGGGGTCGCCACCAAGCCGTCACGGGCGGTGTTTTCGGGGTTGCTTTTAAGTTCGACTTCTTCGGAAGTGCCGTCGGCGTTGTAGACAATCTCCATCACCGACACCTTGATAAACGCCGTGCTGTCGCCGCTGTTGAACACCCGCTTGAGGTAGGTGCTCTTGTCCTCAGCCAGGTAGTCGTAGAACACGCCGACATTGATGTTCGGCGCGCCCATCGACAGCGGCAGCCAGCAGAGCGTGCACAGCGCCAACAGATATTTCATACCCATACACCTCATTTAAAGCTCCGAATCCCAGACCACCGTGACCTGGCCCGCATAGGTGGTGCCGCCACGCTCCAGCATCTGGTCGGCGTACTCTTTCTTGACCTCGAAGTGCAACGTGCCGGGCCGGCGGTTGACGTAGAAAGTCGGTTGCAACATCTCGGTGCCGACGCCACTGAGCAACAGCGGTTGGCGGATCACCCCGGCGCCATCCTCACGGTTGAGGCCGTGGGGCAGGCTGACGGCGACATCCACCGGCACCTCGTGACCGTCGCTGGTGTTGCGCAAGGCACAGGTGTCGCCGATCACCCGCTCGCAGGTCATCTGCATTTTGAAGCGTGACGAGGCAGAGATATTGAAGGTCTGGTCGCGAAACAGCCGCGCCGGTTTGCGGCCCTGGTTGACCCAGGCTTGCCAGCCGCCCTGGGGCACCAACTCGACGCGGTTGCCGCCCGGCGGGACCTCCACCTGGAGTTGGTGCTGCACTTCTAGGTTGAAGTTGAAGGTCAGTTGGTTGTCGGTGGGGATCAGCACATCACCAAAGTCATAGTCACCCCGTGGCCCCAGGGTGTAGGTCAGGCTGCCGGTGTACTCGCCACTGGACATGCCCAAGGGGTTGGGCGTGCGGATCTCATAGGCGTACTCCATTTGGTAGATACGCATGTAGTCAAGGTCCTGGGACGGCTTGCGACTGCACACCCCGGCGCCTTCCGGGACGATCCAGAAGTAGGTCGCCGTTTGCCGACCCGCCGCAAGGTGGCCAGTACTGACGCAAGGGCTTGGGGCCCTGAGCCATTGAGTCGTCCAAAACACCCCCGGTTGGGCCCAGCCCGACACGCCCGGCGGATAGGAAACCTGCCACAGCCCACCGAAGCCGGCGATGCGCATCTGCACGGTCTCCACTTCCCCGGTGCGGGTGTGGGTGACTTGTGCATCACGCCAACTGGAGGGCACCTGCACCATAAAACCCTGGCGCTCATCTTCGTGGTTGGCCTGGATCGGCGCGTTGCTCAGGGCGTCGAACGCCGGGATCCGCAGGCTGAACAAGTTCAGTGCCTTGCACTGGCTGGGAATGTGCGACTGACAAATAGAGCTGACCGGCGTGGTATTGCGAAACGTGTTCACAAACGGGTTGCCAGGGTCCGGGGTAAATACCGCCGTGATGTCCTGGGTCAGGGCCAGCGCCGTGGAGCTGCACAGCAGTGCTGCGCCCGCGGCCCCAAGCTGGGTGATCAAGGTGCTGATACGTCTCATGGTGCTAGGCAATCTCGTCATGACCCTCAACCTGCGGTCTGAGTGGTAAAGGTGGAATCGGCCAGGGTGTCCGGCGTGCAGCGCAGGTCGCCGATCATCAGCACGTCGTCGGCCTCCCGCGCGCCGCTGGTGTCGAGGCGGAACTGGCAGAGCAGGCGGTTATCGCGGCGCACTTCGAGGGTGGGCGAGCTGGCGTTCATTTCCAGGGAGAAGAACCCGTCGACCTCGCTCACCCCACGGCTGGCGTGGTTGATGATGTGATGGCCCTTGAGCGGCTTGCCCTCGGGGTCCACCAGGCGCCCGAGCACCGTGACACTGCGCATCACGCTGACCTTGCGGTAGTCCACGCCACCCTTGTTCAGGTGGTAGGCAGCGCGCGGCGGCTGGATACTGGCCGCAGGCGCGTGGTTGCCGTCGAAGTCGAAGCTGACCGAGCTGCCCTTGTAGGCGGTGATCGGAATAAAGTTGCGCCCCGGACGCAGGACCGTGCTGCCACCGCTCAAGTCATCGGCGCGCAGGACGATGTCATCGACATCGGTTTCTACGTCGACAATCATTCCCGAGCCCGCGCCGGAGTATTGGCTGGTCAGCACCATCCGGTTGCCGCCTAAGGCGAAGGTGCTGTCCAGGTTCAGGCCACCGGTGAGGTCGTTGTTAAACGATGAGCGCTGGACAAAACCATCACCATTGACGCTGTCGGTCTGGAAGCTGGCCATGCCCGACAGGCCCACGCCATAGGTGTCGGCCAGCACCGTGCCCGAGACGCTTTGCAGCACGTGGTCTTGCAGGTCGCGGCGGTAGCTCAGCGAGGCATTGTTGTCACGTTCGCCCTCGCGGGAGGTGCGCGTACCGATACTCGCCGCCCACTGCTCGCCTGGGCCGCCCAGGGCCAGGCTGACGCTCAGGTCGACCCCACGGTTACGCTTGTCGCCAGTGCTGGCACTGGCCGGGCGGTCGAACAGCGACAAGCGCCAGTTGGCGTCGCTGCCAAACAGATGGCTGCGTTCGTTCCAGCCCAGGTCCAGGCCGGTACCTTGCACATTGCCTTCGCTGTAGGACAGCCGCGCGCTGATGGAGCGCAGGTTGCTCAAGCGATGGCTGAGAGAGACCGACGACAGGCTGGTCTGGCCGACAAACACATCGCGCTGGCGAATGCGCGTACCGTCGGGCAGGGTTTCGTAGGTGTTGCGGGTATCCAGCCAACTGCGGGTGTGGCTGAACACCACGCTGCCCAGGCCGTAGTTATAGAGGCTGTTGAGGTCCACGCCGGTGCCGTAGTCATCGGTCTGGTAGACGTTGGCGTAGAGGCTGAAGTTATTGGCCAGGCTCCAGTCGATGGACGTGCCGTACTGCATGCTGTCCTTGACCTGGCGCCCGGACAGCCCAAGCACCACTCGTGGGTGCGCCAGGTAGTTGACCGAGGCTCCGGCGGTCAGGTCGCCGCTGGACTGGTTGTCCCAGTTGCTCAGCAGCTTGCTTTCCTGGCCGGCAAACACGTTATAGCGCCAGCGGTTGTCGAGGTTGCGCCAGTTGTTGGGCTTGTACACCAACTCCTGGGTGGTGTTGGTGACCTGGCCGTCTTCGAGCAGGCGCACTTCCACTTCATAGATCCCGCCGGGCAACGGCCGCGTATCCAGGCTTTGCAGGCCAGTGCCGACCGCCTGGGTGTTGATCAGCAGGCCGTTGCGGTAGATCTCCACCGAACCCTGGCGGTTGGCGGTGACGTAGATGGGGTAGATGCTCGGCTTGGGGTTGCTGATCATCAGGCTGTCGGAGCTGCCATACATCACGCCTACGGCGGTGTCGGGGCTGGCGCCGAAGGTTCGCAGTTGGCGGGTCAGGCCTTCGGCGTTGGGCGTGAAGTAACCCAGGCGCAGGAATTGCCCGTGCAATTCACGCTGGCCGTAGAGCGAGTACACCGCGTGGTTGAGGTCGTCATCATCCGGCCCGCCCAGGCGCGAGAACTGCATGTTCAAGACCTGGTTCCAGTTACCCAGGCTGCCGCTGGCATCCAGGCCCAGGCGCCCGCCGAGGTCCTGGCCCTGGCCGCCGCTGATATTGAGTTGGTTACGCACGATCAAGCCGCTGCTGCCTGCGGTGGGCAGGGTGTAGTACTGGGATTGGAGGCCATCGCGCTCGGCGTTCTCGGTCAGCAAGGTGACCAGGGACTTTTCCAGGTTGTAGTGCACTGCCAGCAATTGCTCCGGGCAATCAGTGGCGCAGGTGCCCAGGGACACGCCCTGCTTGAGGTAGTCACCCCAGCGGTCGCGGTCGATGTCCTTGATCACACTGCCTTCGTGGTCAGTGAAATCCAGCAGGGTCAGGCGGTCATCGCGGGTCAGGACGATCATCGCCTCGGACACAAACTCCTGGTCCAGTTCGACCCGTACCGCCAATGGCACATCAAAAAAATGTTCTTCAAAGTCCGCCGGTAAACCCTTGGCCTGGGACAGCAAACTTCTTGGGGTTGTGCCAGTTGCCGCGTCAGCTGCAAACGCCCCCGTACAAAACAACAAGGCAAGCGCTGCCGCGATGAGAATCATCGGGAACATGAACGGATACTCTGATTACGCTCAGGGGAAGACTTGAATACCGATCAACCGACAGCGGCTGCCTGTCGATCGGTAGAGGTCAAGCAACAAGCCAGGACTTATTGATCAACGCGCCGCGCTCAAGGGTTGGAGACGCGTGGCACGTGGTCGAACACCACGGTGAAGTCGGTGGTGAACAGGCCCGCATCGGTGTCGGCTGGCTTGGCAGCGGCGACCACCATGTCGGCCTGGGTGCCTGGGGTCGAGCTGGCGTCATCGACAACTTGCTGCGGGTTAGCGGTCAGAGTCACGCCGTTGAAGGTGGTGGTCAGGGGAATGGAGGAAGTGCCGTTAGTCAGGGACGCCGGGCCACCCTGGATGTAGGCGTTGATCGAACCGTCGGTGTTTTTTACCGCATAAGTGGCCCGCAGCGAGCTCAACTGACCGGTGACGGTGTTGTAGGTCATGGTTTCGTCCTTACCGAAGTCCGGATCCAGCGGCTGGGCGTGGAACTGCTTGGTAGGAATCGAGGCCTTGATGTTGATCACGCTGGTGGCTTCACCGGCAGCAAACACGCTGGAGGAAGCGACGGCCAGCAAGGCCAGTGGCAGGGCGAGAGCAGTTTTTTTCAGCATCGTTAAATACCTGTTGGTGCTTTTTAAGTAAGTTAAAGATTCGAGTCGATCGAAACTTCACGCCGCGCAAAAAACCTAACTTTCAATGAAGAGGTCGAGTCCTAAGACGCAAGTAAATGATCAACCGAATTCAACTTCAGGTAAGCCAGCAAATTCCGTGTAACACGTAGTTTCCAGCCCTTATACACAGGCAGAAAAAAACCTTATTTCTCAATAAATCACGGACTAACTGTCATACATGGAAGACAACTGAAACCTGTTTAACTTACATACTGAAAACATCATTCCGTCAGAAATGTATTACATGCACCAGCACAACTAATCATCACTCGATTTAGAGCAAAGACTCCACGCCTTATTTAAGCCGAGAACTCGTTAGTTTGTAGTGGATATTGCAATTATTTGACGTGGCAGACCGGGTACCGCAGGCAGTAGTGCCAGCCTACCGTTCGTCAGAACACATTGCTTGAGCAATAAGATATATCTTACGTTATGTCTTAGATAACCACAGAGAGCAGCACAATGAGAGACCATCATTCCCACCGTGAACCCGGTGACGGCCGCGACGGCTTCGAGAAACGCCCAGGCCGCGAGCGCGGTGGCCGAGGCCCGCGGGTCTTTGCCCCCGGCGACCTGAAAATCCTCCTGCCAGCGCTGATCGCCCAGCAGCCGTGCCACGGCTACGACCTGATCCGCCAGATCGAAGGGCTGTTCGACGGTGCCTACAGCCCCAGCCCCGGAGTGATCTACCCCACCCTGACCTTTCTCGAAGAGAGCGAATTGATCAGCGGCGACGCCGAGGGCGGGAAAAAACGCTACACAATCACCGACGCCGGACGTCTCTTCTTGAGCGAACAGAAAATTGCCCTGGACGGTGTGCGCATGCGCATCGACGTGAGCAAGCGTTCGCTGCGCGGCCATGACCGGCCACCGGAGATCCACGAGGCGGTGCATAACCTGCGCCATGCCTTGCAACTGCACCACGGGCGCTGGAGCCCGGCAGAAATCACGCGTGTCGCGGAGCTGCTCAACAGCACCGCCCAAGCCATTGTGGATGGCCCCGCCGTCCAACCTGTACAGGGGAAAAGTGAATGAACAAGCCCGTCATCCACCGCGTCACCCACGAGATTAAACGCCGCTGCCTGGACGTACTGCGGGTGGTCGATATCACCCCGCGCATGCGCCGCATCACCCTGGGTGGCGAGCAACTGGCCGGGTTTGTCAGCCTGGGCAGCGATGACCATATCAAGCTGCTGTTCCCGCAGAACGCCGCTGAACTGGCTGCGCTGCAAAGCCCGACCTTCGCCATCAAGGGCGAAGGCCCACAACCGGCGATGCGCGACTACACGCCACGGCGTTTCGACCTGGCCATTGGCGAGTTGGATATCGACTTTGTGCTGCATGGCGACGGCCCGGCGTCGACCTGGGCCGAACAGGCTGCCGTCGGCCAACACCTGTACATCGGCGGGCCACGGGGCTCGATGATCGTGCCGGATATCTTCGACAGCTACCTGCTGGTGGGCGACGAAACCGCGATCCCGGCCATTGCCCGACGCCTGGAAGAACTGCCGGCCGGGCGCACGGTGCTGGCGGTGATTGAAATTGCCGATGTGCATGAAAAGCAGGCGCTTGGCAGTGCGGCAAATGTCGAGGTGATCTGGGTGGTGCGCGGGGTCGATGACCTGCTGAGCATCGTGGAGAACCTGCAGCTACCGGGTGGATCGCTGTATGCCTGGGTCGCCACCGAGACCAAGCTGTCGCGCCAGGTTCGGCGGGTGCTGCTGGATAAACATCAGCTTAACGACGAGTTCGTCAAGGCGGTAGGCTACTGGCGGGCCGAGGGCAGCAGCGAAGAATAGGACTTACTCGGTCAAAATGTGGGAGCGGGCTTGCCTGCGATTGCGCTGTATCAGTCGGCACATTTGCTACTGATCCACTGCAATCGCGGGCAAGCCCGCTCCCACATTAGTTCTTGGTTGCCCTGGGGAGCTTGTCCAGCCCTACTATCGCCAACGCCAACGCCACAAACCCCAGCAATATCCCCCCTGCATTCATAAACACCTGTGGATAACCCAAGGTGCCTACATCAATAAACGGGTACTGATACTGCCCCAGCACATGCCCGCGCAGCAGCACATAAACGAAATACACCAGCGGGTAAATCACCCAGTAGCCGATGTGCCCCAGGCGCAACGTGCCCTTGGGCACGCACCACCACCAATAGCCGAGGAACAGCAGCGGCATCACGTCGTGGAGCAGTTCGTCGGCGATGAACTGCCAGCCCTCGGGGCTCCACAAATGCCGCAGCAGCACACTATAGGCCAGCCCTACGACCACGATGCTCACGGTTACGCCACTGCTGACCGCAGGCTGTAGGAAGAAACTGCGCCCGGCCGAAGGCCGACTCACCAGTGCATAACTCAGCACCACCGCCGCCAGGGTGTTGCTCAGCACCGTGAAGAAACTGAAGAAATTCACCAACCCGCCCAACAGGCTGGCATCGACCAGCCAGCGTGAGTAGAGGATCAAGTATTGCTGGATCGCCAGGCCTGCCCAACCGGCCAGCGCCGCTGCCGCCACATACCGCTTCATGGGATCAGTCCAGCGGGCGTTTGGTGCGCATCAGCTTGACGTACAGGCCTTCGACCTTCTCCCGCGCCCACGGGGTCTTGCGCAAGAAGGTGAGGCTGGACTTGATGCTTGGGTCGTTTTTGAAGCAGCGGATATCGATGCGCTCGGCCAGGCCTTCCCATTCGTAATGCGCCACCAGTGCGGTGAGCACTTGTTCCAGGGTAACGCCGTGCAGGGGGTTGTTGTTCGATGCGGTCATGCCGGGCCTTTGCCAAGTAAATGAAGAGGAAGCCGCGCACCTTAGCCGAGAGGCCAGGCAGGTGGAAGCATTGCCATGATTGTAGGCCCACTCCCGAACCAATGTAGGAGCAAGCTTGCTCGCGGAAAACGTAGGAGCACTGCGTGTATTCAGGCTGCCCGCGTCATCGTTGACGATCTTCGCGAGCAAGCTCGCTCCTACAGAGGTTTATGAAAAGTTCCGCTTCCTGAAGGAAAAAGAGATGTTATATTGTAACCATTCATATCCAACCTCTCTGCTTTGCCAAGGAACCCCCGATGTCCCTCTCCCCTCTCTGGCGCCTGACCCCGCTGGCCGCTGCCCTGCTGATCAGTACCCAGGCCCACGCCCTGGAACTGCAACCCCAAGTCATCACCGGCAACCCGCTGGGCAGCCAACAACTGGCCTCGCCAAGCACCGTGCTGGAAGGCGATGACCTGACCCTGCAACAAAAAGGCAGCCTGGGCGAAACCCTGAACAAGCAGCCTGGGGTGTCGTCGTCGTACTTCGGCCCCGGTGCCAGCCGCCCGATCATCCGTGGCCAGGATGGCGACCGCATTCGCATCCTGCGCAATGGTGTCGGCGCGCTGGATGCCTCGTCGTTGTCGTATGACCATGCGGTGCCGCTGGACCCGGTCAACGTCGAGCGCATCGAGATCGTCCGTGGCCCGGCCGCCCTGCTCTACGGCGGCAGCGCCATCGGCGGGGTGGTCAATACCTTCGACAACCGCATCCCCACCGAAGCCATCGAAGGCATCCATGGCGCGGGCGAACTGCGCTACGGCGGCGCCGATACCACCCGCAGCAGCGCGGGCAAACTGGAGGCCGGCAACGGCACCTTCGCCCTGCACCTGGATGCCAGCGCACGGCAATTCAACGACCTGAAAATCCCAGGTTACGCCCGCAGCCGCCACGCTGCGGAAAGCGAAAACGGCCCCGGCAAAAACGGCCGTCTGGGCAACAGCGACGGGCGTCAGGACAGTGGTGCAGTGGGCGGTTCCTACACGTGGGACGACGGTTACGCCGGGCTGTCCTACAGCAACTCCGACAGCAACTACGGCTCGCCCGCCGAACAGGACGTGCGCATCCGCATGCAGCAGGAGCACTACGCCTTCGCGTCCGAGATCCGCAACCTGCAAGGCCCGTTTACCTCGGTCAAACTCGACGCCGGCTACACCGACTACGAACACCGGGAAATCGAAGGCGGCGAAACCGGCACCACCTTCAAGAACAAGGGCTATGAAGCGCGCATCGAGGCGCGGCACCAGCCCTTGGGGCCGTTCGATGGCATCGTCGGTGCCCAGGTCAGCCGTAGCGAATTTTCCGCACTGGGCGAGGAAGCTTTCGTACCGCAAACCGATACCAATGCCGGCGCGCTGTTTATCCTTGAAGAAATGCAGGCCACCGAACGCCTGAAACTGAGCCTGGGCGGGCGCCTGGAACACACCACCGTCGACCCGGATGGCAAAGGCAACGAGCGGTTTGCCAATGCCAACAGCTCCAGCAGCTTCACTGCCGGCAGCCTGTCGTCGGGTGCGGTCTACACCCTGACCCCGATCTGGTCGCTGGCCGCGACCCTGGGCTACACCGAACGCGCGCCGACCTTCTACGAGTTGTATGCCAATGGCGCCCACGTCGCCACCGGCACCTATGAAGTGGGCGATGCCAAGCTGTCCAAGGAAAAAGCCGTGGCCAGCGACCTGGCCCTGCGCTTTGACAATGGCACGCACAAGGGCAGTGTTGGCGTGTTCTATAGCCACTTTTCCAACTACATCGGCCTGCTGAACAGCGGTCGCACCTTGAATGACGAGGGCGAAGAGGCTGCCGATGGCATCCCGGAATACACCTACTCGGGTGTGCGCGCACGTTTCGTCGGCTTCGAAGCCCAGGACCACTGGAAACTTGGCGAAAGTGCCTACGGTAAATTTGCCCTGGAACTGTCGGGCGACTACACCCGCGCCACCAACCTGGATACTGGCGAAGCCCTGCCACGGATTGCTCCGCTGCGTCTGAACAGCGGCTTGCTGTGGGAACTGGATCGCTGGCAAGCGCGCATTGATGTTGAGCATGCTGCTGGCCAGGGCCGGGTGCCTAGCAACGAAAGCGGCACCGATGGCTACACCACGTTGGGCGCCAGTGCCGGCTATCGCTTCAACCTGGGCGGCAGCCAGTGGCTGGCGTTCGTCAACGGCGAGAACCTGACCAACCAGACCGTACGCTATGCCAGCTCGATCCTGCGCGATATCGCGCCGGCGCCAGGCCGTAGTGTGCAGGTGGGCCTGCGCACGACCTTCTAACAGACAGTGATGTTCAGCCTGGGGGAGCTATGTGTTGTCTAGCCAAACCCGTGCTGCAAACGAGCCCCCTGTGGGAGCGGGCTTGCCCGCGATGGCGGTGGGTCAGCCAGCTTATCCGGTGCTGACACAACGCTATCGCTGGCAAGCCAGCTCCCACATTAAATTGTGTTGTCTAGCCAAACCCGTGCTGCAAACGAGCCCCCTGTGGGAGCAGGCTTGCCCGCGATGGCGGTGGGTCAGCCAGCTTATCCGGTGCCGACACAACGCTATCGCTGGCAAGCCAGCTCCCACATTAAATTCTGTTGTCTAGCCAAACTCGTGCTGTAAACGAGATCCCCTGTGGGAGTGGGCTTGCCCGCGATGGCGGTGGGTCGGCCAGCTTATCCGGTGCTGACACAACGCTATCGCAGGCAAGCCAGCTCCCACATTAAATTGTGTTGTCTAGCCAAACTCGTGCTGTAAACGAGCCCCCCTGTGGGAGTGGGCTTGCCCGCGATGGCGGTGGGTCAGCCAGCTTATCCGGTGCTGACACAACGCTATCGCTGGCAAGCCAGCTCCCACATTAAATTCTGTTGTCTAGCCAAACTCGTGCTGTAAACGAGATCCCCTGTGGGAGTGGGCTTGCCCGCGATGGCGGTGGGTCAGCCAGCTTATCCGGTGCTGACACAACGCTATCGCTGGCAAGCCAGCTCCCACATTAAATCGTGTTGTCTAGCCAAACTCGTGCTGTAAACGAGCCCCCCTGTGGGAGTGGGCAAGCCTGCTCCCACATCGCTCTGCGGTATCTGCGCCGACTGTTACCAAATCCGAAATAATCCATCTTGCGATTAGCCCTTTCTCTCCCCGAGCCGGCGCTTTATCCTTGCCTGCAACAAACTGAAACGTTTCATCATTCAGCCAGACCTGACGAGCGTCCATCCCCCGGCCGCCGTTTGCGTACTAAAACCAAAAACTATTAAGACCTGCCCTTGCCTATGCCTGCTTTCCCAACACTGCGCCTGTGCGCTGCGCTGCTGCCTTTGTGCCTGATCGACTGCGCCCAGGCCGCCCCTGCCTTTGACCATGAGTCCCCGTGGATGCTGGGTGATCTTGGCGGTTCCCGGACAGCGCTGTCTGAGCAAGGCTATGACTTCAAGATCGACTACACAGGCGAGATGGGCAGCAACCTGCACGGCGGCTCGGACCATGACCGCACCGCTCGCTATAGCGACCAGTGGGCCTTCGGCAGCCACTTGGATCTGCAGAAGATCCTCGGCTGGCACGACGCCGAGTTCCAACTGACGATCACCGAGCGCAGTGGCAATAACATCAGCAACGACCGCATCAACGACCCGCGGGTCGGCGGCTTTACCTCGTCCCAGGAAGTCTGGGGCCGTGGCCAGACCTGGCGCCTGACGCAGATGTGGTACCAGCAGAAATTCTTCGACCAAAAACTGGATATCAAAGCTGGGCGTTTTGGCGAAGGCGAAGACTTCAACAGCTTCCCCTGCGACTTCCAGAACCTGGCGTTCTGCGGCTCCCAGGTGGGCAATTGGGTCGGTGGCATCTGGTACAACTGGCCGGTGAGCCAATGGGCGCTGCGGGTCAAATACCACCTGACACCCGAGCTGTACGCGCAAATCGGCGCCTTTGAGCAGAACCCGTCCAACCTCGATCGCGGCAATGGCTTCAAGCTCAGCGGCAGCGGCACCCAGGGCGCCCTATTGCCGGTGGAGCTGGTGTGGACGCCAACGTTCCACGACCTGCCGGGCGAATACCGCGCCGGCTACTACTACAGCAGCGCCAAGGCCAGCGATGTGTACAAGGACCGCCACGACCAACCCGCCGCCGTCAGTGGCGAGGCCTATCGCAGCGCCTCCAGCAAGCATGGCGTGTGGCTGGGTGTGCAGCAGCAAGTCACCAGCCTGGCCAGTGACCACTCCCGTGGCTTGAGCGTGTTCGCCAACGCGACGATGCACGATAAGAAAACCAACGCTGTGGATAACTATGTGCAGGCAGGTGTGGTCTACAAAGGCCCCTTCGATGCCCGCGCCCGCGACGATATCGGCTTTGCCGTGGCCCGCGTGCACGTCAACCCGGCCTATCGCAAGAACGCCCAGGCCCGCAACCAGGCCAGTGCGCTCTACGATTTTGACGACGGCGCCTACCTGCCGGTGCAAGACACCGAATACAGCGCCGAGCTCTATTACGGCGTGCACGTCAGCAACTGGCTGACCGTGCGCCCGAACCTGCAATACATCCGTCATCCGGGGGCCGTCGCCCAGGTGGATGACGCGCTGGTCGGCGGGATCAAGCTGCAAGCGTCCTTCTGAATCGCAATAAACGCAATTAGCCCTGAACCAAGCCTGTGCGCAAACGTCATCTACAGTGAACAAGCGCGGGACTACCTTAAACGTCACGGAGAATCACACTATGAGCACTGATGGTGCTTCAAGTCCAAGCCGCCTGCTGCCCAGGTTGCTGGGGATCTTGCTGCTGATCATGGGCCTGGCCTTGTTGGCCGGGGGCATCAAGCTGAGCATGCTCGGCGGGTCGCTGTACTACCTGCTGGCCGGTATCGGCATCACCCTGACCGGCCTCCTGCTGCTGGCCACGCGCCGCGCGGCGCTGGGCCTGTACGCGGTGGTGCTGTTCGCCAGTACGGTGTGGGCCCTGTGGGAAGTCGGCCTGGACTGGTGGCAACTGGTGCCGCGCCTGGCCCTGCTGTTCGCCTTGGGCATCGTCATGCTGCTGCCGTGGTTGCGCCGTCCCCTGCTGCGTGGCCAACCCGCCCCGCTGGGCACCGGCGCGCTGAGCGTGGCCGTGGTGCTGGCCGGCGCAACCGCCATCGCCAGCCAGTTCACCAACCCCGGTGAAATCAAGGGCCAACTGGACCGCGACGCGGTACCGGGCATGACCAATGCCGCGCCGGCCCAGGCCGATGGCGACTGGAATTCCTATGGCCGCTCGGCCTTCGGTGACCGTTACTCGCCGCTGGCGCAGATCACCCCGCAAAATGCCCACAAGCTGGTACCGGCCTGGACTTATCGCACCGGCGACCTGCCTGGCCCGGGCGACCCCGGCGAAACCACTGCGGAAAACACCCCGCTGAAAGTCAACGGCATGCTCTACGTGTGCACCCCGCACAGCCAGGTGATTGCCCTTGACCCGGATACCGGCAAGGAAATCTGGCGTTTCGACCCCAAGCTCTCGACGCAAAAAGCCGCGAACTTCAAGGGTTGGGCACACATGACCTGCCGTGGCGTGTCGTATCACGATGACGCAGCCTATGCCGCCACCGAGCAAAGCCCGGCCACCGGCGCCGCTGCGCCAGCCGCCAATGCCTGCCCGCGCCGCATCTTCCTGCCGACTGCCGACACCCGCCTGATCGCCCTGAACGCCGACACCGGCAAGATGTGTGAAGACTTCGGCGACAAAGGCCAGGTCGACCTGGGCGCCAACATCGGCACGTTCGCCCCCGGTGGCTACTACTCCACCTCGCCGCCAGCCGTCACCAAGAACCTGGTGGTGATTGGCGGTCACGTCACCGATAACGTCTCCACCGACGAGCCGAGCGGCGTGATTCGCGCGTTCGACGTGCACACCGGCAAGCTGGTGTGGAACTGGGACAGCGGCAACCCGGACGACACCACGCCGATTGCCGAAGGCAAGACCTACACCCGCAACTCGCCCAACATGTGGTCGATGTTCGCGGTCGATGAAAAACTCGGCATGCTCTACCTGCCGATGGGCAACCAGACCCCGGACCAGTTCGGTGGCTACCGTACCCCGGCTTCCGAGCTGCATGCTGCCGGCCTGACTGCCCTGGATATCGACAGCGGTAAAGTGCGCTGGCATTTCCAGTTCACTCACCATGACCTGTGGGACATGGACGTGGGCGGCCAGCCAAGCCTGATCGACATCAAGACCGCCGCCGGCGTGAAGCAAGCCGTGATGGCCTCGACCAAGCAAGGCAGCATCTACGTGCTCGACCGCGCAACGGGCGAGCCGGTGGTGCCGATCAACGAAATCCCGGTACCGCAAGGTGCGGTCGCGGGCGATCACACCTCGCCAACCCAGCCCAAGTCCGACCTCAACTTCATGCCACCGCCCCTCAAGGAACGTGACATGTGGGGCGTGACCCCGTTCGACCAACTGCTGTGCCGGATCGACTTCAAGTCCCTGCGCTACGACGGCCCGTTCACCCCGCCATCGCTGCAAGGCTCGATCGTCTACCCAGGCAACTTCGGCGTGTTCGACTGGGGCGGCATCTCGGTTGACCCGGTACGCCAGATCGCGTTCGTCAACCCAAGCTACATGGCGTTCAAGTCGACCATGATCCCGGCGGAAAAAATCGCCGCCATGGGCCCGCGTGTCAGCGAGACCGAAGGCGTGCAGCCGAACAAAGGCACCCCTTATGGTGTGGTCCTGGAAGCGATGCTCTCGCCCATGGGCCTGCCGTGCCAGGCGCCGGCCTGGGGTTATGTGGCCGCTGTGGACTTGACCAACAACAAGACCATCTGGATGCACAAGAACGGCACCGTGCGTGACAGCTCGCCAGTGCCCATCCCCCTGAGCATGGGCGTGCCAAGCCTGGGCGGGACCTTCACCACGGCCGGTGGCGTGTCCTTCCTCAGCGGTACCCTCGACCAGTACCTGCGTGCCTATGATGTGAAAAACGGCAAGCAACTGTGGGAAGGCCGCCTGCCTGCGGGCGCGCAAACCACCCCGATGACCTACACCGGCAAGGACGGCAAGCAATACGTGCTGGTCGTGGCGGGCGGTCATGGTTCCCTGGGGACCAAGCAGGGTGACTATGTGATGGCGTTCAAGCTGGCGGATTAAGCGACAGCTGCAACAAAAAACCCCGGGATTCCGGGGTTTTTTATTTGAAATACCGTTCAAATGTGGGAGCTGGCTTGCCTGCGATAGCGGTGGGTCAGTGCAACATATGCCAACTGATCCACCGCTATCGCAGGCAAGCCAGCTCCCACACAAGCCCTCTCCCACATGTTGACCGCGCCGGGCCCGTCACACCGTGCTGCGATCGCGGCGCATCCACATCTCAAAGGCCATGGCATTCAATGGCCGGCTGATCAGGTAGCCCTGGGCGGTGTCGCAATTCCATTGTTTGAGCAGCCTCAGGCTGGGTTCGAACTCCACCCCTTCGGCCACCACCTTGAGCCCCAGGTTGTGGCTCATCTCGATGGTCGAACGCACGATCA
Organism: Pseudomonas sp. WS 5021; assembly: GCF_012985535.1. NCBI lineage: Bacteria > Pseudomonadati > Pseudomonadota > Gammaproteobacteria > Pseudomonadales > Pseudomonadaceae > Pseudomonas > Pseudomonas sp. WS 5021. Next base: position 376,816 of record NZ_JAAQWP010000001.1, on the reverse strand, counting down.
CCGCGTCGCCGCTGGTGCTGTCGAGGTTGCGCACGAACGACTGGTCGATCTTCAGTTCCTGCACCGGCAAGCGCTGCAATTGGGCCAGGGACGAGTAGCCGGTACCGAAGTCGTCCACCGACAGGCTGATGCCACAGCCGCGCAATTGCTCGAGAATGCGCAACGCCTGTTCCGGGTTGTGCATGATCGCGCTTTCGGTGATTTCGAAAATCAACTGCCCGGCCAGCACCCCGTGCAGTTCCAGCAGCTCGGTGACCCGTGGTGCCAGCCCTTCATCGCCCAGGTCGTCCACCGAAATATTCAGCGACAGCTGCACTTCCAGCCCACGCACGCTCCACTCTGCCAACTGGCGGATCGCCTCTTCGATCACCCAGTGCGTCAGGCTGGCCATGCTGCCGGAGCGTTCGGCCAGGGGGATGAATTCGGCGGGGGACACCAGGCCCAGGGTCGGGTGCTGCCAGCGCAACAGCGCCTCGGCCTGGCGCACATAGCCGTGGCGCAGGTCGAGCTTGGGTTGATAGCACAGGAACAGTTCGTCTTCGATGGCGGCGCGGCGCAGGTCGCGGATCAGGCTGATCTGGCGTTGATGGGCGAGGTCGCGGTCCTGTTGGTAAATCTGTAAATAGCCAGGCAGCGCGGCCGCGTCGTGACGGGCAATGGCGGCGCGGCTGATCAACTCTTCGACCTGCTGGCCATCCTCGGGGTAGGCGGCAATACCCATGCTCACTTCGTGGCGTAGTTCGTCGCCACCGACCCGCTGCGGCTCGGTCAACAGGCTGTACAGGCGGTCGGCGCGGGCCACGGCGCTGTCGAGCTTGGTGTTTTCCAGCAATACGAGGAATTCGCTGCCGGTAATGCGCGCCGCCGAATCCCCCGCCGCCAGGCTCGACAGCAGGCAGCGGCTGGCCTCACGCAGCATTTCCTCGACGCCCTGGGGGCCAAAGCCTTCGTTGATCACCCGGTAGTTTTCAATCCCCAGGTACAGCACTACCACCGGCCGCCGTGCACTGATCGCACTGCCCAGGCGTTCCATGGCCAGCGCGCGGTTGGGCAGGCCGGTCAGCGCATCGTGCAGGGCGTTGTGCGCCAACTGCCGCTCACGTACGGCAATGCCGCTTTGCATCGCGTTGAAGGCCCGGGCCAGCAGGCCGAACTCATCTTTGCCGCGCACCGCCACTGGGGTGCGGTAATCCCCGCCGCCAATACGCTCGGCCGCCTGCACCAGGGCATCGAGAGGGCGGGACACGCGGCGCGCCATCAACAGCGCGCCCACCAGCGAGACCAGCAGGGCTGCCAGGGCGATGCCGAGAAACTGCCGGTCCAGCGGCGCAAAGGATTGCAGGGCATGGTCCAGCGGGCTTTGCAGCAAAGCCATGACTTGCCCGCCATCACCGGTGTTGGCCAGGGGCAGGACCTGGCTGAGAAAACGCTGGCCGTGCAATTCGCTCATCTGCGCCAGCTCGGCGGTGCTCGATTCCTGCAGCGCCTGGATGATGGCCGGGCGGTCGGCCGAGGGCTGGGTGCTGAACAGGGTGCCCGGCTGCCCCTGGTCCATGCTCATGAACGACACCTCCAGATTGCTCAGGGAGCGCAATTCGGCGGCAAACACCTCATCCATGGAAAAGCCCATGACCACCCGCGCAATGGGCAGCGGGTCCAGCACCTCTTCCTGCACCAGCAAAAACGGCTGGCCGGCCAGGGCGACGATCAACATTTGCAGGGAGTTGCGCCGGGCATGGCGCAGTGCATCGGCATAGGGGAAGGCTTGCTGCGCCGGCACGCCAGCCAGAGTGCTGACGATGACCTGGCCATCGAGCCCCAGCACAAACACCTCGCTGGAACGGATCCCGCTGCCATGCCGGCGCAGGGCAGCGAGGATCGGTGCCGGCTGGCCCTCGGCGACCGCGCGGCGAAATTGCTCGTCCACCGTCAGCCAGTCCAGGCCGTATTGCAGGCGCCGTCCGCGCAGGTCCAGCAGGCGCTCGAACACCCGGCTGCCGGTCTCCAGTTGCACCTGGGCCTGGTTTTCCACGGCACGGGTGGTGGCAACCTTCACGGCGAAGTACACCGCGCCCACCACCACTAGCAGCAATAACCCCAACACCCCGACCAGCCGCGTCTGGAAAGCGTGGCGCCACTTCATTCGCTTGCCTCCTGGCAGCGTGCCCGCGCCCCAGCTCAAGCGTCCTTTTGTCATACGCATCCCTCGCGACTGCAGACCCGGTGTCAAATAAATGCCCGTTCTCTCGGGGCATTTGGAAAACCCAGATTAGCCGCAGCCGGGCAGAAGTAAACCTAATAAATGCGGGCGCCTGGCTGACATTATTTTGACGACAGATCACCGTCTAAACCCCGCAGGCAGGCCTCAAATCGCCGTGTTTTTTTGCGCAAGAGAGTGCCGGTGCGCGGTGACTTGCCCGTTCCCGCAGCGGCACCGCGCTGACGTCGAAATATCATGCAATTTGTTGCTAACCACCCGCCGCCATTGAAACCACCGCTCACCTGCCCCATCTAACCTCCATACTTCACTATGCAGGTGCCCCATGAGCGACCAGCAAGAATTCCCCGATATCGACCTCAACGACTACGCCGACCCCGAAAACGCACAAACCCCGTCGTCCAACACCGGCCTGGCCCTGCCTGGGCAAAACCTGCCGGACAAGGTCTATATCATCCCGATCCACAACCGCCCGTTCTTCCCGGCGCAAGTGTTGCCGGTGATCGTCAATGAAGAACCCTGGGCCGAGACCCTGGAGCTGGTGAGCAAATCCGACCATCACTCCCTTGCGCTGTTCTTCATGGACACGCCACCCGAAGACCCACGGCATTTCGACACCTCCGCCCTGCCGCTGTACGGCACCCTGGTCAAGGTGCATCACGCCAGCCGCGAAAACGGCAAGCTGCAGTTCGTTGCCCAGGGCCTGACCCGCGTGCGCATCAAGACCTGGCTCAAGCATCACCGCCCACCGTACCTGGTAGAAGTCGAATACCCGCACCAGCCCAGCGAGCCGACCGATGAGGTCAAGGCCTACGGCATGGCGCTGATCAATGCGATCAAGGAACTGCTGCCGCTCAACCCGCTGTACAGCGAAGAGCTGAAGAACTACCTCAACCGCTTCAGCCCCAACGACCCGTCGCCCCTGACCGACTTCGCCGCCGCACTGACCTCGGCCACCGGCAACGAGTTGCAGGAAGTGCTGGACTGCGTGCCGATGCTCAAGCGCATGGAAAAAGTCTTGCCGATGCTGCGCAAAGAGGTGGAAGTTGCGCGCCTGCAAAAGGAAATTTCCGCCGAGGTGAACCGCAAGATCGGCGAGCACCAGCGCGAGTTCTTCCTCAAGGAACAGCTCAAGGTGATCCAGCAGGAGCTGGGGCTGACCAAGGACGACCGCAGTGCCGACGTCGAGCAGTTCGAGCAACGCCTGGAAGGCAAGGTGCTGCCGGCCCAGGCGCAGAAGCGCATTGATGAAGAGCTGAACAAGCTGTCGATCCTCGAGACCGGATCGCCGGAGTACGCGGTGACGCGCAATTACCTGGACTGGGCCACTTCGGTGCCGTGGGGCGTGTATGGCGAGGACAAGCTCGACCTCAAGCACGCACGCAAAGTCCTGGATAAACACCATGCGGGGCTGGACGACATCAAGAGTCGCATCCTCGAGTTCCTTGCCGTGGGCGCCTATAAAGGCGAAGTCGCCGGCTCCATCGTGCTGCTGGTGGGCCCGCCGGGCGTGGGCAAGACCAGCGTCGGCAAATCGATTGCCGAGTCCCTGGGGCGGCCGTTCTACCGCTTCAGCGTCGGCGGCATGCGCGACGAGGCCGAGATCAAGGGCCATCGCCGCACCTACATCGGCGCCCTGCCGGGCAAGCTGGTGCAGGCGCTCAAAGATGTAGAAGTGATGAACCCGGTGATCATGCTCGACGAGATCGACAAGATGGGCCAGAGCTACCAGGGCGACCCGGCGTCGGCCCTGCTGGAAACCCTCGACCCGGAACAGAACGTCGAATTCCTCGACCACTACCTGGACCTGCGCCTGGACCTGTCCAAGGTGCTGTTCGTGTGCACCGCCAACACCCTGGACTCGATCCCCGGCCCGTTGCTGGACCGCATGGAAGTGATTCGCCTGTCGGGCTACATCACCGAAGAAAAAGTCGCCATCGCCAAGCGCCACCTGTGGCCCAAGCAGCTGGAAAAAGCCGGTGTGGCAAAAACCAGCCTGAGCATCACCGACGGCGCCCTGCGCGCGTTGATCGACGGCTATGCCCGCGAAGCCGGGGTGCGCCAGTTGGAGAAGCAACTGGGCAAGCTGGTACGCAAGGCGGTGGTCAAGCTGCTGGATGAGCCGGACTCGGTGATCAAGATCGGCAACAAGGACCTGGAAAGCTCCCTGGGCATGCCGGTGTTTCGTAACGAGCAGGTACTGTCGGGCACGGGTGTCATCACCGGCCTGGCCTGGACCAGCATGGGTGGCGCCACCTTGCCGATCGAGGCGACGCGCATCCACACGCTCAATCGCGGCTTCAAGCTCACCGGGCAGTTGGGTGAAGTGATGAAGGAATCCGCCGAAATCGCCTACAGCTACATCAGTTCCAACCTGAAGTCGTTTGGCGGTGACCCGAAGTTCTTCGACGAAGCCTTCGTGCACCTGCACGTGCCGGAAGGTGCGACGCCCAAGGACGGCCCGAGTGCCGGGGTGACCATGGCCAGTGCGTTGCTCTCGCTGGCACGCAACCAGCCGCCGAAAAAAGGCGTGGCCATGACCGGCGAACTGACCCTGACCGGGCATGTACTGCCGATTGGCGGCGTGCGCGAGAAGGTAATTGCGGCGCGGCGGCAGAAGATCCATGAACTGATCCTGCCGGAGCCCAACCGCGGCAGCTTTGAAGAGTTGCCGGAGTACCTCAAGGAGGGCATGACGGTGCACTTTGCCAAGCGGTTTGCGGATGTGGCGAAGGTGTTGTTCTGATAGTTCTGTAGCGCCTGCACTGGCCTCATCGCGGGCAAGCCCGCTCCTACAGTTGGAATGCGTACTCTGTAGGAGCGGGCTTGCCCGCGATAGGGCCAGCACGGCCAACATCAAAACCCTGCTGTAACACCTTGTCTCATCTTCGGTTATGCTCGCCCTTCGTCGCCAATAAACGGAGCCTTCATGACCGCTGCCCGCCTGCTTCTTGCGCTAAGCCTCGCCCTGCTCGGGGCTTGCGCCAGTGCACCGAAGCAAAACGTCACCGTCGAAAAACAGAGCGCCTGCCCGCTCAAGCTCAAGGCCGGGCAAAACCTGACCCTGACCTTGCCGAGCAACCCCACCACCGGTTATCGCTGGGCGATCCAGGATTCGGCCGGCGGCGTGCTGCGCAGCCTCGGCCCCGAGGTCTACAGCAACCCCGAGGACGCGGGCGTGGTGGGTGCCGCCGGGCAATCCACCTGGCGCTTCCAGGCCTTTACCCCAGGTAGCGGCCGCCTGCGCCTGACCTCCCAACAACCCTGGGCCCCGGAAGTGAATCCGGTGGACACCTTTGACTGCGCCATTACGGTGAACTGATATGCCATGGATGATTCTTGCGTTGATGGGTGCCGGTACCTTTATCTACGGTCTGAGCACGCATGCCACCTTGCTTTGCCTGTTGGTCAAGCCGCTACCGGTGCTGGCGATGCTGGGCTGGCTGCATGATGCGCCGCCCAGCGACTATCGACGCTGGATCAGCCTGGGGTTGATTTTCTCCGTAGTGGGCGATGTGTTGCTGGCCTGGCCTGGCGACCTGTTTATCTTCGGCCTGGGCGCGTTTTTGTTCGCGCACCTGGCGTACCTCAAGGCCTACTTCAGCGACTGCCGCCGCCCGGCCCTGTTGCCACTGGCCCTGGCGCTGGGAGTTGGGGCAATTTTGTTGAGCATCCTGATTTCCCACGGCCTGGGCGATTTGCTGATTCCGGTGGTGGTGTACGCGTTGGTGATCAGCGCCATGCTCTGGCGTGCGCTGGCTCGCCTGGGTAGCGACGTGCCCAAGCGCTCGGCACAGCTGGCGGCCATCGGCGCGGCGTTGTTTGTGTTTTCCGACACGCTGATCGGCATCAACCGCTTTGTGGTGACCTTCGATGCGGCGCCGTATCTGTTGATCATCACCTACTGGTTGGGGCAATGGGGCATCACCGCATCGGCTTTCCATCAGACAACCCGCGCATCGCCTCGCCAACCTGGCTAAAATGCCGGCCTTTTCCACTTCGTCGCCGGAACAGCCGTGAGCAAAGAACCCGATCGCCTATTCGCCCAGCCCTTGCCCCAGGTGCCGGACTTCGCCTTTAACGAGGACGTGGTGCGGGTGTTCCCGGACATGATCAAGCGTTCGGTGCCCGGTTACCCGACCATTGTCGAGAACCTCGGCGTACTGGCAGCGCAGTTCGCCCAGCCGGGCAGTGTGCTGTATGACCTGGGTTCGTCCCTGGGCGCGGTGACCCAGGCCCTGCGGCGCCATGTGCGCACCGACGGCTGCCGGGTGATCGCTGTGGATAACTCGGCGGCGATGGTCGAGCGCTGCCGCGAATACCTCAACGGCCAGGACTCGATGTTCCAGGAGCTGCTGCCGGTGGAGGTAATCGATGGCGATATCCTCGCCCTGGAGTTCCAGCCGGCCTCGGTGGTGGCGCTGAATTTCACTCTGCAATTTATCGCCCCCGAGGAGCGCCTGGCGCTGCTTGGGCGGATTCGCCAGGCGCTGCTGCCGGGTGGCGCGCTGATTCTCTCGGAAAAACTGCGTTTCAATGATCCCGAAGAACATGCATTGCTCACCGATCTGCACGTGGCGTTCAAGCGCGCCAACGGCTACAGCGAACTGGAAATCGCCCAGAAGCGCAGCGCCATCGAAAACGTCATGAAGCCCGACAGCCTCGAGGAACACCGTGAACGCCTGCTGGCGGCCGGGTTCTCGAAAGTCGTGCCGTGGTTCCAGTGTCTTAACTTTGCCTCGTTGATTGCCTTGCCATGATTGATCTGTCTCCCCTCGCCCGCCATCTGGTCGGCACTCCCCTGGCCGTATGGGCCCAGGGCCTGCAAGCACAACTCGATGCAAAGATGGAAAAGGGCCATGGCGACCTGGCCCGCTGGCAAAGTGCGCTGGACGCCTTGCCCAAGATCCTGCCAAGCAAAATCGACCTGCTGAACGGCCTGACCCTGGACACCGATTGCGATGACGCAACCCGTGAGCAGATGCATGCCGCGCTGATGGGCCTGAGCCCGTGGCGCAAGGGGCCGTTCAACCTGTTCGGGGTGCATGTGGACACCGAATGGCGCTCGGACTGGAAATGGTCGCGGGTCGCGCCGCACCTGAACCTCAAAGGCAAGCGCATCCTCGATGTGGGCTGTGGCAACGGTTATTACATGTGGCGCATGCTCGGCGCCGGCGCCGACAGTGTGATTGGCGTGGATCCCAACTGGCTGTTCTTCTGCCAGTTCCAGGCGGTGCAGCGCTACCTGTCGGCCCCCAACGCCTGGCACCTGCCGTTCCCGTTCGAGGACCTGCCACCGAACATGGAAGGTTTCGACACGGTGTTCTCCATGGGCGTGTTCTACCACCGCCGTTCGCCGATCGAGCATTTGCTGGCGCTCAAGGATTGCCTGGTCAAGGGTGGCGAACTGGTGCTGGAGACGTTGGTGATCGAGGGTGATCAACAACAGGTACTGGTGCCAGAAGACCGTTACGCACAGATGCGTAATGTATGGTTCCTGCCTTCGGTGCCGGCGTTGATGCTCTGGCTGCGGCGTGCCGGGTTCAGCGAAGTGCGTTGCGTGGATGTGAGCGTGACCACGATCGAGGAACAGCGTGGGACAGAGTGGATGAAGTATCAGTCCTTGAGTGACTTCCTCGACCCTGAAGATCACAGCAAGACGATTGAAGGGCTGCCGGCGCCGATGCGCGCGGTGATTATCGCCAAGAAGTAACCCCCACTCTTCCAGAAAACATGAAGATCAAAAATGTGGGAGCTGGCTTGCCTGCGATAGCGGTGGGTCAGCTACACATTTGGCAACTGGCAGACCGCTATCGCAGGCAAGCCAGCTCCCACATTGATTGGGTTTTCACATTGAGATCAGGTGCTGGGCTTGGCCCTTCTGGCCTTGAAGAACTCACTCAACACCGTCCCACACTCCTCGGCCAACACCCCGCCTTCATACAACACCCGGTGATTGAGAAAGCCCTGGCTGAAGAACTGCCCCTGGCTCTGCACAATCCCGGCCTTGGGCTCCAGCGCGCCGTACACCACCCGGGCGATGCGCGAGTGGACGATCAGCCCGGCGCACATGCTGCACGGCTCAAGGGTCACGTACAGCGTGCTGCCCGGCAGGCGGTAGTTGCTGACGGCCTGGGCCGCCGCGCGGATGGCGACCATCTCGGCATGGGCGCTGGGGTCGCTGCCGCTGATCGGGCAGTTGAAGCCGCGCCCGATGATTTCGCCGTCCTGCACCAGCACCGCGCCTACCGGTACTTCACCCAGGGCCGCGCCCTGGGCGGCAAGAGCCAGGGCTTCACGCATGAAGTCCTGGTCACGGCTGCGGTCGATGATCGCCGTGGGGCGAATCTGGCGCATCACGCCACCTCAATGGCGGCCATCAGGCCGGTTTCCATGTGGTCGATCACATGGCAATGGAACATCCACACCCCGGGGTTATCCGCCACCAACGCCACGCGGGCGCGCTCGTTCTTGCCCAACAGGTAGGTGTCGGTGAAGTACGGCGTCACTTTATGGCGGTTCGAGGCGATGACCTTGAAGCTCATGCCATGCAGGTGGATCGGGTGCTGGTACTGGGTCATGTTTTTCAATTCAAAGATGTAGCTCTTGCCCAACTCGAGCTTGGCAATCGGCCGGTCGGCGCAGGTCTTGTCGGTGATATCCCAGGCCTGGCCGTTGATCTGCCACAGGCTCGGCGGCCTGTTTTCGACGTTGACCGAGACCGAGCCGACCCATTCGAAATTGAAGTTGAGTTTCTCGGCATTGGCCAGGTCCGGCTCGGCAATCGGGTTGGCCGGCAACGCGGGCGGCCACTCGCCCGGCGCATCAGTATTAGCCACCGAGCGGAAGGTACCCAGACGCACCGGGCCATTGCGGATCGACAGCTCTTCGCCGGCCGGCGGAGCCTTGATTGCCAGGCAAATGCGCATGCCCGGGCCTAGCCAGTATTCCTTGCCCAAAGGCCGTGGCTCGATGGGGTTGCCGTCCAGCGCGTAGATCTGCGCCTGGGCGTTGGGAATGTTCAGGCGATAGGTCAGGGTGTTGTCGAGGTTGAGCAAGCGCACCCGGGTGATTTGCCCGGCAGGCAGGTCGATGACCGCCTGCGGCACACCGTTGATGGTCGACAGGCGCCCGGCCGTACCGCCACGGGCTGCTTCGCGGGGGATGCTGAACTCGACAAATTCACCCTGCTCGTCGATATGCCAGTTTTTCAGGCTCAGGGTGCGTTCGTGCTGGAAGCCGGTGGGCTCGCGCTCCTCGACAATCAATGGGCCGACCAGGCCACGGCCCAGTTCTTCGCTGCTGCTGACATGGGGGTGATACCAGTAGCTGCCGGCGTCGGGCACGCGGAACTGGTAGTCGAAATACTCGCCAGGCAGTACCGGCAATTGTGAGACGTACGGCACGCCGTCCATTTCCAGGGGCAGGCGGATGCCGTGCCAGTGGATGGTGGTGGCAACGGGCAGGTGGTTGATAAAGCGCACCTGCAGCCATTCGCCCTGGCGTACACGCAATTCGGTGCCCGGCGCCGAGGGGCCGAAAGCCCAGGCTTCGGTCTTGTGTCCCGGCACCAGTTCCACGTCCAACGGTGCGGCAATCAACTCGTAATCACGCCCGGCGCTGGCGTCCGCGACTTTCCCCAGCCAGTAGCGATAGGCGCCACCGGCACCGACACCCACCACTGCCAGGCCGGCGAGGCCACCAAGGATTTGTCGACGGGAAAAGGATCGGGACACAACAACCTCACGGATCTGCGCGGGCCCAGGGCCCGCAAAGGGCAAATACGATACACCCCTGCCGGCTAAACAGTAAGGCTTCGCATTGCCGCATGTGGGAAAGGGCTTGTGTAGGAGCGGGCTTGCCCGCGATAGCGCTGTGTCAGTCAATAGAGGTATCGACTGAAACTCCCTTATCGCGGGCAAGCCCGCTCCCACACAAGCCCGTCCCACGTTGGATCTTCAGCGTTGCTCAGGGCTTGGCGGCGGCCAGGATCAGCGCTTTCATCTCGGCGACCGCGCCCTTGAAACCGACGAACAGCGCATGGGCGACCAGGGCGTGGCCGATGTTCAGTTCGTTGATGCCCTTGATCGCCGCCACGGCTTCGACGTTGTGGTAGTGCAGGCCATGGCCGGCGTTGACCACCAGGCCCTCACGCAGGCCGCAGGCCACGCCATCGATGATGCGTTGCAGTTCGTCGGCGACTTCGGTCGGGGTTGTGGCATCGGCGTAGCGCCCGGTGTGCAACTCAATGGCCGGGGCGCCCACACGGCGCGAGGCTTCGATCTGCCGTTCGTCGGCATCGATGAACAGCGAGACTTCACTGCCGATCTGCGCCAGGCGCTCGACCGCAGCCTTGATCCGCGCTTCCTGGCCGGCCACATCCAGGCCGCCTTCGGTGGTCAGTTCCTGGCGTGTTTCCGGGACCAGGCAGATATGTGCCGGGCGGATGCGCTCGGCGAAGGCCATCATTTCTTCGGTGATGCCCATTTCGAAGTTCATGCGGGTTTGCAGCACGTCCTTGAGCACCAGTACGTCGCGCTCCTGGATGTGCCGGCGGTCTTCGCGCAGGTGCACGGTGATCCCGTCGGCGCCTGCTTCTTCGGCATCCAGCGCAGCCTTCACCGGATCAGGGTAGCGAGTGCCCCGGGCCTGGCGCAGGGTGGCGACGTGGTCGATGTTGACGCCAAGAAGAATGCGATTGCTGGTGGTCACGGAAGCGCTCCTGAAAAGGGAAAGAATCGGTGCACAGCATACACGGGGATGTCAGGGCTTTCGAAACAACTCGCGACTGACCAATGGCCGACCGCCCAGATGTACGGCCAGGGCCTGGCGCATCAGGCGCTTGGCGGCAGACAGGGCGCCAGGCGCTGTCCAGTCAGCCTCGCTCATGGCCAGCAGTTCGGTGCCCTGGAACAGGCCCGGTTGCAGCAGATAGACGCGCTCCAGCCCGGCGTCCACTTGCAGGCGGTACATGCCGTCGCTGGCGATGGGCTCGCCGTGCAGGTCGTTGCTCAGTTCAAAACCGTAGCCCAGGTCGTCGAGCAGGCGCCACTCGAAAGCACGCAACAGCGGCTCCAGGGGACGGCCTTCGGCCAGGGCCAGCAAGGTGGCGGCGTAGTGATCGAACACCGCTGGGTGCGGGTCTTCGGCGGGCAAAAGACGGATCAGCAGTTCGTTGAGGTACAGGCCACTGAACAGCGCCTCGCCATTGAGCCAGGCCGAAGTGCCGATGCTTTCCAGGCGGCCGACGTTTTTCAGCTCGCCCTTGCCGCGAAACTCCACCTCCAGGGCCACGAATGGCCGCGCCAACGTGCCCGCCTTGCCCCGCGCGCTGCGCAGTACCGCGCGTAGCCGGCCTTGGGGCGTGAGGAAGTCCACCAGGGCGCTGGTCTCGCGGTAGGCGCGGCTGTGCAGGACGTAGGCGGGTTGGCTGGGGGGTGGGGTTGGGGACATGAATGTCTCTTCGCAGAACTTAAGAACAGCGATAAACCAATGTGGGACCTGTCTTGTGTGGGAGCTGGCTTGCCTGCGATGCAGACGCCTCGATGTGTCACGTAGACCGAGGCGATGCTATCGCAGGCAAGCCAGCTCCCACACAAGCCCGCTCCCACATTTTGTCCTGCGGTGTTACTGGTGACTGATTACAGGTCGCCGTAGCCCAGGGAGCGCAGTGCGCGCTCATCATCAGACCAGCCACCCTTAACCTTCACCCACAGGTTAAGCATGATCTTGGAATCGAACAGCAATTCCATGTCCTTGCGCGCCTCGGTGCCGATGCGCTTGATGCGCTCGCCCTTGTCGCCAATGATGATTTTTTTCTGGCCGTCACGTTCGACGAGGATCAGCGCGTGGATATGCAGGGTCTTGCCCTGCTGCTTGAACTCTTCGATTTCCACGGTGATCTGGTACGGCAGCTCGGCACCCATCTGGCGCATGATTTTCTCGCGTACCAGTTCAGCGGCGAGGAAACGGCTGCTGCGGTCGGTGATCTGGTCTTCCGGGAAGAAGTGCTCGTTCTCCGGCAGGTAGCCGGCGATCACCCGCTCCAGGGCTTCGAGGTTGTGCCCGTGCTGGGCCGAGATCGGCATGATCTGGGCGTTCGGCAGTTGTTCCTGCAACCAGCTCAGGTGCGGCATCAACTCGGCTTTGTCTTCGATACGGTCGGTCTTGTTCAGCGCGACGATCAACGGGCCGGTGACATACTGCACACGCTCCAGCACCATCTGGTCCTCATCGGTCCACTTGGTGCGGTCAACCACGAAGATCACCACGTCGACGTCTTTCAACGCCGCTGAAGCGGTCTTGTTCATGTAGCGATTCAGGGCTTTCTCGCCGCCTTTGTGCATGCCCGGGGTGTCGACATAGACCGCTTGCACGTTGCCTTCGGTCTTGATGCCCAGCATGTTGTGGCGGGTGGTCTGCGGCTTGCGCGAGGTGATCGCCAGCTTCTGCCCCAGGATATGGTTGAGCAGCGTGGACTTGCCCACGTTGGGACGGCCGACGATGGCAACATAGCCACAGCGTGTTGCGGTTGAATCAGTCATGGCCATTCTCCACGCCCAGGGCAATCAGTGCTGCAGCGGCCGCTACCTGTTCGGCAATACGACGGCTCACACCCTGACCTCGGCTTTTTTCGTTCAATAAGGTGACTTCGCACTCGACGAAGAACACACGGCAATGCGGCTCACCCTGGATATCCACCACTTCGTAGCGTGGCAGTTCGCAGCCGCGCGACTGCAAAAATTCCTGCAGCCGGGTCTTGGGATCCTTGTTGGTATCCACCAGGGTCAGGCTGTCGATTTCCGACGCCAGCCAGGCCATGACCCGCTCCTTGGCCACTTCCATCCCGGCATCGAGATAGATCGCGCCGATCAGGGCTTCCAGGGCATCGGCCAGGATCGACTCACGGCGGAAACCGCCGCTTTTCAACTCGCCGGAACCCAGGCGCAGGTATTCGCCCAAGTCAAAACCACGGGCCAGGACGGCCAGGGTCTCGCCTTTCACCAGGCGCGCGCGCAGGCGCGACAACTGGCCTTCACGGGCCAGGGGGAAGCGGTTGAACAGGGCTTCGCCAGCGGCGAAGTTGAGAATGGCATCACCGAGGAATTCCAGGCGTTCGTTGTTGCGCCCGGCAAAACTGCGGTGTGTGAGGGCAAGGACCATCAATTCCTGGTCCTTGAAGGTGTAACCGAGCTGACGCTCAAGACGACTCAAAGAAACGCTCACGGTTTACCTACTTTCAGTACGTGGCGGCAAAGGCCATCGACGATTAACGCTGTGTTCAAATTCAAATCCTGGCAATGCTGTGTGTTGCTCGAGGCCGGACCAATGTCCAAGCCCCAGAAAAGCATTCGGCGCTGTGTTCACAGCGCCGCATGGATTACTTGATCAGCCCCACCCGCGAGAAGTTCGGCAGGTGGCTGAGCTTGGGTTCGGGCCAGCTCATCCAGACCGCGAAGGCCTTGCCGACGATATTCTGGTCGGGAACCATGCCCAGCAGCTCCTTGGGAATGCTTGGATCATCCCAGTAGCGGCTGTCATTGGAGTTGTCGCGGTTGTCGCCCATCATGAAGTAGTGCCCGGCAGGCACGGTCCACTGGTTGTCGGGCGGCGAACGGTAGCGGCTCATTTCCTTGCGGATCTGGTGCTCTACCGCCCCGAGTTTTTCCTCGTACAGCTCGGCGCTGCCCAGGGTGTTCGGCTCGGAACCGATGAGTTTCTCGGCCACCGATTCGCCATTGACGAACAGGCGCTTGTCGCTGGTGTAGCGGATCACGTCACCCGGCAGGCCGACCACACGCTTGATGTAGTTGACGTTCGGGTCGCTTGGGTAGCGGAACACCATCACATCGCCGCGCTGCGGATCACCCACCTCGATGATTTTCTTGTCGATCACCGGCAAGCGGATCCCGTAGGAAAACTTGTTCACCAGGATGAAGTCGCCCACATCCAGGGTTGGTTTCATCGAGCCCGAAGGAATCTGGAACGGCTCTACCAGAAACGAGCGCAGCACCAGCACGATGAACAACACCGGGAAGAACGACTTGCCGTATTCAACCAGCAAAGGCTCTTTGTTCAGCTTCTCGATCACTACGCCATCGGGCTGGCTGACGCTGCCCTGATAGGACGCGATGGCCGCCCGACGACGCGGGGCGAAGAACAGCAGATCGAGCAGCGCCAGGAGACCACAGACGGCAACGGCGATGACCAGCAACAGCGGGAAATTTAGTGACATAGGACCTAACTATCCAACCTGAGCACCGCAAGGAAGGCTTCTTGTGGAATTTCCACGTTGCCCACTTGCTTCATGCGTTTTTTACCGGCCTTTTGCTTCTCGAGCAGCTTGCGCTTACGGCTCACGTCGCCGCCATAGCATTTGGCCAGTACGTTCTTTCTGAGTGCCTTGACGGAAGTCCGCGCAATGATCTGCCCGCCAATGGCGGCCTGGATCGCGACGTCGAACATCTGGCGCGGAATCAGTTCTTTCATCTTCTCGGTCAGTTGGCGACCTTTGTAGTGCGCATTGTCCTTGTGGACGATGAGCGCCAGGGCATCAACCTTGTCACCGTTGATCAATACATCGAGCTTCACCAGATTGGCCGATTGATAACGGTCGAAATGGTAATCCAGCGAAGCATAGCCGCGACTGGTGGATTTGAGACGGTCAAAGAAGTCCAGGACCACTTCGTTCATCGGCAAATCGTAGGTCACTTGGACCTGGGTACCGAGGAACAGCATGTCGTGCTGCACGCCACGCTTTTCGATACACAGGGTAATGACGTTGCCCAGGTGTTCCTGCGGCACAAGAATATTGGCGCGCACGATCGGTTCGCGCATGTCTTCGATGGACGACAGATCCGGCAACTTGGACGGGTTGTCGACGTAAATCGTTTCACCGGTTTTCAGCGCCAGCTCAAAAATAACGGTTGGCGCGGTGGTGATCAGGTCCAGGTCGTACTCGCGCTCCAGGCGCTCCTGGATGATCTCCATGTGCAGCATGCCCAGGAACCCGCAGCGGAAGCCGAAGCCCAGGGCGTCGGAGCTTTCCGGGGTGTACTGCAACGAAGAGTCGTTGAGGGTCAGCTTTTGCAGGGCTTCGCGAAAATCCTCGAAGTCGTCGGAGCTGACCGGGAACAGACCGGCATAAACCTGTGGCTGGATGCGCTTGAAACCTGGCAGCACATCGACATCAGGCGTCGAGCTCAAGGTCAGGGTGTCACCGACCGGCGCACCGTGGATGTCCTTGATACCGGCGATGATGAAGCCTACTTCACCGGCTTTCAGATCAGTGGTAGCGGTGTGCTTGGGGTTGAATACACCGACGCTGTCCACCAGGTGGATCTTGCCGGTGGACTTGACCAGGATCTTGTCGCCCTTCTTCACCCGGCCATGGCGCACGCGTACCAGGGACACAACGCCCAGGTAGTTGTCGAACCAGGAGTCGATGATCAACGCTTGCAGCGGATCTTCGTAGTTGCCGGTTGGCGCGGGAATGGTCTTGACCAGGCGCTCGAGCACTTCGTCGACACCCAGGCCAGTCTTGGCGCTGCACTCGACGGCGTCGGTGGCGTCAATGCCGATGATTTTTTCGATTTCTTCCTTCACGCGGTCCGGATCAGCCTGTGGCAGGTCGATCTTGTTCAGCACCGGCATGACTTCCAGGCCCTGCTCGATGGCGGTGTAGCAGTTGGCCACGGACTGGGCTTCTACGCCCTGGCCCGCATCCACTACCAGCAACGCGCCTTCACAGGCCGCCAGGGAACGGCTGACTTCATAGGTAAAGTCGACGTGGCCCGGGGTGTCAATGAAGTTCAGCTGGTACTTGATACCGTCTTTGGCGGTGTAGTACAGGGTAACGCTGTGGGCCTTGATGGTGATCCCGCGCTCGCGTTCGAGGTCCATGGAGTCCAGGACCTGGGCTTCCATTTCACGCTCGGCAAGGCCGCCGCACATCTGGATGAATCGATCGGCCAGCGTCGACTTACCATGGTCAATGTGGGCGATGATGGAGAAATTGCGGATATGACTCAAATCACTCACGGATCAACACTCAAAAAGGCTGCAGGCAGATTGCCCGCTGAAAAATAGCCGGGAATTGTACCTGATGCTCGGGCCAGACGTCATCTTTGGCGACCAATAACAAAAATGCCCCGTTCTTGCGAATGGGGCATTTTTTGTTCAACAAGCGCGGATCAACCGGCCCGGCGCAGCAGCCAGAACCCGGCCAGGGCACAGATGGCGGTCGGCACCAGCACCGCAAACAGCGGCGAAAAGCCGAATACCAGGCTCGACGGCCCCAGCAGGTCCTGGGCAATGCGGAAGGTGAAACCGACCAATACCCCGGTAAATACCCGCTGGCCCAGGGTTACCGAGCGCAACGGGCCGAAAATAAACGAAATCGCCATCAACACCAGTGCAGCGGTCACCACCGGCTGCAACACCTTGACCCAAAATGCCAGCCAGTAGCGGCCGTTGTTCAGGCCCTGGTCCTTGAGGTAGTGGATATAGCTCCACAAACCGGAGATCGGCAGGCTTTCCGGGATCATCACCACGGTATTGAGCAGTTCCGGCTTGAGCGCGATGTCCCAGGCCTGTGTCGGCTCGTTGATCACCTCGGTGCTGGCCTCGGTGCCTTTGCCGGGATTGCGGAAATGAGTGGTGGTGACATCGCTCAACACCCACTGGTTGTCATTGAACTGTGCCCGTTTGGCAAAGCTCGACGACAGCATATGGCGCTCTTCATCAAAGCGATAACGGGTGACACCCACCAACAGGCCACCGGGTTGCACCGCGTTGATGTGGATGAATTCATCGCCCTGGCGGTGCCACAGGCCTCGCTTGGAGCTCTGGGCATCGCCCGAACCCTGGGCCAGCGCACGGTTGGCCTGGGCGGTGGTTTCCGCCGGTGGCGCCACGTATTCGCCGATCAATACACTGGCGGCCATCAGCAGCAGCATGGGTTTCATCACGGCCCAGACGATACGGGCGATGGACACCCCCGCCGCGCGCATGATGGTCAGCTCGCTGTTGCTGGCCAGGCTGCCCAGGCCGATCAGGCAGCCGATCAGCGCGGCCATCGGCATCATGTCGTAGAGGCGGCGCGGTGCGGTCAGCGCCACGTAGCTCAGTACGTCAGTGACCGTGTAGGTATCGGTGACGTTGCCCACTTCATCAATGAAGGCAAACAACGACGCCAACCCGAGGATGATGCCCAATACCGCCAGGATGGCGACCAGTACGCTGCTACCGATGTAGCGATCCAACTTACCCACGAGCCATCTCCTTCATGCCGCGACGGCTCTGCATTTTCAAGCGAATCGGTTCCCAATACAGCAGGCCCAGGCCAATCACCAGGAAGATGCCGTGGACCCACCACAGCCCCAGGGTCGGCGACAGCTTGCCCTTCTCCAGGGAGCCACGGGCGGAAATCAGGATGGTCAGGTAGGCCATGTACAGCAGGATCGCCGGCAGCAACTTGAGGAAGCGACCCTGGCGCGGGTTGACCCGGGACAGCGGCACCGCCATCAGCGTGACGATAAACACCAGCAGTGGCAGGGAAATACGCCATTGCAGTTCGGCAATCGAGCGCAACTCCTTGCTGCCGATCAGGGCCGGGGTCGGGATCGCGTCGCGGTCGGTGACCTCGTTGCTCACATCCGGCCGGGCCAGCATCACCCCGTAGGTGTCGTACTTGATGGCGCGGTAGTCGGCCTGGCCGGGGCTGCCGTCGTAGCGATAGCCGTTCTCCAGGATCAGGTAGCGGCTGCCATCCGGACGCACTTCCTGGCGCCCGCTATCGGCCACCAGTACGGAAATGCCACGGTCTTTCTTGTCCTGGCCCAGGCGCTTCTCGGAGATGAACACGCCGCCGAGGTTGGCCCGATCGTCGGTCATGCGCTCGGTGTAGGTCACGCGGGTGCCGTCGTTGAGCGCCTGGAAACGGCCCGGTTCGAGGGTGTCGAACTCGGTCATCGCGTCCTGTTTGTTGAGCACCAGCTGGAACTGCATGGCGCCCTGGGGGGCCAGGCTCAGGCTCAACCAGGCCACCACCAGCGCCACGCCAGTGGCCGGGACCATGGTCATGGCCAGCAGGCGCTGCTGGCTCATGCCGGTGGCCGAGAGCACGGTCATCTCGCTTTCGAGGTAGAGCCGGCCATAGGCCAGCAGGATCCCGAGAAACAGGCCCAGGGGCAGGATCAGTTGCAGGAACCCCGGCAGGCGAAAGCCCATGATCAGGAACAGCGAACCCGGATCCAGGGCCCCCGAGGCAGCCTGGGCCAGGTATTTGACGAAACGACCACTCATGATGATGACCAACAACACCGCACTCACGGCACTCAGGGTCAGCAGGACTTCGCGGGACAGATAACGGAAGACAATCAAACCAGACACTCCAGGGTTGTCAGGCTAAGGCGGCCAAACAAGCAAGCATATCAAGTCGCCCCGTTGACACGGGCCGGCGAAAAAGATGGCGCATTATCCTGTGATTGTCGGCGCCTGTCACGGAGCTTGCTCACAGCCGTGCACAAAGCTGGCGTCAAGGGTTGTCAGGCTCGGGCGGCGCGGTACAAACTGCGGGCCTTGTCGGGCTCGCCTACAGGCGGCCCAGCCTACAGGCCGGAGTACAGACTCCAGGCTCTTTGACCTTATATAAGGGACCCGAACATGGAATTGGTTGTAAAAAGCGTTAGCCCCGAAACGTTGAAGACCGCCACCCTCGTGGTCGCCATCGGCGAAGGCCGCAAGCTCGGCGCGGCCGCCAAACAAGTCGATGAACTGAGCGGTGGCGCCATCAGCGCCGTGCTCAAGCGTGGCGACCTGGCCGGCAAGGTCGGCCAAAGCCTGCTGCTGCAAAGCCTGCCCAACCTCAAGGCCGACCGCGTATTGCTGGTGGGCGTGGGCAAGGACGCCGAACTGGGCGACCGCCCGTTCCGCAAGATCATCAGCGCCATCCTCAACACCCTCAAGGGCCTGGGCGGCAGCGATGCGGCACTGGCGCTGGACGAAATCGTGGTCAAGGGCCGCGACAGCTATGGCAAGACCCGCCTGCTGGCCGAAACCCTGCTGGATGGCGGCTACACCTTCGACCAGTTCAAGAGCCAGAAAGCCGAACCCCGCGCCCTGAAGAAAATCACCCTGCTGACCATCAAGGCCGCCCAGGCTGAAGTACAGCGCGCCACCACCCACGCCCAGGCCATCGCCGCCGGCATGGCGTTCACCCGCGACCTGGGCAATATGCCACCCAACATCTGCCACCCGACCTACCTCGGCGAGCAGGCCAAGGCCTTGGGTAAAGAGTTCAAGGGCCTGAAAGTCGAAGTGCTCGACGAGAAGAAGATCAAGGAACTGGGCATGGGCTCGTTCTATGCCGTGGGCCAGGGCAGCGACCAGCCACCCCGCCTGATCGTCATGCAATACAACGGCGGCAAGAAGGCCGACAAGCCGTTCGCCCTGGTCGGTAAAGGCATCACCTTCGACACTGGCGGCATCAGCCTCAAGCCGGGCGCCGGCATGGACGAGATGAAGTACGACATGGGCGGCGCCGCCAGTGTCTTCGGCACCCTGCGTGCCGTGCTCGAACTCAAGCTGCCGATCAACCTGGTGTGCATCCTGGCCTGTGCCGAGAACATGCCGAGCGGCGGGGCTGCGCGCCCAGGTGACATCGTCACCACTATGAGCGGCCAGACCGTGGAAATCCTCAACACCGACGCCGAAGGTCGCCTGGTGCTGTGCGATGCCCTGACCTACGCCGAGCGCTTCAAGCCACAGGCGGTGATCGATATCGCGACCCTGACCGGTGCCTGCATCGTCGCCCTGGGTTCCCATACCTCGGGCCTTTTGGGCAACAGCGACGAGCTGGTCGAGCAACTGCTCAGCGCCGGCAAGGCCGCCGACGACCGTGCGTGGCAACTGCCGTTGTTCGATGAGTACCAGGAGCAACTGGACAGCCCGTTCGCCGACATCGCCAACATCGGCGGACCAAAGGCCGGCACCATCACCGCCGCCTGCTTCCTGTCGCGCTTTGCCAAGAACTTCAACTGGGCCCACCTGGACATCGCCGGCACCGCCTGGACCAGCGGTGGCAAAGACAAGGGCGCTACCGGTCGTCCGGTGCCGCTGCTGACCCAATACCTGCTGGATCGCGCCAAGGCCTAAACATCACGGCCCCTGCTTGACCCTGTAGGAGCGAGCTTGCTCGCGAAAAACCTGAGGACAACGCGTTCATTCAGAATGAACGCGTCATCGTTAACGATTTTCGCGAGCAAGCTCGCTCCTACAGGTAAAGCATGCAGGCCGCTGCAGGACATGTAATGACCCAAGTCGACTTCTATATATTGCCCAGCGCCGATCCGTCGGCGCGCCTGGACTTTGCCTGCAAGCTCACGGAAAAAGCCTGGCGCATGGGCCATCGCATCTACCTGCATTGCAGCGACAGCGCCCAGCGTGACGACCTCGATGCCCGCCTGTGGCGCTTCAAGGGCGAGAGCTTCGTGCCCCACGGCCCCGCAGAATCGGAGCCTGAGAGCCTGGTGGTACTGGGTGTGGGCGACAGTTGTGGTGATCACCATGACCTGTTGGTCAACCTGGACCTGAAAGTGCCGGCGTTCGCCAAGGGTTTCGCCCGCGTGGCGGAAGTGGTGGTGGAAGATCCGGCTATTCGTCAGGCCGCGCGGGAGAGTTTCCGTTTCTACCGCGAACAGGGCTATTCTCTGCAAGATCACCGATTACAGCGACTCTGAGCACATGATGGACACTTCAAACCCGCTAAAACCGTCTGACCACCTGCTGGACGACCTTGAGTCGATCCGCCAGTTGCTGGGTGATGACAACCTGCAACCACCGCTGCTGACCGATACTGTCGCAGAAGAGGTACAGATCCCCCTGCTGTTCGACCAGGTCGGCGCCAAGCCTGGCGTAGCCGAGCCTGTCGAGCCGCCCGTCGTACAAGCGGCGCCCACGCAACCTGCCGCCGAAAAAGCCCCCGACGCCTTGCTGCTGCACCTGGACAACGAACTGCGCGCCGCTGCGCAATTGATCATGCAGGACGTGATCGACGACTTTGCCCCGCACATCGAAACCGAGATCAAGCGCCGGATGGATGCGCGCATGGAGCGGTTGCTCAGCCAGTACCAGTCCTGAGATCCCCTGTAGGAGCGGGCAAGCCCGCTCCTACATTTGACCCGCGCCAGCCGTAGCCCTTCTCTTCGTCTCGCCCTCTCCCCTATCCCTCGTTATACTTGTCGGCTTTCCTGAATAAATGCCAACTAGGGTCCCGCCGCGCATGGATAAGACCTACCAGCCGCACGCTATTGAAACTTCCTGGTACCAGACCTGGGAGTCCGAGAACTATTTCGCTCCGCAAGGTGCGGGCGAGTCCTACACCATCATGATCCCGCCACCGAACGTCACCGGCAGCCTGCACATGGGTCACGGTTTCAACAACGCGATCATGGACGCCCTGATCCGTTTCCGCCGCATGCAGGGTCGCAACACCCTGTGGCAGCCGGGCACCGACCATGCCGGCATTGCCACCCAGATGCTGGTGGAACGCCAACTGGAAGCCACCGGCCAGAGCCGTCACGACCTGGGCCGCGAGAAATTCCTGGAAAAAATCTGGGAATGGAAGGACCAGTCCGGCGGCAATATCAGCCGTCAGATCCGTCGCCTCGGCTCGTCCGTAGACTGGAGCCGCGAGCGTTTCACCATGGACGACGGCCTGTCGGAAGCGGTCAAGGAAGCTTTCGTGCGCCTGCACGAAGATGGCCTGATCTACCGCGGCAAGCGCCTGGTGAACTGGGATACCAAGCTGCACACGGCGATTTCCGACCTTGAAGTGGAAAACCACGACGAGAAAGGTTTCCTGTGGAATCTCAAGTACCCGCTGGCCGATGGCGCCAAGACCGCCGAAGGCAACGACTACCTGATCGTCGCCACCACCCGTCCGGAAACCATGCTCGGCGACGCCGCCGTGGCCGTTAACCCGCAAGACGAACGCTACCAGGCCCTGATCGGTAAATTCGTCGAGCTGCCATTGGTCGGCCGCCGCATCCCGATCATCGCCGATGATTACTGCGACCCTGAATTCGGCACCGGCTGCGTGAAAATCACCCCGGCCCACGATTTCAACGACTACGAAGTCGGCAAGCGCCATAACCTGCCGCTGCTGAACATCTTCGACAAGAACGCCGCCGTTCTGCCGGCCTGCCAGGTGTTCAACCTCGACGGTACGCTGAACGACAGCATCGACGGCAAGATCCCGGCCGAATACGCCGGCCTCGACCGCTTTGAAGCACGCAAGCAGATCGTTGCCGCGTTCGATGCCGCCGGCCTGTTGGTCAGCGTGGATGACCACGCCCTGAAAGTACCGAAAGGCGACCGCTCCGGCACGGTGATCGAGCCGTGGCTGACCGACCAGTGGTACGTCTCCACCAAGCCGTTGGCAGAACCTGCGATTGCTGCCGTGGAAGATGGCCGTATCCAGTTCGTGCCCAAACAGTACGAAAACATGTACTTCTCGTGGATGCGCGATATCCAGGATTGGTGCATCAGCCGTCAGTTGTGGTGGGGCCACCGCATTCCGGCCTGGTACGACGAGTCGGGCAAGGTCTACGTCGGCCGCGATGAAGCCGAAGTGCGCGCCAAGCACAACCTCGGTGCGGACGTGGCGCTGCAACAGGACAACGACGTACTGGACACCTGGTTCAGTTCGGGCCTGTGGACCTTCTCGACCCTGGGCTGGCCGCAGCAGACCGAGTTCCTGAAGAAATTCCACTCCACCGACGTGCTGGTCACCGGTTTCGACATCATTTTCTTCTGGGTTGCCCGGATGATCATGCTCACCATGCATTTGGTGAAGAACGAGGACGGCACCCCGCAGGTACCGTTCAAGACCGTGTACGTGCACGGCCTGGTGCGTGATGGCCAGGGCCAGAAGATGTCCAAGTCCAAGGGCAACGTGCTGGACCCGCTGGACATCATCGACGGCATCGACCTGGAAACCCTGGTGCAAAAACGCACCTCGGGCCTGATGCAGCCGAAACTGGCGAAAAAGATCGAGAAGCAGACCCGCGACGAGTTCGCCGACGGCATCGCCAGCTACGGCACCGATGCCCTGCGCTTCACCTTCTGCTCGCTGGCGTCCACCGGTCGCGACATCAAGTTCGACATGGGCCGCGTCGAAGGCTATCGCAACTTCTGCAACAAGATCTGGAACGCGGCGCGCTACGTGCTGGACAAGGGCGAAGACTGCGGCCAGAACGGCGAAGCCTTTGAGCTGTCCCTGGCTGATCGCTGGATCATCTCGCAGTTGCAGCGCACCGAAGCCGAAGTGACCCGCCAACTCGACCAGTTCCGTTTCGACCTGGCCGCACAAGCGCTGTACGAGTTCATCTGGAACCAGTATTGCGACTGGTACCTGGAACTGTCCAAGCCGGTGCTGTGGGACGAGAACGCACCGATCGAGCGCCAGCGCGGCACCCGTCGCACCCTGGTGCGCGTGCTGGAAGTGGCGTTGCGCCTGGCGCATCCGTTCATGCCGTTCATCACCGAAGAAATCTGGCAGCGCCTGGCGCCGCTGGCCGGTATCCAAGGCAAGACCATCATGCTGCAACCTTGGCCGGTGGCCAATGAAGCCCGCATCGACGAGGCCGCCGAAAGCGATATCGAATGGCTCAAGGCCCTGATGCTCGGCACGCGCAACATCCGCGCCGAGATGAACATCGGCCCGGGCAAGCCTTTGGCAGTGTTCGTGAAGAACGCCAGTGCCGAAGACCTGCGCCGTCTCACCGAGAACGACGCCTTGCTCAAGAAGCTGGCGAAGCTGGAGTCGATCACCGTATTGGCTGATGGCGCCGAAGCACCGCTGTCTGCCACCGCACTGGTTGGCGAGATGGAAGTGCTGGTGCCGATGGCCGGCCTGATCGACAAAGGCGCCGAACTGGCACGCCTGGACAAGGAAATCCTGCGTTTGCAGGGCGAAGTGCAGCGCGTCGGCGGCAAGCTGTCCAATGCGGCGTTCGTGGACAAGGCCCCGGCCGAAGTCATCGACAAGGAACGCGCCAAGCTGGCCGAGGCCGAACAGGCGTTGGGCAAGCTGGCGGAGCAACATGCGCGGATTTCCAGCCTGTAAGGGCCGGCCTGCGTAAAAAAGAGACCTTCGGGTCTCTTTTTTTTGGCCCTGCAAACCCAATCAATGTAGGAGCCGGTTTGCCGGCGATAGCATCACCTCGATCTGCCCGATACACCGAGTCACCCGCATCGCCGGCAAGCCGGCTCCTACAGTTGAACGGGTTGGGCTCAGGATGTGTGACAATGGCCGCCACTTTGAGCCAACACCAGAATCATCATGACCGCCCCCAGCACACCCAAACCGCCCCGCAAGAAGCCGAAAACCGCCACCACGGCCAAGCCCGTCGCGCCGCGCAAGGAAGCGACCCTGCACCCGCGCAACCGCCACCAGGGCCGTTACGACTTCCCCGCGCTGATCAAGACCACGCCAGAACTGGCCCAGTATGTGATCCTCAACCCCTACGGCAAGGAAAGCATCGACTTCGCCAGCCCGGACGCGGTGCGGGTGTTCAACCGGGCGCTGCTCAAGGCGTTCTATGGCGTGCAGCACTGGGATATCCCGGCTGACTACCTGTGCCCACCGGTGCCGGGCCGTGCCGATTACGTGCACTTCCTCGCCGACCTGCTGGCCAGCGTCAACGACGGCAAGATTCCCCGTGGCTCGATCGTCAAGGTGCTGGACATCGGCATGGGCGCCAACTGCGTCTATCCGCTGATCGGCTACATGGACTACCGCTGGAACTTCCTCGGCTCCGAGATCGACCCGACCGCCGTGGCCGCCGCCAAGGCCATTGTGCAGTCCAATGACCTGAGCAAGGTCATCCAACTGCGCCAGCAAACCAATCCCAAGCATATTCTGCTGGGGCTACTGGAGCCGGGTGAGCGTTTTGACCTGACCATGTGCAACCCGCCCTTCCATGCCTCCATGGATGAAGCGACCAAAGGCAGCGAGCGCAAGTGGCGTGCCCTGGGCAAGGCCGACCCCAAGCGCAAATTGCCGGTATTGAACTTCGGCGGCCAATCGGCAGAGCTGTGGTGCGAGGGCGGTGAGGCGCGGTTTGTCACGCAATTGATCGCCGAAAGCGCGCATTTTGCGCATAAAGTGCTGTGGTTCAGCACCCTGGTGTCAAAAGCGTCCAACCTGCCTGCCATCGAGACCGCGCTGAAAAAGGCCGGGGTCCTGGAAAGCCAGGTGGTGGAGATGTCCCAGGGCCAGAAACAGAGCCGTTTTGTGGCATGGACCTTCCAGACCAAGAACGAGCAGCAGATCTGGCGCCAGCGCTGGGTGCGCTAGAGGCAAATCGCAGGCAACAAAAAACCGTGCCCGGATCGCTCCGATGCACGGTTTTTTTTGCTGCGTCTTACTTGTTGATCGAGTCGGTCAGGCCTTTGGCCACAACCAGCTTGATCACTTTCTTCGCAGCGATTTCGATGGCAGCGCCAGTCGAAGGGTTACGGCCGGTACGGGCTGGACGCTCGGCCACTTTCAGCTTGCCAACACCTGGCAGAGTGATTTCGCCGCCGTTGTCCAGCTGGTCACCAACGATCTGAGCCAGTTGCTCCAGTACTGCACGTACTTGAACCTTGGTGGTGTCAGTGGATTCGGCGATATCAGCGATCAGTTGGTCTTTAGTCAAAGCCATTGTGGTGTTCCTTCCCTATCAAATTCATTTGGATTGCAGAGTGCAGTGTCAGCCATCGAGCCCGACCGTCAAGGCCTGGCACCCCTGGCCATAACCGCGAGAGATCGGGGTTATAGATGCTTGAAACGGGGTTTGGTTCGACCTGACAAATGCTGAATGCACGCTTAACGCCGATACATCGCGTAAGACGGGGCAAAACTAGCACAGAGACGGGGAAATATCCGCTTCTACCTACCCATTTGGTCAGCTTTATCGCTCTAAACCGTGAAAAAAAGGCATATGGGCCGTCAGAGGCCTGCCAAAACCGCTGCAAACGACGCCGCGACCAACGGGTGCGGTACACTGGCGACTTTTTCCGGGAGGCCAACCGCTCCCGCCCAACCAGCCGAGAAGCCCATGCCGATCCGTCACTGCATCGTCCACCTGATCGACAAAAAACCCGACGGCACGCCCGCAGTTCTCCACGCCCGTGACTCCGAACTGGCCGAGTCCGCCGCCATCGAGAACATGCTCGCCGACCTCAACGAGAGCTATAACGCCAAGCAAGGCAAGGCCTGGGGTTTGTTCCATGCCGAGTCCGGCGCGCACCCGTTCAGCGGCTGGTTGAAGGAATATTTCGACGGCGCCAAGGATTTCACCGCCTTCAGCCGGATTGCCGTGGAACACCTGCAGAAGCTGATGGAGGAATCCAACCTCTCTGTCGGCGGCCACGTGCTGTTTGCCCACTATCAACAGGGCATGACCGACTACCTGGCCATCGCCCTGCTGCACCACAGCGAAGGCGTGGCGGTGACCGACGAGCTGGACGTGACGCCCTCGCGCCACCTGGACCTGGGCCAGTTGCACCTGGCGGCACGGATCAACGTGTCCGAATGGCAGAACAACAAGCAGTCCAAGCAGTACATCTCGTTTATCAAGGGTAAGAACGGCAAGAAGGTCTCGGAGTACTTCCGCGACTTTATCGGCTGCCAGGAAGGCGTCGACGGCCCGGGCGAGACGCGCACCCTGCTCAAGGCCTTCAGCGACTTCGTCGAGAGCGAAGACCTGCCGGACGAGTCCGCCCGCGAGAAGACCAAGACCCTGGTGGACTACGCCAGCAGCCAGGCCAAGCTCGGCGAGCCGATGGGCCTGGAAGAACTGTCGGGCTTGATCGATGAAGATCGGCCAAAGGCGTTCTACGACCATATCCGCAACAAGGACTACGGCCTGTCACCGGAAATCCCCGCCGATAAGCGCACCCTCAACCAGTTCCGCCGCTTCACCGGGCGCGCCGAAGGCTTGTCCATCAGCTTTGAAGCGCACCTGCTGGGCGACAAGATCGAGTATGACGAAGCCGCCGGCACCCTGATCATCAAGGGCTTGCCGACCCAACTGACCGACCAGCTCAAGCGCCGTAACTGATGCTCGGCGGGGTCCTGAAGAAAGTCCTGCTGGTGCTGCTGGTGGTGGTGGCGATCCAGAACTGGGGCAAGATCGAGCGGTTGTTCAACCCCTCGCAGGTGGTGCCGGAGCAGGTGCGGGCCACCGCCCGGGTGACGCTGTACACCACCGAGTGGTGCGGGTACTGCAAGCAGACCCAGCGGTTCCTCGATCAGAAAGGCATTCCCTACAAGAGCGTGGATATCGAAAAGGATACCCAGGGCCGCAAGGCCTATGAGGCCCTGGGCGGCGGCGGGATTCCATTTGTGGACGTGAATGGCACGCAGATTCGCGACTACAACCCGGATGCCATCCTGTCCGCCCTGAACCTGTAGGCGCGAGCAAGCCCTAATGCCGATCAGTTAAGCGCAGATCAAATGTGGGAGCGGGCTTGCCCGCGATGGCGGTGTGTCAGTCAGAGTTGCATTAACTGACCCACCGCCATCGCGGGCAAGCCCGCTCCCACAGGCGATCTGCGCATTAACCCACGCCTACAGCGGTTTGATTAACGGATTAAGAAGCCCAGGCGCGGAAAGTGCACATGCACAGTGCCGCCGCGCTCATCCTCGCGACGCAGGATCAGTTCTTCACGGCCGGCAAACATCAACTCCCCCGCCACCGGGTCGACGCCGTAGTCGGTCGCGGCGATGGTCACTTGCTGGCCGCCCCTGAACCCGTTGGGATCTGCAAACACTTCATCCGGCAACGCTGCAGGCGCGCTATCGCGGGCGATTTCCAGGGCCTGCTTGGCACTCATCTCGCTGGCAGTGCCATGCCCAAAGCCCAGGACCCGCGCCAGCCAGGCGCTGGCAGCCGGATAGTTATCCACCAGCGGCGAGGTCACCGACGAGCCTTTGAGGAACCACAACGGATGGGCCATGGCAAAGTCGGCAATCGATGGCTCGCCAAACAGGAAATCCCCCGACTGGCGCTGCAATTGCTGCTCAAGGCGCGCAATGATTGCCGGCCACTGGTGCCGCGCCACGTCCAGTTGCACGCGGCTGGCGCTGCCGTCGCCGAACATCTTGCTGCGGTCGGCCACCAGCACCTGCAGCAACTGCGGCGGCACCTTGGCAAATTTCACGGCCAGGGATTCGGGCTGGAACACCAAGGCCACGGCATGGGAAAACACCACCGAATCGGCCCAGGCGGCAAAGCTCTGGCTGACCAGTTCCTGGCCTTCGGGAAACAGCGGCGGCGTGGCCTTTTCCTGTTCCAGGCGGCGTGCGATCAGCGCGGTGTCGCAGTAAATATCTGCACCCACTTGCAGCACCGGGGTTTTACGGTAGCCGCCGGTCAGGGCCGTCAGGTCGGGCTTGGGCATCACCGGGGGAATGGTCACCGAATGCCAGGACAGCCCTTTGTAGCCCAGGAGCAGGCGGGCTTTTTCCGCAAAAGGGGATTGGGGGTAGTGGTGCAGGATCAACTCAGACATGCCGGACTCCGCCAGATGAAGGAGCGGCCAGATTATCGTGCAAAAACCCTGCGGCCTAGCCATTGGCCTGATGGGAACTGATCAGTCAGATTGATAAGCCCGGGCCAGACACTCCTTGGCGCTTTTCTTGAGCTTTTTTATCAGGCGTTCCTGGCGCAGCGCCTCGCCCTTGCTCGCGCAGGCCTCGGTATACACCAGCGCGACCGCCGGGCTGGACAGGAAAAACCGCGCGCCCTTGCCGCTCTGATGCATCGCAAAGCGGCGCAGCGGATCGTTGCTGATCCCGCAATAGAGCGAGCCATTGGCCGCCCGCACCAGGTAGACAAACCAGGGCTTGGGCGCGATGGGTTCAGGTGGATTGTTCACAAAAGGTTCTGGCAAACGAAAAGAGCGCCAATCTTATCAACGACTGGCCTGGAACGCCTTCAACCCTTTCAACGCCTGGGCGCGCACCGCGTTGCGCACCAGCGGCGTCCAGCCCAGCAGCAGGCCCTTCGCACCCAGGGCCTGGCGCGACCAACGCCACAGGTCGAAGTGGTCGTGGTGCTCGCAGATCTTGCCGTCGCGAAACACAAAACGGGCCTGGATATCGTTGACCACGGTGTTGCCGGTCTGGCTGAACAGATACGTCGCCACCCAATGGGCGCTGCCGAGGGTGTCGTCGCTGCGCACCTGGTCGAAGGTCAGGGAAAAGTCCTTGGCCCGGGTGGTGAGCATGCGCCACATGTCGCCGGCATCGCGCCCGCGCAGTTCACCGAACGCCGGGTCGCTGAACCGCACATCCTCGGTGTAGCAGTCACTCATGGCCTCGGCATCCAGGCGCTGGAAGGCGCTGTAGAACTCGCTGATCAGGGCGTTGTGGGCGTCGCTCATGGGTTGCATCCGGCAAAGGTGGGAAGTCAGTCACGATAGTGTGCAATGGCCTGCAACGCCATCGGCATCAATCCCGGGAATGCCAGGGGTAAACCCCTAAGGCACCATGCCGCAGCTACGGGCATAGGCGAACAGATCCACGTCGGTGGAAATACACAGGCGGTTCATGGCCGTGCTTTTCTGTTTGCTGATGGTGGAAATACTGCGATTGACCCGAGCAGCGATCTGGCTGACCGTCATGCCGCTGGCGAGCATGCGCACCACTTCCCGTTCCTTGCCGGACAATTGCGGTTGTTGCGACTGATCGCCGGTGCCCGCCTCCACCAGTTGCACCCGCAGGCATTCACTGACAAAGGTCTGGCCGGCGCTCACCGTCTTGATCGCCTGGGGCAACTCCTTGGCCGAAGCACTCTTGGCGACAATGGCCTGGGCGCCATGGGCAAAAGAAGCCCGTAGGGTGGCGACGTTGGCAAACATGGTCACCAGGATCACCGGCAACTGTGGATACTGGCGGTGCAACAGGCTGAGCAAGCCGTAGCCATCGGCCTGCTGCCCGCCGGGCATGGCGAAGTCGGTCACCAGCACATCGCACGCAGTGGTTTGCAGTAACCGCAGCAGCTCATCGGGCCCGTCAGCCTCCCCCACCACTTTGCACCGACCGTTCGCCTCGATCACCACTCTCTGCCCGATACGCACAATGGGATGATCGTCAGCAATAATTACGCGAAGCATAAATCCCCACGGATGATGGCAACTGAGCCCGCAAAATACCCTCGCCGGCGGCCCTCAACAACCGTCCATACCCCAGGCTTTTGCGTGGCGATCAGTGTTTTGTAGTGATTTTTTTAAAGCCTACAAAGTAAACAGAAATTACCTACATACATAACCCGCAGTACAGATTGGCAATGACCTACAAGCCCCCCTGATCACAACGCCCCCAAGTAACGAAGGTACGCCCGCAAGTCCTCCTGAAAGGCGTCCAACTGCTGTTTGCTCAGCACTATGCCCTGGGTGTGGATGCGCTCGATCAGGCTCATCCCGCGCAGCTCCAGTTCGGCGACGCCGAGGAACGCCAGGCTGCCCACCAGGCGGTGCAGGCGCTCGGCGGTCAACGGCGCATCCAGGGCTTGGCGCGCGTGAGCCAGGGCGGCGCTGTCTTCCCGGGCTTCGCACAGCAGGCTGGTGAGCATCTGGTCCACTACGCGGGCATCGCCAAAGGTCTCGATCAGGCCGGCACGGGTCGGCCAGGGCACCGCCGCGATGGCACTCGGGGCGATGGTCGCCGGGCCGGGTAGCCATAGCGCCAGCACGCCATGCAGTTGCTCGAGGCTCAGCGGCTTGAGCAACCAGGCGTCCATGCCGGCATCACGACAGCGTTGGGGATCGTCGTGGACCAGGTTGCCGGTCAAGGCAATGATCGGTACACGCCGCTGTGCGTTGGCGTGTTCGCGCAGGCGGATCGCCCGGCTCATGGTGTAGCCGTCCATCAGTGGCATCTGGCAATCGCTGATCACCAGATCGAAAGGACGTTCGGCCAGGGCAGCCAGGCCGTGTTGCCCGTCGCCAACCAAGTGATGGCCCAGCCCCAGTTTTTTCAGGAACCAGCCCATCAGCGCGCGGTAGGTGGAGTGGTCTTCCACCACCAATACGGTCAGGTGCTGCCAATGCAATGGGGGGGCGCTCGAGGGTGTCAATTCACGGGAAAGCACTGCGCTCAACGATACGTCAGTCTCCATGTTCACCTCATTGTGACGATCCGTCCTGCAGCGCACGAGGGCGCTGACGCAACAGCCAAACCCTCATGACTGCTATCGCCGCCTGAAAATAGCCTTATGGATGGCGGCATGACGATGCAACAACTACGAAAAACCCAACTTTCCTACATATCCAGCAACCTATTCCGACACAAACAAAACTGATTTCCGCCTCCCGGTGATTGTCGTAATAGTTGTATTTCCCCCGCTCCCCCCCGTCGCTAAATTGCGCTCCACCCCAATCAGAGGGAACGGGCAGGCTGCACTGCGGCCACCCCGAAACAGATACGCCAAGCCGCCTTGCAACCCGCCCCCTCCAAGGGACAGGCACTGCCGGCTGCACGCATCAATCGCCGAACTTGCACTGGAACAACCTGAAATGAACAAGTCGCTAAACCTGGTGGGCACCGCCCTGTTGCTCGCCAGCGCTACCTCCGCCTTCGCCGCCAGCAGCGTGGACCTGGCCGTCAAAGGCCTGATCACCCCGAATGCCTGTACCCCCGCGCTCTCCGCCGGGGGCGTGGTGGACCACGGAAAAATCGCCGCCAAGGACCTGCTCCAGAACAATCCCACCTCATTGCCCCGGGTGACGCTGCAATTGACCATCGATTGCGACGCAACCATTCCCTTCGCCCTCAACCCCATCGACAACCGCAGTGGCACCTCCATCAGCGGCAGCGACTTCGGCCTGGGCCTGGTCAATGGCGACAAGCGGTTGGGCCGGTTTTACCTGACCCCGCTGAACATGCTCGCCGACGGCGTGAGTGTGCAACCTATCGCCTCCGGTGACGGTGGCCGCACCTGGTACAACGAGCGCAACTGGGAACTGCAGACCCTATGGGGCGCCGGCGCCCTGGACGACGCCACCACCCTGCTGCCGGTCAAGAGCCTGGTGATGGACTTGGAAGTCGGCGCCAGCATCGCCCGTGCCGACCAGTTCGACTTCAGTCAAGAGACGCCCATCGACGGCTCCGCGACCCTGGAAGTGCTGTACCTGTAACTAAAACCCCGTCCACACGGAAGGTTCCAATCATGCATTTTTCCACCGCTATTCCATTGGCCGTGTTGTGGCTTGCCGCCTCGCCACTGGCCCTGGCCGCCAGCAGCACCGACCTCGCCGTCAAAGGCACCATTACCCCCAGCGCCTGTGCGCCGCTGATCTCCGGCGGTGGCATGGTCGACTACGGAAAAATGGCCGCCAGGGATCTCCAGGCCGAGCAGTACACCGCACTGCCCAGCCAATCCATGCAGTTGAGCGTGCGCTGCGAGGCGCCGACGTTCTTCACCCTGACCACGGTCGACAACCGCGCCGGTTCCTCGGCCAACCACGCCAGCTGGCATGGCCTGGGCATGACGGCAGAAGGGGAAAAACTCGGCGGTGCCGCGTTCCATCTGTATGCCCCCGTGGCCGATGGTGTGGCGGTGCGCACCATCACTTCCGTGGACGGCGGCGTGACCTGGCTACCCACCAGCCTGCTCACCCACAACATGCTGACGGCCGTCGCCCTGGGCAACCAACTGGTGCCGATTGCGGTACGGGACTTCGACGCACAGATCCGCCTGTACACCCACATCGCCCCCGCCGATGGCCTGACCCTGACCGACGAAGTCCCCGTCGATGGGCACGCCACGGTCCAAGTCACCTATCTATAAACCTAATCGAAAGGAATTCGTCCCCATGAAGCCCCTGTTTACCGCCCTCGCCACCAGCCTGATGCTGCTCGGTTGCGCCACCACCTACGCCGCATCGACCGTCGACCTCACCGTCAAGGGCTTGATTGTGCCTAGCGCCTGCACCCCCAACCTGTCCGGCGGCGGGGTGATCGACCACGGCAAGATTTCCGCCAAGGACTTGCGCCCCGACAACCCGACGCATATCGGCAGCCACGTCATCACCCTGGCTGTGCTGTGCGATGCGCCGATTCAGTTTGCCCTGCACTCCATCGATAACCGTGCCGGATCCTCCACCGTGGCCTCCGACTACGGCCTGGGCCTGATCAACGGCACCCAGAAGCTGGGCTGGTATCAACTGACCTTGCGCAATCCCGTGGCCGATGGCGTGGCGATGCAACCGATTGCTTCCGGGGACGGCGGCAACACCTGGTACAGCGAGAAGTTCTGGGACGCGGGCTTGTACATGGCAGTCGCCGCCCTGGACGACGCCACCCAGCCCGCCTCCGTCAAGGAAATGGTCACCGAGCTGCTGGTCGTCACCAGCATCGCCCGTACCGACAGCCTGGACCTGAGCAACGAGGTCACCCTCGACGGCTCGGCAACCCTTGAAGTGAAATACCTGTAACGCCATGGGCGCCCATGCCTGGCAACCCCTCTGCGGCATGGGCGTTGTTTTTGTATCGCCCGCATTCACCCCGACCCGTGGCGCCCACTGATGAACACGCTCCCTCGCCTCCTGACAGTATTGCTTTTGTTGACGACCACTGCGGCGACCTTAGCCGCTTCCTTTGTCGACCTTGTAGTGACCGGCCGCCTGACACCGGATGCCTGCCACGTCACGCTGTCTGACGACGGCACGGTCGATCACGGGAAGATTCCTGCCCATACATTGATCTCCAACGAGTTCACCGTGCTGCCCAGCCAATTGCTGGAGCTCAACGTGCAGTGCAACAGGCCGATGCTGTTTGCCCTGGTGGGGCTGGACAACCGCGCCGAGTCCTCACTGGCGCCCGGTTTTTTCTACGGCCTGGGCCGCAACATTCACGTCCCGGCCGAGCGCCTGGGATCGGTGGCGCTGTCTTACCGCAACCCGGTGGGTGACGCGCAACCCATGCAAACCCTGGCCTCCAGCGACAACGGTGAAACCTGGTCGCCGGAACCCAATGCCTACCCCAAATCCTATGTCGGCTTTGCCCCGCCCGGTGACCGCCAACCCGACTTTATCGGCCAGTTGAGCGCCCAGTTGCGCATCGACACGTCCATCAACTTCGCCCAGTACCTGACCCTCAATCAGGAAGTGCCGCTCGATGGCTCCATCGTGCTGGACTTGCGCTACCTCTGACCTCTTCACGCAGCCCCCATGGAAAACCCCGTCATGACGACGACATTGTTCAACACCAGGGCCTGCATCGTGGCCCTGACACTGCTGTTTGGCGCCCCTGCACAGGCCGACGGCATGGTCCCGGATACCTCCGTGGTCATCGTCTACGAAGCCGAAGGTGAGGCCGCTGTTTCGGTCACCAACACCGACAGCCAACTGGCCCTGCTGCACGTTACCTTGCAAGACATTCCCGAAGACAGCGAACCGTTGCTGGTGGTCACGCCGCCGCTGTCGCGGGTGGAGGCGGGCAAATCGCAGCTGGTGCGGTTTATCCTGCAAAGCCCGCAACCGCTGCTGACCCAGCGGCTGAAGCGGGCGATCTTCGAAGGTATGCCCCAGGGCCGCCCGGCCACCGAAGCGGGGCATGCCCGTGTGGGGGTGACGGTCCGCCAGAACCTGCCGGTGATCATTCATCCAAAAGGCCTGGCGCCCAATCGCACGCCCTGGACCGGCCTCACCTGGTCGCAGCACGGCAACACCCTGCAGGTGCGCAACGACAGCCCGTATGTAGTGCGCCTGGCCCAGGAACTGCGCCTGCTGCCCGGCGATGGCAAGGCCATGCTGCCACGCACCTACGTGTTGCCGGGGGAAACCCTGAGTGTGCCGGCCACCGGCGGCCCTGCCAGCAAAGTGCGGCTGCAACCGGCCACCGTCTATGGCTTTGCCGTGGCCGCCTACGAAGCCCCTATCACCTGACGAAAAAACCAAGAGCCAGGCGTCCTGCCCCCCTGTAGGCGCCGGCTTGCCGGCGAAAAAACCGAGAGCAACGCGAGGCACCAGGCCCGCCGCGCAATCGTCGACGGCTTTCGCTGGTCAGCCGGCGCCCACAGTGGGCCTGCTCGAAGACCGTCGCCAGGGCGCACAGACGCCCATCACTCGAGTGCCTTTCGTGAAAACAGTATTGAGCTGCCGTGCCGGCAACGCCGTGCCCACCCGGTTCACCTTCTCCACCCTGCTGCTGGCGGGAGTCCTATTGCCCGCCACGGGCTGGGCCCAGGAGCAGCCGGGCTTCGACGCCACCACCCTGCACCAGCGCGGTATCGACCCGCAGTTGGCCAGCCTGCTACTGGACGCCCCGCGTTTTACCGCAGGCCAGCACGCCGTGACCTTGCGGGTCAATGGCCAGCACCGCGGGCGCCTGGAAGTGCGCTTCGATGCACAGGGCCGCCTGTGCTTTGACCAGGCCTTGCTGGACGCCGCCAACCTGGTGGTGCCCGATGACAGCGGCCCCTGTCACGATGTGCTCGCGCAGTATCCGCAAAGCCTGGTAGAACCCGATCCGGCCAACCTCAGCGTATCGCTGGTGGTGCCGACCGAGGCGCTGCGGCCGTTGCAACAGGACGTCTCGGGCTATCGGACCGGGGGGTTTGCCGGCCTGCTCAATTACGATCTCACCGGGTTCTACAACCGCTTCGGTGACGACGACAGCCGGTTCGGCTCGGCCAACACCGAAGTGGGTTTCAACGCCGGTGACTGGATCGTGCGCAGCCGCCAGGTACAGACCTGGCAGGATGGCCTGTCGCGCAGCACCCACCTGGAAGCCTACGCCCAACGCACCTTTGCCAACCATCAGGCAGTGCTGCAGACGGGGCAGATCAACCTCTACAACCCGGTACTGGCCGGCGCGCAGATCACCGGGGTGCAAGTGCTCACCGAACAGGCCCTGCAGGAGCAAGGCCAGGGCGCAACCATCGAAGGCATCGCCAACAGTCCGGCCCAGGTCGAGGTGCGGCAGAACGGCGCGTTGATTCACTCCACAGTGGTGCCAGCCGGGCCGTTTTCCCTGACCGATGTGCGCCGTCTGAACTCACGCTCGGACGTCGAAGTCACGGTCAAGGAAAGCAGCGGTGGCGAACGCCGCTTTACGGTCCCCGCCGCCATGCTCGGCCTTGGGTTGCCCGCGCCGGGGTACTCGGTGGCGGCAGGCCGCGTGCGCAATATCGGCGATGCCCAGGGCGACGATCCGTGGGTGGTCAGCGCGGGCTGGACCGGCGCTGTACATCCGCAGCTGTCCCTGGGCAGTGGCGTGCTGGCGTCCAGCGAATACCGGGCGGCGGGGCTGAGCCTGGGGTGGCTGCCGTGGCTCGACAGCCAGGTGCAATTGGCCACCCAAGTGGCCGACACCCAGGCCCCGGACAAAGTCCGGGGGGTGCAGACCGACCTGTCATGGTCCCAGCGCCTGAATGAACAATGGGCGTTCAGCGTGGCCAACTCCTGGCGCACACCGGGCTACCGGGAACTGGAAGAAGCCACCTATGAACCGCAATCCACCCAGCAGCGCCGCTCCCGTTATCGCGATCAACAGAGCGCCACGGTGGGCTGGTCCCACCCATGGCTGGGGGCGTTCAGTGCCGGGGTGTCGCGCTCCAGCAGCTTTGATGGCGACAGCAGCAGCCGCGGCCTGGCGTCCTGGGGCACCAGCGTCGGTAGCGTGTCGTTGTCGGCCAGTGCCGAGTGGCAGATGGGCGGGCACCAGCAGCAGGACAACGCGGTGTACCTGAATGTCAGCCTGCCGTTGGGTGAGAACCGTCGGGTGCGGGGCTGGGTCCGCAATTCGGGCGGCGAACATCGCACGGGGCTGGGACTGAACGAACAGATCGACGATCAACTGAGTTATCGCGTCAGCGCCGAACACGACACCCGTGACCAACAAGTGGAAACCACCCTCGGCGTCTCCGCCCTGCCCCGCTACAGCCAGCTGGACTTCAGTTACAGCCGCTCCGACGCCGAGCGTTCAAGCTACCAGGGCAGCGCCCGCGGCGGCGTGGTGGTGCACGGCGGCGGCGTGACGTTTTCCCCTTATCCGGTGCGCGACACCTTTGCCGTGGTCGCGGTGGGCGACATGGGCGGGATCAAGCTGAGCACCCCCAGCGGCCCGGTATGGACCGACTGGCAAGGCCAGGCCGTCGTCCCCCAGGTGAGCGCCTATGGCCGCAGCCCGGTGGAAGTGCAGACCCGCTCGCTGCCGCGCAATGCCGATATCAACAATGGCCTGACGATGATCTCGGCCGGGCGCGGGGCGGTGGATCGGGTGGACTTCGCAGTGACGTTGACCCGCCGGGTGTTGCTCACCGCACGCACCGAACAGGGCGTGCTGTTGCCCCGCGGGGCCTCGGTCAGTACCGCCAGCGGCGAGTTCGTGACCCTGGTCCAGGACAGCGGCCAGGTGTTTCTGCCCAACGTGCTGGAGCCATCGGGATTGTGGGTCAGCGCGCCAGGTCTGGCGCGTTGCCGGCTGCAGTTCGAACTGCCGGCCAAGGGCGATCCCCAGGTGTATTTCGAAACCGCGCCCGCGCGATGCAACCCCTTATGAGGAAGATCACCATGCCCCTTCTGCGCGCCCTGCGGCGACTGACCGCTGCAGTGCTGAGCGTCGGCCTCGCCGGCAACGCCCTGGCCAATGACGAGTGCCAGTTGAATATCAGCGAGTCGCTGCTGGACTTCGGCCAGATGAGCCGTCTTGCACAAAACGACAGTGCCCCCCAGCGTCTGCTCGGCGAACGCCGCTTGAGCCTGAACCTCAATTGCCCGCAACCGTCGGACATGAGCGTGTTCTATAGCGCCCTGGCTGCAAATGCGCACCGCCTGCAATTTACCGAGCACGGCACCTATGCCCTGCATGTCAGCGATGGCGTGCTGGATGGCCAGGCCGTGGAGCTGGGGTTGTTGCCTGGCGCCGGCCAGCCACCGGCCAGCGTCGCTAGCGCATTGAGCTGGCGGCCAGGCCATGGCGTCGCACCGGTACAAGGTGCCAGCGTGGTCCAGGGCCGGCAGTTTTCCCTGCAACTGAGCCTCAGCGCCTGGGCCGATGTGGCCGCCACCCACGTGCGTGAGGCAACCACCTGGGAAGTGTCCGGGACATTCGACGCACGCCAGAGTGGGCGCTACCGGGAACTGACCCTGCACGCCCACTTCGCCCCTGCCGCCTGCACCCCATTGCTGTCCAATGGCGGCCTGGTGGACTACGGCACGTTGCTGGCCAAGGACCTGAGCGCCACCCAAGAAAACCCACTGCCCACCCGCACCTTGCAGTTTTCCGTGAGCTGCGATGCGCCCGCACGCTTTGCCTTGCTGATGCATGACAACCGCTTCGGCTCGGCTACCGGCGGCACCGATGAAACCGCCTACGGCCTGGACCTGGACGCCAGCCGGAACAAGATCGGACGCTACTACCTGAACATCGACCCCGCAGACTTCAGCGCCGATAGTTTCGGCACGCTGTATCGCACCGACTCCACCAGCAATGGCCGGGCGTGGAGCAGCTCCAGTGCCCGGCAAATCCCAATCGCCGCCAACAGCCTGATGGGCTTCACCAACAGCGTCGGCAACACCCAGGGCCCGATTGCCATCCAGCACCTGGCCGGCACGGTACGCGTCAAGGCCTACCTGGCTCCGATCCAGTCCCTGGACCTGCGCAACGTGGTGCATATCAACGGCTCCGGCACCCTCGAAATCATCTACCTCTGACCTCTGGAACCTGTCTTATGAACAACTTGAGCCTGGCTGTTTCTTCCCTGCTGCTGTGGGCCGCCCTCCCTGCGACAGCAGCATCGACCGTCGACCTGAGCGTCACGGGCCGGATCACGCCCACCGCCTGCACCCCACTGCTGTCCAGTGGCGGGCTGATCGACTACGGCAAGATTTCCCAGCAGGACCTGAACCTCGAACGCGGCACGCGCCTGCCAATCAAGCAACTGCAAGTCAGTATCGGCTGCAACGCCCCGAGTCGCTTTGCCTTGCGCATGCGCGACAATCGCGATGGCACAGCCACGGTCAATAGCGAGATTTACTACGGGCTGGGGCTGGACCACAGCGGCAATCGCATCGGCCTCTACTCCATGAGTTTCGACCCGCGCCACACCCTGGTGGACAGCACCGCAACGGTCTTTGGCACGGAGTCCACCACAGGCGGCCTGGCCTGGCGCACGGCCAACCTCAACCCCATCGATATCGGCGCCAACAGCTACTTGGGGTTCACCGACATTCAGGGCAGCACCGCGGGGCCGTCGGCGATCCAGGAGCTGGTCAGCACGGTCAAGGTCGAAGCGGTGATCAATGCCCGGCAGAACCTGGACCTGAGCCGCGACACCCCGCTCGACGGCTCGGCGACCCTGGAAGTGCTGTACCTCTAGAGTTTTTCGCTGCTGACCTGCACATACAGCGCACGCCCGGCGCCGAGTCCGGCGGCGATTGCGCCAAGGCCGATCAGCGCGAAAATCCAGCCGATGGCAGTCCAGCCGCCGGTCCAGTCGTGGACCAGGCCGACCGCGAACGGGCCGAGGGAAGCCAGGGTGTAGCCGATGCCCTGGGCCATGCTCGACAGGTTGGCGGCCACGTGGGAGTCGCGCGAGCGCAGCACGATCAGGGTCAGCGCCAGGCTGAACGTGCCACCCTGGCCCAGGCCCAGCAGGATCGCCCAGCCCCACAAACCGTCCAGCGGTGCGTACAGGCACCCGAACAAACCGCCGAGGGTCAGCAGCATGACCACCACAATCGCCAGGCGCTGGTCCTTGCCACGGGTGGCCAGCCAGGGTGCCGCCAGGGAACTGGCCAACTGCACGATGATCGAGCCGGACAGGGCCAACCCGGCTTCGGTGGCACTCAGGCCACGGCCGATGAGGATCGACGGCAACCAGCCGAACACGATGTAGGCCAGGGAGGATTGCAGGCCCATATACAAGGTCACCTGCCAGGCCAGCGGATCACGCAACAGCCCCTTGACCCGATAAGCCACCTGGTGCGCACCGTGTTTGTGCCCCACTTGCGGCAACCAGAACAGCGCCGCCACCAGTGCCGGCAGCATCCAGAAGCCCAGGCCGATGTTCCAGCTGTCGGCGAAATAGTGGCTCAACGGCACGCTGGCACCGGCCGCCAACGCCGCGCCCAGGCACAGGGCCATGGTGTAGACACCGGTCATGGCCCCGGCCTGCCTGGCAAAGTCACGCTTGACGATACCCGGCAACAACACCCCGATGATGCCGATACTGGCCCCGGCCAGCAGGCTGCCGGCGAACAGCCCGACCTCACCGAACGAGCTGCGCAGAATGATCCCGGCGGCCAGGGTCAATAAAATCCCCAGCACCACCCGCTCGGCGCCAAAACGGCGGGCCAGGATCGGCGCCATGGGCGCAAACAGGCCCAGGCACAGCACCGGCAAGGTAGTCAGTAGCCCTGCCTGGGCCGCCGACAGCCCCAGGCTGCTGGACACTTCGCTGAGCAACGGCGCCATGCTCGACAGCGCCGGACGCAGGTTCAACGCCACCAGGATCAGGCCCAGCAACAACAGCCACGGGCGATGCACCTGCACCGGGCTGTGCTGGACCACCGCATCATCGGCTTCGGCGTCGATCAGCAATTCTTCAAGGGCGTTATCTGCACGGGGCATGGCGTTCTCGGGTTCAAGGTTCATTGATCAACTGCCGGGACAGCGCCTTGGCACGCTCCGGGTCCTGCTGTTCCACGGCCTCGATCAGTTCGACATGCAGGTCGAATACCGCCTGGCGGCGCGGCTTGATATTCAGGGTTTGGCGCAACTGGGCGCCGACAATGCTCGAAAAGTACTGGTACAGCTCACTCAGGGCCGGGTTGTGGGCCGCATCCACCAGGCGCTTGTGGAACACCAGGTCGCACTGGATGTAGTGCTCCAGGTCACCGTGGTAGTGCTCGCCACTGGCCTGCAGCGCCTGGCGCAGCTGTAGCAAATCCTCCGGCGTACGGCGCAAGGCCGCCAGGCCAATGGCCTCGACTTCGAGAATCTGCCGCGTCTCCTGGGCCTGGACCAGGGTGCAATGGGACATGGCATTCATCACCCCCAGCGGGTCGGTCATCGAGCGTAGGTAGCTGCCGTCCCCTTGGCGGATCTCGATCAACCCGGAAAACGCCAGCACCCGCATCGCCTCGCGCACGGTGTTGCGGCTGATGCCCAGCTCGGCAGACAGCTCCGGCTCGGTGGGCAGGCGTTCACCAATGGCCCACTTGCCCTGGGTGATGCGCTGGCGCAGTTGATCGAGGGCCAGATCGACCAGAGAGCGTTTGATAAGCGGGGCGATGTTTGGCATGGGCCTGGTGCTTTCGTCCAATCATAGGATGAATTTTCGTACAGCCTATTCGGAGTTGCCTACGGAAGCAACGCACTAGGGTTTTCAGGCGGGCAAAAGAACGGAATTTTCGATTAGTAAAATTACCCTCTGAGGGTAATTATTGAACGCAGGTGTCTTATGGAAAAGTACACACCTCATTACGATTTGGCGGTGATAAAGGCGGATGTCAGGCGGCTTGGGAGGAACGCATTTACCAAGACAGCACAGCAATGTGCCTGGAACCTGCGCTTGAGCATCGAGGAAATGCAGGAAGTGATCTATGCGTTGGAAAACTGGATGTTGTACTAGTCGATGACCACTTATGGAGACCATCGAGTCTGGCAGGACGTGTACCACACTCACTCAAAAGACCGGGAGATTTACATCAAGGTCACTTACCGCACAGACGGAAGGCCTCCGGTAATCTCCTTCAAGGAGAAAAATCCATGAAAAAAACCGAGCTGTGCTACATCTGTGGCGCCCCTGATGCCTTGAGCTATTTCGAGGGCCGCAGCGAAACCATC
This sequence comes from Pseudomonas sp. WS 5021, assembly GCF_012985535.1. Lineage (NCBI taxonomy): Bacteria > Pseudomonadati > Pseudomonadota > Gammaproteobacteria > Pseudomonadales > Pseudomonadaceae > Pseudomonas > Pseudomonas sp. WS 5021. The sequence goes on along the minus strand of NZ_JAAQWP010000001.1, from coordinate 334,748 downwards.
AGTGTCCACGGCATGGAGCGTCGGGTCGACAATCTTTCAGGCTGGGAATGCAAAGCCTGCGGCGACGGCTTTTGGGACCCCGAGACCGATAGTGCCGATCGCTATGGAGAAGCAGGTGACGAGTTGGTTCTGGCAGCTCGGAAAATGATCGGCACCGAGATGAAACGCATCCGTCGAAAACTTCACCTTACACAAAAGGAAGCGGTGCAATGGTTGTCCGGGGGCGGCCACAACGCGTTCTCTCGGTATGAGCGCGGTGAGCTTATGGCGCCCAAACCCTTGGTGCTGTTGATGCGGTTGTTGGACCGTCACCCACACTTGCTGGCGGAGGCAAAAGTCCTCGCCGAAGGTGCTGATTTGCGCGCAGCCTTCACGTATGCCGTAAACAACGACGCAGAAACACTCAAAGCTTCCTAGCCCGCAAAAACAAACCCGGCGCCAGGCCGGGTTTGCTTTTGAACATCACATCGCAATCAATGCAAAATCTGACTCAAGAACAACTGGGTCCGCTCATTCTGCGGGTTGTCGAAGAAGTCATTGGGCGCCGCCTGTTCCACGATCTCGCCTTTGTCCATAAAGATCACGCGGTTGGCCACGGTGCGCGCAAAGCCCATTTCGTGGGTTACGCACAACATGGTCATGCCGTCCTCAGCCAAGCCGATCATGGTGTCCAGCACCTCCTTGACCATCTCCGGGTCGAGGGCCGAGGTTGGCTCGTCGAACAGCATGATTTTCGGCTTCATGCACAAGGCACGGGCAATGGCAACGCGCTGTTGCTGGCCGCCGGACAATTGCCCCGGAAATTTGTGGGCCTGCTCCGGGATGCGCACGCGCTCCAGGTAGTGCATGGCAATTTCCTCAGCCTTGCGCTTGGGCATCTTGCGCACCCACATCGGCGCCAGCGTGCAGTTCTGCAGGATGGTCAGGTGCGGGAACAGGTTGAAGTGCTGGAACACCATGCCCACTTCGCGGCGCACGCTTTCGATCTGCTTGAGGTCGTTGGTCAGCTCCACGCCATCGACCACGATGCGCCCCTGCTGGTGTTCTTCCAGGCGGTTGAGGCAGCGGATGGTGGTGGATTTGCCCGAGCCCGACGGGCCGCACAGCACGATACGCTCGCCCTGCTTGACGTTGAGGTTGATGTCTTTCAACACATGGAACTGGCCGTACCACTTGTTGACGCCCTGCATCTGGATAATGCCTTCAGGGCTCACAGGCTGTTTGATTGCTTCGCTCATCAAAAGAACTCCTAACGCTTGTGGCCAGTGTCGAGCTTGTGTTCCAAATGAATGGAATAGCGCGACATACCAAAACAGAAAATCCAGAACACCAGGGCCGCGAACACATAGCCCTCAGTGGCCATGCCCAGCCATTTCGGGTCGGAGGCGGCTTGCTTGACGCTGTTGAGCAGGTCGAACAGACCGATGATGATCACCAGGCTCGTGTCCTTGAACAGCGCGATAAAAGTGTTGACGATGCCGGGGATCACCAGCTTCAACGCTTGCGGCAGGATCACCAGGCCCATGCTGCGCCAGTAGCCCAGGCCCATCGCGGCGGCGGCTTCGTATTGCCCCTTGGGAATCGCCTGTAGGCCACCGCGCACCACTTCCGCCACGTAGGCCGACTGGAACAGGATTACGCCGATCAACGCCCGCAGCAGCTTGTCGAAGTTCATGCCTTCTGGCAGGAACAGCGGCAGCATCACAGACGCCATGAACAGCACCGTGATCAACGGCACGCCGCGCCAGAACTCGATAAAGGTCACACAGATCACGCGAATCGCCGGCATCTTGGAGCGCCGCCCCAACGCCAGCACGATGCCCAGCGGCAAGGCGCCAGCGATACCGACGGTGGCGATCACCAGGGTCAGCATCAGCCCGCCCCATTGGCTGGTCGCGACGTTGGCCAGGTCAAGGATTCCGCCGTGCAGCAGGTAGAAGGCGATGATCGGGTACACCACCAGAAAGCCCAGGCCGTAGATCGCCTTGGGTTTAAAACGCGAGATGAACAACGGCGCCACGCCGACGATGGCCAACCACACGGTCAGGTCCACGCGCCAGCGCAGGTCGCCGGGGTAATAGCCGTACATGAATTGCCCGAAGCGCTGCTGGACAAACACCCAGCAGGCGCCCTCCTTGGTGCAATCGGCCTGGGTAGTGCCGACCCAGTTCGCGTCGAGGATCGCCCACTGCACAATCGGCGGCACCACCAAGTAGACCAGGTAGATCGCCAGCAACGTCAGCAGGGTGTTGAACCCACTGGAGAACAGGTTGGCGCGCATCCATGCCATCGGCCCGAACACTTTGTTCGGTGGTGGCATGTCAGGTTTGAAAGTATGGGAAGTCATGCTGGTTTCCTCACCGCTCGATCAGCGCAATGCGCTTGTTGTACCAGTTCATCAGCAGGGAAATGCTGATGCTGATCGCCAGGTACACGCTCATGGTGATGGCAATGACCTCGATGGCCTGGCCGGTCTGGTTGAGCACCGTGCCGGCAAACAGCGACACCATCTCCGGGTAGCCGATGCCGGCGGCCAGGGATGAGTTTTTCGCCAGGTTCAGGTATTGGCTGGTCAAAGGCGGAATGATCACCCGCAGGGCTTGCGGGATAATGACCTTGCGCAGCGTAGGCCCCGGGCGCAGGCCCAGGGAGCGCGCAGCTTCGGTCTGGCCGTGGCTCACCGACTCAATGCCCGAGCGCACGATTTCGGCGATAAACGCGGCGGTGTAGACGGTCAGCGCCAAGGTCAGCGCCAGCAGCTCGGGGATCAATACCCAGCCGCCGACAAAGTTGAAACCCGCAAGCCTGGGTATTTCCCAGTGCAGCGGCACACCGAAGATCAAGGTGCACAACGTCGGAATCACGATGAACAGCGCCAGGCCCGCCCAGAACTTATGGAACGGTACGCCGGTGGCTTCAAAGCGCTTGTTGGCCCAACGCGCCATCAGCACGATTGCCACGATGGCCACCACCACACTGGCCACAAACGGCCAAAAACCGTCGGCCGCCAGCGCCGCCGGCATGTTCAGGCCCCGGGCGCTCATAAAGAAGGTGTCGCCCAGGTTATGGCTGTTGCGCGGCAACGGCATGGTCAGGAACACCGCGAAATACCAGAACAGGATCTGCAACAACGGCGGAATGTTGCGGAACACTTCCACATACACGGTCGCCAGTTTGTTGATCATCCAGTTCGGTGACAGCCGCGCCACCCCAATGACGAAACCGAGCAGCGTCGCCAGGACCACACCGATCACGGTCACCAGCAAGGTGTTGAGCAGGCCGATCACAAAGACCCGGGCATAACTGTCCGATTCGGTGTAGTCGATCAAATGCTGAGCGATGCCAAACCCGGCACTGCGCTCCAGGAAGTCGAAACCGGAGGTAATGCCCCGGTGCTGAAGATTGGTTTGCGTGTTGTTAAACAGGTACCAGCCCAACGAGACCACCGCCACGATGGTGATGATCTGGAACAGCCACCCACGCACTTTTGGATCACTGAAGCTGAGCTTCTGTTTTGGTGCGCCGATTTGAGTTTGCATTAAGTGCCCCTGGAATAATGGAACAGAACATCACCCGGCGGTTGGCCCACCGGGTGATAGAACCATCAGCTATCAGCGCACTGGTGGTGCGTATTGAATGCCACCGTTGTTCCACAGCGCGTTCAGGCCACGGTCGATTTCCAGTGGGGTGCTCTTGCCCAGGTTGCGCTCGAACACTTCGCCGTAGTTGCCGACCTGCTTGACGATCTGTACCACCCAGTCCTTCTTCACTTTCAGGTCTTTGCCGTATTCGCCGTCAGCCCCCAGCAGACGCGCAACGTCCGGGTTCTTGGTGGACTTGGCTTGGTCCTCGACGTTTTTCGAGGTGACGCCGGCTTCTTCAGCATTGAGCATGGCGTAGCCTACCCAACGCACGATGGCCAGCCACTCGTCGTCGCCGTTGCGCACGACCGGGCCCAGGGGCTCCTTGGAAATGGTTTCCGGCAATACCACGTAGTCTTTCGGCGCGGCCAGCTTGCTGCGCTGGGCGAACAGTTGCGACTTGTCGGAGGTCAGCACGTCGCAGCGCCCGGACTCCAGGGACTTGGCGCTTTCGTCGGAGGTATCGAAGGTGATCGGGGTGTACTTGAGGTTATTGCCACGGAAGTAGTCGGAAACGTTCAGCTCAGTGGTAGTACCGGCCTGGATGCAGATGGTTGCACCGTCCAGTTCCTTGGCACTTTTTACCCCCAGCTTGCTGTTGACCAAAAAGCCGATGCCGTCGTAGTAGGTGATGAACCCTGGGAATTTCAGGCCCATGCCCGCATCACGGGAGCTGGTCATGGTGGTGTTGCGCGAGAGGATGTCGACTTCGCCAGACTGCAGCGCGGTGAAACGCTCCTTGGCATTCAACTGGCTGAACTTGACCTTGGTCGCGTCACCGAACACGGCAGCGGCCACGGCGCGGCAGTAGTCAGCGTCGATCCCGAGGATCTTGCCGCTGGCATCCGGCACCGAGAACCCCGGTAAACCATCACTGACGCCACATTGCACAAAACCTTTCTTCTGTACCGCATCCAGGGTGGCACCGGCCTGGGCCAGGCCACTGATGCCCAGGACGGTCGCCGCGGTCACGATGGCCAGGGTAGACTTCAATACCTTCATTCAAACCTCCAATTGCTCTTGTTGTGTCGGAGCTCCAACCTCTGCGCACCCTTATGAGGCGATATCGACCCGTGTTGGCTTTTTTTTGGGTCAAGCGACAGAGACTTTCGCTGTAATTGCAGCGGCTATCCCAGAGGCGGCAGTCACTGATAGTGTTACCGTCCTCAGATAGTTCTGACATCGACCTACACATAGCAAGCGGCGTACCAGAGTGTCTGCTGAGCCGTTTCAGCCCAGGATCCATCGCAAAACAGTCAACCATGCGACATCTTGTTAACTGAGCCACCGTCCACGCACCGCCCCGACGCCCCCCATCGGCGCGCACGCACATTTTTGGAGCAAACATGACCGAACCCTTGATTCTTCAGCCCGCCAAGCCCGCAGACGCCTGCGTAATCTGGTTGCATGGCCTGGGTGCCGATCGCTACGACTTCCTGCCAGTGGCCGAAGCGTTGCAGGAAACCTTGCTGTCCACGCGCTTTGTATTGCCCCAGGCGCCGACCCGTGCTGTGACCATCAATGGTGGCTACGAGATGCCAAGCTGGTACGACATATTGGCCATGAGTCCGGCACGGGCCATCAGCCGCGAACAGCTGGATGAGTCGGCAGACATGGTCATCGATTTGATCGAACAACAAAAAGCCAGCGGGATAGACGCCTCGCGAATTTTCCTTGCCGGCTTTTCCCAGGGTGGCGCCGTGGTCCTGCACGCCGCGTTTGTGAAATGGCAGGGTGCCTTGGGTGGCGTGCTTGCCCTCTCCACTTATGCGCCGACTTTCAGCGATGAGCTGGAACTGTCCGCCAGCCAGCAGCGAATTCCAGCCCTGTGCCTGCATGGCCAGTACGATGAAGTGGTGCAGAACGCCATGGGCCGCAGCGCCTACGAGCATTTAAAGCTGCGTGGTGTCACCGTGACATGGCAGGAATACCCAATGGGTCACGAGGTGTTACCCGAAGAAATCCGCGACATCGGCACCTGGTTGTCCGGCCGCCTGGGCTCAAAGCCCGCCATTATGTAGCCGCATGACCAACGCACTACGCCGCGCCCGATTCTTGCATTACACTGGCCGGCGTACATTCCTTAACCAATTGATGAGATGACCGTGCTCAAAGCACTCAAGAAGATGTTCGGTAAAAGCGAGGCTGAACCACTCGCCCCTGTTCCCAGCGCCCCTGTCCAAACGTCCGGCAGCCGCAATGATGGTAAACAGCCTGGCCGAACCGCGCCTGTTGCCTCGCCAAAACCGCCGCCCGCCACGCCTGCTGTCCCGGCCCCTGTCGCCGCCCAGCCCGCAGAAGAACCGCCGCGCGCAGAAAAACCGCGCCGCGAACGCGCGCCAAAACCTGTGGTAAAGCCGTGGAAGCTGGAAGACTTCGTGGTCGAGCCCCAAGAGGGCAAGACTCGCTTTCATGACTTCAAGCTGGCTCCGGAACTGATGCACGCCATCCAGGACCTGGGGTTTCCGTATTGCACACCGATCCAGGCCCAGGTCCTGGGCTTTACCCTGGCCGGCAAAGACGCCATCGGCCGCGCCCAGACCGGCACCGGCAAGACCGCTGCGTTCCTGATCTCGATCATTACCCAGTTGTTGCAGACCCCACCGCCCAAAGAGCGCTACATGGGTGAGCCACGGGCGCTGATCATCGCCCCGACCCGCGAACTGGTGGTGCAGATCGCCAAGGACGCCGCCGACCTGACCAAGTACACCGGGCTCAACGTCATGACGTTCGTCGGTGGCATGGACTTCGACAAACAGCTCAAGCACCTGGAAGCGCGGCACTGCGACATCCTGGTCGCCACTCCGGGCCGTTTGCTGGACTTCAACCAGCGCGGCGACGTGCACCTGGACATGGTCGAAGTGATGGTGCTGGACGAAGCCGACCGGATGCTCGACATGGGTTTTATCCCACAAGTGCGTCAGATCATTCGCCAGACCCCACCGAAAAACGAGCGCCAGACCCTGCTGTTCTCCGCGACCTTCACCGAAGACGTGATGAACCTTGCCAAGCAATGGACCACCGACCCGTCCATCGTCGAGATCGAGGCACTGAACGTTGCCAGCGAGAACGTCGAGCAGCATATCTATGCCGTGGCCGGTGCCGACAAATACAAGCTGCTCTACAACCTGGTCAACGACAACGGCTGGGAGCGGGTCATGGTGTTTGCCAACCGCAAGGACGAAGTCCGGCGCATCGAAGAACGCCTGGTACGCGATGGCGTCAACGCCGCGCAGTTGTCGGGCGATGTGCCGCAGCACAAGCGCATCAAGACCCTGGAAGGCTTTCGCGAGGGCAAGATCCGCGTGCTGGTGGCCACTGATGTGGCGGGCCGCGGGATTCATATCGATGGCATCAGCCACGTGATCAACTTCACCCTGCCGGAAGTGCCGGACGACTACGTACACCGCATCGGCCGTACCGGCCGGGCGGGCGCTGCGGGTGTATCGATCAGCTTTGCCGGGGAAGACGATTCGTATCAATTGCCGTCGATTGAAACCCTGCTGGGCCGCAAGATCAGCTGCGAGACGCCGCCGACGCACTTGCTGCGCCCCGTAGAGCGTAAACGCCCTTAAGCTGGACTGCGGTAAACCATGTGGGAGCGGGCTTGCTCGCGAATGCAGTGGATCAGTCAATATATCCAGAGACTGACACACCGCATTCGCGAGCAAGCCCGCTCCCACATTGGCTTTCAGCGCTTTTATATTCAAGGAGGAACCCATGAACCAGGCCGACTACCTCATCATCGGCGGCGGCATCGCCGGTGCCAGCGCCGGTTACTGGCTGTCCCGACACGCCCGCGTCATCGTGCTGGAGCGTGAGTCCATGCCGGGCTATCACGCAACCGGCCGCTCCGCCGCCCTGTACATCGCGGCCTACGGCACGCCGCAAGTGCGCGCCCTGACCCTGGGCAGCCGCGACTTTTTCGATCATCCGCCCGCAGGTTTCAGCGAACACCCCTTGCTCACGCCCCGTGGCGAACTGCTGGTGGACCTGGTGGGCGATCCTGACGAGTTGCAGCGCCAATACCTGAGCGCCAAGGCCCTGGTGCCCGAGACGCGGCTGCTGAGTGCCGAGCAGGCGCTGCGCATGCTGCCGATCCTGCGCGCGGAAAAAGTCCACGGCGCGATCTACGACCCGACGGTCTGCGATATCGACACCGACGCGCTGTACCAGGGCTACTTGCGTGGCATTCGGCGCAATGGCGGGCAAATCCACACCGACAACGAGGTGCAGAAACTGGCCCGTGACGATCAAGGCCAGTGGCAAGTGCGCACCGCGCAACAGCGCTTCAGTGCCCCAGTGATCATCAACGCCGCCGGGGCCTGGGCCGACCAAGTCGCGGAACTGGCCGGCGCCGAAAAAATCGGCCTGCAACCCAAGCGCCGCAGTGCCTTTATCTTCGCCCCGCCGGCAGACGTGAATATCCATGCCTGGCCGGAGCTGGCCGCCCTCGACGGCTCGTTCTACATGAAGCCCGACGCCGGCATGTTCCTCGGCTCCCCGGCCAATGCCGACCCGGTCGAGCCCCACGACGTGCAACCCGAAGAACTGGACATCGCCACGGGGATTTATCACATCGAACAGGCCACCACCCTGAGCATCCGCCGCCCCACGCGCACCTGGGCCGGGCTGCGCAGTTTTGTCAGCGATGGCGACCTGGTGTGTGGCTTTGATCCGCAGGTAGAGGGCTTGTTCTGGGTCGCGGCCCAGGGTGGCTACGGCATCCAGACCTCACCGGCGATGGGCCAGGCCAGCGCGGCGCTGGTGCGTGGGCTGGCGTTACCCGAAGCGTTGGTGGGAGCGGGGTTGAACGAGGCGATGTTGTCGCCCCGGCGTCTGGGTTAATGCGGCGTTTGCCAAGACTACCCTCGATACAATTCCCCCAGGATGGGCTGGCGAATGCGCGAGGCTTCCTCTCTGAATGACTGGTAGAAGCCGGCGCTGCTGCCGGGCATATCGACCACTCGACTGGCAGTGGGTTGTGACTGGGGTTGGGCTGGAGCAGGGCCGCCGCCTTCCGGTCGAGGTGTGGCCGGTGAGCCGACTCTCGCTTGAATCGAGCGCCCCAGATTGGTAAATCTCAATACAGCCCGTGTAGCCCCAAAAAGCTGGCTGTATGGGGTGATGCCCCATTTATCGGTGAATTTGTAGGATAAGCCCAACATGCGTTTGCCCCCCGCGATTAACCCCAAGGCGGCGGGACTTTCCAGCAGTTTTCCGGTTCCGGCCGCCTTTGAGGCCGCAGAGGTGTAGGTCATGTGCCACGAGGTATAAGCCCCCCCAATACCCACTACCAACGAGGCAATTGAAAACCCGAGGGAGGCCCACCCCAGCCTACGGATGATGTGCGAACGGTCCCACCCCATGGCTTTATCGACCTCGGCAGTAGCCAGCCCCGCGACACTCAACGTCCCGCCGACAACACCGAGCCCCGCTCCGACGGTGATCGCTGCCTTGGAGGCGATAACCCACCCTGTGGCGGCAGCGGCGGCAGCGGCAATCGTAGCGCCAGCCGCAGTCGCAGTGGCTGCCGCGCCCGCAAAAACCCCCGCAACGACCGGCGCCCCCACAGCGGTCATCGCCACTGTTGCCGCAGCTAACCCCGCAGCAACTGACGTTGCCGAAGCTGCAGCAGCTGATACCGTGGCCGCAAGACCGACAGCCCCAAACCCAAGCGTTACCACCGACAACGCCAGTGCTACCCCGGTCAATACCCACTTCACCCAGCCAGGCCACATCCCACTAGGATCGCGCATGTTGATCGGGTTGCCGACACAGTAGGCATAGCAATTGATCCCCCCCTCATCAAATGGGCCCAACAGATCAGGCTGCAAGAACATCCTCAGGCTAGGACTGTAGGCCCGCAGACCATTACCGAGGAAATACAGGTTGGTCGGCACATCCAGACGTTCGCCATTGAACGCCGGCAGTTGCAGGTCGGCCATGCTGCGGACCTTGCCATCATCCAGGGGGATATATGCATCACCATAGGGCGTGTAGTGCCGGCGGACATGGGGCTGACCGGGAGTTGACAGGCCGCGCACACTACCGCTGGCATCGTTCATATGCAGTTGTGGGCCGTCCACGCCACCACTGCGCGCCATCACCTCATCCCCACCGTCAGCGAAACGGATCTTTTTACTGCCTTCAACCAGCAGATCCAGACGCCGACCGGCGTATGCCAGCATCACGGGCGGTTCAGCGCCCCGGGATGCATGCACCTGGCGCGCCTCGGCATCGTACTTATAGCTGTAGTTGAGGGGGCCGGCCTTCACCGCCGTCAGTTGTTCAAAGCCATTGTACGTATAGGCGTGGCCCTCTGGGCTCGCCTGCAAATTGCCCGCTGCATCATATGTCAGGGTGACATCCTGCACCGGGCGGGTATGGGTCAGGCGGGTCAACTGCGTGGGGTCGGTACCGGTAAAATAACGTTGGCAGGTGTCTTGTGTGCCATCGGCAAATGCAGTGACGACCCGCGTGATGTTATTGAGGCTGTCGAAGGTGTAATCCTCCTCGACAATGCCCCGGCCCAGGTGATCCTTGGGATGTTCAGGCCCCTCACAGCGATAGGTCTTGAGCCGCAGGTAGGCGTCGTAGGTGAAGGTCTCGCCAATGACCACCTGTGAACTCGCATTGCGAAGAAACCGAGTCGCCAACATACCGTTGACGTAATACGTACTGGCCAACACCTGGAACAATGCACCGTTTTGCTCAAAGCGGCGCTCAGCTTCCCGACCCAGCGAGTCGTAGGTCACGCGTGTGAGAATCTTCGTGCTTTCATAGGTGGTGGTCAGGTTCTGCGGCCGGCCCAGGGTATCGTAAGTCTGTTCGATCACCAGGGGGCCGGTGGTCATCTTGGAAAATCGCCCGAGGGTATCGTATGCAAGCGCACTGCGCTGGCCATCGGCTGAGGTCTGATGCAGCAGGCGCCCTGCGGGGGAGTAGCCATACTGGGAAGTCAGCGACGTACCGCTGGCGGTTTGAATGTCCTTCTCGGGATGGCCGATGGCATCCTGGAAAAGCTCATGGATCAGGCCATTGGCCTCCGAACGCGTCAATGCTCCGCCCACCGGATCATACCGGTAGGTGCTCACCGGCAGTCCTGTCATCTCAATCCGAGTCGGCACATCGAGTTGCTTGTCATAGGTCATGACCTGGCGCCCACCCCGGGGGGAAACCATGGCAATAGGTTCAAACCAACCGGCCTCGTATTCCCAGGTCGTAGCCTGTCCCGTCCCACGCACCTGGCTGGTCATCCGGCCCAGGCTGTCGTAAGTACGGGCCCCCAACCGCTTGCCGTCGACGGTGATGGCACTGGCCAACTCACTGCTGGTTCCTGGGACGTAGTCAGTTTTACTCAGCCGCTGCGGGGTACCGTCGACCGGTTTCTGCAGGGTCGTCACCAGCCGGTCAAACCCGTCGTAAGTCAACTCAGTGAGGGTTTTATTGATATCCAATACCGTCAGGCATCGCCCCAGGCCATCGTAGGTGTACGACTCCACTTCAACTTTATTGTTGCTGGCATCCAGGCGCTCGACCTTGATCGGCTGGTTGTAGGCATTGAAATAGGTAATACGGCGTTCCCCGCCCACAACGCCCTCTTCCGTGAGATTGAACAGCGGGTCGTACTCATTGATCACTACGCGGCCATCGGCGTGGGTGACACGGCTCGCGTTGCCCCAGCGGTTGTAGGTGTGGGTGCTTTTCAACAAGCGTTGCCCTTCGGTCACGTAATCCATATCGACCACTTCGACGGTTTGCCCGAGCGCGTCATAACGCCAGGTACAAGTGGGTCGCTCCTGATTCGAGCCGATCACCTGTGCTTCGGCCACCTGGCGGCCAGCACCATCATAGTAAGTAATGGCCTTGATCCCTTGCGCATCCGTGGTGATCAAATGGGCACGCGTCACCCCCTGCGCAAAATGGTAGGCGTATTGCCGCGTGGCTTTTTGCGGTGTGCCGGGAGCAACCGTTTCCACCGTCAATCGGCCACTGACGTCGTAAGCCAGATCCAGAGTGCTTTCGCCGTCTCGCGTCATCGACAACAGGCGTCGATTGACCAGCGAAAGCGTGCGCTTGGCCTCAAGCCATTGCCCCTCGCGCCCCTTCAGCCGCCGGGTTTCGAGCACATTATCGCCTTGAATCACGTAACTGAACTCACTGGTCAGCGCCTGCCCGCCGACCGTACTGGTGGCGCTCTTCAACCGGCCAGCCAGCTCGACAGGGGTTTGGTAATAAGTCTGCTGCATGGCCAGCACACCAGCCTGGTTGATGGATTGCTGCAGCACAAAATAGCTACTGCCCGTCTGCGGGACACGTGTATGGGTATATTCCGTGAGCCGCGCGGCAGGCGCGCCTCCTACGGGCACGAGTCGCTCTTCTTTGAGGTAGCGCTGGAACAAACCGTGGGGGTCGGCAGGGCACTTGCCGCTTTCTCCCGCAATCGGGTAATAGCTGTATTCGGTACGGATACCGGAAGGCTCAGTGCGACTGAGTTCGTTGCCGTAGTCGTCAGTTTCTATCTGCTGGATCTCTTCCCTCGGGGTACCACCAGCCACTAGCTCATAGCGTTTGGTGATGGTTTTGGCAAGGTGGAGATTGGCTGGCTGGGCGGGAAACAGGCCGGGGACCGTGTTGTACGTGATGTTCATTTGGGTCCGCGTCCCCTCACGCGTAACCCGTTCTTCGGTCAACAGGTGAAACTTGTTATAGGTGGTGCGGCTGACGCTCAGCACCGCATTATTAGCACTGCGGCTGGTCTCTTCGGTCCAGTAGTCATAAGCGCTGCCTACCAAGTACAGGTTGTCTTCGCCTTCGCGAAAACCGCCGGAGAACGGGTAACCGGTAAAATTCTTGCCCTGACTGTAGGCATAGGTCCGGATCATGTCCGGCTGACTGGCCCCTGGTGTCTGCACCCAACGGACGACCCGTGGAATGTATTGGTTGTTGGCATATTGGTGCCCGTTCTCCTCATAACTAATCAGTTCCTCCCCACCCATCGGCGAATAAACTCGCTTAAGAGGGACCAGGCCGTTGCGAAACTCCGGCCAGTATTCAAACGCATAAGCCGCAGCGCCGGGCGGTTCATTACGATCATAGGGGGCCGTCACTCTCGTCAAAAGATTATTGATCTGTGTAAATTGAATGCGGGCATAACGCCCCCCTTCGACCCGAGCATCTACGTACGACAAACGCCCGGTGGAGTAGGTCAGAATAAGTAGATCTTCTTGCTTATGGTTGAGGATCCGCTCCAAAAAACCTGTAGTGCCGTACCGGAAAGTCAAGCGCTCGCCATTCTCGAACAATATAGCGTCTATCCGGTACGGCACAGTACTGCTTGTGCGACGTAAAACTTCTACAGATCCATCTTTGTAAATTACATGCAGCGTATTGGTATCCGGCCGTTTGACGACTAGATCTTTTAACTTGTAATCCTTGAATATCATCGTGCCGCCTACCGAAGGCAGACCACTGGTTTGATATCTTCCGCCATTGAGCAAGGTAAAATTCAGGCTGACCAAATCAAATGAAGTATTACTGAGCTGCCATCCGATACCGTAAGGGCTATTAATTGAATTAAGCATAGAAAACGACAGCATAATATCCCGACTCACCTCTTGTGGGCCTTCAGGATACAAAGTGGCCAAGCGAATTTGCCCACCATACTGCCCCGTGCGCGGATCAACTGAACCGTTGAGATACGAACTGAAATTAAAAGCATTAGAATAGACATTCATTTTTAACTCCTCAACTGTACAGACAACCAGCAAAATAGTTAAATCCAAACGCACACTACATACCCGAACTCGCCATCAGAAATCGCACACTCATGCATCTCTCAGTTCTAAACTACGCCCACTGTCCGCCTTCTCTATAAAAAATCTATGCTCACATCCAAAATTATCCCAGACACGCAATGTACTTTTTGTATCACCTTCAACAATTGGATTTGTTGTCCAAATTTTCACTACACGAAAAATAGTAGACACAACATTGTATTCAATATAAGGATTACGAAAGTTTGCATTTTTCTGAACATCATGAGTCCGCAGCTTCAAGCCTGGCACATCTTTTTGCAAGACAACACCGGCCTTACAATACCGATATCCATCTCTGTTGATTCTTTGCGAAAATGACGTTTGAAAGTAATCACCCTCATCATTGACTTGCAAAGGGTTGTCAAGTCCCATCGTGGAGACAATCCTCAGTCCCGCCGGTGGATTATAATAAAAAACATCTGCGTCACTATTAGCATCATGCTGCGCATCAAAATCATGATAAACTGTCAAATCGCGCACGCTTAGACGGTATGGTCTAATCGGAAGAATATCAATTGAACTACCACCTGGAGTAGATATCGGATTAGTTGTATAAACAACCCCATCTATTATGATTCTGGCCATGAATTTTTGAGTTTCGATCGGAGTGGTCGAGTCGAAACGCATATACCGATCAATTATTTCTGAAAACGGTACCGAACCATTATCATCCGGGCCTATGTTGCGTTGCTCATCTTCCATGATGCCATCTCTCACCCAGCGTCCCGTGTCAAACATGTTTTTTTCAACATCACAAGACCATCCAGGCGGCAATACTTCGTGTACATTTGTTGAGTAACGTGTAATCGTCACACTAGCACGCTGCTCTGCAGTCAGTGGAACAGGACCTGCACCCTCGCGCTCCAATAGCACCTCGACCTGGACCTTGCACTGATGACGACCGTTGCTATAAAGAGCATCCGTCCAAGTTTGATTATTAGGAAGCTTTATCTTGAAATAGGTCAAGTTTAGGTTTGGCCCCTTATCTTTTATACGCAAGCCTTCATAGTTAGCACCGGCCGACTCCAATACAAACTGATGTAAGTTTCCAAAATTATCTATCAAACTCCATGTGCTATTCGAGTCGTGCGTAACATCAACTTTCAAAGCAAGAGATCGTGCCGTTATTGCCCTCATGATGGTCGGCCGCATATCAGTCCGCACATAATGGTTGTAAACCGGAACACCGTAAGGCTTGAATATATCCGACCGCATAACGGGAGAGTTCTCCTTATTAACAACTACACCCCCCTTATGGGGAGTGTTATTGCCCTGTTTTGCATAAGCGTAACCAGTCTGAAAATGGTCACCCTCGTAGTCCATATCCAACGGCCGATCAAGACCTTCTTGCGCAACGAACACCACCCCAGCAGGAGGAGTCCAATAATACACCGTCGCATAGAACGTTGTATCCGAAACTGCTGCATGTTTATACTCAACCAAATCTTTCACAGAGAGTCTAAATGGAACCACTGGCTGGAGGGTAACCGACGAATCAAAACCGCTATCTTCCGCCAACGACTTGGTTTTATAAACCTGACCGTTCAAAACCATACATGCTACAAGTCTGACTGACTCCATAGAGCCTTGCGAACTGAAACGCAAGTAACGAGAAACCCTCTGAACCAGGGGACCCGGATTATAATCAGTTGGTTTCAGTTCTACTTTTTTATCACCTTCCCAAAGCCCTTCACTGTAAATATTTTTTCTCTCATCACAACTCCAACCACTAGGTAAAAATCCTCCATCTTCTGAAAAAAACGAAACAACTCTGATACTTTCAATTTCTTCATCAGTTAATTCAGTACGCTCCCATACCCCAATTCTATTTGGGCACTCTTTTATTACTTCAACAACAACCTCACATTGATGGCGCCCGTTGGCATAAAGATTATCCGTAAAGTTCGAGCCATCCGGGCATGTAACCCTGAAATGGGAAAGCCTGGACAGTTTATTTTCCTCAGTCATTTTTTTCTCCCTGAAACTTTCATCTTCGATGAAGTACAATCGGAGGCATAACTACTTAATACAGCCTGGTTATCTCTAAAGGAAAACCCAATGCCCGTTAGTGTAATTAAGTATTAAAGGAGAATGACGAACAACTGTCAGAATTGACAGTTGTGCAGAACCTTTTGGCCTAAACCAAAGGTTTTATAGGTCAAATAGAGCTAGTAGTGGGTGCTGCTCGCCACTACCAGCGATCCGCCGCCGCATGATCACTGTCGCGCCCCTCCACCCAGCGCGGCCCCTCACTGGTGTTTTCCTTCTTCCAGAACGGCGCGCGGGTCTTGAGGTAGTCCATCACAAACGCACAGGCATCAAACGCCGCCTGGCGATGGGCACTGGCAGCCGCCACGAACACGATGGGCTCGCCAGGCTCCAGGGCGCCGATGCGGTGCAGCACTTCCAGCTTGAGCAGCGGCCAGCGCTGCTCAGCCTCGACAGCGATCTTGGCCAGGGCCTTTTCGGTCATGCCGGGGTAGTGTTCGAGGAACATCCCCGCCACATCGAGGCCGTCGTTGAAATCGCGTACATAGCCGACAAAGCTCACCACTGCGCCCACGCCTACATTGGCGGCGTGCATGGCGTTGACTTCGGCGCCGGGGTCAAAGGGTTGGGCTTGCACACGAATGGCCATGGTCAGCCTCCGGTCACGGGCGGGAAGAAGGCCACTTCATCGCCGGCCTGCAAAGGCTCGTCGAGGGCGCACAGTTCCTGGTTGCGCGCGCACATCAGGCTGGCCTCATTGAGCACCTCGAAGCCAGGATCTGCGGCCAGTGCCTGGCGCACGGCATCGACGGTGGCGAAGTCGCCTTCGACCTCCAGGGAGTCCAGGCCTACCGCCTCGCTGTAGCGTGCAAAAAACAGTACGTGGATGCTCATGCCTGGTCCGCCTTGAAATGCCCGCTCTTGCCGCCAAGCTTTTCCAGCAGGCGGATGTTCTCGATGGTCATGCCACGGTCCACCGCCTTGCACATGTCGTAGATGGTCAGTGCGGCGACACTGGCGGCCGTCAGCGCTTCCATTTCCACGCCGGTCTGCCCGGACAGTTTGCAGCGGGCGATGATGTGTACGGTATTTTCCCCTTCGGCGGCCAGCTCAACCTTGACGCCCGTCAACATCAGCGGATGGCACAGGGGGATCAGGTCGCTGGTTTTCTTCGCCGCCTGGATCCCGGCGATGCGGGCCACGGCGAACACATCGCCCTTGGGGTGGGCGCCGTCGACGATCATTTGCAGGGTCTGGGGCAGCATGCGCACCCGCGCTTCGGCCACGGCTTCACGGAACGTCACGTTTTTGTCGGTGACGTCGACCATATGGGCACGGCCCTGGGAATCGAGATGAGTCAGCACGGGGATACTCCTGATCAGAAGCCCCCGATTGTAAACCCAACGCAGATCAAAAGGTGGGAGCTGGCTTACCTGCGATAGGAGCGCGTCAGTCAACTTATCATCGACTGACCCACCGCTATCGCGGGCAAGCCCGCTCCCACACTGGGCGGTTACAGGTGGGATTCGGCGTATTCAGCCAGAATCGAGCGAGGGACGCCCTGCAAGGCGATGTGCACGCCGTTCGGGAAATCCTTGAAGCGTTCCGTCAGGTAGGTCAGCCCGGAGCTGGTCGCGGACAGGTAAGGGGTGTCGATCTGCGCCAGGTTGCCCAGGCACACCACTTTGGAACCGGCGCCGGCACGGGTGATGATGGTTTTCATCTGGTGCGGGGTGAGGTTCTGGCATTCATCGATCAAAATCAGGCTCTGCTGGAAGCTGCGACCTCGAATGTAGTTGAGGGATTTGAACTGCAACGGCACTTTGCTGAGGATGTAGTCGACGCTGCCATGGGTGTTTTCGTCATCCATGTGCAAGGCTTCGAGGTTGTCGGTGATCGCCCCCAGCCACGGTTCCATTTTTTCCGCTTCGGTGCCGGGCAAAAAGCCGATCTCCTGGTCCAGGCCCTGCACACTGCGGGTGGCGATGATGCGGCGATAACGCTTGGTGACCATGGTCTGCTCGATGGCCGCCGCCAGGGCGAGGATGGTCTTGCCCGAACCCGCCGCGCCGGTCAGGTTGACCAGGTGGATGTCCGGGTCGAGCAACGCGTACAGCGCCAGGCTCTGGTAGATATCACGCGGTTTCAGACCCCAGGCTTCCTGGTGCAACAGGGGTTCCTGATGAAGGTCGAGGATCAGCAGCTTGTCGACCTGGATCTCTTTGATCCAGCCTACAAAACCCTGTTCGTCGATGATGAATTCATTGATATGCACCGCCGGCAAGTTGTCGGTCAGCTGTACCTGGTGCCAGGTGCGGCCATGGTCCTGGCGGGTCTCGACCTTGCTGACGCGGTCCCAGAACGAGCCGGTCATGGTGTGATAACCACGGGACAGCATCGATACGTCGTCGACCAGTTGGTCGGTACTGTAGTCCTCGGCGGCGATCCCACACGCTCGTGCCTTGAGGCGCATATTGATGTCTTTGGTCACCAGCACCAGGCGCAGGTCCTTGTCACGTGCGTGCAGGTCGATCAGTTGGTTGATGATCTTGTTGTCGTTGAGGTTTTCCGGCAGCAGGCTGTTGGGTTCGCTGCGCTTGCTCATCAGGATCGACAGCAAGCCCTTGGGCCCGCTCTTGCCACGCTGGATCGGTACGCCGACTTCCACATCCTCGGGCGAGGCTTCGCCCAGGGTCTTGTCGATCAGGCGGATCGCCTGGCGACATTCGGCGGCAACGCTGTGGTGCCCGCTTTTGAGTTTGTCGAGTTCCTCGAGCACGATCATTGGGATGGCGACGTGGTGTTCTTCGAAATTGAGCAACGCGTTTGGATCGTGGATCAATACATTGGTATCAAGCACATAAAGGATTGGCTGGTCGGAAGAAGGGTTACGTCCATGATCATCCATACTCGGTCACCTTTGTGGGAGCCAGTCGACGCAATACCACAACAGTGCTGCGCCTCGATTCGACCGCCGAACACACCGCAAAGGGAGTCTGGGAAGACGCCACCTGTGGTGCAGGTTTCGGCGATCTGCCTTCGTAATACCGCAAAACCCATGACAGGAAAAAGCACTTTGACGCTTTTTTGAAGTTTATTTTTCAGGATGACGAATAGCACTGGCGGGCCGCCACACACACCGCTAAAGTCGGAAGTCCGCCTGCATCGAAATGTCGCAGCAAATCACCCCGAAACGCCATCATCCCCAACAGGGCCGGGCCTTTGCGCTTTTCAGCGAAACGCCTCCCGACAGTCCTGCCAGCCCAGTCCACTTTGCGCCGTTGCCTGGAGCAACAGCGGCAATGCGACCCGCGCCTTGTCCTGGGTGTCGTGGAACACAATCACCCCTTTGCGCCACAACAGCATCAGCGTCAGCACCCGCTGGGCCGACTCGTCGGCCTTGAGCTGGCCGGGCTCGTCCTGGGAGTCGATATCCCATAGCGCCACTTGCAGGCCCTGGCCCTGGAAGAAGCCCTGGCTGTCAGCCCGCCGCTGGCCGTAGGGCGGGCGAAACAGCGGCACGTAGTTTTCCGGCAACAGGTTCTGGGTCAGTGATGCCGTGCGGGTGATCGAACTTTGCCAGTCGACCCAATGGCTATGGGAGCGGTACTGCCAGCCCTGGATGCCCACGCACTGGCCCTGGTACAACGCCTGCATATCGGCGGGCGAGGTCTTTTCCAGGCGGGTTTGCAGGCTATTGCCGAGGGCAAAAAAGGTCGCGGTCATTTTTTGCTTGCGCAGGTAGTCGGCCAGCCAGTCGGTATTACCGCTGATCGGTGACGGGCCGCCATCGAAGGTCAGTAAAAACAGGCGGTCATTGAGTTCATCACCGTTGCGCTCGAAATCGCCAAAACGTGCGACTTCGCTGCTGATCTGTGGAAACAGGGCCGCCTTGCGCAACAGCTCGTCCAGGTAGCGCTGGTGAAACGCGCGGCTGGGGCCGGCCCAGCCTATATAGAAGGACTGCTCGCCCACCGCGAACTTGCCGGCCTGCTCGCGCAGGTCGTCCATGTTGTCCACCAGGTAGCAGAACGAGGCGTCCTGCTCGCAGCTTTGCTGGGCAAATCCGTAGTTTTCCAGCAACCGTTGCCAGAGGTGGCGACGCAGGTCGTCGATGGCCCCCTGATTGATGATCTTCAGCCCCAGGCGCTGCTTGAGGGCCGGCTCATCCAGGGCCTCGCTGGCCAGCAGCGCGTTGGCGAACATGAGGATTTCGGCGCGTGACGCCACATCGAACAGCGCCGGGCTGCTGAGTTTTTCCGGCCAGGTGCCGCGGTCCAGGCTCGCGACAGCCACACTGGCCGCCTGGGCACCCAGGCAGGTCAGCCAGGCGCACAACAAAAGCGCAATTCGCACAACGGGTCTCCCCCTCCAGAGTCGTCGGCCACTATAGCCGATGAGCCGGCTTACCGGTGCCGACAGAGAATGGGTGGCTATTGACGCGATAGGTGGAGTCGAAGGCCCCAACCCCCTAGAATCCCCCGACGATTACAGGAGACGACTTCATGCTGATGGTGATTTCCCCAGCCAAAACCCTCGATTTCGAGAGCCCGCCTGCGACCCAGCGCTTTACCCAGCCGCAATACCTGGACCACTCCCAAGCGTTGATCGAGCAGTTGCGCGAGCTGAGCCCGGCGCAGATCAGTGAACTGATGCATGTTTCCGACAAGATCGGCGGCCTCAACGCCGCGCGTTTCGGCAGTTGGACCCCCGCCTTCACCCCGGCCAATGCCAAGCAGGCGCTGCTGGCCTTCAAGGGCGACGTCTACACCGGCCTCAACGCCCAGACTTTCAACGACGCCGACTTCGCCTACGCCCAGGATCACCTGCGCATGCTCTCGGGCCTGTACGGCCTGCTGCGCCCGCTGGACCTGATGATGCCGTACCGCCTGGAGATGGGCACCAAGCTGGCCAATGCCCGTGGCAAGGACCTGTACGCCTTCTGGGGCACACGCATCAGCGAATGGCTCAACGAAGCCCTGGCCGAGCAAGGCGACGACGTGCTGTTGAACCTGGCCTCCAACGAATACTTCTCGGCGGTCAAGCGCCCGGCCCTCAACGCGCGGATCATCAACACCGAGTTCAAGGACCTGAAGAACGGCCAGTACAAGATCATCAGCTTCTACGCCAAGAAAGCCCGGGGCATGATGAGCCGCTTCGTCATCGAAGAACGCATCAACGACCCGGCGCAGCTCAAGCAGTTCGACGTACAGGGCTATCGCTTCAGTGCCGAACAGTCCAAGCCGGACAACCTGGTGTTTTTGCGCGACCACGCACCGCAATAGGTCACCAATACAGCGCAAATCCAATGTGGGAGCTGGCTTGCCAGCTCCCACATTTTTATCTGCATTTCCCCAATGAAATCGTCATTAATTTGACGTCAAAAATATTTCTTCAGAATTCCTAACGTTTCTTTCACTCGACATTCGTCAGTTTTTTTCGTAGTGGCACCACTTTTTTAAAACAGTAGTGGCATAAAACTATATCCCCGCGCCAACTCCCTATAACCACTAGCCCAATCCGCAAGTGCTATCAATATAGTACTAGTGCCATCTTTCCTAATATTTCAAGAAATTTCGAGAAACAGGATGAGCGGCCCGGAACTATGTCTTCCAGGGCCGCTCATACCACCGGTAACGATTATCTCTGTTCTTGTGCGATATGACTTACACAGCGACCAAAAGAAGTAGTGAAGTTGTCACATACAACTATGACTCTTCGGTCTAATTACCAACTGTTTAGTTGAGGGCGGGCGATAAGGTTGCATGACCATCCCCTACAAGGCCAAGGCTAAGCCTACCCGAATGGGCCAGTGAGACAACCCAAGACATTGATAGATAAGGGCTTCACGTCCATATCAAGGCATTGCGGCACTGGCGCCAGACCCTTCTCACCGAAGGCTGGCTGCATTTCAGGGCAAGCCCCAACAACAAGGCCAAGTTGCGCACAACTTGAGTGCATTAGTTAGTCACTCGACTTTTAACATGCCTGTACATGGCAATGCTGTGTCTATTCACGGCATTACCCAGTGCATGAGTGACGCTTGAAAACATGAACTCCGGCCATCTAATGGCGTGATTAAGATAGAGGTAAATGCGATGCGCATCAGCATATTTGGTTTGGGTTACGTGGGTGCAGTATGTGCCGGTTGCCTGTCTGCACGGGGCCACGAAGTGGTCGGCGTGGATATTTCCAAGGATAAGATCGACCTGATCAACGCGGGCAAATCCCCCATCGTTGAACCCGGCCTGGGCGAACTGTTGAGCCAGGGCATTGCCACCGGCCGGTTGCGCGGTACCACCAACTTCGCCGACGCCATCCGCGATACCGACCTGTCGATGATCTGTGTGGGCACGCCGAGCAAGAAAAACGGCGACCTGGAACTCAACTACATCGAAGCGGTATGCCGCGAGATTGGTTTTGTCCTGCGTGACAAGACCACCCGCCACACCATCGTGGTGCGCAGCACCGTGTTGCCCGGCACCGTGGCCAACGTAGTGATCCCGATCCTCGAAGACTGCTCGGGCAAAAAAGCCGGGGTCGACTTCGGTGTCGCGGTCAACCCGGAGTTCCTGCGCGAATCCACCGCCATCGCCGACTACGACCAGCCACCGATGACCGTGATCGGCGAACTGGACAAAGCCTCGGGCGACGTCCTGCAGTCGCTGTACGAAGAACTCGACGCTCCGATCATCCGCAAGGACATCGCCGTTGCCGAGATGATCAAGTACACCTGCAACGTGTGGCACGCCACCAAGGTCACCTTCGCCAACGAGATCGGCAACATCGCCAAGGCGGTCGGCGTGGATGGTCGCGAAGTGATGGAAGTGGTCTGCCAGGACAAGACCCTCAACCTGTCCCAGTACTACATGCGCCCAGGCTTTGCGTTCGGCGGCTCGTGCCTGCCAAAAGACGTGCGCGCCCTGACCTACCGCGCCAGCTCCCTGGATGTGGAGGCGCCGCTGCTCAACTCGCTGATGCGCAGCAACGAATCCCAGGTGCAGAACGCCTTCGACATCGTCTCCAGCCACGACAAGCGCAAAGTCGCCCTGCTGGGCCTGAGCTTCAAGGCCGGCACCGATGACCTGCGCGAGAGCCCACTGGTGGAACTGGCGGAAATGCTGATCGGCAAGGGCTTTGACCTGAGCATCTACGACAGCAACGTCGAATACGCCCGTGTGCATGGGGCCAACAAGGACTACATCGAAGGCAAGATCCCCCACGTGTCGTCCCTGCTCAACTCGGACTTCGACGATGTGATCAACAGCAGCGACGTGATCATCCTCGGCAACCGCGACGAGAAATTCCGCGCCCTGGCCCAACAAGCCCCGCACGGTAAGCAAGTGATCGACCTGGTGGGCTTCATGTCCCAGGCCACCAGCGTCAATGGGCGTACCGAAGGCATTTGCTGGTAAGCGCGCTGATCGCCGGCAAGCCGGCTCCTACAGGTCGCGCATGTCATGTAGGAGCCGGCTCGCCGGCGATGGCGCCCCACTGCAAGCCTGCCACAACCCCATCGGGCCACCCCACAGGCTCGCCCGAGACTCCAGACGGATGCAGATTATGCACAGGCTAAAGCACGGCCTCCTTCAGGCCGCCGGTTGGCTGTTGTTTTTAAGCGTGTTGATGTGCCTGGCCCTGGCGTTGCCGGCGAGCACATTCGACTCGCAGTCGAAGAATTTCATTTTCCTGATTGGCGCCGTTGGCATCTGGCGCTACTCCATGGGCGCTACGCACTTTGTGCGCGGCATGCTGTTCCTGTACGTGGTCTACCCGCACCTGCGGCGTAAAGTGCGCAAGCTGGGCAAGGCGGCGGACCCCTCCCACGTATTCCTGATGGTCACCAGCTTTCGCATCGACGCATTGACCACGGC
This sequence comes from Pseudomonas sp. WS 5021, assembly GCF_012985535.1. Classification (NCBI taxonomy): domain Bacteria; kingdom Pseudomonadati; phylum Pseudomonadota; class Gammaproteobacteria; order Pseudomonadales; family Pseudomonadaceae; genus Pseudomonas; species Pseudomonas sp. WS 5021. The sequence continues at coordinate 311,423 of NZ_JAAQWP010000001.1, read as the reverse complement.
CCAGGTCTACAGCTCGGTGATTCGCGAGGCTATCGAGTGCGGCTTCCCCACCACCGTGGTCTGCTCGCTGGTGGAAATGTCCGATGAACTGCTGGTCAAGAGCCTCTGGGAAAAGATGAACCCACCGGCTCACGTCAAGCTCGACTTCGTGCGCATCGCCGGCACCGGCAAGCGCGATGGCCTGGCCTTTGGTTTCCGCGCCATCTCCCGCCACCTGCCGGACGACCGCGCCGTGGTGGCGGTGATCGATGGCGACACCGTGCTCGCCGAAGGCGTGGTACGCAAGACCGTGCCGTGGTTCCAGCTGTTCGGCAATGTCGGCGGCTTGACCACCAACGAGTTCTGCGAAGTGCGCGGCGGCTACATCATGAGCGAGTGGCACAAACTGCGCTTCGCCCAGCGCCACATCAACATGTGCTCCATGGCCCTGTCCAAGCGCGTGCTGACCATGACCGGGCGCATGTCGGTGTTCCGTGCCAGCGTGGTCACCGACCCCGGTTTTATCGCCGACGTGGAAAGCGACTCGCTGCAACACTGGCGCCTGGGCCGCTTCAAGTTCCTCACCGGCGATGACAAGTCCAGCTGGTTCAGCCTGATGCGCCTGGGCTACGACACCTTCTACGTGCCCGATGCAGCGATCAACACCGTCGAGCATCCACCGGAAAAGAGCTTTATCAAGGCCAGCCGCAAGCTGATGTTCCGCTGGTACGGCAACAACCTGCGCCAGAACTCCCGGGCCCTGGGCCTGGGTATGGGCCGACTGGGCCTGTTCACCAGCGTGGTGCTGTTCGACCAGCGCGTGTCGATGTGGACCTCCCTGCTCGGCCTGACCGTGGCGATCATCGCCACCTTCAAGTACGGCGGAGCGTTCATCCTCGCTTACCTTTTGTGGATTGGTATCACGCGCCTGATCCTGACCCTGTTGCTGTCGTGCTCGGGCCACAAGATCGGCCCCGCCTACCCGGTGATTCTCTATTACAACCAGATCATGGGCGCGCTGGTGAAGATCTACGTGTTCTTCCGCCTCGATCAACAATCCTGGACCCGCCAGGACACCAAACTGACCCGTGATTTGGAAAGCGCACAGCGTTGGTTCAACACCTGGTCGTCTCGGACCATGACCTTCTCCGCCGGCAGCATTTTCGTCGCCGTGTTGCTGATGATGGTCTGACCCTGCCAAGCCTGAATTAACTTAAGGAAATGCCCTGATGAACAGTCAAGTAAACGCCAATGTTGTCCACGAATCCGAAGCCCAGCGCCAACACGCCCGGGTCAAAATCCCGGCCAAGCTGCGCTTCTTCGGCGCCGACCGCACCCCCATGGAAGTACGGGTCATCGACCTGTCCGCCGGCGGCCTGGCCTTCAATGCCGCCCAGCAACCGCTGAAGGTTGGCGATGTGCATAAGGCGCGCCTGCAATTTGTCATCGACAACCTCGGCCTGGCGATGGACGTGGAGCTGTTGATCCGCTCCCACGACCGCCAGACCGGCCGCACCGGCTGCCAGTTCCAGAACCTGGATGCCCAGGATATTTCCACCCTGCGCCACCTGATCACTTCGCACCTGTCCGGCGATATCGTGACCATGGGCGATGTACTGGCAACCTTGCAGCGCGACAACTTCACCAAGGCACGCAAGGTCAAGGACAGCGGCAGCGGCATGACCGCCTTTGGCCGCCTGCGCGCCGTGACCTTCAGCCTGGCGATCTTCCTGGTGGGCCTGGCGGCATTCGGTTTTGTGTTCAAGTCGGTGTACGGCATGTACTTCGTCAGCCACGCCCAGGCCGGCCTGGTCAGCGTGCCAGGCATGAACGTCACGATGCCCCGCGACGGCACCGTGCAAAGCCTGATCAAGGACAACGGGGTTGCCGCCAAAGGCGCGCCATTGGCGACCTTCAGCACCAGCATGCTGGATGTGCTCAAGGGCCACCTGGACGAAGACCAGTTGCAACCGGCCAAGGTCGAAGAGCTGTTCGGCAAGCAAATGACCGGCACCCTGACCTCGCCCTGCGATTGCATCGTCGCCCAGCAACTGGTGGCCGACGGTCAATACGCGAGCAAGGGTGATGTGATCTTCCAACTGGTGCCGCGCGGCAGCCAGGCGAATGTCGAGGCGCGTTTCTCCTATCGCCAGTTCGGTGATGTGCGCCCAGGCACCCCGGTGAGCTTCCAGGTCGCCGATGAGGAACAGACCCGCACCGGCACCATCGTCAGCAGCACCAGCCTCAACAGCGCCGACCTGTCCTCGGATATCCGCGTGCAGATCAAGCCCGATGCCCCGCTGGACAGCGCCTATGCCGGCCGCCCGGTAGAAGTGACGAGCGACCGTGGCCCGTCCCTGAACTGGCTGATTGATAAAGCCATGGCTGCTGGTTTGTAAGCGAGGATTTGCCTGTGAACCCTATTTCAAGAACAACACAACCCTTGTGGGAGCCCACTTCTGTGGGAGCCGGGCTTGCCCGCGATAGCATCGACTCGGTGCAGCAGGCAAGCCGAGTCGCGCGCATCGCAGGCAAGCCAGCTCCTACAAAAGCTCGCTCCCCCATGCGACCTGTGGCGCTGCTGGCATTGGCCGTCACACTGGCCGGTTGCGCCGGCCTGCCCGACCAGCGCCTGGCCAATGAAGCCCTCAAGCGTGGCGACACCGCCACCGCCGCACAGAATTACCAGCAACTGGCAGAACTGGGCTACAGCGAAGCCCAGGTCGGCCTGGCCGATATCCAGGTCGGCAGCCGCGACCCGGCGCAGATCAAGCAAGCCGAAGCCACCTACCGCGCGGCCGCCGATATCTCGCCCCGCGCCCAGGCCCGTCTCGGCCGCCTGCTGGTGGCCAAGCCCGGCGCCACCGAAGCCGAACACCGTGAAGCCGAAGGCCTGTTGAAAAAAGCCTTTGCCAATGGCGAAGGCAACACCCTGATCCCCCTGGCCATGCTGTACCTGCAATACCCCCACGATTTCCCCAGCATCAACGCGCAGCAGCAGATCGATACCTGGCGCACCGCCGGCTATCCGGAAGCAGGTCTGGCGCAGGTGCTGCTGTACCGCACCCAGGGCACCTACGACCAGCACCTGGATGACATCGAAAAAATCTGCAAGGCCGCGCTCAGCAGCACCGATATCTGCTACGTCGAACTGGCCACCGTCTACCAGAAGCGCGAGCAGCCGCAGCCACAGGCCGAACTGCTCAAGCAGATGCAAGCCGGCTACAGCCGTGGCACCGTCAGCGCCCAGCGGGTCGACAGTGTGGCCCGTGTGCTGGGTGATGCGTCACTCGGCAAGACGGACGAAAAGACCGCCCAGGCCCTGCTGGAAAAAATCGCCCCCGGCTACCCGGCGTCCTGGGTCAGCCTCGCGCAGCTGCTCTACGACTTCCCGGAACTGGGCGACGTCGAGCAAATGATGAAGTACCTCGACAACGGCCGCGCCGCCGACCAGCCCCGCGCCGAACTGCTGCTGGGCAAGCTCTACTACGAAGGCAAGTGGGTGCCGGCCGATGCCAAGGCCGCGCAAGCGCACTTTCAGAAAGCCCAGGGCCGGGAAGTGGCCGCCGATTACTACCTCGGCCAGATCTACCGCCGTGGCTACCTGGGCCAGGTCTACCCGCAAAAAGCCCTGGATCACTTGCTGACCGCCGCGCGCAACGGCCAGAACAGCGCCGACTTTGCTATCGCCCAGCTGTTTTCCCAAGGCAAGGGCACCCAGCCCGACCCGCTCAACGCCTATGTGTTCAGCCAACTGGCCAAAGCCCAAAACACGCCGCAAGCCAATGAACTGGCCGCGCAACTCGAACAACAACTGCCGCCTGCCCAGCGCGCCGAGGGCCAGCGCCTGCTGCAACAAGAGCTGGCCGCCCGTGGCGCCTTGAGCCAAAGCGCGCTGCAACTGCACGCCCTGCAAGAAGATGACGGCGAGGAAACCCTATGAAACTCAATCCATTCGTCAAGGCCGGTATTGGCCTGACCTTCGCCCTGCTGTGGTCGTGCCCGACCCTGGCCGCGCTGACCGAAGACAAGAACTTCGGCCTGGAAGTGAAAGTCACCGGCCAGTCCGAAGATGACCGCGACCTCGGCACCCAGCGCGGCGGCGACGTCAACGGCATCGGTCTGGATGTACGCCCGTGGATCTATGGTGAGCGCGGCGCGTGGAGCGCCTACGCCATGGGCCAGGCGGTGGCGTCCAGCGACATCATCGAGACCGACACCCTGCAACAGTCCGATGGCGACACCACCGAGCAATCGAGCAACAACGACCGCAAGACCAAGAAGAACTACCTGGCCCTGCGCGAGTTCTGGGTCGGCTACAGCGGCTTCACCCCCTACCCTGGCGAGATCCTCAAGCTGGGCCGCCAACGCCTGCGCAATGACGACGGGCAATGGCGCGACACCAATATCGAAGCGCTGAACTGGACCTTCGACACCACCCTGCTCAAGGCCAATGTCGGCGCCGCCGAGCGCTTCAGCGAGTACCGCACCGACCTCAAGGAACTGTCCCCCGAAGACAAGGACCGCCAGCACTTCTACGCCGACGCGGCCTACCAGTGGACCCCGGGCCACTGGGTTGGCGTGCGCGGCCATCACAGCCATGACGACGGCAAGCTCGACTACCCGCAACCGGGCGTGGCCGCCGACTCATTGGACAAGCGCCAGAACGGCGACCTGACCTGGCTCGGCCTGGAGGCCAACAGCGACGCCTATAACTGGCGCAACACCAACAGCGTCAACTACTGGGCCAGCGTCACCGGCATGCAGGGCGAGCGCAGCAACGTCAACGCGTTGAACGCCGACGGCAGCCGCCCGGCCAACGCCAAGCGCAATACCGATGTGGATGGCTGGGCCACCGACCTCGGTGTGCGCCTGCGCCTCGACCCGCAGTGGCAAGTGGGTGCGGCCTATGCCCGCGCCAGCGCCGACTACGAACAGAACGGCCTGCAAAGCAACCGCTCGAACTTCACCGGCACGCAATCGCGGGTGCATCGTTTTGGCGAGGCGTTTCGCGGCGAGATGAACAACATGCAGTCCATGAGCCTGTTCGGTTCCTGGCAGTTGCGCGACGACTACGACGCCAGCCTGGTCTACCACAAGTTCTGGCGTGTCGACGGTAACAAGCCGGTGGGCAGCAATGGCATCGACGCGGTGCAGAACAACTACGACGACGTCACCGGCGCCGTGCTGTCCAGCGCCTCCCTGCCTTTGGAAGACGGCAAGAAAGACCTCGGCCAGGAGATGGACCTGGTGGTCACCAAGTACTTCAAGAAGGGCCTGCTGCCCGCCGCCCTCAGCCAGTCGATCGACGAACCGTCGGCCCTGGTGCGCTTTCGTGGCGGCGTGTTCAAACCGGGCGACGCCTATGGCAAGCAAGTCGACTCGTACATGCACCGCGCCTTTGTCGATGTGATCTGGCGTTTCTGATGGGAGCCTGCGCAATGAATCCTCACGCCCTCAAAGGCTCGGCCCTGCTCGCTGCGGCAATGCTGCTGGCGTGCGCCCCGGCCTTTGCCAATGTCGAGCCGCAGGTCAAGGCGCCCACCATCGCCAAGGAACTGCAACAGGCCAAGACCTACACCATCACCAGCCCGCCCACCGCGCCGCTGGAGCTGGCCAAGCCGACACTGCCGGACCTCTCGGGCTACACCGCACAAGCCGTGGCGAAGAAAATCGTGCGCAGCAAGGCCGGCAAGGTCAGCGTGCGCCGGATGATGCAGGAAAACGCCCTCAAGGACTTTATCGGCGGCGACAACAAGATGGCCGAATGGGTGGTGCGCCAGCACGGCATTCCCCAGGCGATCTTTATCGACGACGGCTACATGAACCTCAAGGACCTGCTCCAGAAAGTGCCCAAGCAATACCTGAGCGAAACCTCGCCCGGCGTGTTCCTGGCCAAGCTACCGATTGTGGTCGGCGAAAAAGGCATCCTCGAAATCGATCAACAGACCCAGGAACTGCGCCTGTCCCAGGAGGCCGGCGCGTTCCTGGTCAACGACGGCCAGCTGTTTGTGCGCGACACCAAGATCACCGGCTGGCGCGAGAAAACCAACGGCCCGGCGACCTTCCGCTCGCCCAAGGAATTCCGCCCGTTCCTGCTGGCCTGGGGCGGCACCCAGACCTACATCGTCAACAGCAAGATGGCCAGCTTCGGCTATGCCAACAGCAAGTCCTATGGCGTGAGTATTTCCCAGTACACGCCGAACATGGCCAAGATCCTCAAGCGCCCGGAGCCCACCGGCTGGATCGTCGATTCCGAGTTCTCGGACATGTGGTACGGCTTCTACTGCTACGAAACCACCGGCTTTGTGATCAAGGGCAGCACCTACAAAGACAACATCGTCTACGGCATCGACCCCCACGACCGTTCCCACGGCCTGATCATTGCCGACAACACTGTGTACGGCACCAAGAAGAAGCACGGCATCATTATTTCCCGTGAGGTCAACGACAGCTTCATCTTCAACAACCGCAGCTACGACAACAAGCTTTCGGGCCTGGTGATCGACCGTAACAGCGTGAACAACCTGATCGCCGACAACGAGATCTACCGCAACCACACCGACGGCATCACCCTCTATGAGAGCGGCGACAACCTGCTGTGGGGCAACAAGGTGATCAGCAACCGCCGCCACGGTATTCGTATCCGTAACAGCGTGAACATCCGCCTGTACGAGAACCTCGCCATGGCCAACGGCCTGACCGGCGTCTACGGCCATATCAAGGACCTGACCGACACCGACCGCGACATCGAGCTCGACCCGTTCGACACCAAGGTCTCGCTGATCGTGGTCGGCGGCGAGCTGGCGGCCAATGGCAGCGGGCCGCTGTCCATCGACTCGCCGCTGAGCATCGAGCTGTACCGCGTGTCGATGCTCGCGCCGACCAAATCCAGTGGCATCAGCTTCTCCGGCGTTCTGGGCGAGCGCCAGGAAGAGATTCTCGACTTGCTGGTACGCCAGAAAAAAGCCGTGCTGATCGACCCTGTCGAACGCCAGACCCCATTGCAGGACTGAGGATGACCTTTATGCACCCACACATGATCAAGCTGCTCAGCCTCTCGGGTTTGACCCTCGGCATCCTGGCCGCCAGCAGCGGCGTGCGCGCCGATGAAGCCAAGGCGCCGAGCTTTACCGCCGAGCCGTGCTGCAACCTGTGCCCCGAGGCTCACGACGCAAAGAACTACACCACCCGCTACCAGCAGAATTTCACCACCCTGGTACAGGCCCAGGGCGACTGGCTGTTCCGTACCCAGGAAGACCTGCGCACCGAATTCGACACCACCCCGGCCGGCTACAAACGCATGCAGCAACTGCACGACGCGTTCAAGAGCAAGGGCGTGGAACTGGTGGTGGTCTACCAGCCGACCCGTGGCCTGGTGAACCGCAACAAGCTCAACCCGGCAGAGAAAGCGCGCTTTGACTTCGACAAAGCCCTGGGCAACTACAAGAGCATGCTCGGGCGTTTTGCCAAGATGGGCTATGTGGTGCCGGACCTGTCGCCGCTGACCAACGAGCAATTACCGGACGAACTGCCGGCCCATGACTTCTACTTCCGTGGCGACCAGCACTGGACCCCCTATGGCGCCCAGCGCACTGCGAAAATCGTTGGCGCCAAAGTGCGCGCCATGCCTGAATTCGCCGGGATCCCCCAGCGCGAATTCGAGACCAAGAAATCCGGGCGCATGGGCAAGACCGGCACCCTGCACAACATGGCAGGGCAACTGTGCGGCACCAGCTACGCGATCCAGTACATGGACCAGTTCAGCACCGAGCCCAAGGGCGAAGCGGCGGACGGCGACCTGTTCGGCGACTCCGGCAACCCGCAGATCACCCTGGTGGGCACCAGCCACAGCGGCAAGAACTACAACTTCGCAGGTTTCCTGGAACAGGAAATCGGTGCCGACATCCTTAACGTCGCCTTCCCCGGCGGCGGCCTGGAAGGCTCGATGATCCAATACCTGGGCAGCGAAGAGTTCCAGAAAAGCCCACCGAAGATTCTGATCTGGGAATTCTCGCCGCTGTATCGCCTGGACCAGGAAACCATCTACCGCCAGATGATGGCCCTGCTCGACAACGGCTGCGAAGGCAAGCCGGCGCAGATGAGCGCCAGCACCACCCTCAAGCCGGGCAAGAACGAGTTGATGGTCAACAGCAAGAACATGGACCTGCGCAACAGCCGTCACCAGGTCGACATTCGCTTCGCCGATCCCTCGGTGAAAACCCTGCAAGCCACCCTCTGGTACATGAACGGGCGCCACGAGGACATCAAGATCGACAAACCCGAGACATCCGAGACAGACGGGCGTTTCGCCTTTGAACTGCGCACCGATGAAGACTGGGCCTCGCAGAACCTGCTGGCCGTGGAAGTGCAGGGCCCCGAAGCGGGTGCTGCAGCGCAGAAAGTCGAAGCGAAAATTTGCACACGCAACGTATTCCCAGCGGGTGGTCAACAGACTGCCTCTGCCGGGCAATGAGGTTACCTATGCAGAAGTTATTGATTCCAACGTTGCTCGGCCTGGCGATGTTTGCCGGCCACGTCAACGCCGCCGCACCGCTGCGTCCGCCCCAGGGCTACTTCGCGCCGATTGAAGCGTTCAAGACCGGCGACTTCAAGAACGACTGCGACGCCATGCCCACGCCCTACACCGGCTCGCTGCAGTTTCGCAGCAAATACGAAGGCTCCGACAAAGCCCGCTCGACCCTGAATGTGCAGTCGGAAAAAGCCTTTCGCGACAGCACCGCCGATATCACCAAGCTGGAAAAAGACACCAGCAAGCGGGTGATGCAGTTCATGCGCGACGGTCGCCCGGAGCAATTGCAATGCACGTTGAACTGGCTGGTGAGCTGGGCCAAGGCCGATGCATTGATGTCCAAGGACTTCAACCACACCGGCAAGTCGATGCGCAAATGGGCGCTGGGCAGCATGGCGTCGGCCTATGTGCGCCTGAAGTTTTCCGAGTCGCAACCGCTGGCCAAGTACCCGCAGCAATCGCAGTTGATCGAAGCCTGGTTCAACAAACTGGCCGAGCAAGTGGTCAGCGACTGGGACAACCTGCCCCTGGAAAAAACCAACAACCACTCGTACTGGGCCGCCTGGTCGGTGATGGCCACGTCCGTCGCCACCAACCGTCGCGACCTGTTCGATTGGGCAGTGAAGGAATACAAGGTCGGCGCCAACCAGGTTGACGCCCAGGGCTACCTGCCCAATGAACTCAAGCGCCAGCAACGGGCCTTGGCCTACCACAACTATGCGCTGCCGCCACTGGCGATGATCGCCAGTTTCGCCCTGGTCAACGGCGTGGATGTACGCCCGGAAAACAACGGCGCGCTCAAGCGCCTGGGCGACAAGGTGCTGGCCGGGGTCAAGGATCCGCAGCTGTTCGAGCAGAAGAACGGCAAGGAACAGGACATGCAGGATCTGGAGCAGGACTCGAAATTCGCCTGGCTCGAGCCCTTCTGCACCCTCTACACCTGCGCCCCGGAGGTACTGGAGCGCAAGCACAAGATGCAGCCGTTCAAGACCTTCCGCCTGGGTGGCGACCTGACCAAGGTCTACGACCCGGCGCATGAAAAAGGCAGTTGATGGAACGGGTTACACATGTGGGAGCGGGCTTGCCCGCGATAGCGGTCTGACATTCAGCATTGATTTCAACTGACACACCGTTATCGCAGGCAAGCCAGCTCCCACAGAGACCCCGTTTCGTCAGTGCAAATGTAGTACCACCCTCCCCGGTTTTTCGTGGGGGGTTTGGGGGGGCCGTTGGCCCTTGACTGTTGGTTAAACATGGAGAGATCGGGATGGTTTTCTCGTCCAATGTGTTCCTGTTTCTGTTCTTGCCGATCTTTCTCGGCTTGTACTATTTGAGCGGGCAACGCTATCGCAATCTGCTGCTGCTGATTGCCAGCTACGTGTTCTACGCCTGGTGGCGAGTGGACTTCCTGGCGCTGTTCGCCGCCGTGACCCTGTGGAACTACTGGATCGGCCTCAAGGTCGGTGCCGCGGGCGTGCGCACCAAACCGGCCCAGCGCTGGCTGCTGCTCGGCGTGGCGGTCGACCTGTGCATCCTCGGCTACTTCAAGTACGCCAACTTTGGTGTCGACAGCATCAACCTGATGATGAAATCGGCGGGCCTGGAGCCGTTTATCCTGACCCATGTGCTGTTGCCGATCGGGATTTCGTTCTACATCTTCGAGTCCATCAGCTACATCATCGACGTGTACCGCGGCGATACCCCGGCCACCCGCAACCTCATCGACTTTGCGGCGTTCGTGGCGATCTTCCCGCACCTGATTGCCGGCCCCGTGCTGCGTTTTCGCGACCTGGCCGACCAGTTCAACAACCGTACCCACACCCTGGATAAATTCTCCGAGGGCTGCACGCGGTTCATGCAGGGTTTTATCAAGAAGGTGTTTATCGCCGACACCCTGGCGGTGGTGGCCGATCATTGCTTTGCCCTGCAAAACCCCACCACCGGTGACGCCTGGCTAGGCGCGCTGGCGTATACCGCACAGCTGTACTTCGACTTCTCCGGCTACAGCGACATGGCCATCGGCCTGGGCTTGATGATGGGCTTCCGCTTTATGGAGAACTTCAAGCAGCCGTATATCAGCCAGTCGATCACCGAGTTCTGGCGGCGCTGGCATATCAGCCTGTCCACCTGGCTGCGTGATTACCTGTACATCACCCTGGGCGGCAACCGCAAAGGCACGCTGACCACCTATCGCAACCTGTTCCTGACCATGCTGCTGGGTGGCCTGTGGCACGGCGCGAACATCACCTACATCGTCTGGGGCGCCTGGCACGGCATGTGGCTGGCGATTGAAAAAGCCATCGGCCTCAATACCTCGCCACGCAGCTTCAACCCGGTGCGCTGGGCCTTCACCTTCCTGCTGGTGGTGATGGGCTGGGTGATCTTCCGTGCCGAAAACCTGCACGTCGCCGGGCGCATGTACGGCGCGATGTTCAGCTTTGGCGAGTGGTCGCTGTCGGAACTCAACCGCGCCAACCTGACGGGCCTGCAAGTGGCAACCATGGTGGTGGCCTACGCCACGCTGGCGTTCTTCGGCCTGCGCGACTTCTACAGCAATCGCCCGGCCGACAAGGCCAGGCCGGCTGATCCGAGCCTGATCAAGGCAGTGCCTGGGGATAACCCCGGCAGCATCCAGGAGCCCGGTTTCAGCGTCGGCAGCAACGCCGCCGTGCAACCGGCCTACTGGACCGCCGACTGGCCACGCTACGCCATGCGCGCCCTGATCCTGCTGCTGTTCGTGGCGTCGATTCTCAAACTCTCGGCGCAAAGCTTCTCGCCGTTCCTTTACTTCCAATTCTGAGGGAGCCGACCATGACCCGTTCATTCCGCATCCTCTACGCCGCGCTGTTCATGGCCCTGCTCATGGCCCTGGGCGCGTGGTCGGTGCGCAGTTTCTTCGGTTTCAATACCAACGCCGACGCCACCGTGCTCAACGGGCGCTGGGCCAAGGCGGTCGAAACCCATTACGACGATGAGTTCCCGATCAAGCGCCTGGGCACCAACCTCTGGGCGGCGCTGGACTACAAGCTGTTCAACGAAGGCCGCCCCGGCGTGGTGCTGGGTCGCGATCACTGGCTGTACAGCGACGAAGAGTTCAACCCCGCCGTCAACGAAGAGCAGAACCTGCAAGACAACTACGCCCTGGTCGAAGGCGTGCGCCAGACCCTCAAGGCCAAGGGCGTGCAGTTGGTCATGGCGATTGTCCCGGCCAAGGTGCGCCTGTACCCCGAGCACCTGGGTGAAGTGCAGCCGGCGAGCATTCATGCCGGGCTCTACCAGGACTTCCATGCCCGGGTGGCCGCCGACAAGATCCTCGCCCCCGACCTGCTGGGCCCGCTGCAACAGGCCAAGCTCCATGGCCAGCAAGTGTTCCTGCGCACCGACACCCACTGGACCCCGGATGGCGCCGAAGTTGCCGCCAAGCAATTGGCCCGTGTGATCAACGCCAAGACCCTGCTCAGCGGCGAACCCCAGCGTTTTGTCACCGACGCCGAGGGCACCGCCCCCCACAGCGGTGACCTGCGCCTGTTCCTGCCCCTGGACCCGTTGTTCGAAAACCTGATGCCGCCCAAGGAGCCCCTGCAAAAACGCGTGACCCACGCGGTGCAGGCCCAGGCCGCAGGCGACGACGCGCTGTTTGCCGACAGCGAAATGCCGGTGGCCCTGGTGGGCACCAGCTACAGCGCCAACCCCAACTGGAACTTCGTCGGTGCCCTGAAGCAAGCCCTGGGCAGCGAAGTGGTGAACTACTCCGAAGACGGCCACGGCCCGATCCTGCCGATGCTCAGCTACCTGAAAAGCGCTGACTTCAAGAACAGCCCGCCGCAAGTGCTGATCTGGGAGTTTCCTGAACGCTATCTACCGGTGAACAACGAAATCGGCGAGGCCGACCCCAAGTGGGTCGCGCAGCTCAAACACGCCGGTACGCGCCAACAGAACATGGCAAGCAACACCCCTGTTAAAACCGAAAAATCCGAGACGCCCGACCGGGCGCAAAACTGAAAGAGAGGTAACTCACATGACTTTCACTACTAATCCGCGTCGTCTCGCCAAGACCCTGGCCCTGGCTGCCGGCATGAGCTTCGTATCCATGTCCGTCTTCGCCGGTGACGCCGCCCTCTACGGCCCCGTTGCGCCAAAAGGCTCCAGCTTCGTGCGCCTGTTCAACGCCAGCAACCAAGAAGTGAGCGCCAGCGTCGGTAACACTGCGTTGAGCGATGTGGCACCGCTGGCCAGCAGCGACTTCAGCTTCCTGCCGGGCGGCGACTACAGCGCCAAGGTCGGTAGCCAGAACGTCACGGTCAAGCTGGCCGCCGATCACTACTACACCCTGGTCAACAGCAGCACTGGCCAGCCGCAACTGATCGAAGAACCGCCGTTCAAGAACAAGCAGAAATCCCTGGTGCGCGTGCAGAACCTCAGCGACAAGGCCCTGACCCTCAAGACCGCCGACGGCAAGACCGACGTGGTCAAGGCCGTGGCCGCCAAGGGCCGTGGCGAGCGCGAGATCAACCCGGTGAAGGTCAGCCTGGCGCTGTACGACGGCGACAAGAAGGTTGGCGACGTGAAGCCGGTGGCCCTGGAACGTGGTGAGGCAGCGGTGCTGTATGTCACCGGCTCCGGCAGCAACCTGTCGCCAGTGTGGGTCAAGCGCCCCGTGTCGACCCGTTGATGATTTCCCTGAGTTGAGACGCCCCCTTGTGGGAGCTGGCTTGCCAGCGATGGCGGTCTTGAAGGCGCTATCGCAGGCAAGCCAGCTCCCACACTGTCCGCGTGTCGACTCAGGACCGAGACAAAAACAAGAGTGAAACGACAAACCTTCGTAGCTCTGACCCAAATCGATTCAAGGAGAAACACATGATCCCAGTAATCCTTTCCGGTGGTAGCGGCTCACGTCTTTGGCCGCTTTCCCGTAAACAGTTCCCTAAACAGTTCCTCGCCCTGACCGGCGAGCACACGCTGTTCCAGCAAACCCTGGAGCGCCTGGTGTTCGAAGGCATGGACGCACCGATCATCGTCTGCAACAAAGACCACCGCTTTATCGTCAATGAGCAACTGAGCACTCGCAAGCTCGACAGTCAGCGCATCCTGATGGAACCGTTCGGGCGCAACACCGCGCCGGCCGTGGCCCTGACCGCGATGATGCTGGTCAACGAAGGCCGTGACGAGCTGATGCTGGTCCTGCCTGCCGACCACGTACTGGACGATCAAAAAGCCCTGCAACGCGCCCTGGCCCTGGCCACCGTGGCCGCCGAGCGTGGCGAGATGGTGCTGTTCGGCGTGCCGGCCACCCGCCCGGAAACCGGTTACGGCTACATCAAGTCCACCAACGATTCACTGCTGCCCGAAGGTGTCAGCCGCGTGCAGCAGTTCGTCGAAAAACCCGATGAAAAACGCGCCGTCGAGTTCGTCAAGAGCGGCGGTTACTTCTGGAACAGCGGCATGTTCCTGTTTCGCGCCAGCCGCTTCCTCGAAGAGCTGAAAAAGCACGACCCGGACATCTACGACACCTGCGTGCTGACCCTGGAGCGCAGCGAACACACCGCCGACACCGTGACCTTCGACGAAGCTACCTTCGCCTGCTGCCCGGACAACTCCATCGACTACGCGGTGATGGAAAAAACCCAGCGCGCCTGCGTGGTGCCGCTGAGCGCCGGCTGGAGCGACGTGGGTTGCTGGGCTTCGCTGTGGGCGGTCAACGACAAGGACGCCAACGGCAACGTGACCAAGGGCGACGTGGTGATCCAGGACAGCAAGAACTGCATGATCCACGGCAACGGCAAGCTGGTGTCGGTGATCGGCCTGGAAAACATCGTGGTGGTGGAAACCAAGGACGCGATGATGATTGCCCACAAGGACAAGGTCCAGGGCGTCAAGCAGATGGTCAACACCCTCAACGAACAGGGGCGCAGTGAGACCCAGAACCACTGCGAGGTGTACCGCCCGTGGGGCTCCTACGACTCGGTGGACATGGGCGGGCGTTTCCAGGTCAAGCACATCTCGGTCAAGCCCGGCGCGTGCCTGTCGCTACAGATGCACCACCACCGCGCCGAACACTGGATCGTGGTCAGCGGCACCGCCGAAGTGACCTGCGACGAAAACGTGTTCCTGCTCTGCGAGAACCAGTCCACCTACATCCCGATTGCCTCGGTGCATCGCTTGCGCAACCCGGGCAAGATCCCGTTGGAGATCATCGAAGTGCAATCGGGCAGTTACCTGGGCGAGGACGATATCGAGCGGTTTGAAGATATCTACGGGCGCTCGACCCCGATCGAGCGTGGCGTTTCGGTAAAAACCATCGCGCAGTAATACCGCAGAACAAAAAGCCCTCGCCCGGCCCATTGCGTCCCCTATCCGCAGTGGGTTGAGTGGGGGCTTTTTCTGAGTGCGGCATTGATCACCCTTCCAGGGTGGCAGCCTTCATTGGAAATAGTCCTTGAACGTGTTCGTCCCCAGATACAGGAAGTTCGACGGCGTCAGCTTGATTTCCTTGGGCATCTTAAGCTCAACAAACGGACTGCCTGCGGTGACCGGGCCTAGATCCGTGGGCGCCTGCTCAGAGCTGAATATCACCATGTAGTCGCCACTGCCCACGTAGCGTTCATTGCCTAGGAACAGCAGGTTCTCAACGTTTTCACTGTTGAATTGCTGGCCTGGAGGGTTAACGTACACCCCGCCCTTGGAACCCGCGCGCCGTTCACCACGCGCCAGATCGTTGATACTGTGCTCGCGGGCGATGGCTTCTGAACCTGCCTTGCTGGTGTAGTGAATGTAAACGGGCTTGCCGTTGTAGGTGCCCGAGTCGACGATCGATTGCCAATCCTGATGATTGACCAATGCTTGATTCGCCGCTGAGCTTGATGCCAGCGGGCCGGACCCGGCCGGGCGTTCTCGGGAAGCGTTGACACCCTTGGCTTGTTTGTTCCCCCCAAGCATCCTGCTCGAACGCCATTCGCCATTCGCCCCCGCTTCGACGGTCAGTACGGGTTTACCCGTCAGAGGGTCAACAATCTGGACGTAACCGTCACTGAGTTTGAAATCACTTTTGATCTCATACGTATTGGCAATACCTGACTGATCGGTGTAACGGATAAACCACCGATCGGCTCCCGCCTCGTCCTTGAATTGATAAATCCCTTTGCTATTGAGGGTGCTCCTGGCGAGCAATGCCTCGCCATCCGCGACGACATAGGCGCTCAGATTGCCCGCTTGTGACGGTCGCAACAGATTGGGCACATCGACACCCGCGTTGGCGAGTTCAAGGACTGCCGGCTCTTCAGTGGGCAGTGCAAAGGGGTCTTCGGCTGCCGAGCCGGTACCCACGGAAGAGAACAAGGTGTTGAGCATTCCGTCGAACGTCTTCGACGCCCCATCACGGCGCTCGGCCTGGGTGTCCCCCGACGCCTCCTTTTCGCTGCCCAGTACAATTTCCGTGAGGCCTGTGACCACGGCGGCAGCGGCGACCGGTGCGCCCAACGGCGCCAGTTTGAGCAGCAATTGTGCTCCGACCGAGATGTCGTTGAGCCAGGTGTCACGCGTGACTTGGCTGTTGGATTTGATCGCGGTGTCTGCATCGTTGTTCATGCGCTGCTGGCTCAGGTCCGCCATGTGGCTGAACACATCGCCCTTGATCGCGAAGTTGCCGCGGTCAATGACGCTGCCCTCCTGATCGCTGACACTTGCCGTACCGAGGTACTCCAACGTGGTATCCAGGCCATCTTTGGGACGGATATCAGGCACCAGGGAGCTCAGCGGTACTATTGCGTTGAGCAAGGTGCTGCCAAATCCCCCGGTATCGCTGTTCTGCCGATCAGCCAGGGAAAAGTGCGACTCCAGGGCGGTGCGCGACTGGGGCGTCCTGGCCTGCTCGCTGACCCACTGATCCATTTTTTCCAGCGAGGCGAACTTGAGAAAAGCCGGCTGGGCATCAGGGATATAGAGAATCTGCACGCCATCCAGCCGACCGTTGACATATTTTGGGGAGCCCTCCCCGGGCAGGGTAAAACGCACAATGTCACTGGATTGAAAACCATTGATATCGAAGGTATGGACCTGGACGTCGCCACTTACCGGGGATTTCGCCTGCAGTTTGTCGACGGTCAGGGGCTGGTCTTCAGCCAATGCCTCACCGGTAACAGCCTTCATCAGCCGTAGATAGTCGCTGTGGGTGAACTCATGCTCGGCCGGCTGCAGCGCCCGCTCAGCCGGTAGCCTGGCCTCCTGGGCCTTGAGTTGCTCGCCGGCCTTATAGATGAATATGCCTTTCTGAACGGTGCGGTAGTCGTCGGCGTGGTCTTTCCAGAAGCTGTGGATTTTTTCGGACATGCTTGTCTGGAAATCGGACTTCCACAGGGCCTTCATGAAGTCCGAAGGCTTCAGGGGGATTTGGTTATGAGCACCGTAGCCGGCTTTTTGGCTTTGCCCGGGGCCGTCTTTATACAAACCTGCTTCCGAGTCCAGAGTGCCGGGAATCCCGTCGTGCTCGGAAAAGTTCTTCAATACCGCGTCGGTCAACGTGATGGATGAAGTGGGCTCTTCCTTCAAGTGTTCCCAACCGGTAACGGTGGCCGCAGATTGTGATGCGTCAAACCGATTCAAATAGGTCTTGTCGGCGTCCACATGGGTTCCGGTCAACTGGAACACAATAGCTTGCGCCAGCTTTTTGGCTTCTTGGCGCACATCGGGAAATGCCACCGCGGTATCCAGCGCAATGGACTTGAACTTGGCTTTCTCCAGATTGGCCCTGGCCACCTGCTCGGTAATGACTGCGTAGGCATTGGAGGTGGCTGTGGGCTCTAGGGACGATACGGTCTGCCTGAGTTGGCTGAGCTCTTCGCGGTTTTGCGGAACGCTCCAGCCATTGGCGGTGATGTATTGCGCAAGGCTGATGTGTAGGGTCGGGCCTGAGTGTGGCGCATCCGGCGCCAGGTGGATCTTGGCCGTCTGCAAGGCTGGAAAAATCCGCTCATTGGATATACGGCCCGTGGTAATGCCTTGCTCCAGGCCGGCCAGTGTCAGGATCAGCGAATTACGGTGGTCCAGGTCACTGCTGCCGGAGGGTGACTGGGTATTGGATGCAGGTTTTGTTGGACTGCTCTCTTGGGTGGCATCGACGAGGTGGTAAGCGGGAAGAGAGAAGTTTCGTATGGGAAAGCTCATGGGGTGTGTGCTCCGCACGTCTATAGAAGACCGCAGATCAACGGTTGTCGCTCTGTGGCTGTATATATTTAAGTGAGGCGAACGCCGCCCATGATTCCAGCGCCAAGGTATCGGGGCGTGTCCGTGTGCGGGCAACCGCAACCCGATAGGCAACCGCCTGCTGTCAACGGTACGATGGTTCACCTATCCGCGAGGCTGCCCCCATGTTCTTCGGTGTTCTACTGATCATCACCTGGCTGATCCTGCTGCTGCGCTACCCGGCCAGGGCGTTGCCGGTATCCCTCGCCGCCGCTGTGGGCCTGGGCTGTGTGGCGATGTGGGTGGTCTGGCTGGACAATCGCGAAGCCGCGCAACTGGCGCGCCTGGAGCTGCGCATCAGCTACGCCCCCGAGCAGTGCCCCGCCGACCGCCCCTTGCAGCTCAAGCTGAACAACGGCAACGACGTCCCCCTGACCGAACTGCGCTGGCGCGTCGGCGCCTATGCGCCGGGTGATACGGTGAACCTGGCCGATAACGTCTATGCTGCCCCGCGCTATCGCGGCCCCGGCGAGCTGCAGGCCGGCGCCACCTGGGAAGATTGCCTGCCGGTGCCGCCACTGCGCCCCGGCTACCGCCCGCAAACCCTGGAGTTTCGCGCCGAACACCTGCAAGGCAGCTTCTCCGACTAACAACCGCACAGGATTGATCCATGCCCAACGTGCTTATCACCGGTTGCTCCAGCGGCATCGGCCGGGCCCTGGCCGATGCCTTCAAAACCGCCGGCTACAACGTATGGGCCAGCGCCCGCCGCCCCGAAGACGTCGCCGCACTCACAACTGCCGGCTTGCAGGCCGTGCAACTGGACGTCAACGATGGCGCGGCCCTGGCGCAACTGGCTGGACAGGTAGGCGAGCTGGATGTGTTGATCAACAACGCCGGCTACGGCGCCATGGGCCCGCTGCTCGACGGTGGCACCGAGGCCATGCAGCGCCAGTTCGAGACCAACGTGTTCGCCATCGTCGGCGTGACCCAGGCGCTGTTCCCCGCCCTGCGCGCACGCAAAGGGCTGGTGGTGAATATCGGCAGTGTGTCCGGGGTGCTGGTCACGCCATTTGCCGGCGCCTACTGCGCTTCCAAGGCCGCCGTGCATGCCTTGAGCGACGCGTTGCGCATGGAGCTCGCACCGTTTGGCGTGCGGGTCATGGAAGTGCAGCCAGGGGCGATCAACACCCACTTTGCCAAGAACGCCGGCACCCAGGCCGAATTGCTGATCAATGAACAATCGCCATGGTGGCCACTGCGCGAAAACATCCGCGCCCGCTCCCAGGCCTCCCAGGACAAACCGACCCCGGCCAGCGTGCTTGCAGCGGATGTGCTCAAGGCCGTGCAACAGGGCCAACCACCCCGCCTGCTGCGCTCGGGCAATGGCAGCCGGGCGTTGCCCTTGATGGCGGCGCTGCTGCCCAAAGGGTTGTTGGAGAAGGTGTTGAAGAAGCGGTTCGGGCTCAGTGGAGCGCTTTGATCATTGTGGCGAGCGGGCTTGCCCTCTGCACAGGGGCTTCGCTATTTCATGAAATCAATAAACGCCCGCACCTTCAGCGGTAAATGCCGCGTGTCCGGATACAGCGCATACACCCCCTGGGGCGCGAAGCGATGATCCGGCAACAGGCGTACCAGCCGCCCCGCGTCCAGATCCGCCTGCACCAGCCACTGCGGCAGGACCGCCACGCCATGGCCGCGCACGGCAAATGCCTGCAGCACGGCAGCACTGTCAACCACCAGCGCACTGGGGCCCGAGCGATATTGATGCTCGCCACCTGCCGGGTCGGTCACGCTCAACTCGGTCAAGCGGCCATGCCCCAGCTTGGGCAGTTGTTCTAGTTCATCCAGCGTTTGGGCGGTACCCAAACCAGGCGCCGCGACGGCAAATACCTGGTAAGTGGATAACTGCACCGCACGATGATTGGAGTCCACCAGGCGCCCCAGCCGGATCGCCACGTCAAACCTTTCGGAGATCAGGTCGGCATGGGTCGAGGATGTGGATAAGTGGATGTTGAGGTCCGGGTGCAGGCGGCGAAAACCTTCCACTGCGGGCGCGACCACCGCCAGCGCATATTCAACAGTCGTGGTGATGCGCAACGTGCCCTTGAGCTGGGCGTGTTCAGAGCGTGCCTCTTCCACCGCCAGCCGTGCTTCTTCGAGCATGCGTGTACAACGCAGGTAGAAACGTTCACCGGCATCGGTGAGCGCCAGTTGGCGGGTACTGCGGGTGAGCAGGGTGACGCCCAGTTCGGCTTCCAAACGTTTGAGATTGAAGCTGACCACCGCGCGGGTCTGGCCCAGCAGATCGGCGGCGGCCGTCAGCGAGCCGGCCTCGACCACAGCCTTGAAAGTGTCGAATCGGTCCAGGCTAACCATGGCCACCGCTCCCTTTGTCAAAATATTTTTGACAAACTAACAGGCAAACCCCTGTATCCCAAGCTCTGCGACCGGCCTACCCTGCCAGCCTCAAACGCTGGATCACCCCTATGACCTACCGCTCGAAAGTCGCCTGGATCTTTTTACTGGGGTTCGCCCTGGACCTGGTGAACATGTTTGTCGCCACGGTCGCCTACCCGGATATCGCCCACGAACTGCAGGCCTCGGTCACGCAATTGGCGTGGATCAGCAACGCGTACCTGCTCGGCCTGACCCTGATTATCCCGCTGAGCGTCTGGCTCGCCGCAGTGCTGGGCGAGCGGCGGTTGATCGCCGCGAGCCTGGGGCTGTTTGGCATGGCATCGGTGCTGGTGGGCCAGGCCGAATCGATCCAGGCCTTGATCGGCTGGCGGCTGTTGCAAGGCTTGGGGGGCGGATTGCTGATACCGGTGGGCCAGGCCTTGGCGTACCGACACTTTGCCCCTGGGCAGCGTCACCAACTGACGGCCCGAGTGATGTCGGTGGCGCTGCTGGTGCCGGCGCTCTCCCCGGCGCTGGGCGGCTTGCTGGTGGACACGGTGTCGTGGCGCTGGATTTTCTACGCCAACCTGCCATTGGCCCTCCTGACCCTGCTGCTGGCACTGCTGTGGATAAAACCCGATGTGCCCGCCACCACGCGACCGGCCCTGGCTTTGGGGAGTCTGTTCAACCAGATCCGCCACCCGATGCTGCGAGTGGCGATGCTGGTGTATCTGTTCATCCCCGGCGTATTTATCGGCACCAGCCTGGTCGCCATCCTCTACCTGCGAGACCTTGGATACGACGCGACACGCACCGGGGCCTTGATGCTGCCGTGGGCCCTGGCTTCGGCCCTGGCCATCTACCTGAGCAAGCAGTGGTTCAGCCGGTGCGGGCCCAAGCCATTGCTGCTGGCCGGCATGGCCTTGCAATGCGCCGGCATCCTGCTGCTCAATGCGGCCCAACCCGCCCTGCTGGTGGGCGCCTATGCCCTGATGGGCCTGGGTGGCAGCCTGTGCAGCAGCACCGCGCAGACCCTGGCCTTTCTGGATATTCCTGCCGAACGCATGGGCCACGCCAGCGCGCTGTGGAATATCAATCGGCAAGTGAGCTTTTGCCTGGGTGCAGCGGCACTCAGCGCCGTGCTATCGGCCTCGGATTCCTTCACCATGACCTTCTTGATTGCGGCAGCCCTGACACTGCTGCCGCTCTTGGCAGTGCCAAGCCTGGATACCTCCAGGGTTCGCGCACTGCTTCACCCTGCCTGCGAGCCTCAATGATGATTGATTACAGCGACTTTTTTGAAGAAGTGATCCAGACCCACATCGAGATCGAGCAATGGTTTGCCGGCACAGCCCCCGAAGCTACCTTGCACACGCTACTGGCGCGCTTCTCCCCAGCCTTCAGCATGATCGCCCCCGCCACCGGCGCACGGATCAATACCGCCGGGGTCAAGGCCCTGTTCACGCGCCTGGGTGGTATGCGGCCCGGCTTGAAGATCACCCTCAGTGAACTGGCGGGCATCGACCGCCATGCACGCGGGGCCACGGTGACCTACCGCGAACACCAGATCGATGCCAGCGGCACGCAAACGGACCGCCGCGCCACCGTGGTGTTCGAGAAGCAGGCCAGTGGCGCGCTGCTGTGGCGGCACCTGCACGAGACCTATATCCAGGGCCAATAACCCTCCCCTGTAGGAGCCGGCTTGCCGGCGATAACGGTGTGTCAGTCAACTGGTGGATGGCTGACAGGCCGCTATCGCCGGCAAGCCAACGCCTACAAGTTTAGTGTTGTGCCTGGTTGACGATCACCGTGCAGGTGATCCCCCCCGCCAACAACACACCCTGCGGCACTTCATCAATATGAATGCGCACCGGCACTCGCTGGGCCAGGCGTACCCAGTTGAAGGTCGGGTTCACGTCGGCGATCAGCTCGCGGCTCTCGGGGTTGTCGCGATCGTAGATGCCACGGGAGATGCTTTCTACGTGGCCCTTGAGGGTCTCGCCGCTCATCAGTTGCATGTCGGCTTTATCACCGACCTTCACATGGGGCAGCTTGGTTTCTTCGAAGAAGCCGTAGACCCAGAACGAGTTCATATCGACTACGGCCATCTTGGCTTCGCCAATGCGCGCGTAGTCGCCGCGATGCACGTTGAGGTTGGTGACATAGCCGTCTACGGCCGCCAGCACTTGCGTGCGTTTCAAATTCAGCTCTGCCGCTTCCAGTTGCGCCAGGGCATGTTGGTAGTCGGCCAGGGCCGAGTCGGCGATGTTGCTGGCGTCGTCGCGGTTCTCTTTGGAGATCACCAGGGCGTCGAGGTCGGCGCGGCGGTGGGCGTTGACCTTGCGCATCTCCCAGGTGGCTTTGCGTGAGGCAACCAAAGATTGCGCCTGCTTGACCGCGATGCGGTAGTGCTCGGGGTCGATCTGCATCAGTAGGTCGCCCTTTTTCACCAACTGGTTGTCACGCACCGGCACGTCCACCACTTCGCCGGTGACATCCGCGGCCACGTTGATGATATCGGCGCGCACCCGGCCATCGCGGGTCCATGGGGTCTGCATGTAATGGACCCATAGGGTACGGCCAATCCAGATCGCCAGGGCCAACACCAGCAGGGTTGCGAGCAGGCTGAAAAACTTTTTCATCGGGGCATTCTCAACGGTAGACGGTCAGCGCCATAGCGCCGAAAAGACAGGTGAACAGGCTCAGGCGCAGCAGCGCCGGGTGCCAGAAAAAACGGTACAGGTCAAAGCCCGCCAGGAACCGATCCAGGGCCCAGGCCAGTCCCGCGGCGATGAAGAACATCAGGGTCATGGTCGGCATGTAGATGCCGTGGAACGCGATTTCACGAGGCATGGGCGACTCCGGAAGGCTTGAAGGCAGCCAGGGGCGATTGCGGGTCCAGCAGGGAGGTGCGGATAAAGTGCAGGTAGCTTTTCACCCGGCGCAGGGCCGAGGTATCGAAGTGGGGGGCGAAGGGTTCGTCGGTGGCCTGCACGCGGCTGATGGCGTGATCGACCGCCACCAGCGCGCGCTCCAGGTTGCTCTGGCTCGGTTGCAAAAACAGCCGCACCAGCGAGCGCCCCATCACCCGGATTGCCTGGCGCCAAGGCTGGGATTGGGCATAGGCCGGGTGCACCGGCAGGATTGCCTGTTCCTTGCGCAACTCAATGATCGCGTGGCCGACCTCCAGCACCACGAACATCCAGCGCAACAGGTTGCGTTGCACCAGGGGCTGGCCGGCGGCCAGGCCGTAGGCCTGGTGCAGCAGGTCGCGGGTGCGGCTTTCAAAACCCGAGGCCAGGCCCTTGAGCTTGCCGCTGATGGCATATACCACTTGCTCGCGCAGGTCGCGCTCCAGGCGGCGCCACAGCCACGGGCTGTTGGGCGGCAGGATGATCGCCCCGGCCGCTGCACACACCAGCATGCCGATGATCATGGCGATGTAGTCGTTGATAAAGGTGTAGGGGTTGTAGATCGTCAGGTTATCCGGCACCGAACCGGTGCTGAAGAAAATCAGCAAGCCAAGGCCAACCCCGGCGTATTGCGGGCGCGACGAGAGGAACGCGCCGAGCACGATTACCGGGGCGAGCATCACGCAGAGCAAGGGAAAGCCGTCGATCCAGGGAAACACGAAGAACATTTCGACAAACCCCACCAGCGCGCCGATCAAGGTCCCACAGGCCATCTGGAAGGCCATGCGCTTGGGGTTTGGCGTGGCGGCCGACAGGCCCACGGTGGCCGCGGCAATCAAGGTCATGGTCGCGCCGCTGGGCCAGGCCGTGGCCACCCAGTAACTGCCCAGTACCAGCAGAATGAATGACGCGCGAATCCCCGAGGCGGCGCAGGCCAGCCAGTTGGTTTTCGGGGTGTAGGGCTCGTCCCAATGCTCGCGTTCGTGGCTGTGCTCGGCCAGGGAGGCGTGGGTCTGCGCGTAGTTGTGCAGGTCATCGACAAAGCGGTACAGCAGCTCATAAGCGGTGTGGAAATCCAACTGCTCGGCATCGCTGGGGCTGCTCTCCTGGAACATCGCCCGCAGGCTGCGGACCTTGGCCGGCAGGCTCTCCTTGTAGGCCGTCAGTTGGCTCACCAGGCGCGCAGCATCGGGGCTGGTCAAGGCGCGCCCGCTGAAGCCATCGAGCAACTCGGCCAGGTCCTGCAGGCCGGGCTTGATCGCGGCCACCACATGGTCGGCGGCATCGCTGCGCAGGCGTTCAAGCAACTGGTGCAGGGCGTTGAACCGGGTGGTGATGCCCATGAATTCGCTGTTCAAGCGACTGAGCCGGCCATTGCGCCGACGCATATGCGGGTCTTCGAATACGGTGACGCTGCGCAGCCCTTCCAGGCCCACGGCTTCGGCGATAAAGCGCACGTTGCTGCTTTCAAAACCTTCACGCTGGCTGCGCCCGCGCAGGCCATCGGTGACAAACAACGCAAAGGTGCCGAAGCGCTGGTACAAGGCGTTGCGCATCGCCGCGCTGCTGGTTTGCGGCAGGATCGCGGCACTGACCAGGGTCGCACACAAAATCCCCAGGGAGATTTCCAGCACCCGCCAGACCGCCGCCATAAAGGCGCCGTCGGGGTGGGCGAGCGCCGGCAGGCCGACCATCGCCGCCGTATAGCCGGCCAGTACAAAACCATAGGCGCGAAAGTTACGGTTACGGGTGGCACCGGCCGTACACACGCCAACCCAGATCGCCAGCGCGCCCAGGAACAGCTCGGTGTTTTGCGCAAACAGGGCAATCAGCAACACCATCACCGCCGACCCCGCCAGGGTGCCGAGGAAGCGGTAGAAACTCTTGGCAAACACCTGGCCGCTTTGCGGTTGCATCACGATAAACACGGTGATCATCGCGGTACGCGGTTGCGGCAGTTCCAGGCGCATGGCCAGCCACAGGGTGAGGAACGCGGCGATCAGTACTTTGAAGATATACACCCAGGTCACGCCGTCACTGCGCGCCCAGTCGAAAAAGCCACGGCGCCATTCCAGGGAATGCAGCCAACGCAGCGGTGCAGGCAAGGGAGTCATGGGCAACCTGATCAGTGATCGAACACGGCCAAGGCCGCCGGGGTCTTGCTCGGGAGTGTCTTATCGGGTGCCGGCCCATCGCTGCCCGCGCCAAGGCCGCCGCCCAGGGCGGTCACCAGTTCGGCATGGGCGCTCAAGCGCGCGGCCTGGACCTGTTGCTCGACCTGTTGCTGGCGAAACAGCAGGGTCTGGGCATTGAGCACATTGAGGTAATCGGTCAGCCCGCGCTGGTAGGCGATCATGGCGATGTCATAGGTTTTCTGCGCCGAGGCCACCGACTCGGCGGCGAAGGTTTGCTGCTTGGCCATGGATTCACGGCGGATCAGTTGGTCGCTGATGCCCTTGAGCGCATTGACCAGGGTCTGGTTGTAGCGGGCCACGGCAATATCGTAGCCGGCGCTGGCCGCGCCCAATTGCGCGCGCAGTCGGCCACCGTCGAAGATCGGCAGGGTGATCGCCGGGCCGACGCTGTAGTTGAGCTTCTTGCCGGCGAGAAACTCCAGCATGCCGCCGCCGGTGGCGACGTAGCCGAGGCTGCCCACCAGGTCGACATTGGGATAGAAGCCGGCGTGGGCCACGTCGATGCCCCGGGCCTGGGCCGCGACTTGCCAGCGGCTGGCAACCACGTCCGGGCGCTGGCCGAGCAATTGCGCGGGCAGTGCCGAGGGCAATTTCAATGGTGCGCCGAGAGCCAGGGTTGGCCGCTGCAATCTCGCACCCTCCCCCGGGCCCTTGCCGGCCAGGGCGGCCAGTTGGTTGCGGGTCAGGGCGATTTCTTCGTCGAGGGCGTCCAGTTGCCGATGGGTTTCGGGCAACGGCGTCTGGGCCTGGCTGACTTCAAAGTGCGTGCCGATCCCACCCTCCAGGCGCTTTTGCGCCAGGTCGAGGATCTGCTGTTGCTGGGCCAGGGTGGCGGCGACGATATCGCGCTGGGCGTAATGCAGCGACAGCTGGATATAGGCGCGCACCACGTTGTTCTGCAGCTCCAACTGGGCCTGGCGCGCCTGGGCGACACTCCGATGCGCCAGGTCGAGGGCGCGCTCGCTGGCATTGCGCTCGCGGCCCCACAGGTCGAGGGCGTAGCTCAGGCCCAGGGCAGCGTTGTTGTCCCAAGTGGTGGAATTGTCCAGTTTACCGGGGCCGTAGAACTGATCGCTGGGCCAGTTGTGGCGCTTGAGGGTGGCGTCGCCGTTGATCTGCACGGCCTCGGCCGACTCGGCCAACCCCGCCATGGCCCGCGCTTCACGCACCCGGGCGGCGGCTTCGGCGATGCTTGGGCTGCCTTGTACGGCGAGGTCGATCCAACGGTCGAGTTGCGGGTCGCCATAGGCCTGCCACCACTGGCTGGTCGGCCAGTGGGCATCCCGGGCGGCGCTCTGGATCGCGTCGTCGGTGGCCAGGGTATTGGCGGCGAGGTGCTTGCCTTGGGGGGCAATCCCTCCGGTTCCGATGCAGCCGCTGATTGCTAACGATAAAGCCCAAACACTGAGAGTCTTCAGCTCTCTGCTGATGCGACGCGGCACTGCTGCGAATTCCTGAGGTGGTGGTGCGGGGACGGTGCGGCAATTCTAGGGGGCGCGGGGAATGGCGATAAGGTGGGATTCCTGTGAATCTTTGTTACCGTTCAGGCGATAATCCATTGGTAGGGATCACTGGTAGTCGTAACTTTCTGTCACAATTTGTCATCTCCCTTGAGAGCACCCCATGGACACTTTGCAAAACATGCGCGCCTTCAGTTGTGTCGCCGAGGCCGGCAGCTTCACCGCCGCCGCCGTACAACTGGACACCACCACGGCCAACGTCTCGCGCGCGGTCTCCAATCTGGAGGCCCATCTGCAAACCCGCTTGCTCAACCGCACCACCCGCCGCATCGCCTTGACCGAGGCTGGCAAGCGCTATTTATTACGCTGCGAGCAAATCCTCGCCTATGTCGAGGAAGCCGAGGCCGAGGCCAGCGACGCCCACGCGCGCCCCGCCGGGCAGCTCAAAGTGCATACCATGACCGGCATCGGCCAGCATTTCGTGATCGATGCGATTGCCCGCTATCGCCGCACCCACCCCGACGTGACCTTCGACCTGACCCTGGCCAACCGCGTGCCAGACCTGCTGGACGAGGGTTATGACGTGTCCATCGTGCTCGCCAGCGAGCTGCCGGACTCGGGGTTTGTCTCCCAGCGCCTGGGGATCACCTACAGCATCGTCTGTGCCTCGCCGGCCTACGTTAAAGCCAATGGTTGCGCGCAGCGGCCCAGTGACCTGCTCAACCATGCCTGCCTGCGCCTGGTCAGCCCGGTGATCCAACTGGACAAATGGGCCTTCAACGGCCCGGACGGCCAGGAAAGCGTGAGCATCAACAGCTCGCCGTTCCTGGTGAACTCCGCCGACGCGATGAAAACCGCGATCATCAGCGGCATGGGCGTCGGCCTGCTGCCGGTGTACGCGGCCATCGAGGGCCTGCGCAACGGCACCCTGGTGCGGATGATGCCGACGTATCGCTCCCAGGAGCTGAACCTGTACGCCATCTACCCGTCGCGCCAGTACCTGGATGCGAAGATCAAGACCTGGGTGGAGTACCTGCGCGGCTCGCTGCCGGAGATCCTGGCGGCGCACCAGGCGGAACTCGCGGCGTATGAGTTGAGCGGCAGTTTGGGTGGGGTGCGGCTGGGTAGCTGACCTGCCGTCATCGCAGGCAAGCCAGCTCCCACATTTTGCCCTGTGCCCACAGAGGTCTAGCGGTGTCCTGACATTCGCAGCGAGGAATGTTAGCGTGCTTGGCATTCTTCCCCGTCGATGAGCCTCACTTGCGATGAAAAAGACTGTCCTCGCCTTCAGCCGTGTCACCCCCCAGATGATCGAACGCCTGCAACAGGACTTCGAGGTCATCGTCCCCAACCCCAAGCAGGGCGATATCAACGCGCAGTTCAATGAAGCCCTGCCCCACGCCCACGGCCTGATCGGCGTCGGCCGCAAGCTGGGCCGGGCGCAGCTCGAAGGGGCGAACAAGCTGCAAGTGGTGTCCAGCGTCTCTGTGGGTTACGACAACTACGACGTGGACTACTTCAACGAACGCGGGATCATGCTCACGAACACCCCCGATGTGTTGACCGAAAGCACCGCCGACCTGGCCTTTGCCCTGCTGATGAGCAGCGCCCGCCGTGTGGCCGAGCTGGACGCCTGGACCAAGGCCGGGCAGTGGAAAGCCAGCGTCGGCGCGCCGTTGTTTGGCTGTGATGTACACGGCAAGACCCTGGGTATCGTCGGCATGGGCAATATCGGCGCAGCCATCGCCCGCCGTGGGCGCCTGGGCTTCAATATGCCGATTATCTACAGCGGCAACAGCCGCAAGACCGCGCTGGAACACGAGCTGGGCGCGCAGTTGCGCAGCCTGGACCAGTTGCTGGCCGAGGCAGATTTCGTGTGCCTGGTGGTGCCGTTGAGTGAAAAGACCAAGCACCTGATCAGCCATCGCGAGTTGGGCCTGATGAAATCCAGCGCGATCCTGGTGAATATTTCCCGAGGCCCGGTGGTGGACGAGCCGGCACTGATCGAAGCCCTGCAAACCCAGCGCATTCGCGGCGCCGGGCTGGATGTGTATGAGCGCGAGCCCCTGGCCGAGTCGCCGCTGTTCCAACTGAGCAATGCGGTGACCTTGCCGCATATCGGTTCGGCCACCCATGAAACCCGTGAAGCCATGGCCAACCGTGCCCTGGACAACCTGCGCAGCGCACTGCTGGGCCAGCGCCCGCAGGACCTGGTGAACCCGCAGGTGTGGAAAGGCTGATCGGCATTGTAGGAGCCGGCCAGCCAGCCCCTACAGTTTTTGGCGCGAACGTCGATAACCCGCTATAGATTGTTATCGCTGATCCACAGAAGGTTTTTATGTCCACCACCAAAGCCCGCGCAGATTCACTCTCGCTTCTGCTCTTTACCTTGCGCAGCGGCAAGCTGATGGCCATCAACCTGCTGAAAGTCAGCGAAATCATTCCCTGCCCGCCGCTGACCAAGCTGCCGGAGTCCCACCCGCACGTCAAAGGCATCGCCACCCTGCGTGGCGCGGCCTTGTCGGTGATCGACCTCAGCCGCGCGCTGGGCGAGATGCCCCTGCAAGACCCCGACGGCGGTTGCCTGATTGTCACCGATGTCAGCCGTTCCAAGCAGGGCCTGCATGTGCAGGCGGTGAGCCGGATCGTGCATTGCCTGACCACCGATATCCGTCCGCCGCCCTTTGGCTCTGGCGGCACGCGCTCGTTTATCACCGGCGTGACCCAGGTGGATGGGGTGCTGGTGCAGGTGCTGGACATCGAAAAAGTCATCCACGCCATCGCCCCCGCGCAGATCGAAGTGGCGCCGACTGACCTGACCATGGAAGAAGCCGAAGTGCTCGGCCATGCACGCATCCTGGTGGTGGACGACAGCCAGGTAGCCCTGCAGCAATCGGTGCACACCCTGCGCAACCTCGGCCTGACCTGCCACACCGCACGCAGCGCCAAAGAGGCCATCGACGTGCTGCTGGAACTGCAAGGCAGCGCCGGGCAGATCAATGTGGTGGTGTCTGACATCGAAATGTCGGAAATGGACGGCTACGCCCTCACCCGCACCTTGCGCGAAACCCCGGACTTCCAGGACCTCTACGTGCTGTTGCACACCTCCCTGGACAGCGCGATGAACAGCGAAAAAGCCCGCCTGGCGGGGGCCGACTCGGTACTGACGAAGTTCTCGTCGCCCGAGCTGACCAAATGCCTGGTGGTCGCCGCCCAGACCGTGGCGCAAAAAGGCCTGTAAATAGTGACAGCGTATTACCAACTGCTACGCCGCGACCTCACCGGCAGCCTGCCTGCACCGCAGTGGCCAGCCGACACCCGCCTGGATCATTACCGCCCTGCACTGGCTCCGGCGATCCATGCGGTATTGCGCATGACCCAGGAACAGGGCGGCGGCCGCGTGGCCAACCTGGAGGCCTGGCAGCAGCAATTTCTCAGCGACGCAGAGTTCGACCCCACGCTGTGCCTGGTAGCAAGTAACGCCGAGGGCATTCTTGGCGTGGCCCAATGCTGGACCAGTGCCTTTATCCATCACCTCAGCGTCCACCCCTGCGCCCAGGGCCAGGGGCTGGGTCGCGCCTTGTTGCTGCACAGCTTCCAGGTGTTCAAGCAGCGCGGCGAACCTTATGTGGACCTCAAGGTGTTGGAGAGCAATCTGCGCGCACGCCAGTTGTATGAACGTGCCGGCATGGTGTTTGTGCTGCGCGACGTGGTCAGCGAGGGCTGAGCGGCACTGGCGCATAACTTGCTTCCAGAGTCTCTGAACGGCGGATAGAGGTAAAAACCCGTCACCGTTCAAGAGAGCCCTCTGACCTGGCCTGGTAGCAGATCCTCCATGAATACCCATTTTTCCTGCGTTGGTTGCGGTAAATGCTGCACCGACCATCATGTGCCCCTGACCCTCGATGAAGCCCGCCAGTGGGCGGCGGACGGCGGCAATGTCATCGTGCTGGTGGAAGGTTTCCTGGGCAATGGCCTGGGCCTGCCTGTGCAACAACGCGAGCATGCCGAACGGCGTTCGGTGGTGGTGCCCAGCGGCAATACCCAGGCGTTCGTGGCGATCACCTTTGCCGCTTACAACGCCGGGCGCTGCCGGAATCTTGACGAAGACAACCGCTGCGGCATCTATGAACGGCGGCCGCTGGTCTGTCGTATCTACCCGATGGAGATCAATCCGCATATCCCGCTGAACCCGGCCGCCAAGGATTGCCCGCCGCAATCCTGGGAACAGGGCCCGGCACTGATCGTCGGCGGCGAGCTGATGGACCGGGAACTGGCCGAGCTGATCCACCGCTCACGCCAGGCCGACCGTGACGATGTGCAGACCAAGGAGGCTGTGTGCGCCCTGCTGGGGATTCGCACCACGGCGCTCAAGGGCGATGGTTTTACCGCGTACCTGCCGGACATGGGCGCCTTTGCCCAGGCCATAGCGCTGGCGGTGGAGCAACCGACCATGGCCAATGAGTGGGTGTTTCATGTGTCCGGGATGGACATTGCCGAACAGTTGCTGGATGCCGGGGCGCAGATCGCCACCGAAGTGCCGGCCAACTATGCGTTTATCTCGCTGCGCGCTGCCTGAACCTTTTGGGAGCCGGCTTGCCGGCGATGGCGTGCGCGAAATCGCCATTGCCGGCAAGCCGGTTGCGAAGATTAGCGGCGTTTGCCCCAGAACTCTTCAGCCAGCCGCCGCAGGTCCTCCGCCAGGGCCGCTACGTCGCCCGAGCTGAGCTGGCTCTGTTGGCCGGCGCTGACGGTGGCCTCGCCGGCATCGCGAATGCCGACAATATTGCGATTGATGTCCTCGCTCACCGCGCTCTGTTCCTCCACCGCCGTGGCAATCTGCACGCTCATAGCGGTGATCTGGTTGACCCGCTGGCTGATGCCATCCAGGGCCGACGCCGCGCGCTGGGCATGCTCGACGCTGACTTCGACGTGCTGGCTGCTTTGCTCCATCGCCATCACCGCATCGCGGGCGCCGCCCTGCAGGGTGCTGATCATGCGCTGGATTTCATTGGTCGATTGCTGGGTGCGCTGGGCCAGGCCGCGGACTTCATCTGCCACCACCGCAAAGCCACGGCCCTGCTCGCCCGCCCGCGCCGCCTCGATGGCCGCGTTGAGGGCCAGCAGGTTGGTCTGCTCGGCAATCGCCCGGATCACCTCCAGTACGCTGGAGATATCCCCGCTGTGGCTTTCCAATTGATGGATCACACTGGTGGCCCTGGCCAGCTCCTGGGACAGGCGCAGCACCGCATCACGGCTTTCGTCCACCCGCTGATGGCCTTCGCGGGTCTCGCTGCCGGCCTGGTCGGCCGCTTTCGAGGCTTGCTGGGCATGGTTGGCGACTTGCGCCACGCTGGCCGCCATCTCCTGGATCGCGGTGGCCACCTGGTCGGTCTGGGTCTGCTGGCCCAGGGTGCTGGCGTGACTGCTGTCCAGTTGCTGGACCAGAGCGGCGGCGTGCCCGGATAAACGCTGCGATGCATCGCCAATCCGGCCGACCACCGCGCCCACCTGGGCTTCGAGCATCTGCATGGCAAATTCGATTTGCCCCAGCTCATCGGCACGCCCGGTGTAGATCGCCTGGCTGACGGGGTTATCGGCAATCTGCCGTGCCCGCTCGCTCAATTGCCTCAAGGGGCGCAACAACAGGTTGATACCCAATACCCCCGCTGCGCCCACCGCAGCCAGGCCCAGCACCTGCAAGGCCCACGAGTAGCTCGCCAACCCGGCCCCCACTCCCCAGGTCAGGGCGCAGGTTGCACCGGTGACCAGCGACAACTTCATGGGCATCTCCAGCACTGGCCGCAAGCGCCGACTACCCGCGCGCAGGCGGGCGTAAGCGCGCTCCGCCGCCATCACCCGCCGCGCATCGGGCTTGGTGCGTACCGACTGGTATTCCACCGCGACACCGTCGCGCGTGACCGGCGAGGCATAGGCGCTGACCCAATAGTGATCGCCGTTCTTGCAGCGATTTTTCACCATGCCCATCCACGAGCGGCCGCTTTTGAGGGTCTGCCACATATGGGCAAAGGCCGCCGACGGCATGTCCGGGTGACGCAGCAGGTTATGTGGCGCGCCCAGCAATTCCTCGCGGTTGTAGCCGCTGACGTCGATAAAGTCCTGGTTGGCGTAGGTAATCGAACTGCCTAAGTCAGTGGTCGAAAGGATGTTGGCGTCTGGGGCAATGTCAACACTTCGACCCGTGACCGGGAGATTGATCTTCATGGAAAGCGCGCTCGGGGGTTATTGAGGGAGTCGGCAGGGGCACCGACTCTAAGCGCACCGGTTGAGCAAATACTGATCCAGCTCATGGTCCACGCATTTAGTTGGCTACAGCTGCCTCCGGCTCGCGGTACTCCTCGATCAGGGCCACGCACTCCAGCGCCACCCGCGCGCTGCGCGGTAAGCGGCGCACCGCCAGTACGCTGCGGGCGGGCAACCGGCTACGGTCGAAGTAGCCCAGGTACACCTCGTTGACCAGGGCCAGGTCATCCAGGTCGGCCAGCATCAAGGTGCACTTGACCACCCGGTCCAACGAGGAATGATGACGCTCCAACAGGTCGTGCAGGGTCTTCATCACCTGCTTCATCTGCGCGCCAGTGCCACCCTTCACCGGGTTGCCGCGAACATCCAGCCCCGCAATATTGGAAATGTACAGCGTGTTGCCAACCCGTACTGCCTCGGAAAAAGGCAGCGCAATTTCAGTGGGGTAAAAGTGTGGTCCGTCGCCCTCCGGCGCCGCTGCCGTCTCGGGCTCCTCCTGCAGATAGCGCTGGAGAATGCGCTGGTGCTCGCCGCTCTGCTTGAGCTGCTCCAGCGCCCGGTTGAGGTCACCGCGCAATTGCGGGTCGGACTTGCGCACACCGATGGCCACGGCGGTGCCCATCTGTTGGCCGGTGACCGGCCGGCCGACAAAATCAAATGGCTGCCCCTGCTCGGTGTCGAGCAGCTCCTGGCGGATTTCGGTGGTGCCTTGCAGCGTCGCGTCGATATCACCGGCCACCAGGCTGCGGATTAACTGGTCGTTGAGCCAGTAGCTCTTGATGATCACGCCCGCCGGCGCCCATTGCGCCAGGGCAAAGGCTTCGCGATTGCTGCCGGTAAGTACTCCCACGCGCTTGCCCTTGAGGGCACGCACCGTGGGCAGCAGGCCGGAATACTTGCGGGCTACCAGGTGTGTGGTGAGGGGGTACAGGTCGTCGGTAAAGTCGATCAACTGCCGGCGCTGGGGGGTTGAAGCCATGCCCATGATTGCATCGAAACGCCGGCTTTCCAGGGCGTCGATGCTAAGGGTGAAAATCTGGTCGACCCAGGTGCAACGGGCGTCGAGCTGGGCGCACAGGGCATTGCCCAACTCGATGTTCAGGCCTACCAACTGGCCTTGGGCATCGCGGCTTTCATAGGGGGGAAACAGTGGGGAGATTGCGAAGCGGATTTCGCTGCGCGCTGCAGCAGCTGTCGCTGCGCCTATAAACAAACCACCCGACAGCAGCGACCCAACGGATAAAACGAAGATCTTTGCCAAAGCCATGAAGAAGTCCCTTTCTTGAAAGACCCGCTCCCTCAACCGGTACTTCTGCCAACCAGACGCGGCGAAGGGGAATCGAGAAAGCTTTCAAGAAAAGGTCATGGGCCGACAAGGCGAAAAGTCAGCAAGAGCTGTAGGCAGTCAGCGTTTGCCCATCGAACGACGGGTGCCCGGCGGCGCCATGCCGGGGGTCTTGGTGTGGCCGTTCTTCGCGCCGTTTTTGTACCACGGCTGATTGCTGTCTTTCGCCCCGGCCAGTTCACCCGGTTTGAAAGGGAACTTGAAGGCCGGGATCACCGGTTTGGCTTCACTGTCGAGGCTGTCTGGATCAGCGAGTTCGGCGCTTTCAACAGGTGGTTGTGTCGGGGAATTCATGGAAGCTCCGGGGCGTGCAAAAAATGACGCGGGCCCGACTTGCGGGCCACACTGGCGCGCAGTATACCTGCGCGCCCTGGATCTTTAACCACCGCCTGTACGAATGGTCGACCTTTGCTGACAGCGCTGTCAGTTAACAGTCACTTTGCTGACCGGGTTTGCAGGCTATAAAGAACCTCCACTCTTCCCATTCTCTGTCCGGACGCCGCGAGCCCATGCACATTCAACGCAAAACCACCTTGATTGTGCTCGCCGTCGTGGCCCTGGCGGTCGTGGCCTGGGTCTCGACCCGGCCGGCCAAGACCAAGCTGTCTGCCTCGACTGCGATCCCGGTGCGGGTGGTCAGCGTCACGCAGCAGGACATCCCGCGATTTGTCAGCGGCATCGGCTCGGTGCTGTCGCTGCACAGTGTGGTAATTCGCCCGCAGGTCGACGGCATCCTCACCAAACTGCTGGTCAAGGAAGGGCAATTGGTAAAAACCGGCGACCTGCTGGCAAGCATCGATGACCGGGCGATCCGCGCCAGCCTCGACCAGGCCAAGGCCCAACTGGGCGAAAGCCAGGCGCAGCTGCAGGTGGCGCAGGTCAATCTCAAGCGCTACAAGGAGTTGAGCATCGACGACGGCGTGTCGAAGCAGACTTACGACCAGCAGCAAGCCCTGGTCAACCAGCTCAAGGCCACCGCCCAGGGCAACCAGGCGGCGATTGATGCAGCTCAGGTCCAGCTTTCCTACACGCAGATTCGCTCCCCCGTCAGCGGTCGGGTGGGGATTCGCAATGTGGATGAAGGCAACTTCCTGCGTACCAGCGATGCCCAAGGCCTGTTCTCGGTGACGCAGATCGACCCGATCGCCGTGGAGTTTTCCCTGCCGCAACAGATGCTGCCGACCCTGCAAGGCCTGATCGCCGCGCAGCACCCGGCCAGTGTCGATGCCTTCCTCGGCGCCGACACCGATAGCCCGGCGGCGGTGCTGCTCGGTGAAGGCCGCCTGAGCCTGATCGATAACCAGATCAGCGCCACCACCGGCACCATCCGCGCCAAGGCCGAGTTCAGCAATGCCACGCAAACGCTGTGGCCGGGGCAACTGGTCACGGTGAAGATTCAGACCGCCCTCGACAAGGCCGCCCTGGTGGTGCCGCCGACCGTGGTCCAGCGCGGCATGGACTCGCACTTCGTGTACCGCCTCAATGGCGACAAGGTGGACGTGGTGCCGGTGCACGTGGCCTATCAGAACAGCGCATTGACGATTGTCACCGGCGTGCAGGCCGGTGATGTGCTGGTCAGCGACGGCCAGTCACGCCTCAAGGCCGGCGCCCAGGTGGAGGTGCTCAAGGAGCCGCCGCAAGTGATCCAGACCGCCCAAGCGCAGGCCCAGCCATGAAGGGCCGTGGCTCGGTATCGGCGTGGTGCGTCGACCATCCGGTCGCGACCCTGCTGCTGACCTTTGCCCTGGTGCTGCTGGGCTTGATCGCCTTTCCGCGCCTGCCCGTCGCGCCCTTGCCGGAGGCGGAGTTCCCGACAATCCAGGTCACCGCCCAACTGCCCGGCGCCAGCCCCGATACCATGGCGTCCTCGGTGGCAACGCCCCTGGAAGTGCAATTCAGCGCCATCCCCGGCATGACCCAGATGACCTCAAGCAGCGCCTTGGGCTCCAGCCTCCTGACCCTGCAATTTACTCTCGACAAGAGCATCGATACCGCCGCCCAGGAAGTACAGGCGGCGATCAACACCGCAGCCGGCAAGTTGCCCAGCGACATGCCCAACCTGCCGACGTGGCGCAAGGTCAACCCGGCGGACAGCCCGGTGCTGATCCTCAGTATCAGCTCCAACAATATGCCCGGCACCGAACTGAGCGACTACGTGGAAACCCTACTGGCCCGGCAGATCAGCCAGATCGACGGGGTCGGCCAGATCAGCATCACCGGCCAGCAACGCCCGGCGATTCGCGTGCAGGCCTCGCCGGACAAACTCGCCGCCATCGGTCTGACCCTGGCCGACATCCGCCTGGTCCTCCAGCAATCGAGCCTGAACCTGGCCAAGGGCGCGCTGTATGGGCGCGATAGCGTGTCGACGCTGTCGACCAACGACCAACTGTTCCACCCCGAGGAATACGGCGACCTGATTGTTTCCTACAAGGACGGCGCGCCGGTGCAGTTGCGCGACGTGGCACGGGTGATCAACGGTTCGGAAAACGCCTACGTGCAGGCCTGGTCCGGTGATACGCCGGGGGTCAACCTGGTGATTTTCCGTCAGCCGGGGGCCAATATCGTCGACACCGTGGACCGCATCCAGGCCGAGCTGCCGCGCTTGCAGGCGATGCTGCCGGCGTCGGTGGACGTCAGCTCGTTGTCGGATCGCACCAAGACCATTCGTGCCTCGCTGCATGAAGTGGAAATCACCTTGTTGATCGCGGTGTTGCTGGTGGTGGCGGTGATGGCGCTGTTCCTGCGCCAGTGGTCGGCGACCCTGATTGTCTCCAGCGTGCTCGGGGTTTCGCTGGTCGCCAGTTTTGCCTTGATGTACGTGATGGGTTTCAGCTTGAACAACCTGACCCTGGTGGCCATCGTGATTGCCGTGGGGTTTGTGGTGGACGACGCGATTGTGGTGGTGGAGAACATCCACCGTCACCTTGAGGCCGGCCTGGACAAGCGTGAAGCAGCGATCAAGGGCGCCGGCGAGATCGGTTTTACCGTGGTGTCCATCAGCTTCTCGCTGGTGGCGGCGTTTATCCCGTTGCTGTTCATGGGCGGCGTGGTCGGGCGCCTGTTCAAGGAATTTGCCTTGACCGCGACCTCGACCATCCTGATTTCGGTGGTGGTGTCCCTGACCCTGGCGCCGATGCTGGCCGGGCAGTTTATGCGCGCCCCGACCCACCACCCCCATGACAAGCCAGGGTTTGGCGAACGCCTGCTGGCCGGGTACGCGAGGAACCTGCGCCGGGCGCTGGCCCATCCACGCACGATGCTCGGTATCTTCGTCGTGACCCTGGGCCTGGCCGTGGCCGGCTACGTGTTTATCCCCAAGGGGTTTTTCCCGGTACAAGACACCGGTTTCATTCTTGGCACCAGCGAGGCGGCGGCCGATGTGTCCTACCCGGATATGGTGGCCAAGCACCAGGCCCTGGCCGAGATCATCAAGGCTGACCCGGCGGTGGAAAACTTTTCTCACTCGGTGGGCGTGACTGGCAGCAACCAGACCATTGCCAACGGCCGCTTCTGGATTGCCTTGAAAGATCGCGGTGATCGCGACGTGTCCGCCAGCCAGTTTATCGACCGGATCCGCGCCAAACTGGCCCAAGTCCCGGGGATCGTGCTGTACCTGCGCGCCGGCCAGGACATCAACCTCAGCTCCGGGCCCAGCCGCAGCCAGTACCAGTACGTGCTCAAGAGCAACGATGGCGCGACCCTGAACACCTGGACCCAGCGCCTCACCGAAAAACTGCGCGCCAACCCGGCCTTTCGCGACCTGTCCAACGACCTGCAACTGGGCGGCAGCATCACCCACATCAGCATCGACCGCCAAGCCGCCGCGCGTTTCGGCCTGACCGCCACCGATGTCGACCAGGCGCTGTACGATGCGTTCGGCCAACGCCAGGTCAATGAGTTCCAGACCGAGACCAACCAGTACCAGGTGGTGCTGGAACTGGACAGCCAGCAACGGGGCAAGGCCGAGAGCCTGAACTACTTCTACCTGCGCTCGCCCCTGAGCGGCGAAATGGTGCCGCTGTCGGCGCTGGCCAAGGTCGATCCGCCGACGGTCGGGCCGTTGTCCATCAGCCATGACGGCATGTTCCCGGCGGCCAACCTGTCGTTCAACCTGGCGCCGGGCGTGGCCCTGGGTGACGCGGTGATCATGCTCGACCAGGCGAAGAACGAGATCGGCATGCCGAGCACCATCATCGGCAATTTCCAGGGCGCGGCCCAGGCGTTCCAGAGTTCATTGGCCAGCCAGCCGTGGCTGATCCTCGCGGCGCTGGTGGCGGTCTATATCATCCTCGGCGTGCTGTATGAGAGTTTCGTGCACCCGCTGACCATCATCTCGACCCTGCCCTCTGCCGGCCTGGGTGCGTTGATCATGCTGTGGCTGCTGGGCCAGGACTTTTCCATCATGGCCTTGATCGGGCTGGTGCTGTTGATCGGCATCGTCAAGAAAAACGGCATCCTGATGATCGACTTTGCCCTGGAGGCCCAGCGCGTTCGCGGGCTGGCGCCTGGCGATGCGATTTACGAGGCCTGTATCACGCGCTTTCGGCCGATCATCATGACCACCCTCGCCGCCCTGCTGGGCGCGGTGCCGCTGATGCTCGGCGCAGGTCCCGGCGCGGAATTGCGCCAGCCGTTGGGCATCGCGGTGGTCGGCGGGTTGCTGGTGAGCCAGGCGCTGACCCTGTTCACCACGCCGGTCATATACTTGTACCTTGAGAAACTTTTCCATAGACCCACACCGGCCCCTGGGCTGGCGACCACACATTGAGGCGGGGTCATGCGCGTCCTGATTATTGAAGACGAAGAAAAAACCGCCGACTACCTGCATCGCGGGCTGACGGAACAAGGCTACACCGTGGACGTGGCCCGCGACGGCATCGAGGGCCTGCACCTGGCCCTGGAGAGCGACTACGCGGTGATCGTGCTCGATGTGATGCTGCCCGGCCTCGACGGTTTTGGCGTGCTGCGCGCACTGCGGGCACGCAAGCAGACCCCGGTGATCATGCTCACCGCCCGCGAGCGTGTGGAAGACCGCATTCGTGGCCTGCGCGAAGGGGCCGACGATTACCTGGGCAAGCCGTTTTCCTTCCTCGAACTGGTGGCACGCCTGCAAGCCCTGACCCGCCGCAGCGGCGGGCATGAACCGGTGCAGGTGACCATCGCCGACCTGTGGATCGACCTGATCAGCCGCAAGGCCAGCCGCGCCGGCCTGCGCCTGGACCTGACCGCCAAGGAGTTCTCACTGCTCAGCGTCCTGGCCCGGCGCCAGGGCGAGATCCTGTCCAAGACGGCGATTGCAGAAATGGTCTGGGACATCAATTTCGACAGCGATGCCAATGTGGTCGAAGTGGCGATCAAGCGCCTGCGGGCCAAGCTCGACGGGCCCTTCGAACACAAGCTGCTGCACACTATTCGTGGCATGGGCTATGTGCTGGAGAACCGCAGTGTCGAGTAACTCGATTGCCCTGCGCCTGAGCGGCATGTTCACCCTGGTCGCGCTGGTGATTTTCCTGCTGATCGGCGGCGCGCTGTACCAGCAGGTGGACCGTGGCCTGGGCTTGTTGCCGGGGGCCGAGCTGGATGCGCGCTACAGTGTGCTGGAGTCGTCGATCACGCGTTTCGGCACGCCGGATCACTGGGTGAAGATGACCAGCAAACTCAAGCTGCTGGGGGAAGAGGACACACGGATTCGTTTCTGGGTGGTGAGCAGTGACCCGACCTACGAATACGGCAACCCGGACGCACGCATCCGCGAATTCGCCGCCGGCCCCACGGGCAAGCGTGATTTGTACCTGCCGGGGCATGCGTATCCGTTCAAGGTGCTGGTCAGCCAGTTCCCGGCCAAAGACCAGCGCCCGCCGCTGCGCTTTATGATCGCCATCGACACCGCCAACTTCCGCGCCACCCAGCACCATCTGCTGATGGCGTTGATCAGCCTGGCGTTTGTCGGCGTAGTGCTGGCTTCGCTGCTGGGCTTTTGGGTCGCGCGCATCGGTCTCAAGCCTTTGATCAAACTCTCGGACGAAGCGCAAAAACTGGCACCGCCAAAACTGTCCGGGCGCTTGCAGTTGTCACCGTTGCCGCCGGAGCTCAAGCAGTTCGTCAACTCCTTCAACTCGACCCTGGAGCGCGTGGAAACCGCGTACTCGCGCCTGGAATCCTTTAATGCCGACGTAGCCCACGAACTGCGCTCGCCGCTGACCAACCTGATCGGCCAGACCCAGGTTGCGCTGACCCGCGGCCGCTCGGCCGAGCATTACTTCGAGGTCCTGCAATCGAACCTGGAAGAGTTGGAGCGCCTGCGCTCGATCATCAATGACATGCTGTTCCTGGCCAGTGCCGACCAGGGCAGCAAGGCCACCAAGCTGATCGAAAGCTCCCTGGCCGATGAGGTGGCGACCACCCTCGACTACCTGGATTTCATCCTCGAAGACGCCCAGGTGCAGGTCACGGTGGTCGGCGATGCCTTGGTCCGGATCGAAAAAGCCCATTTGCGCCGGGCCCTGATCAACCTGCTGAACAATGCCGTGCAGCACACCTCGCCGGGGCAGGTGATCGAGGTGCGGATTCAACCGCAGGAGCAACAGGTGCTGATTGGCGTGACCAATCCAGGTGAGCTGATTGCCAGCGAGCATCTGCCCCGCTTGTTCGAGCGCTTCTACCGCGTCGACGCCTCGCGCAGCAACAGCGGGGCCAATCATGGGTTGGGGCTGGCGATCGTCAAGGCAATTGCGTTGATGCATGGCGGGGATGTGTTTGTGCGCAGTGAGCACGGGGGCAATACGTTTGGCATCAGCCTGCCCGTATAAACACCTCGGCCTACTGTAGGAGCCGGTTTGCCGGCGATGGCGGCCAGTCAGTCGACTTGTTCATCACTGATCCACTGCTATCGCCGGCAAGCCGGCTCCTACAGTTGATCTTCGCTGTCTTGACTGTTGCGATTTGGGCAACAGTCATTATCTTGTTACACTCTGTACCGTACCGCTCGCCTGCGCCAATATGTCGCATCGACGAGCGAGACGGCAAAGACAGCCGACCCGCCCTGCCATTTCCCTCGACTTATTTCCAGGGCTCTACACTGGGAATCTGTCTTAAAGCCGCTGACTTCAGCGGCTTTTTTTTGCCGTAAAAAAGGCCAGGAACACCCCACGACATTGGCCGTTCAGACTTACCCAAAGGAGCTCCCCCGGTGAAACCCGCGCTGACATTCACCCCGTTATTCCTCGCGATTGCAGCAACTATCTCCCCGCTCGCCCTTGCAGCAGATGCCCCTCCCGCCGACGGATTCGTCGAAGGCTCAAGCCTCACCATCAACACCCGCAACTACTACATGAATCGCGACCGCCGCGACATTCACATCAACGACAGCAAAGAGTGGGGCCAAGGCTTCCTCGGCATCTTCGAATCCGGCTACACCCAGGGCACCGTGGGTTTGGGCCTGGATGTGCACGGCATGCTCGGCCTGAAGCTGGACGGCGGTGGCGGTACCGACGGCTCCAGCATCCTGCCGTACGGCAGCGGCAGCGGCAGCGGCAAAGCGCCGGGCTCGTTTTCTACCGGTGGCGGCACCCTGAAAATCCGCGCCTTGGATACCGAGCTGAAGGCCGGCGACCTGTTCCTCAACAACCCGGTGATTGCTGGCGGCATGACGCGCATGCTGCCCGAGACCTTTCGTGGCGTCAGCCTGACCAACCACAGCCTTGACGGCTGGATGTTCGAAGGCGGCCAGGCCAGTTTTGCCAAGCTCTACAACCAGAGTGGCCATGGGCGCATCGGCACCAGCTATGGCGCACTGCCCAAGGGCCAGGACAGCCAGCACATGAACTGGGCCGGCGTGGCGTGGAGCGGTCTGCCAGGGCTGACCAGCAACCTGTACACCTCCGAACTCAAGGACGTGTGGAACCAGTACTACTACGACCTGGACTACACCTACGCGCTCAATGACCTGGTCAGCCTCAACCCGGGCCTGCACTTCTACCACACCCAAGACACCGGCAATGCCCTGCTGGGGGATATCGACAACAACACCTACAGCCTGCATTTCACCGTGGGCGTGGGCAATCACAGCGTCACGGCCGCGTACCAGCGGGTCAATGGCAACACGCCGTTCGACTACATCGCCCAGGGCGACAGCGTGTACCTGGACAACTCGCAGCAATACTCGGACTTCAACGGCCCCAACGAGCGCTCGTGGAAACTCAAGTACGCCTATGACTTCGCTGGTCTTGGCGTACCCGGCCTGACCTCGGCGGTGTCCTACATCAGCGGCAAGACCGACCTCACCAAAGTCGACCCCAACAGCCGCGGCTACTCGGCCTGGTACAGCGCCGATGGCAAGAACG
The DNA here is from genome assembly GCF_012985535.1 of Pseudomonas sp. WS 5021. Classification (NCBI taxonomy): domain Bacteria; kingdom Pseudomonadati; phylum Pseudomonadota; class Gammaproteobacteria; order Pseudomonadales; family Pseudomonadaceae; genus Pseudomonas; species Pseudomonas sp. WS 5021. The sequence continues at coordinate 268,816 of NZ_JAAQWP010000001.1, read as the reverse complement.
CCAAGCACTGGGAGCGCGATATCGACCTCAAGTACGTGGTGCAGGGCGGCAAGGCCAAGGACCTGGCGGTACGCCTGCAATGGGCTACCAACCGAGGCAGCAATGGCTACTCGGCGGTGGACCGCGATGTGGATGAGTATCGGGTGATCATCGACTACCCGATCAATGTGTTCTGACGGCCAATTATCTTTTTCGCCAATGACTTAATTTAAGGCGCGCGGAACTAAACTGCCATCATCGTCACCGCCGAAGTCAGTCCGATGAGTCAACGCCGCGCCCTTAACCTGCCTGCACGCCCGGAGCTTTTGCTGATTCTGGGCAGTGGTCTCACAGTTACCCTGATCCTGATCATCGTTGCCGTGCTGCTGATCCGCGAACATGCCAGCACACTGCAGACCGCCCAGCGCTCCACCAGCAATATCACCCAGTTGATCAATGCCGATGTGCTGCGCAACGTCGAGCTCTATGACCTGGCGTTGCAAGGCCTGATTGCGGCAGCCGGCAAGGACATGTCAGGGCTGCCGGGCGATGTGCGGCACCAACTGCAATTCGACCAGTCCACTGCGGCGCCGTACAAAGGCGAAGTCTTGCTGCTGGACGCCCAGGGCGCGGTGCTTGCCGACTCATCCACACTGGCACCCACGCGGCGCAACTTCGCCAACCGCGACTATTTCCAGGTCCATCAACAGAACCCCGACGCCGGGCTGTTTATCAGCCGCCCGTTCAAGATCCGCTGTGATTGCGAACAGATCTGGCGCATCGCCTTCAGCCGCCGCGTGACCGGGCCCGACGGCGAGTTTGCCGGGGTGGCCGTGGCGACCATGCGCCTGGCATATTTCGACCAATTGTTCAGCAGCCTAACCATCGGCAGCGGTAACACCATCAATCTGCTGAACAACCAGGGCATCCTGCTGGCCCAGCAACCCCTGCTCGAGAGGGACATGATCGACAAGGATCTGAGCTCACGCCCCAACTTCAAGCGCATGCTGCAAGAAGGCAGCGGCAGCTTCCGGGCCATCTCTGCGATCAGTGGCACCCCACGGCTCTACACCTTTACCAATGTGGGCCGGTTGCCATTGATCGTGGTAGTGGCCTTGGCCAGCGACGATGTATTCGCCGCCTGGCAACGCGCCGCGTGGCTGACGGCGGGGGCCACCGGGGTGTTGTGTGTGGGCCTGCTGTGGCTGAGCTGGATGTTGCGCCTGGAACTGCGGCGTCGCTACCGTGCCGAGAAAGTACTGTCAGAACTGGCAGCCACCGACGGCCTGACCGGCCTGGCCAACCGCCGCATCCTCGACCAGCGCCTGGCCCTGGAATGGGAGCGCGCGCGCCGCTCGACCGAGCCCTTGGCCCTGTTGATGATCGACGTCGACCACTTTAAGGCCTTCAACGACCGCCACGGCCACCAGGGCGGCGACGAAGCGTTGCGCAGCGTGGCACAGGTGATCGGCAGCCACATCCGCCGCCCGGCCGACCTCGCGGCGCGCTATGGCGGTGAAGAGTTTGCGGTGATCCTGCCGCATACCGACGCCAGCGGTGCCCGGGCGATTGCTGAGCGTATCCGCCAGGGGATCCAGCACTTGCCGCCGGTTGCGGGTGATAGTGAGCCAGTTACGGTGAGTATCGGCTTGAGCACCTGGGACAAACGCAGCAGCGCGTCATTGGAGCAGTTGCTGCTCAGTGCTGACCGGGCGTTGTATGAGGCGAAAAATAGTGGGCGCAACCGCGTGGTCGATGCGGCCACACTGCTGGCGCCTTGAATGTAGGAGCCGGCTGGCCGGCGATGGCGGCCGGATGGTCGGTGCAAGGTTCAGGGGCCTCATCGCCGGCAAGCCGGCTCCTACAGGGGGATGTTTGCCAATAAAAAAAGGCCACCCGAAGGCAGCCTTTAAAAACTAAAGAAAGAGAGTTGTTACTTACACCGCCGCAACGGGACGCATGTAAGAGATCGGTGCGGTGCTGGCATCTTCGAAGGTCACGACTTCCCAAGCGTCTTTCTGCTCAATCAACTTGCGCAGGAGCTGGTTGTTCAGTGCATGGCCCGACTTGAAGCCTTTGAACTCGCCTATCAGGCTATTGCCCAGCAGGTAGAGGTCACCAATTGCATCGAGGATCTTGTGCTTCACGAATTCGTCTTCATAGCGAAGGCCGTCTTCGTTCAGTACACCATCCGCGTCGACCACGATGGCGTTTTCCACGCTGCCGCCGAGTGCGAGGTTGTGCTTGCGCAGGTACTCGATGTCACTCATGAAACCAAAGGTACGGGCGCGGCTGACTTCTTTTACAAACGAAGTGCTGGAAAAATCCACGCTTGCACTTTGGGTGCGGTCACGGAATACCGGGTGATCGAAATCGATCTCAAAGCTCACTTTAAAGCCTTCGAACGGGACGAAGGTGGCGCGCTTGTCGCCGTCTTCTACTGTCACTTCCCGCAGAATGCGAATGAACTTCTTGGCTGCGTCCTGTTCTTCCAGGCCGGCAGATTGAATCAGGAATACAAAAGGTCCAGCGCTACCATCCATGATCGGGACTTCAGACGCGGAGAGCTCGACGTAGGCGTTATCGATGCCCAGGCCAGCCATGGCCGAGAGCAAGTGCTCCACCGTGTCCACTTTGACGTCACCGTTGACCAATGTGGTCGACATGGTGGTTTCGCCAACGTTTTCCGCGCGAGCAGGAATCTGCACCACAGGGTCCAGGTCGGCACGAACAAACACGATGCCGGTGTCGACAGGTGCGGGCTTGAGAGTCAGATATACCTTCTCCCCGGAGTGCAGACCTACACCTGTGGCACGGATAATATTCTTCAGGGTGCGTTGTTTAATCATGGCTTGGACCGCTTCAGCGCAAATTGCGAACTGGTATCAACAAAGGCTGGCGATAATAGCAGACCAGACCTTTGCTGAACACCAATCACCTTCATAGCCCTGATACATTCCATTAATCGGCCTGACGACGCAGGAAAGCCGGGATGTCCAGGTAGTCCAGATCATCTTGCGGATTCGGGCTACGGGACGCCGCAGCACCGGCCTGGGCCTGGTTGCGCATCACGGTCGGACGATCCAGATCACGGTAGTTCACCGACGGCAGTTCCTGGCGAGCAGGTGCTGGAGCGGCGGCCGAGGCCTGGCTGGTGTGCACGGTATTGTCGATAACCTTCACAGGTTTCTCGATTTTTGCGCCCAGACCTGTGGCAACCACGGTCACATGCAGTTCGTCGCGCATGTCCGGATCGATAACGGTACCGACCTTGACCATCGCGTGCTCGGAAGCGAAGGCTTCGATGATGCTACCCACGTCGGAGTACTCGCCCAGGGACAGGTCGGGACCGGCGGTGATGTTCACCAGGATGCCGCGTGCACCTTGCAGGTTCACGTCTTCAAGCAACGGGTTGCGGATGGCCGCTTCGGTCGCTTCACGTGCACGGTTAGGACCGCTGGCGCAGCCAGTGCCCATCATCGCCATGCCCATTTCGCTCATGACCGTACGTACGTCGGCAAAGTCGACGTTGATCATGCCCGGACGCTTGATGATGTCGGAGATACCGCGCACGGCACCGGCCAGGACGTCGTCAGCCTTGGCGAAAGCCGACAGCAGGCTGGCGTCTTTACCGAGGATGGTCAGCAGTTTCTCGTTGGGGATGGTGATCAACGAGTCAACGCTTTCAGACAGCAGACGGATACCTTCGTCGGCGATCTGCATGCGCTTGCGGCCTTCGAACGGGAACGGACGGGTCACGACTGCGACGGTCAGGATCCCCATTTCCTTGGCCACTTCGGCAATGATTGGCGCCGCACCGGTACCGGTACCGCCGCCCATGCCGGTGGTGATGAACACCATGTTGGTGCCTTGCAGCACTTCGGCAATACGCTCGCGGTCTTCCAGAGCGGCTTGACGGCCGACTTCCGGATTGGCGCCAGCGCCCAGGCCCTTGGTCACGGCTGTGCCCAATTGCAGGATGGTCCGCGCGCCGATGCTTTTGAGCGCCTGGGCATCAGTGTTGGCGCAGATGAATTCAACGCCTTCAATGTTGCTCTTGACCATATGGTTGACAGCGTTGCCGCCGCCACCGCCGACACCGATTACTTTAATAACCGGGCTTGCGGGGATGTTGTCTACGAGTTCGAACATTTTCCCTCTCCTTCATTTCTCTAGTTTTTTCGCCTACTACTTGAAACGGTGTTGCGGTAAATCTTTAGAAATTGCCCTTCACCCAAGCCTGCAGGCGCTCCAGCAACGGCGCTTTGGGCTCGTCACTGCTATAGCTTTCGCGGCTGCCAATGCCCGACAGGGAAATGCCGTCGGTCTGCTTTTGCAGGCCATACAACAGCAAGCCCACACCGGTGGAATAAATCGGGTTGCGCACCACGTCGCCCAGGCCCTTGACGCCATGGGGCACGCCCAGGCGGACCGGCATGTGGAAGATTTCCTCGGCCAGTTCGACCGCGCCTTCCATCTTCGAGGTGCCACCGGTCAGCACGATGCCGGCCGGGATCAAATCTTCGTAGCCGCTGCGGCGCAGTTCAGCCTGGATCAGGGTGAACAGTTCGTCGTAGCGCGGCTCGACCACTTCGGCCAGGGCCTGGCGCGACAGTTCGCGCGGTGGGCGGTCGCCCACGCTCGGCACCTTGATGGTTTCACCGGCACCGGCCAGCTTGGCCAGGGCGCAGGCGTAGCGGATCTTGATTTCTTCGGCGTACTGGGTCGGTGTACGCAGCGCCATGGCGATGTCGTTGGTCACCTGGTCACCGGCAATCGGGATCACGGCGGTGTGACGGATCGCACCTTCGGTGAAGATCGCGATATCGGTGGTGCCGCCGCCGATGTCCACCAGGCACACGCCCAGCTCTTTTTCGTCGTCGGTCAGGACCGAGTAGGCCGAAGCCAGTTGCTCGAGAATGATGTCGTCGATTTCCAGGCCGCAGCGGCGCACGCATTTTTCAATGTTCTGTGCCGCATTCACCGCGCAAGTCACGACGTGGACCTTGGCTTCCAGGCGTACGCCCGACATGCCCAGGGGCTCACGCACGCCTTCCTGGTTATCGATCACGTAGTCCTGCGGCAGGGTGTGCAGCACACGCTGGTCAGCCGGGATCGCCACGGCCTGGGCGGCGTCGAGGACGCGCTCAAGGTCGGCCGAGCTGACTTCACGGTCGCGAATCGCCACGATGCCGTGGGAGTTCAGGCTGCGGATGTGATTGCCCGCCACACCGACGAACGCCGAGTGAATCCGGCAGCCGGCCATCAGTTGCGCCTCTTCGATGGCGCGCTGGATCGATTGCACGGTGGATTCAATGTTGACCACCACGCCCTTCTTCAGGCCCCGGGACGGATGCGTGCCGATTCCGACGATTTCCAGCGTGCCGTCGTCCGCGACCTCGCCTACCAGCGCCACCACCTTGGAGGTGCCGATATCGAGACCGACGATCATTTTGCCGCTTTGCACGTTTGCCATGGGTCCTGCCTCTTCTTAATTCTTCGCGACAGCGGGCTGCGCTGTCGTGGGCGCAGCCGGTTCGCGCCAGCTAACGGCAAGGCCGTTGGCGTAACGCAGGTCGATGCTCGCAATGTTCGTAATCTGTTCTTTCAAGGTTTTGTCGTAGATGGCGATAAAGCGGCGCATCTTCTCCACCAAGTGGTCGCGTCCCAGCAACAACTCGATGCCCGGGCCGGAACTGCCTGCCCCGGTGGTCAAAAACCAGCTGCCCCGTTCGCGCAATTCCAGGCGCGCAATGGAGAAGCCCAGTGGCCGCAGCATCTGGCTCAACGCCTGGTACTGCTGCATCACTTGCTGCTGTGCCCGTTGTGGTCCGAACAACTGCGGCAAATGCTCGTAGTTGGCCAGCTCACGCGGGTTGAACGCCTGGCCCTGGTTGTTCAACAGCGCTTCGTCGCCCCAACGGGCCACGGGCAGTTGTTCTTCCAGGCGGATCGTCACTTGATCCGGCCACACGCGCCGTACTTCGGCGTGGGCAATCCACGGCATCTGTTCCAGTTCGGCACGCATGCCGGCCAGGTCGATGGTGAAGAAGCTCGCCGCGACAAAAGGCGCGATCCGCTGCTGTACCGCTTGCTGGCTGATGTAGCTCAAGTCGCCCTGCACGCTGATCTTGGTGATCGGGCGGTCGGCATACGGCAACAGGCGCTGTGCACCTTCATAGGTGCCAAAGCCCAACGCCACCAACAGCACCGGCCAGAACAGGGCCTTGAGAAAACCAAAGTTGGCTTTCGGCAGGCGCGCCGACATCGGCTCTTTAGCCACCATTCGACTGGCACCACGCGGCACCGGCTTGCGGCCGGGAGCGGGTTGCTGATGACGAAGCGATGCGCCTTGCATGGTCTTAACCTCGTGCCTCTTCATTACCGGCCACATAACTGGCCGCCAGGATCCCCAGCACCAATTGCTGGAAGTCCAAGCCGGCCGCACGTGCAGCCATGGGCACCAGGCTGTGGTCGGTCATACCCGGCGCGGTGTTGACTTCCAGGAACCAGAAGTTCCCCTTGTCATCCTGCATCACGTCTGCCCGCGCCCAACCGGCGATACCCAACGCCTCACAGGCTTTCGCCGTGAGGTCCATCAATTCCTGCTCTTTGGTTGCATCGAGCCCGCACGGGATCCGGTACTGGGTATCGGAGGCCAGGTACTTGGCGTCGTAGTCGTAAAAGGTGTGGGGCGTGCCCAATGCGATGGGCGGCAATACCTGGCCACGCAGGGTGGCGATGGTGTACTCGGGACCCTGGATCCACTGTTCCACCAACACTTGCGAATCGTAGGTACTTGCCGCTTTCCATGCGTCGATCAATTCGGCGGCCGAGTTCACTTTAGCCATGCCGATACTGGAGCCTTCATGGGCTGGTTTGACGATCAAAGGCAGGCCCAGTTCCTTGGCTGCAGAAATACAATCGTCTTCACTGCACAGAACGCTGTGACGCGGCGTCGGAATGCCCAGGCTGTGCCACACCTGCTTGGTGCGCAACTTGTCCATGGCCAAGGCCGAAGCGAGGATGCCACTGCCTGTGTAGGGAATGCCGGCGCACTCCAGCAGGCCCTGCATGCTGCCGTCTTCACCGCCACGGCCGTGCAGGATGATGAAGGCGCGGTCGATCTTCTCGGCTTGCAGGCGGGCGAGGAAGTCATCGCCCACGTCGATACCAAAGGCATTCACACCGCCACTTTGCAGCGCCTGGAGCACGGCATTGCCGGACTTGAGCGAGACTTCACGCTCAGCACTCTTGCCGCCGAACAACACGGCCACGCGACCGAAGTCGGCAGGTGCGATGGTGGAGAACAGGGAGGCGTAATTCGCAGTCATTTCGACTTCCCCTGTACAGCGGCGGCAGCAAACAGCGGGCTCGCCAGCAATTTAGGGGCAAGGCCGCCGATATCACCGGCACCCTGGCACAGCAGGATGTCGCCGGCGCGCAGCAGCGGCTTGACGATCGGCGCCAGGTCCACGCCTCGCTCGATATAGATCGGGTCCAGTTGCCCGCGCTGGCGGATGCTGTTGCACAGCTTGCGACTATCGGCACCGGGGATCGGTTCTTCACCGGCCGGGTAGACTTCCATCAGCAGCAATACGTTGGCATCGGCCAATACATTTACGAAGTCGTCGTACAGGTCGCGGGTACGGCTGTAGCGGTGCGGCTGGTAGACCATCACCAGGCGACGCTCTGGCCAGCCACCACGCACAGCCTTGATCACGGCCGCGACTTCGGTCGGGTGGTGACCGTAGTCGTCCACCAGCATCACGTCGCCGCCGTCTACCGGCAACTGGCCGTAGACCTGGAAGCGTCGGCCCACGCCGGCAAAGCCCGACAGGCCTTCGACAATGGCTTCATCGCTGACGCCTTCGTCGGTGGCGATGCAGATGGTCGCCAGGGAATTGAGCACATTGTGGTTGCCCGGCATGTTCACCGACACATCCAAGGGCTCGCGATCCGGACGCAGCACGGTGAAGAACGTCTGCATGCCTTGCTGGCGAACATTGATCGCGCGCACGTCAGCGTCTTCGCTGAAGCCGTAGGTCACGGTCGGGCGCTTGACCAGCGGCAGGATTTCGCGCACTACCGGATCGTCCAGGCACACCACGGCCAGACCGTAGAACGGCAGGTTGTGCAGGAACTCGACGAAGGTTTTCTTCAACTTGTTGAAGTCGCCGTCGTAGGTCGCCATATGGTCGGCGTCGATGTTGGTGACCACGGCCACCAGCGGCTGCAGGTGCAGGAAGCTGGCATCGCTTTCATCGGCTTCGGCAATCAGGTAACGGCTGGTACCCAGTTGTGCATTGGTACCTGCTGCATTCAGCCGGCCACCGATCACGAAGGTCGGATCCAGGCCGCCGGCGGCGAACACCGAGGCGATCAGGCTGGTGGTGGTGGTCTTGCCGTGGGTACCGGCGACGGCGATGCCGTGGCGATAGCGCATCAGCTCGGCCAGCATCTCGGCGCGGGGCACCACGGGAATACGCCGCTCAAGGGCGGTGGCCACTTCCGGGTTGGAGGTGTTCACGGCGCTGGAGACCACCAATACATCAGCCTGCGCCGCGTTCTCGGCACGGTGGCCGATAAAGATCTGCGCGCCGAAGGATTCCAGGCGCTCGGTGACCGGCGAAGTCTTGAGGTCGGAGCCGGAGACCTGGTAACCCAGGTTCAGCAACACCTCGGCAATCCCGCACATGCCCACGCCGCCGATACCGACGAAGTGGATGCGACGGATGCGGCGCATTTCCGGTTGCGGCATGGCTTTTTGATTCTCAACCATGGGCCACCTCCAGGCAGATATCGACCACGCTGCGGGTGGCGTCGGGTTTGGCCAGGCGGCTTGCGGTGCTCGCCATGCTGTTCAGTCGTTCGGGTTGCATCAAAACCTCAGTCAGGCGTGCGGCCAGATCGGCGGCGCCAGTCGTTCTTTGCGGCAGCAGGAAGGCAGCGCCCTCCCCGGCCAAATATTCGGCGTTGCGGGTCTGGTGATCGTCGATCGCATGGGGCAAGGGCACCAGCAAGGACGGCAGACCGGCGGCGGCCAGTTCACTGACGGTCAACGCACCTGCGCGACAGACCACCAGGTCGGCCCAGCCATAGGCATGGGCCATGTCTTTGATGAAGGGCTCTACGGTCGCCTCGACACCGGCCTCGCGATAGCGGGCGGCGGTCACTTCATCGTGGTTCTTGCCTGCCTGATGGAAGATCTCGGGACGCAGCTCCACAGGCAGCTGCGCCAATGCCTGCGGCAGCAGTTTGTTCAGCGGCTCGGCGCCCAGGCTTCCACCGAGGATCAGCAGATGCGCCTTGCGCCCGGCCAGGGCCTGGCGGGCAATGTCCATGAACAGTTCGGTACGCACCGGGTTGCCGGTGGTGCGGCGCTTGTCCATGGCCGCAAACGTATTCGGGAACGCCTCGCAGACCCGTGCCGCCAACGGCGCCAACAGCCTGTTGGCGGTACCGGCCACAGCGTTTTGCTCGTGAACGATCACCGGCACACCGGCCAAGCGCGCGGCCACACCGCCGGGACCGGTGACATAGCCACCAAAGCCCAGCACGCAGACCGGCTTCAATTCGCGAATGACCTTGCGCGCCTGCCACACAGCCTTGAGCAACACGAACGGCGCCTTGAGCAGGGACAATTTGCTCTTGCCGCGCAGGCCGCTGACGTTGATCAGATGCAGGCGCAAACCGGCCGCCGGGACCAGTTCATTTTCAATGCCACGGGGCGTCCCCAGCCAATGCACGGTGTAGCCACGGGCCTGGAACTCACGGGCACAGGCCAGCGCCGGGAACACGTGGCCGCCGGTGCCGCCGGCCATGATCAGCACGTTAGCGCCCATGGGTCGGCTCCTCGGCAAAATCGCTCTCGCTGAATTCCATCTCTTCGCTGCCCAAATGGGTTCGACTCTCCCACTCGATACGCAGTAACAAGCCGAGACAGGCACAGCAGATCACCAACGAGCTGCCACCGTAGCTGAGGAACGGCAAGGTCAGGCCCTTGGTCGGCAGCAAGCCAACGTTCACGCCAATGTTGATCAAGAACTGGCCGATCCACAGGAAGGCCAGGCCGTACGCCACATAGGCGGCAAAGAATTGTTTGGCTTTCTCGGCCCACAGGCCGATGTACATGGCCCGCACACAGACGAACACGAACAGCCCGACGGTGACCAGGGAGCCAACCACGCCCAGCTCTTCGGCCAGTACCGAGAACACGAAGTCGGTATGGGCTTCCGGCAGGTAGAACTGCTTCTGCACACTGTTGCCCAGGCCCACGCCCAGCCACTCGCCGCGACCGAAGGCAATCAGCGCCTGGGTCAACTGGTAGCCGGAACCGAACTGGTCGGACCAGGGGTCGGTAAAGGTGATCAGACGCGCCATCCGATAGGGTTGCGCCTGCACCAGGATCGTTACGGCCGCCACGGCAAGACCGACCATCAGGGCAAAGCGGAACAAGCCCACCCCACCGAGGAACAGCATCGCGGCGGCGGCGCCCATCATCACCACGGTGGCGCCGAAGTCCGGCTCCATCAGCAACAGGCCAGCCATGGGCAGCAGCACGATGAAGGGCTTGAAGAAGCCCATCCAGCTTTCCCGCACTTCTTTCTGGCGACGCACCAGGTAGCCCGCCAGGTAAATCACCACGAAGACCTTGGCGATTTCCGACGGCTGCACGTTGAACGCGCCGAAGCCGATCCAGCGCATCGACCCATTCACCTCGCGACCGATGCCGGGGACGATCACCATCACCAGCAGGCCGAAGGCGCCAATCAGCATCAGCCAACCCAGGCGCTGCCAGGTGGCGATGGGAATCATCATGGTGACGATGCACGCACCGAGGCCGATCACCAGGTAAATCAGGTGGCGGATCATGTGGTACAGGGTGTTGCCCGACTGTACGGCGGCCACTTCCGAGGACGCCGAGGTGATCATCACCAGGCCCAGGCCCAGCAGCGCCAGGCAACCGGCGAGCATTGGGAAGTCGAGGTCGATCCCACGCCCAGTGATGATCGGCGATGGGTACGGCTTGATAATGTTCTTCAGGTCCAGACTCATGCCAAGCCCTCCACGGCGCGGGCGAACAACTGGCCGCGCTCTTCGTAGTTCTTGAACATGTCGAAACTGGCGCAGGCCGGCGACAGCAGCACGGCATCGCCGGGCTGGGCCAAGGCGCGGCACTGAGCGATGGCATCGTCCAGGGAGGTTGCGCGCACTTGCGGCACCGTGTCGCCCAGGGCGGCGGCGATCAAGTCGCTGTCACGACCCATCAGCACCACGGCACGGCAATGAGCAGCCACCGGGCCCTTGAGGTCCTTGAAGTCGGCACCCTTGCCATCGCCACCGGCGATTAGCAGCAGTTTGCCGTCGATATCGGCACCCAGGCCTTCGATGGCGGCCAGCGCGGCGCCGACATTGGTGGCCTTGGAATCGTTGTAGTAGCTCACGCCATCCAGGTCGCGCACCCACTGGCAGCGGTGTTCGAGGCCGGCGAAGGTGCGCAGGCTCGACAGCATCGCGTCGAACGGCAAGCCGACCGCATGCCCCAACGCCAACGCCGCGAGGGCATTGGACTGGTTGTGGGCGCCACGGATTTTCAGTTCACGCACCGGCATCAGGTTCTGGAATTCGAAGGCCAGGTATTTCTCGCCATTCTCTTCACGGATACCAAAGGCCTTGAAATCGGGTTTGCTCAGGCCGAAGGTCCAGCATGGCAGGCCCTCGCCCATCAACGGACGGCTCAGGGCATCCTGGCGGTTGACCACTACCTGGCGCGCACCACGGAAGATCCGGTGCTTGGCCAGGTGATAAGCCGGCAGGCCACTGTAGCGGTCCATATGGTCTTCGCTGACGTTCAACACGGTGGCCACTTCGGCGCCGAGTTGATCGGTGGTCTCCAGTTGGAAGCTCGACAACTCCATGACGTACAGCTCGATATCGTCGCTGAGCAAATCCAGCGCCGGCGTACCGAGGTTACCGCCCACGGCCACGCGCTTGCCGGCCGCAGCCGCCATTTCGCCAACCAGGGTGGTGACGGTGCTCTTGGCGTTGGAACCGCTGATCGCCACGATGGGCGCCTTGGCGTTACGCGCAAACAGCTCGATATCGCCGGACAACTTCACGCCGCGCGCCGCTGCCGCTTGCAGGGCCGGGGTCGCCAGGGCCAGGCCGGGGCTCACGTAGAGCTCGTCGGCACGGCACAGAAACTCGATATCCAACTCGCCACAACGCACTTCCACGTGCGGGTAGTCACGGCGCAGCGTGACCAGCTCCGGTGGATTTTCCCGCGTATCGGCCACGGCAAACGACGTGCCCCGGTTCGCCAGGAAGCGAACCAGGGACATGCCGCTCTTGCCGAGGCCGACAACGATGCGGAAGTGGTCTGAAGCGATCAGGGACACTCGTTTCTACCTCAGTTTCAGGGTGGCAAGGCCAACCAGCACAAGAATCACGGTGATGATCCAGAAACGGACGATCACCCGTGGCTCCGGCCAGCCCTTGAGTTCAAAGTGGTGATGAATCGGCGCCATGCGAAACACGCGGCGGCCGGTCAACTTGAAGGACGCAACCTGGATCACCACCGACAGGGTCTCCATCACGAACACGCCGCCCATGATGAACAGGACGATTTCCTGGCGCACGATCACGGCAATGGTGCCCAGGGCCGCACCCAGCGCCAGGGCGCCGACGTCGCCCATGAACACCTGGGCCGGATAGGTGTTGAACCACAGGAAGCCCAGCCCGGCACCGATCAGCGCGCCGCAGAACACAATCAATTCACCCGCGCCCGGTACATACGGGATCAGCAGGTATTCAGCGAATTTCACGTTACCCGACAGGTAGCAGAAGATGCCCAGGGCGCCGCCCACCATGACGGTCGGCATGATCGCCAGGCCATCAAGGCCATCGGTCAGGTTGACCGCGTTGCTGGAGCCGACGATCACAAAGTAGGTCAGCACCACGAAGCCAATGCCCAGCGGGATACTGGCGTCCTTGAGCATCGGGAAAATCAGGGTGGTTTCCACCGCGCTTGGCGCAGTCATATAAAGGAAGATCGCCGCGCCCAGGCCGAACACCGACTGCCAGAAGTATTTCCAGCGGCTTGGCAGGCCCTTGGAGTTCTTCTCGATCACCTTGCGGTAGTCATCGACCCAGCCGATGGCGCCGAACAGCAGGGTCACCAGCAACACCACCCAGACGTAGCGGTTGGCCAGGTCGGCCCAGAGCAAGGTGCTGATGCCGATGGACGACAGGATCAACGCACCGCCCATGGTCGGTGTGCCGGACTTGGACAGGTGCGACTGTGGGCCGTCATTGCGCACGGACTGGCCGATCTGCAGGTTTTGCAGGGTACGGATCATCCATGGCCCGAGAAACAGCGACAAACACAGCGCGGTCAGCACACCCAGGATCCCGCGCAGGGTCAGGTACTGAAAGACCGCGAAGCCTTTGTGGAACTGTTGCAGATACTCAGCCAGCAGCAGCAGCATTAATGTTTCTCCGTACTTGAGCCACACAAGGCCGCGACGACGTTTTCCATCACCGCGCTGCGCGATCCCTTGATCAAAATAGTTGTGTGTTTGTCTTGTTCGGCCGCGCCCAGCGCCTGGATCAACTCGGCCTGGCTCGCGAAGTGCCGCGCGCCCAAACCGAAAGCGGCGACGGCATGGGCCATGTTCGGACCGACGGCGTAGAGGGCGTCGACTTTGCCACTGGCGTAGGCACCGACTTCACGGTGGGACTGTTCGGCCCATTCGCCCAGCTCGGCGATATCCCCCAGCACCAGTACCTTGCGACCGTCGAAGCCTTTGAGCAGGTCAATGGCCGCGCAGATCGAGGACTGGTTGGCGTTGTAAGTGTCATCAATCACGCGCATGCCGTTGCTCGCCAGTTGCGCCACGGTACGGCCCTTGACCGGTTGCACTGCGCCAAGGCCGGTGGCAATGCCGAACAGCGACACGCCCAGGGCGTAAGCAGCGGCGGCGGCGGCCAGGGCATTGGCAACGTTATGGTTGCCCAGCAGGTTCAGTTGCACGTGCTCATCACCTTGCGGACTGTGCAGGGTGAAGGCCGGGCAGCCACGGGCGTCGAGCGTGATGTTCGATGCATGGAAATCGGCCGCGGCGTTGTGCACGGCGAAGCTCAGGACCTTGCGCCCGGCGGCACGTACACGCCAGGTTTCGAAGGCCTTGTCATCGAGGTTCAATACGGCGATACCGGAAGCGTCCAGCCCCTCAAGGATTTCACCCTTGGCCTGGACGATCTTCTCGGGGCCGCCAAACTCGCCAACGTGGGCGGTACCGGCGTTGTTGATAATCGCAACGTGTGGCCGGGTCATGGCCACCGTGTAGGCAATTTCGCCAATGCGCGACGCGCCCAGCTCGATCACGGCGGCGGTGTGTTCCGGGGCCAGTTCCAGCAGGGTCAGCGGTGCGCCAAAATCATTGTTGAGGTTGCCACGGGTCGCCAGCACCGGCCCGCGCGTGCGCAGGATACCAGCGAGCAGTTCCTTGACCGTGGTCTTGCCGCTGGAACCGGTGATCGCCGCCACCGGGTTGGTGAACGCTGCGCGGTTCAGTGCACCCAGCTGGCCAAGGGCCAGGCGGGTGTCGGCCACCAGCAACTGCGGCAGTGTCGAGTCAGTGACTTCACGCTGCACCAGGGCGCCGACCGCGCCTTTGGCGGCCACCTCATTCAAATAGTCATGCCCGTCGAAGCGCGGGCCGGCCAGGGCGACGAACAGTTGCCCCGGCTTGATGTTGCGACTGTCGATACTGACGCCGTCGAAGCTGCAATCACTCGACAACACACGGGCCGACAAAGCCTGGGTCAGTTCGCTGAACTGCATGGCCTTAAGCATGGGCCACCTCCCATGCGGTCAAGGCGCGATCGGCCTCGACCAGATCGGAGAAAGCATGGCGCTCGCCGTTGATTTCCTGGTAGTCCTCATGGCCTTTACCGGCCAGGACCACCACGTCGTCAGCGCTGGCGCTGGCAATCAACTGCGCAATGGCGGCGCCGCGGCCGGCAACAAAAGTTACTTGGGAGGCGTCTTTGAAGCCTGCGCGGATATCGTCGAAAATCTGGCTCGGCGCTTCGCTGCGCGGGTTGTCATCGGTGACCAGCACGCCGTCGGCCAAGCGCTCGACGATCTCGGCCATCAGCGGGCGTTTGCCGCGATCGCGGTCGCCGCCGCAGCCGAACAGGCACAGCAACTTGCCCTTGGCATGAGGACGCAGGGCTTCGAGGACTTTTTCCAGGGCATCCGGGGTGTGGGCGTAATCGACCACCACCAGCGGTTGCGTCCCGCCACCCAGGCGCTGCATGCGCCCGGCCGGGCCTTCGAGCTTGGGCAATACGCGCAGGATTTCATCCAGGGCATAATCCAGGCCCAGCAAGGCGCCGATGGCTGCGAGCACGTTGCTCAGGTTGAAGCGACCGAGCAAGGTGCTACGCAGATGGTGTTCGCCCTGGGGCGTAACCAGCGTTGCGAGTACGCCTTCATCGTTGAACTGGGCTTCGCGGCAATACAGGTAGGCGCTGGAATCTTCCAGGCTGTAGCTGATCAGGCGCGCTTCGCTTTTTTCGGCAGCCAGTTGGCGACCGAATGCGTCATCGAGGTTCACGACGCGGCACTTCAGGTCAGTCCAGCCGAACAGCTTGGCCTTGGCGGCGGCGTACGCCTCCATGCTGCCGTGGTAGTCCAGGTGGTCGCGGGACAGGTTGGTCATCACCGCCACGTCGAACGCCAGCGCAGTCACCCGGCCCTGGTCCAGGCCGTGGGACGACACTTCCATGGCGACGGCCTTGGCCCCGGCCTTTTTCAGGTCGGCCAGGGTCGCCTGCACTGCGATCGGGTTCGGCGTGGTATGCAGGCCGCTTTGCAGCGCGCCGTAGAAACCGGTGCCCAGGGTGCCGACGATGCCGCAGTGCTGGCCTAGCAGGTCCAGCGCCTGGGCCACCAGTTGGGTGACGCTGGTCTTGCCGTTGGTGCCGGTGACGCCGATCAGGTTGAGTTGACGGCTCGGGTCGCCATAAAAACGCCCGGCGATATCCGACAACTGCGCCGCCAGGCCCTTGACCGGAATCAACGGCACATCGGTAATCGGCAATACGGTGGCGCCTTCTACTTCATAGGCCACGGCCGCCGCGCCGCGCTGCAAGGCGTCGGCGATATGCGCACGGCCATCGAACTTGCCGCCCGGCACAGCCAGGAACAGGTCGCCGGCGCGTACGTTACGGCTGTCCAGGCTCAGTTCACGAATCAATAGGTCGCGACCAGCGTGGGCGAAAATCTTGTTCAGGCTAAGAGACATCAGCCGCGCCCTCCATTGGCTTTTACAGCAGCGGCCGGTGGTCCGGCGTTGGCTTGTTGGGTCGGCGGCAGGTTGTCCGGCGTGATGTTCATCAAGCGCAGGGTGCCGGACATGACTTTGCTGAATACGGGAGCCGAGACCAGGCCACCGAAGTAACCGGCCTTGCTCGGTTCGTCGATGACCACCACGATGGCGTAGCGCGGATCGCTCATCGGGCCGAAGCCGGCGAACAGCGAACGGTAGGAGTTTTCGGCATAGCCCTTGGTGCCCACCGAAGTCTTACGCGCCGTACCGGACTTGCCGGCCACGTGATAGGCCGGCACCTGGGCACGGAACACGCCGCGCGGTGCCTCGATCACTTGCTGCAGCATGGTCTGCATGGTCTTGGCGACGTTTTCCGGGATGACCTGTTCGGATTTCGGCGCTTCGTCAACGTGGATCAGGCTCAATGGCGTCATGCGGCCATTGTTGGCCAGCACGGAAAAGGCATGGGCCAGCTGGATCGCGGTCACCGACAGGCCATAGCCGTAGGACAGGGTCGCGGTCTCGGCCTTGCGCCACTCACGGTAGTTGGGCAGGTTGCCGACGCGCTCGCCCGGGAAGTCCAGGCCCGTGGGCTGGCCGAGGCCGATCTTCTGCGCCAGGTGGTAGATGGTCTCGCCGCCGATATCAAAGGCGACTTTACTCATGCCCACGTTACTGGAGTTGATCAGGATGCCGGTCAGGTCCAGCACCGGGCCTTCGCTACGGGATACGTCGCGAATGGTGTATTTGCCCAGTTGCAGGGTGCCGGGATAGACCTCGACCTTGTCGGTCGGCTTCCAGCGCCCGGACTCCAGGGCCGCACTCATGGAGATGGCTTTCATGGTCGAACCCGGCTCGAACACGTCGATCATCGCGCGGTTGCGCATCATCGCCGGTTGCAGGTTGCGACGGTTATTCGGGTTGTAGGTCGGCTGGTTGACCATGGCGAGGATCTCACCGGTCTTCACGTCCATGATCACCAGGCTGCCGGCCTTGGCGCCGTTCTCAATGATGGCGTTACGCAGCTCACGGTTGGCCAGGTATTGCAGGCGCAGGTCAATCGACAACGCCAAGGGCTTACCGGCCTTGGCGTTTTTGGTGACCTGGACATCCTTGATCAGTCTGCCGCGTCGATCCTTGATGACCTGCCGTTTGCCGGGAACCCCGGCCAGCCATTCGTCGTAGGCAAGTTCCACCCCTTCGCGGCCATGGTCATCAATGTCGGTGAAGCCGACCATATGGGCAGTGGTCTCGCCGGCCGGGTAGAAGCGCCGGAATTCCTCGATGCCGTAGACACCGGGGATTTTCAGGTCGAGCACGCCTTGCCCCTGTTCAGGGGTGAGGCCGCGAACCAGATAGATGAATTCTTTATTGGCCTGGGCTTCAAGGCGCTCTTTAAGGGCCTTGGGATCCTGGCCAAGGGCGTGGGCCAGTTCGGTCCACTTGTCCTTGGCCACTTGCAGCTCCTTGGCGTTGGCCCACAGGGTGGTCACCGGGGTACTGACAGCCAGGGGCTCGCCATTACGGTCGGTGATCAGGCCGCGGTGCGCAGGAATCGGGATATGACGCAGGCTACGGGCATCGCCCTGGCCGATCAGGAAGTCGCGGTCCACCACCTGCAGGTCGACGATGCGCCAGGCAATCGCGCCCACCATCAGTGCGAGCAAGCCCAGCACGACACGGAAGCGCCATGGGTAGAGTGCGCCTTCGAGTTTCATCATGGCGCCACCATGCGGACTTCAGCCGCGCCAGGAATGTGCATCTTCAGCTGTTCGGCGGCCAGCACTTCGATGCGGCTGTGGGCCGTCCAGGTACTTTGTTCCAGGATCAACCGGCCCCACTCCGCCTGCGCCTTGTCGCGCACGCTCAACTCGCCGTACAGGCTATTGAGCAACTGGCGATTCCAGTGGGCGCTGTAGGACACCGCAATCGCGGACACCAGCACGCCGACAAACAGCAGCAACATAAAGAAGCTGCCGCCCGGCAGGGGCTTGGCGAAAAGCTTGCTCACCGCAGCTTCTCCGCAACGCGCATGACGGCGCTGCGAGCACGTGGGTTGGCCTTGAGTTCGGCTTCGGAGGCGAACTGCGCTTTGCCATGGATTTTGATTTTCGGCACAAAGGCTTCGAAACGTACCGGCAGGTTGCGCGGCAGGTTATCGCTCTCGCCCTTGACCAGGCGACGCATGAACAATTTGACGATGCGGTCTTCCAGGGAGTGGAAGCTGATCACCACCAGGCGACCGCCCACTTCCAGGGATTCCAGGGCAGCCTCGAGGCCGGCCTCAAGGTCACCCAATTCGTTGTTGACGTGAATACGCAGGCCCTGGAACGCGCGGGTTGCCGGGTTCTTGCCCTTTTCCCACGCCGGGTTGGCGACTTTCAGCACTTCGGCCAGGTCGGCGGTGCGTTCGAACGGCTGGATTTCCCGGCGCTCGACCACGGCACGCGCCATGCGGCCGGCGAATCGCTCTTCGCCGTATTCCTTGAACACACGGGTGATTTCTTCGTGAGGTGCGGTGGCGATGAACTGCGCGGCGCTGATGCCACGGCTCGGGTCCATGCGCATGTCCAGCGGGCCATCATTCATGAAACTGAAGCCGCGCTCAGGGTCGTCCAACTGCGGCGACGACACGCCCAGGTCCAGCAAGACCCCGGCCACCTTGCCCGCCATGCCCCGCTCGGCGACTTCAGCGCCCAGCTCGGCAAAGCTGCGCTGCACAACGACAAAGCGGCCGTCTTCGGCCGCTAGCGCTTGCCCGGTGGCAATCGCCTGGGGATCCTTGTCGAACCCGAGGAGCTTGCCCTGCGGGCCGAGCTGGCTGAGGATCAACCGACTGTGCCCGCCGCGCCCGAACGTGCCATCCAGATAGCAGCCATCAGGGCGCACGGCGAGAGCCTCGACGGCTTCGTCAAGCAGCACGGTGATGTGGTTAAAGCCGCTATCAATAGTCACAGGATCAAATCACGCAGTTCATCAGGCATGGCGCCCGGTTGTTGAATAGCAGCCAGGTCAGCTGCAGACACAGCATCCCAGGCATCTTCGTCCCACAATTGGAACTTGTTCAGTTGGCCTACCAGCATCGCGCGCTTATCGAGCTTGGCGTATTCGCGCAGACGCGGTGGAACCAGGAAACGACCACTGCCATCGAGTTCGAGATCGACGGCATTACCAATCAGCAAACGTTGCAGGCGACGGTTTTCTTCACGCAACGAAGGCAGAGCGCGCAACTTGGTTTCAATCAACTCCCACTCATCGAGGGGGTAAACACACAAACAGGGATCAACGGCATCAATCGTGATGATTAATTGCCCGGAACTTCGCGAAATGAGCTCGTCACGATACCGGCTCGGCATGGCGAGACGGCCTTTTGCATCGAGACTTATAGCGTTAGCTCCGCGAAACACAGATGCGTTTCTCCAAATTTTAGCGTTTTACGTTCAAAAAACCCACTTTGTGCCACTTTCCGCCACTTGCGCACACTATAGGAATGCGCCCACCACACCGTCAAGGCGCGGATTAAAGGAAAAGCCTTACAGAACGGAGATTTAGGAGCGCAAAAGGAAGAGAAACGAGAGTTCGGCGATGTTTTTGACTCAACAACCCCAAATAGCTCAAAGAGCTAGAGCTTGAACTTAAAGTAATTTATTAAGAGTAAGATTTTTTCGGTATTACGAAGACGCATCTGCCAATGATTTGGCAGGGAGGGATTCTTGCGTTACTACCTGGTTTCTGCCCGAGACTCGTGCAGAAGGAAAAAAGGTGGAGAGTCGATCTATAAGCCGGGTTCTGTCTTGAACAGTCATTCGTCTACGATGGCCATCACTGGACATCTTTAGCAACCTACCCGGTTCCAGCGCGGGCCACGCCTTGGAACCCTATTTGGTCTTGCTCCAAGTGGGGTTTACCTAGCCACGAACTGTTGCCAGTCGCGCGGTGCGCTCTTACCGCACCTTTTCACCCTTACCGGCACCGAAGTGCTTAGGCGGTTATTTTCTGTGGCACTTTCCGTAGGCTCACGCCCCCCAGGCATTACCTGGCACTTCGCCCTATGGAGCCCGGACTTTCCTCCCCCCCCTAATTTTCATAGAGGGCAGCGACTGTCCAATCGACTCTCCGCCGCGAAGGTTAACGGCACGGACGTCTTAGAACAAGTATTAAAAGACAGCATTGCCATCATGTTCCGACGTCGTGCACGTTAAACCCAGGAACTATTCGCTCTTTTGTTTATCAAGTGCGGCCTGATACAACACGTTCTTGCGCACACCGGTGATTTCTGCGGCCAGGGCTGCGGCACGCTTGAGCGGCATTTCCTTGAGCAACAGGTCCAGCACGCGCATGGCCTCGCTACCCACGGCATCTTCACTTTCCGGCGCCGTCCAGCCCGCAACCAGCACCACGCACTCGCCACGCTGCTGATTGCTGTCGCCCTCGACAAACCCACGCAGCTCTTCCAGCGGCAGGCCCTTGAGGGTTTCAAAGGTCTTGGTCAGCTCCCGCGCCAGCAAGGCCAGGCGTTCGCCACCGAAGACCAGTTCCATGTCTTGCAGGCACTCGAGGATACGGTGCGGCGCTTCATAGAAGATCAGGGTGCGCGGCTCTTCCTTTAACAACTCCAGGCGCGCCCGGCGCCCTACGGCCTTGGCCGGCAGGAAACCTTCGAAGATAAAACGATCCGACGGCAAGCCCGCCGCCGAAAGGGCTGCAATCAACGCGCACGCCCCGGGAACCGGGACTACATTGATACCTGCGGCCCGCGCCTGGCGGACCAGGTGATAACCAGGATCGGAGATCAGCGGGGTACCGGCATCGGAGATCAACGCCACGTCATCGCCCGCGAGCAGGCGGGTAATAAAGCGGCTGCCTTCGTCACGTTCGTTGTGCTCATGGCAGGCCGCCAGGGGCGTGGCGATACCGAAGTGCTGCATCAGGCGCAGCGAGTGCCGGGTGTCTTCGGCCGCAATCAACTTGGCTTCACGCAACACTTTCAGCGCCCGCGCACTGATGTCGTCCAGGTTGCCAATGGGCGTCGCCACCACAAAAAGCGAGCCAGCAGTGGAATTCAAAGGACCTGGAGCAGTCAAAGCGCACACCTCGATGATTGGCAAAAGCCATATTGTAGCGCGTAGACGTCAAGAAAATGCGCCGACGGGGTCGCGTCCAGACGGTCTGTTTGCGGCGGTTACTGACGCCCTGCAACATTTAAACGATCTAAATAGACGGTTTCACGCCAGTAACATCGCGCCCCGGCCAGTGCTTGGGTACAATTCCACGCTAATTTGATCGGTATCAGGAACACTTACATGATCGCTTGCCTGCGGCTGTTCTCTGCCCTTTGCCTGGCTGCCCTGTTGGCGGCTTGCGCAAGCTCGCCCTCGTCAAGCCTTGGCGAACTCCCACGGACCCCGGATGCCACCATCGAGCAACTGCTCGAACAGGCGACCTCGGCCAAGACCCCGGAAAAAGCTGCACTGTTGCGCCTGAGCGCGGCAGACATGGCCTTCCATCAGAACAATCCAGGACGCTCCGCGCAGATCCTCGCGCAAGTGCCACTGGACAGCCTCAAGCCTGCCGCCCAGGTTTTTGCCAGCACCCTGTCGGCAGAACTGGCCATGACCCGCAACCAGCCCAAGGCTGCGTTGACGGCGTTGAGCCATCCGAGCCTGCAAAGCCTCAAGGAGTTGCCGCCGGAGCAGCAGGTCCGCACCGGCACCGTGCATGCCCGCGCCTATGAAGCCGACGGCCAGACCCTGGCCGCCGCCCGCGAACGCGTGGCCATGGCCCCGTTGCTGACGGGCGATGCCGCCACCAGCAACCATGAAGCCATCTGGAGCCTGATTGCCGCCGTGCCTGGCGAGCAGTTGCAGGCCAGCGGCAACCCGGTCCTCGACGGCTGGATCAGCCTGGCCCAGGCCGTGAAGAACGCCGGCACCCTGGAGCAGCAGCAAGCCGCCATCGACACCTGGCGTGCGCAGAACCCTGCGCACCCGGCGGCAGTGCAACTGCCGATGCCGCTGACCCGGCTCAAGGAACTGGCCAGCCAGCCATTGAACAAGATCGCCCTGCTGTTGCCGCAACAAGGCCCGCTGGCCAGCGTGGCCAAGGCCCTGCGTGAAGGCTTCATGGCCGCGCACTACCAGGCGCAACAGGCCGGGCAGAAGCCGCCGGTCATCGAGTTCTATGACAGCTCGCGCGTCAGCTCCATCGATGAGTTCTACAAAAAAGCCCAGGCTGACGGCGTGCAATTGGTCATCGGCCCGTTGGAGAAGCCGCTGGTCAAACAACTCAGCGCCCGCCCGCAACTGCCCATCACCACCCTGGCCCTGAACTACAGCGAAGGCGACCAAGCCCCCGCGCAACTGTTCCAGTTCGGCCTGGCTGCCGAGGACGAAGCCCGCGAAGTGTCGCGTCGCGCCCGCGCCGACGGCCTGCACCGCGCGGCGGCCATGGTGCCGAAAGGCGAATGGGGCGACCGCGTGCTCAAGGCCTTCCGCCAGGACTGGGAAGCCAATGGCGGCACCCTGATTGGGGTCGAACATGTCGACCAGCCTGTGGCCTTGGCCCAGCAAATCGCCGACCTGTTCAAGCTGCGCCAGAGCGAAGGTCGCGCCAAGAGCCTGCAAAGCACGGTTGGCACGGATGTCGCGGCACAGCCATCGCGTCGCCAGGACATCGAGTTCATCTTCCTCGCCGTGACGCCGCAACAGGCCCAGCAGATCAAGCCAACGCTGAACTTCCAATACGCAGGCGATGTGCCGGTGTATGCCACTTCCCACGTGTTCAGTGCCAGCGGCGACAAGAACCAGTACAACGACATGAACGGCATCATGTTCTGTGAAACGCCGTGGCTGCTCAACACCACCGATCCACTGCGCAACCAGGTCACTGCCCAATGGCCACAAGCCAATGGCAGCCTGGGCCGCCTGTACGCCATGGGCGTGGATGCCTACCGCCTGGCGCCGCGCCTGGGTCAGCTCAAGGCACTGCCTGATACCCGTATCGATGGTCTTTCCGGCAACCTGGGCATGAGCCCGAGCCAGCGGATCGAACGCCAGATGCCGTGGGCCAAGTTTGTCAGTGGCCAGGTCGAACGCCTGCCCGATACCCCGCGCTGATGCCCTTACGCTCCAGCGCACAAAGCGGCAAGGATGCCGAACAACAAGCTCTTGAACACTTGCAGCAACAGGGTCTGCGCCTGCTGGCGCAGAACTGGTTGTGTAAACGCGGCGAGCTTGATCTGGTCATGCTTGACGGCGATACAGTAGTATTTGTCGAAGTCCGCTACAGAAAATACGCACAGTGGGGTGGTGCGCTCGCCAGTATCGACGAGCGCAAACGTCAAAAGCTGATACTCGCCGCGCAGTTTTTCCTGCTTAGTGAGGGTCGCTGGGCTGACTCCCCCTGCCGTTTCGATGTGGTTGCCATACAAAGCACCCCCCACGGAACCGCTGATCTGCACTGGCTGCGCAACGCCTTCGACGGCTGAGTGTTACCGGTACCGATCAGACATCTTCACCGCACACTTTTGCTCTTTGCTTTGCGGGCTGCACATTCGTGTGCCATACAGCCGCGCTACTTAAGGTCACACAGATGGACATGCAATCCCGAATTCGCCAGCTTTTCCAGGCCAGTATCGATACCAAGCAACAGGCGATGGACGTACTTGCACCGCACATCGAGCAAGCCAGCCAGGTCATGGTCAACGCCCTGCTCAACGAAGGCAAAATGCTTTCGTGCGGCAACGGTGGTTCGGCCGGCGACGCCCAGCACTTTTCCTCCGAACTGCTCAACCGCTTTGAGCGCGAGCGGCCGAGCCTGCCGGCTATCGCCTTGACCACCGATTCGTCGACGATCACCTCGATCGCCAACGACTACAGCTACAACGAAATTTTTTCCAAACAAATTCGTGCCCTCGGCCAACCGGGCGATGTGTTGCTGGCTATTTCCACCAGCGGCAACTCGGCGAACATTATTCAGGCGATCCAGGCCGCACATGATCGCGAAATGATTGTCGTAGCATTGACCGGGCGCGACGGCGGCGGCATGGCCTCGCTGCTGCTACCCGAGGATGTGGAGATCCGCGTCCCGGCCAATGTCACTGCACGTATTCAGGAAGTCCATCTGCTGACGATCCACTGCCTGTGCGATCTGATCGACAGCCAACTGTTCGGGAGTGAAGAATGACCGTTAACCGCCTCAGCCTTATAGCCATCACGCTGTGCCTCGCTATCAGCGGCTGCACCTCGGCCATCACTGCGACCCGCGACACCCCTATCCAGGACGACCGTGGCACACGCACTTTTGGCAGCAAGATCGATGACTCGCTGATCGAGACCAAGGTCGGCGTCAACGTCGCCAAGGCCGCCCCCGACCTGGGCAACGGCGCATCGCGTATCGTCGTGACCAGCTTCAACGGCATCGTGCTGCTCGCCGGGCAAACCCCGCGCGCCGACCTCAAGACCCAAGCCGAACAGGCAGCCTCAACCGTGCAACGGGTGAAAAAGGTCCACAACGAACTGCAGGTCGCGCAGCCCATCACCCTGCTGGCAATCAGCAATGACGCCGTGCTGACCACCAAGATCAAGGCCCAGATGCTCACCGACAGCGCAATTCCCGGCTCGCGGATCAAGGTTGTGACGGACAACGGCATCGTCTACCTCATGGGCCTGCTGACCCAGCAGGAAGCAACCCGCGCCACCAACCTGGTACAGGGTGTGTCCGGGGTACAGAAAATTGTGAAACTGTTCGAATACATCGACTGACGTAATCGCCAGCCACAAAAAAGGGCGCCTTGCATTGACTGCACGGCGCCCTTTTTATTGGCTGACGGTTACTGGTACTGCTGGTACGGATTGCCTTGGAACTGGTTGCTCTGCTGCTGTTGCTGCGCAGGCTGGCCATACTGCTGGCCGGGGATCGGGCCGAGGTTGACCTCCACGCGACGGTTCTGCGCACGACCGTTGACGTCGGCGTTGCTGGCAATCGGGTTATCCGGGCCGGCACCACGGGTGGTCAGGTTGGTCGGGCTGACACCTTGGGACGTCAGGTAATTGGCCACGCTTTGCGCACGACGCTGGGACAGGTCCATGTTCAGTTGGCGGCTGCCGGTGCTGTCGGTGTAGCCGACGATCTGGATGGTGTTCTGGTTGAACTGCTTGAGTGACCCAGCCAGGTTGTTCAGCGGGGTGTAGAAGCTGCTGGCGATAGCATCGGAGTTGGTCGCAAACGTGATGTTGCCCGGCATGATCAGCTTGATCTGGTCACCCTGGCGCTGCACCTCGACGCCGGTGTTGGCCATGCTTTCACGCAGTTTCTTTTCCTGCTGGTCAGCGTAATAGCCATAACCCGCAGCGCCGATACCGGCTACCGCCGCGCCGATCAGCGCGCCTTTGCCACGGTTGTTATGGTCAATGGCTGCACCGGCCAACGCACCCGCCAGCGCGCCGAGGCCGCCGTATTTGGCGGTTTTGCTCATGCCTTGCGAACCGTTGTCCGCCTGTCCCTGGCTGCCATCGTAAGGGTTAGGGGAAGCACAGCCCGACAATAGGGCTACCGCGGTAGCAACAACAAGCAGACGACGCGAAGTGAACATGAAGGAAGCTCCTACTTTTGCATTCTGTGATGCAGAGGACATTGGCAATGGACCTGTGCCGAGTTTGGAACGCGACAAACGGTAAAAATTCCGTACTCCGCCGCGCACCTGTGACAAAAGATAAACGCCGGCACGCTCACCTAAACCCTAGCAGAGCCTCGCGCTGTCAGGCCCTGACAAACGGATTTTCGCGCATTTCATCCCCCAGGCGCGTATCCGGGCCATGCCCGGTCACCACGGTCGCCCCTTCGTCCAGGGTATAAAGCCGCTGCTTGATCGACCGCACGATGGTCGCCTGGTCGCCGCCCCACAAATCCGTGCGCCCTACCCCGCGCCGGAACAAGGTATCGCCGGCGATCAGCAGCTTGGCATCGGCAAACCAGAAACTCATCGAGCCCGGCGTATGCCCAGGCGTGTGCAAGGCGACGCCGCAGCCACAGGCCAGCTCTTCATCATCGGCCAGCCAGCGATCCGGCGACGGCACCGGGGTGTAGGGCACACCGAACATCTGGCACTGCATTTCGAGGTTATCCCACAGGAACTGATCCTCCTTGTGCAGGTGCAGCGTGGCGCCGGTCTTTTCTTTCAACTGGCCGGAGGCCAGGAAGTGATCCAGGTGCGCATGGGTGTGGATGATGCTCACCACCTTCAAGCCCAGTGCGTCGAGGCGCGCCAGGATCAGCTCATGGTTGCCGCCCGGATCGACCACGATGGCCTTCTTGCTGATCGGGTCACCGATGATCGTGCAGTTGCACTGCAACGGGCCGACGGGGAAGGTTTCACGGATCAGTCCAGGAGTTGTGATTTGCATAAGGAGTCCCTTCTAGCTGTTGGCCCGTGCCGCGTGCAGTTTTTTGTAGCTGTCGATCAACCGCAGGTGCCGGTCCAGCCCTTCCAGTTTCATACTGGTTGGGGTCAGGCCATAAAAGCGCACGCTGCCATCCACCGAACCAATGGCGGCGTCCATGCGCTCGTTGCCAAACATCCGGCGGAAGTTGGCCTCGTAGTCTTCCAGCTCCAGGTCCTCGTCCAACTGCATCTCCAGCACTGCATTCACCGCCTGGTAGAACAGGCCGCGTTCGACGGTGTTGTCGTTGTATTGCAGGAACATCTCCACCGCTTCCTTCGCCTCTTCAAACTGCTGCAAGGCGAGATAGATCAGCAGCTTCAGCTCCAGGATCGTCAACTGGCCCCAGGCGGTGTTGTCGTCGAACTCGATGCCGATCAGGGTGGTGATATCGGTGTAGTCATCCAGTTCGCTTTCCACCAGGCGCTCGACCAGCGCTTGCAGGCCCTCTTCATCCAGGCTGTGCAGGTTCAGGATATCGGCGCGGAAGAACAGCGCCTTATTGGTGTTATCCCAGATCAGGTCGTCCACCGGATAGATTTCCGAATAGTCCGGTACCAGGATCCGGCAAGCCTTGGCGCCGATATGCTCGTACACCGCCATGTAGACCTGCTTGCCCATTCCTTCGAGAATGCCGAACAGGGTGGCAGCCTCCTCGGCGTTCGAGTCTTCGCCCTGGCCGGAGAAATCCCACTCCACGAACGCGTAATCGGATTTTGCACTGAAGAAACGCCACGACACCACGCCGCTGGAGTCGATGAAGTGTTCGACAAAGTTGTTCGGCTCGGTCACCGCATGCCCCTCAAAGGTCGGCTGCGGCAAGTCGTTCAAACCTTCGAAACTACGGCCCTGGAGCAACTCGGTCAGGCTGCGCTCCAGCGCCACTTCCAGGCTTGGGTGGGCACCAAACGAGGCAAATACGCCCCCGGTGCGCGGGTTCATCAGGGTCACGCACATCACCGGGAACTCGCCGCCCAGGGACGCATCCTTGACCAGCACCGGGAAGCCCTGCTCTTCGAGGGCCTGGATACCGGCGAGGATGCTTGGGTATTTGGCCAGCACGTCGGCCGGTACATCCGGCAGGGCAAATTCACCTTCGATGATTTCGCGCTTTACCGC
The DNA here is from genome assembly GCF_012985535.1 of Pseudomonas sp. WS 5021. Lineage (NCBI taxonomy): Bacteria > Pseudomonadati > Pseudomonadota > Gammaproteobacteria > Pseudomonadales > Pseudomonadaceae > Pseudomonas > Pseudomonas sp. WS 5021. The sequence continues at coordinate 240,939 of NZ_JAAQWP010000001.1, read as the reverse complement.
GCGCTCGAAGATCTCCGACAGGCACTGCACCTGCGCCTCGGCCAGGGTATTACCGGCACTCATGCCGTTGCTCAGGTACAGGTTTTCGATCAGGTTGGAGGGGAAATACACCACCTCGCCGTCAGACTGGCGCACAAACGGCAGTGAGACGATGCCACGCTCTTCATTGCCGGAGTTGGTGTCGATCAGGTGCGAACCGCGCAACTCGCCATCGCGGTTGTAGATCTTCAGGCAGTACTCATCGAGAATTTCAGTCGGCAGCGCGTCTTTGCGGCCCGGCTTGAACCAGCGCTCGTCCGGGTAGTGCACAAACGCCGCGTTGGCGATGTCTTCGCCCCAGAATTGATCGTTGTAGAAGAAGTTGCAGTTCAGGCGCTCGATAAACTCGCCCAACGCCGACGCCAGTGCGCCTTCCTTGGTCGCGCCCTTGCCGTTGGTAAAGCACATCGGCGAATGCGCATCGCGGATATGCAGCGACCAGACATTGGGCACGATATTGCGCCACGAAGCGATTTCAATCTTCATGCCCAGGCCCGCCAGAATGGCCGACATGTTGGCGATGGTCTGCTCCAGCGGCAGGTCCTTGCCCGCAATATAGGTACCCGCGTCTGACGCAGAAGCCGGCATCAGCAACGCCTGGGCGTCGGCGTCGAGGTTTTCTACCTCTTCGATGACAAACTCAGGCCCGGCCTGTACCACTTTCTTTACCGTACAGCGGTCGATGGAGCGCAGGATGCCCTGGCGATCCTTATCGGAAATATCGGCAGGCAACTCGACTTGAATCTTGAAGATCTGGTTGTAGCGGTTTTCCGGGTCGACAATATTGTTCTGCGACAGGCGGATATTGTCCGTGGGGATATTGCGCGTGCTGCAGTACAACTTCACAAAGTAAGCCGCACACAACGCCGACGAAGCCAGGAAGTAGTCGAACGGACCGGGGGCCGAGCCATCGCCCTTGTAGCGAATCGGCTGGTCGGCCACCACGGTGAAGTCGTCGAACTTGGCTTCAAGCCGGAGGTTGTCGAGAAAATTGACCTTGATTTCCATGCGGGATTACCAGAATAGCGGAGCAAACGAATTGGCCGCCATTATCCGGCTTTTGCGGCGCAAGTCTCCCCCTTACCCCAACAACCCCATCTCCTGCGCCCGCGCGACGGCCTGGGTACGGCGTTCCACTCCCAGTTTGCTGTTGATATGGCTGGCGTGGGTCTTGACGGTGTGCAGCGAGATAAACAGCTGGTTGCTGATTTCCTGGTTGGAACACCCTTGGGCGATCAACTGCAGCACCGCCAGCTCACGGGCGCTCAAGGTTTCGCCGGTGTGGGTGATTTCGATCGGCTCGCGCAGGGCAACTACCGGCAGCAAGGCCCACAAGCTTTGCCGCAGCAGGTCATTCGGCGCGTGGCCCAGTTGCTCACGCATCCAGTCCGGATAACGTTCCAGCAAACGTTGGAAGGGTTGCAACGCACCGCCGCTCGCCACTTGCAGGGCGCGGGCAAAAACCGGGCGGGCCGATGCAGCCTGACCGTCATCCAGCAACAACAGCACGTACTGGTTCAGGGCCATCACTGCGATCATCTGCTGGCCTTTGCCTTCAGCTTGCCGGGCGAGTGCATCGAGCCGGCGCAGGGCGTTTTCGGCTTGGCCACGAATGGCATCCAGGGCCGCCTGCTGCAATTCGATATGTTGCGGCAGATGTGGATGAAACTCCGGGGCGGCGGCAGCCTGGTCGCCGTTGTAGGTTTGCCCCAGCCGCGCCAGCCAGGCATCGGCCAGGTCCGTACGGCCCTGGGCCAGCCACAACTCGCATTTGATCAATGTGATCATGGCCAGGTAGTAAATCGGCGGCACATCCCAGATATGCATCAGCCGCTCGGCTTCGGCCAGCTCGGCAAAGGCCTTGGGGAAATCACCACGGCGCCCCTCGAGGTTGGCGATGACACAGTGGCCGATCAACACGCTGATATCCCGGCAGGCGCGAGCCTCGGCTAACCCGGCACGCAGGCGCAACAGCCCGGCTTCGGGCTGGCAACGCATCAGCAGCAGGAACCCTTCGTACAGCGACAGGCGCGCACGCACCGCATACAGGCGCTGGGGCGCCAGGCCCTGCAAGCGTTGCAGGCCCTCGCGCACCTCGTCCAGGGAGCGCAGGATTTCCCCGCGCGCCTGCAACACCCGCGCCCGATCGTAATGGGCCAGGGCCTCGAACAGCGGGTTGCCGACACGTTGCGCCAGCTCCAGGGAGTCGCGATTCAAGCCGCGTGCGCGCCACAGGTCGGCGTCGACGATGGCCAGGTTCGACAGGGTCGAAAGGCACATCAAGCGCTGGCCGTAACGCTTGAGCGGCAGGCTTTCCAGGGCTTCGCTGCAATACAGCTGGGTCAGCTCGCGATTGCCGCGCCCACGGGCAATGATGCCACTGAGGGCCAGCCACTGGGCGAGCATCGACTTCTGCGCCGTGGCCGACGGTGCCGGCAGGAAGCGGCTGAGATGGCTGGACAGTTCTTCTGCGGCGTCCAACTGACAGGCCAGCCCCAGCGCCCAGCTGTAGAGCACGATCAAGCGGGGCGTGCTGATCAACAGACTGTCAGGCAAGTCCATCTTCCAGCGCAGGAGCATGCCGACATTCTGTTCAGCCAGCAGTTGCTCTTCAGACAGGTTCTGCACCAGGTTCGCCGCTACATCCAGATGCCCGGCGCGCAGGGCCTGTTCCACGGCTTCATCGAGCAAGCCCTGGGCATTGAACCAGCGACAGGCGCGCAAGTGCAGGCTGGCGGCCGGCAGCATCGCATTCGGCGAGCGCCGGGTGCGCAGCAAATCGGAAAACAAGTGGTGATAGCGGTACCAGTGACCCTGTTCGTCCAGCGGCACCAGGAATACCTGATGAGCTTGCAGGTAACGCAGGATTTCCGCGCTGTCATGGGCCTCGCGCACCGCATCGCAAAGCTCGCTGCAAAAACGCTCCTGGGAGGCGGTGTCGTATAAGAACGCCTGGACTTCCGGCGGCAGGCAATCGATCACCTCTTCCAGCAGATAGTCACGGATCAGCCCTTCGCCACCATGCAGGCCTTGGGGCAGGTTGGCCTCGCTGCCGGCTTCGGCGGCCGCCAGCAACCAGAAGCGCAGGCCGGCCACCCAGCCTTCGCTGCGGCGGATCAGATTGTCCAGTGCCTCACCGCGCAACGAACTGCTGTGGCGGTCAAGCAAGGCCAGGGATTCGTCGTTGGTCAGGCGCAGGTCTTGCTCATGCAACTCCAGCAAATGCCGGGACAAACGCAACCGCGCCAAATGCCAGTCGGGACGCTGGCGGCTGGTGACCAGCACCAACAAGCCATCAGGCAAATGATTGAGGAAAAATTGCAGGCAGCGATCCAGCACCGGCCCCTGGGCCAGGTGGTAGTCATCCAGCACCAGTAATAACGGCGTGCGTGTGGATAGATGGACGGTCAATTCGTCGAGCAAGCCATCGAGCCATTCTTCAAAGGCAAACGGCTGGTGGCGCTGACGCATTTTCAGCAGGCCCAGGGCCTGGCTGCCTACCTGCGGGAAATACTGTTGCAGACCCTCCAGTAGACGTTCAAGGAAACGCCCCGGATCACTGTCCCGCGCACTGAGGCCCAGCCACAGGCTTTGCCAGTGATCCGGCAGGCTTTGGCAGAACTCCACCGCCAGCGAGCTCTTGCCGAACCCGGCCGGCGCGCTGACCAGCAATAAACGCCCCTCCAGGCCCGCGCTCAGGCGCTCGCAAAGGCGTGGGCGCAGCACATAGCCATCAGGCAGTGGGGGTCGATAGAAGCGCCCTTCCAGCGTGGGGATTACCGCACTGGCAGGCCCTTGTATTGGGGACAGATCAGTCATCGCCGGGCTCTTGTAGTAGGCTGTGGTCGGCATTGCAGATGTCCGCAGACTAGCGTTAAAACCCGTCGCTTTGTAGATCTTTGCAACATTTGTCTGAAAAAGACTACAACAAGAAATAACCAGCGATGTTCAGCCCCCCCAAACAAATGTAGGAGCTGGCTTGCCTGCGATGGCATCGCCTCGGTATGTCAGATAGACCGAGGTGATGCCATCGCTGGCAAGCCAGCTCCTACAGAGGCCAACGTGTTTACTGCACGTTAGCGAACACCGTCCTGGCGCAGGGCCGCCGGGGTGAAGTCTTTGGTGGTGGCGGTGAAGCCGAAGTCATAGGCCTTTTTCTCTTCGTTCTTCATGCCCAGTGCCAGGTAGCGGCCGGACTGCAGGTCGTAGAGGGTTTCCAGGGCGTACCACGGCACTTGCTTGTCGTAGTAGTTCTCGCCATGGGCTTCAGCCACGCGCCACAGCTGGCCACGACCGTCGTAGTGGTCGATCACCGCCGCTTGCCAGGTGTCTTCATCGATGTAGAAGTCACGTTTGGCGTAGATATGGCGCTGGCCCTCCTTCAGGGTTGCGACCACGTGCCAGACGCGGCGCAGTTCATAGCGTGCCAGGTCCTGGTTGATGTGGCCGGCCTTAATGATGTCGGAGTACTTGAGCTTCGGATCGTCGAGCTTGTAGCTGTTGGACGCGATGTAGATTTCCTTCTTGCCTTCGAGCTTCCAGTCGTAGCGATCCGGCGCACCGTTGTACATGTCGAGGTTGTCGGAGGTACGCAGGCCATCGGCAGCGGTACCCGGCCCGTCATAGGACACTTGCGGCGCCCGGCGCACACGGCGCTGGCCGGCGTTGTAGACCCACGCCGCGCGCGGTTCCTTCACCTGGTCCAGGGTCTCGTGCACCAGCAATACACCACCGGCCAGGCGCGCCGGGGCGGTCACTTGCTGCTTGAAGTAGAACAGGATGTTGCCCGGGTTTTTCGGGTCGTAGTCCTTCATCTTGTCGCGGAACACGAACTGATCCTGGAAGTACACCAGGCTGTACGAGCCGTTGGCCTGTGGCGTGGCCTGGGTCACCAGGCGCGTGACGCTGCCCCCGCGATAACGGGTGATGTGGTTCCAGATCACCTCGACCCCGCTTTTCGGGATCGGGAACGGAATCGCGGTCTCGAAGTTTTCCAGGCCGTTACCGCCACCTACCAGGTTGGTGCTGGTGGCGTTTTTCTTGATGGCGGCGAACACTTCCGGCGGCACGGTGGCGCCGCGATGGGTGGTGTACACCGGCATCTTGAAGGTTTCGGGGTAGCGCTTGAACATCGCGTACTGCCCCGGGGCCAGCTTGTCTTTGTACTGCTCGACGTTTTGCGCGGTGATGGTGAACTGCGGCTGCTCGCTGGCATACGGGTTGGCCAGGAAGCCCTTGGCATCCACGGCGCCGGCGTTGGTCGGCAGGGCTTTCCAGGCCGGGATGGTGCCGGCAGCGTTGCCGGCCATTTCCGCGCCCATCGGGGTCAATGTGGTGCCCAGCTTGGCGGCTTCATCCGCCGAGACCGCCGCCATGACGCTGCTGGCCATGATCGACAGTCCCAGCACACCCACGTGCAACAGACTTTTGGTTATTTTCATGTTCTGGTCTTCCTGAAAATACTGACTGCTTAAAGAGTGTGCTTAGAAGTTCACGCCGGCGCTCAAGGCGACAAAATCGCGGTCATCCACCGTGCTGAAGTCGCCACCAAAGAAGTTGGTGTAGTTCAGGCTGACGGTGTAGGTGTTCTGGTATTCAGCATCCACACCCAGGCTGACGGCCTTGCGGCCCTCTTCAAAGTTGCCGCCAGGGCCTGGCGAGTAACCTTTGACGTCATGGGACCAAGCCACGCTTGGCTTGAGGTTGACACCGGCGAAGACGTCCGGGTATTCCCAGATCGCACGGGCGCGGTAACCCCAGGAAGTGGCGGTGGTGTAGCCGTCCTGGTTGCAATTGGTGTTCAAGCCGGCAGTACTGCCACCCAGCCCGGCACCAGCGGAGGTCGAAGCATTGAGACGGTTACAGAAACCGCCGGGCAAGCTGCCTGGCCCAAACACCGGGTCACGCCCATAACGCGCGTCAGACTTACTCTCAAGCCCCCCGACATGCGTCACACCAATCTCACCCACGGTCGTCAGGCGGCTTGCCCCCATGACCTGATCGAAGAAGTGCGTAAAGGTAGTTTGGAATTGGCTGACTTCTTTGCGGCGATAGCCATGCAAGTCCTGCCCAGGCTGCCCCTTGAGTACCGAGGCGTTGTTATACCCATTAACCCCAGTAACACCTGCAAACAGGATATCCGTGGTGTTGAGTTGTACAGGCGCATTCGGACGGTAGCTCAACTCACCACTCCACGCCGTGCCCGTAGGCAAGGTGGTGGAGAAACTCAAACCGTAGAGGCGAATGTCTTCCGGGTATTCAACAAAATAGTTGGAATTACCCGCGACAATAACCGGCGCCAGGCCGGCCAACGGGGCTGGAAGGTTATTGGCAAGGTTGAACACGCGCTGGGAGGCGCCCTGGCCACTGAAAATCGGCGCACGGCTGTGATAGTTCATGAAGTACGCACCGAACTCGGTATCCAGCGGTTCAAAGTTGTAGTGAAACGCAAAACCGAACTGCCCACTGTCACGTGCATCGCGGTCAGGTCCACGGGCGACTTTCACACCCTCTTCGTTCATGTCGACCCCTTGGGACGTCAGGAACGGGATCGCTGTTGCCGGGAATTGCGAACGCTTGTTCAGCACCCGCAGGTTGTCGTTGCAACCATCGGAAATAACATCCGGCTGCGAGAAAAAAGTCCCACAGTTGTCGGTAACCGTCTGGTCCCACTCCAACTGATAGAACGCTTCCGCCGACAGGTTATCGGTCAACGATTGCGACACGTAGAACATGTTGACCGGAATCAGGCCTTCCTTGATCTCGGCACCCGGACGACGGAACGCAGACACGTCGATCGGGTTGATGGAGTTGATACCGCCACCGATAAAGGTACTTTCACCCCAGCTCACGACTTGCTTGCCAAAACGCACCGAACCCGGGGCATCGGCAATGGAGTAGTTGTGGTAGATGAACGCATCGAGGATCTGCCCGCCAGAAGACTTGGCGCCCTCTTTGCGATTGTGGTCGCTGATGTCCTTGAACTCGCGGCTTTCGTCCTTGAGTTCAAAGTCATACCAATACTTGCCACGCACAAACACACCGGTATCGCCGTACTTCAGTTCCAGGTCATGGATACCCTTGAAGATCTTCGAGAACGTCTCCCCACGCTTGAAGTTCAAGTGGCCGTCATCGGAGGTCTGCGACAGCCCCCTGCCGCCGTTGTTGGCACCGATCAGGTCCTTGTTGGGCTTGGACGTGCCCCAACTGGCCCCCACCGACAGGGACGAGTCGAAGCTGCCTTCGACCTCACCAATGTTGAAACTGACGCCGAATGCGGGCCCGGCGAGGGTCGAGGCAAGACTGACCGCCAGGGGCAATCTCGCCCGGCGCCAGAACTGATTTACTGAGGTCATCGACGCTACTCCATGTGCATTTTATTGTTATGGCAGTGAGCCTTTTCAAACACGCTTGTAACGGCCGGAATACAACGATTCCAATGCCAGACTGCCGCCGGACCACCCAGGACCGCAGCGCCGCATCCTTGAAAAACTCTGGGAGGGACTATAGCCAGCAGGGGGTAGCGCTTGATCCCTCTAAAGTGTGATTTGCATCACCAACCCGTCTGCGACAGCCCTTTCGCCATGTCAGCGAGGGCTGACGCGAAAGAGAATGGCTCAAATTACGCAAATAACAAGGCGAAGGCCTGTAATAGAGCATTGCCGTGCCCGAACGGGCACGGCAGGAGGGGTCAGAGCGTGGAGAGGAAGGTGCTGTTATTGGCCTGCCATTCGATGATGTCGATCCGGATACGCTTCTTGTCCAGCTTGCCGACGCTGGTCTTGGGAATTTCCGTAACAATGGCAATCTGACTTGGAATCGCCCACTTGCTCAGGTGGCCCTGCTCGACATACGGCTTGAGGTGCTCCTTGAGTTCGCGCGCACCAATCCCGTGGCCTTCGCGCACCACGAGCAGGGCAAACGGGCGCTCGCCCCACTGCGGGTCGGCAATCCCGACCACCGCTACTTCACGTACCGCCGGGTGACGGCTGACCAGGTCTTCCAGCGCCAGGGACGAGATCCACTCGCCGCCGGTCTTGATCACGTCCTTGATACGGTCGCGAATATCGATCACGCCAAAGGCATCGAGGGTGGCCACGTCGCCGGTGTGCATCCAGCCGCCTTCCCAAAGCTCGGCGCCTTTGTGCGGCTCGTTGAAATAGCCTTCGCTGAGCCATGGCGCGCGCAGCACCAGTTCGCCTTGGGACTCGCCATCGGCCGGCAGGAAGTTACCGTTGCCGTCGATGATCGCGGCTTCCACCAACGGCCCCGGCACACCGGCCTTGATCCGGTAGGTGGTGCGTTCGTCTTCGCTGCCGGCCATCAGTTCTTCATTGAGGTGGGCACAGGACACCAGCGGTCCGGTCTCGGACATGCCGTAGGCCGCCGTCAGCTGGATGCCACGGGTCTTGGCCGCTTCGTACAGCGAACGGTTGAGGGCACTGCCGCCGATGACGATCTTCCAGCCGCCAAAATCCACACCCTGGGCGGCCTTGGCGTTGAGCAGCATCTGCAGGATGGTCGGCACGCAGTGGGAAAACGTGACCTTTTCCTTGCGCCACAACTCCACCAGGTATTCCGGATCGTAGCGGCCTGGATAAACCTGCTTCAGCCCGAGCATCGTCGCCACATACGGCAAGCCCCAGGCGTGCACGTGGAACATCGGCGTGATCGGCATGTACACATCGTTGGTGCCGAGCAGGCGCACACTGTCGACGCTGCCCATGATGGTCGCCACGCCGATGGTGTGCAGCACCAGTTGGCGGTGGGTGAAATACACACCCTTGGGGTTACCGGTGGTGCCAGTGGTATAGAAAGTGGTGGCCACCGAGTGCTCGTCGAAGTCCTCGAAGGTGTACTGGGTACTGGCAGCGGCCAACAGGGTTTCGTACTCGCCTACCAGGTTGGGCAGGTCAGCGGTTTTTTCGTCGCCATCGGTCAGCAACAGGGTCTTGTCGACGGTGGTCAACTGCCCGGCAATGGCCTGGTACAGGCCGACGAACTCGCTGTTGACCAGCACAAAGCGGTCTTCGGCGTGGTTCATCGTGTACAGGATCTGCTCTGGCGACAGGCGCACGTTGATGGTGTGAATCACCGCACCAATCATCGGGATGGCGAACATGCACTCCAGGTAACGGTGGCTGTCCCAGTCCATCACGGCCACGGTATCACCGGCCTTGACTCCCGCTGCGGTCAGCACATTGGCCAGGCGGGCGACACGTTCGGTCAGGGTTGGGTAGGTGTAGCGCAGTTTGTCGCGGTAGACGATTTCCCGGGTTTTCTCGTAGCGGGCGCCCGACATCAACAGGCGTTTGATCAACAGCGGGTATTGGTACGCGCCTTCGGCGGGCGGGATAACACGAGTCTGCAACATACGAATCCCTTTTTATGACTGCACGGTCTTGGCTAAAGGATTTGCACTGTAGAGACCTTGCACGCCGGCCAAATCAGCCGAAGGAATGATTTGCAGAATCGGATGAATGCTAGCTTTGCGCCAGCATTCATTCACGAATGACGCACTCAGCGGTCGGTGAAAGCCACTTTCACACCGATGGCAATCAGCACCACGCCCATGCTCCGATCAAACCAGTGGCCCATGCGCGCAAAGCCTGCGCGCACGCGCTGCTGGCTGAACAACATGGCCACCATGCAGAACCACACGGCGGTGGCTACCGCCAGGTACAGGCCATAACCGGCCTGGATCGCCAGCGGCGTGTGGGGGTTGATCACCACGGTGAACAGCGACAGGAAAAACAGCGTGGCCTTGGGGTTCAGGCCATTGGTCACAAAGCCCGAAGTAAAGGCGCCGCGAGCGCTGCGCTCGCCCACTTCACGGTGCAGCTCTTCTGCACCGGCAGGCTTGGCCGGCTGCGCCCGCAGGGCTTTGAAGCCGATGTACAACAGGTAGGCCGCCGCCGCCCATTTCAAGGCGTTGAACAGCACGATGGACTGGGACACGATCAAGCCGATACCAAGCAGCGAGTAGCCAACGTGAAGAAAAATCGCCGAGCCGACGCCCAGCGCCGTCCAGGTACCGGCGCGCCGGCCATGGGTCACGCTCTCGCGTACCACCACGGCAAAGTCCGGCCCGGGACTGGCCACGGCCAGCAGGTGAATCAACGCCACGGTCAAAAACTCGGTGAGGTACATGCACACTCCAAGAAGTAACTGATTATTTCATCTGGTAGGCTCGGCAGATTACGCCTTCGAACTCTGTCGCAAAAGGTACAGTTGATGACGAACAATCGCCGCGCCGTCTTCCTTGATCATCCTTCCCTGGACCAGGGAGACCTCGACCTCAGCGAATTGCGCGAGACGTTCAGCGACTTGCAGCTGTGTGAGCAGACCTCGGCCGATCAGGTGGTCGAACGCCTGCAAGGTGCCCAGGTAGCGATCAGTAACAAGATCCTGCTCAACGCCCAGACTCTGGCCGCCTGCCCCGAACTGAAGCTGATCCTGATCGCTGCTACCGGCACCAACAACGTCGACCTGGCCGCTGCCCGCGCCCAGGGCATTACCGTTAGTAACTGCCAGGGTTACGGCACGCCATCGGTGGCGCAACACACGATCATGCTGCTGCTCAACCTCGCCACACGCCTGAAGGACTATCAAAAAGACGTCGACGCCGGCCTGTGGCAGCAAGCCAAGCAGTTCTGCCTGCTGGATTACCCGATTGTCGAGCTGGAAGGCAAAACCCTGGGCTTGCTGGGCCATGGCGAGTTGGGCGGCGCCGTCGCGCGCCTGGCCCAAGCGTTTGGCATGCGCGTGCTACTGGGCGCTATCCCCGGCCGCCCGGCCCGTGCAGACCGGGTGCCGCTGGACGAACTGCTGCCGCAGATCGATGCGCTGACCCTGCATTGCCCACTCAACGAACACACGCGCCACTTTATCGGGGCCCGTGAGTTGGCGCTGCTCAAGCCGGGCGCGTTCGTGGTCAACACTGCGCGCGGCGGCCTGATCGATGAACAGGCCCTGGCAGACGCCTTGCGCGGCGGTCATCTGGGCGGGGCGGCCAGCGATGTGCTGAGCGTCGAACCGCCGACCACCGGCAACCCGCTGCTGGCCAGCGACATCCCACGGCTGATCATCACGCCACACAGTGCCTGGGGCAGCCGCGAAGCACGGCAACGGATCGTCGGCCAATTGACTGAAAACGCCCGGGGCTTTTTCAGCGGAGCACCGCAGCGCGTCGTCAGTTGATAAACTGCGCTCCTTTTTCAGGGAGCAGACCATGGATCCGCGCAGTGAAGTACTGCTTCGTCAGGCCGAACTTTTTCAAGGCAACGTGTTGCTGGCCGGCCTGCCCGCCGATGACCTGCTGGGCCGCCTGCCCAATGCCCATGGCTGGTGCTGGCATGCGGGCGACCAGGCAGCGCTGGATGCGCGGTTTGCCGAACGCAGCCATTTCGGGGTCGATGTGCCGCAACGCGCATTCGACACGGCGGTGGTGTTCCTGCCCAAGTCCAAGGATCTGGCCGACTACATCCTCAAGGCCGTCGCGGCACGGCTGCCGGGCGCCGAGCTGTACCTGGTGGGTGAAAAACGCGGCGGCATCGAAAGCGCCGCCAAGCAACTGAACGCCTTCGGCAAGCCACGCAAGCTCGACAACGCACGGCACTGCCAACTGTGGCTGGCCACCGTGGCCGATGCTCCGGCGGCGCCGGAACTGGCGAGCCTGGCCCAGGTGTTTGAAGTGCCACTGGCCGACGGACCGCTCAAGGTCGTCAGTCTGCCGGGCGTGTTCAGCCATGGCCGCCTGGATCGCGGTACCGCGCTGTTGCTGGAACACCTGGACAAACTGCCCAGCGGTCATCTGCTGGACTTCGGCTGTGGCGCCGGCGTGTTGGGCGCGGCGGTCAAGCGGCGCTACCCGCACAACACCGTGACCCTGCTTGATGTGGACGCCTTCGCCACCGCCAGCAGTCGCCTGACCCTGGAGGCCAATGGCCTGGAGGGCGAAGTGCTGACCGGTGATGGCATCGACGCCGCGCCCATGGGCCTGGATGCGATTCTGAGTAACCCGCCGTTCCATGTCGGGGTACACACGGATTATTTCGCCACAGAAAACCTGCTGCGAAAAGCACGCCAACATCTGAAAAACGGCGGCGAACTTCGGCTAGTCGCCAATAGCTTCCTGAAGTATCAACCACTGATCGAAGAGCACCTGGGCGTGTGCGCAGTCAAGGCCGAGGGCCAGGGTTTTCGCATCTATCGGGCCAAGCGCGGCTGACGGGCGTTTGAAAAAGAAGGCTTGCCGAATGGATTTTGCCAAGGCAGAATCCGCTCCGTCCTAGGGGAGTAGTCTCCCACGAGCAACATGCTCGTCCGGCATACGTCAACATACTTGGTCAGCAGACCATGGCGTATGCGACCCAGGAGTCCGCACAGACGGACCGGGGTTTGACAAGACCTATGACACGCACACCTTACCCGGGGCGGGAAGGCTGTACGTGTCATAGCCGTGTCGACCCGCCCCTGGAAACCTACCTGATGCTGGATTCACTTCTCGTTCCTACCGCAATCGTTGCCTTGGCCGAAATCGGCGACAAGACGCAATTGCTCGCGCTCATCCTCGCCGCACGCTTTCGCAAACCCTGGCCAATCATCGCCGGCATCATCGCCGCGACCCTGGCCAACCACGCCGCTGCCGGTGCCGTGGGTGCCTGGTTTGGCAGTTTCTTCTCGGATGCGGTGCTGCACTGGATCCTCGCCGCGAGCTTCTGCGCCACGGCCCTGTGGACCCTAGTGCCAGACAAGCTCGACGATGATGAAGCCAGCACCTCGCGCAAGTTCGGGCCGTTCCTGACCACCCTGATTGCGTTCTTTATCGCTGAAATCGGTGACAAGACGCAGATCGCCACGGTGATGCTGGCGGCGCAATACCCCGAGTTGTGGCTGGTGATTATCGGCACCACCCTGGGCATGTTGATTGCCAACGTACCGGTGGTTCTGGCGGGGAATTTCGCGGCGGAGAAACTGCCGTTGACCTTGATTCGGCGCCTGGCGGCTTCGGCGTTCTTCATCCTGGCGTTGGTGGCGGTGTACAAGGCCATGCAAAGCAGCGGCTGGATCTAATTGCAAATGTGGGAGCGGGCTTGCCCGCGATGGCGGTGGGTCAGTTAAATATATCTAACCTGACATTCCGCCATCGCAGGCAAGCCAGCTCCCACATCTGGATCTTCACAAGGCCTGGATTATCAGGACTTCTTGGCCTGCTGGTACAACGGCATCACCTTGGGAATCGCCGCCTGCAACGAGGCGATCCGGCTGCTGGAGGCCGGGTGGGTGCTCATGAATTCAGGCGGTGCGCCTTCGGAAGCCTTGGCCATTTTGTTCCACAGCGTGATCGCCGCGTTCGGGTCGTAACCGGCGCGGGCCGAGAGCTCCAGGCCGATCAGGTCGGCTTCGTTCTCATTGCTGCGGCTGTTAGGCAAGGTCATGCCGTAGTTGGCCACGGTATCGGCCAGCGCCATGCTGTCCTGGCCCAGGCCCAACAATGCGCCAGCGCCCTGCTTGGCCATTTCGATGCCGTAAGCCTTGGACATGGCTTCGCGGCCATGTTCACGCAGGGCGTGGGCAATTTCATGGCCCATGACCGCCGCCAGCTCGTCATCGGTCAACTTGAGCGTGTCGATCAAGCCACTGTAGACAAAGATCTTGCCGCCAGGCCCACAGTTGGCGTTCATCTCGTCGCTCTTGATCAGGTTCACTTCCCACTTCCACTGCGCCGCATCCGGACGGAAGGTGGGGGCCTGGGCGATCAGGCGCTTGGCAATGGCCTGCACACGCTTGGCGTTGGCGCTGGTCTTGTCTACCAGGCCCTTGCCACTGGCTTCGCCCAGGGTCTGCTGGTACGACTGCGCGTACATCTGGTCGACTTCCTGGCTCGACAGCATGCTGAACATGTACTGCTTGCGTTCCACACCCACGGCACCGCCGCTGGTGGTGTTGACCGACTGGCAACCGGCGAGCAGCAAGGCTGCGCTCAATGCCGTTACCGCCAATGATTTTTTCATGCACATTCTCCCTGAAAACATGGCGCGTATCGTAGGCCCTCTCATGTATCGGCGCCAGATACACCTGACGCTTAACCGCTAATTTCAGAGGCCACCGACGCCCACGACCATTCTATAAACGACATGCCTGGTTCTTTTGCAGGGCAGCGCCTCATGTCTGCGTGGCCTGTGGCCGATACACAAAGGCAGATCATGCCCCCAAGCGCCAGGAGCCTTCATGAAATTCAAGTCGATTCAGTTTTCTGTCGCGGCGTTGGCCGGGGCCATTGTCCTGAGTGTCGTGGCGGCCCTGGTGCTGTACGCGCTGTTCGCCGGCGCACGGACCCAAGAGATGGTGCAGGACCGCACCCAGGCGCAATTCGAGCAAATCATCGAGCAACGCCTTACGGCGTTGGCGCAAACCCAGGCCACGCTGATCCAGCGCGAGCTGGAAGCGCCGCTGGTGACCGCCAAAGGCCTGGCCACCACCAATGCGCTGATGGGCATGAAGGACGCAAACGGCGCGGCCCCGCTGCAGGTCAGCCGTGAACAACTGATCAACCTGCTGCACGAAACGGTGGTACGCAACCCGAAAATCCTCGGTTCCTATATCGCCTGGGAACCCAATGCCATCGACCACAATGACGCCAACTACCTGAACACCGCCGTCGTCGGCGTAGAACCTGCCAACGGGCGCTTCATGCCCTGGTGGTTCCGCAATCAGGATGGCAGCCTGGGCCTGGAAAAACTCGCCGACCTGACCGACCAGAAAATCCTCGCCACCGGCATTCGCGCCAGCGAGTACTACCTCTGCTCCAAGGAAACCCAGAAGCCCTGCGCCATCGACCCGGCGCCCTATCGCGTGGGCAACACCACGGTGATGCTGGCCTCGTTTATCGAACCGATCATGATCGACGGCGCGTTCCAGGGCATTGTCGGCGCCGACCTGTCGGTCAATTTCATCCAGGAAATGCTCACCGCCGCCGACCAGAAGCTTTACAACGGCGCTGGCGAAATGGCGCTGATTTCCAGCAACGGCCGCCTGGTGGCCTACACCAAGGACCCCAGCAAACTGGGGGAAAAGGCCAGCGACCTGCTCGACCAGAATGAACTGGAGAACCTCGGCCAGTTGAAGGTCGGTGACGTGCGTTACGACATCGACCAGGCAAACGGGCATATCGAGTTGTTCCTGCCCTTCAATATCGGCCAGACCGATGCGCGCTGGACCCTGATGCTGCAACTGCCCCTGGGCGCGGTAATGGCCGACCTGCACACCCTGCAAGGCGACCTGGACGCCCAGCGCAAGACCGATATCTTCGGCATGACCATGGTCGGCCTGCTGATTGCCGGCATCGGCCTGCTGGTGATCTGGCTGGTGGGCCACGGCATTGCCCGCCCACTCAAGCAAATGGTGGCGATGCTCAATGACATCGCCCAGGGCGAAGGCGACCTGACGCGTCGCCTGACCAGTGACCGCGCCGATGAACTGGGCGCGATTGCCGCCGGCTTCAATACCTTCCTGATCAAGCTGCAGGGCATGATTAGCCAGGTGGTCAGCTCGGTACAGAAGGTCAGCGACTCGTCGGAACACACCGCCGACATTGCCATCCGCACCAACCAGGGCGTGCACAAGCAAATGGTCGAGATCGACCAGGTCGCCACGGCCGTGCACGAAATGACCGCCACCGCCCAGGACGTGGCGCGTAATGCCACCCAGGCAGCCCAGGCCGCCACCCATGCCGACCAGGCTGCAAGCCAGGGCATGCAGATCGTGCGCGACACCTCCACTTCCATCGGCGCCCTGGCCCTGGAGATCGGCAAGGCGGTGACGGTAGTCCAGGCCCTGGCCAAGGACAGCGAGAACATCAACGCGATCCTGATTGCCATTCGCGGCATTGCCGAGCAAACCAACTTGCTGGCCCTGAACGCCGCCATCGAAGCCGCTCGGGCCGGCGAACAGGGCCGAGGTTTTGCGGTGGTAGCCGACGAAGTACGCAACCTGGCGCAGAAAACCCAGAAGGCCACCGAAGAAATCCAGGCCATGATCCAGCAATTGCAGCAAGGCACGCGGGATGTGGTGCAGGTCATGGAAGACAGCCAGCAGCGCACCGATGAAAGCGTGCAACACGCCGCCAAGGCCGCGCAGGCCCTGGAGACCATCACCCAGGCCGTGTCGGTGATCAATGACATGAATACGCAGATTGCCAGTGCGGCGGAGGAACAGAGCGCGGTGGCCGAGGACATCAACCGCAATGTGATCAATATCGGCCAGGTGGCCAATGAGGTGGCGGGCGGGGCGGATGAGTCCAGTGCCGCCAGTGCGGGGCTGACCCAGTTGGCGGAGCAGCAGCGGCGGCTGATCAATCAGTTCAAGGTCTGAAGGTTTCAGTGGCGTTTGGGGCCGTATCGCAGGCAAGCCAGCTCCCACATTTGAAGGTATTCACAAATCAAAATGTGGGGGCTGGCTTGCCTGCGATGGCGCCAGCGAATCCCCCACACAACTCCCAGTCTCAACCCGGGGTCAAACACTCCGGCCCATTGAGCTTCGGATCATTGACCATGTTAGCCAGCACCCGCTCACGCAACGCCGCCGGCTCGCTGGCCAGCAAGCCCTGCAACACATGCAACGGCGTCTCGGGATCCAGCCAGGCCGCTTGCCCCGCCGCGTCCAGAATCAACGGCCGGCGCTGGCTCTGCGCCGCCTGGGTCACCACCGCCGCGCTCAGCCACACTTGCTCCTGCACCGGGTAGGCCTCCCAGATCGCTGCGAAAAACAGGGTCGAGCCCTCCCCCGGCGTGAGCCAGTACGGCCGCTTGCGCTGGGTGCCGCGCCATTCATAAAAGCCATTGGCTGGCAGCAGGCACCGGCGCAGGCGAAAGGCCTCGCGAAACATCGGCTGTTCGGCCAGGGTTTCGGCGCGGGCGTGGGCCGGCGTGCGGGACAGATCGGTCAGCCACGGCGGCGTCAGCCCCCAACGTGCCCGCGCCAGGGTGCGCTGGCCATCGGTGGCGCGCTGGATCAGCACTGAATCATTGGGGGAGATATTCCACTGGGCCTGTTGATCCGCCGGGAACCCCGGCAAGGCAGCAAAGGCGGGATTCCAGCGAAACAGGGCATAACGTCCACACATGGGGCAACACGACTCTTGGGTAAACCGACCGACAGCCTAACAGACCAGCACGTCGGGGTAGCTGTCGGGTTCATCGCCGGGCAGCGGTTGAGCACCGATATAGGCGGTGATCAACTCACGGGCGTAGGTGGCCTGGTCGTTCTCCACCTCCAGGCCCAACAGGCCGAAGATCGGCAGTTCACCCGTGCCACCGAGCAGATGGCGCCCCACCAGATGGGCGTCGATGCCTTCGCTGGCGAGCATTTGTTGCAGCAACTCGCCTTCCATCAGGTTTTCCGGCTCGTAGATTCGTTGCATGGCCGCCCCCCTTATTCATTCTCGCTGCGCACTTCGAGCATCCATTCATCGCCGTGGACCTGCAGGTCGAAAATGATCGGCCGACAGCACACCTGGCAGTCTTCTATATAGTTCTGGTCGCCACCGGACAAATCCACGCTTGTCTCGATCCGTTCACCACAATAAGGACAATCGTACAGCGCACTTTCGAGCATCGCGGTCTCCCAGGTGACTTGTGCGTATAATCGCCGGTCTATTTGCAGGGCTTTTTCGTTTGATGCCATTTGTTCAGACCCCGCCCTGTCACTTATCGATCCAAACCTTTACTTACCCTAGCCGTTTCTAACAAGAGAGCATGATGGGCGAATTCGATACCATCCGACCTTACAACGACAGCGAAGTCCCGGCAGTGCTGGCCCGGCTGTTCAGTGACAAGGCCTTTCTGGACATCCTGACCCACTTTCGCTTCCCGCGCTTTGCCGGCGCCTTTGGCTGGCTGCTCAAGCCGCTGATCGCCCAGAAGCTGCGCCGTGAGTTCGCCGGTGTCACCACCGTCGCCACCTTGCAGGACAAAGTCGAGTTTTACGTCGACCACACCATTGATCGGGCGACCGACGGCGTCACCTATACCGGGGTCGAGCAGCTCAAGTCCGGCACGGCCTATGTTTTCCTGGCCAACCACCGCGATATCGTGATGGACCCGGCCTTCGTCAACTACGCGGTGTACCACGCCGGCCTGCCGACACCGCGGATAGCCATCGGTGACAACCTGCTGCAGAAGCCGTTTGTCAGCGACCTGATGCGCCTGAACAAGAGTTTTATCGTGCATCGCTCCATCACCGGGCGACGCGAGAAGATGGCGGCGTATCAGCTGCTGTCGGCCTACATCAACCATTCGATCCGCAATGACTGCCAGTCGATCTGGATCGCCCAGGCCGAAGGCCGCGCCAAGGATGGGGATGATCGCACCGAGTCGGCGATCCTCAAGATGTTCCATATGAGCCGCAAGGAAGAGCCGTTCGCCGACGTCATCCTGTCGCTGAACCTGACCCCTGTGTCCATCAGCTACGAATACGATCCGTGCGATGCGGCCAAGGCTCGCGAGCTGTATATCCGCGCCACCACCGGCACCTACACCAAGGCGCCCGGTGAAGATGACGTGAGCATTGCCCTGGGCATCACCGGTTACAAGGGCCGGGTCCATATCAACTTTGCGCCACCGATTACCGAACGTTTTGAAGACACCAAGCTGTTGGCCACCGAGATGGACCGGCAGATTCTCGGCGGGTATCGGTTGTTCCCGGTGCATTACCTGGCATACGCACAGTGGAGCGACGCCGACCCGCAATTGCAGGTGCCGACAGCTGCCGAGGTGTTCCCGGCGGATGAGTTGGCCAAGGCGAAAGCGGAGTGGGAGCGACGACTGAATGCCTGCCCGGCGGAGCACCGACCGTACCTGGTGCTGCAATATGCGACGCCGGTGCGTAATCAGTATCGAGTCAAGGCCGGGATCCCCCTGTAACCCAACAGCTTGAATAACACACAACACAACGTGGGAGCGGGCTTGCCCGCGATAGCGGTGGGTCAGTTGATAACTATTTGACTGACCCACTGCTATCGCGGGCAAGCCCGCCCCCACATTGGTTTTGGGTATTTTTACAATTGAGTGCTGAGCCAAGAGACGACAAGCGCCAGCCCGATACAGGCAAACCCTAGGCGGTAGCCAAGGCGATGACTGCGCTCGGTACGCACATCCAGGAACAACATCGGTTGATCAATCGCTCTATCTTCACTTTGCGCGGTGAGTCGAGCCATCGCCCGCTGCTCGCGCAGGCGGGTCACAAACAACAGCCCGGCGCCTGGGCAGGCGATCAACAAGGCAGCGGTATTTAGCAATAATGCCGGCAGCGACATCAAAAACCTCGGTGTAACAGTGACCAGGTATCCATTCAGATACAAACCTGAACGAATTGCGCCCTCCTGCGCCTCACAGCTCCCTCCCCCATTGACGACTAATGTATCGAGTAATTTACAGCGTCACCTGAACGTCACCTTAACAAGCCACTCTGTTGCCCTTCGCACACCCGGGAGCTTGTCATGTTGCACGCGCAGAACCAGGATCGGCTGTACCTGATCGCCCCTACCGATGAGCAAGAGGCGCTGGTCGGCGGCCTGGCGTTCAATGTCCAGGACCGGCACTGGCTGGTGTATTGCGCCCTCGGCGGGCATCAGCATGCCGACCTGCCAGAGCTGGATCTGTTGACGGGAGTGAGTGTGCTGGACTTTTATGTCGAAACGGCGGCATGACCGCAGCAGACACAAAAAAGCCGGGCCCTTAGCGGGGCCCGGCTTTTTTACAACCGATTACTGCGAGCTGAGGATCTGGCCGATGCTTGGGTCCTTGAACAGACGCGTCAGGGCATCACTCAACACGTCGCTGACCAGCTTGGTGTTGGTTTCCTGGTTCGGCGCCATACCAAAGCGCTGGTCCAGGGACGCAGCGTAACGGCCGTTGTAGCGGCGGTTGCCGGCCGACACATCAGAGCGGAAGGTCGCGCCGATGGTGGCTTCGGTCACGTACAGGCCTTCCTTGGGCGACTGATACTTCAGCTCGGCCAGGGTCACCGTCAGTTGCGGTGCGCCTGGCGAGTTGCTGGTCGGGGTAAAGCCCAGCAGGCGCACAGCCGCTTCGGCCTGGGCTTGCAGCTTGGGCAGCACGTCGGCACCGGTCACCGTGATGGCGCTGGTTTCCGGGTACAGGCCACCGCGGGTACCCAGGGTTGGCGACGGACGGCCATCAACCACACGCACCGAGACCGGCTGGCCATGGCCCACAGGCGCCAACTGGGTGGTGAGCTTGGGTTGCGGGCTGAGTTGCTGCGGGCTGTGGGCGCAGCCAACCAGGGTCAAGCTGGTCACAGTGATCAAACCGAACAACAGGCGTTGCAACATGCTTTTCTCTCCAGAATTCAGGTACCGACAGTGCGCCAGTATAGCGGCGCGTCACCGCCTGGAACTAGCGCCAGTTACAACCTCAGGTCCAGGCCTGCGTGCAGCGACTCAGTGTCACCCAGATGTCATTCTTGACAGATATGCTTGGCGTCATTCTCAGGAGGCCCGCCATGCTCAATCTTCTCTGGCGCTTTTTCGCGCGCACGCCCGCCCATCGCAACTTTGCCCTGCTCGACTCGCAAGGTCGCTGCCAGGCCTTCAAGCAATGCAGCCAGCCGCCCGTGGGCGAAGGCTGGGTCGAAGTCCAGGAGATCCGCCTGAGCTGGATGCACCATCCTCTGCCCGCCCGCGCCCGTGTCAGCCCGCGCCGCGCACGGTCATCACACCGCCTGCCGTTGACCGCCTGACCGAAGCGCTAATAAAAGTCATAAAACACGTCCATTTCCCGACAGTTCTTCGCTACAATCTCCCCCCGATTATAAGGACGTCTCCTGATCGGGCCTCGCAGCATCGCTAATGCCCTGGTATTAGCTCCCCCGCACCGCCCACAGAGAGCCGCCCACACAGATCGAGTGAAGCTGGCGAGCTGGCTGTTTTGTCTGCAAACCTGCGCCTTTACCGAATCTGCCAGAGCTGCCATTGCGCTCGGCCACTTGAGTTGTTTGCCCGTTATGCCGCGTGTCGGCAGTGATTTCGGGCCAGGTGCCAGGCTGGGGCAGCCCTTTTTTGAGGTTCACGTCTTCAAAAGAGCGTGAAAAAAACGGGTTTTCACAACTTCACAAGAGTGTGGCGAGCAAATGAATAGTTTTGCGTTTGTACAAGCACCATCAACGTCTGGCACTGCCCAACCACACAGGACCGAGTACTCCTCAAAAACCGGAGCTTGAAGCCTGTCCGCTACGGATTTGGTTGCACGATCGGACGTACTTGACCATAAGTCGAATTGCCACAGGGCCCCTTAAATGCGTTCATATGCAGATAAGGCCTGGTCGGCAGCGTCCGCTGAAGTTGCAAAAAAATTGCGAAGAATCGGACATGGCGATCCTGGCCATGGGTAACCTGGGGCATCACGTGAACCGCCCCGTCACTCCTGGCAGCCATGCCGTCAATTTGGTGCTGCAGATTTTGGAGACGCGTTAAATGGCGCATAACGAAGCAGTCGACGTAGTACTGGTAGGTGCGGGCATCATGAGTGCCACCCTTGCCGTGCTGCTCAAGGAGCTCGACCCCGGCCTCAAGCTGGAAGTCGTTGAGCTGATGGATTCGGGTGCCGCGGAGAGTTCCAACCCGTGGAACAACGCCGGTACCGGCCACGCCGGCCTGTGCGAGCTGAACTACACCCCGCAGGCGGGTGATGGCTCCATCGACATCAAAAAAGCCGTGCACATCAACACCCAGTTCGAGGTGTCGAAGCAGTTCTGGGCGTACCTGACCAAAAAAGGCACCTTTGGCTCGTCCAAGTCCTTTATCAGCCCAGTGCCGCACCTGAGCTTCGTGCAGGGCGAAAAAGGCGTGTCGTTCCTCAAGAAGCGCTTTGAAACCCTCAGCCAGCACCACGCGTTCTCGGATATGCACTACACCGAAGACCGTGCCGAAATGGCCGAGTGGATGCCGCTGATGATGCCGGGCCGCCCGGCTGACGAAAAAATCGCCGCGACCCGCGTGATGAACGGCACCGACGTCAACTTCGGCGCTCTGACCAACCAATTGCTCGCGCACCTGAGCAGCTCGGCCGATGCCCAGGTCAAGTACAGCAAGCGCGTCACCGGCCTCAAGCGCAATGGTGCTGGCTGGACCGTGAGCATCAAGGACGTCAACAGCGGCAACACGCGCCATGTCGACGCCAAGTTCGTGTTCCTCGGCGCCGGCGGCGCGGCCCTGCCGCTGCTGCAAGCCTCAGGTATCGAAGAGAGCAAGGGCTTTGGCGGTTTCCCGGTCAGCGGCCAGTGGCTGCGTTGCGACAACCCGCAAGTGGTCAAGCAGCACCAGGCCAAGGTCTACAGCCAGGCCGCCGTGGGTTCGCCGCCGATGTCGGTGCCGCACCTGGACACCCGCGTGGTGGATGGCAAGAAATCCCTGCTGTTCGGGCCATATGCTGGCTTCACCACCAAGTTCCTCAAGTTCGGTTCGTTCCTTGACCTGCCGATGTCGATTCGCCTGGGCAACATCGGCCCGATGCTGGCCGTGGCCCGGGACAACATGGACCTGACCAAGTACCTGGTCAGCGAAGTGATGCAGTCCATGGAGCAGCGCCTGGAATCCCTGCGCCGCTTCTACCCCGAAGCCAAAGCCGAGGACTGGCGCCTGGAAGTGGCCGGCCAACGGGTGCAGATCATCAAGAAAGACCCGAAGAAAGGCGGCGTGCTGCAATTCGGCACCGAGCTGGTCGCGGCCAAGGACGGTTCGCTGGCGGCACTGCTGGGCGCCTCTCCAGGTGCTTCGGTGACTGTTTCGATCATGCTGGATCTGATCGAACGCTGCTTCCCGACCCAGGCGGCCGGCGAGTGGGCGGCCAAGCTGCAGGAGATCTTCCCGGCCCGGGAAAAAGTCCTGGAAACCGATGCCGAGCTGTATCGCAAGATCAGCGTGCAGAACAACATCAGCCTGGAGCTGGTTGAGCAAGGTAGCGAGGCCGCAAGCTACGCCTGACGCCTACAAAAAGACAAAAAACGCCCCGCTCTCGTGATGAGAACGGGGCGTTTTTGTATGTCTTGGAAATCAGCCGCGGGCTTGTTCGATCAGCTCGATGTACTCGTCCGCGTTGCGCTGGTCCTTGATCAGATCGACGAAGGTCTGGCCATGCTCATCCTTGCCGTCAAGGTCCAGCCCGGCCTCTTTGAAAAAGGTCAGGAAACGTCCGAAGTCATCGATGCGCAGGCCGCGATAGGCTTTGATCAGTTTGTGCAGGGACGGTGAAGTGGCGTCGACCGGTTCAAAATCCAGGAACAGCTTGATCTGATCGTCGCCGATCTCGTCACCAATCACTTGTTTCTTATCTTTACGCATTGCCGACTCCAGCCTGCAGACATTTACACGGGAGTGGAAGTCTACCTGCGGGACACAAGGTTCGGAAGCCACGAGGCTCTATGTGGGAGCAGGCTTGTCGGGTCGCCGCATCGCCGCGATGGCGGTGGGTCAGTCGAATATATCTAACCTGACACTCCGCTATCGCGGCGATGCGGCGACCCGACAAGCCCGCTCCCACACAAGCCCACCTGTTTTTTGCTGCCAGGTTCAATCGAACTGGGCCAGCATCCAGCGATGATACTCAGCCATGCCAGCCTCGCCTTCCCGGGGCGCCCAGGTGGCCAGTTCGCCCTCGCCCACCGGGCGATAGGGGCCGGCCTTGCACTCGAACATCATCGTGTCGGGCTCAAGCACCACCAGGCCATGGAAAACGCCGGGCGATAGGTCGACACCCAGGCAATCTCCACCCGCCTGCAAGACGCGCCGCTCCAGGACCTCGCCTGACTCGCTGAAGATCAGAATGCCCAGGCGCCCCTTGAGTACCAGCAGGGTCTCGGCTTTGTCAGCGGTGAGATGACGATGGGGCTGCACATAAGTGTGTGGCTGCAACCCAACAGCCATGCGATGGCAAGGCTCTTCCATCTGGTGGAAGTTGACGTTCTGCCGGCCACGGGGGTTGAGGGCGGCTTTCTCGGCCAATTCGGCAAACAGCGACTGATCAAGAAAACGCGCCATGGCTTACATCCCCTTCACGGCAAAGATGCCATTGGCGTTGCGCCAGTAGCCCTTGTAGTCCATGCCGTAACCGAAAATGTAACGGTCGATGCACGGCAGGCCAACATAATCAGCCTTCAGGTCTGGGCGGGCCTTGCGGTCGTGGTCCTTGTCGATCAGCACGGCGGTGTGCACTTTGCGCGCGCCGGCGTGTTTGCAGAAGTCGATGATCGCGCCCAGGGTATGACCTTCGTCGAGGATGTCATCGATGATCAGCACGTCACGGTCGATGAACGACACTTCCGGCTTGGCCTTCCAGAACAGGTCGCCGCCGCTGGTTTCGTTGCGATAGCGCGTGGCGTGCAAGTAGGACGCTTCCAGCGGGAATTGCAGATGAGTCAGCAATTTGCCGGCGAAAATCAGACCGCCGTTCATCACACAGAACACCACCGGGTTGGTATCGGCCATTTCACGGGTGATGTGCGCGCCGACCTTGGCGATAGCCTCTTCGACTTGCGCTTCGGTGTATAGGCAGTCAGCCTCGTGCATGATTTGACGGATATGCTCGAGATCAGCGGACATGGCGCTCTCCAGGGGTACTGTGGCAAGAAAAGCGGGCGAAGGTACGCCTCTGGGACGCAACGTTCAAGCCTTTATGGACTAACGTACTGGTTGTCTATAGGACAACACCCTCGGATAGATTAATCTAGGCCGGTTTTTTTGCCCGCCGCCGGAGCCTTTCCCCATGCCCATCCGTGAGATCCGCCACCCGCTGATCCGACACAAGCTCGGCCTTATGCGCCGCGCCGACATTAGCACGAAGAACTTCCGTGAGCTTGCTCAGGAAGTCGGAGCGTTGCTCACCTACGAAGCCACCAAAGATTTGCCCCTGGAAAACTACGAGATCCCCGGTTGGTGCGGTCCCGTCCAGGTCGAGAAAATCGCCGGCAAGAAAATTACCGTGGTGCCGATCCTGCGCGCCGGTATCGGCATGCTTGAAGGCGTGCTGAGCCTGATCCCGGGCGCCAAGGTCAGCGCTGTGGGCGTCGCCCGCAACGAAGAGACCCTGCAGGCCCACACCTACCTGGAAAAACTCGTCCCGGAAATCGACGAGCGCCTGGCGATGATCATCGACCCGATGCTGGCCACCGGTAGCTCCATGGTTGCCACCATCGATCTGCTGAAGAAAGCCGGCTGCAAGGACATCCGCGCCATGGTGCTGGTCGCTGCTCCCGAAGGTATTGCCGCCGTCGAAAAAGCGCACCCGGATGTAGTGATCTATACCGCGTCCATCGATGAGCGCCTGAACGAGCACGGCTATATCATTCCGGGCCTGGGCGATGCTGGCGACAAGATCTTCGGCACCAAGCAGAAGGACGCGTGAGCATGCAGGATGAATTCAACGACCCGCTTTGGCGCCAGATCCTGTCTGGCGCACAAATGCTCTTCGTAGCATTTGGCGCGCTGGTGTTGATGCCACTGATCACAGGTCTTGATCCAAACGTTGCGCTGTTTACCGCAGGCCTGGGCACATTGCTGTTCCAGGTCGTCACGGGGCGCCAAGTGCCGGTGTTCCTGGCCTCGAGCTTTGCCTTTATCACCCCGATCATTCTCGCCAAGGGCCAATTCGGCCTTGCGGCGACCATGGGCGGGGTGATGGCGGCGGGTTTCGTCTACACCTTCCTCGGCCTGGCCGTGAAGATCAAAGGCACCGGTTTTATCGACCGGCTGCTGCCGCCCGTGGTGATCGGACCGGTGATCATCTCCATCGGCCTGGCCATGGCGCCGATTGCCGCGAACATGGCAATGGGCAAGTCGGGCGACGGTGCCGAGTTGATCCACTACCAGACGGCAATGCTGATCTCGATGCCGGCGCTGCTGACCACGCTGATCGTGGCCGTATTCGGCAAGGGCATTTTCCGCCTGGTGCCGATCATTGCCGGGGTGCTGGTGGGTTTTGGCATGTCGTTCTACTTTGGCGTGGTCGACACCGCGAAGATCGCCGCCGCCCCGTGGTTCGCCCTGCCCCACTTCACCGCGCCGGAATTCAACTGGCAGGCGATTCTGTTCATCGTCCCGGTAGCCCTGGCACCGGCCATTGAACACATCGGCGGCGTGATTGCCGTGGGTAGCGTGACCGGTCGCGATTACCTGAAAAAGCCCGGCCTGCATCGCACGCTATTGGGCGACGGCATCGCCACCACCACGGCTGGCCTGTTCGGCGGCCCGCCCAACACTACCTACGCCGAAGTGACCGGCGCGGTGATGCTGACCAAGAACTACAACCCGAAAATCATGACCTGGGCGGCGGTATTTGCCATCACCCTGGCCTTTGTCGGCAAGTTCGGCGCGCTGCTGCAGAGCATTCCGGTGCCGGTGATGGGCGGGATTCTGTGCCTGCTGTTCGGTTCGATTGCGGCGGTGGGGATGAACACCTTGATCCGTCACAAGATCGACCTGGGGGAGGCGCGCAATCTGGTGATTGTGTCGGTGACCCTGGTGTTCGGGATAGGTGGTGTGCTGATCGGCACCGGCACTGGCCCGGACGATTTCGGCCTCAAGGGCATCGCCCTGTGCGCGGTGGTAGCGATTGGCCTGAACCTGCTGCTGCCGGGCAATGATGGCTGGAAGCACAAGAAGCCGGACGAGCCGTTGCTCTGAAGGTTAGGGACTGTCGGTGTTGCTGATGGCCTCATCGCGGGCAAGCCCGGCTCCCACATGGGAACGCATTCCAATGTGGGAGCCGGGCTTGCCCGCGATGAGGCCAGTCCAGCCAATATAGATCTAAGGCTTAAAGATCGCCCAAGCCATCGATCAACGCCTGGTTCTGCTCAGGCGTACCGATGCTGATCCGCAGGAACTGGGCAATCCGCTCCTGCTTGAAGTGCCGCACGATCACCCCTTGCTCACGCAGCTTGGCCGCCAGGCTGGCCGCGTCGTGCCGTGGGTGGCGGGCGAAGATGAAGTTGGCAGCCGACGGCAGCACTTCAAAGCCTTTGTCCTGCAACTGCGCAACCACCTTCTCGCGGCTGTCGATCACCAATTGGCAGGTCTTCTCGAAGTATTCACGATCTTCAAAGGCCGCCGCCGCGCCGACAATCGCCAGGCGATCCAGCGGATAGGAGTTGAAGCTGTTCTTGACCCGCTCCAGCGCCTCGATCAGGTCCGGATGCCCCACCGCCAGGCCTACCCGCAAACCGGCCAGTGAGCGCGATTTGGAGAGGGTCTGGGTGACCAGCAGGTTGGGGTAGCGATCCACCAGGCTGATGGCGGTTTCGCCGCCGAAGTCGATATAGGCCTCATCGACCACCACCACCGAATCCGGGCTGGCCTTGAGCAGCTGCTCCACCGCGTCCAGCGCCAGCACGCAGCCGGTCGGCGCGTTCGGGTTGGGGAAGATGATCCCGCCGTTGGGCTTGGCGTAGCCCGCCACGCGGATCTGGAACTGCTCGTCCAGCGGCACCGGGGCCGAGGTGATGCCATACAGGCCGCAGTACACCGGGTAGAAGCTGTAGCTGATATCCGGGAACAACAGTGGCAGGTCGTGCTGGAACAGACCGTGGAAGATATGCGCCAGGACTTCGTCGGAACCGTTACCGAGGAAGACCTTGCTTCCATCCACCCCGTAGTACTTGGCCACGGCCTGCTTGAGCAGGTCGCTGTTGGGGTCCGGGTACAAACGCAGGTTGTCGTTCAACTCGGCCTGCATCGCCGCCAGGGCCTTGGGCGACGGGCCATAGGGGTTTTCGTTGGTGTTGAGCTTGACCAGCTTGGTCAGCTTCGGCTGCTCGCCGGGCACGTAAGGCACGAGGTCCTTGACGAAAGGGCTCCAGAATTTGCTCATGTCTTACTCCCCCTTGACGATGCGGTATTCGGCGCTGCGGGCGTGCGCGCTCAACGATTCACCACGGGCCAGCACCGAGGCGGTCTTGCCTAGCTCGGAAGCACCTTGTGGCGAGCAAAAGATGATCGACGAGCGCTTCTGGAAGTCATACACCCCCAGCGGCGACGAAAATCGCGCAGTGCCCGAGGTCGGCAACACGTGGTTGGGGCCGGCGCAGTAGTCACCCAGGGCTTCGCTGGTGTGGCGGCCCATGAAGATCGCACCGGCGTGGCGAATCGATGGCAGCCAGGCCTGTGGGTCGGCCACCGACAGCTCCAAGTGCTCAGGGGCAATGCGGTTGGCCACTTCGATAGCCTGTTCCATGTCCCGCACCTGGATCAGCGCACCCCGGCCATTGATCGACTTCTCGATAATCTCGGCGCGGTCCATGGTCGGCAGCAACTTGTTGATGCTCGCCGCCACCTTGTCGAGGAACTCGGCGTCGGGGCTGACCAGGATCGCCTGGGCGTCTTCGTCGTGCTCGGCCTGGGAGAACAGGTCCATGGCGATCCAGTCCGGATCGGTCTGGCCGTCGCACACCACGAGGATTTCCGAAGGGCCGGCGATCATGTCGATCCCGACTTGGCCAAACACATGGCGCTTGGCGGTGGCGACATAGATGTTGCCGGGGCCGACCACCTTGTCTACTTTCGGCACGCTTTCGGTGCCATAGGCCAACGCGGCGACGGCCTGGGCGCCACCGATGGTAAACACGCGGTCAACGCCTGCGATGCAAGCGGCAGCCAGCACCAGTTCGTTGATTTCACCGCGCGGGGTCGGGACCACCATGACCACTTCGGTCACGCCCGCAACTTTGGCGGGAATGGCATTCATCAGCACCGACGACGGGTACGAAGCCTTGCCGCCTGGCACGTACAGGCCGGCGCGGTCCAGGGGCGTGACTTTCTGCCCCAGCACCGTGCCATCAGCCTCGGTGTAGCTCCAGGAATCCTGCTTCTGTTTTTCGTGGTAGCTACGCACCCGCGCGGCCGCGACTTCCAGGGCTTCACGCTGGGGCGCGGTGATGCGCGTCAGGGCCAACTCCAGGCGTTCGCGGGGCAGGATCAGGTCGGCCATGGACTTGACGTCCAGGCCGTCGAACTGGCGGGTAAAGTCCACCAGCGCCGCATCGCCGCGCTCACGCACGGCCTTGATGATGTCGAGCACCCGCTGGTTGACCGAGTCGTCGGACACACTTTCCCAGCTCAGCAGATGATCCAGATGATGGGCGAAATCCGGGTCGGCAGCGTTGAGTCGGGCAATTGCAGTGGACGTGGTCATAGCGAGGGCCTCAATAGTATTGGCAAAAACTCAGGCGCCCTAAACTAGCAGTCGTTTCCGCTTGGGCACCTGAGAATTCTGGCTATGAGGCGGATAGACGGGCGCGACCTAGGGCCGCGCAGGTGAGTCAACCGCGGTGTCGAGACTCCACTGCCTTGCGCAGGGTGTCGATCAACGCCTGGATCCGGGCGTGCTGCATTTTCATCGAAGCTTTGTTGACGATCAGGCGGGAGCTGATGTCAGCGATAAAGTCCTGGGGTTCCAGGCCGTTGGCGCGCAGGGTGTTGCCGGTGTCGACCACGTCGATGATCTTGTCGGCCAGGCCGATCAGCGGTGCCAGTTCCATCGAGCCATAGAGCTTGATGATATCGACCTGGCGGCCTTGCTCGGCGTAATAACGCTTGGCGACGTTGACGAACTTGGTGGCCACCCGCAGGCGGCCTTTTGGCTCGACGTCACCGACACGACCGGCAGTCATCAGCTTGCACAGGGCGATACGCAGGTCCAGCGGCTCGTACAGGCCCTGGCCGCCGTATTCCATCAACACGTCTTTACCGGCGACACCAAGGTCGGCGGCGCCATGTTCCACGTAGGTCGGCACGTCGGTAGCCCGCACGATCAACAGGCGAACGTCGTCCTGGGTCGTGGGGATGATCAGCTTGCGGCTCTTGTCCGGATTCTCGGTCGGCACGATGCCCGCTTCAGCCAGAAGCGGCAAAGTATCGTCAAGGATGCGGCCCTTGGACAGTGCGATGGTCAACATGGGAAACGTCAGTCCTTCATCAGGCTATTGCTGTCCGGTCGCAAACGGCGCCAGACACAGATCGAGGCCATTACAGCCTCGATTTGAAACAAATTCAGCCAAGGCGTGCCTGTGCACACCTCGGGCGGGCGCTTCCCTGCGCCCGAGCAGTGGGGACTAGCCCGGTACGCGGCGAATTTTTGCGCCGAGCATCTGCAGTTTTTCTTCGATGCACTCGTAGCCACGGTCTATGTGGTAGATGCGATCGATCAGGGTGTCGCCGTCAGCGCACAGCGCCGAGATCACCAGGCTAGCCGAAGCCCGCAGGTCGGTGGCCATTACTGGCGCGCCCTTGAGCTGCTCGATACCGGTGACGATGGCTGTGTTGCCTTCGACCTGGATCTTGGCGCCCATGCGGTGCAGTTCGTACACGTGCATGAAGCGGTTCTCGAAGATGGTCTCGATCACAGCACCGGTGCCTTCGGCAATCGCGTTCAGGGAGATGAACTGCGCCTGCATGTCGGTCGGGAACGCCGGGTACGGAGCGGTACGCACGTTGACGGCTTTTGGCCGCTTGCCGTGCATGTTCAGCTCGATCCAGTCTTCGCCGGTGGTGATTTCGGCACCCGCTTCGCGCAGTTTTTCCAGGACCGCTTCCAGGATGGTCGGATCGGTATCCTTGACCTTGACGCGACCACCGGTGACGGCAGCAGCAACCAGGTAGGTACCGGTCTCGATACGGTCCGGCATGACCTTATAGGTAGCCGAGTGCAGGCGCTTCACACCGTCGATGGTGATGGTGTCGGTGCCGGCGCCAGTGATGTTGGCACCCATGGCGATCAGGAAGTTGGCCAGGTCGACCACTTCCGGCTCGCGCGCGGCGTTTTGCAGGACGCTGCGGCCGTTGGCCAGGGCAGCGGCCATCATGATGTTCTCGGTACCGGTCACGCTGACGGTATCAAAGAAGAAGTTCGCGCCACGCAGGCCGCCTTCCGGCGCCTTGGCCTTGATGTAGCCGCCTTCGACGTCGATGGTTGCACCCATGGCTTCAAGGCCACGGATGTGCAGGTCCACCGGCCGCGAACCAATGGCGCAACCGCCAGGCAGTGCCACTTCGGCTTCGCCGAAACGGGCAACCATCGGGCCCAGTACCAGGATCGAGGCACGCATGGTTTTCACCAGTTCGTACGGGGCGATCAGGGTCTTGATGGTGCGCGGGTCGATTTCGACCGACAGCTTCTCGTCGATCACCGGCTCAATGCCCATGCGACCGAACAGCTCGATCATGGTGGTGATGTCGTGCAGGTGCGGCAGGTTGGCTACGGTAACCGGGCCATCACACAGCAAGGTAGCAGCCAGGATCGGCAAGGCCGAGTTTTTAGCCCCGGAGATACGGATTTCGCCATCAAGACGGGCACCGCCGGTAATAATCAATTTATCCATAAGAATCTCGACGCCTTGGGGGCTCAGGTGCGCTCGGCCCAGGCCGCGCGGCTGAAAAATTTCATAGTGACCGCATGGATGCTGCCATCGGTGATCCACGGGTTCAAATGGGCATAGATCTGCTGCTGACGCTTGACCGGGCTCAATGCCGCCAGTTCATCGCTAATCACGTTCAGCTGGAAATTGCAGCCTTCGCCTTCAACTGCAACCTCAGTATTCGGCAGCTTTCCTTCAAGGAAGCTTTTAACTTCTAGGGCCTGCATGCTCAACCTCTATCGGCGCCCAGTGCGCGCGGGTCGCACATCATACAAAAAAGCCCCGCGCCTGCGAACCCCGCATAGCAGGACTCTGACGGGGGGCTTCTTCAATAATGTGTATTAAGGATGCGCCAACAGCTCGGCCAGACCGCAAACCTGGGCAATTTCCCGCATATCCTCGGGTAATGCACGAATACTGGCAGGTTTGTTGACCGCCGCGGCGTCGCGTAGGAAACACAGGAGCAATGACAAGCCAACACTGCTGGACTTCACCACCGCCGAGCAGTCGATAACCACTGCCGACGCAGTGCTGGCATTGATCAGCGCCTGGCCCTGCTTGCGCAGGGCCGGCCCGGTGCTGTAGTCGAGCACGCCACTCAAGAGCAGCTCGCCGGCCTGGCCTTGACGAACAGCCGACTCAGTCATGGGGCCTGCTTCTCTGCAGCTTCTTCGGTCACTTCCTTGGCCTTGGCCACTTCGCCGGCCCAACCATCGATGGTCTTGTCCAGGTCGTTGCCATTGCGCTGCATGGCATCGGCGAACTGGTCACGGAACAGCTTGCCGATGTTGATGCCGTTGATGATCACGTTGCGCACTTTCCATTCACCGTTGATTTTCTCGAGGGTGTAGGAAACCGGGTAGATCGAGCCATTGTTGCCCTTGACCTGCATATCCACGCTGGTACGGTTGCCGGACTCATCCTTGGCCGGAGATACGACGATACCCTGGTTGTTGTATTCCAGCAGGGCGTTGCCGTAGAACTGCATCAGGCTGCGCTTGAAGTTTTCCTGGAAGCGCTGCATCTGCGCAGGCGTGGCCTTGCGCGAGTACTTGACGGTCATGATGCTGCGGGAGATGCCATCAGCATCGACCACCGGGCCCACGATACCGTTGAGGGCATCGTAGAACGCGCTTGGGCTCTGCTTGTACTGCTCTTTGTTTGCGGCAAGGTCAGCCAGCAGCTCTTTGGTGGTTCTATCAATTATGTCGTGCGCCGAAGGCGCTGCCACGGCGTTAGCCATCAATGGCAAGGCTGCCAACAGCACCAACAGGCCACGTCGCAAGGTTGAGATCATGAACAAACTCCTCATTTGGCGTCTTTACTAACCGTATTAAGCAGGAATTTACCGATCAGGTCCTCCAGCACCAACGACGACTGTGTGTCATGAATGGTCGAACCATCCTTGAGCAAGGCTTCTTCCCCGCCCACGCTGATACCGATGTACTTCTCGCCCAGCAGACCCGCCGTGAGGATAGACGCCGTGGAGTCAGTCGGCAGGTTATCTACCTTCTTGTCCAGTTGCAGGGTCACTCGGCCGGTGAAGCTGTCGCGGTCCAGATCGATTGCCGTGACCTTGCCGAT
This sequence comes from Pseudomonas sp. WS 5021, assembly GCF_012985535.1. Lineage (NCBI taxonomy): Bacteria > Pseudomonadati > Pseudomonadota > Gammaproteobacteria > Pseudomonadales > Pseudomonadaceae > Pseudomonas > Pseudomonas sp. WS 5021. Next base: position 207,897 of record NZ_JAAQWP010000001.1, on the reverse strand, counting down.
GGTCACACCGGCCATGGTCACTTTGGATCTGACCGTCAAACCGGCGATATTGTCGAAGTAGGCGTAAAGTTTATAGGTGTCGGCGCTGGAGCTGGCCGACAAGCCGCTGACTCGCAGGGCAAGCAACAGTAAAGCCAGGATGCCAGCCAGCAAGAAAAGGCCGACACCGATTTCCACAGTGCGGTTTTGCATCAGAAATCTCCAAACATCAAGGCGGTCAAAATGAAGTCAAGACCCAGTACCGCCAGCGAGGCGTACACAACGGTCTTGGTGGTGGCACGACTGATCCCTTCTGAAGTGGGCTCACAGTCATAGCCTTGGAATACGGCGATCCAAGTCACGACGAAGGCGAAGACGATGCTCTTGATAATGCCATTGAGCACGTCACCGCTGAACGTCACGCTGTTTTGCATGTTGGCCCAGTAGGAGCCGTCGTAGACCCCCAGCCAGTCCACTGCCACCCATGAGCCACCCCAGATCCCGACCACGCTGAAAATCATCGCCAGCAGAGGCAGGGAAATGAAGCCGGCCCACAGGCGCGGGGCAACGATGTACTTGAGCGGGTCCACGCCGATCATTTCCAGGCTGGACAACTGCTCGGTGGCCTTCATGTTGCCGATCTCCGCAGTCAACGCAGAACCGGCGCGCCCGGCAAACAGCAACGCGGTGACCACCGGCCCCAGTTCACGCAGCAGCGTCAGCGCAACCATCTGCCCCACCGCCTGCTCGGAACCGTAGCTGGACAGGATATTGAAGCCCTGCAACGCCAGCACCATGCCGATGAAAACCCCGGAGACCACGATGATCACCAGGGACATCACGCCCACCGAGTGCAACTGCTTGAGCAGCAAGCCAAAACCGCCGCCGATACTGCCGCGGCCCAGCAAGGCGTGAAACAGGAAAATCGTCGAACGCCCGAGCACTTCGACAATGTCGATGCCGGAACGACCGAAAAGGCGAACCTTCTCGATTAAAGATGTCTTGCGCATCAGCGCTTCCCCAGGAGATCTGCGCGGTAATCCGCTGCCGGAAAATGAAAAGGCACCGGGCCATCAGGATCGCCGGTCATGAATTGGCGAATGCGCGGGTTATCAGCGTTCATCAGCTCTTCAGGCGTGCCCTGGCCCAATACCTGGCCATCGCCGACCACATAGAGGTAGTCGGCAATGCTCGCGGTTTCGGCCAGGTCGTGGGAAACCACGATACTGGTGATGCCCAGCGCATCGTTGAGCAGGCGGATCAGGCGCACCAGTACACCCATGGCGATAGGGTCCTGGCCGACGAACGGCTCGTCATACATGAGGATCTGCGGATCGAGCGCAATCGCCCGCGCCAGGGCGACACGCCGCTTCATACCGCCGGAGAGTTCATCTGGCATCAGGTCGATGGCACCGCGAAGGCCGACGGCCTGCAGCTTCAACAAAACAATGTCACGAATCATTTCTTCGGACAGCTGGGTGTGCACCCGCAGCGGGAACGCGACGTTTTCGAAAACATCGAGGTCGGTGAACAGAGCACCGCTCTGGAACAGCACCCCCATGTGCTTGCGCGCATCGAACAAGTCGCTGCGCGACAGGGTCGGCAGGTTCTGGCCATTGACCCAGACTTCCCCGGCAGTCGGACGCAACTGCATGCCCATCAGGCGCAGCAGGGTCGTCTTGCCGCAACCGGAAGGGCCCATGATGCCCGTCACCTTGCCGCGGGGAATGCGAATATCGACATTATTGAAGATGCTGCGCGTACCGCGCTTGAAGGAAAGGCCCTTCAGCTCGACCGCGTAGGCGTTATCGGCACTCATCTAAACTCCTTGGGATGCAGCTTCTCACTCAGACACCATGCTTGGGACAACTGCTTGCGACAGTTAGACACATGTGCGCTGCGCGGACCGAACTGGCGGCGAACTATATCACTGCTGACGTAGAGCGCCCAAGGCCGCAGCAGCGCTTGTTCAGAAACAGGACAGGTAAAAAGCGCATTTGGGACTGATCTCACTCTCTAGAAGAACAACAGCTGACGAACTTGCGTGAGGGAATTGCTCAATCCCGCTATAATCGCCGACTTTTCGTCAGGCTATACGATTTCAGACATGAGCCAATCCAACGACCTTATTCAATCCGCACAACGCACCATCCGCCTCGAGCTTGAAGCCGTAGAAGGCTTGCTGGCCCATATCGACGCAGATTTCGTACGCGCCTGCGAGATGATCCTGGCCAGTAAAGGCCGGGTTGTCGTGGTCGGCATGGGCAAGTCAGGCCATGTCGGCAACAAGATTGCCGCCACCCTGGCGAGCACCGGCACCACGGCTTTTTTCGTGCACCCGGCCGAAGCCAGCCACGGTGACATGGGCATGATTACCCGCGACGACGTGATCGTCGCCCTGTCCAACTCCGGCACCACCAACGAAATCGTGACCCTGCTGCCCCTGATCAAGCGCCTGGGCATCAAGCTGATCAGCATGACCGGTAACCCGGACTCGACGCTGGCCAAGGCCGCCGAAGTGAACCTGAACGTGCATGTGACCCATGAAGCCTGCCCACTGAACCTGGCGCCGACCTCCTCCACCACCGCCGCCCTGGTCATGGGCGACGCGCTAGCCGTAGCCCTGCTGGAAGCCCGTGGTTTTACCGCCGAAGACTTCGCCTTTTCCCACCCGGGTGGCGCCCTTGGCCGTCGCCTGCTGCTGAAAGTGGAGAACGTCATGCATGCTGGCGATGAGCTGCCACAGGTACAGCGCGGCACCCTGCTCAAGGACGCGCTGATGGAAATGACCCGCAAGGGCCTGGGCATGACCGTGATCCTCGAGGCCGACGGGCGCCTGGCCGGGGTGTTCACCGACGGCGACCTGCGTCGCACCCTGGACCGCACCATCGATATCCATACCGCGACTATCGATCAAGTCATGACCCCCCACGGCAAGACCGCCCGCGCCGAAATGCTCGCGGCGGAAGCCCTGAAGATCATGGAAGATCATAAAATCGGCGCCCTGGTGGTGGTCGATGATGCCGATCATCCGATTGGCGCCCTGAACATGCACGATTTGCTGCGCGCAGGAGTGATGTAAATGAGCAACGACCTGTTGCAACGGGGCAAGGCCATCAAACTGGCAATTTTCGATGTGGACGGCGTGCTGACCGATGGCCGCCTGTACTTCCTCGAAGACGGCAGTGAATTCAAGACGTTCAACACGCTGGACGGCCAGGGCATCAAGATGCTGATGGCCTCTGGCGTGCAAACCGCGATTATCAGTGGTCGCAAGACCCCGGTCGTGGAACGCCGCGCACAAAACCTGGGGATTCCTTACCTGTATCAGGGCCGCGAGGATAAACTGGTGGTCCTGGATGAGCTTCTTGGGAAACTCAACCTAAGCTATGAGCAGGTCGCCTATCTGGGTGACGACTTACCTGACTTGCCGGTGATTCGCCGCGTCGGCCTGGGCATGGCGGTGGCCAATGCCGCGTCATTTGTTCGCGAACACGCCCACGGCATTACCCAGGCCCGTGGCGGCGAAGGTGCCGCGCGCGAGTTCTGCGAGTTGATCCTGCGCGCCCAGGGCAGCCTTGAAGCGGCCCACGCCGCCTACCTATAGAGCCTTCTATGCTGAGCAAAAAGATTCGCAACTTCCTGATATTCGCAGCCATCGCCGCGCTGTTCCTCGCGGTGGGCTACTGGAATATCAGCCCGGAGCGCTTCCTCGACCAGCCTGTCGCGCAGGTCGACCAGGGCGCCATCGACTATTACGCCACCAACGCCTACAGCGTGCAGTTCCTGCCAGACGGCAAGGTGCAGTACGAAATGACGTCGGACAAGGTCGAACACCTGAAGGCTTCGGAGGTCACACTGCTGACCAATCCGGACCTGAACCTGTATCGCGGCACCGAATTTCCGTGGCACGTCACCAGCAAGCGTGGCGAGGTCAACCCGGACGGTACCGAAGTGGAGCTGATCGACTCGGTGCGTGTTGCCCGCACTGACGCCCAGAACCGCGACACCATTATTACCAGCAGTCGCATGACCGTATTCCCACAGAAGCAATATGCGCAGACCGAGCAAGACGTTAGAATCGACGGCGCTGGCGGTGTATCGACTGGCAAGGGAATGAAAGCGTATTTGAAAGAAAGCAGGATACACCTGCTATCGAACGTAAGAGGACAGTATGAGGCTCGTTAAAACCCTCCCTATTTTGCTCGGTCTGGGCGCAGCACTGGGAAGCGTGAGCGCCTGGGCTCTGCCGAACGATAGCCAGCAACCGATCCACATTCAGGCTGACGATGCGCAGTTGGATGACAAACAAGGTATCGCGACCTACAAGGGCGACGTAATCATCACTCAAGGCTCGATGAAGATTACCGGCAATACCGTGACCCTGACCCGCACCCCGGCTGGCGACATCGACGTCGTGACCTCGGTGGGCAACCTGGCCTATTTCGAGCAGCAACAGGCGGCGACCGACCCAGCTCCGATCAAGGGCTACGGCGTGACCATCCAGTACCATGCCCCGCAGAATCGCATCGTACTGACCGACCGCGCCAAAGTGATCAGCAGTGACGGCAACTCGACCGAAGGCGAGAAAATCGTCTACGACACCGTCAAGCAGGTAGCCACTGCCGGCCGCGCCAATGGCACCAAGGTCACTGCGCCACGTCCGCGCATCGACATGGTTATCCAGCCGAAGAAGAAGGCCCAGTAATGGCAACCCTGAAAGCCCAGCATCTGGCCAAGGCCTATAAAAGCCGTCAGGTCGTGCGCGACGTCAGCCTGTCGATCGACAGCGGCCAGATCGTCGGCCTGCTTGGCCCCAACGGTGCCGGCAAGACCACCTGCTTCTACATGATTGTCGGCCTGGTCCAGGCGGACCAGGGTCGCGTATTGATCGACGACCTGGACGTCAGCCACCAGCCCATGCACGGTCGTGCACGGGCCGGGATCGGCTATCTCCCCCAGGAGGCGTCGATCTTCCGCAAACTGTCGGTGTCCGACAACATCATGGCGATCCTTGAAACCCGCAAGGAACTGGATCGCGACGGACGCCGCCAGGAGCTGGAAAGCCTGCTCCAGGAGTTCCACATCAACCACATTCGCGACAACCTCGGCATGAGCCTGTCCGGCGGCGAGCGCCGTCGCGTGGAAATCGCCCGCGCCCTGGCCACTGCACCGAAGTTCATCCTGCTGGATGAACCCTTCGCCGGTGTCGACCCGATTTCGGTAGGCGACATCAAGCAGATCATCCATCACCTCAAGGCCAAGGGGATCGGCGTACTGATCACCGACCACAACGTGCGTGAGACCCTGGATATCTGCGAAACCGCCTACATCGTCAACGACGGCCAACTGATTGCCGAAGGCGACTCCGCCACCATCCTGGCCAACGAACTGGTCAAGGAAGTGTACCTGGGGCACGAGTTCCGCCTGTAAGCGCTGGGGTGTCAGGACATTCGCCATCAGGCGCGGGAGTCAATAAAAACCTCATTATTTTTATTGTTACCGCGCTCTAGGCAAAGCCCCCGATATCAGGCATATAATTTGCTTATGTTTGGCGCTCACGCGCCCTGTCGTGGATGGCGCATTGCGCCGGCGAATAAGGTGTTAAGCCCCTGCCATGAAACCATCGCTAGTCCTGAGAATGGGCCAGCAGCTGACGATGACACCGCAGCTGCAACAGGCCATCCGCCTGCTCCAATTGTCGACCCTGGACCTGCAACAGGAAATCCAGGAGGCCCTGGAGTCCAACCCGATGCTCGAACGCCAGGAAGAAGGCGACGACTTCGATAATGCCGACCCGCTGGCCGACAACATAGAGCAAAAACCCAACACTGACGTCCAGGAACCGTCCTACCAGGAAACCGCACCCACGGTGGATAACCTGGAAGAAGGCGAATGGAACGAACGCATCCCCAATGAACTGCCGGTGGATACGGCCTGGGAAGATGTCTACCAGACCAGCGCCAGCAGCCTGCCCAGCAACGATGATGACGAGTGGGACTTCACCACCCGCACCTCCGTCGGCGAAAGCCTGCAGAGCCACTTGCTGTGGCAACTGAACCTTGCCCCGATGTCCGACACCGATCGCCTGATCGCCGTGACCCTGATCGACTGCATCAACAATCAGGGCTACCTGGACGAAACCCTTGAAGAAATCCTCGAGGCCTTCGACCCGGAGCTGGATATCGAGCTGGACGAAATCGAAGCCGTCCTGCACCGCATCCAGCAGTTCGAGCCTGCCGGCATTGGCGCGCGCAACCTCAGCGAGTGCCTGTTGCTGCAATTGCGCCAACTGCCCGCCAAGACACCGTGGCTGACCGAGGCCCAACGCCTGGTCACCGATTACATCGACCTGTTGGGCAGCCGCGACTACAGCCAGCTGATGCGCCGGATGAAGCTCAAGGAAGATGACCTGCGCCAGATCATCGAACTGGTACAGAGCCTCAACCCGCGCCCAGGCTCGCAGATCGAGTCCAGCGAAGCCGAATATGTCGTACCTGACGTAATTGTGCGCAAGGACAACGAGCGCTGGCTGGTGGAACTGAACCAGGAATCGGTGCCACGCCTGCGGGTCAACCCGCAGTACGCAGGCTTCGTGCGCCGGGCCGATACCAGTGCCGACAACACGTTCATGCGCAACCAGTTGCAGGAAGCACGCTGGTTCATCAAGAGCCTGCAAAGCCGCAACGAGACCTTGATGAAAGTGGCCACCCAGATCGTCGAGCATCAGCGCGGCTTCCTGGAGTACGGCGACGAAGCGATGAAGCCGCTGGTACTGCATGACATTGCCGAGGCTGTCGGCATGCATGAATCGACTATTTCCCGGGTCACTACGCAGAAATTCATGCATACCCCACGGGGTATATATGAGCTGAAATACTTTTTCTCCAGCCACGTCAGCACCTCCGAGGGCGGCGAATGCTCGTCCACGGCGATCCGCGCGATCATCAAAAAACTGGTTGCGGCGGAAAATCAGAAAAAGCCGTTGAGTGACAGCAAGATCGCTGGTTTACTGGAAGCACAAGGCATTCAGGTCGCCCGTCGAACCGTCGCCAAGTACCGCGAGTCCCTTGGGATCGCGCCTTCCAGCGAGCGTAAGCGGTTGATGTGACGGGCAGGCCACAGCGTTCCAGTGGCGGGTATCCCTACCCGCCGCTTTATGCACTGGCAACGAAGGAGAAGCTGTATGCAAGTCAACATCAGTGGACACCAACTGGAAGTGACCGAACCGCTGCGCGCCTACATCAGCGAAAAACTCAAACGAATTGAGGGGCATTTCGACAAGATCACCAATGTGCAAGTCATCATGTCTGTCGAAAAGCTGAAGCAGAAAATCGAAGCCACCTTGCGTATACCCGGCGGGGAAGTAGTCGCCAATGCAGAGCATTCAGACATGTATGCCGCCATTGACGACCTGACCGACAAGCTGGATCGCCAAATCAAAAAGCATAAGGAAAAGCAGCAGAGCCTTCTTCAAGGCACAGGCCGCTAACACTCCCCCCCCATGATTCGACTTGAAACCATCCTGACCCCCGGCCGTTCCCTCGTGAACGCGCCGGGCGGCAGTAAAAAGAAAGCCCTCGAACAGATTGCCAACCTGATCAGCCGCGAAGTGCCTGAACTGGTGATGCAAGACGTGTATGAGGCCCTGATCGCCCGTGAAAAACTTGGCTCGACCGGTTTTGGCAACGGCATCGCTATTCCTCATTGCCGCCTCAAAGGCTGTGAAACACCGGTAAGCGCCCTGCTGCACCTGGACGCCCCCACTGATTTCGACGCCATCGATGGCGCTCCGGTTGACCTGCTGTTCGTCCTGCTGGTCCCGGAAGCGGCCACCGATGCACACCTGGAGCTGCTCCGGCAGATCGCCAGCATGCTCGACCGTGAAGAAGTACGTAAGAAACTGCGTAGCGCCAGCACCAATGAAGCGCTGTATCAGGTTGTCCTAGATGAGCAAAGCGGGCAGTAATCATGCGTTTGATCATCGTCAGCGGGCGTTCCGGCTCAGGTAAAAGTACGGCCCTCAATGTGTTAGAGGACAACGGCTTCTATTGCATCGACAACTTGCCGGCTGGCCTCCTGCCCGAGCTGGCTGAGCGCGCGCTGATCCATACCGAACTGGCGCAACCGTTGGTGGCCGTTTCGATCGATGCACGCAACCTACCCAGCCACCTCACGCGATTCCCGGAATTGCTTGAAGAGGTACGTGCCAAGCATATTCATTGCGACGTGCTGTACCTGGACGCCGACGAAGAAACGCTGCTCAAGCGCTTCTCGGAGACCCGTCGCCGCCACCCGCTGAGCAGCCCACACCGCTCGCTGGCCGAAGCCATCGAAGACGAGACCAAGCTGTTGGGGCCGATCATCGATTTGGCCGACCTCAAGATCAATACCACTAGCCTGAACCTTTACCAGCTGCGTGACGCCATCAAGCTGCGCCTGCTGAACCAACCGGAACCGGGCACGGCCTTCCTGGTTGAATCCTTTGGTTTCAAGCGGGGCATGCCGGTAGACGCCGACCTGGTATTTGACGTGCGTTGCCTGCCCAACCCTTATTGGAAGCCGGAACTGCGCGATCAGTCCGGGCTGGACCTACCGGTTGCCGAGTACCTGGCGGCGCAACCGGATGTGGAAGAGATGTTCCAGGACATCTCCAGCTACCTGCTCAAGTGGCTACCGCGCTTTGCCGCCAGCAACCGGGCCTACGTCACCATCGCTATCGGCTGTACCGGCGGGCATCACCGCTCCGTCTACCTGACCGAGCGGCTGGGCCAGGTCTTGCAGAAAACCCTCAAGAATGTCCAGGTTCGCCACCGCGACCTCAGCTGAAAGGAACACCTTCGCGATGCCCGCTCTGGAAATTGAAATCATCAACAAACTGGGCCTGCATGCCCGCGCGTCGGCTAAATTTGTCGGGGTAGCGGGCCAGTTTCCTTGCCAGGTGCGTGCCGGGCGTACACCGGAGTCCATGGTCGATGGTAAAAGCATCATGGCCATGATGATGCTCGCCGCAGGCAAGGGCACCAAGATTCATCTGAAGACCGAAGGTGAGCAGGAGCAGGAAGCGCTGGATGCGCTGGTGAAGCTAATCAACAATTACTTCGATGAAGGCGAATAGCCCCTGTACGGGCTTGCGTGGGAGCTGGTTTGCCTGCGATAGCATCACCTCGGTCTAGACGAAAAACCGGGGTGCCTGCATCGCAGGCAAGCCAGCTCCTACATTGGGTTTGCGCTAGGCATCAGCCCAGCGCTGTATCCATTGCCATCATCAGGCAAAACCCAATGCACAACCCCAGGCTGGCGAGCTTGTCATGACCATTGCGGCGCGACTCGGGGATCACTTCATGAGTCACCACCAATAGCATCGCCCCCGCCGCCAGGGCCAGGCCCAAAGGCAGCAGCATCTCGGCCAGGCTGACCAACCAGGCACACAACACGGCAAACACCGGCTCCACCAGCCCGGATGCCGCGCCGATCAAGAAGGCCTTGACCCGCGACATCCCCGCCCCAGCCAACACCAACGCGATCACCAACCCTTCCGGTACATCCTGCAAGGCGATGCCCATGGCCAGGCTGTCGGCATCGGGCATGCCGCCCCCCGCCGAGACGCCCACCGCCATGCCTTCGGGGATGTTGTGGGCAATGATGGCAAATACAAACAGCCAGATGCGTGGTGGAATTACCGGTTTGTCAGGGGTGCCAACCAGCAGCTCCGGACTGGCACCGGAGACCTTGCGGTCCACCAGGAACAGGCCGAAGGCGCCCAGCATGATGCCGAAGCTGATCAGGCCGCTGGACGCCCAGGGGCTGAGCCCCAGGTTTTCAGCGGCGGCAATCCCCGGCACGACCAGCGAAAACGCGGTCGCCGCCAACATCACGCCAGCGCCAAACCCCAGCAGTGTGTCGCTGACCGCCAACGGCATCCGCCGGATCACCAGTACCGGCACCGCGCCCAATGCAGTGCCCAGGGCACAGATTGCGCCACCTTGCAGGGCACGCAGGATCCGCGGCTCGAGGTTCAGCCAGGCCAGCCCGTGGGCCACCAGCAATGCAGTTCCAGCCAATAGCAGCAGCGAGCCAAACGCATAGCGGAACATTCGTACGCTGCTGATCGCCAGTGTTTCAGTGCCCATAGTCGGCCTTAGGTCTTGTTATGAGAGGGCATTAAGCCAGTGCAGCCTGGTAGCGCTCAGCGACTTCCGGCCAGTTGATAACACTGTAGAAAGCGTTGATGTATTCAGGACGGCGGTTCTGATACAGCAGGTAGTAGGCGTGCTCCCAGACGTCCAGACCGAGGATCGGCGTATTGCCGTTCATCAACGGGCTGTCCTGGTTACCACTGCTCTCGACCACCAGGGTCTTTTGCGGGGTCACGCTCAGCCAGGCCCAACCACTGCCGAAGCGGGTCAGCGCAGCTTTGGTGAAGGCCTCCTTGAAGGCATCAAAGCCACCCAACTGTGCATCAATCGCCTGGCCCAGGGCACCTTCGGGCTTGCCGCCGCCCTTGGGCGACATGACCGCCCAGAACAACGAGTGGTTGGCATGCCCGCCCCCCTGGTTGATCACCGCTGCGCGCAGTTTTTCCGGCAGTTGCTGGACGCTGGAGACCAGTTTCTCGATGGGCCAGCCGGCGAACTCGGTGCCTTCGACGGCGGCATTGAGGTTGTTGATGTAGGTCTGGTGGTGCTTGGTGTAGTGGATTTCCATGGTTTGCGCATCGATATGCGGTTCCAGGGCGTCGTAGGCGTAAGGCAAGGCAGGCAAGGTGTAGGACATATCAATGTGCTCCATAGAAAGGGCTGTTGCGGGTCGGCGCATCCGTCTGCGCCGTATTGCTGCCCAGCAAGCGATGGGTACGGGGGTACTCGCCGTGATCGCTGATGAAATTCAACAGTTCGACGTAGGTCTTGCTGCTCTGGCGCAAGGCTGCCTCGCGCAATGCTTGAGGCAGCCGGGTGTCCTGCATGGTCTGCAGCAAGCGCTGGTGAATGGCGCAGAGGTATTCGGCGCTTTCTTCAGGCTGGTTCAGGCGCAGATGCAGGTCCGCCAGGTTGTGATGGGAAATGACGCAGGCCGCCACCGCCTCGTCGGCATCACCCCAGCGCTCGAACAACACTTGGGCCAGGGCCAGGGCTTGCAGGTAATGCTCGCGGGCATCCACCAGTTCGCCTTGCACAAAGCAGCGATTGGCCCGTTCGATCGTGCGTTTCCAGTGCTCCATGGTGAGCCTCCAAAGCAGGGTCGGTAATTACACGCCACCCGCCGTGAGCTTTTCCGGGTCCAAGAGGACTTCCAGTTGGCTGCGGGGCAGGTCGGTGTGCTCGAGCGCCACATCAATCACCGGCCGGCCTTGTTGATAGGCTTTCTTGGCGATTTCAGCGGCCTTTTGGTACCCAATGATCGGGTTGAGTGCGGTGACCAGGATCGGGTTGCGCGACAGCGCTTCCTTGAGCTTGGGTTCGTTGACCTTGAAGCTGGCGATGGCCTTGTCTGCCAGCAGACGACTGGAGTTGGCCAACAGCTCCAGGCTGCTGAGCAGGTTCTGGGCGATGATCGGCAGCATCACGTTGAGTTCGAAGTTGCCGGACTGACCGGCGATGGTGATTACGCTGTCATTGCCGATCACCTGTGCCGCAACCATTGCGGTGGCCTCTGGAATCACCGGATTGACCTTGCCCGGCATGATCGACGAGCCTGGTTGCAGGCCTTCGAGCTCGATTTCACCGAGACCGGCGAGTGGGCCGGAGTTCATCCAGCGCAGGTCGTTGGCGATTTTCATCAGCGACACGGCAATGGCCTTCAGTTGGCCGGAGACGGCGACGGCGGTGTCCTGGGAGCCAATCAGAGCAAACAGGTTCGTACCCGGTGTGAACTGCACCTGGGTCAGGCTGCTCAACTGCTGGCTGAAACGCGCCGCAAACTCAGGGTGCGCATTGATCCCGGTACCTACCGCAGTACCGCCCTGGGCCAGGGCCTGCAGGCTTGGCAACAAGCCCTGCAAGTGAGCGATATTGGCCTTGAGTTGCTGCGCCCACCCTTCGAGAACCTGGCTCATGCGTACAGGCATGGCGTCCATCAGGTGAGTGCGCCCGGTCTTGATGAACGGATGAACCTCTACCGCCTTGCGCTCGATCACCTCAACCAGGTGCAGCAATGCCGGCAACGTCTGTTCATGCAACACCAGCGCGGCGCTGACGTGAATGGTGGTCGGGATGATGTCGTTGCTGCTTTGCCCACAATTGACGTGGTCATTAGGGTTGACCGGTTCGCCCAACAGGCGGCTGGCCAGGGTCGCAAGCACTTCGTTGGCATTCATGTTGGAGCTGGTGCCGGAGCCGGTCTGGAAGATATCCACAGGGAAGTGCTGCATGAAGTCACCTTCCAGCAAACCCTGGGCGGCGTCGACGATGGCTTTGCCCTGGCTTGCACTGATCTGCTTGAGATCGACGTTGGCCTTGGCGGCCGCGGCCTTGGCCAGGATCAGGGCACGGATGAACTGGGTCGGCATGCGCTGGTGGCTGATCGGAAAGTTATCCACCGCACGCTGGGTTTGTGCGCCATACAACGCGTCGGCCGGCACTCGCAGTTCGCCCATGCTGTCGCGTTCGATACGGGTATTACTCATCGGAAGATCCTTGCACCAAGTCGGAGTGAGAAATCGAAGGTTGCAGTTCGCAAGTCGCCAATTGCCAGGCAAAGGTCTGCCAGCGCTTGAGGCGACAGGCGCAGTGAGAGAGGTTTTCCAGGTCGCGCAGCGGGCGCCAGGCCTGGTCCAGGCACGTGGAGCGCCAATGCCAGGGCAAGGCGATATCGGTGGCGGTATCGATCAGCAGGCGGAACGAGGTCTCGGCGATGGTCCACGGGTGCGTAGCCGTGCAGCAGGCCAGGTAGCGCCCCTCGTTCAGATAATGCTCGATCAGGCGCGGCTCGTCAGGGTTGAGCCCACAGCGAATCTGGCGACTCATCCAGCGCCAGCTTTCCAGGTAGGGATCCTCGTGCAGGACAGAACTCATGATCCACGCTCACTCGATAATGATATTTATTATTAAATGATATTGAGAATCAAAACAAGCTCTTGAACCTATACCTTTGTCGGCCTTGGGATATTCCAGGCAAAAAAAAGCGCCACCCTTGGGGTGGCGCTGTTGTGTAACCGGTTGGTACTTAGCTGCCGGCGACGGTCATGCGTTCGATCAGCACCGAGCCAGTGCGGATATTGCTGCGCAGTTCCAGATCGTTACCCACGGCGACGATCTGTTTGAACATATCGCGCATGTTGCCGGCGATGGTCACTTCCTGGACTGCGAACTGAATTTCGCCATTCTCCACCCAGAACCCTGCCGCACCTCGGGAATAATCCCCCGTCACCATGTTCAAGCCATGGCCCATCAATTCGGTCACCAACAAGCCACGGCCCATGCGCCGCAGCAGCGCCGCCTGGTCTTCGTCGCCATGGGTCACGAACAGGTTGTGCACGCCACCGGAGTTGGCGGTGCTGGGCAAACCGAGCTTGCGCCCGGCGTAGGTGCCGAGCACGTAGGACACCAGCTCACCGTTCTCGACAAACGGCTTGGCGTAGGTTGCCAGTCCATCGCCATCAAAGGCCGAGCTGCCCATGGCGCGCATCAGGTGCGGGCGCTCATCCAGGGTCAGCCACTCGGGAAACAACTTCTGCCCCAGCGCGCCCTCAAGGAACGACGACTTGCGGTACAGGTTGCCCCCGGAAATCGCCCCCAGGAAACTGCCGAACAGGCCACCCGCCAACTCCGCCGAAAACAGCACCGGCACTTCGCACGTCGGCACCGGGCGTGCGCCCAGGCGGCTCGCGGCCCGTTGCGCGGCGCGCTGGCCAATGCTCACCGGGTCCGCCAACAGCTCACCCTGGCGACTTACGTCATACCAGTAGTCACGCTGCATCTGGCCATCGGCCTCGGCAATCATCACGCAGCTCAAGCTATGGCGTGTCGACGCGTAGCCGCCGATAAACCCGTGGCTGTTGCCATACACACGGCAACCTTGATGGGTACTCAGGGTAGTGCCATCGGCATTCTTGATCCGGCTGTCGGTGTCGAACGCCGCGGCTTCGCAGGCCAGGGCCTTTTCGATGGCCTGCTCGGGGGTGATATCCCAGGCGTGATACAGATCGAAATCTTTCAGGTCCCGCGCCATCAGGGCCGCATCCGCCAAGCCCGAGGCCTCGTCTTCGGAAGTGTGCTTGGCAATCGCCAGGGCGGCGGCGACGGTTTCGCGAATGGCTTCCGGGCCACTGGCCGAGGTGCTGGCCGAGCCTTTGCGCTGCCCCACATACAAGGTGATGCCAAAACCCTGGTCGCGGTTGAACTCAACGGTTTCCACCTCCCGCTGGCGTACCGAAGTCGATAGGCCCTGCTCCAGGGATACCGCCACTTCACAGGCACTGGCACCCTGGCGCTTGGCCTCCGCGATGATCTGTTCAACTTGTTCCTGCAGTGCCGGTAACGCTTGTGGACCGACGCTTTGGGCTGCACTCATGGTGTTCTCCACTCAAATTCTGCTTTCGGTTAAGGCCATCGAGCGACCGGGCCGGACAAGCGGCCCCCGACTGGTTATCATGGCGGCGTTTCTTTGCGGACTGCCACCATGGTTGATTCTTACGACGACTCCCTCGATGGGGAGAAAAGCAAAACCCAGGTCAAACGCGAGCTGCATGCTCTGGTTGATCTCGGCGAGCGCCTTACAACACTCAAGCCGGACTTGATTGCCAAACTGCCTCTGACCGACGAAATGCGCCGGGCCCTGGCAGATGCACCCAAGCACACCGCGAATATCGCGCGTAAACGGCACATCATGTTTATCGGCAAGCTGATGCGCGACCAGGACACTGACGCCATTCTGACTTTGCTCGACCAACTCGATGCTTCCACACGCCAGTACAACGAACGTTTCCATAACCTGGAGCGTTGGCGCGACCGCCTGATCGGCGGTGACGACGCTGTACTGGAGAAGTTCGTCCTGGACTATCCGGATGCCGACCGCCAGCAACTGCGCTCCCTGATCCGTCAGGCCCAGCACGAACTGGCACAGAACAAGGCGCCGGCCACCAGCCGTAAAATCTTCAAGTACATCCGAGAGCTGGACGAGACTCAACGCGGCCTGCGCTGATCCTCTTCCCCGGGTGGCGGTCTTCGCCACCCGAAGCTCCACGCCTTACGACCCCGTGCCACCCACGGTGATCGCATCAATTTTCAGGGTTGGCTGGCCGACACCGACCGGCACCGACTGCCCATCCTTGCCACACATCCCCACACCGCTGTCCAGCGCCAGGTCGTTACCGACCATCGACACCTTGCTCATGGCTTCCGGGCCGTTGCCAATCAGGGTTGCCCCCTTGACCGGCGCGGTGATCTTGCCGTCCTCGATCAAATAGGCCTCGCTGGTGGAGAACACGAACTTGCCGCTGGTGATGTCCACCTGGCCGCCACCAAGGTTGGCGCAATAGATCCCGCGCTTCACCGAGGCAATGATCTCTGCCGGATCGCTTTCGCCTGCGAGCATGTAGGTATTGGTCATGCGGGGCATCGGCAAATGCGCGTAGGACTCGCGACGACCGTTGCCGGTGCGCGCCACACCCATCAGGCGCGCGTTGAGCTTGTCTTGCATGTAGCCCTTGAGCACACCGTTTTCGATCAGCGTGGTGCACTCGGTCGGCGTCCCTTCGTCGTCGACGCTCAGGGAACCACGGCGACCAGCCAACGTGCCGTCATCGACGATGGTGCAGAGTTTGGAGGCGACCATTTCGCCCATGCGCCCGCTGTAGGCGGAACTGCCCTTGCGGTTGAAGTCGCCTTCCAGGCCATGCCCTACCGCTTCGTGGAGCAATACACCGGACCAGCCCGAACCCAGCACCACCGGCAACGTACCGGCCGGTGCCGGGATGGCTTCCAGATTGACCAGCGCCTGGCGCAACGCCTCGCGGGCATAGCCCATGGCGCGGTCTTCGGCGAGGAAATAGCGATAATCCGTACGCCCACCGCCGCCATGGCCGCCGCGCTCGCGACGCCCGTTCTGCTCGACGATCACACTGACATTGAAACGCACCAGCGGCCGCACATCCGCCGCCAGGCTACCATCGGTGGATGCCACCAGGATCCGCTCCCAGACCCCGGCCATGCTCACGCTCACCTGCTGGATGCGCGGGTCAAGGGCACGGGTTGCAGCATCCACGCGTTTGAGCAGCTCGACCTTTTCGGCTCGGGTCATGACTTCCAGCGGGTTATCCGGGCCGTACAACTGGGTCACGTCCTGGGTGCTGAACGCTTGCACGGTGCCATTCTGCCCAGCACGGGAAATCGAGCGCGCCGCGCGGGCGGCCAGGCCCAGGGCTTCCAGGGTGATGGCATTGCTGTAGGCGAAGCCGGTCTTTTCACCGGATTGCGCACGCACGCCAACCCCTTGGTCCATGTTGAAGCTGCCATCCTTGACGATCCCGTCTTCCAGGGACCATGACTCGGAGATCTGGCCCTGGAAATACAGGTCTGCGGCATCGATGCCCGGCCCGGCCAGGTCGCCCAGTACGGTTTGCAAATTTTCGATGGTCACGCCACCGGGCGCCAGGAGGTGTTCACTGACTGAGGACAACAACTCGCTCATAGGTTCGGCCTTAAATTCATCGTTCTGAAGCAGGTCGCTGCGCGCCCTGCGAGAAAAAGCGCCGGTGGCCTGCCACCGGCATGCGCGCCCGTATCGACGCTTGTTCGCTGCTATCGCGTTCGGCCAACAACACCGCTTCGCCTTGATTCTGTTGTGCCAGCACTCGCCCCCATGGGTCGACAATCGCCCCATGGCCATAGGTTTCCCGCGGCCCCGGATGTACTCCGCCCTGGGCGGCCGCCAGCAGGTAACACTGGGTTTCGATTGCCCGAGCACGGATCAGCACATCCCAGTGCGCCGCGCCGGTTACCGCCGTAAAGGCCGAAGGCGCGGTAATCAATTCGGCGCCCGCCGCGCGCAATTCGCTGTACAGCTCCGGGAAGCGCAAGTCGTAACAGACCGTGAGCCCCAGACGCCCTACCGGCGTATCGGCCACCACCACTTGGTTGCCGTAAGCATAGTCGTCGGATTCACGATAACGACCGCGCGTGTCAGCCACATCCACGTCAAACAGGTGCAGCTTGTCGTAACGGGCCGCGATCTGCCCCTGCGCGTCGATCAACAGCGAGCAGGCGTTGGACTTGGCGTCGGGCTGCCCGAGGGGAGGCAATGGCAAGGTACCGGCCACTATCCATAAGTTGAGGTCGCGGGCGGCCAGTTTCAACCAGGGCAGGATCGGCCCCTCGCCAACCGCTTCGGCGCGGCCGATAGCCGCCACGTCGCGGCGGCCCATGGCGGCGAAGTTTTCCGGCAGGACCGCCAGTTGCGCGCCCCCTGCCGCCGCCCGCTCCAGCAAGCTCCGGGCTTGGGCTAGGTTGGCCAGGACGTCGCTCTGGCTGACCATCTGGATTACCGCAAAGCACATGGGCCGACACTCCAAAAAAAGCATGGGGCCATGCTACTCCACAGGCGCTTACTGTGGTTTTTCAAATGGCTTGTCAAAGGTGATTTTGGGATCTTTCCAGGGCCCTTCCACCTTGTACTGGACGCTGGCGAAACGCGACACCCGATCACCGATCAGCTTGTCGATCAGGAACAACGCGCCACCAATGGCCGGCGCGCCCACAATCAACGCGGCAATCGGCAGGTTGTTGGTCACCGGCAAAGTCACCAGCAACTTGGCATCCACACGATCGGCCACCAGGTCCAGGGTGCCGTTAAGCTCCAGGTTGCTCGACGGCCCGGTGAGGATGATCGGTTCGCGGGTCACAAACACACCATTGCTGGCGGCCAGCAGGCCCTTGACCCGGTCGTAGCTCAGGCCCTTGCCAAGCAAATCCGAGAAGTCCAGGCGCAAACGCCGGCCAATCGAGTTGAAGTTCAGTAGGCCAAATACCCGCAACGCCTGGGCACCGCCCTCGACCTCGACGAACTGGCCCTTGCGGAACGAAGCATCCAGGCTGCCGGAAAAACGCTTGGGCCCAACCCACGCGGGCGAACCCGGCCAGCGCCCGTCAACATCCAGATGGAAGTCCTGGCTGGTGACCGTGGGCGCAAAACCCCAGCCCTTGAGCACATCGGCGATGTTCTTGCCGTCCAGGCGCCCCTTGTACCAACTGCTGCTGGCGCCCGGCGCACCCTCCCAGCCACCGGCCCCCTTGAGCTGCATGCCCTTGAGGCCCAGGTCTAGGTTGTTGAACGCCATGCCCTTGGCTGTCGGGCGCACCTTCAACGACCAGGCGCCGATCAAGTCAGGCCCCTGGAACAACTGGGCAATGGCGATATCCAGCGCGGGAATGTCCTTGGGATCGATGCTCGCCAGGGGATCAGGCGCGTTTTCATCGGCCTGCACCGTAGGATCGACCGCCGGCAACTTCACGTACTGCAGGTTGATGGCAATGGGGGCGCCCTTGGCATCCGGCAGGCCCACAGTACCCTTGACCTGCTGGCTGTCGAGCTGCAAGCCCCAGGCAGCGGGCTTGCGGTCCAGTTTCAGGGCGACCTGGTCGAGTTGGGTACCAAACCCTGTCAGCTTGCCGATCTTGAAGTCGGCACTGCTCAACAGTTGCTTGGCATTGCCGCCTGGGTCATTGCCGGCGTAACGGTCGACCAACTTCTTCCAGGGATCGATATCCAGCTCCGACAATACCCCGCGAATCCGCAAGCCCTTGCCACCGGGCAGCAAGGCATCACCATCCCCGAGGAACAGCTCGCCACGGCCCTGGGTAAAATTGTTCGCCGGAGCGGCAAAGGTAAAGTTTGCCAACTCGCCGTAATCAAACCAGTAGCGCCGCTCCGCGCCCTGCAACGTCATGCGCAACACACTGTCACGGCCCTGGCTGGCGGGCATGCCAAATGGCGCAGGCAAATCCACCGCCACGCCCTTGAGGTTGGAGCTGACCCGCAACTGGCTGTCGGCACCGTCCAGGTCCAGTTGCAGTTGATAAGGGATATCTCCGGATACGGGCAGCGGCTGGCTGACTTTCAGCCAGTCGGTGAGCCGCTTGACCGTCACCTGGCCCTTGGCCGTGACCCGCGTGCTGAGATTGCCCGGTCTGCCACCGGCCGCAATCTGCGCCGTGATCGGCCGGTCGAAGGCTTGGGCGCTGATGTTCTGCCCACTCAGGCCCTTGGCACTGTCGAAGCGGAACTCACCCTTGAGCTGGTTCAGGTCCAGAGTCGGCTCGGCCAGTTGCAGGCGCGCCTTGTCGGTCTTGAAGTCCACCACGATCTTCGGCTCGGTGCCCTTGGCCAGGGGAATATCCAGGTCCAGGGAACCTTGCAGGTCGCCCTCGCCCTTCCAGCCGGCAAACGTCGATGCCGTACCGATGGGCGCGTCCTGGAGGATCTTCAGGCCGTCCCCCAGCCCACCGGCAAACCCGCCCGTCAGCAGCAGATGGCTGTCATGGCCGGGCAACGCATGGGGAATGTTGACGTAGATCCCCTTGACCTTGGTATCGAGCAATTGCCCCTTGCTGGCCAGGATGCGCACGCCGGTCTCTTCGACAAACACTTCACCGGCCACCTTGCTCACATGAGGCCAGCCCGGCTGGAACGCCAACTCGGCATCATGCACCTTGAAGAACAGGCTGATATTGCGTGCCGCCGTCACCGCATCGTGGTTCAGCGAGCCTTGATACTGGAAGAAGCCTTCATCGACCGCGCCCTTGAGAATTGCCGTACGCAGCCATTCATCCAGGGCCGGGCTCAGGACCGCCGGCAAGTATTTGGGGGTAAAGCGCCCATCGCCATCGACCATGCCGACCCGCAGGTCCATGTAGTCTTCCTGGCTATGATCGAAATGCAGGCGAATCAGGAAATCCGCTGCGATCTTGCCCTCTTCCCCCAGCACCTTGATATACGGCGCGATCAGCGTGAAACCTTGCTTATCCAGCTTCCACGTCAGGCGCGCGTTGGCCTGGAGGTACTGCCAGGGCTTGGCGAAAATCGGGTCCAGGTGCAGGACGAAATCCTTGCTGTCCATGCGCAGTTCGCCCTGGCCCAGGTCACCGCTGATGCTGCCGGAGACGTTGCGGGCTGCCGGCGCGCCGAAATAGGCGTCAAAGCCCACGCGCTCGAGGTTGGCAGCAAAGCTCACGCGCTGATCGCCCGCGTCCTGGGGACGATAATCCACCAGCACATTGCGCAGCACGCCCGTGGCCTTCAACGCTTCGACGGTCTTGGCAAAACCTTCCGGCAATGGCGCGAGGGCGTTGAGCAGAGGGGTAATCGGTGTCAGGTCCAGGCGGTCGGCCTGCAGCCTCCAGGTTTCCTGCGCCTTATCAGTGGCCAGGGTTTGCTGCAATTGCAGGTGCGACTCCCAACGGGTGTCGCCCAGGTTCATGGCCAACGAATCGAAGATCACCTTCAGGCCGCTGTCGCTGCGCTGCAGGTAAGCCGTCAGGCCCAGGTTCTGGATGCTCGTGGGCTTGCGCTGGGCATAACGGACCTTCACCTGTGGCGCATTGAGCCGGGCGGCGGCGCTTTGCAGCGTGCCATTGGCCCAGGTCAGCCAGAATTCACCGCCGGCTTTCAACTCGCTGAGTTTCCAGTCCCGAGTCAACTTCGCCGGAATCCACTGCGCCCAATTGCTCTGGGGCAGGCTCAGGTAGGCCTGCACTTCACCGTCGCGCCACTGGCTGGCACGGATCCGCGTGCGCAGGCTGAGGGCCAGCGGTTGCCCATCGGGCAAGGTCAGGCGCGCATCCAGGCGCTGGCGGGTGGTACCGGTTTGCAGGCTCAGCCCCACATAGGTCAAGGTCAGCGGCGCTTGCTCGAACGGCTGCAAGGTGACCTGGCTGTCCAGCAGCGAGACCTTGGCCACCGCCTGCATGCGCTTGAGCAGTTGCTCGGGGTCCAGGGGCTGGTCGTCCTGCACCGGCAGGCCTTGCAACGCCCAGCGGCCGTCCTGGTCTTCCTTGACGCTGAGCTGCAAGCCGCTGACTTCCAGATGGGCAATGCGCACATCCCACGCCAGCAGGCTGGCCCACAGGTCGGGCACCACTTGCACCTGGTCCAGGCGCAAGGCACTGCTGCCTTCACCGACCATCACGTCATGGGCCAGCAATACCGGGGCAAAACCGCTCCAGCGCCCCTCCAGGCTGCCAATACTCAGGGGCATAGCAACCGCCGCCTGCGCCTTGGCCTCGACTTCGCCGCGGTACTCCGCCACCAATGGCGTCAATTCACGACCCAGGCTGACGTAGACCGCCGCCAGTACCAACAGCAATGCACACAGGCCAAGGCCCCAACGGGTCAGTGCGGCAAAAAAGCGTTGCAGACGCTCCATGTCAGGCGACCCTCAAGGTAATAGTCGGACGGCAGATCAAGGTCTGGCGGTCTCGTTGAAAAAGACTGATGCGGATCAGAGCAGCACCACGTCGTATTGTTCCTGGGAATACATGGTTTCGACCTGGAAACGGATGGTGCGGCCAATAAAGCCCTCCAATTCCGCAACGTTGCCCGACTCTTCGTCCAGCAACCGGTCCACCACCTTCTGGTTGGCCAGGACTCTATAACCCTCGGCCTGGTAAGCGCGTGCCTCCCGCAGGATTTCCCGGAAAATCTCGTAGCAAACCGTTTCCGGGGTCTTCAACTTGCCGCGCCCCTGGCAACTGCTGCACGGCTCACACAGCACCTGCTCAAGGCTCTCGCGGGTGCGTTTGCGGGTCATCTGCACCAGGCCCAACTCGGTGATCCCGATAATGTTGGTCTTGGCGTGATCGCGCTCTAGTTGCTTTTCAAGGGTGCGCAATACCTGGCGCTGATGCTCTCCATCTTCCATGTCGATGAAGTCGATGATGATGATCCCGCCCAGGTTGCGCAGGCGCAGTTGGCGGGCAATGGCGGTGGCGGCCTCGAGGTTGGTCTTGAAGATGGTTTCTTCAAGGTTGCGATGGCCGACGAAAGCACCGGTGTTCACATCAATGGTGCTCATGGCTTCTGCCGGGTCGACCACCAGGTAGCCACCAGACTTGAGTGGCACCTTGCGCTCCAGGGCCTTCTGGATTTCGTCCTCGACGCCATATAGGTCGAAAATCGGCCGTTCACCGGGGTAGTGCTCCAGGCGGTCGGCGATTTCCGGCATCAGTTCGGCAACAAATTGCGTGGTGCGCTGGAAGGTTTCCCGCGAATCGATGCGAATTTTCTCGATCTTGGGGCTGACCAGGTCGCGCAAGGTCCGCAGGGCCAGGCCCAGGTCTTCATAGATGACGCTCGGCGCGCCGACGGTCTTGATCTGGGCACCGATCTGGTCCCACAGCCGCCGCAGGTAGCGGATGTCCATGAGGATTTCATCGGCACCGGCACCTTCGGCGGCGGTACGCAGGATAAAGCCGCCGGCCTCCTTGATGCCTTCGGCCGCCACGCAATCGCTGACGACCTTTTTCAGGCGCTCACGCTCACCTTCGTCTTCGATTTTCAGGGAAATACCGACATGGGCAGTGCGCGGCATGTACACCAGGTAACGCGAAGGAATCGACAACTGTGTGGTCAGGCGCGCGCCCTTGGAGCCGATCGGGTCCTTGGTGACTTGCACCACCAGGCTCTGCCCTTCATGCACCAGGGCGCTGATGCTTTCGACCGCCGGGCCTTCGCGCAGGGAAATTTCCGAGGCATGGATAAACGCCGCGCGGTCCAGGCCGATATCGACAAAGGCCGCCTGCATGCCCGGCAACACCCTTACAACCTTGCCTTTATAGATATTGCCGACAATCCCGCGCTTCTGGGTGCGCTCGACGTGCACTTCTTGCAAAACACCGTTTTCTACCACCGCCACGCGCGATTCCATCGGCGTGATATTGATCAGAATCTCTTCACTCATGGCTGGGTCTCGTTCAGGCGTTTTCACAATAGTGGCCGATCGCTTAAATATGGCGCTGGAGTTAGGCGTTCAGCGCACGGAAAGGTGTTGCCAACAGGGTATGCCGAAATGGCCCAGCAGTTCTGCTGTTTCGCAGACCGGCAAGCCAACGACCGCGGAGTAACTGCCATTTAGCCCGGCGACAAATACCGCCGCCAAGCCTTGGATAGCATAGCCGCCCGCCTTGTCCTGAGGCTCCCCGCTGTGCCAGTAAGTCGTTGCCTCGTGTGTGCAAACCTGGCGAAAGCGCACGCGGCTGCTGACCAGGCGCGTTTCGCAGCGCAGGTCACTGAGCACGGCAATGGCGGTGAGGACTTCGTGTTCACGATCAGAAAGGGCCAGCAACATGGCCAGGGCATCGGCCTGGTCCAGGGGCTTGCCCAGGATCCGGCCATCCAGGATGACGGCGGTATCGGCGCCCAGCACGCAGGCATTGGCGGTATCGGCCAGTGTCGCCAGGCCTGCTGCGGCTTTGCCACGGGCCAGACGTTCGACGTAGGACGCCGGCGACTCGTCGCCCAGGGGTGTTTCATCGATAGCCGCGCTGACCACAGTGAACGGCACGCCGATCTGGGTCAGCAATTCACGCCGCCGAGGAGAGCCGGAGGCCAGATAAAGTGCATGCATTGCAGACTCTCCCTGTGGGTTCGATAACCAGGCAGAGCCTCGCGACCCACTCAATTGATTTTATAGCGGCGACGCAACCCACGCAGGCCGAAGCTGACCCATGGCCACAACAGCGCACTGACCAGGGCCGGCAAGACCAGCGCCAGGGTCGGTTGGCGGTTGCCGGTCAGGGCACTGAGCCACAGCTGCACCAATTGGGCCAGGCCGAAGATCACCAGGATCACCAGGCACTGCTGCCACATCGGGAACATCCGCAGGCGTTGCTGCAACGACAGCACCAGGAAGGTAATCAGCGTAAGAATCAAGGCGTTCTGGCCGAGCAACGTGCCATACATCACATCTTCAGCCAGCCCCAGGCACATGGCCGTGACCATGCCGACCTTGTGCGGCAGGGCCAGCGCCCAGAAGGCCAGGAGCAACGCCAGCCACAGCGGGCGCAGGATTTCCATGAATTGCGGCATCGGCGAAACGCTGAGCAGCATGCCGATGGCAAAGGTCAACCAGACCATCCAGCCATTGCGCGAATGAGTGCCGGCCATTATTGCGCCCCTTGTCGAGTGGTTGCCGGTGCAGGTGCCGCCGCTGGCTTGACCGGCCGAGCCGGTTGGGCCACCGGTTTGGCAGGTGTCGCCACAGCAGGCGCGGCAGGTGCAACCGGTGTCGCCACGGGTGCCGCCGGTTTGGGTACGGTTGCCGGAATAACCGGCGTCGTGGTGCCGTCTTGCTTGTCCTGCGCTTCCTGGGCCTGGGCGGCTTCGTTGGCGCGCTCTTCCGGCGTACGCGTGTCGCTGAACACCAGCAACAGGTAGCGGCTACGGTTCAGCGCGGCCGTCGGCACGGCGCGGACAATCGCAAACGGCTGGCCGGAATCGTGGATCACTTCCTTGACCGTCGCCACCGGATAGCCCGCTGGGAAGCGCTGGCCAAGGCCGGAGCTGACCAGCAGGTCGCCTTCCTTGATGTCGGCGGTGTCCGCCACATGCCGCAACTCCAGGCGCTCCGGGTTACCGGTGCCGCTGGCAATCGCCCGCAGGCCATTGCGGTTGACCTGCACCGGAATGCTGTGGGTGGTGTCGGTCAGCAGCAGCACGCGGGAGGTATAGGGCATCAACTCCACCACCTGGCCCATCAGGCCACGGGCATCGAGCACCGGCTGGCCAAGGACCACACCATCGCGCTCGCCCTTGTTGATGATGATGCGATGGGTGAAGGGGTTGGGGTCCATGCCGATCAACTCGGCCACTTCGACCTTTTCATTGACCAGCGCGGAAGAATTGAGCAACTCGCGCAGCCGAACGTTCTGCTCGGTCAGGGCCGCCAGCTTTTGCATGCGCCCCTGCAACAGCAGGTTTTCAGTCTTGAGTTTTTCGTTTTCGGCCACAAGCTCGGTGCGGCTGCCAAACTGGCTGGCCACGCCTTGCCATAGCCGTTGCGGCAGGTCGGTGATCCAGTAGGACTGCATCAATACCAGCGACATTTGGCTACGCACTGGCTTGAGCAGTGTGAAGCGGGCATCGACCACCATCAGCGCGACCGATAGCACGACCAGCACCAACAAGCGCACGCCCAATGAGGGGCCTTTAGTGAAGAGCGGTTTAATAGGCCGCTCCTCCCGGGCAGATATTCTCTTTATTCATACGGCATCAAACCGGCCTGGATGCAGATTGAAGAAGATAAACGCCAACAGGCAGCACTGCAAAGTGCTGCCTGTTGGCGAAACATGGTGCAACCAACGATCTTATTCGCTGGAGAGCAGGTCCATGGTGTGTTTATCCATCATTTCCAGTGCACGACCACCGCCACGGGCAACGCAGGTCAGCGGGTCTTCGGCGACGATCACCGGCAGACCGGTTTCCTGGGCCAGCAGCTTGTCGAGGTCGCGCAGCAAGGCGCCACCACCGGTCAGCACCAGGCCACGCTCGGCGATATCGGAAGCCAGCTCCGGCGGCGATTGCTCCAGCGCGCTTTTTACTGCCTGAACGATGGTGGCCAGGGACTCTTGCAGAGCTTCCAGCACTTCATTGGAGTTCAGGGTAAAGGCACGTGGTACGCCTTCGGCCAGGTTGCGACCGCGAACATCGACTTCGCGCACTTCGCCACCCGGGTAAGCGGTACCGATTTCCTGCTTGATGCGCTCGGCGGTGGATTCGCCGATCAGGCTGCCGTAGTTACGACGCACATAAGTGATGATCGCTTCGTCGAAGCGGTCGCCGCCAACCCGTACGGATTCGGCATACACCACGCCATTGAGGGAAATCAGGGCGATTTCTGTGGTACCGCCACCGATATCCACCACCATCGAACCGCGCGCCTCTTCAACCGGCAGGCCGGCACCGATGGCAGCAGCCATTGGCTCTTCGATCAGGAACACTTCGCGGGCACCGGCACCAAGGGCCGATTCACGGATGGCCCGACGCTCCACCTGGGTGGATTTGCACGGTACGCAGATCAGCACACGAGGGCTGGGCTGCAGGAAACTGTTTTCGTGAACCTTGTTGATGAAGTACTGCAGCATCTTCTCGCAGACGCTGAAGTCGGCGATCACGCCGTCTTTCATCGGACGAATGGCGGCAATGTTGCCAGGTGTGCGGCCGAGCATGCGCTTGGCCTCGGTGCCCACGGCAACGACACTTTTCTGATTACCATGGGTCCGAATGGCCACAACCGATGGCTCATTCAGGACGATACCGCGCTCGCGCACGTAAATAAGGGTGTTGGCAGTGCCCAGGTCGATGGAAAGATCGCTGGAAAACATGCCACGCAGTTTCTTGAACATGGGAAAGGGACCCTAGGCAACGCGTGGGTAAAAAAGTGCGGCAAACTCTAACAACGACAGGGATTTTGGGCAAGGCGCCAATGTGCTAAATTGGCCGACTTTCTGTGCACCTAACCCCACAATCGCGGCCTTATGACCGTAGAAATGCGGTAGTGTTCCGACAATCTAACACACGGATAGCTTCCGTTCTGTTTTCCACTGGAGAATCCCATGGCGCTTGAACGCTCCGACGTGGAAAAAATCGCTCATTTGGCCTGCCTGGGCCTCAATGAAGCCGATCTTCCACAGACCACCGCAGCCCTGAACAGCATTCTCGGGCTGGTCGACCAGATGCAGGCGGTAAACACCGACGGCATCGAACCCCTGGCCCACCCACTGGAAGCCAGCCAGCGCCTGCGCGCAGACGTCGTGACCGAACGCAATAATCGCGAGGCCTACCAGTCCATCGCACCAGCGGTCGAAAACGGCCTGTACCTGGTTCCGAAAGTCATCGACTAAAGGGAAAGAGCCTGCAATGCATCAATTGACTCTGGCCGAGATCGCCCGCGGTCTCGCCGACAAAAAGTTTTCTTCCGAAGAGCTGACCAAGACCCTGCTGGCGCGCATCGCCGCGCTGGATCCGAAGGTCAACAGCTTTATCAGCCTCACCGAGGAGCTGGCACTAGGCCAGGCCAAGGCCGCCGACGCCCGTCGCGCCAACGGTGAAAGCGGCGCGCTGCTGGGTGCGCCCATCGGTCACAAGGACCTGTTCTGCACCCAGGGTATCCGCACCAGCTGCGGCTCGAAGATGCTCGACAACTTCAAGGCGCCCTACGACGCGACCGTGGTCGCCAAGCTGGCCGAAGCCGGGGCCGTGACCCTGGGCAAGACCAACATGGACGAATTCGCCATGGGCTCGGCCAACGAATCGAGCTACTACGGCGCAGTGAAAAACCCGTGGAACCTGGAACACGTGCCCGGCGGCTCTTCCGGTGGCTCGGCAGCAGCCGTGGCCGCGCGCCTGCTGCCGGCCGCTACAGCCACCGATACAGGCGGTTCGATCCGCCAGCCAGCCGCATTCACCAACCTCACCGGCCTGAAACCGACCTACGGGCGTGTTTCCCGCTGGGGCATGATTGCCTACGCCTCCAGTCTCGACCAGGGCGGCCCCCTGGCCCGCAGCGCCGAAGACTGCGCAATATTGTTACAAGGCATGGCTGGCTTCGATGGGAAGGACTCCACCAGCATCGATGAACCCGTGCCGGACTACAGCGCCAGCCTCAATACCTCGCTCAAAGGCCTGCGTATCGGCGTGCCGAAAGAGTATTTCAGCGCCGGCCTCGACCCACGTATCGCCGAACTGGTGCACAACAGCATCAAGGAGCTGGAAAAGCTCGGCGCGGTGATCAAGGAAATCAGCCTGCCGAACAACCAGCACGCGATTGCGGCGTACTACGTGATCGCCCCGGCAGAGGCCTCGTCGAACCTGTCGCGCTTCGACGGTGTGCGTTTCGGCTACCGCTGTGAAGCCCCGAAAGACCTCACCGACCTGTACAAACGCTCCCGTGGCGAAGGCTTCGGCGTGGAAGTGCAGCGCCGGATCATGGTCGGTGCCTACGCCCTGTCGGCCGGCTACTACGACGCGTACTACCTCAAGGCGCAAAAAATCCGACGCCTGATCAAAAATGACTTCATGGCTGCCTTTAATGAAGTCGACGTGATCATCGGTCCGACTACACCGAACCCGGCCTGGAAGATCGGCGCCAAGACCGGTGACCCGATCGCCGAGTATCTTGAAGACCTCTACACCATCACCGCCAACCTCGCGGGCTTGCCGGGCTTGTCCATGCCTGCAGGTTTCGTCGATGGCCTGCCGGTGGGCGTGCAGTTGCTCGCCCCGTATTTCCAGGAAGGCCGCTTGCTCAATGTGGCGCACCAGTACCAGTTGAACACTGACTGGCACACTCGCACCCCAACCGGCTTCTGAGGAGAACACTATGCAATGGGAAGTTGTGATCGGGCTGGAGATTCATACCCAGCTCGCCACCCAATCGAAGATTTTCTCCGGTAGCGCCACCACATTCGGCGCAGAACCCAACACCCAGGCCAGCCTGGTAGACCTGGGCATGCCTGGCGTATTGCCGGTACTGAACCAGGAAGCGGTACGCATGGCGGTGATGTTCGGCCTGGCGATTGACGCCCAGATCGGCCAGCACAACGTGTTCGCGCGCAAGAACTACTTCTACCCGGACCTGCCCAAGGGCTACCAGATCAGCCAGATGGAGCTGCCGATCGTCGGCAAGGGCTACCTGGACATCCCCCTGGAAGACGGCACCATCAAACGTGTCGGCGTGACCCGTGCGCACCTGGAAGAAGATGCTGGCAAGAGCCTGCATGAAGAATTCAACGGCGCCACGGGCATCGACCTGAACCGCGCCGGCACGCCACTGCTGGAAATCGTGTCCGAGCCGGACATGCGCAGCGCCAAGGAAGCCGTGGCCTACGTCAAGACCATCCACGCGCTGGTGCGCTATCTGGGCATCTGCGACGGCAACATGGCCGAAGGCTCCCTGCGTTGCGACTGCAACGTGTCGGTGCGGCCAAAAGGCCAGGTCGAGTACGGCACTCGCTGCGAGATCAAGAACGTCAACTCGTTCCGTTTCATCGAGAAGGCAATCAACACCGAAGTCCGTCGCCAGATCGAGCTGATCGAAGACGGCGGCAAGGTGATCCAGCAGACGCGCCTGTACGACCCGAACAAAGACGAAACCCGCGCCATGCGCAGCAAAGAGGAAGCCAACGACTACCGTTACTTCCCCGATCCGGACCTGTTGCCGGTGGTGATCGAGGATTCGTTCCTCAATGACGTGCGCGCCACCCTGCCGGAATTGCCACCGCAAAAACGCGAGCGCTTCCAGGCGCAGTTCGGTCTTTCGGTGTATGACGCCAGCGTCCTGGCGTCGAGCCGCGAGCAAGCCGACTACTTTGAAAAAGTCGTGAGCATTGCCGGTGACGCCAAGCTGGCCGCCAACTGGGTCATGGTTGAACTGGGCAGCCTGTTGAACAAACAGGGCCTGGAAATCGACGAAGCCCCGGTAACGGCCGAACAGTTGGGCGGCATGTTGCTGCGCATCAAGGACAACACCATCTCCGGCAAGATCGCCAAGACCGTGTTTGAAGCCATGGCCAGCGGTGAAGGCAGCGCCGACGAGATCATCGAGAAACGCGGCCTCAAGCAAGTCACCGACAGCGGCGCGATCTCGGCCGTGCTGGATGAAATGCTGGCGGCCAACGCCGAGCAGGTCGAGCAGTACCGTGCAGCGGACGAAGCCAAACGCGGCAAGATGTTCGGCTTCTTTGTGGGCCAGGCGATGAAGGCCTCCAAAGGCAAGGCCAACCCGCAACAGGTGAACGAATTGCTCAAGAGCAAGCTCGAAGGCTGATAACGGTTGCCGCCCTGTGGGAGCCGGCTTGTGAAGGAACTGGCTTGCCTGCGATAGCATCACCTCGGTGCATCTGAAAAACCGAGGCGCCCGCATCGCAGGCAAGCCAGCTTCTACAAAGGTCGGTTCCCATATCAATTTTGGGGACACCTTGAAAATGAAGCGTCTACTCGGCCTCTGCGCCCTGTTTTCACTGCTCACCGGCTGCGCCAGTGGCCTGATCGATCCCAACGGTTATGACGAAACCGGCACAGCGTCCTACTACGGCGCCAAGCACCACGGCAAAAAAACCGCCAGCGGTGAACCCTTCAACCAACACGCCATGACCGCCGCCCACCGGCGCCTGCCATTCGGCACGCGGGTGCAGATCACCAACCTGGCCAACGACAAATCCGTGGTGGTGCGCATCAATGATCGCGGCCCACACACCCGTGGCCGGCTGATCGATCTTTCACGCCAGGCCGCCGAGCAGTTGGGTATGCTGCGCAGCGGAACCGCGCGCGTGCGCGTGCAAGCCCTGAACAACTGACTGACGGAGCCCTGGCCATTTTCGGATTAAGCGCCCTCTCGCCCCTGAGCCTGATTGAACTGATCAGCGGCCTATTGCTGCTGATTGCCGGCGCCGAGATGCTGGTGCGCGCCGCCGTGCGCCTGGCCGCCAGCCTCAAGGTCAGGCCGCTGATCATTGGCTTGAGCATCGTCGCCTTTGGCAGCAGCGCGCCGCAAATCGCCGTCAGCCTGCAGGCCACCCTGGCCGGCAATAGCGATATCGCCGTGGGCAGCGTGATCGGCAGTAGTATCTTCAATATCCTCGTGACCCTGGGCCTTTCAGCGCTGATCATTCCCCTGCGCGTGTCGCGGCAACTGGTGCGCCTGGACATCCCGGTGATGATCGGCGCCAGCCTGCTGCTGTTCATCCTCGCCAGCGATGAGGCCCTGACTCCGCTCGACGGCCTGACCTTACTGGCAGCCCTGCTCGCCTACCTCGCGCTGTTGCTGTACCAGACCCGCCATTCGCGCCGCCCGCGGACCCGCGACACGGTAGTGCAAGCGCCGTGGCTGAGCAGTTTGCTGTGGATGATCGGCGGGCTCGCGCTGTTGGTATTCGCCGGGCATCTGCTGCTGGGGGCGGCCGTGGAAGTGGCCAGCGACCTGGGCCTGTCCGAACGGGTGATCGGCCTGACCATCGTTGCCGTCAGCACCTCTCTGCCGTGCCTCGCCACGTCCCTGATCGCCGCCCTGCGCGGCGAACGGGAGATTGCGGTGGGCAACGTGATCGGCAGCAACCTGTTCAACCTGTTGGGGGTGCTGGGGTTTACGGCGCTGGTGGCGCCATTGCCTTTGTCGGTATCGCCCAATGCCCTGGATTTCGACCTGCCGGTGATGCTCGGCGTGGTGGTGTTGTGCTTGCCAGTGTTTTACACCGGCTACCGCATTACCCGCGCCGAAGGCTTGCTGCTGCTGGGGCTGTACCTGGCGTATGGGCTGCACGTGGTGTCGTTCACCACCGGCATGCCGCTGGCCAATAAACTCGAACAACTGATGCTGTACTACGTCCTGCCAGCGCTGGTGGCTTTCCTGTTGTTCACTTCGCTGCGGGCCTGGCGCCGCCAACACCACAAGAGGGAGTCGCAATGACCGATCAACCGAAATCCGGCGAGCAAATGCGTCGCCAGGTCATGGGCGACGTATTTGTCGACCGCGCCTTGGGCAATGCCAACGAGTTCACCCAGCCGTTGCAGGACTTCGTCAACGAACATGCCTGGGGCGGGGTGTGGAACCGTGAAGGCCTGCCGCTGAAGACCCGCAGCCTGATCACCCTCGCGGCATTGACCGCCTTGAAGTGCCCGCAGGAGCTCAAGGGCCATGTGCGCGGCGCGCTGAACAATGGCTGTACTGTCGAAGAAATTCGCGAGGCGTTGCTGCATTGCGCGGTGTATGCCGGTGTGCCGGCGGCGATTGATGCGTTTCGGGCGGCGCAGGAAGTGATTGAGACGTATCAGCCAGCTCCCACAATTAGTGGTGAACCCCCTCAAGTGTAGGAGCGGGCTTGCCCGCGATAGGCCCTAAAAAACACCACTCATTTCAGATCCAGCCACCGGCCTGCAACACAAAGATCCCGATATTGGTGGTCACTGCCGCCATCAGGGTGGTGATCACAATGATCGCCGCCGCCAACTCATGGTTGCCCTGGGCCGCACGGGCCATGACAAAGCTGGCGGCGGCCGTCGGCGCGCCAAAATACAAAAACAGAATCCCCAGCTCCGGTCCCCGGAAGCCATACAGCCAGGCCCCGACGGTGGCCACGAGCGGCAAACCGATCATTTTCACCAGGCTGGCACTCAACGCCATGTTGCCACTTTGGCGCAAGGCCGCCAGGGACAGAGTGCCCCCAATGCAGATCAATGCCAGGGGCAGGGTCATGTCGGCCAGGTACCTCCCGGAGGTTTCCAGCCAACTGGGCAGGCCGATCTGGAAATAGGCGAATGGCGTGGCGGCAATCACACTGAGGATCAGCGGGTTGGCCAGTACGCTCTTGCAGATGCTCCACGGGTCCGACTTGATCACCGGGCTGTACACCGCCAGCACAATGGTCGACAGGGTGTTGTAGAACAGGATCACCAGCCCCGCGAGGATCGCCCCCAGGGAAATCCCGTAGTCGCCGTACATGCTGGCCGCCAGTGCCAGGCCGATCACCCCGTTGTTCCCGCGAAACGCGCCCTGGGCATAAATGCCCCGGTCTTCCCGCGGGCAACGGAAAATCGCCCAGCCCCAGGCCAGGGCGAAGCTGGCGACCGTGGCCACGGCAAAATAGATCAGCAGTTCTGGCTTGAGCGCCGAATGCAGGTCGGCGTGCAAGATCCCCAGAAACAGCAACGCTGGCATGGTGACGTTGAACACCAGGGCTGACGCGGTGTGGATAAAATTGTCGTTGATCCAGTTGATGCGCTTGAGCAGCACCCCCAGGAACAGCATGGCAAACACCGGCGCAGTGATGGTGAGCGTCGCAAGGAAAATGGCGAGCATGCTAAGTCCTGTTTTCAGGGAATCGTCATGATAAAGCAGTGGGCTGCACTGTTGATATTGGATTTCGAAACATAAACACGAACTAAAAAAGTCCAGAATTGGGAACTGTGGCTACTTCGTAGGAGGTAATCCCACTATCCCGGCCGGGGTTCACCCGTCCCACAAAGCACTGCACAAGCTCCCACGCACTAACGAGAATCCACACCTCCGCTTCAGTAACGCCGCCCCTGAAAATCCCCCTCCTCTAACAACTGAATAACTCCAGGGGGGCCCCATGCGTAGATCCGTCAACCATTTACACAATGTGCATATCAGAAGCTGGGACGATGAGGACATTGCGGGTTACACCGAACTACTCAGTGACCCCGAGGCGATGAAATTCATTTCCGCCGGCACCACCCGGGACATGACCGCCGCCGCCAACGAAATCGCCACCTTCAAAAAAGAAATGACCGACCAAAACTGGTCACGCTGGGCGGTGAGCATTGGCCTGCAAGGCCCTTTTATCGGTTATGCCGGGTTCGCGCAAAAAGAATACGGCATCAACTTCGGCAACCGTTTCCTCAAGAAATACTGGGGAACGCCCTACCCCTTTATTGCCATCCACCTGGCACTTGAATACGGCTTTAAGCACCTGGGGTTCGAGCAGATCTACACCCTGACCAATATCCGGCACCACCGCGCACTGGAAATGAACCGGGCGTTTTTGCACGCGCCACAACTGGCCGGGCAAGTGATTGAAACCCCTTACGGCCCCCACGTGAAGATTGATCTTACCCGCGAACGGTTCAGGGAAATCAGCCCTGCCAACCTGGCGCGCATCGACCGGTTTTCGCGCCGGATGAAAACCGCCGAGCACACCAAGCTGGCCTGACCAAAACCATCACTGAGCAACATCCCCGTGAAAAACATTCTGCCTCCACCCGACCCCCTTCACTCAGTAGCGGGCCTGTGCACCCGGGAAACCTGGGCCTACCGCTGCTTGCGACGCCAGGTCTACCTGCCGTTTGGTTGCGTATTGGCGGGCCTGCGCCTGCTGTCGATGGTCGTGGTGAGCCTGCTCGCCTGGCCGCTTCCGTTGGCTGCCAGGCCCATGATGTATCGAGGGCTCCTGTGGATAATGGGCATTCGCATCCGTTGCAGCCATTCATCGCGGCAAATCGCCCTGATCACCGACGGCTGCGTAGTGGCCGCCAATCACGTCAGCGTGATTGATCCATTCGCCATCCTCGCGATGCCAGGCGCGACACTGGTGGCGGCCAGTGGCTACAACCGCTTTATCGCCTTCACCGCCTTCCTGTTGCTCAAATGCTCGGGCGGACAGTTCTGGAACGGTGCCGATAAGAAGGCGTTCTCCCGTAACCTGCATAAACTGCGCACCAACCCGCAAGGCACCGCCCTCTACACCACCCCCGAAGCGACCATTAACAACGGCCGGGGTTTGTATCGCTTTCGCGCGGGGCTGCTGAGCCGCGGCTTGCCCGTCGTACCCCTGGCCGGGCGCCTGATTCTGCCCTTCGGCCTGGTCGCCAGCCCACTGCATGCCTCTGGCCTGGCAAGTTTCCTGCGCTTGCTGACGATGCCCTGGATGATCTGTGAAATGAGCTACCTGGAACGCTGCGAACGCCAGGAGCAGCAAAGCGGCCAGGCCTTTGCAGACCAAATCCAGGCCCGCATCGCCCAACACCTGGGCATTGCGGCCACCCCGTGGACCCGCGAAGACAAACACCGCTATCGCCAGCTCGATGCGCAGGCACGCCCATGACCGCAACCGGCACTACCCATGTGATTTTCGACTTTGACCAGACCCTGGTGAACCACGAAAGCACCCTTGCGATCATCCAGTCGGCGATTGGCGACAGCCCCGCTGGGCAAGCCATGCTGGAGCAACTGCAACTGATCGCGCCCAAGGCGTTGGCCGGTCGCGCCAGTGCCTGGGAACTGCTGTCCTTGATCAAGGTGATCCCGCGCATCCGCCGCCAGCATATCCAGCGCTACGTCGACACGGTCATTGGCAGCCTCGACCCGGCCCTGATGCTGACCCTGCACAACCTACAGCGCGAGGGCGTGCAGGTGCATATCCTGTCTGGCGGCTACACCGAGTGGATCGCCCCGATTGCCCGCTCGCTGGATATCGACACCCGCAACGTGCTCGCCAACCGCCTGTTCTGGGCCGGTTCGCGGGCCCTGTGCCCCCGGCCTTCGCCGCTGATCAACCCCGGTACCGGCAAAAGCCGGATCGTGCGACGGTGGCGCGAGAGCGGCAGGCTCCAGGGCCGGGCGCTGATCGTCGGCGATGCCCGCTCAGACCACCAGGTATATGTCGATGGCTGGGTCGACGGTTTTGTGTGTGCGGACTACTACACCCGCCACCCCATGCCCGAGATGAGCGGGCACATCCTTCGCGCGGCCAGCCCGCAGCAGGTCTACCCCCATCTGCAGGCCTTGATCGGCGCCCTGTCCTGACCTGGGCTAGGTGATCGGCGCCGGATTGAACAAGGTGATGTCATTGTGCAGCTTATGTTGCTCGGCCCAGGTCTGCTTTTTGCCGCTGGCCACATCCAGGTAGAAATGGAACAACTCCCAGCCCAGTTCCTCGATGGTCGCACGCCCGGTTGCGATCCGTCCGGCATCGATATCGATCAGGTCCGGCCAGCGCTGGGCCAATTCCGTGCGGGTCGAAACCTTCACCACCGGCGCCATCGCCAACCCGTAGGGCGTGCCGCGACCGGTGGTGAATACATGCAGGTTCATCCCCGCCGCCAGTTGCAAGGTGCCGCAGACAAAATCACTGGCCGGGGTCGCACAAAAGATCAGGCCTTTGCCCTTGAAGCGCTCGCCCGGCCCAAGCACGCCATTGATCGCGCTGCTGCCGGACTTGACGATAGACCCCAGGGACTTCTCGACAATGTTCGACAGGCCGCCCTTCTTGTTGCCCGGCGTGGTGTTGGCGCTGCGGTCGGCCTCGCCCTTGGCCAGGTAGCGGTCGTACCAGTCCATTTCCCGCACCAGCTCCCGCGCAACCTCCTGGGTTTCGGCGCGGGAGGTCAGCAAGTAAATGGCATCGCGCACTTCAGTCACTTCGGAAAACATCACCGTCGCCCCGGCCCGCAGCAACAGGTCCGACGCGTAGCCCAGCGCCGGGTTGGCGGTGATCCCGGAAAACGCGTCGCTGCCGCCGCATTGCATGCCCAGGATCAGCTCCGAGGCCGGTACGGTTTCCCGCCGGCGCAGGTCGAGTTTCTTCAACCGGGTTTCGGCCAGTTCCATGATTTGCTCGATCATTTCGCTGAACCCATGGCTTGCGTCCTGCAAGCGGTACAGCCACGGTTCGCTGAGGTCCACCGAGCTGTCGTTGTCGTGCATCACCTGCCTGGCTTGCAGCTTTTCGCAGCCCAGGCTGATCACCAGGGCTTCGCCCCCCAGGTTCGGGTTGCGCGCCAGGTTGCGCACGGTGCGGATCGGGATATAGGCGTCGGTGGCGGTAATGGCCACGCCGCAACCATAGCTGTGGGTCAGTGCCACCACGTCATCGACATTCGGGTATTTGGGCAGCAACTCGTCCTTGATGCGCTTGACCGCATGGTCCAGCACGCCAGTCACGCACTGCACGGTCGTGGTGATGCCGAGGATGTTGCGCGTGCCCACGGTGCCATCGGCATTGCGATAGCCCTCGAAGGTGAAGCCTTCCAATGGCGCCTGGGCCTCGGGCACTTCGGTGGACAGCGGCAGGCTGTCCAGCGGCGGTGCGGTGGGCATGCGCAGTTGATCCTCCTGGACCCAACTGCCGCGTGGTATCGGTTGCAAGGCGTAACCGATGGTCTGGCCATAGCGAATGATCTGACCACCTTGTGGGATATCTTCCAGGGTCACCTTATGGCTCTGGGGGATGAACTCCACGGTCACCAGGCCATCCGGGAACTCGGTGCCGGCTGGCACACCCTGGTCATTGACCACGATTACTACGTTGTCGCGCTCGTGCAACCGAATGGAGCGCGGCGAGTCGGCATGTTCAATCAACTGCATCACACGGCCCCTTCAGGATTGCGCTTGGGAAAGGTTAGTCAATTCAGGGTCTTTGCTCGGTGGCTCGTTGAGCACCACGCGCTTGATCGGGCCGACGATCACCAGGTAGCTGAATACTGCCACCAGCGCATTGGCGCCGACGAACACCAGGGCCCACTTGAACGAACCGGTGGTGCTGATGATGTAGCCGATCACGATAGGCGTGGTGATGGAAGCCAGGTTGCCGAAGGTATTGAACAAGCCGCCGCTGAGGCCAGCGATTTGTTTGGGCGAGGTGTCAGACACCACCGCCCAACCCAGTGCGCCAACGCCTTTACCGAAGAAGGCCAGGGCCATGAAGCCCACGATCATCCACTCCACATCCACATAGTTGCAGGCAATGATGCTGCTGGAGACCAGCAAACCGGCAATGATCGGCGCCTTGCGTGCGAAGGTCAGGGAGTGGCCCTTGCGCAGCAGGTAGTCGGAAATCACCCCGCCCAGCACGCCGCCGATAAAACCGCAGATCGCCGGCAGCGAAGCGATGAAGCCGGCCTTGAGGATGGTCATGCCGCGGTCCTGCACCAGGTACACCGGGAACCAGGTAAGGAAGAAGTAGGTAATGCCGTTGATGCAGTACTGGCCCAGGTACACGCCAAGCATCATGCGGTTGGTCAGCAACTGGCGGATGTAATCCCACTTCGGCCCGTCGGTTTTCTTACCCTTGGCCTTGTCCTGGTCCATATCGACCATCGCCCCATTGGCGGCAATGTGCTTGAACTCAGCCTCATTGATCAGCGGGTGCTCGCGCGGGCTGTAGATCACTTTCAGCCAGATCAGCGAGAACACGATGCCAATCACGCCCATCACGATAAATACGTGCTGCCAGCCGAAGCTGTAGACGATCCACCCCATCAACGGGGCAAATAACACAGTGGCGAAGTACTGCGCCGAGTTGAAGATCGCCGAAGCCGTGCCGCGCTCGGCGGTTGGGAACCAGGCCGCGACTATGCGCGCATTGCCGGGAAAGGATGGCGCTTCGGCCAGGCCGACCAGAAAGCGCAGCATAAACAGCGCAACCACCGCGGTGGAGACGCCGAACTCACCGACATAGCCTTGCAGCACGGTGAACAGCGACCAGGTGAAGATGCTCAGGGCATAGACTTTTTTCGAGCCGAAACGATCGAGCAGCCAGCCGCCGGGAATTTGCCCGGCCACGTAGGCCCAACCGAAAGCAGAGAAGATGTAACCGAGGGTGACGGCGTCGATGCCGAGGTCTTTTTGCAGGCTGGAACCTGCGATGGCGATGGTGGCACGGTCGGCGTAGTTGATCGTGGTCACCAGGAACAGCATGAGCAAGATCAAATAACGGACGTGCGTCGGCTTGGTCGCTTGCATGTAGATGTACTCCCACTAATTATTTTTTTTGCGGGTAATTGTCGTGTTGGTGCTGCGCACTGCTTTTTTGCGGGAGCAGGCAAGCCTGCTCTCACATGTATTGCGTTTACGAACCGATGTAGCTGGTTTTCACCACGGTGTAGAACTCCTGCGCATAGCGACCTTGCTCACGCGACCCGTAGGATGAACCCTTGCGACCCCCGAAGGGAACGTGATAATCCACGCCCGCCGTCGGCAGGTTGACCATCACCATCCCGGCCTGGGAGTGGCGCTTGAAGTGGTTGGCGTACTTGAGCGAGGTGGTGGCAATGCCCGCCGACAGCCCGAACTCGGTGTCGTTGGCCATGGCCAGTGCTGCCTCGTAGTCCGCCACGCGCACCACATTGGCCACCGGGCCGAAGATTTCTTCACGGCTGATGCGCATGGCGGCTTCGCTGTCGGCAAACAGAGTCGGCGCGAGGAAGTAGCCTTGGGTGTCACACGTCACCAGGCCACCACCGCTGACCAGCCGCGCGCCTTCGCCCTGGCCGATGTCGATGTACTTCAGGTCCTGGTCCAACTGGGCCTGGGACACCACCGGGCCAATGTCGGTCCCGGCATGCAGGGCATGGCCAACCTTGATCGACTGCATGCGCTCGGCCACGGCGGCGACGAATTGGTCATGAATCCCGGCGGTCACGATAAAGCGACTGGATGCCGTGCAGCGCTGGCCGGTGGAGTAGAACGCGCTCTGTACCGACAACTCGACAGCCTGCTTGAGGTCGGCATCGTCGAGAATGATCTGCGGGTTCTTGCCGCCCATTTCCAACTGCACCTTGGCCTGGCGCGAAACGCAACTGACCGCGATCTGCCGGCCCACGCCCACGGAACCGGTGAAGCTGATGCCGTCGACCTTCGGGCTATGGACCAGCGCATCGCCCACTACCCGGCCGCTGCCCATCACCAGGTTGAACACACCACTGGGAAAGCCTGCACGGGAGATGATTTCGGCCAGGGCCCAGGCGCAGCCGGGCACCAGGTCTGCCGGCTTGAGCACCACGCAGTTGCCGTAGGCCAGGGCCGGGGCGATTTTCCAGGCGGGGATCGCAATCGGAAAGTTCCACGGGGTGATCAGGCCCACCACGCCCAGGGCTTCGCGCGTGACCTCGACGTTGACCCCCGGGCGTACAGACGGCAGGTAGTCACCGGACAGGCGCAGGCACTCGCCGGCAAAGAATTTAAAGATATTGCCGGCACGGGTCACTTCGCCGATGGCTTCCGGCAGGGTCTTGCCCTCTTCGCGAGCCAGCAGCGTACCGAGCTCTTCGCGGCGCGCGAGGATCTCGCTGCCGACTTTATCCAGGGCGTCATGCCGGGCCTGGATACCGGAGGTCGACCATGCCGGGAACGCCGCGCGGGCGGCGTCGATAGCGGCGTGGACCTGAGCCACGTCGGCTTTGGCGAAATCGCCGATGACATCCGACAGATCCGACGGGTTGATATTGCTTGAGTAGTCAGCACCGGCCACCCACTGGCCACCGATGTAGTTGTCAAAACGCTTGGCTTGGGACACGCATCTTCTCCTTACGCAAAAAGCCGCTGATCACTCAGCGGCTTTATTAATGGGTTACTGCGCGCCTTGCTTGTCGATCAGCGCGGCCAGGGCTTCGTATTCTTCTGGCAACAGATCGGTGAGCGGGGTGCGCACCGGGCCTGCGTCATAGCCGGCGATTTTTGCGCCCGCCTTGACGATGCTTACGGCGTAGCCGGCCTTGCGGTTACGGATGTCCAGGTAAGGCAGGAAGAAGTCGTCGATGATCTTGTCGACGGTGGCGTGATCCTCCCGGGCAATCGCGTGGTAGAAGTCCATTGCGGTCTTAGGAATGAAGTTGAAGACCGCCGAGGAGTACACCGGCACGCCGAGGGCCTTGTAGGCAGCGGCGTAAACCTCTGCGGTCGGCAACCCGCCCAGGTAGCTGAAGCGATCACCGAGGCGACGGCGGATCGACACCATCAGCTCGATATCGCCCAGGCCATCCTTATAGCCAATCAGGTTCGGGCAACGTTCGGCCAGGCGCTCAAGCAGCGGCGCGGTCAGGCGGCAGACGTTGCGGTTGTAGACCACCACGCCGATTTTTACCGACTTGCACACGGCTTCGACGTGGGCGGCAACCCCGTCCTGGCTGGCTTCGGTCAGGTAGTGCGGTAACAGCAGCAGACCCTTGGCCCCCAAGCGCTCGGCTTCCTGGGCGTACTCGATGGCCTGGCGAGTGGAGCCGCCAACACCGGCGAGGATCGGCACGCTGGTGGCGCAGGTATCCACTGCGGTTTTCACCACTTGGGAATATTCACTGGCCGCCAGGGAGAAAAACTCACCGGTGCCGCCCGCTGCGAACAAGGCTGTGGCGCCGTAAGGGGCCAGCCACTCCAGGCGTTTGATATAGCCCGCCTGGTTGAAATCGCCCTGGGCATTGAAATCGGTCACCGGAAAAGACAGCAGACCGTGGGAGAGGATGGACTTCAGTTCTTGTGGATTCATTATTCGAACACCCTGGGTAAAGACTATCGATGAACAGTTGTTGTTAATGTTGTACGTCATCGTACAACTATAAAATCATCCGTCAATGTTATTTCGTCGGCTTGCCAGGGTTTTGCGGTCGGTTATTGAGAGTGCCTTGACGTAGGAAATTATTCCTCTATGCTTGCGACAACTGTATATACATACAGTTATCAAGGAAGATTCATACGACATAGCAAGGAGCTAACATGTCAGAACTAAAGTCGATCAACACCGAAAACTCTATCCCCGCCCTACGCTTCGAAGGCGGCGAGCACACCGCCATTGGCGACGAGACCCTGCTGCGTTTTGTCCCGGGCAAGCCAGCAATTGCTGGGGCAAAAGTCCAACTGCACCTGCCCAACGGCCTGGCGCTGACCTATGGCCAGATCATTGCCCTGGGCGGAGATTTCTACGGGATTCCCGGCCAGCCCATCAGTGACGGTGCGTCACCCACCGAGCGTGTGCAGCGTTTCATCGCCGCGTTTAACTCGCTGGCAACTTTGCCGGCGTCACGGGAGGAAGCGGGCAAAATCCTCGCAGTCATGCAAAAAGAGATCAACGCAGTGAAGCAGGCCATACAGGATGGCAAGCAACCCCATGAGGCCTACGATGCGCTAGGAGATACGTTGTCCGAAGAGTGGAACCGCATCACTGGCGGTGGCAGCGTGGTTTCAGCCATGGTTCCCCTGGGGCGCTACCTGAAGCTGGCGGCCGATAATGCCGACCATTTCGGCGAATGGGCGCTGTCTGCCTACCTAGCTGGGCATACCGCCGCCCTGCAACAAGCGGTCGTGGCCCACCAAAGCGGCAGTGGCCAGCAATTGGAACTGGCTTACGCCATGAACAGCTTTGCTGATCACTTCTTGACCGACCTGTTTTCCGCAGGGCACCTGCGCGTCCCACGCAAACAACTGGCGGCCGTGGTGACACCGGGTGAACTGGGGTCGTTGATCAGCCGCTTTATGCACGATGAAGACAGCAAGTTCGGGCTCAATGTACGCAATGCCCTGGGCGATGAGTGGCATGCCTATGGCGACAAACGCTATTTCGATAGCAATGACGCCGCCAACCGCACCCAGGTCAAGCGTGCAGTGCAGTCTTCGGCCGATGAGATCTTCGACGCGTACATCAGCGGTATCGCGCCCTCCCCGGCCACGTTCAAGGCACCGCTGCACGTGCCGGACCTGAATGCGGCGAACAACCCGGCGAACAACTTTTCGCCACTGTTCAAGGCTGAGGGCGACAAGGTGTTGCGGCGCAAGGACGTCAACAACCTGAACGACAAGCAATGGACCAATGATTGGTGGGGGTGGAGTACGTATTTGTTGCTTAAGGATTACAAGCCAAACAAGCCGCAGCCTTGAGGTAGCCATAGTTCCCCTGTGGGCGGATGACTCGCACACAGGGGACCGTTCGTCGTCACTGTGAATTCTGACAGTATCGGCGACGGGCTCGCTGCCCCTAGATTGGGTGCGACCGCCGGGTTACCTCAGCACATGCAGCAGGTGCAGTCACCTTGGAGGCCCTTTACTCATCCACAACCAGTGAGGCACACCATGGCTACCGAAAAAAAATGCACATTTAAATCCAAATCCAATAATTCCAAGGCATCCACGCAGAACATCGATCCTGTGGACCTACCCAATATTGGTGACACCATTCAACTTGACGGTGACCCGCCGGCCCTGGTCCTAGGCAAGAACTTCCATATCAACAATGGTGAAGTTACCCAAATCGACTTTTTCTTGGCGTGACATGCCTTCCTGGCAGGCATCGAATTATCCGCGCTGCGCCTGCGCCTCTTCATGAGCCTGGCGCAGCCGCTCTCGACTATTAGTCAAATGCAATCTCATCGCCGCCCGCGCCGCATCCGAATCCTGGCGGGCAATCGCCTCATAAATCTCTTCGTGCTCACGGCTCAGGCGGCTCATGTAGTGCTGCTGGTCGTCATGGGCCAGGCGCGCTGAGTTCAGACGGGTGCGCGGGATAATGCTGGTGCCCAGGTGGGTCATGATGTCGGTGAAGTAGCGGTTGCCGGTGGACAAGGCAATCTGCAGATGGAACTGGAAGTCCGAGGCCACTGCATCGCTGGCGTGCGCCGCACTTTCATTCAACGCATCGAGGGCTGCGCGCATTGCTGCCAGCTGTTCGTCATTGCGACGCTGGGCCGCGAGGCCGGCGGACTCTACTTCCAGGCTGATGCGCAACTCGAGGATCGCCAGTACATCACGCAGCGTGACCACGGTCGCCGGATCAATGCGAAACCCGCTGGGGCTCGGCGTATCCAGCACAAAGGTGCCGATGCCATGCCGGGTTTCCACCTGCCCAGCTGCCTGCAGCCGCGAGATTGCCTCGCGCACCACCGTGCGGCTGACCCCATGGGCTTCCATGATCGCTGACTCGGTGGGCAGCTTGTCGCCACGCTTGAGCTGACCATCGCGGATCTGCTCGGACAACACCGTGACCAGTTCCTGGGCAAGGCTACGGCGCTTGCGGGGAAGACGCGGGGCTGTGCTGGGGTTTTCCATGGGCAGGCAACTATCTCGATGATTCAAAGGGGCATCATAGCCCAAGCGGGTTGTACGATCACCGCTCTGGATGATTTGCCCAAAGCTTATCGCGCGCAAAAAAATGCCCCAGCCTAAGCCGGGGCACTTTCAACACATGCCCGCAGGCGCATGTTTTGTCACTTCACCACTTTCAAGCTCGGCCGGCCGCTAGGGCGCGGTGGCTCGGAATCAGGTGGCGGCAGATCATCTTCAATTTCAATCGCTTCGTCGTCTTCAAGGGACGACTCCAGATCAAACACCATGCCCTGGCCATTTTCCCGGGCATAAATCCCCAGGATCGCGCCGATGGGCACATAGAGCGTATGGGGTACCCCACCAAAACGCCCTTCAAAGCTGACCGCTTCATTGTCCATGTGCAGTTGGCGTACGGCACTGGGCGAAACGTTCAGGACAATCTGTCCGTCACTGGCAAAACCTTGTGGTACCTGCACCGCAGGAAACTCGGAATTGACCAGCATGTGCGGGGTGCAATCGTTGTCCACAATCCACTCGTAGAGCGCGCGGACCAGGTAAGGTCGACTGGAGTTCATCAACGGCTCCTTAAGCCTTAGCGCATATCACGTTCGACGCCAGACAGACTTGCCTGGAAAGCCTCACGCGCAAACTGGCGCTCCATGTAATCAAGCAGCGGCTTGGCAGGCCGCGGCAGTTCAATGCCCAGAATCGGCAAACGCCAGAGTATGGGTAATAGGCAGCAATCCACCAGGCTTTGTTCCTCACTGAGGAAAAAAGGTTTGTCGGCGAACAGCGGCGAAACCCCGGTCAGGCTCTCGCGCAATTCCTTGCGCGCCTGCACACGGGCAGCTTCTTTGCTGCGTGTATCCAGAATCAGATCCACCAGCCCGCACCAGTCACGCTGGATCCGATGGATCAGCAGGCGGCTGTTGGCACGCGCCACCGGATACACCGGCAGCAAAGGTGGATGGGGGTAACGCTCATCCAGATATTCCATCACCACGGTTGACTCCCACAACGCCAGGTCACGATCGACCAGGGTGGGCAAGCTGCCGTAAGGGTTCACTTCGATCAGTTTCGGCGGATGACGACCCACCTCCACACTGATGATCTCGGCGCTGACACCCTTCTCTGCGAGTACGATGCGTACTCGGTGGGAATAGTGGTCGGCGGGGTCGGAGTAACAGGCCAACCGGTTGGTCACGCCCATGGCGGTCCTCCTCGCTTGTTGAAATTATCGAAAGCTCAAAAACGAGCGCGCCCAGAAAGCATCTCTCGTAACACCTGGATCAACCAGAGCGTTACCCGTTCAGAGACGTCGCTGGGCGCGCAAGATTAACAGCAATTGCCTAAGGTTGGATCAATGCACATCCTTCCAGTATTCACGCTTGAGTAAATAAGCGAATACGAAGAAGAAAGCCAGGTACAGCAACACATAGGTACCGATGCGTTGATGCTCCAGTTTGACCGGGTTGGCGGAGTACGCCAGGAAGGTCACCAGGTTCTTGACCTTCTCGTCGAACTGCTCCTCGTTCAGCGCACCGCTCTTGGGCACGATGGTCAGTTGATCACAGGCCTCATGGGTCAACGGCGTGCCGGTCAGCGGGTCATATTGCTTCTTGCCGTTTTCCACGACTTGAACCTGCTTGCATCCTACCACCTGGCGCCCTTG
The DNA here is from genome assembly GCF_012985535.1 of Pseudomonas sp. WS 5021. NCBI lineage: Bacteria > Pseudomonadati > Pseudomonadota > Gammaproteobacteria > Pseudomonadales > Pseudomonadaceae > Pseudomonas > Pseudomonas sp. WS 5021. Next base: position 162,997 of record NZ_JAAQWP010000001.1, on the reverse strand, counting down.
CAGGCCGACCAGCACGTTAGGCATACCGACGTTCGGGAAGACCTTGTTGTTCACGCCCCAGGGACGTGTAGGGTCTTCGTAGAACGATTTCAGGTAGCCGTACAGCCAGTCGGTGCCACGTACGCGCGCTACCAGGGTCAGGTCGGGCGGCGCAGCCCCGAACCAGGCCTTGGCGTCGGCCGGTTGCATGCCGATGTTCATGTGGTCGCCAATCTTGGCACCGGTGAACACCAGGTTCTTGAGCATCAGCTCATGGGGGATACCCAGGTCATCGGCAACCCGCTCGTAACGCTGGAACTTGGCACTGTGGCAGCCCATGCAGTAGTTGGCGAACGTACGGGCGCCGTCTTGCATGGCGGCCTTGTCAGAAACGTCGATGTCGACTTTTTCCAGCTCTGCGCCGTGCTCGGCCGCGAAGGCCAATACCGGCAGGGCAGCAAGAATCAATGCAGCGAATAATTTTTTCATCAGCCAGTCACCCTTTCCGGAACCGGTTTTGTCTTCTCGAGCCGGGTGTAGAACGGCATCAGAATGAAGTAGGCGAAGTACAGGAAGGTGCAGACCTGCGACAGCAACGTGCGCTCTGGGGTCGGCGCCAGTACGCCCAACACACCCAGGATCACGAACGAAATGCAGAACACCCACAGCCAGATCTTGCTCAGCCACCCCTTGTAGCGCATGGACTTGACCGGGCTACGGTCGAGCCATGGCAACACGAATAGCACGGCAATGGCCGCACCCATGGCGATCACGCCCATGAGCTTGTCGGGGATTGCCCGCAAAATGGCGTAGAACGGCGTGAAGTACCAGACCGGGGCAATGTGTTCCGGGGTCTTGAATGCGTTGGCCTGTTCGAAGTTCGGCTTTTCGAGGAAATAGCCGCCCATTTCCGGGAAGAAGAACACAATCGAGCAGAACACGAACAGGAACACCACTACGCCGACGATATCTTTCACGGTGTAGTAAGGGTGGAATGGAATGCCGTCCAGCGGAATGCCGTTCTCGTCCTTGTGCTTCTTGATATCCACGCCGTCCGGGTTGTTCGAACCCACTTCGTGCAGCGCCAGGATGTGCAGCACCACCAGGCCGAGAATCACGATCGGCAAGGCCACCACATGCAGGGCAAAGAAGCGGTTCAGGGTAATCCCGGAGATCAGGTAGTCACCACGGATCCACTGGGTCAGGTCGTTACCGATGACCGGAATCGCACCAAACAGCGAGATGATCACCTGGGCGCCCCAGTAGGACATCTGGCCCCACGGCAGCAGGTAGCCCATGAAGGCCTCTGCCATCAGCGCCAGGTAGATCAGCATGCCGAACACCCATACCAGCTCACGCGGCTTCTGGTACGAGCCGTAGAGCAAGCCACGGAACATGTGCAGATAGACCACGATAAAGAACGCCGAAGCGCCGGTGGAGTGCAGCAGGCGCAGGATCGAGCCGTACTCGACGTCGCGCATGATGTATTCGACGGAGGCAAACGCTTCTTCCGCCGACGGGGTGTAGCTCATGGTCAGCCAGACACCGGTAACGATCTGGTTGACCAGTACCAGCAATGCCAGGGAACCAAAGAAGTAGAAGAAGTTGAAGTTCTTCGGCGCGTAATACTTGCTGAGATGGTCTTCCCACATTTTGGTAGCGGGGAAGCGCGCATCCACCCAATCCATGAACTTGCTCATTACGCGCTCTCCTTATCGACACCAATGACAATAACGTCGTCAGATTCGTAGTTGTGCGGCGGAACCGGCAGGTTCAACGGAGCAGGCTGGGACTTGTAGACGCGACCGGCCAGGTCGTAGTGGGAACCGTGGCAAGGGCAGAAATAGCCACCGACCCAGTCCTTGCCCAGGTCCACTGGCGCGACTTCCGGGCGGAAGGTCGGCGAGCAACCCAGGTGCGTGCAAAGACCGACCAGCAACAGAATCTCTGGCTTGATCGAACGCACTTCGTTTTGGGCGTAGGCGGGTTGGTCGGAATTCTTGGACTCGGGGTCAGACAACTGGCCCTCGATCTTCTTCAGATTCCCCAGGATTTCCTCGGTACGACGAACGATGAATACTGGCTGGCCGCGCCATTCAGCAATCATCTGCTGGCCTGGCTCGATCTTGCTGACATTCACCTTCACCGGTGCACCTGCGGCTTTCGCCTTGGCACTGGGAAACCATGACCCCACGAACGGGACCGCAGCCCCCACCGCTCCTGCAGCACCCACCACGGATGTGGCTGCTACCAAGAAGCGACGCCGGCCTGCATTCACGCCGTCATTGCTCATTCAGTCCTCTCCCATCAGCTTTTTGGCCTGTTAAATCAGGCGTCTACTAAGTATTAAATCTGAACTTATAAAAATTTTGCCGAATGGTAATGAAAAGCCCCACCTCTGACAAGGTAATTACCCGCAGCCTAGCTTCCAGGCCTTGTAGTATAGGGGGTCTACGGATGTGGCAAGTTGTCACACAGAAAAAACCCGCATAAAACGCGGGCAATAAAAAACGCCCAGCTCCGTGAGGAGGCTGGGCGTTTTTGTGGAACGTAAAGCGAATTAACGCTTCGAGTACTGCGGACGCTTACGCGCTTTACGCAGACCGACTTTCTTACGTTCAACTTCACGGGCATCGCGAGTCACGAAGCCAGCTTTGCGCAGAGCGCCGCGCAGGGTTTCGTCGTACTGCATCAGAGCGCGAGTGATACCGTGGCGGATTGCGCCAGCTTGACCACTTACACCGCCACCGATAACGGTGACGTAGATGTCGAACTTTTCAACGGTCTCGGTCAGTTCCAGCGGCTGACGAACTACCATGCGGGCAGTTTCGCGGCCGAAGAAGTTGTCCAGAGTGCGGTTGTTGATCGAGATGTTACCAGTGCCCGGACGCAGGAAAACGCGTGCGGTTGCGGTTTTGCGACGGCCAGTGCCGTAATTTTGAGTCGCCGACATAATGAACTATTCCGTTAAAACTTCAGTTCTTGGGGCTGCTGAGCAGCATGAGGGTGAGCAGCGCCCGCATAGACTTTCAGCTTGCGATACATGTCGCGACCCAGTGGGCCCTTCGGCAGCATACCTTTAACCGCGATCTCGATCGGGGCTTCAGGCTTCTTGGCAATCAGGCCTTCGAAGTTCGAAGACTTGATACCGCCTGGGAAACCGGAGTGACGGTAGTACATTTTGTCGCTTGCTTTGTTGCCGGTTACACGAACCTGCTCAGCGTTGATGATCACGATGTAGTCACCGGTATCGACGTGAGGGGTGTACTCAGGCTTGTGCTTGCCACGCAGACGGCTGGCGACTTCAGTGGCCAGACGACCCAGGGTCTGACCAGCGGCGTCGACGACAAACCAGTCGCGCTGAACTGTTTCCGGTTTTGCAGTAAAAGTTGTCATTCTTTAATAGCCTCAGGGGCCGCCCTGTAAATTAGACGGCGGATCTTACTGAATAGTGCGTACTTTGACAAGTCAAAGGCAGCCGGATACAGACGCTATCGGGGGCTCGGGTCAGCGCGTCCGTTCAACGGCAAGATTCTTCGGCAGGCGGCGCATCACTTCCACTGCAGAAAGAGGTGGGCAATTATGCAGATTGCGAAAAAAAATTCAACCTGCTTTTATGATTGTTTTCCCCAAAGGAGTACCCGATGGATTATCGAAAGCTGGGCCGGACCGATCTGAACGTAAGCGCGATCTGTCTCGGGACCATGACCTGGGGCGAGCAGAACACCGAGGCAGAGGCCTTCGCCCAGATTGAGCGGGCCAAAGGCGCAGGGATCAACTTCCTCGATACCGCAGAAATGTACCCGGTGCCGCCCAAGGCCGACACCTACGCCACCACCGAGCGCTACATCGGCAATTACTTCAAGAGCCGTGGCGACCGCGCCGACTGGATCCTCGCCAGCAAGATCGCCGGGCCCGGCAACACCATCGACTACATCCGCGACGGCAAGCTCAAGCACAACCGCAAACACATCGTCGACGCCCTGGACGCCAGCCTCAAGCGCCTGCAGACCGACTGGATCGACCTGTACCAGTTGCACTGGCCGGAACGCAGCACCAACTTCTTCGGCCAACTGAGCTACAAGCACCAGGAAGAACCCAACCTGACGCCACTTGAAGAAACCCTCGAAGCCCTCGACGAGCAGGTCAAGGCCGGCAAGATCCGCCATATCGGCCTGTCCAATGAAACGCCGTGGGGCACCATGAAGTTCCTGGCCCTGGCCGAGGCCCGTGGCTGGACCCGCGCGGTGTCGATCCAGAACCCCTACAACCTGCTCAACCGCAGCTTTGAGGTGGGCCTGGCGGAGATTGCCATCCGTGAACAATGTGGCTTGCTGGCGTACTCGCCGTTGGCGTTCGGCATGCTCAGCGGCAAGTACGAAGGCGGCGCACGGCCGGCCAAGGGCCGCTTGAGCCTGTACAGCCGCTTCAGCCGCTACTTCAACCCGCAATCGGAAGCTGCGTGCAGCCGCTATGTGGCCCTGGCCCGCGAGCACGGCCTGGACCCGGCGCAGATGGCCCTGGCGTTTGTGACGCAACAGCCGTTTGTGACCAGCAATATCATTGGGGCGACGACGCTTGCGCAGTTGGACAGCAACATCGCCAGTGCTGACCTGAAGCTGTCGAAAGAGGTGCTGGAGGGGATCGAGGCGATTCAGAAGGATCATCCCAATCCTGCGCCTTGATTGATCTCTAGAACGCCATCGCCGGCAAGCCGGCTCCTACATTTGGAACCCATTCCCCTGTAGGAGCCGGCTTGCCGGCGATAGCAGCACCAACGATTCAAAGCGCCCGCGCAATGATCTCCTTCATGATTTCATTGGTCCCCGCATAAATACGCTGCACCCGCGCATCCGCCCAGGCCCGGGCAATCGGGTATTCCCACATGTAACCGTAGCCGCCGTGTAACTGCACGCACTCGTCGAGCACCTTGCATTGCAAGTCAGTGGTCCAGTATTTGGCCATCGCCGCCGTCGGCACATCCAGCTTGCCTTGCAGATGCTGTTCCAGGCACTTGTCGACGAATACCCGGCCGATCTGCACCTCGGTGGCAATCTCCGCCAGCTTGAAGCGGGTGTTCTGGAAGTCAGCAATCACCTTGCCAAACGCCTTGCGCTCGCGGGTGTAGTCCAGGGTCCATTGCAACGCCGCTTCGGCCGAGGCCAGGGCGCCAATCGCCACGGTCAGGCGCTCCTGGGGCAGTTCCTGCATCAGGTAGGCAAAACCCATCCCCGCCTGGCCCAGCAGGTTCTCCTTGGGCACCCGCACGTCCTGGAAGAACAGCTCGGAGGTGTCCTGGGCCTTCATCCCCACCTTCTCCAGACGCTTGCCCTTGTCAAAGCCCGGCGTATCGGCCTCCACCAGAAACAGGCTGGTGCCCTTGGCGCCGGCCTTGGGGTCGGTCTTGGCGACCACGATCACCAGGTCCGCCAGGAAACCATTGGTAATAAAAGTCTTGGAGCCGTTGATCACATACTCATCGCCATCCAGCACGGCTGTGGTCTTGACCCCTTGCAGGTCCGACCCGGCGCCCGGCTCGGTCATGGCAATGGCCGTGACCATCTCCCCGGAAACGAGCTTGGGCAGGTACTTGTGCTTCAGCGCCTCACTGCCGTAATGCAGGATGTACGGCGCAACAATGTCCGAGTGCAGGGAGAAGCCAATCCCGGTCAGGCCCAGACGGCCGATCTCTTCGATCACCACGGTGCTGTAGAGAAAGTCCGCGCCCAGGCCTCCGTATTCTTCCGGCAGGTGGGAGCAGAGCATCCCCGCCTCCCCCGCCTTGCTCCACAGGGCGCGATCAATATGGCCCTGCTTCTCCCATTGCGCATGGAACGGCACCGCGTCTTTTTCGAGGAAGGTGCGCACGCTCTGGCGGAAGAGTTCGTGCTCGGAGCTGAACAAGGTTCTGGGAATCATGAGTCACCTGCGTCGATTGTCAGACAAAAACAAGATCACAGAGCCTAAGCTGCACGGACGTCACGGGACACTGGACACATGCGACAAAAAATAAGACGATCCAGCCGTTAGTTGACCACTTTCCCCTATAAGAATAATCGAAATTATGTCTATCCTCGTCTCCACGCCCTTGCGGCGCGTCAGCATTTTGGCCATTGATCGGGTGTTTGCTTCTACCCTCATGCAAGCCAAGGATTTCTTCCACCTCGCCAGCCTGCGTTACGGCAAACAACAGGGCCTGGGCCTCACGCCGGCCTTTGAAACCCGCCTGGTAAGCCCCGACGGGCAATCGGTATGCAGCTTCAGCGATGTGATCATGCCGGTGGACGGTGGCCTGGAAAACGCCGACATCATTGTGCTGCCGGCGTTCTGGGACGACTTCGACGCCCTGAGCAGACGTTACCCGCAGATCCTGCCATGGCTGCGCGAGCAGCATGCCCGGGGGGCGGTGCTATGCGGTGAGGCCACCGGGGTGTTCTGGCTCGCCGAAGCCGGCCTGCTCGATGGCAAGGAGGCGACCACCTACTGGCGCTTCTTCAACGCCTTCAGCGAACGCTTCCCCAAGGTCCAGCTCAATCAGGACAAGCATCTGACCGACGCCGACAACCTGTACTGCGCCGGCGGCACCACGTCGGCCTGCGATCTGTATATCTATCTGATCGAGCGTTTCTGCGGCGCCAACATCGCCCAGGCCGTGGCCCGCGACATTCTCTACGAAGTGCAGCGCAACTACGCGCCGGGGCGCATCGGTTTTGGCGGGCAGAAGCTGCACCAGGACGTAATCATCCTGCAGATCCAGCATTGGCTTGAGGAGCACTTCGCCGACAAATTCCGCTTTGAAGACGTGGCCCGCGAACACGGCATGAGCATCCGCAACTTTATGCGAAGGTTCCAGACGGCTACCGGCGACAAGCCGTTGCATTACCTGCAACGGCTGCGGATCGAGACGGCCAAGGGCTTGCTGTCGGGCAGCCGCAAGAGCATCAAGACCATCAGCTATGAGGTGGGGTATGACGATGCGAGCTTCTTTGCGCGGCTGTTCAGGCAGCACACGGAGTTGTCGCCGAACCAGTATCGCCAGCAATTCCAGCAGGCCGCCTGAGTAAGGCCACATGCAATCGACTGTGGGAGCTGGCTTGCCTGCGATGGCGGCAAGTCAGTCACTGATGAGCTGGCTGATACACCGCTATCGCAGGCAAGCCAGCTCCCACAATTGATCTTCATTGCTGCCCGCAGCGCATACAAAAAGGCCTGCATCGCTGCAGGCCTTTTTGTCAGGGCTTGTGCGCCCGCGCCAGGAATTCGTGGGACTGCATCTCCAGCAAGCGGCTCAAGGTCCGTTGGAACTCGAAGTTCAAGCGCCCACCGGTGTAGAGGTCCTTGAGTTCGACTTCAGCCGAGATGATCAGCTTGACGTTCCGGTCATAGAATTCATCGACCATGTTGATAAAGCGCCGGGCGATGTCGTCGGTGGTGACGCTCATTTGCTCGACGCCACTCAAGATCACGGCGTGGAAGATCTTGCCCAGTTCGATGTAGTCGTTCTGGCTGCGCGGGCCGTCGCACAGTTCGCGGAAGTCGAACCAGGCCACGTCATCGCAAGTACGCAGGGCAATGATCTGGCGATTTTCGATCATCAACTTATCGTTTTCCACCGCCTGGGTGCATTCCGGGGTCAGCGCGCGGAAGCTCTTGCGCAGGCTTTCGTGGGCCGCGTCGTCCAGGGGGAAGTGGAACAGCTCGGCTTGCTCAAGGTGACGCAGGCGGTAGTCGACGCCGCTGTCGACGTTGACGATATCGGTGTGCTGCTTGATCAGGGCGATGGCCGGCAGGAAGCGCGCGCGCTGCAGGCCGTCCTTGTACAGGCCGTCCGGCACGATGTTCGAGGTGGCGACCAGGGTCACGCCGTTCTTGAACAACTCCTCCATCAGGGTGCCGAGAATCATCGCATCGGTGATATCGGACACAAAGAACTCATCGAAACAAATCACCCGCGCCTCTTGGGAAAAGCGCTTGGCGATGATAGTCAGCGGGTTCTTCTCGCCGTGCAGGGTCTTCATCTCTTCGTGCACGCGCTTCATGAAGCGGTGGAAGTGAGTGCGTGACTTTTCCTTGAACGGCAGCGCTTCAAAGAAGGTGTCGACCAGGTAAGTCTTGCCGCGACCCACGCCGCCCCAGAAGTACAAGCCCTTGACCGGCGTCTGGTCTTTCTTGCCAAACAACTTGCTGAGCATCCCCGGCTTGCTCTGGGAAGAGGCGACCAGGTCTTCGTACAGGCGCTGCAAGTGGCGCACCGCCGTTTCCTGGGCAGCATCATGGAAGAAGTCGGGGCGCTTCAGATCAGCTTGATATCGTTCTAGGGGCGTCATAATTTCGTTAGCAAGGCAACAAAAACGGGCCGTCACTGTAACGACGGCCCCGGATAATGGCAATCAACCCTTGGTCGGGTCAGTCCTCGATTGGGGTCAACGCCACGCGCACAGCTTCGATGGCGGCATCCCGCGCAGCGCTATCGGCAAAGGCCGGGCTGTCGGCGATACACGCGCCGTCGAGCCACACCGTAAAGCCCAGGGCCTCGCTGCGCACATCCAGCGCCTGGCCGGACTGCAACTGCTTGGTGACAGCGCCCGCCGCCTTGCCATCGGCGAAGTTGCGCGACAACAACAGTTGTTCGCCGTCAGCCGCCAGCAGGCGGAAACGGAAACTGCCGTCGTCTTCACGAAAGCTGACAAAACGCGCAGCCTTGACGGCCTTCTTCTTGGTGCTGGCAGCCTCGGGGGCCTGGTTGACGAACGAGCGCAGGCCCACCGCCTCACGCAGTTCTTGCAGGAATGGACCGGCAACGGCGCGGGCCTTCGTGGCGCCGATCAGCAGCAAGTCTTCCATGTCCGAAGGACGCGCCATCAATTGATGGTAACGCTCGCGGGCTTCGCCCAACTGGCCGTCCAGCAGTTGGAACAGGCGGCTCTTCGCCTCACCCCAACCCAGGCCATCGAGCAGTTCGCTGCGCAGTTGCTGCTCCTGTTCAGGCGTGGCGAACGCCTGGTACAGAGTGAACAGGTGCGAGTTGTCCGGATCCTTGGCTTCACCCGGCGCACGGGAGTCGGTGACGATCCGCGAGATCGCGTCCTTCATGTCCTTGGCGCTGGTGAACAACGGGATGGTGTTGTCATAGCTTTTCGACATCTTGCGCCCATCCAGGCCCGGCAAGGTGGCGACGCTTTCTTCGATCAACGCCTCGGGCATGGTGAAAAACTCCCTGCCCTTGCCAAACAGGTGGTTGAAACGCTGGCCGATATCACGGGCCATTTCCACGTGCTGGATCTGGTCGCGGCCGACCGGCACCTTGTGCGCGTTGAACATCAGGATGTCCGCCGCCATCAGTACCGGATAGCTGTACAGGCCCATGCTGATCCCGGCGTCCGGGTCTTCGCCGTTTTCCAGGTTCTTGTCCACCGAGGCCTTGTAGGCGTGGGCGCGGTTGAGCAGGCCCTTGGCCGCGACGCAGGTGAGCAGCCAGGTCAGCTCGGGAATTTCCGGGATGTCGGACTGGCGATAGAAAGTCACCCGGTTCACATCCAGGCCACCAGCCAGCCAGGTCGCGGCGATTTCCATGCGCGAGCGCTGGATGCGCTGCGGGTCATCACACTTGATCAGGGCATGGTAGTCGGCCAGGAAGTAGAACGAATCGGCATTGGCATCCTGGCTGGCGAGGATCGCCGGGCGGATGGCACCGGCGTAGTTGCCCAGGTGCGGGGTGCCGGTGGTGGTGATGCCGGTGAGGATACGGGTACGAGTCGTCATGGGTAATCGCTTATCAGACTGCTATCAATTCGAAAGGCGCGGCAGCACCAGATCCTTGAGATCGGTGAGCTTGCCATGAAAAAAGTGCCCGCATTCTGCCACTTTCAGCAGCTCATGGGGGCGTTTGAGGGCCGCGGACCAGTCGTAGACCAGTTGCGGGTCGACCACTTCGTCGGTTTGCGGCTGGATCACGGTCAGCGGGCAGCCCTGTGGAAGCTGGTCCTCATCACGCAAACGCATGACGGCCGGAGCGACCATGAACAGGTGCGCGAGTTTTTCGCCCTTGGCTTCCAGGCGCCCGCCCAGGCTTGCGGCCACAAATCCACCGAACGAGAAACCCAGCAAGGTGATGGGCAGGTCCGGGTGTTTTTCACGCAGCCAACTGACGGCAGCTTCGGCATCGTCCACTTCACCGGTGCTCATGTCGTGGGTACCGGCACTGGCACCTACGCCACGGTAATTGAAACGCAAAGTAATCAAACCGGCGTCGCGGGCGGTGCGTTGCAGGGTCGATACGACTTTATTGAGCATGGTCCCACCCTGCACCGGGTTGGGGTGGCAGATCAGCGCCAGGCCACGCGGCTCGGGGTGATCCAGGTACAAGGCTTCCAATTGGCCTAGCGGGCCATCGATCAAAACGGGGGTTTCACGCATGAGCAAGGAATGAACTCCGTGACCTCTCAAGGGGTCGACTCGTCTAGCTAAAAGTCTGTGCATGGCATCATTGCGAGCTTAATCGCGGTATACAGCGCAGGTCCGAGCCGTTAACGTAAAGCAAAGCCGTTTATAGAGGAAGGACTCGTGGAACACTCGCTCTTAGTTTGGTTGTTGCCGACTCTTGCCCTGGTTGCCGGTGTCGCCATTGGATTCCTGGTTGCTCGCCTGCTGCCGAATGCCGCGCCTAACCGCACGCAGCGTCAGCTGGATGACATTCAGGAACGTTTTGACAGTTATCAGAACGAGGTTGTTACCCACTTCAACAGCACCGCGACCCTGGTCAAGAAGCTCACCCAAAGCTACCAGGAAGTACAGGATCACCTCGCCGATGGCGCCAACCGCCTGGCCCTGGACGACATCACCCGTCAGCGCCTGCTGGCCGCGCTGCATTCCGATGCCACGCAAACCCCACGGGAACGCCTGACCCCGCCGCGGGAAAACCAGGAACCGCCGCGGGACTACGCGCCAAAAACGCCGAACGCCCCCGGCATGCTGGATGAGCATTACGGCTTGAAAAAGTAAGGCGTTTTCAAACCACACAAAAAGCCCGGCTGATCGATGATCAGCCGGGCTTTTTGTTGGAACTGGATCGGCAGAACAATGGAGATCCCATGTGGGAGCGGGCTTGCTCGCGAAGGCGCAGTGTCAGTTATTAAAGACTTGACTGACATTCCGCCTTCGCGAGCAAGCCCGCTCCCACACAAGCCCACTCACCGTAGTTCAGCGCCGTACCGGACGCTTCTGCAACTTGCGCTGCAAGGTCCGGCGGTGCATGCCCAAGGCGCGGGCAGTGGCCGAAATGTTGCCTTCATGCTCGGTCAGCACGCGCTGGATGTGCTCCCACTGCAGGCGGTCCACCGACATCGGGTTCTCCGGCACGAGGGTGTCGAGGTCGGCATGCTCGGAGAGCAAGGCGGCCAGCACATCATCGGCGTCCGCCGGCTTGCACAGGTAGTTGCAGGCGCCGCGCTTGATCGCCTCGACCGCAGTGGCAATGCTCGAGTACCCGGTGAGGATCAGCACGCGCATTTCCGGGTCCAGCTCCAGCAACTTGGGCAACAGCACCAGGCCCGAGTCCCCGTCCATTTTCAGGTCCAGTGCCGCGTAGTCCGGCAGGTCGGCCTGGGCGATGGTCAGGCCTTCTTCGGCGGAACCTGCGGTGCTGACGCGAAACCCGCGACGGCTCATGGCTCGCGCCATCACGCGGGTAAAGGTGGCATCGTCATCTACCAGCAACAGGTGCGGCAGTTCTTCGCCTTCGACTTGGATCTCGTCACTCATCGATGTCTCCTCGTGCAGCACGGGGCAGGCGCAGCTCGGTGAGCGTGCCGCCTTCCTCATGGGGGTAAAGTTTCACCGAGCCGCCAGCACGGGTCACGCTGGCCTTGCTCAAGAACAGGCCCAGGCCGAAGCCTTTGCCCTTGGTGGTAAAGAATGGCTTGCCGATCTGCTCGGCAATGGCCAACGGCACACCGGCACCGTGGTCGCGAATGCTGATGGTGAGGTTTTCCCAATCCCAGTCCAGCTGCACTTCCAGCCCTTCCGGGCAGGCATCGGCTGCATTGTTCAACAGGTTCAACAACGCCTGGGTCAAATCCGGTGGTGGCGCCATGCGCGGCACTGCGCCCTGCCCCAGCAGGTGGAAACGGTAACTGGCTTCGGGCCGCATCAAGTGCCAGCGGTTCAGGGCTTCGTCCAGCCACTGGGTGACGTCTTGCATATCCACCGCCAGGCGCCGGTTGGCTTCAGCGGCGCGCACCAGTTGCTGCAGGGTTTGCTTGCACTGCTTGACCTGTTCCTGCAGCACGCTGAGGTCGTCCTGCAAGGCCGGGTCGTGATGGTCCTGGCGCATTTCCTTGATCAGCACGCTCATGGTTGCCAGCGGCGTGCCCAGTTCATGGGCCGCGCCGGCGGCCTGGGTCGCCACTGCCAGCAGTTGCTGGTCGCGCAGGCCTTCTTCACGGCGGATAGCGCGCAGTTCTTCCTGGCGCCGCAGTTCTTCGGCCATGCGCGCGGCAAAAAACGTGATCACCGCCGCCGACAGCGCGAAGCTCAGCCACATGCCGTAGATCTGCAGGTTTTCCCGGGCGATCGGGAAGGTTTCCAGGGGATAGAACTGCGCCAGCAACAAGGTGTACAGCGCCAGGGCAATCCCCGACAGAATCACCGAATAGCGCCACGGCAAGGTCACGGCGGCGATGGTCAGCGGTACCAGGTAATAGGAAACGAAGGGGTTGGTGGAACCGCCGGAGAAATACAGCAACACACTGTGGATAAACAGGTCGCAGGCCAGTTGCAGGGCGTACTCAAGCTCGGTCACTGGCCAGGTGGTGCGCAGCCGGATGGCCGTGAACACACACAGCACCGTGGAAAAGGCCAGGGTCACCCACAGTTGCAGCCAAGGCAGCGGCAGCAGTTCAAACCAATAGGCGAGCCCGACGGAACCGGCCTGTGCGGCCAGCACCAGGGTGCGGATAAACGTCAGGCGCCAGAGGTTCTGGCGAGTGGCGGAAGTCAGTTTTACGGGGGCGAGCATGAGCTCTCCTGATGAGCGCTCCAGGCGGATCGCAGCAAGTATAAACGAAGCGACAGTACAGGCAGCGCGTGTGTGGCCCTTTGACGCAGGTCATGGCTTATATGAAGGGTCAAGGCGGATTTTACCGTTCGTCGGCATCGTACCCAGATGTAGAGAATTTGTAACCCGCCGAACCCCAATCGCCCGTCTACAGTCTTACCGAACACGATCACCCTCAAGGAGCTTCCATGTCACGTTTCACTCGCAGTGCCGCCCTTATTGCCCTCAGCGTTGGCAGCGTCGCCAGCCTGCCTGCGCTGGCCGCCGATCAACTGCACTACAACCAGATTTCCCTGCGGGCCGAAGTCAGCCAGGAAGTGGCCCGTGACAAGATGATCGTCACCCTCTACACCGAGTCGCAAAACACCGACCCGGCCAAGCTCGCCGCCGAAGTCACGACCATCATGAACAAGGCGTTGGGCGAGGCTCGCGAAGTAAAAGGCGTGACCCTGCGCCAGGGCAGCCGCAACAGCTATCCGATCTACGACAACAAGAACCAGAAGATCACCGGCTGGCGCGAGCGCGCCGAACTGCGCCTGGAAAGCGCGGACTTCCCGGCGCTGTCCAAGCTCACCGGCGAGCTGCTCAACACCCTGAAAATGGACAATATGGACTTCGCCATTGCCGACCCAACCCGCAAGGCCAGCGAAGATGCCCTGCTTAAGGATGCGGTCGCCGCGTTCAAGGCCCGCGCCCAACTGGCTACCGATGCACTCGGCGGCAAGGGCTACAAGATCGTTAACCTGAACTTCAACACCAACGGCTACCCAATGCCGTACGCGCGAAATGGCGGCATGATGATGAAGGCGGCGGCAATGGATTCGGCGCCGACACCTGAAGTCGAAGCCGGCACCAGCCAGGTCAGCATGAGCGCCGATGGCGTGATTGAAGTACAGATGCCATAAGCCTTACCTGATGACCCACAACGGCGGTAACCTCGGTGACCGCCGTTTTTTTTGGCCGTTGTTTACCTGCCATCTCAGGGGTCACCATGGATAGAACTGTCTTCAAGCCGCTCCTTCTCGCTGCCAGCCTGCTGGCGTGCATGCCCACGGCCCAGGCGGCAAGCACCCTGGTCTACTGCTCCGAAGCCAGCCCCGCCGGGTTCGATCCAAGCCAGTACACCAGCGGCACCGATTTTGATGCCTCGGCCGAAACCGTGTTCAACCGCCTGACCCAGTTCAAGCGCGGCGGGACCGAAGTCGAGCCGGGCCTGGCGACCCGTTGGGAGGTGTCCAAGGACGGCCTGGCCTACACCTTTCACCTGCGCGACGGGGTCAAGTTCCACAGCACCGAGTACTTCACCCCGACCCGCGACTTCAATGCCGACGATGTGCTGTTCACTTTCCAGCGCCTGCTGGACGCCAACCACCCATTCCGCCAGGCCTACCCGTCCGAGTCGCCGTACTTCACCGATATGGGCCTGAACACCACGATCAAAAGCGTGGAAAAGCTCGACGAGCACAGCGTGCGCTTCAACCTCAATAACGTCGATGCCGCTTTCGTACAGAACCTGGCCATGAGCTTTGCGTCCGTGCAATCGGCCGAGTACGCGGCGCAGTTGCTTAAAGACGGCAAGGCCGCCGATATCAACCAGAAACCGATCGGCACCGGGCCGTTTGTGTTCAAGCGCTACCAGAAGGACTCGCAGATTCGCTACGTCGCCAATAAAGACTATTGGAAGCCTGAGGATGTGAAACTCGACAGCCTGGTGTTTGCGATCACCCCGGACGCCGCGTCGCGCCTGCAAAAGCTCAAGGCCGGCGAATGCCAGGTCAGCGGCTATCCGCGCCCCTCGGATATCGAGGTGATGAAGCAGGATCCAAACCTGCGTGTGCTGCAGCAGGCGGGCTTCAACCTGGGCTTTCTGGCCTACAACGTGACCCATCCGCCGCTGGACCAGCTCAAGGTGCGCCAGGCCCTGGACATGGCCATCGATAAGCAGGCGATTATCCAGGCGGTGTACCAAAGTGCCGGGCAATTGGCGCAGAACGCACTTCCGCCGGCCCAGTGGTCTTATGACCCCAGCATCAAGGACGCACCGCACGACCCTGCCAAGGCCCGGGCGCTACTAAAAGAAGCAGGGGTTGCACCAGGTACCACCATCAATCTGTGGGCGATGACTGTGCAGCGCGCCTCCAATCCCAACGCGCGAATGTCGGCGCAGATGATCCAGCAGGATTGGGCCAAAGTCGGGATCACTGCCAATATCGTCAGCTATGAGTGGGGCGAATACATCAAGCGCGCAAAAAACGGCGAGCACGATGTGATGATCTACGGCTGGACCGGCGACAACGGCGACCCGGATAACTGGCTGGGCGTGCTCTACAGTTGTGCCGCGGTCAAGGGCAGCAACTATGCAAAATGGTGTAACCCGCAGTACGACCAACTGGTGCAGAAGGCCAAGCTCAGCAGTGACCGTGACGAACGCATCAAGTGGTATCAACAGGCGCAAAAAATACTTAAGGATCAAGTACCTATAACGCCTATTGCGAACTCGACGGTTTTCCAGCCGCTGCGCAAGGAAGTCCAGGACTTCAAGATCAGCCCGTTTGGCCTGACACCGTTCTACGGCGTAAGTCTGAATAAGTAACAACCATGCCCCAACCGGGTGCGCCAGACACCTCGGTTGGGCTTATTCGGTGCACTCCACGCACCGAAAAAAGCCCTCGAAAATACAGTTTCGTGTCGAAAATTATATGAATGCGACATTCCTGTACGTTCGTACCACTCTTTGGCGGTTGTAGCCTCTCAACGTCTTGCAATGGGTATGGGGCCTGCATAAGTATCCGCAGGCCGACTCACGAGGTCGCCCTCAATTCCAAAAATGACAACAAATCATGAGGCCAACATGCTTAAACACGCAGTCATTCCGTTTTTAGTCAGCGCCGGTTTAATGGCCGCTGCACCTTTCGCCCAGGCGGCGACTAATCTGGTGTTCTGCTCCGAAGGGAGCCCGGCGGGTTTCGACCCAGGCCAGTACACCACCGGAACAGACTTCGATGCTTCGGCCGAAACCATGTTCAACCGGCTCAGCCAGTTCGAACGCGGCGGCACCGCCGTGATTCCTGGCCTGGCCACCAGTTGGGACGTTTCCGAAGACGGCCTGACCTACACCTTCCACCTGCGCGAAGGGGTCAAGTTCCACACCACGCCGTACTTCAAGCCAACTCGTGAATTCAACGCCGACGACGTCCTCTTCACCTTCAACCGGATGATCAATAAAGACGATCCATTCCGTAAGGCC
Source organism: Pseudomonas sp. WS 5021 (assembly GCF_012985535.1). Classification (NCBI taxonomy): domain Bacteria; kingdom Pseudomonadati; phylum Pseudomonadota; class Gammaproteobacteria; order Pseudomonadales; family Pseudomonadaceae; genus Pseudomonas; species Pseudomonas sp. WS 5021. Next base: position 146,717 of record NZ_JAAQWP010000001.1, on the reverse strand, counting down.
TACCCCACCGAGTTCCCGTACTTCACGGACATGGGGATGGACACCAACATCAAGAACATCGAGAAAATCGACGGCCACACCGTCAAGTTCACCCTTGGCACCGTGGACGCCGCGTTTATCCAAAACCTGGCCATGAGCTTCGCCTCGCTACAGTCGGCTGAGTACGCCGCCCAACTGTTGAAGGAAGGCAAGCCCCAGGACATCAACCAGAAGCCGGTCGGCACTGGTCCGTTCGTGTTCAAGAGCTACCAGAAAGACTCCAACATCCGCTACACCGGCAACAAGGACTACTGGAAGCCTGAAGACGTGAAGATCGATAACCTGATCTTCGCCATCACCACCGACCCATCGGTGCGTATCCAGAAGCTCAAGAAGAACGAATGCCAGGTGACCTTGTTCCCACGTCCGGCCGACCTCAAGGCACTGGGCGAGGACAAAACTTTGAAACTGCCGCACCAGGCCGGTTTCAACCTGGGCTATATCGCCTACAACGTCATGCCTGTGCTCAAGGGCCAGACTGCCGCCAACCCATTGGCCGACCTGCGCGTGCGCCAAGCCCTGGACATGTCGGTCAACAAGCAGCAGATCATCGACTCGGTATACCAGGGCGCAGGCCAACTGGCGGTCAACGCCATGCCGCCGACCCAGTGGTCCTATGACGAGACCATCAAGGACGTCCCGCACGACGTGGCCAAGGCCAAGGAACTGCTCAAGCAAGCCGGCGTCAAGGAAGGCACCGAGATCACCTTGTGGGCCATGCCCGTCCAGCGTCCGTACAACCCCAACGCCAAGCTGATGGCCGAGATGCTGCAAAACGACTGGAAGCAGATCGGCTTGAAGGTCAACATCGTCAGCTACGAGTGGGGTGAGTACATCAAGCGCTCCAAGGGCGGCGAGAACCAGGCCATGATCATCGGCTGGAGCGGTGATAACGGTGACCCGGACAACTGGCTGAACGTGCTGTTCGGCTGCGACTCCCTGTCCGGCAACAACTTCTCCAAATGGTGTGACAAGAAATTCGACGGCATCGTAAAAGAAGCCAAGGCCACCTCGGACGTCGCCAAGCGCACCGAACTGTATAAACAGGCGCAACACGTCCTCAAAGATGCAGTCCCCATGACACCTATCGCGCACTCGACGGTGTATCAACCCATGCGTTCCAACGTGCAGGACTTCAAGATCAGCCCATTTGGCTTGAATTCCTTCTACGGGGTGAGCGTCAGCAAGTAGTGATCTTTGACGGCGACGTTTCATAACGTCGCCGTTATTGCATCCGCCAAGATCCTAGGAATCGAACTACTTTCGCAGAGGCTGCCGTCCTACAGCAGCTAACTGCGCAGGTTCCGTCCGATACCTACACGGTCTGTCCGGTTCTGCGCATTTACTGCCCTGCCCTCGTTCCCTAACGTCGAGGTAGGCAAACGCGTAGTTCCGATACGGCATTTGCTGTGGATGGGAGCAGTGCTTTCGCCAAGCCAGGTAAGGCGTGGCGACTGTTCACTGACGAAAACGATAAACATGGATTGGGGGACAGTCATGCGCCATACCACCGTTCTATCCGCGATATTTGGCACCGGCCTGTTGGCCGTCGCCTCGATAGGCCAGGCTGCCGAGAAGAAAAGCCTGGTGTTCTGCTCCGAAGGCAGCCCGGCCGGGTTCGACACCGCGCAATACACCACCGCCACCGACAACGATGCGGCCGAACCGATCTACAACCGCCTGGTTGAGTTCGAAAAGGGTGAAACCGGCGTCGTACCAGGGCTGGCTACTAAGTGGGATATTTCGCCAGACGGCCTGACCTACACCTTCCACTTGCGCGAAGGGGTGAAGTTCCACAGCAACAAGGAATTCAAGCCAACACGGGATTTCAACGCCGATGACGTGCTATTCACCTTCAATCGCATGCTTGACCCCGACCACCCGTTTCGCAAGGCCTACCCCACCGAGTTCCCGTACTTCAACGGGATGAGCCTGAACAAGAACATCGCCAAGGTCGAGAAAACCGACCCGCACACCGTGGTGATGACCCTGAACACGGTCGACGCCGCGTTTATCCAGAACATCGCCATGAGCTTCGCCGCGATCCTCTCGGCCGAATATGCCGAGCAACTGCTCAAGGCCGGCAAACCCAGCGATATCAACCAGAAGCCGATCGGCACCGGGCCGTTCGTGTTCCAGCGTTACCAGAAGGATTCGCAGATCCGTTTCGCCGGCAACAAACACTACTGGGACCCGAGCAAGGTCAAGCTCGACCAGCTGATTTTCGCCATCAACACCGACGCCTCGGTGCGCGTGCAGAAGCTCAAGGCCAACGAATGCCAGGTCACCCTGCATCCACGCCCCGCCGACGTCGACGCCCTCAAGGCCGACCCGAACCTGCAACTGCTGACCAAGCCCGGCTTCAACCTCGGCTACATCGCCTACAACGTGCGACACAAGCCCTTCGACCAGCTCGAAGTGCGCCAGGCCCTGGACATGGCGGTGAACAAGCAGAGCATTCTCAATGCCGTGTACCAGGGCGCGGGGCAACTGGCGGTCAACGGTATGCCGCCAACCCAGTGGTCCTATGACGACACCATCAAGGACAGCGCCTACAACCCGGAAAAAGCCAAGGAATTGCTCAAGGCTGCCGGCGTCAAGGAAGGCACCGAGATCACCCTGTGGGCCATGCCCGTCCAGCGCCCGTACAACCCCAACGCCAAGCTGATGGCCGAGATGCTGCAAAGCGACTGGGCCAAGATCGGCCTCAAGGTCAAGATCGTCAGCTATGAGTGGGGCGAGTACATCAAGCGCATCAAGAACGGCGAGCACGATATCAGCCTGATCGGCTGGACCGGCGACAACGGCGACCCGGACAACTGGCTGGGCACCCTCTACAGCTGCGACGCCATCGGCGGGAACAACTACTCGATGTGGTGTGACCCGGCGTACGACAAGCTGATCAAGCAAGCCAAGGTCGTCACCGACCGTGAACAAAGGACTGTTCTGTACAAACAGGCGCAGCAACTGCTCAAACAGCAGGTGCCGATCACGCCTGTCGCCCACTCGACGGTCAACCAGCCGTTAAGCACCAAGGTCGAAGGATTCAAAGTCAGCCCCTTCGGCCGCAACGTGTTCTCGGGCGTCAGTATCACCCCATAAAAAAATAACCGGATGCGCAGGGCCACGTTGGCCCTGTCGCAAACGTGTAGCTGTAATTCGCGAAATCTCCTACAGCAAACGTTTGCAAATGCTTGAAGAGTTACACACCCAATAGCCGGTTCACCCAATAAGGCCGGCATAAAAAAAAGAGAACCAAAGGAGCTCCACCCATGAAATTGAGCAGCAAAGTGCTACTGGCCATGGCCATCAGCAGCATCACCGCCACCGCTTACGCCGAACCTGCAAGCCAGCAATTCGTGCCGACCACGCTGGCCAGTGCCAGCGCCCAAAGCGAGGCCAAGGGCTTTATCGAAGATTTCAGCCTGGGCGGCACCACGCGTAACTGGTACTCCCACGAGAGCCTGTACCGTGGTGGTAAGTTCAAATACAAAGAGCACGGTGTGGCGAAGACCGACCGCAACCGTACCAACTGGATCCAGGGCACCATCCTCAACGCCAGCTCGGGGTTCACCCAGGGCACTGTTGGCGTCAAGACCGAAGTAGCGGTGTACAACGCTCTGGTTCTGGACCGCAGCAAACGCGATATCAAGGGCGGCTCTAACCGTACCTTGGCTGACTCTGACGGCAATGCCGTAGACCAATGGAGCAAACTGGGCCTGGCCAACGTGCAGTTCCGTGTCTCCAACACCACCTTGACGGCCGGTCGCCAGAACTTCAGCAGCGGCATCGTCGATACCATCGGCAACCGTCCCCTGCCATCGAGCTTCCAGGGTGTGAGCTTCAACAGCGAAGAGTTCAGCAACCTGTCGTTCCAGGGCGGCGTGTTTGACCGCGTCTCCCCACGTTCCGAACAGAGCCTGTCGAAGTTCCGCAGCGAGTACAGCCAACAAGGCGCCAACAGTGCGACAACCGACAAGGTCTACACCCTGGGCGCCAACTACCAGCCGTTCGAGAGCCTGAAAACCAGCTTCTTCGGCGCCAACGTCAAGGACTTCTGGAACCAGTACTACTTCGGTGCAACCCACCAGCTGGGTGACAGCCAAGTCCTGGCCTTGACCACCGGCCTGAACTATTACAAGACCGTCGATGAAGGCAAAAAACTGATGGGGGAGATCGACAACGATACCTACTCCCTGTCCCTTGGATTGGCTCACCAGGCTCACAGCCTGACCTTCTCCTACCAGCAAGTGAACGGTAACGAGTACTTCGACTACCTGCACGAAACCAACGGCATCTACCTGGCCAACTCCCTGACGTCGGACTTCAACGGCCCGAACGAGAAATCCTTCCAGGTCGCCTACGCCATCAACATGGCCGAATACGGCGTGCCGGGCCTGAAGTTCAACATCTACTCCGCACGCGGCTGGGGCATCGACGGTACCCACTACACGGGGAACAGCAACGGCGCCTACGCCTACACCGGCATCGAGACCCAGGACGGCGAAAAACACCAGGAATACGGCGTGGGCGCGGCATACGCGGTCCAGAGCGGCCCGCTCAAGGCCACCGCGATTCGTGCCACCTACGTCGAACACCGTGGCAGCGCCAACCAGTTTGACGGCAGCGTCAAAGAATTCCGTCTGGTTACCACCGTCCCGTTCAACATTCTTTAAATCGCACCAGGTAGACGGCGGGCTCAGGACGAGCCCGCCGTCTACGCTTGCCTGGTCCCATCGATTGCAGAGGGCTCTGAATGAAAATGCTCCCGCTACAAGCTGCCGTTGCCGCTGCGCTATTAAGCGTCGCTATCGGCGTATCGGCCAAACCCCTGGTGGTCTGCACCGAAGCCAGTCCGGAAGGCTTCGACCCGGTCCTGTACACCACGGCCGTCACCGCCGATGCCGCCGCCGAAACCATGTTCAACCGCCTGGTGGACTTCAAGCCCGGCACCACTGAAATCCAACCCGCACTCGCCAAATCGTGGGACATCAGCAAGGACGGCCTGACCTATACCTTCCACCTGCGAGATGACGTCAAGTTCCACACCACCGACTACTTCAAGCCCACGCGCAACCTGAATGCCGACGACGTGCTCTGGAGCTTCCAGCGCCAACTGGACCCCAAACACCCGTGGCACAACAAGTCCACCACCGGCTTCCCCTATTTCGAAAGCATGGGTTTCAAGGAACTGCTCAAAAGCGTCGAGAAGACCGATGACCACACCGTGGTCTTCACCCTGACCCGCCCTGAAGCTCCGTTCCTGGCCGATGTCGCGATGCCCTTCACCGCCATCCACTCTGCCGAGTACGCCGACAAGCTGCTGGCCGCCAACAAGACCGGCGAGCTCAACAGCAAGCCGATCGGCACCGGCCCGTTCATCTTTACCCGCTACCAGAAGGACGCCCAGGTGCGCTTCAAGGCCAACCCGGAATACTTCCGTGGCAAGCCGCCCGCCGACCCACTGATCCTGGCCATCGCGGTGGATAACAACGTGCGCCTGCAAAAGCTCAAGGCCAATGAGTGCCAGATCGCCTTGTATCCCAAGCCTGACGACCTGCCCAGCATCAAGGCCGATCCAAACCTGAAGGTCGCGGAACTGGCGGCGATGACCACCGCCTACACCGCCATGAACACCACCCACAAGTACATGAGCGACGCGCGGGTACGCCACGCAATCAACATCGCGTTCGACAAACATGGCTATAACGAATCCCTGTACGGCAAAGGCAATGCCATCGACGCCACCGGCCCGTACCCGCCGACCCTGCTAGGTTTCAACGACAAGCTGAAAAACCCGGCCCGCGACCTGGACAAGGCCCGCGCCCTGCTCAAGGAAGCCGGCGTGCCGGAAGGCACCGAGTTCAGCCTGTTCACCCGCAACGGCGGCGGCCCGACCAACCCCAACCCGATGCTCGGCGCCCAGCGCATGCAGGCGGATCTGGCGCAGATTGGCCTCAAGGTCAATATCAAGGTCATGGAATGGGGCGAGATGCTCAAGCGCGCCAAAGCCGGCGAGCACGACATGGTTTCGGCCGGCTGGGCCGGGGACAACGGCGACCCAGACAACTTCCTCACGCCGAACCTGAGTTGCGATGCAGCGAAAAACGGCGAAAACTACGCCCGCTGGTGTAACGAAGAGTTTCAGGGCCTGATCGACAAGGCCCGCGCCGTGGCTGAACCCGCCGCGCGCGCCACACTCTATGAACAAGCACTGGACGTTTTCGACAAGGACCAACCGTGGATCCCCATGGCTTACCCGAAAATGTTCACTGCCATGCGCAAGAACGTCGAGGGTTATACCCAAAGCCCCCTGACCAACAATAACTTCGCCACCACCCAGGTGAAGTAATAAGAGACGCCCGGCCCCGTCGACGTTGACGGGGCCGGACCTGCCTAACCGGCTGATTGAGGTACACAACACGATGTTTAGTTTTATTGCCCGCCGATTGGGGTTATTGATCCCCACATTCTTCGGCATCACGCTGCTGACCTTTGCGTTGATTCGCATGATCCCTGGCGACCCCGTAGAAGTCATGATGGGCGAAAGGCGGGTTGACCCCGAGATGCACGCCCAGGCAATGGAACGCCTTGGCTTGAACAAACCCTTGTATGCGCAATACCTGGACTACGTCGGCAAGCTCGCCCAAGGCGACCTCGGCGAATCCCTGCGTACCCGCACCAGCGTGTGGACCGAGTTCAGCGCCCTGTTCCCCGCGACCCTGGAACTGTCCATGGCCGCCCTGTTGTTCGCCGGCATCCTCGGGCTATTGGCCGGGGTGATCGCGGCACTCAAGCGAGGATCCCTGTTCGACCATGGGGTGATGGGCATCTCCCTGGCGGGATATTCGATGCCGATCTTCTGGTGGGGCCTGATCCTGATCATGTTCTTCTCGGTAAGCCTGGGCTGGACCCCGGTTTCCGGGCGTATCGACCTGCTCTACGACATCGAGCCACGCACCGGCTTCATGCTGATCGACACCCTGCTGGCCGACGAACCGGACGCGTTCTGGGATGCGCTGCATCACCTGATCCTGCCGGCCATTGTGCTCGGCACCATCCCGCTGGCAGTGATTGCGCGGATGACCCGCTCCTCGATGCTTGAAGTCCTGCGCGAAGACTACATCCGCACCGCCAAGGCCAAGGGCCTGTCGCCGGCGCGCGTGGTGTTCGTGCACGGCCTGCGTAACGCGCTGATCCCGGTGCTGACCGTGGTCGGCCTGCAAGTCGGCACGCTGCTGGCCGGTGCGGTCTTGACCGAGACCATCTTCTCCTGGCCCGGCATCGGCAAATGGCTGATCGAAGCCATTGGCGCGCGGGACTACCCGGTGGTGCAAAACGGCATCCTGCTGATCGCCTGCCTGGTGATCCTGGTGAATTTCGTGGTGGATATCCTCTACGGCTTCGCCAACCCACGCATCCGTCACCAGCGCTGAGACCATGACCATGACCACACCAACTCAAGTGTCAGCAGTCGATCAGAGCCTGCTGTACCCGTCGCCGTACAAAGAATTCTGGCAAGCCTTCTCCAAGAACAAGGGCGCGGTTGCCGGCCTGCTGTTTATGTTGCTGATCGTGTTCTGCGCGATTTTCGCCCCCTGGGTCGCGCCCCATAACCCCAGCGAGCAATACCGCGACTTCCTGCTGACCCCGCCGTCGTGGCTGGAAGGCGGGCAGATGCAGTTTTTGCTGGGCACCGACGAACTGGGCCGTGACTTGCTGTCGCGCCTGATCCAGGGCTCGCGCCTGTCATTGCTGATCGGTTTGTCGTCGGTGGTGATGTCGCTGATCCCGGGGATCCTGCTGGGCCTGTTCGCCGGGTTCTTCCCGCGCTTACTCGGCCCGACCATCATGCGTCTGATGGACATCATGCTGGCCCTGCCCTCGCTGCTGCTGGCCGTGGCGATTGTCGCCATACTCGGCCCTGGCCTGATCAACACCGTGATCGCGATTGCCATTGTGTCGCTGCCGTCCTACGTGCGCCTGACCCGCGCGGCGGTGATGGGCGAGCTCAACCGTGACTACGTGACCGCCGCGCGCCTGGCCGGTGCCGGCCTGCCGCGCCTGATGTTCGTCACCGTGCTGCCCAACTGCATGGCGCCATTGATCGTGCAGGCCACCTTGAGCTTCTCCTCGGCGATTCTCGATGCCGCCGCCCTGGGCTTCCTCGGCCTTGGCGTGCAACCGCCGACGCCTGAGTGGGGCACCATGCTGGCTTCGGCCCGTGACTACATCGAACGCGCCTGGTGGGTTGTAAGCCTGCCTGGCTTGACCATTTTGCTCAGCGTGCTGGCAATCAACCTGATGGGCGACGGACTGCGCGATGCGCTGGACCCGAAACTCAAGAATGCCGCGTGAGGAGATTCCCATGTCACTGCTAGAAATCAAGAATCTCAATGTGCGCTTCGGCGACAAAACCGCTGTGCCGGTGGTCGATGGCCTCGATCTGGCCGTGGACAAAGGCGAAGTACTGGCCATCGTTGGCGAGTCGGGTTCGGGTAAATCCGTGACCATGATGGCGCTGATGGGCCTGATCGAGCATCCCGGCATCGTCACCGCCGACTCCCTGACCTTCGACGGCAAGGACATGCTCAAGCTGAGCAACCGCCAGCGCCGGCAGATCGTCGGCAAAGACCTGGCGATGGTGTTCCAGGACCCGATGACCGCGCTGAACCCCAGCTACACCGTGGGTTTCCAGATTGAAGAAGTACTGCGCCTGCACCTGAAGATGTCCGGCAAGCAAGCGCGCAAGCGTGCCATCGAACTGCTGGAAAAGGTCGAGATCCCAGGCGCTTCCAGCCGCATGGATGCCTATCCGCACCAGCTGTCCGGCGGCATGAGCCAGCGTGTGGCAATTGCCATGGCGATTGCCGGCGAGCCAAAACTGCTGATCGCCGACGAGCCGACCACGGCCCTGGACGTGACCATCCAGGCGCAGATCATGGAGCTGCTGCTGGCCCTGCAAAAAGAGCAGAACATGGGCTTGGTGCTGATCACCCACGACCTCGCGGTAGTGGCCGAAACCGCCCAGCGCGTGTGCGTGATGTACGCCGGCCAAGCAGTGGAAGTCGGCCAGGTGCCCGGCCTGTTCGACGTACCGGCGCACCCGTACAGCGAGGCATTGCTGGCCGCGATCCCGGAACACAGCATGGGCGCTGCGCGTCTGTCGACGCTGCCGGGCATCGTCCCCGGCCGTTATGACCGCCCGCAAGGCTGCCTGCTGTCGCCACGCTGCCCGTATGTGCAAGACAGCTGCCGCCAGACCCGTCCGACCCTGGACCCGCAAGCCCACAGCCTTGTGCGCTGCTTCTACCCCTTGAACCAGGAGGTGGCGTAATGGCCGTCGTTCTTACCGCCCGCGACCTGACCCGTCACTACGAAGTGTCCCGTGGCCTGTTCAAGGGCCACGCCACCGTGCGCGCCCTCAATGGCGTGTCGTTCGAACTGGAAGCCGGCAAGACCCTCGCCGTGGTGGGTGAGTCCGGGTGCGGCAAATCCACCCTGGCCCGCGCGCTGACGCTGATTGAAGAGCCGTCGTCCGGCTCCTTGAAAATCGCCGGCCAGGAAGTCGCCGGCGCCGACAAGGCCCAGCGCAAGCAACTGCGCAAAGACGTGCAGATGGTGTTCCAGAGCCCCTACGCCTCGTTGAACCCACGGCAGAAAGTCGGCGATCAACTGGGCGAGCCGCTGCTGATCAACACCAATCTGTCCGCCGCCGAGCGCCGTGAAAAGGTCCAGGCGATGATGAAGCAGGTGGGCCTGCGCCCTGAGCATTATCAGCGCTACCCGCACATGTTCTCCGGGGGCCAGCGCCAGCGGATCGCCCTGGCCCGCGCGATGATGCTGCAACCCAAGGTGCTGGTGGCGGATGAACCAACCTCGGCGCTGGACGTGTCGATCCAGGCCCAGGTGCTCAACCTGTTCATGGACCTGCAGCAGCAGTACAACACGGCGTATGTGTTCATCTCCCACAACCTGGCGGTGGTGCAACACGTTGCCGACCACGTGATGGTGATGTACCTCGGCCGCCCGGTGGAAATGGGCGCGAAGAACGACATCTACGAGCGCCCGCTGCACCCTTATACCCAGGCGTTGCTGTCGGCCACCCCGACCATTCACCCGGACCCGAACAAGCCGAAGATCAAGATCGTCGGTGAGTTACCCAACCCGCTGAACCCGCCCTCCGGCTGCGCCTTCCACAAGCGCTGCCCGTACGCCACCGAGCGCTGCAGCAGTGAAGAACCGCTGCTGCGCGAACTGGACAACCGCCAGGTGGCTTGCCATCACGCGGAACAGTTCGTCGCCTAACCCCCTGTAGGGGTGGGCTAGTGTGGGAGCGGGCTTGCCCGCGATAGCATCAGCGCGGTTTAACTGACAGTGCAAGGTGCCTGCATCGCGGGCAAGCCCGCTCCCACACAAGCCCGCTGCCACAGGGCGATACAGCGTTGTACAGCCTCTCCCGCCAGATTGCGCATCAGTCTGGCGGGAGGGGCTTTTTTGTTTTTAGCTAAGTGTAAAAATTGTAAATGATATTTACTTGTATTTGATAATAACTAGCATTCCGGCGCGTAGAGCGCGCCGAATCCTGCTGGAAGGCAATTCTGGTGCATCTCGCTCAGTTGCCACCTTTCATAAAGGATTTTGCGGACATGTCACCTCGATTCAGGCTCAGCCACTTCTCCCTGGCGTTTATCGCCGCCCTTTCATCCCCTGCGCTGCTGGCGGACACCCTGGAAAGAGAGCGCGACAAAGTGCCGGTAGAAGCTAGCGACCTGCCCGTCGATGGCACCTCCCAGGCCCTGGAGCTGAGCGAAACGCGCATCCTGGGCACCGCCGCCGAAGAGCTCAAGCAGGCCCCCGGCGTGTCGATCATCACCGCCGAAGATATCAAGAAACGCCCACCCACCAACGACCTGTCGGACATCATCCGCCGTGAACCCGGCGTCAACCTGAGCGGCAACAGTTCCAGCGGCAGCCGTGGCAACAACCGCCAGATCGACCTGCGCGGCATGGGCCCGGAAAACACCCTGATCCTGATCGATGGCAAGCCCTCGACCTCGCGCAACGCCGTGCGCTATGGCTGGAGCGGCGACCGTGATACCCGTGGCGAGACCAACTGGGTACCGGCCGAGGAAGTCGAACGCATTGAAATCCTGCGCGGCCCGGCCGCCGCGCGCTACGGCTCCGGGGCCATGGGCGGGGTGATCAACATCATCACCAAGCGCCCCACCGACCAGTTGCACGGCTCGCTGACCACTTACGTGTCGCTGCCCGAAGACGATGCCGAAGGCATGAGCAAGCGCACCAACTTCAACCTCAGCGGGCCGCTGAGCGATACCCTGGCGTTCCGGGTGTATGGCGGCCTGAACAAGACCGATGCCGACGACTCCACCATCAACCAGGCTGAACAGGCCACCGCCGACTCGCTGGTTGCCGGCCGCGAGGGTGTGCGCAACAAAGACGTCAACGGCTTGCTCAGTTGGCAATTCACCCCTGAGCAAACCCTGGACCTGGAAGCCAGCTACAGCCGCCAGGGCAATATCTTCGCCGGCGACACCATGCTTAACGGCGGCGGCGTGTTCGTTAACAGCCTGGTCGGCAAAGAAACCAGCGTGATCCAGCGCAGCAGTTTCTCCGCCACCCACCGTGGCGAGTTCGACTGGGGCTCGACCCTGGCCTCCCTGAGCCACGACCTGACCCGCAACGCACGCCTCAACGAAGGCCTGGCCGGCTCCGGCGAGGGCGCACCCTCCGCCACCGCTGGCCGTTTCGAATCGCGCCTGCGCAACACCCGGGCCACCGCCGAGGTCAACCTGCCCCTGAGTTTCGGCACCGAGCAGGTGCTGACCCTGGGCAGCGAATACCTCTACGAGTCGATGAACGACCCAGGCTCGCTGCGCCCACAGAGCTACGACCCAGGTACCGGCGGCGTGCCGAGCATTCCGGGGATGAGCCGCAGCAGCACCAAGACCACGGCCTCGAGCTACGCGCTGTTCGCCGAGGACAACATCGAAGTCGGCAGCAAGACCATCATCACCCCCGGCCTGCGCTACGACGATCATGAAGAATACGGCGGCAACTGGAGCCCGAGCCTCAACGCCTCGCACCAGTTGACCGATGAACTGAGCCTCAAGGGCGGGATTGCCCGGGCCTACAAGACGCCCAACCTGTACCAGTCCAACCCCAACTACTTGCTGTACAGCCGTGGCAACGGCTGCAACGCCGGCGAAACCAACTCCGGTGGCTGCTACCTGGTGGGCAACCCGGACCTGAAACCGGAAATCAGCGTCAACAAGGAAATCGGCCTGGCCTATGACAAAGGCACCTGGCGCACCAGCGCGACCTACTTTCGTAATGACTACAAGAACAAAATCAACGCCAGCAACACCGCCGCCTACCGCCTGGACGGCGGGCGCCGTGTGCTGGAATGGGAAAACAGCGGCGCCGCGCTGGTGCAGGGAGTCGAGGGCAACCTGTTCATGAGCTTGCGCGACGACCTGGACTGGAACACCAACCTGACCTACATGATCGACTCCAAGGACAAGGACACCGGCGAGCCGCTGAGCGTCATTCCCAAGTACACGGTCAACACCACGCTGGACTGGCAGGCCACCGACAAGCTGTCGTTCCAGGTCAGCGGCACCTACTACGGCAAGCAGGAGTCGCCAACCCTCAACTCGCGCAGCGCCAGCAACTATGATCGCAGCGCCCAGCAGGACGTGGACCCGTACGGCTTGATGGGCTTGAGCAGCGGCTACGAGTTCAACAAGAACCTGAGCGTACGCGTGGGCATCGAAAACCTGCTGGACAAGCGCCTGTATCGCAAAGGCAATGCTGATGATGCGGGCGCCCAGACGTACAACGAACCGGGTCGGGCGTATTTTGCGTCGGTGACGGCTTCGTTCTAAGGCCAATTACCTGCGCCTGTATCTCTGCTCCGCCCGGCATGCCTGGCGGAGCTTTTTTAATGGTCATTCTGGCGCACGTAATTACCGCCTATTCGCGATAGAACCAACGACAAGTCCGACATTAAAAACAGCACCAATCCCCGCCTCACAGACTAACTTTCTGCAACTTGTAACCTCTATGTTTCCGCAATTGCGCAACGCCACGCGCAAAGAATAAAGTCCGCCCGCTGCAACTTCTTATATTCTTTGCGAGGGCTGTCATGCGAGACATTTCAAAATCCCTGGAAAAGCTGCTGTCTGATATCTACGAGGACGGCGACGTGTCGCTGGCGGAGTTCAAGGCCTTGCAGGTCGAGTCTGACCGGCGCTGGGAAAGAGTGGTCGATGAACTGGGGAATAACAATACACTGCTGTCTTTTCAAAGTGCGATGGATGTTGCCATGCACCTATTGTTCTTGAGTGTGAACTATATAAAAAATCAGGAAATCACTGACGTGGGCGAAGCAATTGTCAAAGATGCAATAGCCGCACAAATTGAAACCCTAAGGGCGGGGGCTGATCTAAGTCTTAAACAACTTAAAGTTGGGCCCAATACCTAATAATCTACCGCCAAATAAAAAGGCGAAGCCATCACAGCTTCGCCTTTTTTCGTACCGCTAACCCTTAGTGATGCTCGCGCGTCGCCCGGAATTTCACATCCGGCCAGCGCTCTTCCATCAGCGCCAGGTTGACCCGCGTCGGCGCCAGGTAGGTCAGGTGACCGCCGCCGTCGATGGCGAGGTTTTCCACGGCCTTGTTGGAAAACTCTTCGAGCCTCTTCTTGTCGCTACAATCAATCCAGCGCGCGGAGTACACGGTGATCGGCTCGTAGGAGCATTCGACCTTGTATTCCTCTTTCAAGCGGCTGGCCACCACATCGAACTGCAGCACACCCACGGCGCCGAGGATGATGTCGTTGCTGCGCTCGGGGAAGAACACCTGGGTGGCGCCCTCTTCCGCCAACTGCTGCAAGCCCTGGCGCAGTTGCTTGGACTTGAGCGGGTCGCGCAGGCGTACGCGGCGGAACAGTTCCGGGGCGAAGTGCGGGATGCCGGTGAAGCCCAGCGCTTCGCCTTCGGTGAAGGTGTCGCCGATCTGGATGGTGCCGTGGTTGTGCAGGCCGATGATGTCGCCGGCAAACGCCTCTTCCAACTGCTCACGCTCCGAGGAGAAGAACGTCAGGGCGTCGCCGATACGCACGTCCTTGCCGGTGCGTACGTGGCGCATCTTCATGCCTTTTTCGTATTTGCCGGAGCAGATACGCATAAAGGCGATACGGTCGCGGTGCTTGGGGTCCATGTTCGCCTGGATCTTGAACACGAAACCGCTGAATTTCTCTTCAACCGGCTCCACGGTCCGTTCGTTGGCAACCCGCGCCAGTGGTTTCGGTGCCCAGTTGACCACCGCATCCAGTACGTGGTCGACGCCGAAGTTGCCCAGAGCGGTACCGAAGAACACCGGGGTCAGTTGCCCGTCGAGGAATTCCTGCTGGTTGAACTCGTGGCAGGCGCCCTGCACCAGCTCTAGTTGGTCGACGAAGCGGTCGTACTCGTCACCCAGGTGGGCGCGGGCCTCATCGGAGTCGAGTTTCTCGATGATCTTCACATCGGTGCGTTCATGACCGTGGCCGGCGGTGTAGACAATGATGTAGTCGTCGGCCAGGTGGTACACGCCCTTGAAGTCGCGGTAGCAACCAATCGGCCAGGTGATCGGCGCGGCCTTGATCTTCAGGACGGCTTCGATTTCATCCAGCAGTTCGATCGGGTCGCGGATGTCACGGTCGAGTTTGTTGATAAAGCTGACGATCGGCGTGTCACGCAGGCGGCACACGTCCATCAGGGCGATGGTGCGGGGCTCGACACCCTTACCACCGTCGAGGACCATCAAGGCCGAGTCCACCGCGGTCAGGGTGCGGTAGGTGTCTTCGGAGAAGTCTTCGTGGCCCGGGGTGTCGAGCAGGTTGATCATGTGGTCGCGATAGGGGAACTGCATGACCGACGTGGTAATGGAAATACCCCGTTGCTTCTCCATCTCCATCCAGTCGGAGGTGGCATGGCGATCAGACTTGCGGGATTTCACCGTGCCGGCCACTGCGATCGCCTTGCCCATCAGCAGGAGCTTTTCGGTGATGGTGGTTTTACCGGCATCGGGGTGGGAAATAATGGCGAAAGTGCGGCGTTTCGCGACTTCGGCGGCCTGGTGGGTCATGGGAAATCGCCTGGCAGGTGAGTCAAAAAAGGGCGGCGAGTATAGCGCAAACCCAGGGAGCCGGACCACCGTTCACCCGATTGGGGGTGGCTAAATGCTGCCAAGTATGGAACCTTTTAAAAGGTAGAGACGTCCACTCCCCTGCTACCGCACTCGTAACAGGGGCTGAAAAATCAGCAAGTTAGCCTGACGAGGCTGCGCTCATGGCTTGATCGCATACCGCATTGCCGGTATCGGCGAGCTGCTTTTCGCGAACATATTCGCCGACAGCCAGGAATGGCATTGCCGCTCGGAAATGTGTTCGCCGACAAAAGAAAAAAGGAGTCCGCCTGTGGCTATTCGCTATGGCAAAGGGCTGATAGGAGGAGCGGTTGTCGTCGCTCTCCTGGCCCTGCTGGTCCACTGGATCGGCATCAACACGATCGAGATGTACCGCGACGATTTGTTGTTTTACCTGCAAGCTCACCTGATTCTTGTACTTGTCTCCATGCTGGCTGCCCTGATCGTAGGGATCCCCGCCGGTATCCTGCTCAGCCGACCGAATATGGTCGGGCGCGCAGAACGCTTCATGCAGATCTTCAACATCGGCAACACCGTCCCTCCCCTGGCCGTACTGGCCATCGCCCTCGGCGTCCTCGGCATCGGCAGTGGCCCGGCCATCTTCGCCCTGTTCCTCGCCTCCTTGCTGCCCATCGTGCGCAATACCTACGAAGGCCTGAAAAACGTACAGGGTTCCTTGAAGGAAGCCGCCGTCGGCATCGGCATGACCCCGCGCCAGGTGCTGTTTCGCGTCGAACTGCCCAACGCCGTGCCGATCATCATCGGTGGCGTACGTGTGGCCCTGGCGATCAACGTCGGCACCGCACCGCTGGCGTTCCTGATTGGCGCCAACAGCCTGGGCAGCCTGATCTTCCCCGGCATTGCCCTGAACAATCAGCCGCAATTGCTACTCGGCGCCGCGTGTACCGCGTTGCTGGCGTTGCTGCTTGACGGTCTGGTGACCATGGCCAGCCGCCTCTGGCTGGAACGCGGGTTGCGTCCGTCTTAAGGCTGGGTAAAGGAATCGACATGAAAAAACTGACTTTGATATTGAGCTGCGTCCTGCTGTTTGCAGGTATTGCGCAAGCCGCTGAAAAACCGGTGATCCGTATCGGCGCCCGGGTCTTCACCGAGCAGACCCTGCTCGCCGAAATTACCTCCCAGTACCTGCGCACCAAGGGCTACGACACCCGCGTGACCGGCGGCCTGGGCAGCAACCTGGCGCGCAGTGCCCAGGAGAGCGGGCAACTGGACCTGATCTGGGAGTACACCGGCGTGTCCCTGGTGGCCTACAACCATGTGGACGAGAAGCTCGACAGCGAACAGTCCTACGCACGGGTGAAAGAACTCGACGCAAAAAAAGGCCTGGTCTGGCTGTCGCCGTCGAAGTTCAGCAACACCTACGCCCTGTCCCTGCCGGAAAACGTGGCCAAGGAGTATCCGCAGATCAACACCATCAGCGACCTGACCAAGGCGCTGGCCGAGCCAACCCGTGAAAACCGCCTGGTGGCCCTGGATACCGAGTTCGCCAACCGTTCCGACGGCATGGCCGGCATGGTCAAGCTGTACGGCATGAACCTCACCCGCAAGAACACCCGGCAGATGGACGCAGGCCTGGTCTACACCGCCCTGCGTAATGGCCAGGTGTTTGCCGGCCTGGTGTACACCACCGATGGCCGCCTCAACGCCTTCAAGTTGAAGCTGCTGGAAGATGACCTGCACTACTTCCCGGACTACACCGCAGCCCCGGTGGTACGCCAGGTTTATCTGGATGCCCACCCGCAATTGGCCGCCGACCTCAAGCCACTGGCGGCGCTGTTCGACGATGAAACCATGCGCCAGCTGAACGCGCGGGTCGACGTCGACCATGAAAGCCCATCGGCCGTTGCCGCTGACTTCCTGCGCCAGCACCCACTCAACTAAAAGAGGAGAAGACATGGAATTTCTGAACGCCTTTTCCCATCTTGATTGGGCCCAAGTCCTACACCTGACCTGGCAGCACATCACCCTGGTCGGGATCGCCGTGATCCTCGCGATTGTCGTAGGCGTGCCCCTGGGCGTGCTGATGACCCGCTTCCCGACCCTGGCCGGCCCGTTGCAGGCCAGCGCCACGGTGCTGCTGACCGTCCCGTCGATTGCCCTGTTCGGCCTGCTGCTGCCGTTCTACTCCAAGTTCGGCCAGGGCCTGGGGCCGATGCCGGCGATCACCGCCGTGTTCCTCTACTCCCTGCTGCCGATCATGCGTAACACCTACCTGGCCCTGACCGGTGTCGAGCCGGGCATCCGCGAAGCCGCCAAAGGCATCGGCATGACCTTCGGCCAGCGCCTGCGCATGGTCGAGCTGCCCATCGCCGTGCCGGTGATCCTCGCCGGCGTGCGCACCGCCGTGGTGATGAACATCGGTGTAATGACCATTGCCGCCACCATCGGCGCCGGTGGCCTGGGTGTACTTATTCTGGCTTCCATCAGCCGCAGCGACATGTCGATGCTGATCGTTGGCGCCGTGCTGGTCAGTCTCCTGGCCATCTTCGCCGACCTGCTTCTGCAATGGCTGCAACGCTCGCTGACTCCAAAAGGATTGCTCAAATGATCGAACTTCAAAACCTGTCCAAGACCTTCCAAAGCAACGGCAAGACTGTCACCGCCGTTAACGACGTGAGCCTGACTGTCAATGAAGGCGAGATTTGCGTATTCCTCGGCCCCTCGGGTTGCGGCAAGAGCACCACGCTGAAGATGATCAACCGCCTGATCAAGCCCACCTCGGGCAAGATCCTGATCAACGGCGAGGACACCACCGACCTCGACGAAGTGACCCTGCGCCGCAACATCGGCTACGTGATCCAGCAGATCGGCCTGTTCCCCAACATGACCATCGAGGAAAACATCGTGGTGGTGCCCAAGCTGCTGGGCTGGGACAAGCAGAAGTGCCACGACCGCGCCCGCGAGTTGATGAGCATGATCAAGCTCGAACCCAAGCAGTATCTGCACCGCTACCCCCGTGAATTGTCCGGTGGCCAGCAACAGCGGATCGGCGTGATCCGCGCCCTGGCGGCCGACGCGCCATTGCTGCTGATGGATGAGCCATTCGGCGCGGTCGACCCGATCAACCGCGAGATGATCCAGAACGAGTTCTTCGAGATGCAGCGCGCATTGAACAAGACGGTGATCATGGTCAGCCATGACATCGACGAGGCGATCAAGCTGGGCGACAAAATCGCCATCTTCCGCGCCGGCAAGCTGTTGCAGATCGACCACCCGGACACCCTGCTGGCCCATCCTGCCGACGAGTTTGTCAGCAACTTTGTCGGCCAGGACAGCACCCTCAAGCGCCTGCTGCTGGTCAAGGCCGAAGACGCGGCGGACAACGCCCCGTCGGTCAGCCCGGAAACGCCGGTGGCCGATGCCCTGGAGCTGATGGACGAGCATGACCGGCGCTATGTGGTGGTCACCTGCGCCGAGAACAAGGCCCTGGGTTATGTACGACGTCGCGACCTGCATCGTCAGACGGGTACCTGCGCCCAATACCTGCGCGAGTTCAACGCCACGGCGGCGTTTGACGAGCACTTGCGCATCCTGTTGTCGCGCATGTACGAGTTCAACCGCTCGTGGCTGCCGGTGATGGATGCCGAGCGGGTGTTTTTGGGTGAAGTGACCCAGGAATCGATTGCCGAGTACCTGAGCTCCGGTAAGTCCCGTGGGGGCAAGACCAGTATCGTGTCGCCTGCCGAGACTGCCTTGGCCTGATAGACCGCTATCACAGACAAGCCAGCTCCCACAGTTGGAATGCAATCCCTGTAGGAGCTGGCTTGCCTGCGATGAATACACCGCAAATCCATCTGATCAGCCCCATCCGGGGAACATCAATCCGTCACACCGGTCGGTTACATAAGTAGCTGCACGGGATCGCGCGACGAACGCGTGCAAAAACGCGACATTTTTAGTTGATCTCAAGCTCCTCACGCCCTAAAGTTCGCGCCGAACGTCCATGCTGGAAACGATCCATCCGGCTCAAGTACTGACGACGAGACAGCAAGGCCAAGGGAAGCTTATCCCGTGGCCTTTTTGCTTTCGGCGACATGCCTTGGGAAGTAGGCGAACCAAAGTGGGGATACGGAGGACGTTCATTTGCACCCATTGATCAATTTAGTTTGCCCTTAGGAGTTCCCAGCATGTCGATCAACGTCGAAGATTATTTCGCGCGCGCCACTTTTGACAAAATGAAGGCGTTCGCCGACAAGCAAGAAACCCCGTTCGTGGTGATCGACACCGCGATGATCAGCCAGGCCTACGATGACCTGCGCGCCGGTTTCGAATTCGCCAAGGTGTACTACGCCGTCAAGGCCAACCCGGCCGTCGAGATCATCGACCTGTTGAAAGACAAGGGTTCGAGCTTCGACATCGCCTCGATCTACGAGCTGGACAAGGTCATGGACCGTGGCGTCAGCGCCGACCGTATCAGCTACGGCAACACCATCAAGAAATCCAAGGACATCCGCTACTTCTACGAGAAGGGCGTGCGCCTGTTCTCCACCGACTCCGAAGCCGACCTGCGCAACATCGCCAAGGCCGCGCCGGGCTCCAAAGTCTATGTGCGTATCCTTACCGAAGGCTCGACCACGGCTGACTGGCCTTTGTCGCGCAAATTCGGGTGCCAGACCGACATGGCCATGGACCTGCTGATCCTCGCCCGCGACCTGGGCCTGGTGCCTTACGGCATCTCGTTCCACGTGGGTTCGCAGCAGCGTGATATCAGCGTGTGGGACGCAGCCATCGCCAAGGTCAAGGTGATCTTCGAGCGCTTGAAAGAAGAAGACGGCATCCACCTCAAGCTGATCAACATGGGCGGTGGCTTCCCGGCCAACTACATCACCCGCACCAACAGCCTGGAAACCTACGCCGAGGAAATCATCCGCTTCCTCAAGGAAGACTTCGGTGACGAGCTGCCGGAAATCATCCTGGAGCCGGGCCGTTCGTTGATCGCCAACGCCGGGATCCTGGTCAGCGAAGTGGTATTGGTTGCACGTAAATCCCGTACCGCCGTCGAGCGCTGGGTGTACACGGATGTGGGCAAGTTCTCCGGCCTGATCGAAACCATGGACGAAGCCATCAAGTTCCCGATCTGGACCGAGAAAAAAGGCGAGATGGAAGAAGTGGTGATCGCCGGTCCTACCTGCGACAGCGCCGATATCATGTACGAAAACTACAAGTACGGCCTGCCGCTGAACCTGGCCATTGGTGACCGCCTGTACTGGCTGTCCACCGGTGCGTACACCACCAGCTACAGCGCCGTTGAATTCAACGGTTTCCCACCGCTGAAATCCTTCTACGTCTGACCCCGTAGGAGCCGGCTTGCCGGCTCCTACAGCTCTTCTGCGCGTTGCTGGTAGGCAGCAGCCATGGCGCGAATCTGCGGATCATTCGCCGCCGCCAGCGCTTTGTGCGCCACCTGCAAAAACTTCAGATTCCCGCCTTCCAGCGCCCGGTGCAGCCACTCCAGCGCCGCCTCGACCTGGCCTTGATCCGCCAGCACCGCCGCATAACTGAACTGCCCGCGAAAATCCCCACCTTCGGCCGAGCGACGATACCAATCGCGCGCTGCGGGCAGGTCTTGCGCGCAAAATTGCCCGTCTTCCAGGTATCGCCCCAACAGGTTCATCGACTTGGCATGCCCCCGTTCGGCAGCCTGGCGATAACAGGCCAGCGCCTGTTGCTGGTCTGGCGTCACACCGCGCCCGGTGGCCAGCAAGTTGGCGTAGTTGTACAACCCCCAATCCAGCCCCGCCTCTGCTGCCTGGCGATACTCGACGGCCGCCGCCCGCTCATCGGCGGCGCAACCCCAGCCGTGTTCCAGGCAGCGCCCCGCCATATTGCGTGCCATCAGGTGCCCGCCCTGTGCCGCAATCCGGAACCAGCGCAGGGCCAGTGCTTCATCGCGCTCGATCCCGCGCCCTTCCAGGAGGATTTGCCCCAGTAGCGCCTGGGCATCGAGCACGCCCTCCTTCGCCGCCATCAGGATCGCCTGGGCCGCGCGGGCCGGTGATTCGTCGAGCATGGCGCGCAGTTGTTCGCCGTCGAGGCGTTCTTCGCGGCGCAAGTGAAAAGCCATGCTCAGACCTCGACCCAGCGACGCAACAGGTTGTGATAGGTGCCGGTGAGCTGGATCAGGGCCGGGTGGTCCGGTACGTCACGGCTCAGTTGCTGGATCGCACCGTCCATTTCGAACAGCAACGTGCGCTGGCTGTCTTCACGCACCAGGCTTTGGGTCCAGAAAAACGCGGCATAGCGCGCACCACGGGTCACGGCGTTGACTTTGTGCAGGCTGGAGCCGGGGTACAGCACCATGTCGCCGGCGGGCAGCTTGACCCGCTGCTGGCCGAAAGTGTCCTGGATCTGCAGTTCGCCGCCGTCGTACTCATCCGGGTCGCTGAAAAACAGCGTGGCAGACAGGTCGGTGCGCACCCGCTCGGGGCTGCCCTTGGGCTGGCGCACGGCGTTATCGATATGAAAGTCGAAGCTGCCCCCCGCGGTGTAGCAATTGAGCAATGGCGGGAAGACTTTGTGTGGCAGCGCCGCCGACATGAATTGCGGGTTTTGCCATAGGCGCTCGAGCATGGCCGCGCCGATTTCCTTGGCCAGTGGGTGGCCTTCGGGCAATTGCAGGTTGTGCTTGGCCTTGGCCGACTGGTGCCCGGCGGTGATCTTGCCGTCTGCCCAGTCCGCCTGCTCCAGGGCTTCGCGGATGCGCAGGACTTCTTCGCGGGAGAACAGGCCGGGAATATGCAGCAGCATGAGACGTTACCTGAGGGCAGAGGGGCGCCAATGGTATTGATTACTATTGACGCTGTAAAACCCTGATCCGACGGGCAGACGTATGAGCCCGCAAAAACCGTAACTCCCGAAGTGTAAATTTTGTAAATAGAGTGCAAATAGCAATGCCTCTCAATTGCTATGCATAATTGTTTACAATATATTTCGCGACCTAACATCCTTGGGGTAGGGAATTTCATGTCGCGCCACATTACAAAAACACCAAACAGTTCACCGCGCTTGCTGGCCTCGGCCATTGGCGTGGCCATCAGCGCCAGCTCTGTCGCCCATATGGCGCAAGCGGCCGAAGAGACCGAACAAAAAGGCGAGCGCAACAGCATTTCCCTGGGGGCCACCAGCATCACCGGCCAGGAACAGGACGCAACCTCCTACCAGACCGAAAAAGCCTCTTCGCAGAAATACACCGCGCCCCTGGTCGACACCCCGCGCTCCGTCACCGTGGTGCCAGCGCAGGTGCTCAAGGACACCGCCGCCACCTCGCTGCAGGACGCTCTGCGTACCGTGCCGGGGATTACCTTTGGTGCCGGTGAAGGCGGCAACCCCCAGGGCGACCGTCCGTTTATCCGTGGCTTCGATGCCCAGGGCGACACCTACCTGGACGGCGTGCGTGATACCGGCGGCCAGAGCCGGGAAATTTTCGATATCGAGTCCATCGAAGTCAGCAAGGGCCCCAACTCCTCGTTCGGTGGCCGTGGCTCGGCCGGTGGCAGCCTCAACCTGGTGAGCAAGACCCCACAAGCACGGGACTTCCTCAACGGCGGCTTTACCTACGGCTCCGACCAGACCCGGCGCTATGCCCTCGACGTCAACCGCCAGTTCCTCGACAACGCCGCGTTCCGCCTGAACCTGATGAGCCACGAACAGAACGTGGCCGGCCGCGACGCAGTCAATTACGACCGTTGGGGCGTGGCACCGTCGCTGACCTTTGGCCTGGGCACCCCGACCCGCGTCAACCTCAGCTACTACCACATGGAAAGCAACGACCTGCCGGATTCGGGCATTCCCTACGGCTACAGCAACAGTTCCGCGACGGCTGTGCATGTGCATGACAAACCCACCGACGGTGGCGACAGCAGCAACTTCTATGGTTTGAAGGATCGCGACTTCCGCAAGACCCGCGCCGATATCAGTACGTTCTCCATCGAACACGACCTGAACGACAACATGACGCTCAAGAACACCCTGCGCCACGGCAGCACCGGCCAGGACTACGTACTCACCCAACCGGACGACAGCCAGCACAACGTCAACCAGTTCGGTACCGTCTGGCGCCGGGCCAACAGCCGCGTGTCCACCACCACGACCACCACCAACCAGACCGATCTGTTTGGCAGCTTCCAGGCCCTGGGCTTCAAGCACAGCTACTCCACGGGGCTGGAATTTACCGGTGAAGAAACCCGTGTCAGCGGTTACACCGTCAGCCCCAACAGCAACCCGAGCTGCACCGTGGCCGGCGGCGGCAAGGGCGGCCAGTGCACTTCGTTGAGCGACCCGAACCCCAACGATGCCTGGACCGGCAGCGTCGCCCGCAACTACATGGGCACCAACACCAAGGCCACCAGCCGCGCCGCGTACGTGTTCGACACCATCGAACTCGACCCGCAGTGGCTGCTGAACGTCGGCCTGCGCTACGACACGTTCGACACCGAGGCCAACACCAACGCGGTACCCTCCGCCACGGTAAAAGCCCGCACCAAGCTCAAGGACGACAGCCAGTTCTTCAACTGGCAGGCCGGCCTGGTCTGGAAGCCGATGGAAAACGGCAGCATCTACACCTCCTATGCCACTTCGGCCTCGCCTGCTGGCGGCCTGGTGGGTGAAGGTGTCGACTCCAACGCCATCCCAACCGGCATCAACACCAGCGACATGAAACCGGAAGAAACCGTCAACTACGAGCTGGGCACCAAGTGGGATTTGTTCCACGACCGCCTGTCCCTGACCGCTGCCGTATTCCGCACCGAAAAGAAAAACGCGCGCATCCTGGTGAACTCCAACACCTTCGAAAACGCCGGCGAATCCCGGGTTGATGGCCTGGAGCTTTCCGCCAGCGGCAAGCTCACCGAGCAGTGGCAGGTATTCGCTGGCTACAGCTACCTGAAAAGCGAGCTGGTTGATCCAGGCAAAAACGGCAACCGCCAAAACGTTGTGACGACCGGCTCCAACAAAGGCAACGAAATGCCCAACACGCCGAAGCACTCCTTCAGCCTGTGGACCACCTATGACATCACCTCGAAACTGACCGTCGGTGGCGGCGCGTTCTATGTCGACGACGTCTACGGCGACCCGGCCAACACCGTCTACGTACCGTCCTACACCCGCTACGACGCCATGGCCAGCTACAAGCTGACCAAGAACGTCGACCTGCAATTGAACGTGCAGAACCTGACCGACAAGACCTACTACGACAAGGCCTACGGCGCACACTTCGCCAACCAGGCAGCCGGTCGTACGGCCCTGTTGACCACCAGCTTCCACTTCTAAGACGCTGTAGGTTTCATGCAAAAGCCCCGCGCATCGGATGCCCGGGGCTTTCGTATGTAAAAAAGAATCTTTCTCGACAACTCACGGCATAATGCGCGCCGTAAAATTCCTATCCAGCTCAGCGAGGCCGTCCCACGTGTTGAAGAAGACCCTATTCCAGTTGCACTGGTTTTTCGGCATTACCGCCGGGCTGGTGTTGGCATTGATGGGGATTACCGGGGCCGCGTACTCGTTCCAGGATGAAATCCTGCGGGCGCTCAACCCCACGGTACTGACCGTGCACCAGCAACCCGCCGGGGTGCTGCCACCCGCTGAACTGGTGCGCAAACTCGAAGCCACCGAAGGCAAGGCCGTGTCCATGCTGTGGGTGGAAAGCGAAAGCGGCAACGCCGCCCGGGTCTTCTTCACGCCGCCACCGGGCGAACGCCGGGGGCAGATGCGCTACTTCGACCCGTACACCGGCGACTACCTGGGCGATGCCGTCGGCCAGGACTTTTTCGGCCTGATGCTGCAACTGCACCGCTTCCTCGCCATGGGCGATACCGGCCGGCAAATCACCGGCGCCTGTACGCTGATCCTGATTTTCTTCTGCCTCTCCGGCCTGTACCTGCGCTGGCCGCGCCAGGTGGCGAACTGGCGTGCCTGGCTGACCCTGGACTGGCGCAAGAAAGGCCGCAGTTTCAACTGGGACCTGCACTCGGTGTTCGGCACCTGGTGCCTGCTGTTCTACCTGTTGGCCGCGCTCACCGGTTTGTCGTGGTCCTACGAGTGGTACAACAAGGGCCTGACCAAGCTGCTGTCCGATGCCCCGCAAAACGAGCGGGTGCGCAATCGCGGCCCGGCGCCGGCGGGCCCGGCACCCGTGGCCAACTACGAGGCGATCTGGAGCAGCATCTACAGCACCGCCGGCCCGGGCCTGAGTGCCTACAACATCCGTATGCCAGCCGTCGCCGGGCAACCGGCCACGATCTACTACCTGTTGCAGAACTCTCCCCATGACCGCGCGCTGAACCAGATCAACCTGGACCCGGCCACCGGCGTGGTCAAAAGTGTTCAACGCTATGGCGATAAAAGCCTCAAGGCGCAATTGCTGACCAGCATCTATGCGCTGCATGTGGGCAGTTACTTCGGCCTGGTGGGGCGGATTATCCTTACCGTCACTTCGCTGTGCATGCCGCTGTTCTTTATTACCGGCTGGTTGCTGTACCTGGACCGCCGCCGCAAAAAGCGCCAGGTGCGCGATGCACGCAAAGGTCTGGGCGAAAACCCTGGCAATGCACCGGCCTGGCTGATCGGTTTCGCCAGCCAGAGCGGCTTTGCCGAGCAACTGGCCTGGCAGACCGCCGGCCAGTTGCAGGCGGCCGGGTTGCCGGTGAAGGTGCAGCCCCTGGGCAGTGTCAGTGAAGACGACTTGCGCCAGTCGGAACATGCGCTGTTTGTGGTCAGCACCTTCGGCGACGGCGAAGCCCCGGACAGCGCGCGCGGCTTCGAACGCAGCGTGCTGGGCCAAGACCTTGCCCTCCAGGGCCTGAACTACTCGGTGCTGGCTCTGGGCGATCGTCAATACCAGCACTTTTGCGGCTTTGCCCGGCGCCTGCACTTCTGGCTGACCAACCAGGGCGGCAACCCGTTGTTCGCCCCGGTGGAAGTCGACAGCGGCGACCAGGAGGCCCTGTTGCACTGGCAACAGCAACTGGGGCAGATCACCGGCCACGCACCGGCCGCCTGGGCCAGCGCCAGCTACGAAAGCTGGACCTTGGACCGGCGCACCCTGCTCAACCCAGACAGCAGCGGCTCGGGCGTCTACCTGCTGGGGCTCACCCCGCCCGCCCCACGGAACTGGCTGGCCGGCGACCTGGTGGAAATCCTGCCACGCAATTGCCCGTGGGCCGTCGAACATTTCCTCGACGGCCTGGGCATCGCCGGCACGGACGAAGTGCTGATCGATGGCTTGGCGCGGCCCCTGGAACAGGTGCTTGCCAGCCGCCAGTTGCCGGACAACCGCTCCCACCTGGTCGGCCTGCACGCCCAGGCCCTGGTAGAGGCGCTGGTGCCGGTGGGCATGCGCGAATACTCCATCGCCTCGATTGCCAGCGATGGCGTACTGGAACTGATCGTGCGCCAGGAACGCCACGCCGACGGCAGCCTGGGCCTGGGTTCAGGCTGGCTGACCGAACACGCGCCGCTGGGCGCGGCAATCAGCCTGCGGTTGCGGCGCAACAGCGGCTTCCACCTGCCGACTGACCCGGTACCGCTGATCCTGCTGGGCAACGGCACCGGCCTTGCCGGCTTGCGCAGCTTGCTCAAGGCGCGCATCGCCGACGGCCAGCAGCGCAACTGGTTGCTGTTCGGCGAACGCAACATCGCCCACGACTACCACTGCCAGGACGAGCTGCAAGGCTGGCTGGCCAGTGGCGACCTGGCGTTGCTGGACCTGGCGTTTTCGCGGGATCAAGAAGAGAAGATCTACGTCCAGGACCGCCTGCGCGAATCCGCCGATGTATTGCGTAAATGGCTGGCCGAGGGCGCGGCGATTTATGTCTGTGGCAGTTTGCAGGGCATGGCGGGCGGGGTGGACCAGGTGTTGGTGGACGTCCTGGGAAGCGAGGCGGTGGAACGCCTTATCGAACAGGGCCGCTACCGCCGGGATGTGTACTGACGTACACCCATCAAAATGTGGGATGTCTACGATCTCTGGACATGCACACATCCAAATGTGGGAGCGGGCTTGCCCGCTCCCACAGGTTTGGGCGCATTTCAGGTCAGGCGGGTTGGAGTTTTTGTTCGAATACCGACACGCCATCGAGGTCGCGTAGTGTGACCGTCAACTCCGCCGTCTGCCCATCAATCTGCACCTCGCCAAAAAACTGGAACCCGGCAAACGGCGATGTGTTTTGCACGGCCGGGGCCTTTTCAAATACCACCTGCGGGCCAAAGGTCTTATCCAAAGGATTGGGCCCGAAGCTCCCGGCGTTCAGCGGCCCCGCGACGAATTCCCAGAACGGCTCGAAATCCTGGAACGCCGCCCGGTCCGGGTGGTAGTGGTGCGCCGCGCAGTAGTGCACATCAGCGGTCAGCCACACATGGTTACGCACCTGTTGCGCGCGCAGGAAGCCCAGCAATTCGGCAATTTCCAGCTCACGGCCCTGGGCCGCGCCCGGGTCGCCGTTGGCCACCGCCTCCCAGCGCGGCACGCCGGGGCTGACTTCGCCGTCGGGCACGCCGAGGCCGATGGGCATGTCGGCGGCGATCACCTTCCACTGCGCCTTCGACGCCTTGAGTCCGCCCTTGAGCCAGTCCAGTTGCGCCCGCCCCAGAAACGGTTTGGTCCCGCCCAGGTTGTCATCGTTGGCCCCGCGATAGCTGCGCATATCCAGCACAAACACATCGAGCAACGGCCCGTAGCTGAGCTTGCGGTAGATGCGCCCACCCTGGTCGGCGCCCTGCAAGCGCATCGGCGCATATTCCAGCCAGGCCTGGCGTGCGCGGCCCACCAGGGTGGTGATGTCCTTGGTCTGGTAACGCTCGTCCAGTTGCTTGCCGGGCGACCAATTGTTGACCACTTCGTGATCGTCCCATTGCCAGATCTGCGGCACCTGGGCATTGAAGCGGCGCACGTTGTCGTCCATCAGGTTGTAGCGGTAGTTGCCACGGTATTCATCCAGGGTTTGCGCGACTTTGCTCTTGGCCTCGGTAGTAAGGTTGCGCCAGATGCGCCCGCCTTCGGTGGTCAATTGCGCCGGTACCGGGCCGTCGGCGTAGATGGTGTCGCCGCTGTGGATAAAAAAGTCAGGCAGGCGCAGGCGCATGGCTTCGTAGATGCGCATGCCGCCAATATCCGGGTTAATCCCAAAGCCCTGGCCGACGGTGTCGCCGCTCCACACAAAGCGGATATCGCGCCGTTGTTGCGGCACGCTGCGCAGGTGGCCGAACCAGGGCTCGCTGGCCACGCCGGTCTGCGCATCCTCAAATTGCACACGGTAGAAAATCGCCTGGTCGGCGGGCAGCCCGGTCAGCTCGACGCGGGCGGTGAAGTCGCTGCGGCTGTCGGCCAAAGGCGAGATGAAACGGCGCGGGTTGCCGAACAGGCTGCGGGTATCCCACTCGACCACCATCCGTGCCGGGCGGTCGCAGCGGCTCCAGATCATGGCGCGGTCGCCCAGCAAGTCGCCAGACTGCACGCCATCGGTCAACTGCGGCCGGTCCTTGACTGAAGCAATTACCGCCGGCGCCAGCCCCGGCAGCAACAGGCCGGCGCCGACGCCCTGGATCACCCGACGACGGCCGGGATTGAAGTGGCTCATGGGTTTGCCTCTGCACAGCAAAAGGAAAACTAAAGCATGGCCGGATGAAGCACAGATGACAGGTGTCGCTACCTACACTCAGGCAACGGCCAGTTCGACGGCCTCCGGACGCTTGATCACGGCGTACACCAGCCCTGTGAGTACGCTGCCGGCAACGATCGCCAACAGGTACAGCAGCGCATGGTTGATGGTGTTCGGGATCAGCATCACAAACAGCCCGCCATGGGGTGCCATCAACTTGCAGCCGAAGTACATCGACAAGGCGCCGGTCAACGCGCCGCCGGCGATGCTGGCGGGGATCACGCGCAGCGGGTCCTTGGCGGCGAACGGGATGGCGCCTTCGGAGATAAAGCACATGCCCAGGATCAACGCGGCCTTGCCGGCTTCGCGCTCGGTCTGGGCGAACTTGCGCCGGGCCAGGAACGTAGCGATAGCCATGCCAATCGGCGGCACCATGCCCGCGGCCATGGTGGCGGCCATCGGCGCGCCGCTCTGGGAGGCCAGCAGGCCGACGGAGAAGGCGTAGGCCGCCTTGTTGATCGGCCCACCGAGGTCGGCGCACATCATCCCACCCAACAGGATGCCCAGCAGCACCGCATTGGTGGTGCCCATGGTGCTGAGAAAGTCCGTAAGGCCCGCCAGCATCTGCGCCACGGGCGGGCCGATCAGGTAGATCATCGCCAGGCCCGTGACCAGGCTCGCCAGTAACGGGATGATCAGGATCGGCTTGAGCGACTCCAGGCTTTGCGGCAATGGCACCGCGCGGGTAATCAGCTTGACGCTGTAGCCGGCGAGGAAACCGGCGAAGATCCCGCCGATAAAACCCGCGCCCAGCGTACTGGCCAGCAGGCCGCCGATCATCCCCGGCGCGAGGCCCGGACGGTCGGCAATCGAGTAGGCGATGTAGCCGGCGAGCAACGGCACCATCAGGGTGAAGGCGTGGTCGCCGACCGCTCTGAGGGCTGCGGCCAGGGTGCCAGGTTCTTCGTAGGCGTGGATCCCGAAGACGTAGGACAGGGCAATCAACAAGCCCCCCGCCACCACCATCGGCAACATGAACGACACGCCGGTCAGCAGGTGCTTGTAGACCCCGGTTTTCTCCGCCTTGGCCACCGCGCCACTGGCCGCGCTTTCCTGTTGGCCTTCGGCCAGTGCTTTGTCGAGGATTGCGGCGGACTGCTTGAGCGCAATGCCGGTGCCGCAACGGTAGATTTTCTTGCCGGCAAAGCGCTCGGTGGCCACTTCGATGTCGGCGGCCAGCAGCACCACATCCGCGTCGCGAATGGCTTGCTCGCTCAGGGGCGTGCGTGCGCCCACCGAGCCCTGGGTTTCCACCTGCAGCTCATAACCCTTGGCCTTGGCGGCTTGCTGCAAGGCTTCGGCGGCCATAAAGGTGTGGGCCACGCCGGTGGGGCAGGCGGTGATGGCGACGATACGCGGGGCGGCTTTCGCCGCCGGCACCGCGGCGGTTGCCACGTACAACTGGGCCTCTTGCGCGCCCCGTTGCAGCACCGCTTCAACGTCCTGCAACGCCTGGGCCGGGGTGCTCTGGTACACGCGCTTGCCGACAAAGCGCTGCATGTCCACCGGCGTGCTGGCGACCAGCAACACCCATTCGGCCGCGTCGAGGGTGGCCTGGGAAAGTGCGCGCTCGGGGTGGTTCACGTCCACCACCTCCACGCTGGTGCTCCAGCCCTGGCGCTGGGCGGCGGCGTCCAGCAAGCGGGCGCACAGCACACTGGTGACCATGCCGTTGGGGCAGGCAGTAACAATGGCTAATTTCATGACAATCCCTCTTATTGTTCTGTCAGCGGGCGGACGTGCACACCGCTTTCGAGACGCGCCAGTTGCGCGTCGTCGCTGATGCCAAAACCGATCTGCGTGACGGCCATCGCGGCGATGGCCGTGGCCCGCGCCAGGGTTTGCCGCGGTGCCTCCATCGCCAGCAAACCGTGCAGCATGCCGGCCAACAACGAGTCGCCCGCGCCTACGGTACTGGCGACGGTGACCCGTGGCGGCGTGGCCTGCAGGGCAGCGTCGGGACCGAACCAATTGACCCCATCGGCGCCGTGGGACACCACCACATGCTCGACACCTTGCAGGTGCAGGCGCTGGGCGGCCTGGGCCTGTTGCGCGACGGTAGCGGTCGGGCAATCGAGGGCGTCGGCCAGCTCTTCGGTGTTGGGCTTGACCAGCCAGGGGCCGGCCTGCAACCCGGCGCGCAGGGCTTCGCCGCTGGTGTCCAGGGCGACTTTCAACCCGAGGTTTTTCAGGTGCAACAACAGGCCCTGCAACCACTGCGGGCTGACACCTTGGGGCAGGCTGCCGGCGACCACCACCACATCATGGCCCGGGGCAATCTGCGTCAACTGGTCGAGCAGGGCCTGTTGCGCCTGCGCGCTGACCACAGGCCCCGGCGCGTTGATATCGGTCACCCGGCCGTCCAGCTCGGCCACCTTGATATTGCTGCGGGTTTCCCCCGGCACACGAATAAACGCATCGACAAAACCCCGACGGGCAATCAACGCTTCAAATGCCTGGGGATTGTCTGCCCCCAGAAAACCGCCAACCGTCACGTGATGGCCAAGGTCTGCCAACACCTGGGCGACGTTCACGCCCTTGCCCGCCGCATGGGTCAGCATGGCCAGGCTGCGATTGACCGCTCCCGGCTCCAGGCGTGTCAGTTGTACGGTCAGGTCCAACGCCGGGTTCAGCGTCAGGCTTAGAATCCTTGCCATTTACACAGCCTCCACAAGGGCACGCACTTGCGCGGGAGAGCCCACGGCCAAGGCGTTTTGTGCGAGGGCCTGGGCCTCGCCCAGGGTGAATTCACGCACCCGGGCCTTGACCTCGGGAATGCTGCGCGCCGAGACGCTCAACTCATCGACCCCCAGGCCCACCAGCACCGGCACTGCCAGCGGGTCGGCCGCCAGCTCACCGCACACCCCGACCCACTTGCCATGGGCATGGGCGGCGCGCACGGTGATGTCGATCAGTTGCAGCACGGCCGGGTGCAGGCCGTCAGCCTGGGCCGACAAGGTTGGATGACCACGGTCGATGGCCAGGGTGTACTGGGTCAGGTCATTGGTGCCGATACTGAAAAAGTCCACTTCCTGGGCCAAAACCGGCGCCAGCAGGGCCGCCGAGGGGACTTCGATCATGATCCCCAGTTGCAGGTCCGCCACTGGGATCTGCGCGCGCAGGCGCTCGGTCATGTCCCGGGCCTGGCGCCACTCATCAACGCTACCGACCATGGGGAACATGATGCGCAGTGGGCGGCCATCCGCCGAGCGCAACAGCGCACGCAGTTGGGTTTCCATGATCTGCGGGCGTTGCAGGGTCAGGCGGATGCCGCGCACGCCAAGGAACGGGTTTTCTTCCTTGGCAATCGGCCAGTACGGCAGCGGCTTGTCACCACCCACATCCAGGGTGCGCACCACCAGCGGCCGCCCAGCCAGGCCGTCGAGCACACGACGGTACTCGGCTTCCTGGGTGGCTTCGTCCGGGGCCTGGGAATGGGCCATGAAAATCAGTTCGGTGCGCAGCAGGCCAATGCCTTCGGCGCCCTGCTCGACCGCAGCGGCCACACCGGCGCTTTCGCCGATATTGGCGAACACTTCCACCGCATGCCCATCGCGGGTCAAGGCCGGTTCATGGCGTTGCGCGGCGGCGGCCTGCAAGCGTTGCTCGCGGGTGTCGCGCTCCTGGGTAGCACGCTGCAAGGTCTCGGCATCGGCATCCACATGCAGGCGCCCGCGCTGGCCATCGAGCAACAATGGCGTGCCCGAGGCCAGCAGCAAGACCGCCGGCCCGGCGCCGACCAGCGCGGGAATCCCCAGGGCGCGGGCGACGATGGCGCTGTGGGCGGTGGCACCACCGCGTGCGGTGAGAATCCCGGCCACGCGCGTCGGGTCGAGGCGCGCCACATCCGACGGGCCGACCTCATCCATCACCAGAATGTAGGGCTCGTCGGGCTCCTGCGGGGTGTCGATACCACACAGTTGCGCCAGCACCCGCCGGCCGATGTCCCGCAGGTCGGCGGCGCGTTCGGCGAGCAGTGCGTCCTGCAAGGACTCCTGCTGTTTGGCCGCTGCTTCGATCACGCTCATCCACGCCGCTTCGGCGCTTTCGCCTTGCTTGAGGCGGGTGTCGACTTCGTCGGTCAGCTCCGGGTCGTCGAGCATTTCCTGGTGGGTGATGAAAATCTCGCGGATCGCCTTGGACGTGCTGCGCTCGATCAAGCCCTGGATATCGTGGCGCACATCGCGCAATGCTGCGGATAACCGCTCGCGCTCGGCGTTGGCCGACTCGCCGCGCAACGGATAGTCGAACGGCTGCAACACCTGGATATGGGCCGGGCCGATGGCGATCCCCGGTGCCGCAGGGATTGCCTGAATCAGGCTGCCGGAGCGCGGCGCGCTGATCAGTGGTTCGACCTCAAGGGTCTCAACCCGTGCACTGACGGCCGGCAGCGGCTCGACGTCTTCACCCAGCCCCTCTTGCACAGCCGCCAGCAGCGCCGGCAGCGCATCGTCGGCAATGCCGGGTTCGGCGACAAATTCCAGCACCTGGCCACGCCGGGCGCCGAGGCTGAGCAGCTTGCTCAAGCTCTTGACCGACACCGCACCGCCCTGCCCGTCGACGATCCGCACGCGGATCTCGCCGTCGAAGCCTTTCGCCAGTTGGGCCAGGGCCTTGGCCGGCCGCGCATGCAGGCCGTGGGCATTGGCCAGGGCGATACGGGCGCTGGGCCAATCGGCGGGCAGTTCGCCACCCAACACTTCGAGGACCGCCCGGCTGCTGGTGGCGCGCCCCAGTTCCTGGCCGCGCCCTTCAATCAGCAAGGCGCACAGGCGCTCAAGCAATGCCTGGTGGGCCTCGCCGAGGCTGGCCAGGCAAAACAGGCCGCTCAATGGCTGGCCCAGATAGCGCATGGGTTTGTCCGGTGTGACAAAGGCCAGGCCCGGGCGCTTGACCGTTTGTTCGCTGTGCAGCCACCACAGGCCATCGCCCAGGGGCAATGCATCGACTTGCTGCAACACCGCGGCAAAGCCATTGCTCACGCAATCGGCCTGGCGCAACAGGCGGGCGCCGCGCCACACCAGTTCTTCGAAATCGTCGGCAGACACGCCCAGGCCGATCATTTGGGCATCCAGCGCCAGCTCCTGGGGCGCGCCTTGCAGCAGCTTGAGCAAGGCGTCGGCCGAGGTGGCGCGGCACAGCGCCTGGCCCAGGTCGGTTTCACCAAGGGCGCGGGTCAGCAGTTGCAGCAGGCGCAGGTGCTCATCGGACTTGGCGGCAATGCCAATCGCCAGGTAGACGATCTGGCCATCGCCCCAATCCACACCGTGGGGAAATTGCAGCAGGCGCACGCCGGTGGCGAACACCTGGTCGCGGGTTTCGGGGGTGCCATGGGGGATCGCAATACCCTGGCCGAGGAAGGTCGAGCCTTGCGCTTCACGGGCTTGCAGGCCGCTCAGGTAACCCTCGGCGACCAGGCCATCGGCTACCAGTTTTTCGGCGAGCAGTTGCAAGGCAGCAGACTTATCCACAGCCAACTGGCCCATGGATATCTGCTCTACGGTGAGCTCAAGCATGCCTTTCTCCTAGTTAGTGCGGGGTGCGCACTAGGTATTGTTTTGATTAAACCGTGCAAAAATAACTGACTGAGCGGTCAATTGGCAGTAGGCACTCAGCGGCGAACATCGTAAAAATACGCTTGCTGAAACGTTTAATCTAGAATTTATGGCAGATTACTGGGTAATTTTGCATCGTTGAAGCACCACTCGGCGCTTGAGTTGCGACAATGGTCGCGTGCAGGAATCGGTTACGATTGGACAAAATGTCGGGGCAAGCTCTAAAAAACAAGGAAATCCCGGTTTGAAACTCAGTGATATTGCACGTCTAGCCGGTGTGTCCGTGACCACCGCCAGCTACGTCATCAATGGCAAGGCCCAACAGCAACGGATCAGCACCGCCACCGTGGAACGGGTGCGGGCGGTGGTCGAGGAGCATGGCTTCACTCCCAACCCCCAGGCCGCAGGGCTGCGCAGCCGACATACCCGCACCTTGGGCTTTATCCTGCCGGACCTGGAAAACCCCAGTTACGCACGGATCGCCAAGCTGTTGGAACAAGGCGCGCGGGCCCGTGGCTATCAATTGCTGATCGCCAGTTCCGACGACGATGCCAATAGCGAGCGCCAGTTACTGCAACTGTTCCGTGCGCGGCGTTGTGATGCGCTGTTCGTCGCCAGTTGCCTGCCTGCCAGCGATGACAGTTATCGCGAGCTGCAAGCCAAGGGCCTGCCAGTGATCGCCATCGACCGGGTGATGGAGGCCGAGCAGTTCTGCTCGGTGGTCAGCGATGACCGCCAGGCCTGCCAGCAGTTGACCAGCAGCCTGCTGCAACCGCTGCCCCGGCAGATCGTGTTGATCGGCGCGCGCCCCGAGCTGAGCATCAGCCAGGAACGCGCGGCGGGTTTCCAGCAAGCGTTGCACGGCTTCAAGGGCGAAGTGCTGATCGAGCACGGCGAAGCCTTCAGCCGTGATTGTGGCCGCAAGTTGATGGAAGAACTCCTGCAACGCCTGGGGCATTTACCCGACGCGCTGGTGACCACTTCCTACGTATTGCTACAAGGGGTGTTTGACGCGCTGCATGACTTCCCGCTCAAGTCCCGGCCACTGCGCCTGGGCACCTTTGGTGACACCCAGTTGCTGGACTTCCTGCCGCTACCGGTCAACGCCATGGCCCAGCAGCACGCGCTGATCGCGCAGACGGCCCTGCGCCTGGCGCTGGCGGCGATTGAAGAACAGCACTACCAGCCGGGCGTGCATGCCATTGGCCGGACCTTCAAGCAGCGGATTCACGAGGCGTAGGCGTGGAGCTGATCGACAGCCACACCCACCTCGACTTCGAGGACTTCGACGCTGATCGCGACGAGGTGCTCAGGCACAGCCGCCAGCTCGGCGTGCGGCGCATGGTGGTGCTGGGGGTGTACCAGCGCAATTGGCAGCGGTTGTGGGACCTGGTGCAACAGGACCCGGACCTGCATGGGGCCTTCGGCCTGCACCCGGTGTATCTGGATGAACATCGTCCCGCAGACCTGATCGAATTGGGCGACTGGCTGAGCCGCCTCAAGGGCCATCGCCAGGTGTGCGCCGTGGGGGAAATCGGTCTCGATTATTTTCTCGAGCACCTGGACCGCGAGCGTCAGCAAATATTGTTTGAAGCGCAATTGCAGTTGGCCGTGGACTTCCAACTGCCGGCGCTGCTGCATGTGCGCCGCAGCCACGCGGCCGTGATCGCCACCCTCAAGCGCATCCGCCTGGCACGGGGCGGGATCATCCATGCCTTCGCCGGCAGCCGCGAAGAAGCCCGCGAATACATCAAGCTGGGGTTCAAGCTGGGCCTGGGCGGCGCGCCGACCTGGCCCCAGGCCTTGCGCATGCACAAGGTCATCGCCCAACTGCCGCTGGATTCGGTGGTGCTGGAAACCGACTCGCCAGACATGGCCCCCGCCATGTACCCCGGCCAACGCAATAGCCCGCAGCACCTGCCGGCAATCTGCGGCGCCCTGGCCGAACTGATGGGCATCAGCCCTTCAGCGTTGGCCGAAGCGAGCACCCGCAACACTTGCGAACTGTTCAACTGGCCGCTCGATGGCGGGGTTGACCGCCTGTAGCGTCAGGGTCATGCGATGCCGGTGGCGAGCATGACGCAGGGTCAAGAAGTGAATCAGGATCGCCACCAGCGACACGTTCAATTGCCCGACCTTGCTGATCAAGCCGACCCACTCCACCACCAGGGCCACCAACAAGGCCACGCTGGTCAGCACAAGCATGCTCGGGCGCAGCAAGGCCAGGTTGTCCAGAGACTTCAACTGGCGCAGTTGCCTGGGGCAATTGAGCTGTAGGACTTTGTGACAATACGGACAATCAAAGGGCTCGTTGAGAGCAATGGCATTGAGCTGCCAGGGCTTGAGGCCGAAGGTGATGTCGCAATGGGCGCAATGCCCTTTCACGCCTGGGGTTGTCGCGGTCATGGCCCTGCCTCCCGGAAGCGCTGGATGGGGTGTGAAACAAATTCTCACCCAATCGCACTACAAAAAAAGCTCACACGGGAAAACAGGACATGCACTACATCGCCAACAAACAATACCTACAGACATAACTCACACGCGAAATGCGCCGATCAGCTTTTTCAGCTCAATCACCTGCAGGGACAATTGCCGGCTGGCCTCTTCGGTCTGGTGCGCGCCTTGGGCTGCGTGCTCGCCAGCCCGATTGATCTCGACAATGTTCTGGTCGATGTCGTGGGCCACCGCCGTCTGCTGCTCCACCGCCGCCGCGATTTGCTGGTTCTGATCGACGATCATGCCTACCGCACCGAGGATGTTT
Source organism: Pseudomonas sp. WS 5021 (assembly GCF_012985535.1). NCBI lineage: Bacteria > Pseudomonadati > Pseudomonadota > Gammaproteobacteria > Pseudomonadales > Pseudomonadaceae > Pseudomonas > Pseudomonas sp. WS 5021. The sequence continues at coordinate 109,474 of NZ_JAAQWP010000001.1, read as the reverse complement.
TCCAGGGCCAACTGGACTTTTTCCGACTGACCAACCGTACCACTGGCCATTTTATGGCTGCTGCCCATGGCCTTCACCGCTGCGCTGACGCCCTGGTGCAGCTTGGCGATCATCTGCTCGATTTCTTCGGTGGAGTGCTGGGTGCGTCGGGCCAGGGTGCGGACCTCGTCGGCCACCACCGCAAACCCGCGCCCCTGCTCACCGGCCCGTGCCGCCTCGATGGCCGCGTTCAAGGCCAGCAGATTGGTTTGCTCGGCAATGCTCTTGATCACTTCCAGCACGCTGCTGATGGATTGGCTGTCGATGGCCAGTTGATTGATCACCAGCACTGACTGATCGATCTCCGATGCCAGCAGCGCGATGCTGCCTTGCTGGGATTGCACCAGGCCACGCCCGCTGAGGGTTTCATCGTTGACGCTGTGGGCACTGCTGACAGCCGCTGCCGCACTGCGTGCCACTTCGTGGGCGGTTGCCGACATCTGGTTCATGGCCGTCGCCACCTGCTCGATCTGGCTGCGCTGGCCCGACACCGCCTGGTTGCTGCGCGCCGACACCGATTCCACTTGCCCGGCCTGATGCTCGACTTCATGGACGGTCTGCCCTACCCGTTCGATCAGGTCGTGGATTTTCGCCACGGTGCCGTTGAACACTTCGCCCAACTCCCCCAGTTCATCGCGGCTCTGGGACTTGAAGCTGACGGTCATGTCCCCGGCAGCGACCTTATCCATCATCGCGCCCAGGCGGCGCAGGGTGGTGCGCGTCGAGGCGTAGAAGCCGCCGTACAGATAGAAAATCAACAGGAACACCGCCGCCAGCGCCGCGACCAGCAGCACCATGTGCGTGCGGTTCTGGGCCAGGCGCTGTTGCAACTGCTGGTCGAGGAAGGACAGGGTCGCGTCGTCCAATTGATAGGTCTTGGCCATCAAGGCCGTCACGTCGTCATAGAAGGTCTGCCATGGCGCCTCCAGGGTTTCGGCCATCACCACCTGCTCTTCAAACAGTTCGCTGCCCTGCTTGAGGCTGGCCTGGCTGGCTTGGGCCAAGGCATCCAGGGAGCCATGGGCGGCCTTGCTGGAGCCGAGGGCGTCCTGCACTTTCAAGCCGTATTCAGCCTGGAGCTTTTCCAATTGCTGCAGCAGTTCGTCAAAGCGCGTACTGGACGACGAGTTGAGAAAACCCTGGCCCAGGGAGTACGCGCCCATGGCCCGGCCCTCGCCCAGGGCCTGGGTGACTTGCGGGGTGACGCTGGTCACCAGGTCGCTGAGTTGGCGCACATCGCTCTGCACATCACGGCTCAACCCCGACTGGCTGGCAATGATCTGGCTGAACATCTGTGCCTTGTTGAGCAACTTGCCGATCAACGCACTTTTGCTCAACAGTGAAGACTCGGTTTGCTGGCCCTTGAACGCCGCAATCATTTCATCGCGCTTGCTTTCGAACACTGCGACCTGCTCCGGATCGGCCGTCATCGCCTGGAAGCCTTGCAGGCGTTCAAGTACGCGCTGCTCCAATGCCGTGATGCGGCTTTCGATATCCCCCGCCTTGCCTGCCTGGCCGAGGGTGGCGTTGATCTGTACCTGATTGTTCAGGGTTTCCAGGTCGCGGCGCAGGATCAGGCTGCTGCCCAGCAGGTCCAGGCTCTGCAACTCCACCTGCGTGCCCTGGAACTCACGCCAGGAGTCGCGCACCAGGTAATAGTTGGTTACCAGCATCGGCAGGAAAAACAGCACGCTGATCAGGCTGAACTTCATGCCGAAGCTCAGGCGATTCATCAACGCAATGGCGGGATAGAGCAAGCTCTTCACAGATGAACTCCCTTTTCTTTTATTTTTATTGAAGGCGCAGGGCAGCGGCAGAAAGCCACTATTGGGCGCGCTGTCTGTATAGCTTAAATCGGCGGGGAGTTTTGTAACTTAAGGTTAACGCGATCAGTGGGGCTTGGCGGCGGGCTGATTTTTGAAGCCACAACAGACTCTATGTGGGAGGGCTTGTGTGGGAGCGGGCTTGCCCGCGATAGCGGTGTGTCAGTACCGGATTTTTTGACGGCTACACCGCATCGCGAGCAAGCCCGCTCCCACACAAGCCCGCTCCCACAAGGTATTTTTCAGGGCAAGACGGTCCAGATCGCAAACCCGGCGTACCACAACACGGCAGCGCGCAGCAGCAGTTCCCACAACCGGTCCAGGCTGTTGATGCCTTCGGCACCGACTACCGGTGCAGGAATTTCGCCGGCCACCAGGCCGACCTTTTCCACCAGTTGCGCTGCGCTGATATCCCAGCTCAGCAGCTCATGCAGCATCACCCGGCTGACCGCGACAAAGTTGCCGACCAGGGCAAAACTCGCCGCCAGCAACCGCACCGGCAACCAGTCGAAGGCATGGCGCAATTGCCCGGCGCGCTCGACCACCAGCGGGTTTTGCCCGTGTTCGGTAGCCAGTGCCAGCAAGCGGTAGGCCAGGACGACCACCGGGCCAAGGAGGAAGTACCAGAAAATCACCGCGAAAAAGCTCTGGTAGGCCTGCCACAGCAAATGGCCCTGGACCCGCTCCAGCAGTTGCTCGCCGCTGTCGGCGCCAATGGCCAGGTCGCGCTCGGCAACGTGTTCAGCCGCTTGCAGGTCACCCCGGCGCCAGGCATCACGAAACGGCCCCAACTGGCCCAGCAGGTCACCACGGCCCAGGCTGTAGATCACTACCAGCAGGTGCACCGGCAGTGCCAGCAAACCATAGGCCACCGGCTCCAGGACCAGCAGCAACAGCCCCAGCAGCGCGACTGGCAGCAATACCAGCAACACCAGGATCAGCCAGGGTTGCGTGCCCAGCCGCGCGCTCGACTCAAGCCGGGCCAGTTCGCGCAGCCAAAGGCCATCGCGTTGTACCCGCGAACGCAAGGCCGAGAACTTCTCGATCCATACCGCCAGCACCAACACCAGGAAACTCATTGTGCATGTCCTCCTTCCTGCAAGGCGCCGCGAAAACGCGCCCAATCAAAAGCCGGTCCAGGATCGGTCTTGCGTCCTGGGGCGATGTCACTATGACCGCAAATGCGCTGGAGCGTGATGCCCGGGTAGGCGGCCAGCAATTGGCGACTCAGTTCGATCAAGGATTGGTACTGAGCGTCGGTAAAGGGCTGGTCGTCGGTCCCTTCAAGCTCGATCCCCAGGGAAAAGTCGTTGCAGGTCTCGCGCCCCTCGAAACAGGAGACGCCGGCATGCCAGGCACGGTCCTGGCAGGAGACAAACTGCGTCACGGCGCCGTCGCGCTCAATCAGAAAGTGCGCAGAAACCCGTAGGTCGGCAATACCTGCAAAGTAGGGATGTTCCGTGACATCCAGGCGATTCTGGAAGAACTCCTGCACTTTGCCCGTGGCGAACTGGGCCGGTGGCAAGCTGATGTTATGCACCACCAACAGGGAAATCTCGCCGCCCGGGCGTTCATTGAAGTTGGGCGACGGGCAATGGGCAATGCCCTGGCACCAACCGCTGGTGGGGTCCAACTGCATACAGGTTCCTTGCGCAAGACGTGAGAGCGTCCAGTATGCCGTGATCCGCCGGGTGGTTGCGATCACTTGGCGCGATTGAGTTGCCGCAGATTGCCAATCACCGACGCCAGCGCGCGGTCGAACAGCAGTGCATCATCGAGGGTACGCACCCCGCCACGCTTGAACTCCAGGGCCAGTTCAGTGCAGGTTTTTTCCAGCACCTTGAGGCCTGTGCGATTGACAAATATATAGCTGTTGGCGGGCGCGATAATCGCTGTCAGCTTGCAGCGCAGGGTGTTTTCCTCATCTTCGCGAAATTCGACCCAACTGCCGATGCGCAGTTGTCGGACCTTGAGCAGATCGGGATCGTCCTCCGCCAGGCTGGCCGTCTGCCCTGGCGCCCCAGCCGCCGCGTCCTCGCGCACTTGGACCAGTGTCACGCCGGGCAGCGCCGCCCCCTGGAACGCCTGGGTATGCAGGGCCTGCAACTGGACAAAAAACTCCCGGGTGACAAACGAATCAAACGCCGCCTCGCTCAACCCTTCACGCAGGGCCTTGAGCAACGCGGGCAACTGTTCCAGCAGGCGGTGGCCAGCCTCGGTGTCTTCACTCAGGCCGACACTCCAGATCAATTCGTCCATGGCCCGCAACCGCGCCTGCCATTGCGGCGAGTGTTGCCCGTGCTTGAGGCATTCGAGCAACAAGACCTGGCTCCACGCCTGTTGCAGGAACTGCACCACGAACTGCGGCAAGACCTTGCCCAGCAAGCGTTGGCTAACCGCATCGGCGACCCGTTGCCGGGCCTGTTCGGTGCGGGCGCGCCCTTCTTCGGCGTCGCGGGTGCGCTGTTCGAGCAACTCACTGCGGCGGCGCTCGTCCTGGGTGTAAGCGGTGAATTCCTGCAGCAGCACCGAGAAAATCGCCGGGTCGTCGACAAAATCATTCAACAGGCACTGCACCACCTGCTCGATGCGCACGTACAGGCTGTCACGCTGATAGTCGTCACGTTTGCCCCAGCCCATGGCGGCGGTCCCGATTTCATTGAGCAAGCGCCGCGCCGGGTGGCTGCCACGACTGAAAAAACTCTTGTCCAGCACGGCCACTTTCAACATCGGAATCTGTAGGCGCGCGATCAACGCCTTGAGGGAATCGGGCAGGGTGCGGTCGTCGAGGATGAATTCGAACAACATGGCGATCAGGTTGATCACATCCTCGTCGGCATCTTCCACTACCCGCGACTTGCCACTCTTGACGCTGACCCGGGTGAGCAGTTCTTCCAATTGGCGGCGCAGGTCGAAATCGTCCTCGACCGCAGGTTCCGGCACATACTGCTGCAGGTGAGACAGCAGGCGCAGCAGGTCACGGGTAGAAATCGGCTGGGCCTGGGCGCTGGCCTCCAGGGTCGGGGCCACACTGCCGCGCACGGTCAGCAGCAGTTCTTGCAGAGCCGCGAAGACTTGTTGCTCGGCCTCATCGGCCTGCGGGTCGGCAGCAGGGGCCGCTTCGACCGGCGGGCGGGCCCTGCTGGCGCGCTCGCCGGCACGCCGCGAGGGGACGGCCTTGAGTTCGGGCAGCACGCCGGTGGCGACCAGCAACTGATTGGCCTCGCCATAGAGCAGGTCGGCATCGCTGAGCACGTACTTTTCAAACAGTTTCAAAATGATCAGCTTGACCCGGATCTCCACCCCCAGGCTGCGCCCGGCCCGCAGGAAGTACTCGCAGAGCATCGCCGGGCCCAGGGGGTTTTCCCGATCGTCGAGGCGCTTGCCCAGCAGCGCACCGAGGCGGGCGGTCAGTTGCCCCAGGGCCAGGCCATCACGGTGCATGACCTTGTCGAGCATGGCCTCCAGGGCCACGGCTTTTTCCAGGTCATCGGCGCACGCGCCGGGTACTGCTTCGTAGGAGACCGTCGGCAACAGCAACTCGCCTTGCCCGGCCTGCCCCAGGTTGGCGAATGCGTCGAAGAATTGCTCCATGAACACGCGCTCGAAGTTCTTACGCTTGAGGCGCAGGTCGCGCATGGCTTCAAAGAAAATATTGTGGTCGGCGTTGTTGCGGGCCTTGTCGGCCATTTCGAACAGGGTGTCGTCGGCGTTATCGAACAGTTCCTGCAAACCCCGGTCGAGTTGCTGGGTGGCCTTGTCACGCACCTGAAGCACGATCACAGGCAGGCGGGCGAGCGGCGACGGCATCGCTTGTGCGGCGATCTTGTTGATCGGCACCACCTTTGCGTCATTGTGCATGCTGGCCTCCTGGAACGACGGGGTTCGGTTTTGTGAGCGCTCGCGCGGCAACCGCCAATGGAATACCGGCGGGAGCGCGATTATCTGTAGATCACCGAGACGTCAAAGCTATGACGCCAATTGCAAGGCGCGAGATTATCTTGCAAATAGCCCCTGTAGCGCCAGCAAACTCTGTAGGTGCTTTGTAATCAGGCAGGTTATGCCGGCATACCTTGGGTTCGGCGCTGCCATGCCCCTATAATCGGGGCACTTTGTATGTGGAGCCCGCTATGCCGAATCTACGCCTCGCCGACCTCACCGCCGAAATCGAAGCCAACGTGCGCCGCGCACTGCTGGAAGACATCGGCAGCGGCGATATCACCGCGCAATTGATCCCGGCCGAACGGCTGGCCAAGGCCACGATCATCACCCGGGATGCTGCCGTGATCAGTGGCACCGCCTGGGTCGATGCCGTGTTCCGCCAGTTAGACCCGCGGGTTGCCGTGCATTGGCAGGTGCGCGACGGTGAACGCGTCAGCCCCAATCAGGCGCTGTTCCACCTCGAAGGCCCCGCCCGCTCATTGCTGACCGGTGAGCGCAGTGCGCTGAATTTCCTGCAACTGTTGTCGGGCGTGGCCACGCGCGCGCAATACCTGGCGGACTTTGTCGCCAGTACCCAGGTCAAGCTGCTGGACACCCGCAAGACCCTGCCGGGCCTGCGTCTGGCGCAAAAATACGCAGTGACCTGCGGCGGTTGCCACAATCATCGCATCGGCCTGTATGACGCGTTCCTGATCAAGGAAAACCATATCGCCGCCTGCGGTGGCATTGCCCAGGCCATAGCTGCCGCCCACAAGATCGCCCCGGGCAAGCCGGTGGAAGTCGAAGTGGAAAGCCTGGAAGAGTTACGCGAAGCCCTGGCGGCGGGCGCCGATATCATCATGCTGGATGAGTTGAGCCTGGACGACATGCGCGAAGCCGTACGCTTGAACGGCGGCAAGGCCAAGCTGGAAGCCAGCGGCGGGATCAATGAAAGCACCTTGCTGCCCATTGCCGAGACCGGCGTGGACTACATCTCCATCGGGGCGATGACCAAGGATGTGAAGGCAGTGGATTTGTCGATGCGGCTCAGTATCTGACACCGTCATCGCCAGCAAGCCGGCTCCTACACAATTGTGCGACACCTGTAGGAACCGGCTTGCCGGCGATAATCGCGTTTAAACCACCAGATTGTTCATCTCGCAGTACTCTTCCCACTCGACACCCAGCACCTCGGCCGCCTCTTTGTGCAAGGCCAGGCGCGCCGCTTCGAATTCTTCCGCTGTGGTCGTGTACTTGAGGGTCAGTTCCCAAGGCTGGAAGCCCTGGCTCTCGGCCTCGTCCTCGAATGCCCACTGGATCTGGTCGCGCTGGTCATCAGCGTTCAGTTCCTTGATCTCTTCCTTAAGCTGCGGCGATTCCTCGAGATATTTCTTGAGGGCTTCTGCGTGCCGCACTTCCTGGGTCATTGCTGTCGTGGTCATGTCGTTCTCTTAGATCGAGGAATGGGGATGCATCTGGGTCATCAAGGTTGCGCAGATACAAAAGAACGGGCACGAATACCGGTTCATCTGGCCTTCAGAACCATTCTGGGATCATCTGAAAACTGTGGTGCCTTTTTGCCCGAGACAGGAGTCGAACCTGCGACCTTCGCGTTACGAGTGCGCTGCTCTACCAACTGAGCTACACGGGCGGTGGGCTAAAGCTAGCACTGCATTGGGCGCCCGGCAACTTACCGAATGTGCGGCGCAATGACTCCCTGGACCCAGAACCGTGGCTGCAGATGGCTTTTGGCAACGTCAATGTAGTGTTGGCTGCGCTCAGTGGCACCAGGCAAGTCGCGATACACGACAAATACCAGCCACACCACTGCGAGCACTGCCGACGCTTGCCAGGCCCGGTGCAACAGCGGCATCGGCGCGACAACCGGCGTGCGCCACGGATGCAAGGCCATCAGCCAACCCACCACCAGCGCCAACCAGAGTTGCGAATAGGGCATCACAATCACCCCATCGACCATGGCCTGCACCGTCGCGCCCAGCAGCGCGGCAAATAGGCACAGGCGCAGCAGGTCTTGCGCGGACCCTGCCGCCCCTTGCCGATGAATGACCACCAACGTGGCCCAACCGCCGCGCAACGCCAGCAGCGCCACACACAAGGCCGATGGCACGCCCCACTCACTGGCCCACTGCAGGATCGCCTGGTGCGGGTGGGCGGCAATCGGGTTAGGGATATCGGCAAAGTGCATCGGCCCGAAACCCAGCCACGGCCGTTCGCGGATCATGTCCCAGGCTTGCCACCAGATCACTTCACGGCCCGAAAGGCTGGTGGTGAGCCGGTCATTGGAAAGACTGGCAATTTCCAGCCCCAGGTAACGCGCCAGGACCGTGAACAACAACCAGTACAAAAACAGCCCGCCACACAGTGCAGCCAACTGCCAGGTCAACCAGCGGCGCCCCGCAACCCCCAGGAAAGCCACGACGATTGCAGCCACGCCGATGCCCAGCCAGGTGCCACGGGTGCCGCCACTGATTGCAATCAACCACCAGGCACACAACAGGGCAAATACCAGCCCACGCGCCAACCGCGAGGTGCTCGCGAGCAACAGCGGCAATGCCAGCAAAGGCAAGGTAAATGTCTGGAACTGGCCGTAGAAGCGCTTGTTGGAGAACCCGGAAAGCAGGAGGTCGGTGTCCAGTGTCGGTGCGCCACTGGTAAACGCCAGCACGCCCGCGTACCCGTATTGCACAACCTTGATCAGGCACAGCAGCAACACAAACAGGATCAGCACCTGATCCAGGGCTGGATCGCCATTGCGCCGCAACCGGGCAAACGCTGCGGCAATCACCCCGCAGGTGATCATCAGCGCCCACTCGGTCAGCGCCCAGAGTGGCTGGTGGGCCAACGACGAAGAGATCAGGCCCAGGCCGAATACCAGCGCCAGGCCGATAGCGGTGGGCTTGTCGACCAGGCGCATGGCGGGAGTCGCCAGGCAATAGAGCAACGCACAGACACCCACGCCGACCTGCATGACACGCTGCCAGTCATGGCCACTGAAGGACAGGGTAATACCCAGTAGCAAAAGGCTCAGCGCCAGCACCAGGAACACGCTTCCTCGCTGTTGCACGGATAACGTCATGGGCAACCTTTACTTGGGAGCCCGTCACGCCGGGCTCCTATCACTGATTAAGGCAGCCCGGCCTCAGTTGCCAGCCGCACACCCCTTTGCAACGTACTGCTCGTCAGCGCTGGTGGTGCACTTCCAACCCTCACTGGCACTGCGCGCCAGGGTAATGAGCTTGCCCTGGATCGGCGCAGGCGCATCGAGGATTTGGCAGGCAATCGAGCCCGTCCCCGCAGCCACATCACCCACCACGCTGATCACGCAGTTGGCGGTCGGGCTGGAGCCACCGATCAGCGCCAGCGTGGGCACCGTGCCCTGGTTGAAGGTGTCTTCGAAGCCCGCCTTCAACGCCGAGATTTCCGCCAGCCCAGCCGTGAACTTGGCCTTGGCCTGGTGCTTGGTGTACATGGGCAGGCCAATGGTGGCCAAGATGCCGATGATCGCCACGACGATCAACAACTCGATCAAAGTAAAGCCGTTCTGACGCATCACACTCACTCTCCAGAATAAAACCCCATCGCAAGGCACGTCCTGCGCCCTGCCCTCAACAACCGCGCCAGTGTACTCATCCGCGCCGGGCAAGGCCCTCACAAGACGCACAATCTGACATTTTCCCCTTGTCCAATAGCCTGACGGACACAGAGGCCTGACTAAGCTGTAGATCGTCACCTGCCGATGAGCTGTCGCCGCCAATGAATGATGTCACCGCGAACCCCGCCACCACCTACGCCTGGGAAGGCACGTTGCGCAATGGCCGCAAGGTCTCTGGCGAAACCCGTGGCCATAGCCCCGCCATGATCAAGGCCCAATTACGCCGGCAAGGTATCAACCCGCTTCGGGTACAGATGCGCTCCAGCCTCCTTTCGGGCCTGGGCAACCCCATCACCCCGGCCGATATTGCGCTGTTCACTCGCCAACTGGCCACTCTGCTGAGGGCGGGAATCCCCCTGCTGCAAGCCTTCGACATGATTGGCGAAGGCTTTGACAGCCGCTCCATGCGCACGATGGTCCAGGGATTGAAGCAGGAGATTGCCGCAGGCAACAGCCTGACCGGCGCATTATTGAAACAGCCGCAGTGTTTCACCCCACTGTATTGCAGCCTGATCGCGGCCGGCGAACAGGCTGGCACCCTGGAAACCCTTCTGGAACGAGTAGCCACCCACCTGGAAAAGAGCCAACGCCTCAAGGCCCGGATCAGGAAGGCCATGACCTATCCACTGGTGGTCCTGCTCGTGGCGGCGCTGGTCAGTAGCATCTTGCTGATCCACGTCGTACCCCAATTCGAAAGCCTGTTTGCCGGCATCGACACACCGCTGCCGCGCTTTACCCAACTGGTTATCCTGCTGTCCGAATTCATGCAGAACGCATGGTGGATGCTGTTGCTGGCCGTGGCCGCGACTGCCTGGGGGATACGCCGTGGCTACCGTCGACACAACGGCTTGCGCCTGTGGCTGGACACTGGTTTGTTGAAACTGCCATTGGCAGGCACACTGCTGAAAAAAACCGCTGTCGCCCGTTACGCTCGCACACTCGCCACTACCTTCGCCGCCGGCGTGCCGCTGGCACAGGCGTTGGATTCAGTGGCCGCAGCCACCGGCAACGAGCGGTTCACCCAGGCAATCACGCGCATGCGCCAGGACGTGGCAATAGGAATGCAATTGAATCAATCCATGAGCGCCAGCGGCCTGTTCCCTGGCATGGCGATCCAGATGACAGCCATCGGCGAAGAGTCGGGCACGCTGGACAGCATGCTGGAGAAGGTCGCCGAGCATTATGAAACGGACGTCGACAACCTGGTGGACAACCTGACCAGCCTGATGGAGCCGCTGATCATGGTGGTGCTCGGCAGCATTGTCGGGGCGCTGGTGATCGCCATGTACCTACCGATCTTCCAGCTTGGCACGGCGTTTTGAACATGACCCTGGAGCAACTCCTGATCCTCCACCCCTGGCTGTTCGTCTGGGCTGCACTGGTGCTGGGACTGATCGTTGGCAGCTTCCTCAACGTGCTGGTCTGGCGCCTGCCGAAAATGCTCGAGCGGGACTGGCGCGCCCAGGCCCATGAAATACTCGGCCTGCCCCCGGAGCCCAGCGGCCCGACCTATAACCTGCTGCACCCCAACTCGTGCTGCCCGCACTGCTCACAGCCGATTCGCCCGTGGCAAAACATCCCGGTGCTCAGCTACTTGCTGCTGCGGGGGCGCTGCGCGCAGTGCCACGCCTCCATCAGCCCACGCTACCCGCTGACCGAACTGGCCTGCGGGCTGCTCTCGGCATTTATTGCCTGGCACTACGGCTTCGGCTGGCCGGCCGCTGGAGTGCTGTTCTTGAGTTGGGGCCTGCTGGCTATGAGCCTGATCGACGCCGATCACCAACTGCTGCCGGATGTGCTGGTGCTGCCACTGCTGTGGCTGGGGTTGATCCTCAATTATTTCGAGTTGTACACGCCCCTGCCCGATGCCCTGTTGGGCGCGGTTGCCGGTTACTTGAGCCTGTGGTCGGTGTTCTGGCTGTTCAAGCTGTGCACTGGCAAGGACGGCATGGGCTATGGCGACTTCAAGCTACTGGCCCTGCTCGGCGCCTGGGGTGGCTGGCAGATCCTGCCGCTGACGCTGCTGCTGGCATCGCTGGTGGGCGCGATAGCAGGGGTGATTCTGTTGCGCATGCGTAACGCGCAGACATCGGTGCCCCTGCCGTTTGGTCCCTATCTAGCGATTGCCGGCTGGATTGCATTGCTCTGGGGTGGTCAAATAACCGACTTCTATTTGCAGTCTGTCGGTTTCAGATGACCACTTCTGTCGCAACACCCTGGATTCTTGGCTTGACGGGCGGCATCGGCAGCGGCAAAAGCGCTGCCGCCCAGCACTTTATCGACCTTGGCGTAGACCTTATCGACGCCGACCATGCCTCGCGCTGGGTGGTGGAGCCCGGTCGGCCGGCGTTGGCAAAGATTGCCGAGCACTTTGGCAGCGCAATCCTGCTGCCCGATGGCCAGTTGGATCGCGCTGCCTTGCGCAAGCGTATTTTCGAGGCGCCGCAAGAACGCCTGTGGCTTGAGGCCCTGCTGCACCCACTGATTGCCGACGAGATCCGCAGCCATCTGGCCCGCGCCCGCTCGCCCTATGCGATCCTGGTGTCGCCGTTGTTGATCGAGTCGGGCCAGCACACCATGACCCAGCGCATCCTGGTGATCGATGTGCCGCAATCAACACAGATTCAGCGTACCCTGCTGCGCGATGGCATCAGCGAAGGACAGGTGCAGGCAATTCTCAAGGCCCAGGCCTCACGGGAAGATCGCCTGCGCCATGCCGACGATGTACTGGTCAATGACCAGGACCTGGCCTGGCTACAGGCCGAGGTCGAGCGACTGCACCACTTTTACCTTACTTTGCGTGGAGGCCGAACATGAGCCAACCCTTGACCGTCGAATGCCCAACCTGCGGCGCCCCCGTGGAATGGAAAGCGACCAACCTCAACCGGCCATTCTGCTCGGATCGCTGCAAACTGATCGACCTGGGTGCCTGGGCCTCAGAGGAACACAAGATTCCGGTCAGCCCGGACGCCGAAGACGAACTGTTCTCCGAAGACCTGCCACCGCGCGCCCACTAAGGCCGCATAAAGCCGTAGTCCTGTTGGTCGTCGAGGTTTTCCGCTAAAAACTGCAACTCGTCGGCCAGGTCTTCGGCACTACGCACGCCCTTGCTCTGCTGCACCACTGCACTGAGCAAGGCGCGCAGGCTCAAGCCCGGGTCAAAACCGATTTCCTGTGCCGCATCCTGGCTTCTGCGCAACTCCTGCCGTGCCCACTCGTACACACTCATGATCGTGCTCCTGGAAGTTTCGCAGAGCATGCGACCACTTTTGCGTCACGCCTTTGATTTGGATCAAGGGCGTGAATTGTCATCTTTCCAGGGCGCCGAGAGGTAGCGCGTGCGGTTGAAAGTCTCAAGCCATTCCGGGCAAAACACCACCAGCGCACTGATCACCATGCCGTTGATAAACGCTTCGGGAAATATGATCAGCCACAGGTAACCGATGAAGTCCTCGATCCACTCGGGCATGGCAAAGCGCCCGTCCAGCCACAACAGGCCCAGGCCGGCCAACAGGCACAGCAACGCCGACAATGCGGCGGCAAAAAAGCCGGAACAGAAGATATACACGAAGGGATTGCGCGGCTGCGCCCGTTCCACCAGCAACGCGCACGTCTCAGTCACCAATACCGGCAAGAGGACCAGCAGCGCGCCGTTGACCCCGACTGCCGCCAAGTCCTGGCGCCCGAGCAGCACCAGCCCCAGTTGCGCCGCGAGCCCGCCGACGATTGCCAATGGCCAGTCGAGCAGCAGGGTCACGGCGGTCATGCCGATAAAGTGGTAGGACACCCCGGTGTCGAAGTCCCGGCGCACCAACCACAGCATGAACAGCGCGAACACCGTGCCAAATAACAGATGCTGGCGCCGCCGGTCGGCAAACAGTTCGACCCAGGACGAGCGCAGGATCGCCCATACAATCACCGGCGCATACAGCAGCCAGCCCAGCCACAGGGTGTGCGGTGCCAGCACGGCGGCGCTGATCACGGCTGCACCTGCTCCAGGGCCTGGCGCAGTTCGGCGGCAGAGGCGTACTCATGGCGCGCCACCAGCTTGCCGTCTTCCAGTTGCAGCCACAGCACTTTATCCACAGGCGCCGAATAACGCGGAGCAATCCGCGCATCACGGTCAAGCATCACCCGGTAGTTGTAGGCCCGCATCGCAGGGACCGCGAAAAGCTTGGCGATCAGCCTCGGCATGCGCTGGATATCGGCGACAAACACCCCATGGCGCGCCTCCAGATACCCCTTGGGCTGGCCCTGCAATGCCGTATCCACCAGTTTGGCCGCGTCCATGCTGCGCGCCACCAGCAGGACCTGCGCCTGGCTATCCAGGGTGTAGGCCTGGTCGAATTGGTCGAGCAGGGTCCACGGCGCCAACCGCTCCCCGAGTTCAACCGCCTGGGCCCACAGGGGCAGAAAGCTCAGAAATACCGCAAGCAAAAACCTCACCGCAAACTCCTTGTGCAAAACCGTCAACCGAACCGCCAGTCTACACCGAGCCTTTTCACACGGGACTTCCTGCGGTCATCATTTGAACGCTAAGCTGGAACCATGGATGACTCAGATTATTTGCGCCTGCTCACCATAGCGGCCGAACAAGCCAACGCGTTCCTGTCCAATGCCCGCAAATGGGAGCGTGAGCGTTGGGTCTGCCAGCGCCTGCTGCAAGGCCTGAATGTGCCCTACCGCGCCGAAGAGTTTCATGCCGCGGGTCAAGAACCGCCCGATGTGCTGTTTCGCGATGCCAGTTTCGAGGTGTTTTTTGTCCTCGACGAAGGCCGGCGCCTGAATGACGAATGGCGCGACGAACTGCTGCGCCGGCGCAGTGCCTTTTCCCTGAGCCAATTGGTGCGGCGCGAGGCCAAGCCCAGGCGCATTCCCGCCCATGAATTCCTCCTGCGCCTGGCGCCGACCCTGCGCAAGAAAGCCCATAACTACAAAGAACGCGGCATGGACTTGGGTGAGCTGGATATCATCGCCTTCGCCAGCCTCAAGCGCGAAGTGCTGGACCTCAACAGCCATTTCCCGCCGCCCACCGAGTACCTGCGCCAGGGCTGGCGCTCGCTGTCATTGGTCGGTCCGACCTTTGCGCGGGTGCTGTTCGCCCATCCGGACGCGCCGGATTTCTTGCGCAACAACCTGGGGCGCAGCATAGTGTTCGATGTGGGTATCAGCCTGTAACGTGGTGCCCTTCTGCAACGTCTACCTGACGAGGCCTTTATGACCAGCCGCCTGAACCCTGACGACCAACAACATGTCGAAGAGTACCTGCAACTGTCCCAGCACCAGGTTGAGCGCAAGCCTTTCCGGCCGTGGCTGCTCCTTGGGGTGGTACTGGTTGTGGTGATTGGCCTGGGCATTCTGAGCCGTCTTTTGAGTTACCTGACGCTATGAGCTGCCTGGCGCTCGCTCGGGTAACTGCACCGATTTCTTTTAGCCTTGCGAGATACCCCCATGACCCATCGTATTATTATCGTCGGCGGCGGCGCCGGCGGCCTGGAGTTGGCTACCCGCCTGGGTAAGACTCTGGGCAAGCGCGGTACCGCCAGCATTACGCTGGTCGATACCAACCTGACCCATATCTGGAAGCCCCTGCTGCACGAGGTGGCGGCCGGCTCGCTGAACTCTTCTGAAGACGAACTCAATTATGTTGCCCAGGCAAAATGGAACCACTTCGAGTTCCAGCTAGGGCGCATGAGCGGGCTCGATCGTGAACAGAAGAAAATCCAACTGGCCGCAACCCTTGATGAAGAAGGCCGCGAGCTGGTGCCTGCACGCGTGCTGGGGTATGACACCCTGGTGATTGCCGTCGGCAGCACCACCAATGACTTCGGCACCGAAGGCGCGGCACAGCACTGCCTGTTCCTCGACACCCGCAAGCAGGCCGAACGTTTCCATCAGCAATTGCTCAACCACTACCTGCGCGCCCATGCCGGGCAAACCGATGTGGTGGAACAAATCAGCGTGGCAATCGTTGGCGCTGGCGCTACCGGCGTCGAACTGGCCGCCGAACTGCACAACGCCGCCCATGAACTGGCGGCCTATGGCCTGGACCGGATCAAGCCGGAAAACATGCACATCACCCTGATCGAAGCCGGCCCTCGGGTATTGCCAGCCCTGCCAGAGCGGATTAGCGGGCCTGTGCATAAAACCCTGGAAAAGCTTGGCGTGACGGTCATGACCAACTCGGCCGTGAGCGAAGTCACTGCCGACAGCCTGATTACCAGCAGCGGCCAAGTGATCCCCGCCAGCCTCAAGGTGTGGGCCGCCGGGATTCGCGCGCCAGGTTTCCTCAAGGACATCGACGGCCTGGAGACCAACCGCATCAACCAATTGCAGGTGCTGCCAACCCTGCAGACCACCCGTGACGAGAATATCTTCGCCTTCGGCGACTGCGCCGCCTGCCCGCAGCCAGGCACCGACCGCGCCGTTCCACCACGGGCCCAAGCAGCGCACCAGCAGGCGTCGCTGCTGGCCAAGTCCCTGAAATTGCGCATCGAAGGCAAGGCACTGCCCAGCTACAAGTACACCGACTATGGCTCCCTGATCTCGCTGTCGCGTTTTTCGGCTGTGGGTAACTTGATGGGCAACCTGACCGGCAGTGTGATGCTCGAAGGCTGGCTGGCGCGGATGTTTTATGTGTCGCTGTACCGCATGCACCAGATGGCGTTGTACGGGTTCTTCCGCACGATGATGTTGATGCTGGGTAGCAAGATTGGCCGAGGCACCGAGCCGCGGCTCAAGCTCCACTAACAACGCGGCCCAGTGTGGGACTGCTCAATGTGGTAGGGGGCTTGCCCCTTCCCACATTTGATCGAGGTAACTTCAGCTTTTGCACAGGCAAAAAAAATCCCCGTATCTTTCGATACGAGGATTTTTAATATGGTCGGGGTAAGGGGATTCGAACTCCTGACATCCTGCTCCCAAAGCAGGCGCGCTACCGGACTGCGCTATACCCCGGTAAAAAAAAGGCGACCTTTTCAAGTCGCCTTCTTCGATCAGGACTTTTGGCCTCTGATCTTAAGATTCGATTCCAGCGTTAACTGGTCTCAAAAATGGTGGGTCGTGTGGGATTCGAACCTACGACCAATTGGTTAAAAGCCAACTGCTCTACCAACTGAGCTAACGACCCAAAAATGGTCGGGGTAAGGGGATTCGAACTCCTGACATCCTGCTCCCAAAGCAGGCGCGCTACCGGACTGCGCTATACCCCGGTTTGAAATTGGCTCCGTGACCAGGACTCGAACCTGGGACCCAATGATTAACAGTCATTTGCTCTACCGACTGAGCTATCACGGAACTACATATTTCAAAGTACTACGATACTGCTTACTACCTTCTCTTCAACCCGTCCGTATCGCTACGTTCGTGTGTCTGAGGCGCGCTATTCTACAATCTTAAAAACCCCTGTCAACCCTTTAAATTGCTTTTAAGACAATGATTTGCGCTTCTTTCTGATTTCTCCTTGGGGAGAAGAAACCCGTGGGCTGACGTTGCTGCGGGGCGCACTTTACAAGCCTTTGCCTTACAGTTCAACGCCCTATCGAAAAAAAAGGCCCCGCAATGCGGGGCCTCTGCTTATAACCACCAGTTGCAGGCTTAGTGGAAGACGATTTCGTCGTTTTCCACGGTGGCCTTGACGCTGGTCCCCGGCATAAAGCTGCCCGAGAGGATCAGTTGCGCCAGCGGGTTCTCGATCCAGCGCTGGATCGCACGTTTCAAAGGCCGTGCGCCATACACCGGGTCGTAGCCAACCGCGATCAACTTGTCCAAGGCCTCGCTGCTCAGTTCCAGCATCAGCTCGCGCTCTGCCAGACGGCTGCGCAGGCGACCCAGTTGGATCTCGGTAATGCCAGCGATCTGATCCCGCGCCAAAGGCTCGAAGATCACCACTTCGTCGACCCGGTTGATAAATTCCGGGCGGAAGTGGCTGGTCAGCGCGTCCATTACCGCAGCACGCTGGCCTTCACGATCCCCGACCATCTCCTGGATCTGTACCGAGCCCAGGTTGGAGGTCATCACGATCACCGTATTACGGAAGTCCACGGTACGCCCGTGGCTGTCTGTCAGCCGGCCATCTTCCAGCACTTGCAGCAACACGTTGAACACATCCGGGTGGGCCTTCTCGACCTCATCCAGAAGGATCACCGAGTAAGGCTTGCGCCGTACCGCTTCGGTCAGGTAGCCGCCTTCCTCGTAGCCCACATAGCCTGGTGGCGCTCCGATCAAACGAGCCACGGAGTGTTTCTCCATGAACTCGGACATATCAATACGCACCATCGCCTCTTCAGTATCAAAGAGGAACTCGGCCAGGGCCTTGCACAGCTCGGTCTTGCCCACACCGGTCGGGCCGAGGAACATGAACGAGCCACTCGGGCGATTCGGGTCGGACAAACCGGCCCGTGAACGCCGCACCGCATTGGACACTGCCACCACGGCCTCTTCCTGGCCAATCACGCGCTGGTGCAACAGGCTTTCCATACGCAACAGTTTGTCACGCTCGCCTTCCAGCATCTTCGACACCGGAATGCCGGTCCACTTGGACACAACCTCGGCAATTTCTTCCTCAGTCACCTTGCTGCGCAGCAACTGGTTTTCGCTGTGGCCATGCTGGTCGACCATTTGCAGGCTGCGTTCCAGATCCGGGATCACCCCGTACTGCAACTCGGCCATGCGGTTCAGGTCGCCTTTACGGCGGGCAGCTTCCAGTTCCTGGCGCGACTGCTCTATTTTTTGCTGGATCTGTGCGGAACCCTGTACTTCGGCTTTTTCCGAGGTCCAGATTTCTTCCAGGTCCGAATACTCGCGCTCCAGGCGGACGATTTCTTCCTGGAGTTTTTCCAGGCGTTTCTTCGCCGCGTCATCGTCCTCTTTTTTCAGCGCCTGGGATTCCACTTTCAGTTGAATCAGGCGGCGCTCCAAGCGGTCCAGCACCTCAGGCTTGGAGTCGATCTCCATGCGAATCCGGCTGGCCGCTTCGTCGATCAGGTCAATGGCCTTGTCCGGCAGCTGACGATCAGTGATATAGCGATGGCTCAACTTGGCCGCCGCGATGATCGCACCGTCAGTGATTGCCACGCGGTGGTGGACCTCATAACGCTCTTTCAGGCCACGCAGGATCGCGATGGTGTCTTCTTCGCTCGGTTCTTCCACCAGGACTTTCTGGAAGCGACGCTCAAGGGCCGCGTCCTTTTCAATGTACTGGCGGTATTCGTTGAGCGTGGTCGCCCCCACACAATGCAACTCACCCCGGGCCAGTGCTGGCTTGAGCATGTTGCCTGCGTCCATCGAGCCTTCGCCTTTACCAGCGCCGACCATGGTGTGCAGTTCGTCGATAAACAGAATGATCTGCCCTTCCTGCTTCGACAGCTCGTTAAGCAGGGATTTGAGGCGTTCTTCGAACTCGCCACGGAACTTGGCACCGGCGATCAACGCCCCCATGTCCAGGGACAGCAAGCGCTTGCCCTTGAGGCCGTCCGGCACCTCACCATTAATGATGCGCTGGGCCAGGCCTTCGGCGATGGCAGTTTTACCCACCCCAGGTTCACCGATCAGCACCGGGTTGTTCTTGGTACGACGCTGCAGGACCTGGATGGTGCGACGAATCTCGTCATCACGCCCGATCACCGGATCCAGCTTGCCGTCTTCGGCGCGCTTGGTCAGGTCGACGGTGTATTTGTCCAGGGCCTGGCGTGACTCCTCATGATTGGGGTCATTCACCGCCTCGCCGCCGCGCAGGTTGTTGATGGCATTTTCCAGGGCCTTTTTGCTCACGCCCTGGCCCAGCAACAACTTGCCGAGCTTG
The DNA here is from genome assembly GCF_012985535.1 of Pseudomonas sp. WS 5021. Lineage (NCBI taxonomy): Bacteria > Pseudomonadati > Pseudomonadota > Gammaproteobacteria > Pseudomonadales > Pseudomonadaceae > Pseudomonas > Pseudomonas sp. WS 5021. Next base: position 90,216 of record NZ_JAAQWP010000001.1, on the reverse strand, counting down.
CTGTTGTCATCCATGGCGGCGAGCAACACCAGTTCGCTGGAGATGAACTGGTCACCCTTCTGCTGGGCCAGGCGATCTGCCTGGTTGAGCAGGCGCGCCAAATCCTGGGACATATTCACGTCGCCCGTCGGATTCTGGATTTTCGGCAGTTGGTCGAGCTCTTTGCTCAACTCTTTGCGCAGGCTGTTGACGTCGAAGCCCACCTGCATCAACAGGGGCTTGATAGAACCACCCTGCTGTTCGAGGAGTGCCTGCATCAAGTGCGCGGGCTCGATGGCCGGATGGTCGAGGCCAACCGCCAGGGATTGGGAATCCGATAACGCCAATTGTAATTTGCTGGTTAAACGATCAATACGCATTAGTCACCTTCCTTTTGAGCAGGCCGGAGCTATGTGCGAGCGAGCTTGCCCGCGATTAACGCATCCTGAATGAAGAAACCTGCCAGATACCCCTATAGATGGGGTGGATTCTGGAAGATTCAAGCCGGCACTGCTTGATATGGATCAGCAGAGTCTAGCGTTCGAGCCAGATCAGGGAGGCAAATCGACCGGTGCGCGGGCTGCGCCGGTAAGAAAAGAAGCGCGGATCGGTCACGGTGCACAAGCCGCCACCGTAGACGGCGGTGATTCCACGCGCAGCCAGGCGCAGGCGCGCCAACTGGTAGATGTCGGCCAGGAACTTGCCGGGGTTGTGGCCGGGAACGAAGGCCTGCGCGGTTTGCGGGTGTTGCTGCATAAACGCTTCACGCACTTCCGGGCCGACTTCAAAGGCCTTGGGGCCAATCGCCGGGCCTAACCACACCAGTACGTCGGCCGGCACAGCCCCCAAGCTGTCGGCGGCAGCTTCCAGTACACCCGCCGCCAGGCCACGCCAGCCGGCATGGGCCGCAGCAACCCGGGTACCGGCCTTGTTGCAAAACAGGGCCGGCAGGCAATCGGCGGTCATCGCCGTGCAGGCGACGCCCGGCGTCTCGGTCCAACTGCCATCAGCCTCGGCAATCTGTCCCGGGTCGGCCTTAACCACGACCACGCCATGCACCTGGCGCAGCCAGGCGGGCTGGATATCGAACGCGGCAGTGAGGCGACGACGATTTTCAAGCACAGCTGCAGGGCTGTCCTCGACGTGATCACCTAGGTTGAGGCTGTCGAACGGCGCCAGACTGACGCCGCCCGCACGAGTGGTGACGCAGGCTTTCACCCCGGCCGGCGCAGGCCAGTCAGGAATCAGCCAGTCATTCATCCGACAAAGGCCTCGCGGTCCTGCTTGAGCAACGACAGCAACCAGACAAAGTCGTCGGGCAGTGGCGATTCCCAGCTCATCCGCTCACCGCTCGTCGGATGATCCAGTTCCAGGAAGCGTGCATGCAGCGCCTGGCGCGGGAACGACTTCAATGACTCAACCATGGTCACGCTGGCGGCCGGCGGAATACGGAAGCGACCACCGTAGGCCGGGTCGCCGACCAACGGGAAGTTGATATGCGCCATATGTACCCGGATCTGGTGGGTACGGCCGGTTTCCAGCTTGACCCGCACATGGGTGTGGGAACGGAAGCGCTCCAGCACGCGATAGTGGCTGACGGCCTGCTTGCCGCCCTCCATCACCGCCATGCGCTGGCGCTGCTGGCCGTGACGACCGATAGGCGCGTTGATCTTGCCACCGGCCACGACCACACCAATCACGATGCACTCATAGATGCGGCTGACACTGCGACTCTGCAATTGTGTGACCAACTGCGTCTGCGCCTGGATGGTCTTGGCCACTACCATCAGACCGGTGGTGTCCTTGTCCAGGCGGTGGACGATGCCGCAGCGCGGGACATTGATGATGTCCGGCACATGGTGCAACAAGGCATTGAGCAAGGTGCCATCAGCGTGCCCGGCCGCCGGGTGAACCACCAGGCCTGCGGGTTTGTTGATCACGAGGATGTCGTCGTCTTCATAGACGATATCCAGCTCGATGTCCTGGGCGATCCATTCTCCCTGGGCTTCCTGCTCGGCAGTCAGCTCAAGAACCGAACCGCCATGAACTATGTCTCGCGGGCGGATAACCGCTCCATCCACAGTCAGGCGGCCGTCTTTGATCCAGGCGGAAAGGCGCGAGCGCGAGTGCTCAGCGAATAATTGTGCGGCGACTTGATCGAGGCGTTGGCCGCCCAATTCGGACGGCACCTCTGCGCGAAGTTCAATTTTATCGGACATGCTCAGACTAGGCGTGGCACAGCCTTTGGTTTCGGCTGCGCGCTTGTGGTTAAATACGGCGTCTTTTGCCCCGAGGCTTTCAACGGGGCGCTCATCATAACAGGACGGCCCCGCCCAAGACAGCGGCCGTCATAGGGACGCAAGCCGCCATGCAAGTGAAACACCTGCTGCTGATCGCCATCCTCGCCATGACTGCTGCTTGCTCGTCAACAAAGGACGTCGTCGACGAAAACCTCAGTGAAGTCGAGCTGTACCAGCAGGCTCAGGCCGACCTGGACAACAATAGCTACACAAGCGCCACGGCCAAGCTCAAGGCCTTGGAGTCGCGCTATCCGTTTGGCCGCTATGCCGACCAGGCCCAGCTCGAACTGATCTATGCGAACTACAAGAACGCCGAGCCGGAAGCTGCCAAGTCCGCTGCCGAGCGTTTTATCCGCCTGCACCCGCAGCATCCGAACGTGGACTACGCCTACTACCTCAAGGGCCTGACCTCGTTTGACCAGGACGTTGGCCTGCTGGCGCGCTTCCTGCCGCTGGACATGACCAAGCGTGACCCAGGTGCTGCGCGCGACTCCTATAACGAGTTCGCCCAACTGACCAGCCGCTTCCCCAACAGCCGCTACGCGCCGGACGCCAAGCAGCGCATGATCTACCTGCGCAACCTGCTGGCTTCCTACGAAATCCACGTAGCCCACTACTACCTGACGCGCCAGGCTTATGTTGCTGCCGCCAACCGTGGTCGCTATGTAGTGGAAAACTTCCAGGAAACCCCTTCCGTGGGTGATGGCCTGGCAGTGATGACCGAGGCTTACCAGCGCCTGCACCTCGACACCCTGGCGGCTACCAGCCTGGAAACCCTGAAACTCAACTACCCGGACCACCCTAGCCTGCAAGACGGCCAGTTTGTGCCGCAGGTTGCCGAAGCGGACAACCGCTCGTGGCTGAGCAAGTACACCCTGGGCCTGATCGAGTCCCGTCCACCGTTGCCGCCGGGCGAAACCCGCGCCAACCAGGACATCCTCAAGCAATACCAGGACGCCAAGGACGCCATTCCGTCCGAGCTCAAGCCGCACGACGAGAACGGCGACGTGATCGAGGAAGAGGCACCAGAGGCCCTGGGCAACAACCAGGATCGCTCGTGGTTCAGCTACATGACGTTCGGTGTCTTTGACTGAACCCGTCTTGGCAGCGCAAGAAGGAGCCCCTCGGGGCTCCTTTTTTTATGGCGCGACTTTATTACCCTGTGCGCCGCTAACATCCTTGGCTAAACTGCCGGATTCCCTGTCGAGAAGCTGCCTGCCATGGTTCGTTTACTGTTCTGGATTGCCCTGATTGCTGCTGCGGTATGGTTCTGGCGCAAATTCAAGCGCCCCGCTTCGACCCAGCAACAGCCCGGCGAACAAAGTGCCGCGCCCATGGTTCGCTGTGCGCACTGCGGCGTGCATCTGCCTCAAGACCGGGCATTGAGCCAACGCCAGGACTGGTACTGCACCCAGGCGCATCTGGAGCAGGGACCGAAATCTATCGAGCGCTGAGTACTCTGGAACGGTAGGAGCCCCGGTTTATATTCGACCAGTGGGCGCATAAGGGGCCGGGTCGATCACCGGCTCATGCCCCAGCAGCAAGTCAGCAAACAACTGGCAAGACGCAGGCGCCAGTACCAGGCCATTGCGGTAATGCCCGCAGTTGAGCCACAGCCCTTCAAACCCTGGCACCTTGCCAATATAGGGGATGCCCTCGGGCGAACCAGGCCGCAAACCAGCCCAATGCCCCACCACTTGGGCATCTGCCAGTGCCGGAATCAACTCCACCGCCGAGGCCTTCAAGCTTTCCAGGGCCGGTTCGGTCGGTGTCTTGTCGAAGCCCTCATGCTCCAGCGTACTGCCAATCAGGATGTGCCCATCACGGCGCGGGATCGCATAGCGGCCTTTTGCCAAGACCATGCTGGACAGAAAGTCCGAGGCGCATTTGTACAGAATCATCTGGCCCTTGACCGGCTCCACCGGCAACGTCAGCCCCAGGCTACCCAGCAATTCACCACTCCAGGCACCGGCGGCAAGCACGACCTGATCACCCCGCACCTCACCGTGCGCCGTATTGACCCCAACGATGCTGCCGCCCTCCTGGATAAACCCCTGTACCGCGCAATGTTCATGCAGGGTCACGCCAGGCAACGCCAACAGTGCAGCCTTGAGGGATTTGACCAGGCGTGGATTACGCACGTTGGCCACATCTGCCATATAAATAGCCTGTGCAAACCCCGGTCCCAACACTGGAACCGCGTCACGGGCGGCCGACACATCCACCTTGCTCAACGGCCGGCCTTCCCGCTCAGCCCAGGCCAGGGCAGCGGCCTCGTCGTCGAGGTCCAGCCAATAAAGGCCGGTGGTATGAACCTCGGGATCCACACCGGTGGCCGCAAACAGGCGCTGGGCCAATTGCGGGTAGAAGTCCTGGGACCAATGGGCCAGCGCCGTGACGGCCGGGCTGTAGCGCCATGGGTATAACGGCGAAACAATCCCGCCTCCGGCCCAGGAAGACTCCTGGCCGACCGACGAACGGTCAAGCACGACAACCACCACCCCCTGAGTTGCCAGGTTGAACGCCGTCAACAACCCGATAACACCACCACCCACAACCACGACTTGCTGCTTAGTCATTGTTCGATCCAGCCCATAAAAAGAAAGGAGCGCCGCTGGCGCCCCGTCGCCCACCCGCCTCATCGCCCCCAGCACTCTTGACGCGTAGTGCCGGGCACAGCGCCGGGATTGGTCCGCGCACCAGTGCTGGTCAAACTGAACACACCACAAGGATCACCCAGCATCGCGCCTGCAAAAGGCGTCGCGATCAAGGTGAAGTCCTGCGGGTTCAGTATCACGGTGATTCTATAGCGATCATTGCCGGTACTGACGCCGCTTGCATCAATAAAAGTGCCATTTCTCACGTGATAGCGCTCCAGGTGCTGGGCTTGCTCCGTGAGCAGCCCGACGATTTCGGTGCGATAGGCCTTTTTCACCTGGGCGGTATACACCGGATAAGTCACCGCGACCAATGTGCCGATGATCGCCAGTGCAATCAGTAACTCTAACAAGGTGAATCCTTTGCAGTTGCCGCTCATCGTGATGCTCACCTACTGAAGTTGTCGCCAGAGAATTCGTCGAAATCGCCCAGCGGCCTCCGGGTCTACCCGCGCATAGACGCTCTCCAGAACCGTGCGTAACTGGCCGCTGATCCCCACTGCAGTGACCCGATACAAGGTCGCCGGGGTATCGGGTGGCAAATGTGCCAACCCGACAGCGGGCCCCAGGTTTTGAATGCCATAGACGCCTCCCTGTATGCCGACCCAGGTGATAGCCGAAATTGGATCGACGCCCGGCTGGCTGATGGCATATGCCTCGTTAGGCGGTGCGCAGGTAACTTGGGACTGGCAGGGCGGCAAACCAAATCCGTGTGCCTGCACTGCCGACTCACCGAGCCGGAGCCCACTTTCGGCGGTTTGAAACGATTGGTTGCGATGCCTGAGGCTGCCGGCGAGCTGTTCCTGCGACGTAGCGCCCTGCATCGATGACAGACCGAGAACCGTCAACAACAGCAGCAATACCAGGCTGATCAACAGCACCACGCCGCGCTGCCTGGGAGCCGTGATCCGCCACCCGCTATTCAAGGCGATTACGCACGGCGGCGACGGCGCTGTAGACCTGGTCCCGCACACGGCCTGCCGGGTCGCGAAGCGTCAATAGCACACGCACACTGCGGATCAGCGATTCGTCGCCAGGATGGCTGTCATACCGGTTTACAACACTGGAGCCAGGCTGGCTGGCCATCCCGAAACTCAACTCGAACGCCCCTACGTTATCCACCAGCACCGCCTTGGCCGGCGTTGCTGGCGTGCTGAGTTTTAGCTGCCCCGACTCAAAGGTGTAGGTCAGTTTGCGCACGGGAAAGGCGATCTGCCCGGGCCCCGGCTTGGGCGGCACATCCGAATAAGCCTGGGCGTTGTCGACACAATTGCTGAGCACAGTCCAGTCAGGCCGACTGCCTTGGCCACCAACATCGCCGGTGACCAGTGTCAGGCTGGTCGAGGCACCATTGACCACCACGCTGACCGGCCTGGAAAAATCAGCAGGCGCCTGAGCTATCAGAGGCAGGGACAGACACCCGAACATCCCCGCCAGGCGAATCTCCTGGATCATCTTGCCCAGGATGAATCGCCCGTCATCCTGCAACAACGCTGACGCGTGCTGGCTGGCGGCACTGCTTCGGGCGGCCAGGGTTACCTGGACGGCCGCCAGGACCACGAGCAACCCCAGGGTCGCCGCCAGCAATGCTTCGACCAGGCCCAAACCCAGGCTGGAGCGCCTCATCGCACAGGCCTCGGATCGACAGCGACGCGACTGGTCAGGGTAAATATTTCACGGGTATTGCTGGCCTTGGCCGCACGGGAGTCATCCCAACTGATGCTGATGGTCACCTCACGCTGATTGATCGCAATCGAACCTTTGGCGGAATCGCCGGCAAGGTGGCTGATATTGGCCTCGAAGTCATGCAAGTCCTGGTCGCGGACACTCGCGGCCAAGGTGCTGGCAGGCGAGATATCGTCGCTTCCCCAGGAATAGTCGGCACCAGCGTTGGCGCGGATCCGGTCGAGCATGTCGTAGGCGATGAAACTCGCCTGGCTGATCATCCTGGAACTGTCGGTGTACTTGAGCGCATTCAGCTGGATCAGCCCGGCCCCCAGCAGGCCAACACCGAGAATCAGCAGCGAGACGAGCACTTCGATCAGGCTCATGCCGGCCTGTCGGGCGGTAGCAGGGGAGGCACAAGAGGTTGCCGGGCAGGTTCGCATAGCCATCGTCATCCTTGTCGAAGGTCATCAAAACGACCGAGAGAGCCGTGTGTTGCCCAAGACTAGCGCCGCTCCCGTAACCGCGCTGCCTCTCGGAATAAAGGGAAATACTTTGGACAGAAAGGCCATCACCGCCCTGCCCACAGTGCCGCTATAACTAGTTCAGCCACACGGTCCATGGAGGGACGAGGTATGAAACAACGAGGTTTTACATTGATCGAACTGCTGCTCGGCTTGATCGTCAGCGGCATCCTGGCGCAATTGGCGGTACCCGGCTTCAAGAGCCTGCTGGACTCACAAACGCGACTGAGCGCCGCACAAACGCTAGCGTCCGGCCTGCGCTACGCGCGCACCCAAGCCATTGCACGTAATCGAACGGTGATCATCCATGCGCTGGATGATGACTGGAGCCGAGGCTGGAGAGTGGTGGTGGACATGAATGGGCGCGGTCATCTGGACGACGACAATCCGGTCCTGCTGGAGCGCCAGGACAATGGGCGGATCCCGATCGTGGGCAATACCCCGGTGCGCACGCAGATTCGTTTCAGCGGGTTGGGCGAACCCCTGCTGTCTGCGGGCGGGTTTCGCGCCGGCACCGTACATGTGTGTTCAACGGACCAGCCGCTGAGCCTGCATCAAGTGGTGCTGGCGCCCACCGGCCGGATCAGCCTGCGCAGCGACAAGGCCGAGCAGGCCTTGTGCCGCGGGTACGACGAGTTGGGGCTCAGAGCAGCGAACGAACCCGCAGCTCCTTGGGCATGGAAAAAGTGATGTTTTCTTCACGTCCTGCCAGCTCGTCGGCGCCTGTCGCACCCCACGCCTGCAACTGCTGGATCACGCCGCGCACCAGGACTTCCGGCGCCGAGGCGCCCGCCGTGATACCGATGCGCTCGACACCGTCGAACCAACTGCGCTGCAGGTCTTCGGCGCCATCGATCAGGTACGCCGGGGTGGCCATGCGCTCGGCCAACTCGCGCAGGCGGTTGGAGTTGGAACTGTTGGGGCTCCCCACAACCAGCACCACGTCGCACTCGTCGGCCAGTTGCTTGACGGCATCCTGGCGGTTTTGCGTGGCGTAGCAGATATCGTCCTTGCGTGGCCCACCAATGGCGGGGAAACGGGTACGCAGGGCGTCGATGACACGACTGGTGTCATCCATAGACAAGGTAGTCTGGGTCACGAATGCCAACTTCTCAGGGTTATGCACTTGCAACTCGGCGACGTCTTTTTCGTCTTCCACCAGGTAGATCGCGCCGCCGTTACTGGCGTCGTACTGGCCCATGGTGCCTTCGACTTCGGGGTGGCCGGCATGGCCGATCAGGATGCACTCACGGCCGTCGCGGCTGTAGCGCGCCACTTCGATATGCACCTTGGTTACCAGCGGGCAGGTTGCGTCGAAGACTTTCAGGCCGCGGCCTGCTGCTTCGGTGCGCACGGCCTGGGAAACGCCATGGGCGCTGAAGATGACGATAACGTCATCCGGCACCTGATCCAGTTCTTCGACAAAAATCGCGCCACGGGCCCGCAGGTCTTCGACCACGAACTTGTTGTGCACCACTTCATGGCGCACGTAGATCGGCGGCCCGAATACTTCCAGGGCGCGATTGACGATTTCGATCGCCCGGTCCACCCCGGCGCAGAAGCCACGGGGGTTGGCGAGTTTGATTTGCATGCTGTGCCTCGTGTCTTTGTGGGAGCTGGCTTGCTGGCGATGGCAACGCCTCGGAGTAACGGGTAGACCGAGGTGATGCTATCGCCGGCAAGCCGGCTCCTACAGGAACCGGTTTCGTCAGTTAGAGCGCTTTAACGTCGATGATTTCAACATCAAAGGTCAAGGTCTTGCCGGCCAACGGGTGGTTGAAGTCGATGGTCACCTGAGTGTCATCGAAGGTTTTGACCACGCCGGGCAGTTCGGTATTCGCCGCATCGTTGAAGATCACCAGCAAGCCTTCCGACAGCTCCATGTCCTGGAACTGCGAACGCGGGATGACCTGTACGTTTTGCGGGTTGGGCTGGCCAAAGGCGTTTTCCGGCGGGATCTGCAGGTTGCGCTTGTCGCCGGCCTTGAAGCCGAACAATGCCGCCTCGAAACCCGGCAGCAGGTTGCCGTCGCCGACCTTGAAGGTCGCCGGGGCCTTGTCGAAGGTGCTGTCGACCGTGTCGCCGTTCTCCAGGCGCAATGCAAAATGCAAGGTGACTTCCGTGTTCTGGCCAATGCGTTGTTCGGCCAATACTTGTTCAGTCATTTACAGCTTCTCCGGGTTTGTTGCCCTTGAACATATCCAGCGCCAGCATGATTGCGCCAACGCAGATGGCGCTGTCGGCAAAGTTGAACGCCGGGAAGTAATGGCGGTTCTGCCAATGCACCAGAATGAAGTCGATCACATGGCCCAGGGCAATGCGGTCGTACAGATTGCCCAGCGCACCGCCCAACACCAGCGCCAATGCGATAGCCAGCCAGGTGTCATTGCGGCCCAGACGCTTGAGCCAGACCACCAGCACCGCACTGACCACCACGGCGATCAGGGCGAACAACCAGCGCTGCCAGCCACCACCGTCAGCGAGGAAGCTGAAGGCGGCGCCTGTGTTGTAGGCCAGGGTCCAGCTGAAGTAGTCAGGAATCACCACGATCTGCTGGAACATTTCCAGAGTGCCCTCGAAGTGAGCCTTGCTGACCTGGTCGATGACCAGGACCAGCAAGCTCAGTACGAGCCAACCCAGACGTCCGAACCGGCTGGATTTAGGCATAGTGGCGAACCTCGCCAGCACCGCTGATGTTGTCGACGCAACGACCGCAGATTTCCGGATGCTCCGGATTCACGCCAACGTCTTCACGGCAGTGCCAGCAACGGGCGCACTTGGCGAAGGCCGACTTGACCACCTTGAGCTTGAGGCCCGGTACTTCGGTTGCGACCGCATCAGCCGGGGCCTGGGCGAATGGCGCCAGGCTGGCTGTGGAGGTAATCAGCACGAAGCGCAGCTCGTTGCTCAACTTGCCCAGGTCGGCGGTCAGGCCTTCCTCGGCAAACAGGGTGACTTCGGCCTGCAGGTTGCCACCGACGGCCTTGGCCGCACGCTGGACTTCCAGTTCCTTGTTCACCGCGACCTTGACGGCCATCACGCCTTCCCAGTACTCGCGGCCCAGTTCGAAGTCGGCCGGCAATTCGGTCAGGCCTTCGTACCAGGTGTTGAGCATCACGGACTCGTTACGCTCGCCCGGCAGGTATTCCCACAGTTCGTCGGCGGTGAAGGCCAGGATCGGCGCGATCCAGCGCACCAGCGCTTCAGAGATGTGGTACAGCGCGGTCTGTGCCGAACGGCGGGCCTTGCTGTTGGCGCCAGTGGTGTACTGGCGGTCCTTGATGATGTCGAGGTAGAAGCCACCCAGCTCCTGCACGCAGAAGTTGTGGATCTTCGAGTAAACATTCCAGAACCGGTATTCGCCGTAGTGTTCCTGCAACTCGCGCTGCAGCAACAGGGTACGGTCCACGGCCCAACGGTCCAGGGCGAGCATTTCGTCGGCCGGCAGGATGTCGGTAGCCGGGTTGAAGCCGGTCAGGTTCGACAGCATGAAGCGTGCGGTATTACGGATTCGACGGTAGGCATCGGCGCTGCGCTGCAGGATCTGCTCCGAAACGGCCATCTCACCCGAATAGTCGGTCGAAGCCACCCACAGGCGCATGATATCGGCGCCCAGGGTGTCGTTGACCTTCTGCGGCGCGATCACGTTGCCCAGGGACTTGGACATCTTGCGACCGTTCTCGTCGACGGTGAAGCCGTGGGTCAGCAGTTCACGGTACGGAGCGTGATCGTCGATGGCGCAACCAGTCAGCAGGGACGAGTGGAACCAGCCACGGTGTTGGTCCGAGCCTTCCAGGTACAGGTCGGCGCGCGGGCCGGTCTCGTGACCCATCAGGTGCGAGCCGCGCAGCACGTGCCAGTGGGTAGTGCCCGAGTCGAACCACACGTCGAGGGTGTCGCTGATCTTGTCGTACAGCGGCGCTTCGTCACCGAGCAACTCGGCAGCGTCCAACTTGAACCAGGCCTCGATGCCTTCCTGTTCAACGCGCTGGGCCACCACTTCCATCAGTTCGACGGTACGTGGGTGCAGCTCGCCGCTTTCCTTGTTCAGGAAGAACGGAATCGGCACGCCCCAGTTGCGCTGGCGGGAGATGCACCAGTCCGGACGATTGGCGATCATCGAGTGCAGGCGCGCCTGGCCCCAGGCCGGGACGAACTTGGTGTCTTCGATGGCTTTGATCGCACGCTTGCGCAGGGTTTCGCCAGCCACAGGCTCTTTGTCCATGCCGATGAACCACTGCGCGGTGGCGCGGTAGATCAACGGGGTCTTGTGGCGCCAGCAGTGCATGTAGCTGTGCTTGATGGTTTCGGTGTGCAGCAGCGCCCCGACTTCTGACAGTTTGTCGATGATCGGCTGGTTGGCCTTGAAGATGAACTGGCCGCCGAAGAACTCCAGCGACGGCGCGTACACGCCATTGCTCTGCACCGGGTTGAGGATCTCATCGTTGACCATGCCATAGGCCTTGCAGGTCACGAAGTCGTCCACGCCGTAGGCCGGTGCGGAGTGAACCACGCCAGTACCCGAGCCCAGCTCGACGTAGTCAGCCAGGTATACCGGCGACAGGCGGTCGTAGAACGGGTGACGGAAATTGATCAGTTCCAGCGCGGAGCCGGTGGTGGTAGCGATCACCGCACCTTGCAGCTCGTAGCGGGCCAGGCAGGCCTCGACCATTTCCTCGGCCAGTACCAGCAGGCGATCACCAACGTCCACCAGGGCGTACGTGAATTCCGGATGCACGTTCAGCGCCTGGTTGGCCGGGATGGTCCACGGGGTGGTGGTCCAGATCACGATGGAGACAGGCTTGGCCAGGCTTGCCAGGCCAAAGGCCTCGGCCAGCTTGGTATCGTCGGCGATCGGGAACGCGACGTCGATGGTCGAGGACTTCTTGTCTTCGTATTCGACTTCCGCTTCGGCCAGGGCCGAGCCACAGTCAAAGCACCAGTTCACGGGCTTGAGGCCCTTGAACACGAAGCCGCCCTTGACGATCTCGGCCAAGGCACGGATTTCCCCGGCCTCGTTCTTGAAGTTCATGGTCTTGTACGGGTTGTCCCAGTCGCCCAGCACACCCAGGCGGATGAATTCGGACTTCTGCCCTTCGATCTGCTCGGTGGCGTAGGCACGGCACAGTTCGCGGGTCTTGTCGGCGCCCAGGTTCTTGCCGTAGGTCACTTCGACCTTGTGTTCGATCGGCAGGCCGTGGCAGTCCCAACCCGGGACATAAGGTGCGTCGAAGCCCGCCAGGGTTTTCGAGCGGATGATCATGTCCTTGAGAATCTTGTTCAGCGCATGACCGATGTGAATCGTGCCGTTGGCATAAGGAGGGCCGTCGTGCAGGACGAACTTAGGACGATCCTTGCCAATCTCGCGCAACTTTCCGTACAGGCCAATACTGTCCCAGCGCTGCAGGATCTGCGGTTCGCGCTGTGGCAGGCCGGCCTTCATTGGGAAGGCGGTGTCCGGAAGGTTTAGCGTGGCTTTATAGTCGGTCATTTAAGGCTCTTCATTAGCGATGGGCGCTAGGTGCGGCTAGTGCACGGGCGGCGGCGACATCCGCATTGATCGCCGTTTTCAGCGCCTCCAGGGAGGCGAATCGCTGCTCTTCACGCAGCTTTTGGTGGAAAACCACCGTCAAACGCCGGTCATATAAATCCCCGGCAAAATCCAAAAGGTGAACTTCCAGGTGGGCCTTGCCATCACCTGCAACCGTTGGCCTGACGCCTATATTGGCGACTCCGGGCCACGGTTGGCCGTCGATATCGACACTCACCAGGTACACCCCGGTCAGTGGCACGCGACGGCGCTTGAGCTGCACGTTGGCGGTTGGCGTGCCCAGTTGGCGCGCCAGCTTCTGGCCGTGCAAGACCCGCCCGGCAATCCGGAACGGGCGACCGAGCAAACGCTCGGCCAAGGCGAAGTCGGCAGCGGCCAGGGCATTTCGCACCTGGGTACTGCTCACGCGCAGGCCGTCCAGTTCGACGGTTTGCGCGGCTTCGACAGTAAAACCCTGGGTCACGCCGGCCTGTTGCAGGAAGTCGAAATCCCCTACCCGGTCGCAACCGAAGCGGAAGTCGTCGCCGACCTCCAGGTGCTGCACGCCCAGGCCATCGACGAGGATGCGGTCGACGAACTCGGTGGCGCTGAGGCTGCGCAAACGCTGGTTGAACGCCAGGCACAGCACCCGGTCCACACCCTCTTCAGCCAACAGCTGCAGTTTGTCCCGCAGGCGAGCCAAACGGGCCGGGGCCGTCTCGGGAGTGAAGAATTCACGGGGCTGCGGCTCGAAAATCACCACGCAGCTGGGCACGCCCAACTCGACTGCGCGCTCGCGCAGCCGCGCCAGGATAGCCTGGTGGCCACGGTGAACACCGTCAAAGTTGCCAATAGTGGCGACGCACCCCCGATGCTCGGGGCGCAGGTTGTGGAGACCTCGAACCAGCTGCATAACGCGCTTCTTGCTCATAAAGTGGTCGATTATAACCACACCCAGCCCTGGGCGACAGGCAACAGCGCAGGCCAAATGATTCGAATCGAAAAAACAGCCGGCTTATTGTTGATTGTGATCAATTCAGCGCCTTGCGATTGAAATCCCGCAGGCGAAAGCCCAGCACCAGCAACATTCCAAAGTAGGCGACCACCCCGGCCACGACCAGCAGGCCCAGGCGCAGGAATCGCTCGAGCATCTGCCCTTCGTCCCACGCGGGCATCCAGTGCATCAAGCCCAGCAATACCGCCGACATCACCGCCACCGCCACCAGCAATTTAAGGGCGAACACGCCCCAACCCGGCTGTGGCTGGTACATTTTCTGTTTACGCAGTTGATAAAACAGCAGGCCGGCATTGATGCACGCCCCGGCGCTGATCGCCAAGGCCAGGCCCGCGTGCGCCAGAGGCCCGATGAAGATCAGGTTGAACAGCTGGGTAACCACCAGGGTGAAAATTGCGATCTTCACCGGGGTCCGGATGTTTTGCTGGGCATAAAAGCCCGGCGCCAGGACCTTGATCACGATAATCCCCAGCAACCCTACCGAATAGGCGACCAGCGCGCGCTGGGTCATCAAGGCGTCGAAAGCGCTGAACTGGCCGTACTGGAACAGCGAAACCGTCAGCGGCTTGGCCAGGATCCCCAGGGCCAGGGAGCACGGCAGCACCAACACAAAGCACAGGCGCAGGCCCCAATCGAGAATACGCGAGTATTCGTGGCGGTCCTTGCTGGCATAGGTGCGGGCCAGGGTCGGCAGCAAGATGGTGCCCAGCGCCACGCCGAGCACGCCGGAGGGTAATTCCATCAGACGGTCGGCGTAATACATCCACGACACCGAACCTGAGACCAGCAACGAAGCGAACGCAGTGTTGATGATCAACGAAATCTGGCTCACCGACACCCCGAGAATCGCCGGCAGCATGTTTTTCATGACCCGCCACACGCCCGTGTCCTTGAGGTTCAGGCGCGGCAACACGAGCATGCCGATCTTTTTCAGGTGCGGCAGTTGATACAACAGTTGCGCCAGGCCACCGGCCAGCACTGCCCAGCCAAGTGCCATGACGGGTGGATCGAAGTACGGCGTGAGGAACAGGGCAAAGATGATCATGCTGACGTTAAGCAGGGTCGGCACAAACGCCGGTACCGAGAAGCGGTTCCAGGTATTGAGGATCGCGCCCGCCAGGGACGACAGGGAAATCAGCAATATATAAGGAAAGGTCACCCGCAACAGGTCACTGGTCAGGGCGAATTTTTCTGGAGTGTTGGCAAACCCGGGCGCCGTGGCCCAGATAATCCAGGGTGCGGCGAGCATGCCGGCGATGGTCACCAACATCAGTACAAGGGTCAGAAGCCCCGAGACATAGGCAATGAATGTGCGGGTGGCTTCCTCTCCCTGCTGGGTCTTGTACTCGGCCAGGATCGGCACGAATGCCTGGGAAAACGCACCCTCGGCGAAGATCCGCCGCAACAGGTTGGGCAGTTTGAACGCGATAAAGAAGGCGTCCGTGGCCATGCTCGCGCCAAAAATACGCGCGATGAGGGTGTCACGCACAAACCCCAGAACCCGGGAAATCATCGTGATAGAGCTGACGGCGGCCAACGATTTGAGCAGATTCATTGAAAGAGTTTTTGCCTATAGATAAAGAGCAGGCGAACAAAGCGCCTACTTATGCGATACTGCGCGCCTGCAACAGCACAGAGCCAAAGCTCGCGAGTTTACAGGTCAAGCGCCGGAAATAAATCACCCGCCTCTTCAGATCGACCACTCAGCAGTTCGCATCAGCCGCCCTTGACAAGACGTCAACTCATCGGCATGATTCGCGGCCTATTTTGTTTGCTATTTCCTAAAAAGTCTTTCGAGGAGCTCGACGGTGGCCAACACACCTTCCGCCAAAAAACGTGCAAAACAGGCTGAGAAGCGTCGCAGCCACAACGCCAGCCTGCGTTCCATGGTTCGTACCTACATCAAGAATGTAGTTAAGGCCATTGACGCAAAAGACGCTGAAAAAGCTCAAGCTGCTTACGTTCTGGCCGTGCCAGTTATCGACCGTATGGCCGATAAAGGCATCATCCACAAGAACAAAGCTGCTCGCCATAAAGGTCGTCTGAATGGCCACATCAAGGCTCTGAACCTTGCTGTTGCAGCCTAAGCGATAAGCTTGTTAAAAAACCGACCCCAGGGTCGGTTTTTTATTGCCCACGATTTATGCCACACCCCAAAACAAATGTAGGAGCTGGCTTGCCTGCGACGGGTATTAACATTCAACATTGATGTCGACTGTTGAACCGTTATCGCAGGCAAGCCAGCTCCCACATAATGCAGAGCAGAGTTGCCAGGTTTATTGCGCGCTAGGCCACGGCAAGATCGGAATCGCCGTCACCGCATTCTGCGGACTGCCTTCGATCAAGCGATCGCTGTAGACCAGGTACACCAGGGTATTGCGCTTCTTGTCGAGGAACCGCACCACTTGCATGGTCTTGAACACCAGCGAAGTGCGCTCCTTGAACACCTCGTCACCATCTTTCAGCTCACCCTTGAAGCGAATCGGCCCCACCTGGCGACAAGCAATCGACGCCTCGGCACGATCCTCAGCCAAGCCCAGGCCACCCTTCACTCCGCCCGTCTTGGCGCGGGACAGGTAGCAAGTCACGCCATCCACCTTGGGATCATCAAAAGCCTCGACCACGATCCGATCGTTGGGTCCGACAAACTTGAACACCGTCGATACCTGGCCAATCTCTTCAGCCGAAGCAAGCAGCGGCATCGCCACCAGCAGACCGAGCAACCCCTTCATCACGCGCATCGCAGTTTTCCTTTAGACCAGAATCAGGTTGTCGCGGTGAACCAGCTCCGGCTCAGCCATGTAACCCAACAGACCGACAATCGACTCAGACGACTGCCCAATGATTTTCTGCGCCTCAAGGGCGCTGTAGTTGGCCAGGCCGCGGGCGATTTCACGACCGTCGGGCGCCACGCACACCACCATTTCACCACGACGAAAGCTGCCCTGGACCAGCTTGACGCCTACCGGCAGCAAGCTCTTATTGCCTTGGGACAACGCAGAAACAGCCCCCGCATCCAGCACCAAGGTACCGCGCGTCTGCAAGTGACCAGCCAGCCACTGCTTACGCGCCGCCAGCATGCCGCGCTCCGGCGACAGCAGCGTGCCGATGCGTTCACCGGCCTTGAGGCGATCCAGCACGCGCTCCAGGCGCCCACCCACGATGATCGTATGGGCACCGGAGCGAGCCGCCAGGCGCGCCGCGCGCAGCTTGGTCTGCATGCCGCCTCGACCCAGCGCACCACCGACACTGCCCGCCACCGCGTCAAGCGCCGGATCATCGGCCCGCGCTTCGTAAATCAGCTGGGCGTGCGGATTGTTGCGCGGATCGGCGTCGAACATGCCATCGCGATCCGTGAGGATCACCAGCAGGTCGGCCTCCACCAGATTGGCCACCAGCGCAGCCAGGGTGTCATTGTCACCAAAGCGGATTTCGTCGGTCACCACGGTGTCGTTCTCGTTGATCACCGGGATCACCTTGAGCTCGACCAGGGCACGCAAGGTGCTGCGGGCATTGAGGTAGCGCTTACGGTCGGACAGATCGTCATGGGTCAGCAGAATCTGCGCGGTATGGCGGCCGTGCTCGGCAAAGCTGGATTCCCAGGCCTGCACCAGCCCCATCTGGCCAATCGCAGCAGCGGCCTGCAACTCATGCATCGCGCTGGGTCGCGCGGTCCAGCCGAGGCGGCTCATCCCGGCGGCAACCGCCCCGGACGACACCAGCACCAACTCGACACCTGCCTCATGCAAGGCCACCATCTGTTCAACCCAGACGCTCATGGCTGCGCGATCCAGCCCCTTGCCATCCGCCGTCAGCAGCGCACTCCCGATCTTTACGACCCAGCGTTGCGCACCCGTCACTTTGCTCCGCATCATCTTCAACCTTAGATTGAGGGCCACGCGACCCAGCGCCGCCCATAACGTTATTCGTGACTACCGATTTCCAGATACTAAAACGCCGCTCGATTGAGCGGCGCTTAAGTTTATCGCAACAGATCAGTCACGCACGTAAATGATTTCTGGACCATCTTCATCATCCACGTCTTCCTCGTCCCAATCATCGTCACCGATATCATGGACCGACTTGACGCCACTGCGGCGCAGGGCACGCTGGTCATCCAGCGCCTGCAATTGCGCGCGCGCCTCGTCTTCGATGCGCTGGTCAAGATCCGCCAGCTCGGCCTTGTAGACCGGATCGGCAGCCAGGCGATCAGCACGATCTTCCAGGTAGCGCATGATGTCGCGGGTCAGACGCTCAGTGCCTTCTTTGGCAATGGCGGAGATCACGTAGACCGGACCTTCCCACTGCAGGCGATCAACGATCTCCTTGACCCGTTCTTCATGCTCTTCTTCGAGGATCTGATCGCACTTGTTCAGCACCAGCCAACGGTCACGCTCAGCCAGGGACGGGCTGAACTTGGCCAGTTCGTTGACAATCACTTCAGCCGCATCCGGGGCACTGGTTTCATCCAGCGGCGCCATATCGACGAGGTGCAGCAGCAAACGGGTACGGGACAAGTGCTTGAGGAAGCGAATGCCCAGGCCGGCGCCATCGGAAGCACCTTCGATCAGGCCCGGAATGTCCGCAACCACGAAGCTTTTCCAGCGATCGACACTGACCACGCCCAGGTTCGGCACCAGGGTGGTGAACGGATAATCTGCCACTTTTGGCTTGGCCGCAGACACCGAGCGAATGAAGGTACTTTTGCCAGCGTTTGGCAGGCCCAGCAGACCCACATCCGCCAACACTTTCATTTCCAGCTTCAGGTCACGCTGCTCGCCCGGCTTGCCTGGCGTAGTCTGGCGCGGCGCACGGTTGGTACTGGACTTGAATCGGGTGTTACCCAGACCGTGCCAGCCGCCCTGCACAACCATCAACTTCTGGCCGGCCTTGGTCAGGTCGCCAATCACTTCCTGGGTCGCAGAGTCGATGATCGTGGTGCCGACCGGCACACGCAGCACCAGATCCTCACCTTTTTTACCGGTGCAGTCGGTGCTGCCACCATTGGAGCCACGCTCGGCATCGAAGTGCCGGGTGTAGCGGTAGTCGACCAGGGTATTGAGGTTTTCGTCGGCCATCATGTAGATAGAACCGCCATCACCACCGTCGCCGCCGTTCGGGCCACCGTTTTCGATGAACTTTTCGCGACGGAAACTCATGCAACCGTTACCGCCGTCGCCTGCTTTTACTCGGATGGAAACTTCATCAACGAACTTCATAACAAAACGCCTCTCGCCGCACGGACGAGCTTAAGAAACCAAGACATAAGACTCTTGCAAAAATGAGCGCAGCGACCTCAATCAGCGACCGCAAATCCCGCTGCCTTCGCCATTACAAACAGCTTTGCAAGAGACTCACCCCACAAACGAAAAAGCCCCGTCGCAAGACAGGGCTTTTCCAGCGAGCTCGCAATTAAGCCGAGACAACGCTCACGTAACGGCGGTTGAACGCGCCTTTTACTTCAAACTTGATCACGCCTTCGATTTTCGCGAAGAGGGTGTGATCTTTACCCATGCCTACACCGTAACCGGCGTGGAATTGGGTGCCGCGCTGACGCACGATGATGTTGCCCGGAATGATTTTCTGGCCGCCATACATCTTAACGCCAAGGCGTTTGGCTTCTGAGTCGCGACCGTTACGGGTACTACCACCAGCTTTTTTGTGTGCCATGAGTCAATTCTCCTAGTGAGGAATTAGGCTGAAATTAAGCCTGAATACCGGTGATTTTGATCTCGGTGTACCACTGGCGGTGGCCCATACGCTTCATGTGGTGCTTACGACGACGGAACTTGATGATGCGGACTTTATCGTGACGACCTTGGGAGATCACTTCAGCCACAACGGTAGCGCCAGCAACAACTGGAGCGCCGATGTTCACGTCATCGCCATTGGCGACCAACAGAACGCGATCAAAAGTAACGGATTCGCCGGTAGCGATTTCCAGTTTTTCGATCTTCAGGTATTCACCTGGGGCGACCTTGTATTGCTTGCCACCAGTAACAATTACTGCGTACGACATGGTATTTCTCCGATAATCCTGCTCACCCAGCGCTTTATAAGAAGAGGTATTGGCTGGCATGGCTGCATGGGATGGACGTCCCGAATGCAATTGCGTAAGGCAGGTGCTGCCCAGGAAGTTCAGGGTGCGCGATTGTACGCAAGCTGCGAGAGGCTTGCAAGTAGCCGTCTATCGCGCCTTGACACCCAGGGGCGCGGGTCCTAGCATGCCGCGCAACCCTTCTGGAGCGACTGTCGCTGATGCAACCCCAAGCTTTCTACCGCGCGGTGGCGGACGATTTTAGCGCCGTCGACGGCATCATCAAGAAGCAGCTGACTTCTAAAGTGCCACTGGTCTCCAAAATTGGCGACTATATTACTTCGGCCGGCGGTAAACGCCTGCGGCCATTATTAGTGTTGCTGTGTGGCAAGGCCCTGGGCCGTGAAGGCGATGACCTGCGCCTGCTGGCCGCCACTATCGAGTTCCTGCATACCGCCACCCTGCTGCACGACGATGTGGTCGACATGTCCGGCATGCGCCGTGGCCGTGAGACCGCCAACGCCATGTGGGGCAACGCGCCCAGCGTGCTGGTGGGCGATTTCCTGTATTCGCGCTCGTTCGAAATGATGGTCGAGCTAGGCTCGATGCCGGTGATGAAGATCCTGTCCCAGGCCACGCGCATCATCGCTGAAGGCGAAGTGCTGCAGCTGTCCAAGGTGCGTGACGCGAGCACCACCGAAGAAACCTATATGGAAGTGATTCGCGGCAAGACCGCGATGCTCTTCGAAGCCTCGACCCACAGCGCCGCCGCCCTGTGCGAAGCGAGCGCCGAACAGGCCGAAGCCCTGCGCACCTTTGGCGATCACCTGGGCGTGGCCTTCC
This sequence comes from Pseudomonas sp. WS 5021, assembly GCF_012985535.1. Lineage (NCBI taxonomy): Bacteria > Pseudomonadati > Pseudomonadota > Gammaproteobacteria > Pseudomonadales > Pseudomonadaceae > Pseudomonas > Pseudomonas sp. WS 5021. The sequence goes on along the minus strand of NZ_JAAQWP010000001.1, from coordinate 69,666 downwards.
AGTTGGTGGATGATCTGCTCGATTATCGCGGTGATGCCGAAACCCTGGGCAAGAACGTCGGTGACGACCTGGCCGAAGGCAAGCCGACCCTGCCGCTGATCTACACCATGCGCGAAGGCACCCCGGAACAGGCGGCATTGGTGCGCAAGGCGATCCAGAAAGGCGGCATCGAAGACCTGGAAAGCATCCGCGCCGCCGTGGAAGCCTCGGGTTCGCTGGACTACACCGCACAACTGGCCCGCGACTACGTGGCCCGCGCCATCAAATGCCTGGAAGCCCTTCCAGCCAGCGAATACCGGGACGCCCTGGTGGAGCTGAGTGAGTTTGCGGTAGCCCGTACTCACTAACACTCTGTGGGAGCCGGCTTGCCTGCGACAGCATCACCTCGCTACAGCTGATAGACCGAGGTGCCTGCATCGCAGGCAAGCCGGCTCCCACATTGAGACCGCATCGCCCCGCCCCCGGCAAAACCCTATATAATGTGCGACTTTTAGCCATCCTGACTTTCAAGGAGCTTTAGTGAGCACGTTGCCACCCTGCCCAAAATGCAATTCCGAATACACCTACGAAGACGGCGCTCAGCTGATCTGCCCGGAATGCGCCCATGAGTGGTCCGTCGGTGGTGAAACCGAAGCAGCCAGCGACGAAACCGTGAAGAAAGACTCCGTTGGTAACGTCCTGCAAGACGGCGACACCATCACCGTGATCAAGGACCTCAAAGTCAAGGGCACCTCGCTGGTGGTCAAGGTCGGCACCAAGGTCAAGAACATCCGCCTGTGCGATGGCGACCACGATATCGACTGCAAGATCGACGGTATCGGCCCGATGAAGCTCAAGTCCGAGTTCGTCCGCAAGGTCTGACCTGCCGCCATCCCGTGCCCCGCGCGGGATGGCGCTTCACCCTCTCCGTACCACCCCCTCCCCAGTAGCAAAAGGCCAGCCCTTTTGACCTTAAACAATGCCCACACAGAAAAACCAGGAAATTGCCAATAGGGACTTGCTATTCTTTGAATAAGAATTATTCTCATTGAAACCCTTCAAGGAGATGCGACCCATGACTTATTTGATTGATGCCTGGCTGGACCGTCCGCACCCTTACCTGCGGATCCTTCATCGGGAAACCGGCGAAGTCTGTGCGGTGCTGGAAGAAGAAGCGCTCAATGAACTGCAGGACCAGGGCGACCTAGACGTCAACGGCCTGAGCTCCAGTGAACCCGGGGTGCTTAAAGAGGTGGTGAGGAATCTGTTTCTGTTCTGCTATGCCCGAGCGTTGCGCCCGGTGACGGAGCTGCATGGCAAGTTTCACCCATGAGCAACCGCGCAGAACCTGATTGCATGGCCCTCTGCAGGAGCTGGCTTGCCGGCGATAACATCACCTCGGTGTAACCCATACCGAGTCGTCTGTATCGCTGCGACCCGCCAAGCCAGCTCCTACATAGAGCCATCAGCAGGTCTTACAGAACGTCGAGCAGCTCGACGTCGAATACCAGAACGCTGTGCGGCGGGATGCTGCCAACACCTTGTGCGCCGTAAGCCAGTTCGCTCGGCACGTACAGGCGCCATTTGCTGCCGGCATTCATCAGTTGCAGGGCTTCGGTCCAGCCAGCGATCACACCACCGACCGGGAATTCTGCCGGCTGGCCACGCTCGTAGGAGCTGTCGAACACAGTGCCGTCGATCAGGGTGCCATGGTAGTGGGTACGCACCTGGTCTTCACGGGTCGGCTTGGCGCCGTCGCCGGCGGTCAGCACCTCAAATTGCAGGCCGGAAGCCAGGGTGGTGATGCCGTCACGCTTGGCGTTCTCAGCCAGGAATGCCAGGCCCGCGCCTGCGGCTGCTTCAGCCTTGGCCGCTGCTTCGGCTTGCATGATGTCGCGAATCACTTTGAAGCTGGCAGCCATTTGCTCCTGGTCAACCCGGCTTGGCTTGCCGCCGAACGCGTCGGTCAGGCCAGCCAGGATCGCGTCCAGGCTGACGCCCGGTGGCGGGTTGTCGCGCAGCTGGTCGCCCAACTGACGGCCAATGCCGTAGCTGACGCGGGTTTCGTCGGTGGACAGATTGACTTCGGACATGGAAAGGCTCCGCTGTAGGACAACTGCAAAAATCCGCAAAAACGCGGGATCTGGCGTGTCATCCAAACTAAAAGGGCGAGCAGACTAGCACACTCGCCCCAGGCTTGATGAGCCCAAAATCCCAGGCCGGCAGGCGCCGGTCATGGATCAATGCTTGGTCAGTTTATCCAGGTAGCCCATGGCAAACGCCGAGATCACGAAGGTCATGTGAATGATCACGTACCACATCAGGTGCTGTGGATCGACATTCTTGGCATCCATGAAGATCCGCAGCAGGTGGATCGAGGAAATTGCCACGATGGACGCCGCCACCTTCATCTTCAGCGACGAAGAGTCCATGGTGCCCAGCCAGTTGAGCTTCTCCTTGTTGTCGTCGATATCCAGTTGCGAGACAAAGTTCTCATAGCCGGAAATCATCACCATCACCAACAAGCCACCCACCAGGGCCATGTCGATCAACGACAGCAGCACCAGGATCAGCTCCGACTCGGCCATCGCAAAGACATTGGGCAGCAGATGGATCACTTCCTGGAAGAATTTCAGCGCCAACGCCAGCAGCCCGAGGGACAAGCCGAAATAGATCGGCGCCAGCAGCCAGCGGGAGGCGTACATTGCATTTTCGATAAAGCGTTCCATGGAATCTCACACAGCTTGGCTAGAAATGGCGGCGAGTATATCAGCCGCGTACATTGCGCCATAACCACCCGGAAACTGACCTGTAGCGCTTCTGTAAGACAATTTTTCTGCTAGTGTCGGCCTCATCAACGTGGCTCGATGCTGCCGGACAGGAATCTCAAATAATGGATGTGCGATCTCCCTTGGCCAGTCTTGGCCTGTGTATGGCTTTACTGGCGGCCAGCGGCTGCTCCCCCAGCGACGAGCACAAGCAAGCCTCTCTGGAAGAAAAAACCACCCAGTTCGAACAATCCCTGGATACGATCCAGGATCCGCGCCTCAAGGAGGCCGTGGGCGAGCTGGGCGGCTCGCTGCTATTGCTGGAGCGGGCGCGCATCAAGCTCGACACCAAGCCAGTGGAGACCGAGTACGGGGAAAACAGCCTGGCCGTGCTTGCGCACTACCCTACCCCGCAAGCGCTGGTGGATACCTACATCAACGGGCTGTTCGTCCTACGCAAGAACTCGCACTCGGACTACCTGACCGATCTGCAACCGGTGTTCCCGTTCAGTTTCAATATGCCGGACCAATTCCCGTTTCCCCATGGCCTGGAATGGCAATCGGTGACCTTGAGCAACAACAAGATCATCCCGTTCCAGCCGGAATGGTCGGAAACCGACCCCGGCATTCAGTTGAGCCCCAGCAGCTCCAACCTGACCAACCCGGACGACCTGACCGTCACCTATCCCTTCATCGAAGGCATCGAGACGGACAACAAGAGCCAGCCCCAACCCGTCACCCTCAAGGGCCGGGTCGAGGTGATTGCACCCAGCAAAGTGCTGACCTTCGACCTGACCCGCAAAGACGTGGGCCACAAGCGCACCGAGGCAAACATCACGCTGACCCTGCTGGCCCTGGAGAACAACTACGCCGAGATCGAACTGACCAACACCAGCCCCCTGGCGCCACAAGTGGCGGATGAGTCGCCCAACCCGCTGCTGGTCCAGGCCCGGGACACCACCGGGCAATTTCTTTCCCGTGCCGGTTCGATCAATGAAAGCGCCGCCCAGGTGGCGTTCTACGAGCAGCAACTGGCGCAGATGCGCAAGCAGACAACCTGGTCCGAGGCCTTTGAAAAGCAGTTGCAAGACGAGCAGAAAACCTTCGAACAAAAACAGGCCAGCCACTACGCCAAGGTCTACTTCAACGGGGTGATCGATAACCTGCAAGTCAGCGTGCTGGATTTCTCCGACGCTACAGTCACCCGCAAGGACCTGGAACTGCCGATACGGCGCTTTGACAAGAACAGTCTGGAGAAAACCGTGCAGGGCCTGCCCATGCCCGTCACGGTGTATGACGATGAGGCCGCAGGCTGGCTCCAAAGTGCCAGCCTCTCCGAAGACCAGTTGAAAAGCAGCGTCGCCATCAGCCAGTCGGTGGACGACGCCAGCGCCGCCCACATCGCCTTTGACCATCCATTCACCTTCAATGACGACCTGATCGGCTCGACTCGCACCAGCAACGACGCCCCGCTGACGTTCTTCACCGCAAATGATCAAGGCAAGCGCGGCGAGCCCATCGAGCTGCCCACCGAGGCCTTTGAGGTCGACCCATGGCGCGCCACCATCACCTACGACCTTAATTTATTCCCGGAAACCCCGGCATTTGCCGTGGGATCGATCCCGCTGTTCCTGGCCACCATCGAAAAGAACACCGTCAACACCGCCCAACTGCCCAAGGGCCTGTCGATCCAGGACAACGCGCTGATTGTCGACCAGGCGCTCTTCCCTTCCGATAGCTGGCGCTTCTTTGCCAAGGACGCCAGTGGCAAGTACTTGAAGGAAATCCTCGGCGTCAGCCACCGCGCTGCGGAATACGGCACCGCGTTGTTTGATGTGCATTACTTTTATGGCCAGCCGACCGCGCTTGAAACCTACCAGCGCACGGCGTTGAACACCGTGCAATACGGTTTTGAGGTCAAGCTGGACAAGCCCGAGAGCAAATTGTAGGAGCCGGCTCCTACAGTGGTTGCGGTTTACAGGTGCAGGGCCTGGGGCCGTCCGCCATTGAGCTGGCGCAGGTGGGCCTGCAAGTGCAGGCACCAGATCTGCGGGTCGTCGGCCAGTTCGTAGCCGTGCAGGGTCAGGCTTTGCACGATGGATTCAAGAATGTTTTCCGCGACGAACGGGCCATGGAACGGCCCTTGGGACTTGATGGTCGAGGGCTGCTCACCTGTCATTCCGGCGGCAAACAGCAACGTCCACATCCCGGCATCCCCCGCAAGAGGACGAATGGAACATTCAATTCGGGTGACCAGGCCCAGGCACTGGCGGGTGAGGCAAAGGCTGCGCGGCATGGCGGCGACCCTCGGTAGATCCGGTGTTCAGCCTCCAGACACAAGGCCGTCTCTATCCCATGACTCCTGTAGATATCCCTTGAGCTGAGAATAGAAGAAAACCGGTACAAACCAAGATTGTAGGGACCAACGGCCATCAGCCCCCCACAACCCAGCCAAAAATATGGCGCTTTCCCCGCTCGGACCCGACTTGCCGGCGATAGCGATACATCGGGCGCCATCGCCGGCAAGTCGGCTCCTACAATGGGTGATCCCGCATCAGCTTGGCTTGGCTTCGACCAACGCCTGCTGCGCCAGCTCCTTTTCCACTTCCTTGAGGTCTTCCTCGCTGATCATCTCGGCAATCGCCCGCAGACGTTCAACCACGCGCGCGTTGACGCTACCCTCGGGGAATTGCCCTTCGGCATCCGGCTCGCCGGCAGGCTCGCCCACCAACAGGCTCAACGCCTCGTCGGCCTGGCGCACGGCATACACGTGGAACTGCCCTTGCCTTACCGCCTGCAAGACCTTCTCGTCGAGCATCAGCGTCGCGACGTTGGCCTGGGGAATGATCGCGCCCTGCTCGCCCGTCAAGCCACGGGCCTCGCACAGGCGGAAAAAGCCTTCGATCTTCTCGTTGACCCCGCCCACCGCCTGCACTTCACCGAACTGGTTGATTGAGCCAGTAATGGCGAAACACTGCTTGAGCGGGGTCTTCGACAGCGCCGAAATCAACGTACAGGCCTCGCCCAACGAGGCGCTGTCGCCGTCGACATAACCGTAGGATTGCTCCAGGGCAATGCTCGCAGAGATCGCCAGGGGGAATTCCTGGGCATAACGGCTGCCCAGGTAACCGGTGAGGATCATCACGCCCTTGGAGTGGATCGGCTGGCCGAGGTTGACCTCACGCTCGATATCGACAATGCCACTGCCGCCCGGGTACACCGTGGCAGAAATGCGCGCCGGCACACCGAACGCCGAATCACCGACCTCCAGCACCGTCAGCCCGTTGCATTTGCCCACTGCCGCGCCGGCGGTGTCGATCAGGATCACCCCGGCGAGCATGTCGTCGAGGATCCGCGCCGAGACCCGGCCGGTGCGCGTGGCCTTGGCCTTCAACGCGCGCTCGATGTGCCCGGCGTCGGTGCGTTCATCACCCGCCAGGTGGCGGATGAAGTCCGCCTCGCTGACCAGCTGGAACAGGTCGCCGATGCGCGCCGACAAACGTCCCTGGTGCTCCGCCAGCCGTGCGCTATAGGTCGCCAGGCGTGCCACCGCATCCGAGGTCAGCGGCGCCATGCCTTCTTCCGAGGTGCGGGTTTTCAGCAACTGGGCGAACTGCTCCAGGCTTTCATCGACCATCGGGATGTCTTCATCGAAATCCACCAGCACCCGGAACATCTCCTGGAAGTCCGGATCCAGGTCTTGCAGGGTGTAGTACAGCGAGCGGGCGCCGATGATGATGACCTTGACCTGCAACGGGATCACTTGCGGGTTGAGGGTCACGGTGGCCAGGCGGCCCAACTCGCCCAGAGGCGACTCCATCTTCAACTTGCGCGACTGCAGCGCGCGCTTGAGCGCGTCCCAGACAAACGGCTCGCTGAGCATTTTCTCGGCTTCGAGGATTAGGAAACCGCCGTTGGCACGATGCAACGCCCCCGGACGCAGTTGCCGGTAGGTGGTGTAGAGCGCGCCCTGGTCGGTGCTGTACTCGATCCGGCCAAACAGGTTGTCGTAGGTCGGGTGCGGTTCGAACACCACCGGCGCGCCGCCATTGAGCGGATGTCCCACCACCAGGCTCGGGCAGTACTGCTCTTCCAGCAACTTGCGCGCCTGGGCGTCGGTTTTGGCGTCATCCACCAGCAGTTCGACCACGGTCTTGAGCAGATAGACCTGCATCGCCTGCAGGTAGCCGCAGACGCCGGCGTTCTCGGCGTACTTCTCGGACAACGGTGCCAGCAATGGCTGCAAGGCCAGGGTGATGGTCTCTTCGTTGAACTGGCGCATCTGGTTGTTGGACTCGCGCTTCCACTGCGGCAGGCTGGCGAGTTCTTCGTTGAGGCGCTCTTCGAGCTCGGAAATATCCGTGTGGAAACGCTCACGGTCGGCTTCCGGCAGTTGCGAGAACTCGGCCTCGTCCAGGGCCTTGCCATCGAGCATCGGGGTAAAGGCGATATTGCTGCTGTCACGGTACAGCGCCACGTCCTTTTCCAGGGCCAGGCGCTCGATCACATCCAGGGCGCGGTCGTAGCGCTGGTTGAAGGCGCGGTCGATCGCGCTTTTGCGCTGTTGATACGTCGGGTGCTCGAACACTGCCGGGAAGGTGGCGACCAGGTTGTCGATCAGGCCACTGATGTCTGCGATGAACGGGGCCGCGCCGCCCGCAGGCAATTCCAGGGCGCGGGGCTCGCGGGGCTCGTCGAAGTTATTGACGTAGACCCAGTCTGCCGGGGTCTGCAGGCGCTTGCCTTCGGCCTTGAGGTAGCGTTTGACGAACGAAAAGCGGCCGGTACCGGGCTCGCCCATGACAAATACGTTGTAACCGGGGCGTGGCATGGCCACACCGAACTGCAACGCTTCAACCGCGCGTTCCTGGCCAAGCACACCGCGAAAGGGCTCCAAGTCATTGGTGGTCGAGAAGCTGAACTGTTCAGCGGAGAAAGGACGGGTCAGCGCTTCGGGCGCTAGACGCAAGCTGGCAGCAACAGGATCAGGCATCGGGCTTCCTTACATCAGGCGGGGCAATGGCGGCATTCTGGCGCCGTGCGTAGCTGGCTGGCAAGGCACGACTGAGGTAAAGCATAGACACGGGATGCGGCCTGCAAAAAAACCAGTCTGCATTGATTGTTTTACAAAAAAGCACGGAACCCTTGGAACATGCCTAAACTCCAAACTGCGCGGGTTGGACTAATAACTGGCCCCTAGGGTGCTTTGCGGCGCCTGAACCCTTGTCCATTGGTTTGCACACTAAGAGAACAAAGCTATGAAACGGATCCTTCTCGGTACTCTCTTCACCGTTGTCTCCCTCAATGCAATGGCCGAAGCGCCAGGTGGCCCTAACTGCGGTTGGGGCAACATGCTGTTCGAAGGCCAGCGCGGCACGCCGGCTCACTTCCTCGCTTCCACCACCAACGGCACCTCCGGTAACGCCACCTTCGGCATGACCTCGGGCACCAACGGTTGCAGCACCAACAGCGCGCTTACTTACGGCGGCAAATCGTGGATTGCCATGAATGGCATGATGAACGAGCTGTCCGAAGACATGGCCAAAGGCAATGGCGAAGCACTGACCACCTATGCCGTGGTCCTGGGCGTTGCTCCAGAAGATCGTGATCACTTCGCCGCTGTGACTCACGAACACTTCCAGCAGATCTTCAGCAAGGCTGACGTGACCGCAGAAGACGTGCACTCCAACACCATCGCTGTTCTCAAGGGCGACGCCCGCCTGGCGAAATACGCCACCCAGGCTTAAGCTCGACCTGCCCGCGCCCTTACCCGGCGCGGGTTTTATTTTTTGGACCTGCCCCTTTCCCGGGTCTTTATTTATTCCGACTTAAGTTGCCCCTATGCTCAAACGCCTTGCCTGCCTGGCACTCTTCGCCTGCGCCCCGCTATCTGCGGCGCCGCACCTTGATGATCAACGTTTGCAGCAATTGGCCAATGATCCATTCTGGCTTTCATTGGGGCACTACGAAGCCGGCAAGCTCAAAGGCTGGCGCAGCTATGTCAGCGACCAGAAATTCTTCCTCGCCAAAGACGGCGCCCACCACCCGGACGCCGAACTCAAGGCCACCGTAGACGCACTGTACGCCCCGGCCAGCCTCGGCGAAAAACATGCCCAATGCGTGTACCCGGCCCGCACCCGCTGGCTCAAGGACCAGTTGCACCTGACTGACCTGCCCGCCGTGGACTGCGTCGAGTTCAAGCAATGGTTCAAGGACGTCGCGCCCCACAGCGCGGTGATGATCTTCCCGGCGGCCTATCTCAACAGCCCATCGTCGATGTTCGGCCATACCTTGCTGCGCATCGACCAGGCTGATGTGCAAAGCAACAAGACCGCCTTGCTCAGCTACGCGATCAACTTCGGCGCCTACATTGAAGGCTCGGACAACAGCATCCTCTACGCCTGGAAAGGCCTGATGGGCGGTTATCCCGGCCTGTTCGCCCTGGTGCCCTACCAGGAAAAGCTCTCGGAATACCGTAGCCTGGAGAACCGCGACCTGTGGGAATACCGCCTGAACCTGACCCAGGTCGAAACCGAGCGCATGGTCGAGCACGTGTGGGAGCTCAAGCAAATCCAGTTCGACTACTTCTTCTTTGACGAAAACTGCTCATATCGCCTGCTGGAGCTGCTGCAAGTGGCCCGCCCCGGCCTGCGCCTGACCGAACAGTTCCCGCTCACCGCCATTCCCACCGACACCGTAAAAGCGGTGAAGGACGCGGGCCTGGTGGAGAAAATCGATTATCGCCCGTCCCGCGAACGTGAGTTGCTGGAGCGCGCCAAGCCCCTGGACAGTGACGAGCAGCAATGGGTGCTGAAGATCAGCGATGACCAGAAACAATTGCAAGATCCAACGTTCAAGGCCCTTGGCAAAGACCGCCAGGCCCTGATCATCGACGCCGCCTACCGCCTGGGCCGCTACCGCGCCAACGGCCTTGAGCGCGACAGCGAACGCTCCCAGCGCAGTTTCGAGTTGCTGCGGGCAATCAACCAGAACCCGGCGCCGGACCTACAAATCGAGCGCCCCGGCCTGCCGGAAAACGGCCATGAATCGCGCACCTGGCAAGCAGGTATCGGCACCCGTGGCGACAAAGCCTTCGGCGAATACGGCCTGCGCATGGCCTACCACGACCTAAACGACAACGCCGAAGGCTTCCCCCTGGGCGCGCAGATCGAAATCCTGCAGATGAAACTGCGCCAGTACGAAGGCAACAACTGGCAACTGCAACAACTGGACCTGGCGACCATCCGCTCCCTGACTCCGCGCAATGAGCTGCTGCAACCGCTGTCCTGGCAAGTCACCGGCGGCCTGGAGCGGGTACCGGGCAAACATGACGACGAAACCCTCGTCAGCCACGTCAACGGCGGCGCCGGCGGCACCTGGCAACTGCACGACGACATGCTCGGCTTTGCCCTGGGCACCGTGCGCGTGGAACACAACAACGACTTCAGCGAATTCATCTCCCCCGCTGCCGGCTTCAACACCGGGCTGCTGTGGAAAAACCCGCTAGGCAACCTGAGCCTGGAGGCCAAGGGCGACTTCTTCACCAATGGCGAGGTACGACGTAGTATCAGCCTGAATCAGCAGTGGGAAGTATCACGCAACCTCGGCGTGCGCCTAAGTGCGCAACGGGAGTTCAGCCACCTGGCGACGCCGGTTAACGAGGTGATGCTTGAGCTGAAGTGGTATCACTACTGACCGGCCCCAACGCCTATTGAAGATCCAGTGTGGGAGCGGGCTTGCCCGCGATAGGGGTGTGTCAGTCGCTGTGGATATGACTGATCCACCGCCATCGCGAGCAAGCCCGCTCCCACATTTGGCCCGCGTTTATCCCACACCCTAAGGAGCTCTTACGACATGGCCGTTACCTGCACCAGCCTTGAACACGTCCGGGAAAACATCGACCGCCTTGACCGCCAGATCGTCGCCCTGCTGGCCGAGCGCGGCAGTTTCGTGTCCCAGGCCGCCCGCTTCAAAAAAGACAGCGATGGGGTCAAGGCACCCCAACGGGTCGAACAAGTGATCCACAAGGTTCGCGATTTAGCGCAAACCCTCGGCGCCAACCCCGACGTCACGGAGCAGGTGTACCGCGCGATGATTGGCGCATTCATCCAGCAAGAACTGGCCGAACACGCTGCGCTCGCGCAACCCACCGCCTAAGCCCCTGTGGCGAGTGAGCCGCCCAAACAAATTGCTCACCCCGTTTTCACATCGCCCCGACGAATCCCCTTCTAGACTTCCCTTATCAGCCGCTCAACGGCCTGGGAGTATGAGATGTGGCGGTTCGCTGTGATGTTGGGTGTAGTGATGGCGCTTTCAGGCTGCCAATCCACCCACGATGAGTTACTGGCCAAGGGTTATCCACCGCCCTTCGCCGACGGTTTTGACGATGGCTGCAGCAGCGGGCGCCAGGCGGCCGGGGTGATTACTGGGGAGTTTCGCAAGAACGTCCCGCGCTATTTGAAAGACCAGGCGTACGCCGAAGGCTGGGAGGACGGCTTTCGCCAGTGCAAGGCCATGCGCGAGAGCGAGGACCAGAATGACTACCGCGAGCGCCATTGGGACGAGCGCGAACGCGCCTGGCAGCAGGAGAAGGACCGCGACGCCGCACGGGCTTATCGCAGCCAGTAACAGCAGAGCGAATGTGAGAGTTGTCGAGCCCCAGCGAAGCTGTGATTGCGCTGGGCCAGGCAGTAAACCTGTGCTGACCTACCGCTATCGCAGCCGCGCTGGGGCTCGACAGCTCCCACAATTGATCATCGGTGTCGCTCAGCTCGCGGTTTAGACGATGCCCTGCGCCAGCATCGCATCCGCCACTTTCACAAAGCCTGCGATGTTCGCGCCCTTCACGTAGTTGACCCGGCCATTCTCTTCACCGTAGTGCACGCAGGCATGGTGGATCGACTGCATGATGTTGTGCAGTTTGCTGTCCACTTCACCGGCGGTCCACAGCAGGCGCATGGCGTTTTGCGACATTTCCAGGCCACTCACCGCCACGCCGCCAGCATTGGAGGCTTTGCCCGGGGCAAACAGAATGCCCGCTTCGATAAAGATATCCACAGCCTCGAGGGTGGTCGGCATGTTGGCGCCTTCGGCCACGCAAATGCAGCCGTTGCGCAGCAGGGTGCGGGCGGCTTCGGCGTCCAGTTCGTTCTGGGTCGCGCATGGCAGGGCGATGTCGCACGCCAGCTCCCATGGGGTCTTGCCGGCGCAAAACTCCAGGCCAAAACGCGCGGCCAGTTCGCTGATGCGCCCGCGCCGTACGTTTTTCAACTCCAGCAGCGCCGACCACTGCTCGTCGGTCAAACCGCTTTCGCAGTACAAGGTGCCTTCGGAGTCGGACAGGGAAATCACCTTGCCGCCCAAGTCCATGACCTTGCGCGCTGCGTATTGCGCGACGTTGCCGGAACCGGAAACCGCCACGCGCTTGCCTTCGACGCGCTGGCCCTGGCGCTTGAGCATCTCCTCGGCAAAGTACACGCAACCAAAGCCGGTGGCTTCCGGGCGGATCAGGCTGCCGCCGTAGCTCATGCCCTTGCCGGTAAGCACCGAGGTAAATTGGTTGCTCAGGCGCTTGTACTGGCCAAACAGGAAGCCGATTTCCCGGGCGCCCACGCCGATATCGCCGGCCGGTACGTCCACGTCCGCGCCGATATGGCGGTACAACTCACTCATGAACGACTGGCAGAAACGCATGACTTCAGCGTCGCTCTTGCCCTTGGGATCAAAGTCCGAGCCGCCCTTGCCACCGCCCATGGGCAGCGAGGTCAGGGAGTTCTTGAAGGTCTGCTCGAAGGCGAGGAACTTCAGCACCCCCAGGTTAACCGACGGGTGGAAGCGCAGGCCGCCTTTATAGGGGCCGATGGCGCTGTTCATCTGGATACGGAAGCCGCGGTTGACCTGGACCTTGCCCTGGTCATCGACCCACGATACCCGGAAGGTAATGGCGCGTTCCGGCTCGCAGATGCGCTCCAGGATGCCCGAGGTCAGGTAGTGGGGATTGGCTTCAAGAAAGGGCCACAGACTGCGTAGGACTTCTTCCACAGCCTGGTGGAATTCCGGCTGATCCGGGTCGCGTTTTTTGAGGCGGGCAAGGAAGGATTCGACGGATTCGATCATGAAAAGTCTCGGCAGATTTATTGTCGTTAATGGCGATTTGCCCAGGACTTTATCAATTCATGTCGCACCGCGACAGGGCAAAATGTCGCTTTTGTGAATTTAAATGGTGCGATAGATATAAATACACGCGCTTTTTTTGCCCCAAAACAGGGATTTCAGTTCAAGGGGCGCACCAATAGATAGACCGCGATCGCAGGCAAGCCAGCTCCCACATTAGATCGAGTACCTCTGCTACGACACGGTCAAATGTGGGAGCTGGCTTGCCTGCGATGAAGTCACCTCGGTCCCTCTCAATTGCGCCAAAAAAAACGGAGCCCGAAGGCTCCGTTTTGTTCAAACCAACCCGAATCAGGCGAGTTTTTTGTGCCGTACACGATGCGGCTGGGCAGCCGCTTCGCCCAGGCGCTTCTTGCGATCGGCTTCGTATTCGGTGTAGTTGCCTTCAAAGAACACCGCTTGCGAATCGTCTTCGTACGCCAGGATGTGCGTCGCCACACGGTCAAGGAACCACCGATCGTGAGAGATCACAATCGCGGCGCCCGGGAAGTCCAGCAGGGCTTCTTCCAGGGAACGCAGGGTTTCCACGTCGAGGTCGTTGGACGGTTCGTCGAGCAGCAACACGTTGCCGCCTTCTTTGAGGGTCAGGGCCAGGTGCAAGCGACCGCGCTCACCACCGGACAGGTCCTTGACGAACTTCTGCTGGTCGCCGCCCTTGAAGTTGAAGCGGCCAACGTAGGTGCGCGACGGGATTTCATAGTTGCCGATACGGATCTGGTCGGAACCGTCGGAGATCTGCTGGAACACGGTCTTGCTGCCGTCGAGGTCTTCGCGGCTCTGGTCCACGCAAGCCAACTGCACGGTTTCGCCGACTTCGATGGTGCCCGAATCCGGTTGTTCCTTGCCCATCAGCATACGGAACAGCGTGGATTTACCCGCACCGTTACCGCCGATCACGCCGACGATGGCGCCTTTAGGCATGGAGAAGGACAGGTTGTCGATCAGCACGCGATCGCCATAGCCTTTGCAGACGTTCTTGAATTCGATGACCTTGTCACCCAGGCGCGGGCCGGCCGGGATGTAGATTTCGTTGGTCTCGCTGCGCTTCTGGAATTCCTGGGACTGCATTTCCTCGAAGCGTTGCAGACGGGCCTTGGATTTCGACTGACGGGCCTTGGCGCCTTTGCGCACCCACTCCAGTTCGTCCTTCATGGCCTTTTCATGGGCCGACTGCTGCTTGGATTCAGCGGCCAGACGGTCGGACTTGGCTTCCAGCCAACCGGAGTAGTTGCCCTCGTAAGGGATACCGGCGCCACGGTCGAGCTCCAGGATCCAGCCGGCGACGTTGTCCAGGAAGTACCGGTCGTGCGTGATCGCGACCACGGTGCCCGGGAAGTCATGGAGGAAGTGCTCCAGCCAGGCCACGGAATCGGCGTCCAAGTGGTTGGTCGGTTCGTCGAGCAGTAGCATGTCGGGGGCCGACAGCAGCAGGCGGCACAGGGCCACGCGGCGTTTTTCACCACCAGACAGGTGCTCGACCTTGGCGTCCCAGGCCGGCAGGCGCAGCGCATCGGCGGCGACTTCCAGCTGGCGCTCCAGGTTGTGACCGTCGCCAGCCTGCAGGATGGCTTCGAGCTTGGCCTGTTCGGCAGCCAGTTTGTCGAAGTCGGCATCCGGCTCGGCGTAGGCGGCGTAGACCTCGTCCAGGCGGGCCTGGGCGTCCTTGATCACGCTGACGGCTTCCTCGACCACTTCACGCACGGTCTTGGACGGGTCCAGGATCGGCTCTTGCGGCAGGTAGCCGATGTTCAGTTCAGGCATCGGGCGGGCTTCGCCTTCGAACTCGGTATCGACGCCAGCCATGATTTTCAGCAGCGTGGACTTACCCGAACCGTTGAGGCCGAGTACGCCAATCTTGGCGCCCGGGAAGAAGGACAGCGAAATGTTTTTCAGGATTTCCCGCTTCGGTGGAACAACTTTGCCCAACCGATGCATGGTGAAAACGTATTGAGCCAAAATGTGGACCTCGTAAAAAGATGAGAACAGGGCCTGCGTAGCGTCATGGCGCTGTACGTAGCACATCGAATGATCAAGGTTAACCTAAGTCGGCGGCGGCGGGCAGATTGACAGGCGCTTTTGAGCCGCGCTTTTTCCTGCAGCGGGCCAGATGTAACACAATACCCGGCAACCCCTCCCTAGAAGAAGACACATGGCACATACATGCAGGATCACGCCTTACCCTCGGACAGTCGCGCAAGACAGCTTCCATGCTTAGTGTCATGTCTGCGCTGGGGTTGTTGCTATTGATGCCGGGACCGACCAATACCCTGTTACTGCGCGCAGGCGTGCTCTCGGGTTTCAGGCGGGCCTGGACCCTGAGCCTGTTGGAGTGCCTGGCTTACCTGCTGCAGATTGCTTTTTGGGGCTACGTCCTCAGCCATATGGGGGCCAATGCGCCGTGGTGTTTGAAGGTGATGCAGTTCGTCTCGATCTGTTACCTGGTCAAGACCTCGTACAGCCTGTGGCGCGAGCCCGCCGCCGATCTGCCCCCATTGCCCGGAGAGCGGGTGTCGAGGTGGCATTTCTTTTTACTGACGCTGATCAACCCGAAGGGTTTGCTGGTGGTTTCGTTCATCGTGCCGGTGCAGACCTTTGCCGACATGGCCTTGTACGGGCAGTTCGCCATGCAATTCACGGCGGTGGTGATCCCCGTAGGGTGCGCCTGGGTGCTGTTCGGCGCACGCCTCAAACGCAGCGGACATGCCTGGCTGACCCCGCAGAACATAAACCGCACATCTTCTGTGGTTATCAGTTGCTTTGCACTGGCGATTCTATTCAGACTGGCGGATGCCCTGATCAGTACCGGCCCGGCCTGATAGTCCCGCCAGGCGGGGCTGGCACTTTGCCACAACTCAAGGCATGCTAGCCGCCCTCCGGGCGTCCGGCTTATAGTGCACGTCGCGCGCCAGTACAGCCAAACCGCAGGATCACAGCTTGACCAACGTAACAAAGCCAAGCCCCTTGCGCGCAGCGCATATTGCGCCCGGCGCCCCCCTGCACGGAACCCTCAAGGGCGCGCTGGCGACGCTGGTCCTGTTGCTGCTCGCGTTATTGTTCTGGCAGTTGCTGGACCAATTGCAGCAGAACCAGAAGAACCAGCAGCAATACACCATCGACTACAGCGCCGACCTGGCCGAACAGATCAGCCTGAACATGGCCCTGAGCGCGCAAATCGCCCTCAACCTGCTGCCGATCGTCGAACCTCCACGCAATGAAGAACAGCACCAGGCCCTGATGCGCAGCCTGCAGCGCTCGTTGCCGGAACTGCGCAGCGTCGCCCTGCTCGCCCCCAGCGGCGCGATCATCAGTGATACCGCCGACAACAGCCAGGATAGCGCCTGGCTTGAAGAGCTGGTCAAGCGCAGCCACGCCCAGTCCTATTACCTGAGCAATAACAGCGACGGCTCCATCATCTACCTGCTGCTGCACCAACCCAGCGGCGGCGCCAAAATGTACTGGGCGTTGCGCCTGGCCCCCAATTACCTGGCCAACCTGACGCGCCAGGACGGCCAGGGGCCACGGCCGATGTGGGCGATTGAAAACCAGTTGAACCACCGGGTGGTCAGTCGTGACAGCGGCATGCCCAGCCAGTGGTCGGCCGGGCTGACCCCGGAAGAGCTGAACAAGACCGTGCTGGTCACGCCCTTGAGCAAAAGCGACTGGCAACTGCGCGGGCTGTTTGATCGCGCCGCCGTGCTGGAGCAACTGCTGCCGGCGTTTATCGGCAAGTGCCTGCTGGGCCTGGCCTTTTCGCTGATCCCGGTGCTGGTGCTGCTGAACATGCGGCGCCGCCAGCGCCAGGTCAATGAAGGCCGGCGCCGCTACCAGGATATTTTCGAAGGTACCGGCGTGGCCTTGTGCGTGCTCGACCTGTCGGGCCTGCGCGGCTTCTTCGACAAGGCCCAGTTGCACACCCGCGAACAACTGCAGGATTGGCTGCAAAACAGCCCCGAGCAACGCCAGCAACTGCTCAAGGAGCTGCGCATCACCGAGGTCAACCAGGTCGCGGTGCGCCTACTGAATGTGGCGTCCTGCGAACAGGCGTGGGAACGTTTGATCGACGGTTGCCCGCTGGACACCAGCGCCATTGGCTACGCAGTGCTTGAGGCAGTGCTGACCCAGCAGAAACAGCTGGAGTTGGAGATTCAACTCAGCGACATCGAAGGCAACGACCAGTACCTGTGGCTGGTGATGCGCCTGCCGGAAGAACAGCACGACTATAAGGCGGTGATCCTCAGCATCAGCGATATCACCAGCCGCAAACTGGTGGAGCTGTCGCTGGTGGAGCGCGAGGCGTTCTGGTCGGACGTGGTGCGCACCGTGCCGGATCACCTGTATGTGCAGGATGTGATCAGCCAGCGCATGATCTTCAGCAACCACCACCTGGGCCACACCCTGGGCTACAACAAACACGAACTGCAGCAGATGGGCGAGTATTTCTGGGAGATCCTGCTGCACCCCGAAGACGCCGAGCACTACCACGACCTGCGCCAGCAGCAACGCGCCGCCGGGTACCTGGCGCAGTTGCAATGCCAGTTGCGCTTTCGGCACCGCAACAATCAGTGGCGGCGCTTCGAGATCCGCGAACAGGCCCTGGCCCGGGACAAGACCGACCAGGTCACGCGGATCATTGGCGTGGCCAAGGACATTACCGACCAGATCGAAGCCAGCGAATCCCTGCGCGACAGCGAACAGCGCTACCGCATGCTGGCCGAAAGCATCAGCGACGTGATTTTCTCCACCGACAGCAAACTGGCCCTCAACTACGTCAGCCCGTCGGTGAATGCGGTGCTGGGCTATGAAGTCGACTGGATCTTCAAGAACGGCTGGCAATCGACCATCGCCAACCCACAGCAACTGACCGGCATCTACACCCTTGTGGAACGGGTCAGCCGCGCCCTGGACCAGCCCGAAGCCCTGGCCTTGTTGCGCGATGACGTGCAGACCCAACTGTTCCTGTTCGATTGCCTGCGGGCCGATGGGCGCAAGGTGCCGATCGAACTGCGCCTGGTGCTGGTGTGGGACGAGCACGGCGCGTTCGAAGGCATCCTCGGCGTGGGCCGCGATATCAGCCAGCAACGCCGCGCCGAGAAAGACCTGCGCATGGCGGCCACGGTATTCGAACACTCCACCTCGGCGATCCTGATCACCGACCCCGCCGGCTATATCGTGCAGGCCAACGAAGCCTTCAGCCGGGTCAGCGGCTATGCCGTGGCCGATGTGCTCGACCAATTGCCGAACATGCTCACCGTCGACGAACAGCAGGAAGCCCACCTGCGCTATGTGCTCAAGCAGTTGCACCAGCACAGCACCTGGGAAGGTGAAGTGTGGCTCAAGCGCCGCAGCGGCGAGCATTACCCGGCCTGGGTCGGCATTACCGCCGTGCTCGATGACGAGGGCGACCTGGCCAGCTACGTGTGTTTTTTCAGCGACATCAGCGAGCGCAAGGCCAGCGAACAACGCATCCACCGCCTGGCCTACTACGACGCCCTGACCCACCTGCCCAACCGCACGCTGTTCCAGGACCGCCTGCACACCGCGTTGCAATCGGCGGAGCGGCAGAAGTCGTGGGTGGTGCTGATGTTCCTCGACCTCGACCGCTTCAAACCGATCAACGACTCCCTGGGTCATGCCGCGGGCGATCGCATGCTCAAGGAAATGGCGACCCGCCTGCTCGGCTGTGTGGCCGAGGACGATACCGTGGCGCGCATGGGCGGTGACGAGTTCACCTTGCTCCTGCAACCCCGGGTCAGTCGCGAGATGGCGTTGAACCGCGCGATCCACGTGGCCGAGCAGATCCTCGCCAGCCTGGTGAAGCCGTTTGTGCTGGAGGGCCGCGAGTTTTTTGTCACCGCCAGTATCGGCATCGCCCTGAGCCCTCAGGACGGCAACGAACTGAGCCAACTGATGAAAAACGCCGACACCGCGATGTACCACGCCAAGGAGCGCGGCAAGAACAACTTCCAGTTCTACCAGGCCGACATGAACGCCAGCGCCCTGGAGCGCCTGGAGTTGGAGAGCGACCTGCGTCATGCCCTGGACCAGAACGAATTCGTGCTCTATTACCAGCCGCAGTTCAGTGGCGATGGCAAACGTTTGACCGGCGCCGAAGCCCTGCTGCGCTGGCGTCACCCGCGCCGTGGCCTGGTGCCGCCGGGGGATTTCATCCCGGTGCTGGAAGAATTGGGCCTGGTGGTGGACGTGGGCGACTGGGTGATCGACGAGGCATGCCGCCAACTCAAGACCTGGCACCAGAACAAGGTGCGGGTGCCCAAAGTCTCGGTGAACATCTCGGCGCGGCAGTTCTCCGACGGGCAGTTGGGCACGCGGATCGCCACCATCCTCAAGGAAACCGGCCTGCCGCCGGCGTGCCTGGAGCTGGAGCTGACCGAAAGTATCCTGATGCGCGAAGTCAACGAGGCCCTGCAGATCCTTGCCAGCCTGAAAAACCTCGGCCTGAGCATCGCCGTGGACGACTTCGGCACCGGCTACTCATCGCTCAACTACCTCAAGCAATTCCCCATCGACGTGCTGAAGATCGACCGCACGTTCGTCGACGGCCTGCCCTCCGGCGAGCAGGACGCGCAAATCGCCCGGGCAATCATTGCCATGGCCCACAGCCTGAACCTGGCGGTGATCGCCGAAGGCGTGGAAACCCATGAGCAACTGGACTTCCTGCGCGAGCACGGCTGTGACGAGGTGCAGGGTTATCTGTTTGGGCGACCGATGCCGGCCAATCGGTTTGAGGCGCAGTTCTGTAACGACGCCCTGTTCATGTTCGACTGAAAATCATGTGGCGGTGCAGATGGCCTCATCGCGGGCAAGCCCGCTCCCACAGTTGAAATGCGCTCCCATGTGGGAGCGGGCTTGCCCGCGAAGGGCCCTCAAATACGCCATCCATCTCTGGATGAACGCCACTTGTCCGCGACATGATGTCCTTTCATATGCCATCTAAAACCCATTGGGTTAGAATGCCCCTCTTTTCTGCCCCCGATCCTTGAGGACCGCCATGTTCAGCCGTGATTTGACTATTGCCAAGTACGACGCCGATCTCTTTGCCGCCATGGAGCAAGAAGCTGTGCGCCAGGAAGAGCACATTGAGCTGATCGCTTCGGAAAACTACACCAGCCCTGCGGTGATGGAGGCTCAAGGTTCGGTTCTGACCAACAAGTACGCCGAAGGTTATCCGGGCAAGCGTTACTACGGCGGTTGCGAATTCGTCGATATCGTCGAGCAACTGGCCATCGACCGTGCCAAGGAACTGTTCGGCGCCGATTACGCCAACGTCCAGCCACACGCCGGCTCCCAAGCCAACGCGGCCGTTTACCTGGCCCTGCTGCAAGGCGGCGACACCATCCTGGGCATGAGCCTGGCCCACGGCGGTCACCTGACCCACGGTGCCAGCGTTTCCTCCTCCGGCAAGCTGTACAACGCTGTGCAGTACGGCATCGACGGCAACGGCCTGATCGACTACGACGAAGTCGAGCGCCTGGCGGTCGAGCACAAGCCAAAAATGATCGTGGCCGGGTTCTCTGCCTACTCGCAGATCCTCGACTTCCCACGCTTCCGTGAGATCGCTGACAAAGTTGGCGCCTACCTGTTCGTCGACATGGCCCACGTGGCCGGCCTGGTCGCCGCTGGCGTCTACCCGAACCCGGTGCCTTACGCTGACGTGGTGACCACCACCACCCACAAGACCCTGCGCGGTCCACGTGGCGGCCTGATCCTGGCTCGTGCCAACGCCGATATCGAGAAGAAGCTCAACTCCGCCGTCTTCCCGGGCGCCCAAGGTGGCCCGCTGGAGCACGTGATCGCTGCTAAAGCGATCTGCTTCAAGGAAGCGTTGCAGCCTGAGTTCAAGACTTACCAGCAACAAGTGGTGAAGAATGCCCAGGCCATGGCCAGTGTGTTCATCGAGCGCGGTTTTGACGTGGTGTCCGGCGGTACTGAGAACCACCTGTTCCTGCTGTCGCTGATCAAGCAGGACATCTCCGGTAAAGATGCTGACGCTGCCCTGGGCAAAGCCTTCATCACCGTGAACAAGAACTCGGTACCGAACGATCCACGTTCGCCGTTTGTCACCTCGGGCCTGCGCTTCGGCACCCCGGCCGTGACCACTCGTGGCTTCAAGGAAGCAGAGTGCAAGGAACTGGCTGGCTGGATCTGCGACATCCTGGCTGATCTTTCCAACGAAGCCGTGATTGACGCGGTACGTGAGAAGGTCAAGGCCATCTGCAAGAAGCTGCCGGTATACGGCGCTTGATTGCAGGCGCTTGAATAAAAAGCCCGGCTCTTGAGCCGGGCTTTTTTATGCCTGTTGGAACGCGGTCAACATGTGGGAGCGGGCTTGCCTGCGATAGCAGTGGGTCTGCCAACTCATCATTGACTGGTCTACCGCTATCGCAGGCAAGCCCGCTCCTACACTGGTCGCGTTTCAAGTCAGGGTTGGTAGACCCGCTGGAAACCCGCGCGAATCTTCTCTTGCGGTAACTCATCGGCAATAAACACAATCACGCTTTCCCGCGGCTCGCCTTCGGCCCATTCGGTGTCCCAATCGAACCCGTAGAGCTTGAGCACGCCCTGGAACACCATGCGTCGATCTTCACCGGCGATGTTCAGCACGCCCTTGTAGCGCAGCAGTTGTTTGCCGTGCTCTTCCAGCAACTCGTTCATGAACTCGCTGAGGCGGTCGATATCCAGCGGCTGGTCGGTGCGCAGTACCAGGCTGGAAATGCGGTCGATGGACGGCGCCTGGCTGATCGGGCGCAAGGTCATGCCTGCGTTGAGGTTGAAGCCGCGCACATCCAGCAGTTCAGCCAAGTCGATCTTGCCATGTTCCACCACACGGATCGGCGCGCGACGGTTGATTCGGCTCAGGCGCTGGCTGAGGGCCTCGAAGCTGGCGTCGTCGACCAGGTCGCGCTTGCTCACCAGCAGGCGGTCGGCAAAGCCGATCTGCGCCTGGGCGATGGTCTGGGTCAGATGGTGCTCGGCGTGGGCCGCGTCCACCAGGGTGATGATGCCGTCGAGAAGATAGCGCTCGCGCAGTTCTTCATCGATAAAAAAGGTCTGGGCCACCGGCGCCGGGTCGGCCAGGCCGGTGCATTCGATCACCAGGCGGTCGAAGGCGATTTCGCCGCTGTCCAGGCGTTCGAGCAGCAGGTACAGGGCCTTGGTCAGGTCGGTGTGGATGGTGCAGCACACGCAACCGTTGGACAGGGTCATGACTTGGACCGGTTCATCACCCAACAGCTGGGTGTCGATGCCGGCGTCACTGAATTCGTTTTCGATCACGGCGATTTTCAAGCCGTGCTCGGCCTTGAGCAGGTGGCGCAGCAAGGTGGTCTTGCCAGCGCCGAGGAAGCCGCTGAGGACGGTGACGGGGATGGGAGAGGACAAAATATTCTCCTTGAGGAAACACAAAACAAATGTGGGAGCGGGCCTGTGTGGGAGCGGGCTTGCTCGCGATGCAGGCAACTCGGTCTACCTGGTATACCGAGGTGATGCTATCGCGAGCAAGCCCGCTCCCACACAAGCCCGCTCCCACAGGGGATCACATAGGCCCAAGCCTATGGGTTCAACAGCACTTGGGCCCGCCCTTGCCGCCGTAACGGGCTTCCTGGCGTTCCCGGAAGAACGCCTTGTAGTCCATCATCGGCTTGTCCGGGTGCTTGGTTTGCATATGCTCGACGTAGGTGTCGTAGTCGGGCATGCCGACCATCAGGCGGGCTGCCTGACCGAGGTATTTACCGAGGCGACCAATGTCATTGAACATGTTTGCAACCCTCTATCATGCGTCCGGCATGGCTTGGAATGGTGCTTCTTTATCCGTACGTTCCTTGGTACCCCAGGCGGCCACGCCGACTTTGATCGCATAGAACAGGATGCTGAAGACCACGAACAGGAACAATACCGTCAGCGTCGCGTTGGTGTAGGCATTCCAGATCACGTGCTGCATCTGGTCGATGCTCTTCGCCGGGGCCAGGATCTGCCCGTTGGCCAACGCATCGCTGTATTTTTTTGCCAACGACAGGAAGCCGATCGCCGGGTTAGCGTCGAACAACTTGATCAGGCCGGCGGTCACGGTGCAGATCAGCAGCCAGACAGCCGGCAGCATGGTTACCCAAATGTAGCGCTGGCGCTTCATTTTGATCAGCACAACGGTCGCGAGCATCAGCGCGATACCGGCCAGCATCTGGTTGGAGATGCCGAACAGTGGCCACAAGGTATTGATGCCACCCAGCGGGTCGATCACGCCCTGGTACAGCAAGTAGCCCCACATCGCCACGCAGCCGGCGGTGGCGATCAGGTTGGCAGTCCACGACTCGGTACGCTTGAGCGCCGGGACGAAGGAGCCGAGCAGATCCTGGAGCATGAAGCGCCCGGCACGGGTCCCGGCGTCAACGGCGGTCAGGATGAACAGCGCTTCGAACAAGATCGCAAAGTGGTACCAAAACGCCATGGTGTTTTCACCCGGCAGCACGCTGTGCAGGATCTGCGCGATGCCGACCGCCAGGGTCGGCGCACCGCCGGCACGGGCCAGGATGGTGGTTTCACCGATGTCATTGGCCACCGCTTGCAGCGCTTCCGGGGTAATCGCAAAGCCCCAACTGCTGACGGTTTGCGCAACAGTCACCACATCGGTGCCGACAATCGCCGCAGGGCTGTTCATGGCGAAGTACACGCCTGGCTCGATCACCGACGCGGCAACCATGGCCATGATGGCGACGAACGACTCCATCAACATGCCGCCATAACCGATGTAGCGCGAGTGGGCTTCATTGGCCAACAGCTTGGGCGTGGTGCCCGAGGAAATCAGTGCGTGGAAACCCGATACCGCGCCACAGGCGATGGTGATGAACAGGAACGGGAACAGGCCGCCCTTCCAGACCGGACCGGTGCCATCGACAAACTGGGTCAGCGCCGGCATTTTCAAGTCGGGCATGGTGATCAGGATGCCGATTGCCAGGGCAATGATGGTGCCGATTTTCAGGAATGTAGACAGGTAGTCACGCGGGGCCAGGATCAGCCACACCGGCAATACCGCAGCCACGAATCCGTAGCCGACCAGCATCCAGGTGATCTGGATCCCGGTAAAGGTGAAGGCCTTGGCCCATACCGGATCAGCAGCAATCTGCCCGCCCAGCCAGATCGAGCCCAGCAGCAACAGCACGCCAATGATCGAAATCTCGCCGATGCGGCCCGGGCGGATGTAACGCATGTAGACGCCCATGAACATCGCGATCGGGATGGTCGCCATCACCGTGAAGATGCCCCACGGGCTTTCGGCCAGGGCCTTGACCACGATCAGCGACAACACCGCGAGGATGATGATCATGATCAAAAAGCAGCCAAACAGCGCGATGGTCCCGGGAATGCGGCCCATCTCTTCGCGGACCATGTCCCCCAGGGAACGGCCGTTGCGACGGGTGGACAGGAACAGGATCATGAAATCCTGCACGGCCCCCGCCAGCACCACGCCGGCAATCAGCCATAGCGTACCCGGCAGGTAGCCCATCTGCGCCGCCAATACCGGGCCGACCAGAGGTCCCGCACCCGCGATGGCCGCGAAGTGGTGACCGAACAGAATGTGTTTGTTGGTCGGCACATAGTCCAGACCGTCGTTGTTGATCACCGCGGGGGTGGCCCGCCGTGGATCGAGTTGCATCACATTATTTGCGATGAACAGGCTGTAGTAACGATAAGCCACCAGATAAATGGCGACTGCCGCGACTACAATCCACAAGGCGTTGATCGCCTCGCCGCGACGCAAAGCCACTACGCCCAGGGCGCACGCTCCTACGATTGCCAGCAACAGCCAGGGTAGATGGCGTAGCAGGCTATTATTATTTTTCATTTTTATATTCCAGCCAGGTTGGACAGAAAGACAGCCAGTCCGAGTTTAGCGCGCTGTGCCCTAAAGACCAGCCCCCTACGTTGGTCTAGAGCCTTGCCGGGGCGAAAAAAAAGCGAAATAAACGCCCAATAATGGCGCAAGGCTACAATCCCTGTATCTACAGAGGGTTTCACCATGAGCGACCAGCCGTCAGATCGCCGCCGTTTTCGGCGGATTGCCTTCGATGCCAAGACCGAACTCATGCAGGACGGCCAGCAATGGCCGGTGCAACTGGTGGATTTATCGCTCAAGGGCTTGCTGGTGCAAAAGCCTGCGCCGTGGCTGGGCAAGGGTGACGAGCCCTTTGATGTGGACATTCACCTGGACGCCGACACGGACGTGCGCATGCAAGTGCGGCTGAGCCATGACGACCAGGGGCAACTGGGGTTTGTCTGCGAGCATATCGATCTGGACTCGATCAGCCATTTGCGCAGGTTGATCGAGCTCAATCTGGGGGATGAGGAGGAGCTGCATCGGGAGCTGGGCGAGCTGCTCAACATCTGACGATGTGCACACATCAATGTGGGAGCAGGCTTGCCCGCTCCCACAGGGGGTTGTGGTGTTGCGGGTTATTCGAACAAAGCATCCAGTGCCTGTTCCAGTCGGGTCACACCAATAATCTGCAACCCCGGCGGCGCCTCCTTCGGCGCATTGCCCTTGGGTACGATGGCGCGCTTGAAGCCATGCTTGGCAGCTTCCTTGAGCCGTTCCTGGCCGCTGGGCACCGGGCGCACTTCGCCCGACAGGCCCACCTCGCCAAATACCAGCAGGTCATGGGGCAACGGTCGATTGCGCAGGCTGGACATCACCGCCGCCATCAATGCCAGGTCCGATGCGGTTTCCAGCACCTTGACGCCGCCCACCACGTTGAGGAACACGTCCTGGTCATGGGTCGGAATCCCGCCATGGCGATGCAACACCGCCAGCAACATCGCCAGGCGGTTCTGATCCAGGCCCAGGGTCACGCGGCGCGGGTTGGCCAGGTGGCTGTCGTCCACCAGGGCCTGGACTTCCACCAGCATCGGCCGGGTGCCTTCCCACGTCGCCATCACCACGCTGCCCGGTACTTCTTCCTGGGCGCGAGTCAGAAAGATCGCCGAAGGGTTGGAGACTTCTTTCAGCCCCCGGTCAGTCATGGCGAACACACCCAGCTCGTTGACCGCGCCGAAACGGTTTTTCACCGCCCGCAACAGGCGCAGGCGTCCATCGGACTCACCCTCGAAATACAGCACCGTATCCACCATATGCTCCAGCACGCGCGGGCCGGCCAACGCGCCTTCCTTGGTGACATGGCCCACCAGGAAAATCGCCGTGCCGCTCTGCTTCGCGTAGCGCACCAGCAACGCCGCACTTTCCCGCACCTGGGACACACCACCCGGCGCCGATTGCAGTTGCTCGGTGAAGATTGTCTGGATCGAGTCGATCACCATCACCTTGGGTTTTTCCACGCGGGCGGTGGCGATGATGCTTTCAATGCAGGTTTCGGTCATGACCCGCAGTTGGTCCTGGGGCAAGCCCAGGCGGCGGGCGCGCATGGCCACTTGTTGCTGGGATTCTTCGCCGGTGACGTACAGGGCCGGCATGCGGCTGGCGATGCTGCACAGGGTCTGCAGGAGGATGGTCGACTTGCCGATACCCGGGTCGCCGCCAATCAACACCACCGAGCCGTCCACCAGGCCGCCGCCAAGCACTCGGTCGAGCTCGCCGGACGCGGTGGAGAAACGCGGGATTTCCTCGACGCTGACTTCTGCCAGGGTCTTGATCTGGGCTTGCTGCCCGGTCCAGCCGGAGCGCCCGCTGGGCGCCGCAGCCCCGCCGCTTTCAATCATGGTTTCAGTGAGGGTGTTCCACGCCCCGCATTCGCCACACTGGCCCGCCCATTTGGGAAAGGTCGCGCCGCACTCCGTGCAGCCGTACATGCGCTTGGCCTTTGCCATCTGAGAACCTCCAACCGAAAAACCGCGATGATAGCTTAGCGCGGCGCTGCGGTACGGATTTCACCGTTGGCCAATCGTGTAGCACTGTTGCCCAGCGGGTCTTCGGCATTCAGGTCGGCGCCCTGGGCCTTGAGTACATCGAGCAGTTCGACGCGCTTGAACAGCCCGGCGTACATCGCTGCCGTCTGTCCGGCGCCGTTGCGTTGGTCGGGGTTGCAGGCGGTACCCAGCAAACGCCGGGCAATGCTCAACTCGCCCTTGAAGATCGCGCCCATCAGCGCTGTATTGCCGCGATTGTCCTGGACACAGGCATCGGCACCGGCCGCCAACAGTTGTTCCACAGCAGGGGCCTGGCCGTGGTAGGCGGCGAGGATCAGTGCAGTGTAGCCCTTGCCATCGACGGTATTGAGGGAATAACCGGATTCGATAAAAGTCTTGAGCATTTCCACGTCGCCACGCCGGGCGGCGTCGAAGTAGTAGTCCTGCAACTGCGCCTTGAGGGCCTGTGGGTCGGCGAATACGCTCAAGGACCAGCAGGCCAGTAGGGCCCCTATAAAGCTACGCATAATCAACATCCTCTGCAGGTCCCTTGTAGGCGCCGGCTTGCCGGCGATGGCCCCGCAAAGATCACCATCGTCTTCAGCGATCTCATCGCCGGCAAGCCAGCTCCTACAGGGAGATGTGCCGTTAGTCCGTCAGCTTTTCAGCCAGCGCCTTGACTCGCGCCAGGTCGCCCTTGGCTACTTTGGCCACGCCCGTGCCGTACTCCGGGTCAGCTTTGTAGAGGAACGACAGGATGATGTGTTTGCTGACGTCATCGGTGGTCGCCAGGGAGCCGCCAAAGTTGTCGATCAAGTCCTGGCGTTCCTTCTTGCTGTAGGACCGATACAAATCGCCCGCCTGCTTGAAGTTCTGCTCACGCTGGATCTTCGCTTGCTGGGTGCTGCCGGCCAGGGGCATCTGGCTGTAACGCGCGCTTTGCGGCTCTTCCCGGGGTACCAGGCGGCTTGGCTGATAGTTCACGCCAGTGCTGGTCTTGCCGACGTTCATCGCGCCATCCTGGTTACCGTTGTTGACGGTGACCCGTGGAGCGTTGATCGGCAGTTGCAGGGCATTGGAGCCCAGGCGATACATCTGCGTATCGGCGTAGGAGAACACCCGACCTTGCAGCATGCGGTCTTCCGACGGCTCGATACCCGGTACCAGGTTCGCCGGGGCCATGGCCACTTGCTCGGTTTCCTGGAACACGTTGCCGGGGTTGCGGTTCAGCACCATTTGCCCGACTTTGCGCTCGGGAACATCGGGCCAGATCTTGGTGGCGTCCAGTGGGTCGAAATCAAACTTGGCCAGTTCTTCGGGCTTGAGCACTTGCACATACAAGTCCCACTTGGGGAAGTCGCCCTTGTTGATATGAGTAACCAGGTCGTTAGTCATATGGCTGTAATCACGGCCCTGGACCTCGACAACTTGTTTGGGGTCCAGGTTCTTGATGCCCTGCAGGCTCTTCCAGTGAAACTTGACGTAGTGCACTTCACCCTTGGCGTTGATCAACTTGTAGGCATGTACGCCATTGCCGTCCATCTCCCGATAACTGGCGGGGGTGCCGGAGTCCGAATACAACTCAGTGAGGGTGCGGGTGGACTCGGGAACATGGGAGAAGAAGTCAAAACGCCGGGAGTCATCATCCAGGTTAGTGCGCGGGTCCGGCTTGAAGGCATGGACCATGTCCGGGAACTTGATCGCGTCGCGGATAAAGAAGGTCGGGAAGTTATTGCCGACCAAGTCCCAGTTACCTTCGGCGGTATAGAACTTGGTGGCGAAGCCGCGTGGGTCGCGCAGGGTTTCCGGGGAGTGGTTGCCGTGCACTACAGCAGAGAACCGCACAAATACCGGCGTGGCCTCACCGGCGGCAAACACTTTGGCCTTGGTCAGGTCGCTGAGGTTGTCGGTGACGGTGAAGGTACCGTGGGCGCCGGTGCCACGGGCGTGCACCACACGCTCCGGGATGCGTTCACGGTCAAAGCGCTGCAGCTTCTGGATCAGTTGTACATCTTGCAGCAGGACCGGGCCGTTGGCGCCGGCGGTCTGCGAGTTCTGGTTGTCACCCACGGCCGCGCCATTATCGCGAGTGAGGTTGGCGGCACTGACCGACAACGACAACAAACTGGTACTGGCAATCAATAGCAGATTGCGCGCAGCAATAGACCTGCGGCTAATAAGGTTTTTCATCAAGCAATCCTCTGGTTTTTTTAAATGCACTTTTACGGGTGCTTGCCAGAGGCTAGTGATCCTGGCGCCAGAAGATAAATAGAAAAGCCACACCAACCCGATTAAAAAAATAGTGTGGTAAGACACTGAAATGCCGGGTATTTCGCGCGCGATTGGTGGCACTTTGCAAACTATTTGCGTTTTAATGTGTCGATTGCAACGAACAGTGTTAACAGTTGTGTCGAGCAAGTCACTGCAGACTGACTTACACTGAGTTCCTCTCCTCTCAACTGTAACAAGGAATAACCTATGGGCGTGATCAGTGAGTTCAAGGCCTTCGCGGTCAAAGGTAATGTGGTCGACATGGCGGTCGGTATTATCATCGGCGCCGCCTTCGGCAAAATTGTTTCGTCCTTCGTAGGCGACGTGGTGATGCCGCCCATCGGCCTGCTGATCGGCGGTGTGGACTTCGGTGACCTGGCGGTAACGCTCAAGGCAGCACAGGGCGATGCACCTGCGGTGGTCCTGGCCTACGGTAAATTCATCCAGAGCGTCATTGACTTTGTGATCGTCGCGTTCGCGATCTTCATGGGTGTCAAGGCCATCAACCGTCTCAAGCGTGAAGAAGCCGTGGCGCCAAGCCTGCCACCGGTCCCCACCAAGGAAGAGGAACTGCTGGGGGAGATCCGCGATCTGCTCAAGGCCCAGAACAACAAGCCCCTGTAGCCGACCCGCAATACCTGTCGGCCACAGAAAAAGGCGCCCCTGACCGGGCGCCTTTTTTCTACCAGTAGTTTTCTACCGCCACCTGCCCTGGCCGACGCGCCAGGCTCAGTTGCATATCACGCTGCTTGAGCAGTTGCCGGGTGTCATCGATCATCTGCGGATTGCCGCAAATCATCACCCGCGAATGCAAAGGCGTCAGCGCTACGCCCGCCGCACGCTCCAGCTCGCCATTTTCGATCAGGGTCGTGATCCGCCCATTCAATGCACCCGGCCGCTGCTCACGGGTCACGATAGGCAGGTAGGTGAGTTTATGGGCGTGTTCGCTCAAGTACTCGCGCTCGCCCAATTCCTTGATCAGGGTCTGGTAGGCCAGCTCCCGAGCTTCCCTGGCGCTGTAGACCAGGATGATCCGCTCGAATTTTTCCCAGGCTTCAAAGTCCTGCAGGATCGACAGAAATGGTGCGATCCCCGTGCCGGTGCCCAGCAGCCAAAGGTCACGACCATCGACAAAACGATTCAGGGTCAAGAAACCGGTGGCCTGGCGCTCCACCAGCAACTCGTCGCCCACCCGCAGGCGACTCAGCTCACTGGTGAACTCACCACCGGGCACCACAATAGAGAAAAACTCCAGGAACTCATCAAAGGGCGACGACACCACCGAATAGGCACGCCACACCAGGCTGCCATCGGGTTTGGTCACGCCCAGGCGCACAAACTGCCCGGCGGTGAAACGGAACCCCGGGTCCCGGGTAGTACGCAGGGTAAACAGGCTGGGGGTCAACGACTGCACATCGATCAGGGTCTGGCGTGTGAATTTTTCCGCACTGGCCGTCATGGGGGGCTCCGGTCTACAGGTAACCCCTAGTGTCCCCCAAAGCGACGCCTGGAAACACCGTTGGTTTGTAGTGACATCCTGCGTGCCTCCACTGACCAATACAGAAAAGATGGCCATCTGCCTTCAATTCAAACCATTTGGCTATTAAGTCCTACCCATAACCCCTACATGAAAATTCATAAACTGTGTCGCAACCCTGCCCTAAGCAAATGAATGACAAAGAAATTCACTCACATCATCAGCCCCCCGACCGCGCGCCCAGGGCCATGGGTATCGATCAGTTCTGCTAAAAAACGCAACGCTAAGTGCGAAAATTCCCATCTGGGTTTTACATGCTGTCCTACACTCGATTCGGTAACGCTAAGGGGACAGCGTTGCGAACAATCGGTGTGCGACTCATGGAGATTTACCAATGGTCAACTGGCGCAACACACGTCTACCCAAACTAGAAGGTGAGGATGAGGTGACGACTATGTTCGAGGCTGCTCTGAACATTACCTATGAGCTGGGCTTTGAATATTGCGGTTTTATGATGGGCTCCAATGCGGTTTATCAGCCATTCAAGAACATCCACCTCAATAATTATCCAAGTGAATGGAACACTCTCTACAAAACAGAACATTACTTCGATATGGACCCGCTGGTCAGCCACTGCAAACGCGATGTATTGCCCATCGTCTGGGAAGAAAAAACCTACTCTGCAGTGCCGGACATGTGGGTTCACTTGCAAGCCCAGGGTCTCAATTTTGGCTGGGCGCAGTCGGTGCATGACTTCCGTGGCTTTTTCAGCATGATCAACCTGGGACGACGCCAGGAACCGGTGCAAGCCCAGGAACTGTATGAGAAAGCCGGCCAGGTCTTGTGGATCTGCCATGCCTTGCATACCGTCGCGGCCCAGGCCTATGCCAAGGAGCCGGCCTGCCAGTGCCCCACCAAGCTCACCAGTCGCGAGACCGAAATCCTGCAATGGTCGGCACTGGGCAAGACAGCTGCCGATATCGCGACAATTCTCTGCCTGTCCGAGCGCACTGTCGGTTTTCATATCAGCAGTGCGATGCGCAAGCTGGGGGTGAGCAATAAGATTGCCGCGGTGATCACGGCAGTCAAACACGGCCTTTTTTGAGTACAGCCCGCGCCCCCCCATGTTGAAAACACCGAATGTAATCCGCCGGAAAAAAACGTAACATTTACGGCCAGTTCTGAGTGATGACGCCGCTCGTCAACGCCCGCGTCGCAGTCCACTCAGAAGGTTCCGCGCCAGGCCCGGAACACCCGTCGATTATCCAGAGTTCCCCCCGCCATGCCCCTGCTCGATAGCCCCTTCGCCCAACTCGACCTGATCCGCCAGCCCGAGCAGCAAAACGAACCGCTGCAAGCCTTCGATGCGGCCGACGAGTATCTGCTTGCCTACCTGGCCGAGCAGCAACCGGCCAGCAGCACCCGCGTACTGGTGCTCAATGACAGCTTTGGGGCATTGGCGGCCAGCCTTGAGGGGCATGTGCATGTCACCAGCAGCGGCGATTCATTCCTCGGCGCCCAGGCCCTGCAAAAAAACCTGATGCGCAATGGCAAGGCCTTCGATGCCCTTTCGTTCGTGCCTGCCAGCCAGGTGCCCAGCGGGCCCTTCGATCGCGTACTGATCCGGGTGCCAAAAACCCTGGCGCTGCTCGAAGAACAATTGATCCGTCTGCAGGACCAATTGGCGCCAGGTGCCGAAGTGATCGCGGGGGCCATGGTCAAGCACCTGCCCCGCGCCGCCGGTGAACTGCTGGAGCGTTACATCGGGCCGATGCACGCGTCGCTGGCGGTCAAAAAGGCTAGGTTGCTGATCGCCACCCTGGCTGATCGCCCTCGCATCGTATCGCCCTACCCCACGCGTTATCGCCTGGACGCGCCGGCCATCGAGCTACTCAACCACGCCAATGTGTTCTGCCGCGAAGGCCTGGATATCGGCACCCGTGCCTTCCTGCCTCATCTGCCGCACAACCTGGGGAACGCCCGCGTGGCTGACCTGGGTTGCGGCAACGGCGTGCTGGCGATTGCCAGCGCCCTGCACAACCCCGAGGCGCAGTACACCTTGGTGGACGAGTCCTATATGGCCGTACAGTCGGCCGCCGAAAACTGGCGCGCGGCCCTGGGTGAGCGGCCCGTGATGATTCGCCCCGGCGACGGCCTGGCGGACCAGGAGCCGCAATCGTTGGACGTGGTGCTATGCAACCCGCCGTTCCACCAGCAGCAGGTGGTGGGGGATTTCCTTGCATGGCGCATGTTCCAGCAGGCCCGCGAAGCGCTGGTAGTCGGCGGCGCGTTGTACATCGTCGGCAACCGCCACCTGGGTTATCACAGCAAGCTGGCGCGCCTGTTCCGTGGTGTGGAGCAGGTGGCGGCGACACCAAAGTTCGTGATTCTCAAGGCCCGCAAATAACACAGGCAAAAAAACCCTCCATTAAAGGAGGGTCAAGACTGCATGGGATGTCAGTGAGTGCTCAGGCCCGCGGCGTTCATGAACATGCGCATCAGGCTGGCCACCACGAACAGGGCCAGGACGCTGCCGGTCCAGATCATTGCCAACCAGCCCAGGCGTTGCCACAGCGGCTTTTTCTCGGCCTGTTCGATATCGTCCAGTGAAGGTTTACCGGTCATGGTCCAAGCCTCCTAGTGATAGCCGTCTTCATGGGTCACCTTGCCGCGGAACACGTAGTAGCTCCAGAAGGTGTAGCCCAGGATGAACGGGATGATGAACAGCGTACCCACCAGCATGAAGCCCTGGCTTTGCGGCGGCGCGGCGGCATCCCAGATCGACACCGACGGCGGGATGATGTTCGGCCACAGGCTGATGCCCAGGCCGCTGTAGCCGAGGAAGATCAACACCAGCGTCAGCAGGAACGGCGCGTAATGGGCATTGCGGGCCACGGCACGCACCAGCGCATACATGGTCACCAGCACCAGGATCGGCACCGGCAGGAACCAGAACAGGTTCGGCAGGGTGAACCAGCGCGAGGCGATGTCCGGGTGGGCCAGGGGCGTCCAGATGCTGACGATGCCAATCACCGCCAACACGACGAACGCCAGGGGTCGCGCCAGGTTGTGCATCTGCTCTTGCAGCTTGCCTTCGGTCTTCATGATCAGCCAGGTGCAGCCCAGCAGGGCATAGGCCACGATCAAGGCCACGCCGCAAAACAGGGCAAACGGCGAGAACCAGTCCAATGAGCCGCCGGCGAACTGGCGGTCAACCACCGGAATGCCTTCAATGAATGCCCCAAGCGCCACGCCCTGGAAGAAGGTCGCCGCCAGCGAGCCGCCGATAAACGCCTTGTCCCACAAGTGGCGCTTGTCATCCTTGGCCTTGAAGCGGAACTCAAAGGCCACGCCACGGAAGATCAGGCCGATCAGCATCAGGATCAGCGGCAGGTACAGCGCCGAGAGCACCACCGAGTAGGCCAATGGGAAGGCGCCAAACAATGCCGCGCCCCCCAGCACCAGCCAGGTTTCGTTGCCGTCCCACACCGGGGCGACGGTGTTCATCATCACGTCGCGGTCAGTCTTGCCCGGGATAAACGGGAAGAGAATGCCGATCCCCAGGTCAAAGCCATCCATGACCACGTACATCATGATGCCGAAGATGATGATCACGGCCCAGATCAGCGGAAGATCAATACCCATGACTCAATTCCCCTTGTTCAGAGTGTCGCCGTGATCGGCGTCGCCGCTGTCATCGGCTGCCGACAATGGACGCGCCGGGGTGCGTTGCTGCCCGGGGCCACCGTGGGCCGGTTCGGTGCTGTCGTGGGTGACCGGGCCTTTGCGCACCAGGCGCATCATGTAGCCAAGGCCTGCGCCGAACAGGGCGAAGTACACCACCACAAACAGCGCCAGGGTGATGCTCATCTGCACCACGCTGTGGTTGGAAGAGGCGTCCGCCGTGCGCATCAAGCCGTAGACCACCCAGGGCTGGCGCCCGATTTCGGTGGTGAACCAGCCGGCCAGGATCGCAATCAACCCCGACGGGCCCATCCATAGCGCCAGGTACAGGAACGGTTTGTTGGTGTACAGCCTGTCGCCCTTGCGTAGCCAGAGGCTGAACAGGCCGGTGAAGATCATCAGCATGCCCAGGCCGACCATGACCCGGAACGACCAGAACACGATGGTCGAGTTGGCACGATCCTCAGGTGGGAACTCCTTGAGGGCCGGCACTTGCTTGTCCAGGGAGTGGGTGAGGATCAGGCTGCCCAGGTAGGGGATTTCTACCTTGTACTTGGTGCGCTCTTCCTTCATGTCCGGCCAGCCGAACAGGATCAGCGGGGTCGGCTCGTTGCCGATGTTTTCCCAGTGGCCTTCAATCGCCGCAATTTTCGCCGGCTGGTGCTTGAGGGTGTTGAGGCCATGGAAGTCACCGATCACCGCCTGGATCGGCGCGACGATCAGGGCCATCCACATCGCCATCGACAGCATGGTGCGGATCGCCGGGTTGTCCTTGCCCCGCAGCAGATGCCAGGCCGCCGACGAGCCGACAAAAAACGCGGTGGCGACAAACGCCGCCGTGGCCATGTGCGCCAGGCGATAGGGGAACGAAGGGTTGAAGATCACGGCCAGCCAATCGGTGGGGATCACCCGGCCGTCGATGATTTCAAAGCCTTGTGGCGTCTGCATCCAGCTGTTGGAGGCGAGGATCCAGAAGGTCGAGATCAGCGTACCGACGGCCACCATCACCGTGGCAAAGAAGTGCAGCTTGCGCCCGACCTTGTTCCAGCCAAACAGCATCACCCCAAGGAAGCCCGCTTCGAGGAAGAACGCGGTGAGCACTTCATAGGTCAGCAACGGCCCCGTGACAGAGCCGGCGAAGTCCGAGAAGCGGCTCCAGTTGGTACCGAACTGATAGGCCATGACCAGGCCCGAGACCACCCCCATGCCGAAGTTGACGGCAAAGATCTTCGACCAGAAATGGTAGAGGTCACGGTAGGTATCGTTGTGGGTCTTGAGCCACAGGCCCTCCAGTACCGCGAGGTAACTGGCCAGGCCGATGGTGATGGCCGGGAACAGGATATGGAACGAGATGGTGAATGCGAATTGAATTCGGGCGAGATCTAGCGCCTCCAAACCGAACATAAGTCTTCCTCTGTCAGGTAATACCGGCTACAGGCAGGGAGGCCTGCACCCACTGCTCCCACGGATATGGAGTGTGGCGAATTGCAATTCGTTCTTTTTTTACCAACCACGTAGGGATTCTGGCTTCTTGACCCCCACACCAACGCTGCAATCGGCATTGATCTGGATCAAGCATCGTTGAAAGAGTAGTCCCATTTTCCAGGTTGGACTGTGTGGTCTTTTGCCGCGTGACAGGTTGACTCAGCCAAATAGATGCCTTGCTAAGGATATTTGCCTGGCAGCAACTATTTGTTACAGCTTGATGCTAACCTCGGCACTTCCCAGGTTCAGTCCAGTCCTTGCCGATGCCCAGTGAAACCCCGCAGCTGTTACGTCATCACCGCCCTTTTATCGCGTTCTGGCTGGCCCGGATTTTTACCGCCAGCGGCTTCCAGATGCTCACCGTGGCCATCGGCTGGAACCTCTACCAACTGACCGGCAACGTACTGGACCTGGGCTTGGTGGGCCTGGTGGAATTTGTCCCACGGGTGCTGTTCATGCTGCACACCGGGCATGTGGCCGACCGTTACGAACGGCGCAGGGTCGCCGCCATTTGCCAGACGTTGCAGGCGTTGATCGCCCTGGCCCTGGTCATCGGCAGCCTGACGGACAATGTCACCCGCGAGATGATTTTTATCCTCGCCTTCCTGCTGGGCGCAGCCCGCTCCTTCGAACTGCCCACCACCCAGGCGCTGTTGCCGAGCATCGTGCCCAGCGCCCTGTTTCCACGGGCAGTGGCGGCGGCGCAGTCGGCCCAGCAATCGGCAACCATCGTCGCGCCGGCCCTGGGCGGCTTGCTCTATGCCTTCGGCAGCGCCTGGGTGTATGGCCCGACGGTGCTGCTGTACCTGATTGCCTGCATGCTCACCCTCAACCTGCCCGCGCGGCAGACCCCACTGAACAAGGGCAAGGCCACCCTCGACTCGCTGCTCGCGGGGATTCGTTTTATCCGCAGCCGGCCGGACATCCTCGGGGCGATTTCCCTGGACCTGTTCGCCGTGCTGTTGGGCGGTGCCACGGCGTTGCTGCCGGTGTTTGCCAAGGACATCCTGCTGACCGGCCCCTGGGGCCTTGGGCTGCTGCGCTCGGCGCCGGCGGTTGGGGCGCTGTTGATGTCATTGTGGCTAGCGCGGTTTGCCGTGGACCGGCACGTGGGCCGCGTGATGTTTACCGCTGTCGGGGTATTTGGCGTAGCGACCATCGCGTTCGGCCTGTCCACCTCGTTCTGGTTTTCGCTGGCGGTGCTGGTGGTGCTGGGGGCGGCAGACATGATCAGCATGGTGATCCGCGCCTCATTCGTGCAACTGGAAACCCCCGATGAAATGCGCGGGCGGGTCAGTGCGGTCAATGGGCTGTTTATCGGGGCGTCCAATCAGTTGGGCGAATTTGAATCCGGCGTCACCGCCCACTGGCTGGGCACAGTGCCAGCCGTGGTATTGGGCGGGGTCGGGACGCTGGTGGTGACGGGGGTATGGATCAAGCTGTTCCCGACGCTGGCCAAGCGGGACCGCATGCATACGCCGGCCGAAACACCCTGAACCTGTAGGAGCCGGCTTGCCGGCGAAAAACCAGAGAGCAACACGGGCCACCAGGCACCCAGCGTTATCGTTGACGATTTTCGCCGGCAAGCCGGCTCCTACAGGGGGCCATCATTGGATGCGCAGCTGAGTCTTCAGGGTGTTGCGCGGCGCATTGATCGATGTGTTGCTGTACTCGAACCAACCGGCGGCGCGGATATCCACGTCAAATACATAGATGTAGCCCATCAATGTGCCAGCGCCATTGCAGGCCTGGCTGACGGAGCCGACCTGGCAGATCGCGGTCTTTTGCCCCGCAAGCCGCGCCCCATCAAAGGTGGCGATGGAATTATTGCCCAGCCCCACTTCCATCACCGAGACCTGTGTCGGCCCACGGTGCTGGCACTGCCGGGTGCTGTCGACGCCCTCGGCGATGGACTCTTTGCACGCCTGGGACTGCACCTGGAATACCCGCACCTCGCTCAAGGCCGGTGCAGGCGCGCCCCACGTCGGTGCCGCCGCCAGCCACAGGCCGATACAGGCGAACGGAGCTAGACTCCACGCGATGGCTTTTTTCATGCTTTGGATGACCCTGGACTGAACGTCGACGGAGTATGCCTCAAGGCCACACTCAACAAAACCGAGGCTGGGCGCCACAGGCCGTCGACCTGCTGGTATGATGCGCCGCTTTTTCCGATCCTCTGTAGAAAACACGCGGCGCTTGGCGCAGTTTGTGCTTTGACTTTGAGGTCAACAAATCACGGCGCCGAGCGCGCCACAGGGAGCAGGCATGCTGGAAAAGCTGTTTCAACTCAAGGCACACAACACCAACGTGCGTACCGAGATTCTCGCCGGTATCACGACATTCCTGGCCATGGCCTACATCCTGTTCGTCAACCCGAGCATTCTCGGCGAGACCGGCATGGACAAGGGCGCGCTGTTTGTCGCCACTTGCCTGGCGGCGGCCATCGGCTCGACGATCATGGGCCTGATCGCCAACTACCCGATTGCCCTGGCGCCGGGCATGGGCCTGAACGCCTTCTTTACCTACACCGTGGTCCTGCACCTGGGCCATACCTGGCAAGTGGCGCTGGGTGCGGTGTTTATCTCCGCCGTGCTGTTTTTCCTGCTGTCGATCTTCCGCATCCGCGAATGGATCATCAATGCCATCCCCCTGCCCCTGCGCTCGGCGATTGCCGCCGGTATCGGCCTGTTCCTGGCGCTGATCGCCCTGCATAACGCCGGCATCGTGGTCAGCAACCCGGCGACCATGCTGGGCATGGGCGACCTGGCCAAACCCGCACCCATCCTCGCCACCCTGGGGTTCTTCCTGATCGTGGCCCTGGAAGCCTTGAAAGTGCGCGGCGCGGTGTTGATCGGCATCCTCGCGGTGACCATCGCCGCCATTGCGCTCGGCGTCACCCCATTCGGCGGCGTGGTATCGATGCCTCCGTCCCTGGCCCCGACCTTCCTGCAACTGGACATCGCCGGCGCCCTGGACGTGGGCTTGATCAGCGTGATCTTCGCCTTCCTGTTCGTTGACCTGTTCGACAACTCCGGCACCCTGATCGGCGTCGCCAAGCGCGCCGGCCTGATGGGCAAGGACGGCCACATGCCGAAAATGGGCCGCGCCCTGATTGCCGACAGCACTGCGGCCATGGCCGGTTCGTTGCTGGGTACCTCGACCACCACCAGCTACATCGAGTCGGCGGCTGGCGTGAGTGCGGGTGGCCGCACTGGCCTGACCGCCATCGTGGTCGCGATCATGTTCCTGCTGGCGCTGTTCTTCTCGCCGCTGGCGGCCAGCGTCCCGGCATTTGCCACCGCACCCGCGCTGCTGTTTGTCGCAGTGTTGATGACCTCGGGCCTGGCGGAAATCGACTGGGACGATATTACTGTTGCCGCGCCGGTGGTGATCACCGCCCTGGCGATGCCCTTCACTTACTCCATCGCCAACGGCATCGCCTTCGGCTTCATCGCCTGGACCGGTATCAAGCTGCTGACAGGCCGCTACCGTGAACTCAACCCAGCGCTGGTGATCCTGTCGATCCTGTTCGTGATCAAGCTAGGCTGGTTCCCCGCATGACTTTTGACGCAGCAAGTTACGCCCTGCAACTGCAAGAAAAGGTCACGCGCTTGCGTGACCTGCTCGCGCCGTTCGATGCGCCCGAGCCACAGGTATTCGATTCGCCCCTGCAGAACTTCCGCCTGCGCGCCGAGTTCCGCCTGTGGCGCGAAGGCGGTCAGCGCCACTACGCGATGTTCTCCCAGGACGACAAGCGCACGCCGATCCTGATCGAAGAGTTTCCCATCGCCAGCCTGCGCATCAACCAGCTGATGCCGCAACTCAAGGCCGCCTGGCAAGCCAGCGCCGCCCTGAGCCACAAGCTGTTCCAGGTGGAGTTCCTCACCACCCTGGCCGGCGATGCGATGATCACGCTGTGCTATCACCGCCCGCTGGATGAGCATTGGCACACCGCTGCCAACAAGCTGGCGGCCGACCTGAACGTCAGCATCATCGGCCGTTCCAAGGGCAAGCGCGATGTGATCGGCCACGACTATGTGGTGGAGAAACTCGATGTCGGCGGTCGCACCTTCAGCTATCGCCAGCCCGAAGGCGCCTTCACCCAGCCCAACGGCACGGTGAACCAGAAGATGCTCAACTGGGCCTATGACGCCCTGGGCGATCGCAGTGATGACCTGCTGGAGCTGTATTGCGGCAACGGCAACTTCACCCTGCCCCTGGCTACCCGCGTGCGCAAAGTGCTGGCCACCGAGATCAGCAAGACCTCGGTCAACGCCGCCCTGAGCAACCTCGATGAAAACGCGGTGGATAACGTCACCCTGGTGCGCCTGTCCGCCGAAGAACTGACCCAAGCCCTGAACGAAGTGCGGCCATTCCGACGCCTGCACGGTATCGACCTCAAGAGCTATGAGTTCGCCAGCATCTTCGTCGACCCGCCCCGCGCAGGCATGGACCCAGACACCTGCGAGTTGACCCGACGCTTCGAGAACATCCTGTACATCTCCTGCAACCCGGAAACGCTGGCGGCGAACATTGCGCAACTGCATGACACGCACCGCATCACCCGGTGTGCGATGTTCGACCAGTTCCCGTGGACCCACCATATGGAATCGGGCGTGCTGCTGACCCGGCGCTAAACCCTCGGTCCCGGCAGATCTGGAAAAATGTAGGAGCGGGCTTGCCCGCGATTACGGTGTATCAGTCAAAATCTATCTGGCTGACCCACCGTAATCGCGGGCAAGCCCGCTCCCACACAAGCCCGCTACCCCGGCTGTGCATCATTGCTCCTTGCGTGGCCGGCCGCCCTGCTTGCCATTGGCGCGGGCGGCGGCCGACTTGGCGGCGCCTTCTAAGTGCCAGGGCCGGAACGCTGGAACACCTTGCTCAGAACTTGTACTCAAGCATCCCGCTCAACGTACGGCCCCGCGCCAGGCTGAGGTTGTTGGCGTCGCCCATGGCCACGAAATAGGCTTCATCGGTGGCGTTTTCCAGGGCCAGGCCAAGGTTCAAATGGTCGGTCATCCAGTAACTGGCATACAGGTCGTAGAGGGTGTACTGCGGCCACAGTGCCTGGTCGATAAAGTCATAACCCTGCTGGTTGAGGTTGGCACCGTTGCCCGAGCTGTAGCGCACCCGCACGCCGGTATCCAGGCGTTTTTCCAGGAACCGCGCGCCCAACGTCACCGAGCCGCGATCCGCCGGCATATAGGTGGCGTTGCCCATGATCCGCCCGCAACTTTCCTTGTTGTTGGCAACCTCATCATCCAGCACTTCATAAGTAGTGACCGGCCGGATGCCGGGGCGCCCGTCCGGGCGGATGTAGGACTCGATCCGCGTAGTCCGCGGCCCGCTGGTCTTGGCTCCGCCCATGTAGTAGTTCTTCGAGCAGAAGTCGTTACTGCCGATCATATGTGTGTAGCTCAAGTTCGCGTAGGCCCGGCCCATGTCGTAGTTGAGCTGGTACTCCATACCGCGAAAGCGCGTCGGGCCGGTGTTGTTGACGTAGGCCATGGTTCCGAGAAAACCGCCGACACTGGTATCTGGCAAGCTGACGCTGTGGTTGAGGAACGAGAAGTTGTCGATCTTGGTATCGAAGTAGGCGACCTTCATGCCCAGGCGGTCGTCGTTGAAAAACAGCCCTTCCTTGAACACGTTGACGCCCATTTCCCAATCCCGTGACTCTTCAGCCTTAAGGTACGGGTTGGGGAACACCCGCTCTGCCGAGCTGCCACCATGGGGGCGACCGGTCATGAAGGTTTCCGTGACCGCCGGCGGACGCCAGCCCTTGCCCCAGCGCGCATAGAGTTGCATCCACTCAAGCCCCGGCTTGACGCCGATGCCGAAGGTGGGCGAGAAGTGCCCCTCTTCATTATCGATATCAAACACCTCGGCCACACGCTTGGCGCCCACCAGGCTGTTGTAGAAGCGGTCGCGCTTGTACAGGGTCATCCCGGTTTTGCCTTCAAGCCGGTAGCGGTCGTAACGCAGGCCGGCATCCAGGGTCAGCCAGTTGCCATATTCGTATTGCAGGTTGTTGAACAAGCTGGCGATGGTGCGTTTACCGCCCGGGGTGTCGCCTTCGACATACGGCAGCAGCCCCTGGAGGTTGACCGCCTCGACCTTGTTGGTGCGCGGCTTGAATTGGTCCTGGTACATCTCCAGGCCGTAGTTCCATTTGACCCGGCCCAGTGCCTCGAAATCGAAGCGCGAGGTGTTGTCCGCTTGCAGGCCCCAGGTATCGGTCTGGAAGTGATCGGTGTAGCCGCCGACCTCGTTGCCCGTACCAGGTGACGACAGGTTTGGCGCATTGGTGCGTTCCAACTGGGTGCTGACGTAATACGCCTTGGCCTTGAAATCGATCAGCGGGTTGTCTGGCGTGTAGCTGTAGTCCAGCGCGACGTTCTTGGCCGCAAGGTTGTTCTTGCTCACGCGCCGGTAGTAAACGCTTTGTGCATCGTCGGCGGTATAGGCCCAGGCGTCGTTGCTGTCGCTGTCGCTTTGCAGGTAGCTCAGTTGCACACGCTGGTCATTGGGCAGGTTCAGGCCCAGTTTGACGATCTGCGAGCGAGTCACGCTGCCCATATCGCCGACCTCGCTGTTCAACCAATCATCAAACGCCTCGGGCTGATACTTGCGCGCGCGCAGGTTGGTGCCCAGCTTCTGGTCGTTGTGGGTGCCGGCGTGGTAGTCGCCGAAATGCCGCTCGCTGTAACCCAGCAGCACATCGCCACGCTCATCGCCAAAGGCAAATACACCGCTGCCATTGAAGTGGGTGCCATTGCCCAGTTTGCCGATGCCATTACCCGCGCGCAGACGCCCGCCGTACTCCTTGCCATCGGCCAGGAACTCGCTGGCGTCCAGGGTCTTGAATGACGCAATACCACCGAGCACCGCCGCACCGCCCATGCCCGACTGGCTGCCTTTGTCGATCTCGATGCTGGAGATAAATTCAGGGTCGATCACCATCGTGCCGTTGCGCTGCTGGTGGCCGTTGACGTTGAAGTTCTGGCGCATGCCGTCAATGTTCATATTGACCCGGCCATAGTCCTGCACCCCACGGATATTCACCGACAAGCCAGGGTCACGCTGGTTGACGGCGGTGTAGATACCGGCGGTTTCCTCGAGCATGTCGGCGGCGTGCCGGGGTGGGCGCTTGTCGATCTGCTCGCGGGTGATCACCGCCACCGAGCGCGGGGTTTCATACACCCAGTCACTGGGCTTGCCGTTGGTGTTGGCGTTGATGGTGGTGGTGCCGACGGTCAACGCGTTGTCCTGTTCGACATTGACGCGATTGAGGGTGACCTGGCGCTCGCCGGTGAAGCGATACTCCACCGGCGCACTGCCCAACAAACGCCCCAGGCCTTCCTGGACACTGTATTGGCCCTTCAGCGCGGTGCTGCTGAGGCCTTGCAGGCGCGGGCTATCGAACAGCACCTGCAAACCAGCCTGGTCGGCAAACGCCAGGACCGCGCCGCCCAGGGGTTGGGCGGGAATATCGAACATCAGCGTCGCAGGCTGCGAAGCGCCGGCCACCGGGGCGGCGGCGTAGGCCTGCCCGGCGCTGGCAAACAGACCCAAGTGAATGGCCAGGGCCAACCGGCTGCCGGTGACGCGCCCTTTGGTGATTGCAGACATCGTTGTGATCCCTTCGCTGAGCGTTTTTTGTTTATGCGAATACTTCTCGATTAGCAAGACGCGTCAGGGATAGAGACTCAGTAAGTGTTTCTGAAAATTGTTTGAAGATCAGCCAGGAATGCGGGCTTGTGTAGGAGCTGGCTTGCCGGCGATGCAGGCAACTCGGTCTACCAGGTAGACCGAGGTGATGCTATCGCAGGCTAGCCAGCGCCCACACAAAAGCGCCCGTTCACAGGGAGGTTTGCGTATGTCAGTAGATCAGGCTGACGCCCGCCAGATCAAAGCGTCGCACCTGCAGCTCTTCGGTCAAGGTGCCCAGCGCCTTGTCCAGCATGTCGAGGCGCACCACCGCACTGACTTCACGCTTGCCCAGCTCGGCATTGCGCAGCACCACCCGCCCGGGGCGGTAGCGATTGAGCTCTGCAACCACCTTGGCCAGCGGCTGGCGGTCGAACACCAGCACTCCGCGCCGCCAACTGGTGGCCCGCGCCAGGTCGAAGCCGGGCAGGCCTTTCACACCGTCCTGCGCACTGTAGCGGGCGGCCTGCCCCTCCTCGAGGACCGTGGTTTGCGGCTGGTCTTGCTGGGTCACGGCCACGCTGTGTTGCAGCACGCCCACCCACGCCTGGTCGTCTGCCTCGCGGCCGACCACAAAACGCGTGCCCAGGGCCCGGGTTTGCCCGCCGGCACTTTGCACCACGAACGGCCGGGTTTCCTGCCCGACCATGGGCGCCACGTCAAAAATCGCCGAGCCGGCCAGCAGGCTGATCCGCCGCTGCTCGCCGTCGAAATCCAGGCGGATGGCGCTGGAGGAATCCAGCTCCACGGTACTGCCGTCCGCCAGGCGCACCATGCGCACTTCGCCCTTGGCGGTCAGGTAGTCGGCCTGCATCTGCAGCAAGGCTTGCGGCGCCTGCACCCAGCCAACACCGGCGAC
Organism: Pseudomonas sp. WS 5021; assembly: GCF_012985535.1. Lineage (NCBI taxonomy): Bacteria > Pseudomonadati > Pseudomonadota > Gammaproteobacteria > Pseudomonadales > Pseudomonadaceae > Pseudomonas > Pseudomonas sp. WS 5021. Next base: position 25,385 of record NZ_JAAQWP010000001.1, on the reverse strand, counting down.
CACCAGCAACAGCGCGACACTTGCGGCCACGCGCCATGGCCGCCGACGCTGGGCGCGGCGCAGTGGCATGCCTGCCGACGGCGGGCGCTGGCGATGCACGGGCGTATCTGTTGGCAAATCACCCAGCGCCGCCCAGGTCTGCCGGGCAAAATCCAGTTCCGCGGCGTGGCGGCTGTCGCTGGCAATCCAGCGTTGCAGTTCGGCGTGTTCCTGCACACCCAGCCCGCCCGCATGCAGGCGCACCGCCCAATCGGCGGCGACCTCGGTAATGCTGGGCTGTTGCGACTCCTGGCTATTCACGTGTGAGTCTCGAATTCTCGTTGTATGAAACAGTGACGTTTGAGCAGCGTTTTTTCAGTAAATCATTCGTCGGACGGCGTCACATCGCCCTCCCGCAAACGCTGCATGACATGCGCCAGTGCCTTGGCCAGATGCTTTTGCACTGAACTGTCGGAAATTTCAAGATGCCGCGCAACCTGGGCGTGGGTCATGCCCTCGACGCGGTTGAGGCGGAAAATCTGCTGGGTGCGCTCCGGCAGTTCCGCCAACGCCTGCTTCAATGCCTGTCGCTGTTGCTGCGCCATTGCCTGAGCCTCCAACCCGGCCACTTCATCTTCAATCTCGGCCAACGCCTCATGGGGCACGGAGTCGGTCTTGCGCCGGGCCTCCTGGCGGATATGGTCGATCAAAAGATTGCTCGCCGTGCGGTAGAGATAACCCTGGGAGTTGTCGATCCGCTCGCTGGACGGCTTTTGCGCCAGGCGCAGGAAGCTCTCCTGCACCAGGTCCGCAGCCAACTGAGGGTCCCGTACCTTGCGCAGCAAATACCGGCGCAGGGTATCGGCATGCTTGAGAAACAGGCCCTTGAGATCCACGTCCGACAAACCGACTCCCTGGGGATGTAAAGGAAACAGGCGGGCATCTTAAGCGTTGTCGAGAATGATTTTCAATTGATATCAACTCTTGGGCAGTACCGGCAGGCCGTATTCAGCGTTCGATAATCGAACGGTTATCCACGGCATGGCGCCTGGCCAATTGACCAAATTAACCATTCAGTACATTTTGTCTCCATCAATAAAAACAACAGTGGAGACATCCCCATGCCGCCTATCGTACTGGTCCTCAACGGCCCCAACCTGAACCTGCTCGGCACCCGCGAACCCGCCACCTATGGCCACGAGACCCTGGCTGACGTCGCCGCGCTATGTGGGCGCAGTGCCGAACAGTTCGGGCTGAAACTGGAATTTCGCCAGACCAACCACGAAGGCGAGTTGCTGGACTGGATTCATGGCGCCCGCGCCCGGTGCGCCGGGATTGTGATCAACCCGGCGGCCTGGACCCACACCTCGGTGGCCATCCGCGACGCCCTGGTGGCCAGTGAACTGCCAGTGATCGAAGTGCATCTGTCCAACGTGCATGCCCGTGAACCCTTCCGCCATCACTCCTTTGTTTCCCCTATCGCCAAGGCCGTGCTCGCCGGGTTTGGCAGCCACGGTTATCACCTGGCCCTCGAACATTTCAGTCGGGAGCTCAAATGAAACCGCGCATTCTTGCCGGCCTGATCGGCGCCGGCATCCAGGCGTCCCGCACGCCGGCCCTGCATGAGCAGGAAGGCGATGCCCAGGGTCTGCGCTACTTGTATCGACTGATCGACCTGGACCCGCTGCAACTGGACAACAGCGCCCTACCCGAGCTGCTCAAGGCCGCCGAGCAGATGAACTTCACCGGGTTGAACATCACCTACCCGTGCAAGCAGGTGATCCTGCCGCTGCTCGATGAGCTGTCGCCCGAAGCCCGGGGCATCGGCGCGGTCAACACCGTGGTCTGGCGCGATGGCAAGCGCATCGGTCACAACACCGACTGCCTGGGTTTCGCCGAAGGGTTTCGCCGTGGCCTGCATGAGGCTGCGCGCCAGCGCGTGGTGCAGATGGGCGCTGGTGGCGCGGGCGCGGCAGTGGCCCATGCGCTGCTGGCCGAAGGTGTCGGGCAGTTGAGTATTTTCGATGTGGAGCATGGGCGCGCGCAAAGCCTGGCGGATAACCTCAACCAGCATTTCGGCCCCGGCCGCGCGCATGCCGCCAGTGATCTGGACAGCGCGATGGCGGCGGCTGACGGGCTGGTCAATACCACGCCCATGGGCATGGCCAAGCTGCCGGGCATGCCAGTGCCAGCCGTGTTGCTACGCGCAGATTTGTGGGTCGCGGAAATCGTCTACTTCCCGCTGGAAACCGAGCTGCTGCGCAGCGCCCGGGCCTTGGGCTGCCGCACGCTGGATGGAGGGAATATGGCGGTGTTCCAGGCGGTGAAGGCCTTTGAGTTGTTCAGTGGTGAGAAAGCAGATGCACAAAGGATGCTCGATCATTTCCAACACATGAATACCTCACTGTAGAAACCGGATCCTAATGTGGGAGCTGGCTTGCCAGCTCCCACACAAGCCCGCACGACATTGAATTCGGCGGTGGATCAGGCCTGCAGGTAACGCAGCACCGACTCGCAAATCATCGCGCGATGCCGTTGCTTGATCGCTTCATCCGACAATTCGATCTGAAAAATCTCACTGAAGGTATGGCGGTTGGACACCCGGTAAAAGCTGAACGAGTTGATCAGCAAATGCACATCCAGCGGCTCCAGCCCCTCGCGAAATACCCCCAGCTCCGCGCCCCGGCGCAAGGTCGCGCCCAACGCCTCCAGGATATTGCTGTTCATCGCCTTGATCGCATCCGACTGTTTCACATACTCGGCGTTGTGAATGTTCTCGATGCTGACAATCCGCACAAAATCCACGTTCTGGTCGTGGTGATCGAAGGTGAATTCCACCAGGCGCCGGATCGCTTCACGGGGTTCCAGCTCGGTGAGGTTCATCCTTGTTTCGGTGTTGCGGATATCACCGTAGAGCTTTTCCAGGACCTCGACGTACAGCTGCTCCTTGCTGCCGAAGTAGTAATAGATCATGCGCTTGGAGGTGTGGATGCGCTCAGCGATGGCGTCCACCCGCGCCCCGGAAAGCCCCTGCTGCACGAACTCGACAATGGCCTCTTGCAGAATGTTCTCGCGGGTTTTTTCCGGGTTGTTCTTGCGACTCTTGCGCGGCGCCAGGGGGGCGTCGGGCAGTTCGGACGTCGGGGTCATGGTGCGCTCACGGCCATTTATGCAGGCCGTGATTATGGGCCGCCGCGTCTCACGAAGGAAGCGCCAACGCCCTACAACTTGGCCTGGCGCACCGCGCCGCTGCGTGACTTCGCCATGGCTGCCAGGCGTACCGCCACATTGGCCGCGCCATAGCCGGCGTAGCCGTTCTTGCGCTGGATGATCTCGAAGAAAAACCGCCCTTCGAACGGTTCGGTGTACACATGAAACAGCTCACCGCCCTGGGCGTCACGGTCGTACAGCACGTTGTAGTACGCCAGTTCGCTGAGGAACTGATCGTCGAAATCAAAACGCGCTGCCAGGTCATCGTAGTAGTTGAGGGGGATATCCAGCAGTGGCACGCCCGCCTCCTTGGCCCGGCTGACTTCGGCGAAAATGTCCGCGCAATCGAAGGCAATGTGGTGCACGCCGGAGCCACGGTAGCTCGATAGCGCGTGGGAAATTGCCGTATTGCGGTTCTCGGAAATATTCAGCGGCAGGCGGATCGAACTGCAGCGGCTGCGCAGCGCCCGACTCTTGACCAGGCCATAAGGGTCCGGCAGCACCACTTCATCGTCGGCCTCGAAATCCAGCAGGCTTTTGTAGAACAGCACCCAACTGTCGAGGCTGTCGGCCGGCAAAGCCATGGCCATATGGTCGATGCGCAGCAAGCCGCCGCCGCTGGTGCTGGACGCTTGCAGGTTGAAATCGGTGTCGTAGATCCCACCGGCATGCTGGTCCACCAGGTAGATCAGGCTGCCATCCGGCGCACGCACCGCCGCCAGCTCCAACTCGTTGGGCCCGACCAGGCCGCGATAAGGCTGGCCCTTGTAGGCCACCGCCCGCTCCAGGGCCTTGGCGCTGTCTTTGACGCGAATCGCCGTGGCGCACAACGACGGGCCATGGGCCTCGAAAAAGTTGTGGGCAAAGGAGTACGGCTCGCAGTTGAGGATCAGGTTGATATCACCCTGGCGCAGCAGGCTCACACTCTTGGAACGGTGCTGCCCGGCCTTGACGAAGCCCAGGCGTTGCAGCCATTGGGTCAGCCGGGCGCCGAGGTTTTCATCCACCGCAAACTCCAGGAACTCGATACCGTCGTACTCGCTGGCGGCCGGGGTCTCAAACAGGATATCCAACGGCGTGGCCTGCTGCTCCAGGCGTTGGCGGGTCTTCTCTTCCAGGTACAGCAGCGACCGCAAACCATCCGCCGCGTTGGCCCGGGTGGGCGCGGCGCGAAAGCCATCGTTGAAAATCTCCAGGGACAGCGGCCCGGTGTAGCCACTCTGGATGATCGGCGCGAGAAAACCCGGCAGGTCGAACTCGCCCTGGCCAGGGAAGCAGCGAAAGTGCCGGCTCCACTCCAGCACGTCCATGGCCAGGATCGGCGCGTCGGCCATTTGCACGAAGAAGATTTTGTCACCAGGGATCTGGGCGATAGCCGCCGGATCGCCCTTGAGCGACAAGGTATGAAAACTGTCCAGCAGCACCCCGAGGCTCGGGTGATCGATCTCCCGCACCAGTTGCCACACCTGTTGCCAGGTATTGACGTGCCGGCCCCAGGCCAGGGCTTCATAGCCAATGCGCAAGCCACGGCGCCCAGCGTGTTCGGCCAGCAGGCTGAGGTCATCACGCAGGATCGAATGCTCGCCCGTGGAATCCGCCGAGGCATTGCTGCACACCAGCACCAGGTCGGTGCCCAGCTCCTGCATCAGGTCGAACTTGCGCTCGGCCCGCTCCAGGTTGCGCGCCAGGCGTTCACGGCGGCATCCTTCAAAGTCGCGAAACGGCTGGAACAAGGTGATGGCAATGCCCAGGTCGGCACACATCTGCCGCACTTCACGGGGGCTGCCGTCGTAATACAGCAAGTCGTTCTCGAAGATTTCCACCCCATCAAACCCGGCCGCAGCAATGGCTTCGAGCTTTTCCGGCAGGGTGCCGCTCAAGGAAACAGTGGCGATGGAACGTTGCATGGGGTGACTCCCGGCAATGAAGGCTGGTCTTGTTTGCGGCAAATTATTGGCCGCGCGCGATAAAGCAGCAATTTAAAATGTACCAACCGGTTAGTTTTATGGGCGATTATCGAACACAATGGCGATTGGCGAATTGACGATTTTTTAGCCACTGCGCACCATCGATTGCGCATCCAGGGCCGTTTTCTCAAGGCGCCTACCTGTGATCAAGACCCAGAACACACCATAAAAATTTCAAAAAACGGGTACCTCTCATGCCTTCGCAAAATTCCGCCGTGGCCCCGCGCCCCGGCAACCCGCAAGCGGCCATTGGCGACAAGATTCGCGGCGCCCTCGCCGTTGGCAAAACCCGCTGGGGCATGCTGGCCCTGGTGTTTTTCGCCACCACCCTGAACTACATCGACCGCGCCGCCCTGGGCGTGATGCAACCGATCCTGGCCAAGGAGATGAACTGGACGGCGATGGACTACGCCAACATCAACTTCTGGTTCCAGGTCGGCTACGCCATTGGTTTCGTGTTGCAAGGCCGGTTGATCGACCGGGTCGGCGTCAAGCGCGTGTTCTTCTGCGCAGTGCTGTTGTGGAGCATCGCCACCGGCGCCCACGGCCTGGCGACCTCGGCGGTAGGCTTTATGGTCTGCCGCTTTATCCTCGGCCTGACCGAAGCGGCCAACTACCCCGCTTGCGTCAAGACCACCCGCCTGTGGTTCCCCGCCGGCGAGCGAGCAGTGGCTACCGGGATCTTCAACGCCGGCACCAACGTCGGCGCCATGCTCACGCCAATGCTGCTGCCGCTGGTGCTGCATGTGTGGGGCTGGCAGGCCGCCTTTTTGTGCATGGCGGCACTGGGTGGGATCTGGCTGGTGTTCTGGGGCCTGAAGTACTACAACCCGGAAGACCATCCGAGCGTAAAACAGTCAGAACTGGACTACGTGCAACAGGAAATCGAGCCGGAACAGCCCCGCGTGCCTTTCAGCCGCATCCTGCGCATGCGCGGTACCTGGGCCTTCGCCATTGCCTATGCCCTGACCGCCCCGGTGTTCTGGTTCTACCTGTACTGGCTGCCGCCGTTCCTCAACCAGCAATACAACCTGGGGATCAACGTGACGCAGATGGGTATCCCGCTGATCATCATTTACCTGACGGCAGACTTCGGCAGCGTGGGCGGCGGGATTCTGTCCTCGTTCCTGATCGGGCGCGGCATGCAGCCGATCAAGGCGCGCTTGCTGTCGATGCTGCTGTTTGCCTGCTGCATCGTCGGCGTGATCATGGCCGCAGGTTCCAGCCAGCTGTGGGTCGCGGTGTTTGCCATCTCCCTGGCCATCGGCGCGCACCAGGCCTGGACTGCCAACATCTGGAGCCTGGTGATGGACTACACGCCCAAGCACATGATGAGCACGGTGTTTGGCTTTGGCGGGATGTGCGCAGCCATCGGCGGGATGTTCATGACGCAGATCGTCGGCCATATCCTGACCGTGACCCATAACAACTACACCGTGCTGTTCACCCTGATCCCGGCGATGTACTTCATCGCCCTGACCTGGATGTACTTCATGGCGCCGCGCAAGATCCCCACCGTCGCGGTGTGACTCAACGCCGCCGCTGCTGCCAGGCAGCGGCCAAGCCACTCAGGCAGATCACCCCGATCCCGACCACCGTTGTCAGGTCCGGGGTGTGATTGAACACCAGCCAGCCCAACAACCCCGCAAACACGATCTGGCAATAGCCAAACGGTGCCAGCAAGGCCGGCGCGGCAAAGCGGAAGGCCTGGGTCAGCATCAAGTGCGCGGTCATCCCGCAGGTGCCCAGCGCCAGCATCAACAGGCCGTGGCCCAGGCTCGGCACCTCCCAGAAAAACGGCACCAGCGCGCTCATCACCAGGGTGTTGCACAGGCCGGCAAAGAAGTTGCTGGTGGTCGGGCTGTCGTACTGGCTGAGGATACGGGTCAGCAGTTGGTAGAAGCAGAAGAACAACGCCGAGACCAACGGCAACAACACCGCCGGGGTGAACAACTCACCGCCCGGGTGCACGATGATGATCACCCCGACAAACCCGCAGATCACCGCCAGCCACTGGCCACGCGTTACATGCTCGCCCAGCAGCGGAACCGACAGGGCCGTCACCAGGATCGGCGCGAGGAAGTTCACCGCCGTGGCCTCCGCCAGCGGGATGTAATGCAGGGCTGCGGTGAAAAACAGGCTGGTACCCAACAGGCACAAGGCCCTGGCCACCTGCAACAATGGGCGCTTGCTGCGCAGCACACGCAGGCCCGATTGCGGCAGGAAAATCCCCGCCATCAGCAGCGTATGCACCATGTAGCGGGCCCACACCACCATCACGATCGGATAGAAGCCGGCGAGGTATTTGGACAAGGCGTCGTGGCTGGAAAACAAAAACGTCGCCAGCACAATCAGCACGATGCCCTTGAAGGGATGGTTGACGCCGGAAAGAGGGGTGCTGAGGGTCATTGAATTCTCGTGCGTGACAGGCTGAAATGACCGCCGCAAGCAGTGGCACTCAACGCGCTAATCTAGAGCGGGTGGTGCATCGGTCTCAAGAGCATAACCAAACAGCGGGCGATCAGCGCACTAATTCGCCCAAACCCAGTCCAACGCTGCACGCCAGCCTGCCATTGCAGGCTTTTTAACCAAGGCCAATCCCCGATGAAAAAAACCCTGTTGCTCCTTTCGACCCTCGCCCTGCTCAGCGCCTGCGATAAAGCCCCCGAGGCCCCGAAGCCCGCACCGCCATCGGTCCAGGCGACCCTGGTGCCGCAAACCCCGCCCACCGACAAATGGGTCGGCAAGTGGATCGGCGTCGAAGGCCTGCACCTGACCGTCAGCAAGGACGACAGCATCGGCCGCGGGCATTACCTGCTGAGCATGCAATACGGCCTGGATGCCGACGCCTCCGGCACGTTTAAAGGTGAGGCCAGCGAAGACGGCATCACCTTCAACCGCCCGGACGGCCCGCAGATGCTGCGTGCCGGCGACGGCGCAGCCACTGGCTTGAAATGGCTGGCAGATAAAAAAGATTGCCTGGTGGTCAATACGGGCGAAGGGTATTGCCGCGAATAACGGCCATACTCAATCACAACCCCCACTGTAGGAGCCGGCTTGCCGGCGATAGCGGCCGATTTAGCGCGCGGGGCGTCAGGTAGCCAACATCATCGTTGACGACCATCGCCGGCAAGCCGGCTCCTACAAAAACGCGGTGCAAACAGGTACATCAAGAGGATTGCCCCATGCTATGGAAAAAGGGTCGACGCAGCGACAACGTGGTCGACGCGCGCAATGACGGCGGCGGTGGCGGCGGCATGCGCTTTGGCGGCGGTAAGGGCCTGAGCCTGACCGCCATCGTACTGATCGTCGGCATCGGCCTACTCACCGGCCAGGACCCGATGCAGATCCTCGGGCAACTGAGCGGCCAGATGACCGAGCAGGCCCCTTCGGTCAGCCCGCAAACACGCCAGGCACCGCCCGCCAATGATGAGCAGGCAGACTTCGTACGCGCCGTGCTGGGCGACACCGAAGACACCTGGGGCCAGGTGTTCCAGGAAAACGGCCTGGCCTACAAGAATCCCAAGTTGATCCTGTTCCGTGGCCGGGTGAATTCCGCCTGCGGTGGCGCGACCTCCGCCAGCGGCCCGTTCTACTGCCCGGCCGACCAGCAGGTCTACCTGGACCTGGATTTCTTCCGGGAAATGTCCCAACGCTTCCAGGCGGCTGGCGACTTTGCCCAGGCCTATGTGATTGCCCACGAAGTCGGCCACCACGTGCAGACCCTGCTGGGGATTTCGTCGAAGATCCAGGTCGCGCGCCAGCAAGGCCGGCAGATGCAAGGCGATGGCGGCCTGCTGGTGCGCCAGGAACTACAGGCCGACTGCTTCGCCGGAGTCTGGGCCAACCGCGCGCAAAAGCGCCTGAACTGGCTGGAACCGGGCGACATCGAAGAAGCACTGAACGCCGCCAACGCCATCGGCGATGACCGCCTGCAGCAACAGGGCCAGGGCCGCGTGGTACCCGACTCGTTCACCCATGGCACCTCGCAGCAGCGGGTCCGCTGGTTCAAGACTGGCTTTGCCCAGGGCCAGATCAGCCAATGCGATACGTTTTCGGCCAAGAGTCTTTAAATGAACAGACGATCCGCATGGCTGCTGGGCTTGATGGTCACCTGCTCTGCCACCACCTTCGCCGCCGGGCAGGCGGTCAAGGTGGTCAGCCCCGAACGTTTCACCCTGCAAGCCGGCGACCTGAGCCTGGGCCTGAGCCAGGACTGGGGCCAGCCGCTGCCGCAAGTAACCCGCGCGCTGATCATCGTGCATGGCCGGCTGCGCAACGCCCAGACCTACCTCAAAAGCGCCGAAGACGCAGCGGCCCATGCCGGGCAAAGTGCCAATACCCTGGTAATCGCGCCACAGTTTCTCAACGCGGCCGATATCCAGCGCCATCACCTGGGCGATAGTGTGCTGCGCTGGCATGGCAATGGGTGGATGGCTGGCGAGGCGTCAATCGGCCATGGCCAGATCAGTTCCTACGGCGCCCTGGACCAGATCATCAAGCACTTGGGCAACCGCAAGCTGTTCCCGGCCCTCAAGGAAATAGTGATCGCCGGGCATTCCGGTGGCGGCCAGGTGGTGCAGCGCTTTGCCCTGACCGGCCATGACCACCCGGCGCTGCAAGCGGCGGGGATCAGCCTGCGCTATGTGATCGCCAACCCGTCGTCCTACGCCTACTTCAGCCCACAACGCCCGGTGCAGTTTGCCCCGGCCAGTTGCCCGGACTTCAATGACTGGAAGTACGGCATGCAAAAGCTGCCGGCCTACGCCAATGGCCAAAGCCCCCAGCAACTGGAAAAAGCCTACGTCGCGCGCGATATCACTTACCTGCTGGGCCAGCAGGATACCGACCCCAACCACCCGGCCCTGGACAAGAGCTGCGCAGCAGAGACCCAGGGGGCTTATCGGCTGATTCGTGGGCACAACTATTTTGACTACCTCAAGCTGCGGCATCCGCAATTGAGCCAGAGGTTGGTTGAAGTGCCAGGGGTTGGGCATGACGGCGACAAGATGTTCACCTCGCCCGAGGGGCAGAAGGCCGTGTTCCACTGATCCCCCTAATCAAAAATGTAAGAGCTGGCTTACCTGCGATAGCGACGGATCAGTCAACATCTGTATTGGCTGACCCACCGTTATCGCTGGCAAGCCAGCTCCTACCGGTGATTTGTGGGGGTTTGGCTAGATCATCTGGCGCAATGCCGCGCAGTCCTTGGCATGCCAATCGGCCAATTCCGGCCATGGGTTTTCGGGAACGTTGACCAACACCGTCTGCGCCCCCGCCGCCCGCCCGCAATCCAGGTCAAAGCGATAGTCCCCCACCATCACCATCTCGGCGGGCGCCACCTCCCAGGCCTGGGCCAGCTTCAAAAGGCCACCGGGATCCGGCTTGGGCGGTGCGTCGTCGCGGCCCAACACATCTTCCACGGCAAAACAGTCCGCCAGGCCGATGGCTTTCAAGGTGATGTGCGCCAGTTCCTGGGCGTTGCGCGTCAGGATCCCCAGGCGACAGCCCCGTGCCGCCAGGTCGCGCACCAACTCCACCGCGCCTGTGGCCGCTACCGAGCCCAGCGCCAGCTCGCGTTCATGTTCCAGCAACCAGGCATGTTTGGCCGCCGCCTCAGCCGCTGGCAACGCGGCCAGGTGGGTGAGGATGTCATCGGCAGGCGCAATATCCAGGGCCACGCGGATCGCCGCAAAGTCATGCACGGCCACGGTCAGGGTGCCGTCCATATCAAACACCCAGTGCTTAACGTGCGCCAGGCTCATGCCCAATCCTTGCGATGGCGGATCAAGCCCTCCTGGGTCACCGAGGCCACCAGTTGGCCGGCGCGGTTGTACACGCTGCCACGGGAGAACCCACGGGAATTGCCGGCCCACGGGCTGTCCATGGCGTACAGCAACCAGTCATCGGCCCGCAGGTCGGCGTGGAACCACAAGGCGTGGTCAAGGCTGGCCACTTGCATGTCCTTCTGCCACACGGTCTTGCCATGGGGCAGCAGCGAGGTGGTCAGCAGGCCGAAGTCCGAGGCGTAGGCCAGCAGGTATTTATGCAGCGCGGGCGCATCGGCCAGGGCGCCATCGGCGCGGAACCACACATACTTGACCGGATCGGACGGCTGCGGGTTGTACGGGTCTTTTTCGGTCACCGGGCGCACTTCGATCGGCTTGGGGCACAGCAGTTTTTCGCGCATGGCCTCGGGGATCAGGTGCGCCCGCTGCTGGGTCAGCTCCAGCTCCGATGGCAGGTTCTCGGGGCCCACCACCACCGGCATGGTGGTCTGGTGCTCAAAGCCTTCTTCGTCGTACTGGAACGAGGCGCTACAGGTGAAGATCGGGTTGCCCTTCTGGATCGCCGTCACCCGGCGCGTGCTGAAGCTGCCACCGTCGCGTACCCGGTCCACTTGATAGACCACCGGCAGCCCGGCATCCCCAGGGCGCAGGAAATAGCCGTGCAACGAATGCACATGCCGCGCTTCTTCGACGGTCTGGCTGGCTGCCGACAGCGACTGGCCCAATACCTGGCCGCCGAACAGTTGGCGAAAGCCCAAGTCCTGGCTGCGGCCGCGAAAGAGGTTTTCTTCAATCGGTTCCAGGGTCAGCAAGTCGACCAGATCTTCCAACACTTGGCTCATTCAAATTCTCCTCACACAGGGCAAAACCGCGCAGTCTTGGCTGCGGCGGGTAATAACATCGGGCGGCCTGCCTATCCGTGCAGCGTATCCAACCATTGGGCGCGGGTGATGCGGTACAGCACATGATGGCGCAGCGGATCATCCGCCGCGAGCCTTGGGTGCTGAAAATCTGCCGCCGGATCGTAATGCATGCCGATGGCCTGCATGACTTTCTGCGACGCCAGGTTGGCCTCGGTGGTGAACGCCACGATCTCCTCCAACTGCAAACGGTCAAACCCACAACGCAGTGCAGTCCAGGCCGCCTCACTGGCAAAACCCAGGCCCCAGTGCTCACGGGCCAGGCGCCAGCCAATCTCGACCGCCGGGGTAAAACCGGCTTCAAAGCCGACATTCATCAAGCCCGTCAGGCCGATAAACTCGCCGCTGTCCTTGCGCTCCAGGGCCCACAGGCCAAACCCATACTCGGCAAAATGACCACGTATTCGCCCGATCAATGCCGCGCTTTCCAGGCGGTCCAGGGGGGCCGGGAAATAGCGCATCACCTGCGGGTCGGCGCACATCCGGGCAAACGCCGGCAAATCGCTGTCGCGCCATTGGCGCAGCACCAGGCGCGCGCTTTCCAACTCCAGTATCGGCTCCATCGTTCCCCTCCCTTGCCATGTGCGTGAGTGTACAGCGCTGTTAAGATCCTTCGCTGGTTCCTGTCAGAAATTGCCATGCCTTTGCCACTGATCTACCACGACGACTACAGCCCCGAGTTCCCGGCGGATCATCGCTTCCCCATGGACAAATTCCGACTGCTGCGCGATCACCTGGTCGACAGCGGCCTGACCCAGGACAGCCAACTGCTGCGCCCCCAGTTGTGCCCGGCCGAAGTGCTCGCCCTGGCCCATGACCCCGGCTATATCGAACGCTATATGAGCGGTGAGTTGTCCCGCGAAGACCAACGGCGCCTGGGCCTGCCCTGGAGCGAAGCCCTGGCCCGGCGCACCGTGCGCGCGGTCGGCGGTTCGCTACTGGCGGCCGAACAGGCCCTGGAACACGGCTTGGCCTGCCACTTGGCAGGGGGCACCCACCACGCCCATTACGATTACCCGGCGGGCTTTTGTATCTTCAATGACCTGGCCGTGATCAGCCATTTCCTACTGGCCAGCGGCCGAGTCAACCGGGTACTGATCTTCGACTGCGACGTGCATCAGGGTGATGGCACCGCGCGCATCCTCCACGACACGCCGGATGCCATTACCGTGTCCCTGCACTGCGAAAAGAACTTCCCGGCGCGCAAGGCCACCAGCGACTGGGACATCCCACTGCCCATGGGCATGGGCGACGCCGACTACCTCACGGTGGTGGACGATGCCCTCAACTACCTGCTGCCTTTGTATCAGCCCGACCTGGTGCTGTATGACGCGGGCGTGGATGTGCACAAGGACGACGCCCTCGGCTACCTCAAGCTGACAGACGCCGGCGTCGCCGCCCGTGACGAAAGCGTGATGCGCCATTGCCTGGGCCGCGACATCCCAGTGGTGGGCGTGATCGGTGGCGGCTACAGCAAGGACCGCCACGCCCTGGCCCGCCGCCACGGCATCCTGCACCACAGTGCCCAGCGGGTGTGGACGTCATCAGGTTGTCATTGAAACGTGGGCGTTACCCACAATGCCTGTGGAACGGCCTGTGGATAACTTGAGCGTAACCGCCTGTAAGCCAGGCGTCGCATAGCTTGTAGGAAGGTGTACGTTTTTTGATCAGGCAGTTTGACGGTCCTCGGGTAGAATGCTCGCCCTACTTCGCCGAACCGCAGTCACCCCCATGCCCCAGATCCCAGCCCAGCCTTTTCACGTCACGATCATCGGCGGCGGCCCCGCCGGGCTGATGGCCGCCGAAGTCCTGAGCCAGGCCGGGGTTGGGGTGCAGCTGTATGACGGCATGCCATCAGTGGGGCGCAAGTTCCTGCTGGCAGGCGTGGGTGGCATGAACATCACCCACTCTGAAGCCTACCCGGCATTTCTCTCACGCTACGCTGAACGTGCGTCGGACATTGCCCCCTTGCTGCGCCAATTCGGTGCCGAGGCGTTGTGCGAATGGATCCATGGCTTGGGCATTGAAACCTTTGTCGGCAGCTCTGGCCGGGTATTCCCTACCGATATGAAAGCCGCACCGCTGCTACGGGCCTGGCTCAAGCGCCTGCGCGACCAGGGGGTAGTTATCCACACCCGCCATCGCTGGCTGGGCTGGAGTGCCGACGGCGGCTTAATTATCCACAGCCCGGAGGGCGAAAAAACTGTCCACAGCGATGCCGTGCTACTGGCCCTCGGCGGCGGCAGCTGGTCGCGCCTGGGTTCGGACGGGGCCTGGCTCAAGTTGCTGGAAGACCAAGGCGTGCCCTACGCCCCGCTGCAGCCGAGTAATTGCGGCTTCGAGGTGTCAGCCTGGAGCGAATTGATGGTGAGCAAATTCGCCGGCGCGCCGTTGAAAAACGTCGCCATTGGCCTTGCGGATGACAAACCTCGGTTGGGTGAATGCGTGATCACCGCCACGGGTATCGAAGGCAGTTTGATCTACGCCCTGTCGGCACCGATTCGCGAAGGGATCAACCGCGAAGGCTCAGCCACCGTGCATATCGACCTGCTGCCGGGCAAGCCGCTGGATAAGGTGCAGGCGGCACTGGCCAAGCCCCGCGGCTCACGTTCGATGAGCAAGCATTTGCACAGCCAGTTGGGCCTGGATGGGGTAAAGGCCGCGCTGTTGCGCGAGTTGGCGCCCGCCGAACACTTCAACGACCCGCAGCAATTGGCCGTCGATATCAAGGCTCTGCCGTTGACCCTGGTGAAAACCCGGCCAATGGACGAAGCCATCAGCACCGCAGGCGGCGTGCCGTTTGAAGCTTTGGATGAGCGTTTGATGCTCAAGCAATTGCCGGGGGTGTTTTGTGCCGGCGAGATGCTGGACTGGGAGGCGCCGACAGGCGGGTATCTGCTGACGGGGTGTTTTGCCAGCGGGCGGGCGGCGGGGCGGGGCATGCTGGAGTGGCTCCAGCGCCGATAGTTGCGGTGAGTCCCAGTCCGCCATCGCAGGCAAGCCAGCGCCCATATTTGAACGTATTCACAGATCAAAATGTAGGAGCTGGCTTGCCTGCGATGAGGCCCTGACAGGCGCCAAAGAAGTTACTTCTTCTTACGCGGCCCGGTATTAAACACAGGCACCTTGCGCACCGGCTTGATCGATGGCTCTGCCGCAACGTCACCGCTCTCCACCCACTTGCCCAGGTTGCGCTTGCCGCCACCACCGGAGGTCTTGGGCTTCTTCGGTTTTTTCGGCTTCTTCACCACCTGGCCGCTGGCGTCGGTGTCCGGCACTCGGTGTTCCGGTTCGAAGTCCTGCTCCATTTTGCGGGTCAGGGTCTGGCGGGTCAGCATCTCGATGGCCGAGAGCATGTTCACTTCATCGGCACATACCAGGGAAATCGCCTCGCCGGTGTTGCCGGCCCGGCCAGTGCGGCCGATACGGTGGATGTAATCCTCGGCAACGATCGGCAGGTCAAAGTTGACCACCATCGGCAAATCTTCGATATCCAGGCCACGGGCTGCCACATCGGTGGCCACCAGGATCTGCACATCGCTGGCCTTGAAGCGATCCAGCGCACGTTGGCGCGTGGCTTGTGGCTTGTCGCCGTGAATGCCGTCGGCATTGATCCCCAAGCCTTGTAGCTTATCTACCAGCGCATCCACCCCATTACGGGTCTTGGCAAACACCAGCACCTGCTTCCACTTGCCTTTGCGCATCAGGTGCACAAACAACTCGGCCTTGCGCTTCTTGTCCACCGGCACCACCCACTGCTTGACAGTGTTGGCGGCGACGTTGCGCGGGCTGACTTCGATGCTCAACGGGTCATTGAGCATCTGCCCGGCCAGCAGGCGGATATCATCGGAAAAGGTCGCGGAAAACAGCAGGGTCTGACGCTTTTTCGGCAGCATGCGATAAATATTCGCCAGCTCTTCGGAGAAGCCCAGGTCGAGCATGCGGTCGGCTTCATCCAGCACCAGGGTTTGCAGCTGATTGAGTTTCAGCGCGTTCTGGCGGAACAGGTCGATCAGCCGGCCAGGGGTGGCCACCAGCACGTCGACCCCCTTGCGCAGCTTCATCATCTGCGGGTTGATGCTGACACCGCCATACACCGCGTAAGTGGTCAGGGGCAGGTGTTCAGCGTACTGGGCAACACTGGCGTGAACCTGCTCGGCCAGCTCGCGGGTTGGGCACAGGATCAGCGCGCGCACCGAGTTGGCGGTGACTTTTGGCCCTTCCAGGGTCAGCAGTTGCAGGAGCGGCACGGCGAAACCGGCGGTCTTGCCGGTGCCGGTCTGGGCCGCAGCCATCAGGTCGCGACCGGCCAGCACCGCCGGAATGGCTTGCGCCTGCACCGGCGTCGGGGTCTGGTAGCCAAGCGCCTCGAGGGCGCGCAGCAAGGGTTCGATCAGGCCAAGTGTGGCGAAAGTCATGTGTTTACCGTAGGAAAAATTCAGCGCAAGGGCGTAATGCGCGGCAGTTTACCTTATTTCCGGCTTCGGCTTGCGCCACTGGGGTAGGCTGATCAGCAACACGGCGCTGATAATCACCAGCATCGCCAGGGCTTCTTCCAGGCCGATGGTCTCGCCCACGAACACAATCCCCAGCAACACCGCCACTGCCGGGTTGACGTAGGCATAGCTGGTGGCCGCTGCCGGACGCACGTGCTTGAGCAAGTACATATAAGCGTTGAAGGCGATGATCGAGCCAAATACGGTCAGGTAAGCCAGGGCCAGCCAGCCTTCCACCGGGGGCATCGCGTCAAGGTGCTCACCCTTGAGCGCGCTGCCGATCAACAGCACCACGCCCGCGATCAGCATTTCTGCGGCGCTGGCCATGGCGCCCTGCGGCAACGGCAAGTGCCGGCTCCATACCGAACCAAAAGCCCAGGAAGCGGCGGCGAACAACAGCAAACCAGCGCCCAGCGGGCTCGATTGCAGGTTGGAGCCCATATTGAGCATGGCGATGCCGATCATCCCCAGAATCACCCCGGCCCACTCCAGACGGGTATTACGCGCGCCCCAGAAATATCCACAGAGCAAGGTAAACAACGGCACCGTCGCCACCGCCAGCGCGGCGACACCGGAGGTCACGCCAGTGTGTTCAGCCACACTCACCGCGCCGTTACCGAAGGTCAGCAGCAAGATGCCGATCATGCCCGCGGCTTTCCACTGCGCCCAGGTCGGCGCCGGCACCCCGCGCCAGCGCAAGTAGCCATACATCAGCGCCCCCGCCGTACAAAAGCGAATCCCCGCCAGCATCAGCGGCGGCCAGTACTCCACGCCAATGCGGATCACCAGGTAGGTGGAACCCCAGATCACGTACAACGCAAAAAAAGCGGCGATCAACGGTAAGGGAAAACGACGTGGGCCAGGCATGGGCAGCTCTGCGGCAGGACAAGGGATCGCTATTTTAGGAATCCACGCCCGTAAACATAAGTTACAAAACCTGTTTAAAGCGCCCATACACTTTTCAAATCATGGTTATCAGGGCTATAAGCCTTGTATTCGAAAGCCCCCTATTGACAGAGCCTTATCATGGACAAATACGACCGCATGCTCCTCAGCGCCCTGCTGGAGGATGGCCGCGCTACCTACGCGCAATTGGCCCGCACCGTAAACCTCTCCGCCCCCGCCGTGGCCGAGCGCGTGGCCAAGCTGGAAGCCAGCGGCGTGATCACCGGCTACCAGGCCAAAGTGGACCTGTCCAAGATCGGCTTGCCGATCCAGTGCACGATCGAACTGCGCTTGACCAACAACGGCAGCCAGAAGGTGTACGACGCACTGGCAGAAATCCCCGAGCTGACCGAATGCCACCGAGTCACCGGGGACCCATGCGTGATCATGCAGGCGGCGGTGGGCTCGATGCCGGAACTGGAAAACCTGATCAACCGGGTGGCGAAGTTCGGCTTCAGCAAGACCTCGATCATCTTGTCGAGCGCCATAGCGCGGCGGGTGCCGCTGGGGCATTTGGAGGGGAAGAATGGCGGTGCCTGAGCGGGCGCCATCGCGGGCAAGCCCGGCTCCCACAGTTTGGTCTTGGTTGTTCTCAGGATTGGGATCAGAACCCGCGATGTTTCTTCAGATGATCAGTGATCTTCGCCGCCGGTACTTTCTGCAAGCTGCACAGCAGATCATGGGACAGCTCGCGCAAGCCGTGGGTGCGGCGTAGTTCCTGGGCCAGGTGGGCGGTGAGGTTGGCCGCCATTTCCGCATCCGCCATCGCCCGGTGAGCCTTGCCGGTGTGGGGCAGTTGCGCGTAGGACGTCAGGGTGCCGAGTTTGTGGTTGGGCGCCGTGGGCATCAGCCGGCGGGCCAGGAGCAACGAGCAGGCGAATTTTTGCAGGCGGGTGCGGCGGATCAGGCCCAGTTCGAAGTCCCAGAACTTCTGGTCGAACGCGGCGTTGTGCGCCAGCAGCGGTGTAGTGCCGACGAATTCATTGACCTCGTTCATCACCCGCTCGGCCGGCGGTGCGCTGCGCAGCATGGCGTTGCTGATGCCGGTCAGTTGCTCGATAAACCCCGGCACGCGTACACCGGCGTTCATCAGGCTTTGGTAGCGGTCCACGATCTGGCCCTGCTCCAGGATGACCACGGCGATTTCCGTGGCCCGGCAACTGCTGCTCGGCGAGATGCCGGTGGTTTCAAAGTCGATGACCGCTATACGTTCCAAACCTGTTCCAACCCCATCTGAAAATCTATTTGAGCAACAACGCGCCTTCGATAGGCACGTAGCGGCTGGCCGCGCGAATCAACGAGTTGGCCGTCAGCCCAGGCACGCCGTAGGCCACGGCTTCGACGCCATGCTTGTGGATGATGCGATCGAGCAACATGTCGAAGTCGCCATCCCCCGAGGCCAGCACCACTTCGTCGACATGGGCGGCGGCGTCCATGATGTCGATGGTGATGCCCACGTCCCAGTCGCCCTTGGCCGAGCCGTCGCTGCGCTGGATGTACGGCTTGAGCTTCACGGTAAAGCCCAGGTTGCGCAGGATCTGCTGGAATTGCTGCTGCTTGCTGTCGCCACGGTCGATGGCATAGGCATACGCCTCGACGATCTGCCCGCGCTGGCTGATATCAGCCCACAGGGCGGCGTAGTTGAAGTGGCAGCCGTAGGCCTGGCGCACGGTGTAGTAGAGGTTCTGGACATCGGCGAACACTGCTATTTTTTTCACCGCATATCCTCATGGCACGGGGACGTGATGGCCCGCAAAGGCCGTCAGTATGCCAGTCAAGAGGAGGTTTCCGAGAAAAATCAGACCGGGGCGACCGCGCGCCCCGGTTCAGTCTGTGTCAGACGAAGGAGTCGTCGTCGCCAAGGAAAGAGGAATCGTCGGCATAACCACTGTCGGCGTAGGTGTCCGCGCTGTCATTGCCCCAGCCGCTGTTGTCACTGGCAGGCGCCGGCTCTTCGCGGATGATCTCTTCCACTACCTGCGGTTGCTGGTTGTGGCTGAACAGGCTGCTGATGCCTTGGGCCAGCATCACACCACCGGCCACGCCGGCTGCGGTTTTCAGGGCGCCGCCAAGAAAGCCACCACCTGCGGGGGCCGCCTGCTGGGGTTGCTGATAGTTCTGTTGCGGCGCAGGCGCGCTGTTGAAACCCGGCCGGGTCGGCTCGCGCCAACCACCCGCGTTCGATGCCGGCGCGCTGGTCGCAGGTTGCGGCTCGCGGGAGCTGGTGCCAAAGATGCTCGACAGGAACCCACCACCGCTGGTGGCCGGCGGCGTTGTCCTGGCCCGTTGTAGTTCATCCTGCAATTGCTGGATCTGCTGCGCCTGCTGCTTGTTCTGCGCATCCAGGCTCTTGATCGCGGCTTCCTGCACCAGAATCGCCTGGGTCATGAAATACCCGGCGGCCGGTTGGCGAGTGATGTGCTCCTTGATCCGCGCTTCTGCCTGGGCGTCGCGGGGGGCTGAGTCCGTTTCGGCTTGCTGCAACCGTGAAAACAGTCCATCGATCAGGGTTTGCTCTTCGCTGTTCATGGCGACCTCGTTAGATTGCCGGTAAAAATCTGCGTCCCGCCCGCATTGGGCAAGGTACGCCACCAGTAATGGGGCTGGCCTGCGGCGTTTCAATGATCTTTACCCAAGGTTTACGTTTGTCGGTGATCGGTTAAAGTGTCCGCTGCTTTTTTGGCCTGTGATGACTTTGATGAATCCGTTGACCGTTCTGCGCGACTCTTTCTACTTTTTCCAGCGCAACCTGGGCGCCATCGTACAGTTGTGCCTGCCTTTGGTGATCCTGGAAGCCGTGTTGCAACAAGTGCTCGATCGCACCCTGGGCCCGCACGCGTTTACCGGCTACAGCATGATCGTCGGCCTGCTGGTGTACCCGCTGTACACCGCCGCCCTGATCCTGTTCCTCGACGCCCGCAGCCGTGGCGAGTCGCCGCGCACCGCCGACGTGCTGGCCATGGCGCTGACCCTGTGGCCCCGCTATGCGCTGCTGACCGCCATGAGCACCCTGCTGATCCTGCTCGGGCTGTCGCTGTATTTCCTGCCGGGGCTGTGGCTGATGGTCACCCTGGCCTTCGCCGAATACCTGCTGGTACTGCGTGGTATGACGGCGCTGGCGGCGATGAAGGAAAGTTTTCGCCTGACCCGAGGGCATTTCCTGCGCATCCTGGTCTGCCTGTTGTGCGTGATGACCCCGCTGTGGCTGCTCAAGGGCGCCAGCGTCGCGGCCTGGCCCGACCCGCAGAACCCGTTGCTGGCGGTGCTGATCGACAGTGCCCACAGCTTCCTGCAGCTGTTTACCAGCGTGGTGCTGTTCCGCCTGTTCATGCTGATCGCCGGTGATGCCGACGCCCGCTAACATGGTCCTTGGGCTCCCGGCCACCGGTCGGGTATGCTCGGGGCCTGTCCAGCAGCGCCATAAGGCGAGCCGATGACCCGTTTACTGCGTACCACCCTGGTAGGCCTGCTGATCCTCGCAGGCTTGCTGACCGCCCTGGTCTACAGCCTGACCTGGCGCCCCGCCGAAAAAGAGACCTTGCCCGTAAGCTGTGTCGCCCCGCGTGCGCCGACGCTGCTGCCCGGCCAGGCGCTCAAGGTGATGACCTGGAACGTGCAATACCTGGCCGGCAAAAACTACGTGTTCTGGTACGACACCCCCGACGGCAGCGGCCCGGACGAGCGCCCCACTATCGAAGACATGGCCTCCAGCCTGGACGAAGTGGCGCGGGTGATCCGTGACGAACAGCCAGACGTGCTGTTGCTGCAGGAACTGGACGAAGGCGCCAAGCCGTCCCATTACCAGGATCAACTGGCGCTGCTCCAGGAGCGCCTGGTGGACCTCTATCCGTGCAGCGTCCAGGCCTTCGACTGGAAAGCCGACTTTGTGCCCGACTGGCATATCTTCGGCAGTGTTGGCCGCAAGCTGGTGACCCTGAGCCGCTACCAGATCGAACATGCCGAGCGCCTGCAACTGCCGGTGGCCCCGGCCAACCTGATCAGCCGTCAGTTCCAGCCCAAGCCTGCGTTGCTGCTCAGCTACCTGCCGTTGAGCGACGGCGGCCAACTGGCGGTGCTCAACACTCGCCTGGACAACGCCGCACCCGGCCACAGCGCAGTGCGCGAGCAGGTGCAGGCGACCATCAAGCTGCTGGATAAATTCGAAAGCCGGGGCACGCCGTGGCTGATTGGCGGGGATTTCAACCTGCTGCCGCTGGGGCAATTCCTACGCCTGGACGCCGGCAGACGCGGGCAGTATTCGCCGGACAGTGAACTGCATCTGCTGTGGGACAAATATCCGATGGTCCCCAGCAACAGCCAATCCAGCGGGATTGACCGGGCGCAGTGGCTGACCCACTTCCCCAACGACCCGGGCCTCGATGGGCCGGATCGCACGGTGGATTATCTGTTCTATAGCCCTAGGCTGAAGAAGGTTGAAGCGCGGGTGAGGCAGGACGATACGTTGCGTATTTCCAATCACCTGCCGGTGATTGCGCGGTTCCTGCTGCCCGCTGCGCAATAGCCCACAGCACACAACCGGATGTGGAATAGGGTTTGTGTAGGAGCTGGCTTGCCTGCGATAGCGGTCTGTCAGCCAGAACCTGACCAGCTGACCCACCGCTATCGCAGGCAAGCCAGCTCCTACATTTGGATATTAAGCATGATTATTTGCGCGGCTTGATCCGCGCAGTCGCCTCTGCCACCAGCGGGTCATCCGGCCAGTAATGATGCATATCAGCTAGCACCTTCGACATTGACAGCGTTGTAGCCCATGACTTAGTGGGCTTCTGGCGTTTTCGTTAGCAACACCGTTGACTGTCAATCTCGCTATGACGGATTGACATTTTGAGAGGGCATTGTCGAGAGGATTGACACCATTGCAAATAGCAACACGAGTTCAGATGGAAAAACATTGACACGTCAATCGCTAATCACGCCTCTATTTGCCCCATCCCAAAGGCTCAGATTCAGAGTGGCTTAACCTAGGTCTGCCTGATGTCATAGTTGCAGCCCCTATCCTCGCTGATTAGGCTGGAGTTCTATCCAACATCTGGGCAAATTCATGCGCTACTTGCACCGCCTCGTCTTCTACCCGCTTTCATTGGTGGCTTTCTTTTGGGGGTTCCTCGCCTTGAGAGTCAACCCTTTCACGCTGCTTTACGATTTTGAATTTCTTGCGTTGCTCAAGGCCCTTTACATCGTTGGTTTCACAGCATCTTTCTGGCCATTGGCGTATATAGAGCTGGTTGACTATGTGCATTCGCGCTTTGGCAAAAATGGCCGGCAGTATCTTGATTACTCCAGATCGTTGCAAAAGGACCTTATCGTCGCCGGGCTCACTGCAGTGGCGTTGACCAGCATTTATTGGCTGGACTCCGTGAGTTATGTTTTTTCGGGAATAGACATTGCATTCGTTGGCTTCCCCTTCCTGGTTAACGCTCTGTACACCCTAATCCAAGGCACGCAAGTGAGTTTCGCTGGGAAACCCATCCGCAAGCGAGCTCCGTTGCTCATGTTCTGTGTGGTCCTAGGAGGGATTGCGACCGCATATTGGTTGCTAGTAAAAAATGCTTCGGGTGAATTGGCTACTGATCAAGCATTGTTCCTGCAGTTGACCATTTTGTTCTGCGGCTTCTGCTTCTTTTTGACCAGCAACTTTATGCTGCACGGGTGGAAGCAGGGGCGTTTCGAGAGTTCTGCTTTCAAGCGTTACTTTTTCACTGAGGTTGTGAAATCGAAGTCGAACCTGTATCGAGATCTAGACAAAGTCCTGGAGCCTTTCAATCAGCAGATGGCACAACGCAAATCGCAGCATGCTGCCGCTCTTCGTCGACAGCATAAGAACCGTTCGCGAAAACGTTGATGATCGGTTGAAGATTTGCAAACGGGCCTCTGCGTCAATTCGCACGAAATAGGATAGAAAACAGTGTTTAAAGAACTTCTGGATGCCCTCGGCAAGATCAAATCTCGACCATTGTTGAACGTGTTCTCCGCTTTGGCCTTTTCGACATTCATGGAAGGCGGCGGGCCACTCAAGGATCCTTTTTCCGTTACTAGCCTACTGCTTCCTTTTTTTTTAATGATCGCATCTGTGTTGGTACTATCCTGGGTGCTCTGCGTTAACTACCTGAACAGCCATCTTGCTGACCACGATCACTTCAGTTGGGGACCTTATTTGGGGGGAGTGATATTGGCGTTCTGCCTGTGCGTTATCTTTTGGTACGTGTCGAGTTTTTCCGACCCTATTAACCTGAAAATACTCGGTAGTGTCGAATTTATTCGGATGTTCGCCCTGTACCTATTTGCGATCGAAACGATCAACATTAAGCGTTGAAACGTTCGGTTGCTTCGACCACCAACGGACCATCCGGCCAGTAGCTTTTTATCACCGAGGTTCAGGGAAGATTGATACGTTCACGGCCGACCTTCAGTACGGATCAGTAGCTTAATTCGGTTGACAGCTAATGATTCAGAAAAATTGACGACATAAGCGATCCGTTGAATGAGTACGACAGATCCAACCAGGCTGACCATCGCATGTAAGATTCAGGATTGACAGTTGACGGGGTATTTTTCCGGAGCCCACCAAGGTAAGTGAAAAAACATCGTCGGAGACCTAAGATATGTAGTGCGTGGTTTGTTCGATGAGGCTTACTCTAATGTCTCACGCAAGCAGCCGGGGGTCTCCAAATTCATGCACGACTTTAGACAGCTATCGCCCCTTGACTTCGAAAACCTGGTTCGCGACTTGCTACAGGAAGAAATTAAACTTCGGATCGAAAGCTTTGGACCTGGGAGTGACGGAGGAATAGATTTTCGTTTTGCAAAAGCTGGCAAGACTACTGTCATTCAGGTGAAACACTATCTTGACACTCCAACGAGAGGACTGTTGCGTGCCGTCGCCATAGAGAATGCGAAAGTCGCCAAACTCAAACCCGATCGTTATATTCTGGCGACATCAGCCCGACTAAACCCGGCCTTGAAGGATAAAATCATCGATGCTATGCCTGACGCCGCCCTTTCACGCGAGGACGTCCTAGGCAGAGAAGATATAAATAATTTGCTGGAGCGCCAACCAAAAGTTCTTAGACAGCACTTTAAGCTTTGGTTAACTCACGTCGACACTTTGGAGCGAATCATTCATAGCGGCATCTACAATAGAACAGATGCCGAGCTAGAGCTAATAAAGGGCTTAGTACCCCGCATAGTTCAAAATGAAAGCATCGCAGCGGCGGAGGCGATACTCGAACGACGCGGCACATTAATAATTGCTGGTGAGCCGGGCGTAGGTAAAACAACCCTTGCGCGAGTTTTAACATGGATGCACCTTGCACAAGATTGGCGTGTCTTTGTGGTTGATGACCTCAAAGAAGCAATGGAGGTATGTACTCCCGGCGAAAAACGCCTTATTTTTCTCGACGATTTCCTAGGGCAGATCAGCTTAACCAACGATGCAATTCGAAATATCGATCAGCGACTACCAATTTTTCTGGATCGTATCCGCACCAATAAAGACCTACGTTTTATCCTAACAACACGTAGCTACCTGCTGACGCAGGCTCAACTCCAATCCGAACGCCTAGCCTCAGAAAAGGTTTCCGCCAGCGAATTAGTATTAAATGTCGGCGCATACA
Source organism: Pseudomonas sp. WS 5021 (assembly GCF_012985535.1). Classification (NCBI taxonomy): domain Bacteria; kingdom Pseudomonadati; phylum Pseudomonadota; class Gammaproteobacteria; order Pseudomonadales; family Pseudomonadaceae; genus Pseudomonas; species Pseudomonas sp. WS 5021. The sequence continues at coordinate 445 of NZ_JAAQWP010000001.1, read as the reverse complement.
CCCGAACGATCAAAGCCCAAATTGTCTTCAACCACATATATTTTTCCACGCTAAGCACCGATGAAAAAAAAGCATTACTGAGAGAGAGTTTCTATCTAAAAATGATAGACCACCCAAATTTTAGCCCGCGACTAATCGATTTACTTACTTCGGCAGACTATTTGACACTGCAAAACATCCCCATTCAGGACGTTGTGCTAAATGTTCTTGACAACCCATCCGCGCTATGGGAAACCCCTTACCGATCGCACCTTAGCGAAGAGTCTCGCTTCGTTATGCTTGCACTCTTTTTCAGGGACAGCTACACCACCCTTGAAAGTAAGCGTACGCCGAACTCACCTTGCGCGACTCAGGCAGGCGCCCACTGATGCGGCAGCAGTTGGCCGACCTCACTCGCCCGTTGCGTCGGCAGGCGTGTCAGCACGTCCTTGAGATAGGCATACGG